>NZ_FOSL01000011.1 GCF_900114255.1 Neomesorhizobium albiziae | reverse complement strand
CAAACGCTGCTTGATGCGGTGATCGCGGGCATTGCGATGGACGCGGCGCGGCGCGAGGAAGCCCGGATCGTCAAGCGCAATGTCGACCGCCTCGAGACGCTGACGCCCCGCGAGCGCGAGGTGCTGCATGAAGTGGCGCATGGACGCCTCAACAAGCAGATCGCCTTCGACCTCGCCATCAGCGAAGTGACGGTCAAGCTGCATCGCGGCAATGTCATGCGCAAGATGGAGGCCGCCTCCATCGGCGAGTTGATACGGGCATGGGAAACGCTGCCCGAGCCGATGCGCGAGCCTGGCGCGAACTAGACCCGGCGAAAGCCCATGTGTGCTTGCGCGGGGATTGCGGGCGCCGGGACCATTAATCGGCTTCCCGCGTCCGTAAGCATCGCCATGAGATGGCAAGCTTCGCAACTGCGGCCTCGCTTCGTGTCGATGCTCGATGGGTTCTCGCGTCTGGTCCAGCCACCAGCGCCGCGACGCGGCCAATGCAGGAGGCTCCCGACCTTGTTAACAAGTGCGGACAAGACCTCGCTCGCAGCCAGCTTTCGGGTTCCGCGTCCGTACCGGAACGAACACCGATCGGATCGCTCGCCGGGAAGGTAAGTTCCAACGCCTCGCCGACTTGCCCATTCTGGGGCTGGATCTCGGCTCCCGTCGCGGGCGATGCTGCGTCAATCACCACCCCTATTGGCGCAACAACGGCGCGGGAACGGCGACATCGGAGTGCTCAGCCCACAGCAGCAGCACGGTCGAGATGAATTCAGCGTTTTCGTGCGCGCCAGTTAGAGCGAGTTACCGGTTTTTTCAGAACCGGTAACTCGCTCTAACTATTTGTTTTGCCGCATTTATGCGGCCGCCAAATGATTCCATTTGGCTGCAAAATGCTCTAGCGGTAGCCGACGCCGGTGACATAGTTCATGAGTATCCGCTCCTGCATTTCTTCCTGCTTGAACAGGGCTTCCATCGCGTCGCGTATGTCCAGTATGCCGAGAGGCCTGGCGCCGGCGTCGATCACCGGAAGGTTTTGCAGGCTTCGCGCAGTCATGGTCTGCCATACATCATGGACATCGTCCTGCGGACTGCACGAGATGATGGATCTGCTCATAAGGTGGGCCACCGACGGCGTCGAGGACATCGGGCCGGTGAGATGGCGTACGAGGTCCGATTTGCTGAGCACGCCCTCCGCGCCTCCGCCGGCATTGCACACAACCACGAGGCCGATGCCGGGCCTGGAAAGCGAAAGGGCGGCCACCTGCACGGTTGCATCGAAGTCGATCACCGCAAGGCGCGACGACGTCAAGGGATGCAGTTTCTCAATAAGCATTACAGCCATCCTTGGTCGAGTGGCCATGCCGCCGAGCGCTTCAAACGCTCCGGCGGCGCACCGCTTTTCCCATTCGCACAGGCGATGAATTCCGACCTCATTCTTCGTAGGGAAGCACCAATTCCGTCTCGCCGGTGTCGACGACGAAGACGGCAAGCAGCCGCGCGCGTTCGGTCGCGCTGGCATTCTGGCTGACGCTGTGGCGATCACCCGGGTATTCGGACCAGCTTTCGCCGGCGCGATAGGTAGTCACCGGCCCGTCGTTGACCTGGCTCTTGATCGCGCCTTCAAGAACCGTGGCGTAGATGAAGGCGGACTTGGGATGGAGATGCGCGGGCGAATTGCCGCCGGGTTCGTATTCCACGAGCACGCCCCTCATGCTCTTGCCTGGGACGTTGGGCAGCGGCTGGTCGTAGACGAGCTTCACATTCTTCGGCAAGCCCGCCGAATCGTCGGCCAGCGCGGCGGTGGCGATGAAGGCCGCGAGAGCAGCGGTGCTGTAAAGCATGGTCCTAATCATGGGATACACTCCAGTTACGGTTGAAGATGGGTGATCGCCGGCCGGGGAGGGGGGCGGCCGGCGATCTGGCTCTCACCAAGCGGACGCGGCGAAAGCCTATGACTTGATGAAGGCGAGCAGGTCCGGGTTCACCGTATCGGCATTGGTCGTGCACATGCCGTGCGGGAATTTCTCGTAAACCTTCAGTGTCGCGCTCTTCAGGATCTTTGCCGAGAGCAGTGCCGAGTCGGCTATTGGGACGATCTGGTCGTCGTCACCGTGCATCACGAGCGTCGGCACGGTGATGGCCTTCAGATCGTCGGTAAAGTCGGTTTCCGAAAAGGCTTTTATGCCGTCGTACTGCGCTTTCGCGCTGCCTATCATGGCCTGCCGCCACCAGTTCTCAATGACGCCCGAAATTGGCTTCGCGCCCGGCCGGTTGAAGCCGTAAAAGGGACCGCTCGCGAAATCGAGATAGAACTGCGCACGGTTCCCGGCGAGCGAGTTGCGCAATCCGTCGAACACTTCGACCGGAAGTCCTTCGGGGTTGGCCGGCGTCTTCACCATGATCGGTGGCACCGCGCCGATGAGCACGAGCTTTGCAACGCGGCCTTGAGGTTGACCATGCCGAGCGACGTAGTGGGTCGCTTCGCCGCCGCCGGTGGAGTGACCGACGTGAACCGTGTTTCTCAGGTCGAGATGCTCGACCACGGCGCCAGCATCGGAGGCATAGTGATCCATGTCGTGACCGTGGCTCACTTGCGCCGAGCGGCCATGGCCGCGCCGGTCATGGGCGATGACGCGGTAGCCCTTGTCGAGAAAATAGAGCATCTGCGTATCCCAATCGTCGCCGCTCAGTGGCCACCCGTGGTGAAAGACGATCGGCTGGGCGTCCTTTGGACCCCAGTCCTTGTAATAGATTTCCGTACCGTCCTTGGTGGTGATCGTGCTCACGGTCTTTGATCCTTTGCTTGAGCTGTAGGAGGGAAAGTCTTGCTTCTGCGCCGCCTGTGCGGGTGCTGCCTTCGGCAGTCCGGCTGCAACAGTGGTGGCCACCGCGCCCAACAGGACGTCACGGCGCGATGCTCCTGAAGGGGAAGGGAAATCGTCTTTCATGTTTGCGCTCCTTCGCGTTTGAGCTTGAGACATCGGCCGGCGCTCCCTGGCCGGCTGCCTTCACCACGGATGAGCGGGTTCACTCGCGGTCGCGAACCTTCCTTGGCCCGACGGACACTCTGATCCCGTTGCGTGAGTAGATCGGCCGAACGGTCGCGCGAGCGAACCCGTCGACGCCGTCGCCACGCCTTGGCTGCGTCGTCGTGTCGACGGCGCGGAGCCCCTGGAGGATCTGCTGCATCTTTGAACGAACGAATCCAAGCGTCATTTCGGATGCTCCCTGGTCGAGTTGCGAAGAGGCCCAACCATGCCAGCCTTTCCAGGGTGCGGACCATCGTGCCGAGGACGCGTGCGTCCGATACGTTGGTCTATGGGCTCCTAAATGAAAGGCTGCGCCGGATGGCCAAGGCGCACAGCGCCGGAGCGTCTTTACGGGCATGGACCGGTCGGCCTTCCGGCCTCCAGGGCGGCGTGATCCTGGTGGCGCGTTCTTCGCTGTGACTGGAGGACAAGCCCTGAAGAGGGGGCGCTTAACTCGGCAATGGGGTGAGGCTGACTTCCGGCCTGGCGAAGAACCGCTCGTTTGGCTCACGACCGGCCGGATCCGCGGCGTAATCCGGGGAGATGCGATCCAGGAAGTACATCCGGAGCGACTGTCCGTGCTTTACCCCCACCTGACCGCGATCAACGAAGCTGAAATAAGGCGCCACGCTGTGAAAGACGCGTTCCGAGACATTGATCGCTCCCGCTTCGCCGTTGGCTTCCATCAACGCGGCCACGTTTACGGTGTCACCCCAAACATCATATGTGAAGCGGTGCGTGCCCACGATACCGGCAATCATGGGGCCGGAATGGATACCGATGCGAACCTCAAAGTGTGGAAGCCGCAGCTTCTGTCGCTCGATCCGGAGTCTGTCCACCACAGCCAACATCCTGAGCGCCGCAAGGCAGGCGTCGATTGCGTGCGTCTTTCGAAAGACGGGTACTCCCGCGACGGCCATGTAGGCATCGCCGATCGTCTTCAACTTCTCCAGCCCGCTTCGCTCGATCGCTTCATCGAAGCCGGCGAAATACCGGTTCAGCATGTTGATCAACAATGCCGGCTCCGCGCCGCGGGTGAAGCCCGTGAAACCCTTGACATCGGCAATGAGTACGGTCGCTGAAGCGTGGAATTGCGGTTCGACCCTGCCATTCCGCTTGAGTTCGTTGGCAATGGTTTCAGGCAATATCCTGGCAAGCAGGTGCTCGGTCTTGGCCTTCTCCGCAGCGAGCGCTGCGTGAGCAGCGTCCAGTTCGTGCATCGCCTCGTCGCGTTCGATTACCCGCCGCCGATGTTCAAGCAATCCAACCAGTTGCTGTGCAAGGCGCCGCAAGCCTTCTTGCTGCGCGAAGCTCAGTTCTCGTGGGCGCGTGTCCAGCACGCAGATTGTCCCAAGAGCGTAGCCCTGGGGCGTTATCAGCGGCATCGCGCAGTAGAAGCGATAGCCCGGCTCGTTCACCACCAATGGGAAATTACGAAAACGATCATCCTGCGTCATGTCGCAAGACAGGACCAAATCGGCCCCACACACCGTCACCGAGCAAAAGGCTATCTCACGCGGACAACCGTGGAAATCGGCCGGGAGCCCGTACCTGCTCTTGAACCAGAGTCGATCCCCCTCGATGAAGCTGATGTAGGAAATCGGGCAGTCGCAGATCTGGCCGGCTATCTCTCCAATTTCATCAAAGAGGATCTCCGGCGGAGAATCCATGATCCGGTATGAGCGAACTGCTTCGTTGCGCTCATATTCGTTGCCGGGAATGGGATAAGACACAGCCATTGCGCTTTGAACCGCTCCGACGTTCCTGTGGCAGTCGACACGTCACTACAGCGCGTCGCGCCGAATGGGATTCGGCGGTCGCGCTGTAACTTCTTGTTTGTGCATGTCGTTTCCCCCGAAACCAAGGACACTTTCGGGCGACATGCATTAGAGGCGCGCCGCCGTCGCCAGACGAAGACCAAGCCGTCCGGCGGCGGCAGAGTCAGGGTTGCGAGGACTGCGCGCCCGCAGTTGCAGGAGGTAGCGCGCCGCCAAGCGCCTCGTCCATGATGCGGCGGATGGTGCGCGCGCAGCGGCCGCACTTGGCGCTGCAGCCGAGACAGCCATAGACCCGGCTGGTCGAGCGCGTCCGCTCCGCCTCCACGGCGGAGCGGACATCCCGATCACTCAACACGTTGCACGAACAGACGATCATGGTGCGAAGGCTCCCGTTCGGCCCTGACCCAACAAGCGGTCAGTACTCCCAGGGGCCTGGCACCCAACGAAAGACGTCGCCGTCGACCGCCACATGGCAGACGGACGGGAACGACAGGTGAGTGGCCAACAGTGACTCGCGGTTCGCCGCCATCTCCCGCAGAAGACGGACCCTGACGCGGGCCGCTTCCTCGGGGTCGTGCTCGAAGCCGTTGTACCAGTCGGGGTGCTCGAACCCGACCTGGAACACGGCGTCGCCGGCAAACGTCAGCCGGTCGGCGCCGGACGCCAGGCGGACGATGCTGTGCCCGGGAGTGTGGCCGCCGGTGCGTTGGACGCGCACCCCCGGCGCCACCTCGTGCTCGTCCTCGAACGTCCGCAGCTGGTTGCGGTACTCCTTCAAGAAACGCTTGGCCGACTCCCGAAGCGCATCCGGGAACCCCGGCGGCATGGAGACGTGGGAGAAATCGGGCGCCTCCCAGAACTCGACCTCGGCGGCCGCCACGTGGATTTGCAGATCCGGACGCAGCACTTCCTTCACCCCGTCGATGAGCAGCCCGCCAATGTGGTCCATGTGCAGGTGGGTCAGCACCACGTCGGTCACGGATGAGAGATCGATGCCGGCGTCGTCCAGTCGCCGGACCAGTTGTCCGGCCCGCTTCAAGTCCGGGAACTCCGCCCCTATCCCAGCGTCGACGAGTATGGTCCGGCCGCCGCTACGCACCACGACCACGTTCAGCGCCCACTCGAGAACATCCGGCGGCAGGAACTTGTCCTCCAGCCAGGCCTCCCGGACGGCCGGGTCGGCATTGTGGCCCAACATCGCGCCTGGCAGCGACAGCACCCCATCGCTGACCACCGTCACTTCGATCGTGCCGACCTTCAGCACATAGCGCGACGGAACCAATTCGTGCTCTGGCCTACCGTGGATGTACTTCGCGTTCACCTTGTCGGCGCAGTATTTGACCGAGGGCTGTGAGGTGTTGTGCAAGTTCATTTTTGTCTCCTTCTGCTCCGCTAAGCTCATGTTTCTCTCCTGTTGACCCGTCTTGATCACGGCCGTATCGGCCACCTGGCGTCTGCGGAGGAGGTTGCGCCGCGTCGGCCTGCACGGCCATCGAACGGAAGCGTTGGTCAGGTTATGCGAAGGTCTATGGCGGACCAGTTGCGAGTATGGGTGATCGCGCACAATCGTCGGAAGGCGCCGCTTGGGCAGCGAACTGCGGCTGTGCCTCTTGTCTGTCGCTGTATTATTGGCGCGTGGGAGATCCTATGCCTGGGTATCAATCGTCCTCGGCCTTAATGCAGTCGACCGCACGCGCGCCCTCGGTCGTGTTGATCACGGGGCCTTTGCAGCCCCGCAAGCCGTGCAGGGTCACGGTGCAGGAGACAGGTAGGTGAACGCCCAATCCTGCGGTTTGCTTGAGGTCTGCTGGCAGGCGCTATCGAAACCCGGCGCTTCTCCCTGGATGCGGATGCTTTTGCCGTCGCCCGACAATTCAACCTGCGCGGGGAAATCATGCCTGCCGCAGCGCGGGTGGAAGATTCGCGAGACGCAGGAGAGGCCATCCCCGTCGCGGCTGCAGGTGAACAGGTTGTCACCCTTGCGCACGCCGACCTGGCGCATGCCCTTGCGCGGGTTTTCGTAAGTCATGCTGAGCGTTCCGGCGTTTTTCTCAAGCCGCATGGTAGAGCCGTTGTGGTCCCACAGGCTCGCGTGGCCGAGTGCTTCGGTGGAATCCCGCGTCGATGCGGCGGAGGGTTGGGCTGGCGGGGAGGCGCGACCCTTCAGCGTCCTGATCTTGGTGGAGGGATGGAACAGGAAAAAGGCCGGCGTGTAGCCGTCGGGATCGACGGCGGCGATGTTTTCCGCGACGGCGGCCGCGGTGATGATGTCGCCTTCTCCATCGTTCTGAACCTCGAAATTGCCGGCGTCGACGCCTTGCGTCTCCGCGTCGAGGAAGAGGACGCCGCCATAGAGGCGTGCCCGGACGGTGCAGCCGGCGACGCCCTCGATGGTCTCTTCGCCGCGCACCGCCATTTTCTCGCTGAGCGGTATCGCCGGAGAGTCCTGTTCCGGCTCTTCATCGGCGGACGCGAACTCCTGATAGATCTGAGGAACGTCGCGCATGCGCTGGTTGTTGCAGACATACTCGATCTGTTTTTCCGTCATGGCGTTCGGGCGGCGGTAGCCGGTGAGGCCGATCTTCCACGCCGCCAGTTGCCCGACCTGATCTATCCTGAAAAACTCGTCGGCGCCGACGCGCAGGAATTCGGCGAGCAGGCTGCGCGGAAACAGTTCGTCGTTGAGGTCGAGCAGGTCCGCGACCGCCTCGACGCCGTTACGGTAGGAGCGGCCGACAACTTCCGGGTCGACGATCTCCGTCGCCGCGGGCGCGACATAAGGCGCGTGGAAGCCGAGCTGTGCGGTGGTGTCGAGACGCCGATACTGCTCGAAATAGCCGTCGCCCGAATTCAAATGCCCGCCGAGGAAGATCAGCGCGCAGGCCGAATAACACTCCGCCAGCGGTTCCACCACCGACGCAAAACTGACGCTGTAAAGCGTGCCTTTCAGGAACTTCACCGCTTCGGTGAACACGCCGCCCTGGCTGTCGAGACAAAGCCTCGGAATGAAAATCCCGCTCCAGTAGCCTATTTCCGTCTCGATCTGCGGGCGCGGCGCAGGCGGCATCTTATTATCGACTGCATTCAGCGCCGCAATGAGCCGGTCGGCGTCGCCTTGCTCGATCTCGCCGGAAAAACGCACGTCGCAAGCGGCGGTGCGGTTGGTGTCAATATCGCCGGCCTGTGCGTCGATCGCCGCAAGCGGCAGGATGACAAGCAGAGCCAGCAGCACACTTGCCGCCAGCGCCGGAACCGGCCCGTGGCTGGGGATCGATATGCGCCGGCGGAGGGTCAAACCTTCGTTCCTACAGCGCGCGCCGAATTCGGCGGCAGCGCCGTAGCCTGTTTGTGTATGTCGTTTCTCCCGAAACCGAGGACACTTTCGGGCGACATGCACTATCTCACTTCGGAGAGCGAATCGCGCAGGGTGGCGATATCCTGTTCATCCACATTGCCCTCGACGTCGTCGATGAACGCCTGCAGGTTTTCCCGGTTCAGTTCAGGCACCGGCAGGGCCGGGGCCGCGTTGCGGCTGCATGCCGCGAAATCGTAATGATCGTCGATCACCAGGCATTTAGGATCGACCGTGACGTTGTCCCACCGCGGGCCGAACCGGTTGACCGCATGGTACATCAGAAAGGCCTTTCTCTCCGATACGCCGGACGTTCCCATCGCGTCGCGAAAGACGCGGTGGACGTCGCGGTAGGGGCGGGTCTTCACCTGGCAGTAGAAATCGTGGACCACCGAAGCGTTGCGGTACATACCGTCGAACGGGCCGCCGATAATGGACCAGAAGAACTGCGGGATGGAGGCGCCATCGACGGTGGTGCCGACCGGCACCTCCCAGGCCTTGCCGCTCGGGTCGATGTAACCGAACGGTTCGATCAGCGTCATCTCGCGGCCGTCAGCGTTCCACCTGGCCGTCACGTTGCCGATGAAGCTGCCCGCCTGCTGCGCATATGCCTTTCGTGTGGCCGGAAGTATCGGGATGGAAGCAGCGGCAGCCAGGCCAAGAATAAAATTTCGCCGTTTCATGGTCATTTTCGATGCCTCAGTCACGCTGTAGCAACGGCAAGCAATTCGTTCGTCCATCGACAGGACGTACCGATGAGATGCTACTACGGTTGCTGTTTTCAGGCAATTGTACTTGGAGGGCTGGCGTGGAAGCGAGGCACTGAACGAACGTCAGGCTAAGACCGTTCGCAGCAAAAAACTTGAAACTCCTTCAAACCAGGCCGCCTTGCGCTGGCGTCGGTAAACGCGCCAAGTGAACGCAGGGAGGATGCGTGGAAAGCGCGATTGCCGGCCGCCGGCCGGGCAATCAGGCGCCCGTCGTGATTTGGCTTGAGAAAAGGCCGTCGGACCCACGCTTCGGCAACGCCGCGCACCGCCGCGGCTCTACCGGGAGGTATCATGCTCGAGAATTTTTTCCGGCTGACGGAACACAAGACCAGCGTGCGCACCGAGGTGATCGCGGGTGTGACGACGTTCCTCACCATGTCCTACATCATCTTCGTCAACCCGGACATCCTGTCGACCACCGGCATGGACCGCAACGCGGTGTTCGTCGCCACGTGCCTGGCCGCCGCAATCGGCTCGCTGGTCATGGGCCTGGTCGCCAACTGGCCGATCGGCATGGCGCCGGGCATGGGCCTCAACGCCTTCTTCGCCTTCACCGTGGTCGCCGCCATGGGCTTCACCTGGCAGCAGGCCCTCGGCGCGGTGTTCATTTCGGGCGTCATCTTCTTCCTGCTCACCATCACCGGCGTGCGCTCCTGGCTGATCGCCGGCATTCCGCATTCGCTGCGGGCGGCAATCGCCGCCGGCATAGGGCTGTTCCTCGGCATAATCGCGCTAAAAAACTCCGGCATCGTGGTCGACAATCCGGCCACGCTCATCGGCCTCGGCGACCTGCGCCAGCCCGGCCCGCTGCTTGCCATCCTCGGCTTCTTCATCATTGCCGGCCTCGACGCGCTGAAGGTGCGCGGCGCCATCCTGATCGGCATCCTCGCCGTCACCGTGCTTTCCATCCTGATCGGGCTGACGCCGTTCCAGGGCGTCGTATCGGCGCCGCCAAGCCTTGCCCCGACCTTCCTGCAGCTCGATCTGGTGGGCGCGATCGGCGCCGGCATCTTCCAGGTCGTGCTGGTCTTCGTGCTGGTCGAGGTGTTCGACGCCACCGGCACGCTGATCGGCGTCGCCAAGCGGGCAGGGCTGATCGAGGAGGGCAAGCCCAACAATCTCGGCCGCGCGCTGTTTGCCGACTCCACCGCGATCGCCGCCGGCTCGCTGCTCGGCACCTCCAGCACCACCGCCTATGTCGAAAGCGCAAGCGGCGTGCAGGCCGGCGGCCGCACCGGGCTTACCGCGATCGTCGTCGCGGTGCTGTTCCTCGCCTCGCTGTTCATCTCGCCGCTGGCCGCCTCGGTGCCGCCCTATGCGACCGCGCCGGCGCTGCTCTATGTCGCCGGCCTGATGCTGCACGAACTGGTCGACATCGACTGGGCGGACGTGACGGAATCGACGCCGGCCGCACTCACCGCGCTTGCCATGCCGTTCACCTATTCCATCGCCAACGGCCTTGCCTTCGGCTTCATCAGCTATGTCGTGCTGAAGACAGTGACCGGCAAGCCGTTTTCGGTGCACGCGGCGACATGGCTGGTGGCGGTGCTTTTCGTCATCCGCTTCGCACCTTTCCCCCGATCGACGGGGGAGAGGAAGGGCGTCGAGCTTGTGGCCGGCGCATCCTCTCCCCCCGGTTGACGCTTCATGGCGGAGCGGGCAGGAAGATGCGCATGTTCAATCTCGTGCTTGTCGCGGTCGGCGGCGCCGTCGGCGCTTCGCTTCGCCATCTGGTCAACCTTGCCGCATTGCGGCTGGTCGGCGCCGGCTTTCCGTGGGGAACGCTCGCCATCAACGTCGCCGGCTCGCTCGCCATGGGCCTGTTCATCGAACTCCTGGCGCGGCGCTACAATGCGTCGAACGAACTGCGCCTCTTCGTCGCCACCGGCATTCTCGGCGGCTTCACCACATTCTCCGCCTTTTCGCTGGATTTCGCGGTGCTTTGGCAGCGTGGCGAGGTCTTTCCGGCCTTCCTCTATGCGCTGGGCAGCGTGATCGTCTCGATCGTGGCGCTGTTTTTGGGATTGTGGCTCGCAAGAAGTTTTTCTTGATGCTATTCCGCCCCCTTGGACGGAAAGGCGCGGAAAAAAATGGCAGGCGTGGAACAGATAGCGGTGGAGGCCGGCGAGGCGGGCATGCGGCTCGATCGCTGGTTCAAGACCCACTTTCCCGGATTGGGTTTCGTCCAGCTGCAGAAGCTGCTGCGCTCCGGCCAGGTGCGCGTCGACGGCGGCCGCGCCAAGACCGACACGCGGGTCGAGCCCGGCCAGTTGATCCGCATCCCGCCGCTCGGCGTCGACCGCAAGGGGGAGGACCAACTCACCGGCCACTCCATCCGCAACCAGGACGACGCGGATGTGCTCAGGAAAATGCTGCTGCACGAGGACGACAAGGTGTTCGTCTTCAACAAGCCGGCGGGGCTGGCGGTGCAGGGCGGTTCGGGCGTGTCGCGCCATGTCGACGACATGCTGGAAGCCTGGCGCAACAAGAAGGGCGAGAAGCCGCGGCTTGTCCACCGCCTCGACCGCGATACGTCGGGGGTGCTGGTCGTCGCGCGCACGCGGCTCGCCGCCATGAAGCTTGCCGAGGCGTTCCGCGCCCGCGAGACCAAGAAGACATACTGGGCGCTGGTGAAGGGCGTGCCGCCGAAGCGCGAGGACAAGATCTCGACCTGGCTGGTCAAGGAGCCGACACCCGACGGCGACCGCATGCGGGTGGCCAAGCATGGCGAGAAGGGCGCCGACCACGCCGTCTCCTATTACCGCGTCGTCGAGCAGGCGGCGCAGTCGCTCTCCTGGCTGGAGATGGAGCCTTACACCGGCCGTACCCACCAGCTGCGCGTGCATGCCGCCCATATCGGCTGCCCGATCATCGGCGACCCCAAATATTTCGAGGCGGACACCAACTGGGATTTTCCCGGCGGCATGCAGAACCGCCTGCATCTGCACGCCCGCCGCATCGTCGTCCCGCATCCCGACAAGGGCTTCATCGACGTTACCGCGCCGATGCCGCCGCATATGCGCCAGAGCTGGAACCTGCTCGGCTTCGAGGAACAAAGCGCCGACGAGGGGTAGGCGGGTGCGGCCAGCTTCCCTGCCTCGGCTCGGGATGTTTGTTGGCCGTTACCCCCACCCGCGCCTGCGGCGCGACCTCCCCACAAGGGGGAGGTGGGCGGAGGCGTCTGCGTCCCTTCGCCCCCCCCTCTGGCCTGCCGGCCATCTCCCTCTCAAAAGGGGGGAGATCAGCAGCTGCGGGCGACTGCGCTTTTCAATCATGCTTGACTGACGCATATCTCATTGGTTATACGTCAATCCATAGCCCATGGGTTATTGATTGCCGATGCCGAACGCTCACGACATGCTCTTCAGAACGCTCGCCGATCCGACCCGGCGGGCCATCTTCGAGCGGTTGTGCAGGGAAGGCGAGCAAACGGTGGGCGCGCTTACGGCGCGAGCCGGGATCTCGCAGCCGGCGGTCTCGAAGCATTTGGGCGTGCTGAAGCAGGCCGGGTTGGTGCGCGACCGCCACGCAGGCCGCCAGACGCACTATAGCGCCGAGATCGATGCGCTGGCGCCGCTGACCGACTGGACGAGAGAGATGAGCGGGTTTTGGGAAAGCCGGTTCGACGACCTCGAAGACCTGCTGAAAAGAATGGACCAATGAACGAAACGTCGACTGAAACCCGCTCCGTTATTGTCGAGCGGGAAATGCCCTATCCGCCGGAAAAGCTCTGGCGCGCGCTCACCCAATCACACCTGATCGAGGAGTGGCTGATGAAGAACGATTTCAGGCCGGATGTGGGTCACCGTTTCAATGTCGCTGCTGCCTGGGGCACCGTGGACTGCCAGGTCCAGACGGTCGAGCAGAACAGGACGCTGACTTACACCTGGGACACCAAGGACCTGAAGAGCGTCGTCACCTGGACGCTTACTCCAGCCGGCGCGGGGACCCGCCTGCGCATGGAGCAGTCGGGCTTCCGGCCAGACCAGACGCCCTACTACCGCGGCGCCACGGTCGGCTGGAAGCAGTTCATTGCGGCGCTGGAACAGGTGGTTGCGCGGATGGACTGAGAGACCGTTCGCTAACTCTACTGCGGCGGCCAACTGACGGCGTTTTCTGCGCTTCCGGTGCTCACGGACCTGAATGTCCGCTCCACTCCGGTTCTCGAAATCACCGCCATTTGACTTACCACAGCGAGTTATCAAACAGCCTCTGAAACCCGCCGGCACAAATTCAGGCCAAAGTCTTGAGAAAACGGAGCGAGTACCGATGAAGATCAAGTTGACCAGCGTCTATGTGGACGACCAGGACAAGGCCCTGCGCTTCTATACCGAGGTGCTGGGCCTGACTAAGAAGACGGATGTCAGCAATGGCGGGTTTCGTTGGCTGACCGTGGCGTCGGCGCAAGACCCGGATGGACCTGAGCTGCAGCTCGCTGTTAACGACAACCCGGCGGCCAAGGCCTACCAGCAAGCCATGTTTGCCCAGGGCCAACCCGCGCTCATGCTCCACACCGGCGACGTCAAGAGCGAGTACGAGCGCATGAAGACACTGGGCGCCGAGTTCGCCATGCCGCCAACCGACGTGACCGCAGCAACCATCGCCCAGGTGAACGACAGCTGCGGCAACCTCGTTCAAATCATCCAGCCGGCCTGGTAGCTGCCGGCGGCATGGCCGCCGGTGAGTGCTGCGCCCCGTTTCCAGAGGAGGTCCCATTGAACTGGAGCAAATGGATTCGACAGCCCCACCGCTGGCTGTCGATCGTCTTTACAGTGACCGTCGTCGCCAACTTCGCCGCCATGGCGCTAGGACAGCCGCCCGCCTGGCTCGTCTATTCGCCGCTGCTGCCGCTTTTCCTGCTTCTGTTCAGCGGTCTTTATATGTTCGCGCTGCCCTATGCCGCTAAATGGTGGGGGCAGCCCACCGGCGGATAGGAGTGAGCGCAGTGGCCGACAAGACATCCAGGACATCGGCGAAGACCGCAAAGAAGGCCACCGCCAAGAAGGCGGCCGGGGAGCCGGTGCTCCTTTCGGGCGGCAACCCGCAGATCGCCAAGGGCTATGGCGATGCCCCAGTGCAGGCCTACATCGCCGCGATGCCGGGCTGGAAAAGCGACGTCGGACGCCGCCTTGACGCCATCATCGAGCGCTCCGTTCCGGGCGTGCTGAAAGCGGTGAAATGGAACTCGCCCATGTACGGCGTGGAGGAGGGGACCTACTTCCTCGGCATCCATGTCTTCGCGAAATACGTCAAGGTGGCGTTCTTCCGCGGCGCTGAGCTGGAGCCCCTGCCGCCGAGGACGTCCAAGCATAAGGATGTGCGCTACCTCGACATCCATGAAGGCCAGCTCGACGAAGCCCAGTTCGCCGACTGGGTCAAGCAGGCCAGCAAGTTGCCCGGCGAAAAGATGTGACGGCCCGTCTGCATACTCTACCGCGGCCGCCAGCGAAATTTTCAAATGGGCTCTGAGCGAGGAAATCGACATGAAAAAAGCGACGTCCAGCGTGGATGACGAAACGGCAGGAGCCTCCCAGAAGATCGATGCGAGGATCAGGGAGCTGGGGGACTGGCGGGGAGCGACGCTTGCGCGGGTCCGCAGCCTTATCAAGCAGGCCGATCCGGAAGCGGTCGAGACCTGGAAGTGGAGGGGGGTGCCGGTGTGGGAACACGCCGGCATCATCTGCACCGGCGAGACCTACAAGGCTGCCGTGAAGCTGACTTTTGCCAGGGGTGCGGCGCTCGAGGACCCTTCGGGTCTTTTCAATTCCAGCCTCGAAGGCAACACCCGCCGCGCCATCGATATCCACGAGGGTGACGAAATCGACGAAGCGGCATTGAAGGCGCTCATCCGCGCCGCCGTGGCGCTGAACCTGTCGGCGCGGGCAGCGCCCAAGAGGGCAAGGAGCCTCTGAGGGGGGCTCTCATCCGAGAGCAGGGTAATTGCATGTGCAACTTTCTGCCTTGGATACGCACGACCTCGTCCTGCACCGCTGCGACCTTGTTAAATTTCACGGCATGGATTCCCGACACTCTCCGCTCGTTCCTCGCTCACGAGGTCGGGAATAACGAGCTTTCCCTGCCGCAAGCCGCCTCGTAGGTTGAACCCACAGCAATCCATTGCTGGATCATGTGGTCACTGCGCGGCTGGTGTAGTGAAATCGGCCCGGTTGCATGCCGGAACGAAAGGGAAAACGAATGAGCGCGGCCACCCAATCATTTGACCGCCGTGATGCGGTCGACGCGGCAGCCGTCGCCTTCATGATCCTGCTCACCTTTTCGTGGGGGCTGAACGGCGTGGCGGCCAAACTCGCCAATGCCGGCTACAACCCGATCTTCCTCAGCGTGGCGCGCTCGGCGATTGCCTGCGTTCTGGTCTTTGCATGGTGCCGGTATCGCGGCATCGCGCTGTTCCAGAAGGACGGAACGCTGTGGGGCGGCATCGCGGCGGGGTTACTGTTCGGCTCCGAATTCACGCTCATCTTCGTCGGCCTCGAATACACGACGGTGGCGCGCAGCTCGCTGCTGGTCAACACCATGCCGTTCTGGATCCTCGTCGGCGCGCATTTCATGCTTGGCGAACGCATGTCGGTGCAGAAATTCCTCGGTCTGCTTCTGGCCTTCGGCGGCGTCGTGCTCATCTTCTCCGACAAGCTCAGCATTCCCGGCCCTGAAGCGCTCACCGGCGACCTGCTCAGCCTCGGCGCCGGCCTTCTCTGGGCGCTGACCACGCTGGTCATCAAGGGCACGAAACTGTCGACCGCCGCTCCCGAAAAGGTGCTGCTCTACCAGCTCGTCGTTTCGGCTGTCATGGCCATCCCGCTGGTGCCGCTCGCCGGCCCCGCTATCCGCGACGTCACGCCGCTCGCCACCTCGGCGCTGCTGTTTCAGGCTGTTTATGTCGTCGCTTTCACCTATATCCTGTGGTTCTGGCTGGTGCGGCGATATCCGGCGGCGGGACTTTCGAGTTTTGCCTTCCTATCGCCCGCATTCAGCGTGATATGCGGCTGGCTGCTGCTCGGCGAGCCCCTGACGTGGAAGATTTTCGCAGCGCTCGGGCTGATCGCGGCAGGGCTGATCATCGTCAACCGGCCGGCGCGCAAGCAGGCGCCGGCGGTCTGATTCCGACATTCGCAGCCTGCTGATACAGGCCACTCAGGCGATGTTGGAATCAAAGGAGCAACAATGCGCGATATTCTGAGCGACCTCGAAGCGGGCAAGCAGCTTTCCGATCCCGATCCGGTGCGCCGCGCCCAGATCCAGATGAAGACGCCGCTGCCGAAGCGCTTCTACAAAGAAGCAAGCGTCGCCGCGACGCAGGAAGGTTTCGCCGTCCATCTCGACGGCAAGCCGGTGCGCACGCCGGCCAAGACGCTGCTGGCGCTGCCGACGGAACAGGCAGCGCTGCTGGTCGCCGCCGAGTTCGAAGCCCAGGGCGAAAACATCGATCCGGTATCAATGCCGGTGACGCGCCTGGTGAATACGGCCATCGACGGCGTGGCGCTCGACCCACAAGCCGTGCTGGAAGACATATTGCGCTTTTCCTCATCCGACCTGCTCTGCTACCGCGCCGACAGCCCGGAAAAGCTGGTGGCGCGGCAGGCCGAAGCCTGGGACCCGGTGATCGACTGGGCCCGCGCGTCGCTCGGCGCCCGCTTCGTGCTGGCCGAAGGGGTCATGCATGTCGAGCAGCCGCGCGAGGCGATCGGCGCCATCGGCATCCACCTGAAAATGCGTGACGAGCCGCTGAGGCTGGCGGCCCTGCACCTGATGACGTCGCTCACCGGCTCCGCACTGCTGGCGCTCGCCGTCGATGCCGGCGAACTCGATGTCGAGACCGCGTGGAAGGCCGCACATGTCGACGAGGACTGGAACATCGAACATTGGGGCGAGGATTCCGAAGCCGTGCATCGCCGCCGCATGCGCAAGGCCGACATGCTGGCTGCGGTCAATTTGCTCGAGGCGCTGAAGCCGGCTTGAGATTCACGTGAGGCCGGCCTGCCAATGGCGGCTTCTCCGCTTCCGGTGCTCACGAACTTTAATGTCCGCTCCGCTCCGGTTCTCGAAATCCGCCACTTTCGGCGCGGCCTGACCTGAATCTCAACGCCGCCTAGGGCGCTGGAATCTTTCGGATTCGCAGCGCAGCTACATAAAAAACATTTAAAAACAGGAAGATGCGGCCCGCTGCGAATGCAAGTGGAGTGGCGCGGACTGCGGCGCGCCTCAGTTCTTGCGGTCGCGCGCGGCTTCGTCGATGGCGGCCTGATGGTACCAGCTGTCGCTGCTGACGATCGTCTGTGCCCGCAATGCTGCGACCTCTGCCGCGAATTTGGCCTGTCTGCTCAAATTTGTGGCAGCGGCGCGCTTTGCCGTCGGGAACGTCAGGATTTGGGCCGACTGGCGATGCGAGGTCGTTTCCATCGTCCGGTTTCCTTCAAATCGAAGCGTGTTCGATTCATGTATTGCCAGAGATAGTTTATGCCAGCGATTTGGGCAACATGATTATTTCTGCATCACATTCTGCCTGTTTGTTGTGCAGATTTCCGATCTGAACGATTGGACTGCAGTTTTGGCGGAAAACCACGACCCGGCGGGGCGGAGTGGCACGCTCATTGCATCTATGTTTCGCGGCAGATCGGCCGCTCGTGGTCGAACGCATCTGGAACCCTTTGCGTTCCGCACATGGATGAGAGGTTAGAATGACGAAATACAAACTCGAGTATATCTGGCTGGACGGATACACTCCGGTTCCCAACCTTCGCGGCAAGACGCAGGTCAAGGAGTTCGCCGAATTCCCGACCCTGGAGCAGCTGCCATTGTGGGGTTTTGACGGCTCCTCGACCATGCAGGCCGAAGGCCGCTCGTCCGATTGCGTGCTGAAGCCGGTCGCGGTCTATCCCGATCCGGCGCGCACCAACGGCGTGCTGGTGATGTGCGAAGTGATGATGCCGGATGGCGTCACGCCGCATGCTTCGAACAGCCGCGCCACCATCCTCGACGACGAGGACGCCTGGTTCGGCTTCGAGCAGGAGTATTTCTTCTATAAGGACGGACGGCCGCTGGGCTTCCCGGAGCACGGCTTCCCGGCGCCGCAGGGCCCGTACTACACCGGCGTCGGCTACGCGGCGGTGGGCGACATCGCGCGCAAAATCGTCGAGGAGCATCTCGATCTCTGCCTGGCGGCCGGCATCAACCACGAGGGCATCAACGCCGAAGTGGCCAAGGGCCAGTGGGAGTTCCAGATTTTCGGCAAGGGCTCGAAAAAGGCCGCCGACCAGATCTGGATGGCCCGCTACCTCTTGCAGCGCCTGACCGAGAAATACGGCATCGACATCGAATACCACTGCAAGCCGCTCGGCGACACCGACTGGAACGGCTCGGGCATGCACTGCAATTTTTCCACCGCCTACATGCGCGAGGTGGGTGGAAAAGAATATTTCGAGGCGCTGATGGCCGCCTTCGAGAAGAACCTGCTCGATCACATCGCCGTCTACGGCCCCGACAACGACAAGCGCCTGACCGGCAAGCACGAGACCGCGCCGTGGAACAAGTTCAGCTACGGTGTCGCCGACCGTGGCGCCTCGATCCGCGTGCCGCACTCGTTCATCAAGAACGACTACAAGGGCTATCTCGAGGATCGCCGCCCCAACAGCCAGGGCGACCCCTACCAGATCGCCAGCCAGGTTCTGAAGACGATCGCGGAAGTGCCGCTGGCGGGCGAGAAAAAGGCGGCGGCCTGATTTCTGCCGGCCGGCTGACAAACCGGCTGGCTTGACCTTGGGTGCCGGCGGTGCGCGATGCGCCGCCGGCGTCGCTTTTTTTGTGCCGGCCAATCCGGCTTGCGGTGCGACCGCAACCGCTTCCGATTGTCAGGAGCTTGCACCTGCGAGCCTGGACAGCCGAACGCAAACCGCTTTCAGCCGTTGTTCCTTCTCTCGAAACGTGGAGAAGGCCCGATGCATATTGTTCTTGGTGGAACTGGCCATGTCGGCTCGGCCGTGGCGCGGTCGCTGCTGGCGCAAGGCGAGCCCGTAACCGTCGTGACACGCAAGGCCGCCTTGGCCGAAGCTTTGCGCAAGCTGGGCGCCGGGGTGGCGGAAGCCGATGTCCACGACGTGGATTGCCTTCGCGCGGTTCTGCGCGGCGGCCGAAAACTGTTCCTGCTCAATCCGCCCGCCGATGTTTCCACCGACACCGACGCGGCGGAGAAGAAGTCGATCGCGGCAATTGTTTCGGCGCTCGAAGGCTCCGGGCTGGAGCAGGTCGTCGCGGAGTCCACCTACGGCGCGCAGCCCGGTTACAGGCTGGGCGACCTGAACACGCTGTTCGAGTTGGAAGAGGCGTTGAAGCGACAGCCGATCTCGGCTCACATCATCCGCGCTGCCTACTACATGAGCAACTGGGAGATGTCGGTCGAAACGGCCCGCGCGCAAGGTGTCCTGCAGACGATGCTTCCAACTGATCTGGTGCTTCCGATGGTGGCGCCCGAGGACATAGGCGGGGTCGCCGCCGAACTGCTGACTCGTCCGGCCGGCCATACCGGCACGACCTATGTCGAAGGTCCGCGGCGTTACTCGCCGCGCGACGTGGCCGACGCCTTCGCTGCTGCGCTCGGCAAGCCGGTGACGCTCGATGTGACACCGCGCACAGAGTGGGAGAAAACATTCCGCGCGATGGGCTTCTCGGCGGCCGCCGCCGAATCCTACGCTCGCATGACCGCCATCACCGTCGGCTCTGCCTTCATGCCGGCCGATCCCAGGCGCGGCCCGACCACGCTGGAAAACTACGTCGCAGAGCTGGTGGGTTGAAGGAAACCAGCGCCGCCAAGGGCTGGCGCCACTGAACGATTATGCGGCTTTTGCTCCACTTTTGCCGCGCGCTTCGAGAACCACGCCAGAACGAGAGTTGTAGCTTGCCGGACGTGATTAAGCCGTGCCGAGCCCCGATCCGGAATCTGGTTGTGACGAACTGACTTGTCGATTTTCCAACGGATCTCGTGCTCCACGCGACGCGAAAAGTAGCTGCCATCCGGGCGGAGCGATCAGCTTGCCGCCTGGAAACGAACCTCGCCGTTGTTCAGAAAACAGGTCTTGTCAAAAAGCGTGAGGTCGAGCGGGTTCGGCAAGCGGATGTCCTGAATGTCCGGACACGGCTTGGTCGCCGGGTCGTAGGATCGATCGATCTGCGAGATGAACACCAGGATCAGCCCTTTGTCGCGTGCGAACGCCTTGAGCGCGCGGACCTGAACCATCAGTTCCGGGTTTTCCCGCCTCTGGTCGAGCAGCTGCAGATAGTCGATGACGGCCACCGTTCCGCGCGGCGCCGACGCCAAGGCATTGACGATGTGGTCTGCGCTTATGGCGTCCGAACAGTCGAACGTGAACCGATCCCTGAAATCCAGCCAATCGACGCCGATGGCGCGGAAGCGATCCAGCATGTCCTGCCTGGTGTATTCCAGCGTGAAGAATATGGCATGGCTGCCCGACCGCATGGCCTCGACGGCCAGTTCGAGGCTCATCAGGGTCTTGCCCTGGCCGGGGCGAGCGCCAACCAGCACGAGGTCGCCGGGGGTCAACCGGGCAAACAGTTTTCCGGCGGGCGCCGTCGTCGACAATTTGGCCGCAAGCAGGCTCCAGCGGTTGAACCCCTCTCGAGCGGCGATCCGGTCAAGCGCCTCGTGCAGGGGGATTTTCTCCTCGCGCGACAAGCGTTTGGCCTGGCGTTTCAGGTGGTAGATGGGCGCGGACAGTTTCATTCGGGAACCTCCTATTTGCCGAGCAATTCCCGCAACCCCTCCGTATGCATTCTGCTCGAACAGTCGGTTCGATGATCAATCCGCCCTGTATGAAGGATACTTTCCCGAGTGGAGGGGGGGAGGCATGGGCTACGCCAGAATCAGATCATATCCCAACCCCGGGCGTCCGAGAATGTCCTGCCCGGCATCGGGACACGGGATTTTCTCGCCCCTGCGATGCTCAGAAGCGGAACGACCAGAACAGGCAGGCAAGCGCCGCGGCGCCGAAGGCGATGAAGAAAAGGGTGCGCATGAGCACGTCGCGGCGGAACTGGTCCAATGCTGCGTGGCATCCGACCACCACAGCCACGAACAGAAACCGCCAGTCGAGCAAGGCCCACGGCGCGCTTGCCTGGCCGAAAGCCCATCGCGCCGCCAGGCATCCCACGATGGTCGCAAACAGGGCGATCACCGCCCAGTGGAGCGTGTCGGCCGCGTTGGTAGGGACCAGACTTGCCGCCCTGAGCGGCAGGACCATCATTAGCATAGCAGCGATGAAGTAGACGGCGGCGAGCGGCATGAAGGTGTCGGCACTCGCGATGGCGTCGAGCCGCCTGACGCCGGTGACACCCATGGGATAACCGTGGCGTGCAACGGCAAGGCTGAGCGCCATGGCGAAACCGGTCAGCACGGCCACCAGGGCAAATGACGTGATTGCCTTGTTCATGGGCTGGGATTCCGGGTTTCGATTCGATGCAGCTCATGCGTAGCGCACCCAAACCGGCATTCCAATGCCGGGGAAATGTGCTGCTATAGGCCTTGCATGTCGCGTTCCCCGAAGCCGGGAAGCGGGCAGTTTCGTCTATTGATGGGCCACTTTGCATTTTTCCTTGCACCTCTAGTCACTAGAGCATTTAGAAACTTGCTAGTGGATGCAAAGGACAGGCCTATGAACGCTCACCTCAAGAAGAGCCGCTTCCGCGTTGAGGGCATGGATTGCGCCTCCTGCGCGGCAAAGATCGACACCGCAGCGCGCCGCGTGGCCGGTGTCGAGAACGTGTCCGTGTCGGTTACGGCAGGAACGATGACCGTGGAGCACACGGACTCCAGCGACCTCGCCTTGCTGGAAAAGAAGGTGAACAGCCTTGGCTACAAGGTGGCGCGGGTTGCCGCTACCGCCAAAGCCGTGCCTGCCACGGCCGAAGCCGCCCATGTGCATGATCATGACCATGCCGACCATGATCACAGCGACCATGATCACGCCGGTCACGATCACAGCGATCACGATCATGATCATGCCGACCATGGCCACGGTCATGATCATGCCCATAGCGATGGGCATGGAACCGGCAAGCACGGCAAGAAGGACGAAAAGCTCGCCGGTTTGCACGGTCACGATCACGGCCCGACAACGGGTGCGTGGTGGCAATCGGCAAAGGGCAGGCTGACGCTTGCTTGTGGCGGCGCGTTGGTGGTGGCCTATGGAATTGGCCAGATAGTGCCGTCCATTCAGCAATGGGTCTTTGTCGTTGCCATGCTGGTCGGTCTGGTTCCGATCGCGCGGCGCGCCGTGATGGCGGCGCTCCATGGAATGCCGTTCACCATCGAGATGCTGATGACGGTGGCCGCCGCTGGGGCGGTGGTGATCGGGGCCGGCGAAGAAGCGGCAGCGGTGGTGTTTCTGTTTCTGGTTGGCGAGCTGCTTGAAGGCGTCGCCGCCGGCAAGGCGCGTTCCAGCATTCAGGCCCTGACGGCTCTGGTGCCCAAGACGGCCTTCCTCTACGAGGGCGGCACGACCCGCGAAGTGCAGGCTGAAAGCCTGGCGGTCGGCGTTGTCATCATGGTGCGGCCGGGCGACCGGATCGCTGCAGACGGTCGGATCACGGAAGGCGAAAGCGCGATCGACGAATCGCCTGTTACCGGCGAGAGCGTGCCAGTTCGCAAGAGTTTGGGCGATCCGGTATTTGCCGGCACCATCAACGGCGAGGGCGTGCTTCGCATCGAAGTGACGGCCGCCGCCGCCGACAACACGATCGCGCGCGTTATCAAGCTTGTCGAAGAAGCGCAGGAAAGCAAGGCGCCGACCGAACGCCTGATCGACCGGTTCTCGCGCTGGTACACGCCGGCTGTTGCGGTCGTGGCTGCCCTGGTGGCGGTTGTCCCACCGCTCGCGTTTGGCGGCGACTGGAGCGAATGGATCTACAAGGGGCTGGCGCTGCTGCTCATCGGCTGCCCCTGTGCGCTGGTCATCTCCGTTCCCGCCGCGATCGCCGCCTCGCTTTCGGCGGGAGCCAAACGCGGCCTGCTGATGAAGGGCGGCGCGGTGCTGGAGGGGCTGGGCGCGATTACCGCGGTTGCGCTCGACAAGACCGGCACGTTGACGGCCGGAAAGCCGCAGGTCACCGACATCGTGTCGTTCGGCAAGCAGCCGGCCGAAGTGCTGCGGCTGGCTGCTGCTCTCGAAACCGGCTCAAGCCATCCGCTTGCCGTGGCCATTCTGGCCAAGGCTGCCGCCGATCAGGTGGCGATACCGGTTGCGACCGCAGCACAAGCCCTGGGCGGCAAGGGCGTCACGGCAACTGTCGAGGGTGTGGAAATCTTCCTGGGCTCCGAGCAGGCGGCCGATGCGCGCGCAAGCCTGTCGGCCGAGCAGAAATCGGAAATCGCGGCGCTGAACGATGAGGGCAAGACCGTGTCCGTGCTTCTGGTCGACGGCGCGATTGCCGGCGCCATCGCGATGCGCGACGAACCGCGTCCGGATGCGCTGGCCGGCCTCAAGGCGCTGAGGGACGACGGCATCAAGACCGTGATGCTGACGGGCGACAACAAGCGCACAGCCGCCGCGATCGGAAAGCAACTCGGCATCGAGGTGCGCGCCGAACTGCTGCCGGAGGACAAGCAGCGCATCGTCGGCGAACTCAAGTCGCAGGGCTTCACAGTTGCCAAGGTTGGCGATGGCATAAACGATGCGCCAGCGCTTGCGGCAGCCGATATTGGCATCGCGATGGGCGGCGGCACAGATGTTGCGTTGGAAACCGCAGACGCTGCGGTGCTGCATGGTCGGGTGGGTGACATTGCAGCAATGATGCGCCTGTCGACGAAGACCTTGACTAACATCAAGCAGAACATCTCGATCGCCATCGGCCTGAAGGCGGTGTTCCTGGTCACCACCATATTAGGCATCACCGGTTTGTGGCCGGCTATCCTGGCTGACACGGGCGCGACCGTCATTGTGACGGCCAATGCGATGACGCTGCTGCGCTGGCGTGGATGATAGGCCGGCGACAGCTTGCCTGCCGGGCTTCCGAAGCTCAAAAATAGAAAGGGCGCTGCGACTGTTGTCGCATTGCCCTCAAAGCGTTCCGGCGCCCACTGCGGAAGCGTCATCCCGAAGACCGGACCGGCCGACACGATCGACCACGCTCAACCGGCCGTCGGCAATTGTTGTGCCGATAAGCAGACCGCCCAGAGCCGCGGGGAACAAACCGTTGCCTCGCGAGTTACGAAGGATGGCCCACACGAACACAGCAACGCGCGTGATCGAGCCGTATGAGCGCGGTTTCATCGCAGCACGTATGGGGATGAGCGAAGACTGCAATCCCTATCGCCCCGGCAGCGACGAGCATGACGACTGGCTGGCCGGCTTCGCGGATTTCATCCACGACGAGGATATGGACGACGACTGACGGTCGAGCGGTAGCAGCCGTAAGCGTCACGGAGCGGCCGGGCACATTCCCAGCTGTTGGCATACCCATTCGCCAACATGATCCTGGAGATCGAATATCCAGTCGAAAGCTTCGAGCCCCTCCATGATCAAGTCCAACGCATTTTGAGGCAGCAGTTCCACAAGACTTTGCACGGCTCCCCCCAAGCCGCCATCCATAATGTCCGCGCCGGCGTCCTGGACAGCATCGATGACAGCGGTCAGATCGAAATCGCCGCCGGGAAGCGGCGGAATTCCAAGGTGAACGAGGATGGCCGAGATGATCGTCTTCACGGCCAGTGTGCAAAACGTGCACGGAAGGCCGTCAATGACGGCGGCCGTTCCCGGTCGAATCTGTGCGAAGATGACGCGCGCTTTGGTAAATCCGGCCGACGCAAGCCCGACGACAGCTCTGGCGCCCTGCATGATCCCTGAGAAGAAGCGCCCCGTGGGTTGTGGCTCGCCAATTTCATCGAGCGGAATATCCGCCTGAGTTTCAGGCTCGCCTGAGAGGTATTGGATAAGGATCATTGAAGCCGCGTCGGGAAACCGCGATTCAAAGCGGATATTCACCTCGCCGTTCTGGATTTCCACGATGCGTTCGTCGATAATTATTCCTGTTCCCAGAAATGTTCGCGATATTACCGACGTAGCCATCCGCCAAGCTCCCGGGCCGTGGACCTGTAGACCCGAGCATATTTGATTCTTGGCTAATTTAGAGAATGGACATGTCTGTTCGAGACGTAGGTAATTAGGATTATATCGGCACCCCAGGCGCAATCGGCAAACAAAAAGCCCCGGCGTTTTCCGCCGGGGCTTTTGTCGTTCTGGTTCAGGTGCTTACACCGAATAGTACATGTCGTATTCGACCGGGTGCGGGGTCATTTCGAAGCGCATCACCTCCGCCATCTTCAGCTCGATGTAGCTGTCGATCTGGTCGTCGTCGAAGACGCCGCCGGCTTTGAGGAAGCCGCGATCCTTGTCGAGGCTCTGCAGGGCTTCGCGCAGCGAACCGCAGACGGTCGGGATCTTCTTCAGTTCCTTCGGCGGCAGGTCATAGAGATCCTTGTCCATCGGCTGGCCGGGATGGATCTTGTTCTTGATGCCGTCGAGACCGGCCATCAGGAGCGCGGCGAAGCCGAGATAGGGGTTCGCGCCCGGATCGGGGAAGCGGACCTCGACGCGCTTCGACTTCGGCGACGAGCCGAACGGAATGCGGCACGATGCCGAGCGGTTGCGCGCCGAATAGGCGAGCAGAACCGGCGCTTCATAGCCCGGCACCAGGCGCTTGTAGGAGTTGGTCAGCGGGTTGGTGAAGGCGTTGACCGCCTTGGCGTGCTTGATGACGCCGCCGATGAAATAAAGGCAGGTTTCCGACAGGCCGGCATATTCGTTGCCGGCAAACGTCGGCTTGCCGCCCTTCCAGATCGACATGTGAACGTGCATGCCCGAACCGTTGTCGCCGAAAACCGGCTTCGGCATGAAGGTCGCCGTCTTGCCATAGGCGTTGGCGACCTGATGCACGACGTATTTGTAGATCAGCATCTTGTCGGCGTTGCGCACCAGAGCGTCGAACTTGATGCCGAGTTCGTGCTGGGCGGCGGCCACTTCATGGTGATGCTTCTCGACGCGCACGCCCATTTCGGTGAGCACGGTGAGCATCTCGGAGCGCATGTCCTGCGCGGAATCGACCGGCGGCACCGGGAAATAGCCGCCCTTGATGCGCGGACGGTGACCCATGTTGCCGGTCTCGTAGTCGGTGTCGTCGTTGGACGGCAGTTCGGTCGAGTCCAGCCTGAAACCGGTGTTGTAGGGATCGGCCTTGTACTTGACGTCGTCGAACACGAAGAACTCGGCTTCCGGGCCGACATAGATGGTGTCGCCGATGCCTTCAGCCTTCATGTAGGCCTCGGCCTTCTTGGCGGTGCCACGCGGGTCGCGGTTGTAGGCTTCGCCGGAGACCGGATCGAGGATGTCGCACAGGATGACCATGGTCGACTGCGCGAAGAACGGGTCCATGTGCACGGTGTCGGCGTCGGGCATCAGGACCATGTCGCTTTCGTTGATCGCCTTCCAGCCGGCGATCGAGGAGCCGTCGAACATGACGCCGTCGGCGAACATGTCTTCTTCCACCTCGGAGACGTCCATCGTCACGTGTTGCAGCTTGCCCTTCGGATCGGTGAAGCGAAGGTCGACGAATTTCACGTCGTTGTCCTTGATCTGCTTCATGATGTCTTTGGCTGTCGTCATGTCCTGTTTCCCTGTGTAATGACCTGTTTGAAAAATCGGTTCGGTGGGGTGGGTCAGATGGCGTCGATGCCGGTTTCGCCGGTGCGGATACGCACGACTTCCTCGATGTTGGAGACAAAAATCTTGCCGTCGCCGATGCGGCCCGTCTGGGCCGCCTTGCGGATGGCTTCGATGGCGCTTTCGACGGATTCGTCGCCCAGCACCACCTCGATCTTCACCTTGGGCAGGAAGTCGACCACATATTCGGCGCCGCGGTAGAGTTCGGTGTGACCCTTCTGGCGGCCGAATCCCTTTGCTTCGGTGACGGTGATGCCTTGCAGCCCCGCTTCCTGGAGTGCTTCCTTCACCTCATCAAGCTTGAACGGTTTGATGATCGCTTCGATCTTTTTCATCCAAAAATGGCCTCCGCTGGATAAAAAACGAGGTGCCGCGACCCCGTTTCGCCCCTCATCTAGCACGAAGTGTGCCAATCGCACGCATTGGAAGCAATTTTGCACCGAATTGGGAAGAGCAGCGGAAGTTTGTTTTTCAGCAGCGATTTTATATCGATGCCGGGCCTTTCTTGCGTGGGGCCGGCAGCGCCGCCAAGAGTGCTTCCGATTAAAATTTGTGCAGATTGCCCATAAGATAGGCAGGGTTCGTGCCTAGCAAATTTGCGGCCGGTGAAGAGAGGAAATGCCGGCCGCAACGCCTCCGCTGCCCCTCATCCCCTGCCGGACCTTCTCGCCGTAACAACGGGGAGAAGGAGGCTGGATCGGCCTCTTCCGTCGCACGCTTTTTGCGGATGTGCTACCGCAACGATGCAACCAGCCGCGCGTGAGACCATGCATCAGCTCCTGACCTCCACGGAAATGGCCAAGGCCGACCGGCTGGCGATCGCTTCCGGCCCCTTCGACGGCATCGCGCTGATGCGCAACGCGGGTGCTGCCGTCGCGGCGATCGTGCTGGAAAGATATCCGCACGCTGCCGTCGTGCATATTCTCTGCGGTCCCGGCAACAATGGCGGCGACGGTTATGTCGTGGCGAAACTGCTGGCCGCGGCGGGCGTTGCGGTTTCGCTGTGGTCCAGCGGCGCGCCGCGCAACGGCAGCGACGCTGCGCTCGCCGCCGCCGAATGCCCGCTTCGGCCGAAACCACTCGGCGGATTCGAGCCCGCGCCGGGCTCGGTCGCGATCGACGCGCTTTTCGGGGCAGGGCTCTCGAAAGCGGTGGAGGGGGATGCTGCTACCGCAATCGCGCGTTGCGCGGAGGCGAAAACACCGGTGATCGCCATCGACCTGCCTTCCGGTATTTCGGGGGAAAGCGGCAAGGCGCTGGGGCCGGCGGTGAGAGCCGACATCACCGTCACGTTCTTCCGCAAGAAGCCCGGCCACCTGCTTTATCCCGGCCGTTCGCATTGCGGCGAAACGATCGTTGCCGACATCGGCATCCCCGAAGACGTGCTCGCGGCGATCCGGCCTGCCTGCTTCGAAAACGGGCCGGCGCTGTGGCTGGAAAACTTTCCGCAGCCGGAGGTGGATTCGCACAAATATGCGCGCGGCCATGTCGGCGTTTTTTCTGGCGGGCAGGCATCCACGGGCGCTGCGCGACTTTCAGCGCTTGCGGCGGCACGGGCAGGGGCGGGTGCGGTGACCCTGCTTTCGCCGGGCAATGCCTTGCAGGTGAACGCCGCGCACCTGACGTCGATCATCCTGCGCAAGGCCGACGGTTTCGAGGAAGCGGCCGAGTTCCTGGCCGAGCGCAAGCCGCGCGCGCTGGTGCTGGGGCCGGGTCTCGGCACCGGGCCGCAAATCGGCGATTTCATCCTCCAGGTGATCGGGGCAGCCGGCGGCGGCGTGGCCGGCATCGTGCTGGATGCCGACGCAATCAGCGTTATGGCGCGCCGGACCGAGGAATTCTTCGCGGCGACGCGGGCAAAAGACGCGCCGGCGGTCCTGCTGACCCCGCATGAAGGCGAGTTCGGCCGGCTGTTCCCCGAAATCGCGGCCGACCCCGATCTTTCCAAGCTTGCCCGGGCGCGCGCCGCAGCCCGGCTTGCCAACGCTGTCCTCATCTACAAGGGGCCGGATACCGTCATCGCATCGCCCGATGGCCGCGCGGCCATCAACAGCAACGGCACCCCGCTTCTGGCGACGGCAGGCTCTGGCGACGTGCTGGGCGGCATCGCCGCCGCGCTGATCGCGCAGGCCATGCCGGTGTTCGAGGCTGCCTCAGCCGCCGTATGGCTGCATGCCGAAGCAGCGCGCCGCTTCGGGCCCGGCCTTATCGCCGAAGACCTGCCGCTGGCCTTGCGGCCGGTGCTCGCCGAGCTGGCGCAGGTGAAGGGCCGCTGAAGATCGAATATGGATGTCTGCCTCAGCTTCGGGCTGCCCACCTTGCGGCCGATCGGCCACATCTTCATCAATTCCGAGGGGAACGTCTTCATGATGTCGCGAGGGTCGGGTTCGTCGATATCCAGCCAGGGCGTGTAGTCCTCGCGGGCCACAATGACCGGCATGCGGTCGTGGATCTTCGCCATCATTATATTCGGCTCGCAGGTGACCACGGCGAAGCTGGCGATGTCGATGCCGTCAGGCGTGCGCCAGCTCTCCCAGATCGCGGCAAGCATGAAGGGCTAGTCGTCGGCCATGGCGATCGCACAGGGCTGCTTGTTCTTGCCGGTTCCGAAAATATCGTTCCATTCGAAGTAACCGTCGATCGGCATCAGCGCACGGCGCGACTGGTAGGCGAACTTGAACAGGCCGTTGGTGGCGATCGTCTCCGAGCGCGCATTGATCGGCGGCCTCTGGCCGGTCGTGCTCGGGCCGCGCCGGCCGATGAAACCCCAATTGGCGCGTATGAAGACCGGCCCCTTCAGGTCGCGGTCAAGTATGGCAAGGGGATAGTCGAGGCTGGGCGCGCCGTTCCAGCGCGGGAATCCATTGGCCATCGCCGCAGCTTCGCCGGGCGCCGCGAAAGCGAAGTGGCGCAGCATCGCGTCGATGGATGTTCTGACAAAAACCCGTCCGCACATGGCGACAACGATATGAAATGCTGCGGTCACCGTCTAGGCGATCGCCAGACGCTGCACTCTCTTCGGTCAACATTCCTGCCATCTAGCCGACACGGGCAACAAACATGCCGGACATTCCAGTCGTATGAAACGTTGTTTTGTAGTATTGTTAGTTCCTAATCTAATGGATACTCGATCGCAATTGGGGCCGGTCTTTTGTATTCATTGTAGGCAGGCAGATGTCCAAGCAAGCGTTCATGCGTGAAGCGCTCAAGCCCAACGGCAGAAAGGATTTTGTCGGTGTGCCGCAAATCTCGCCGTTTGCGGATTGGGACTACTACTACATGCGTGCACCCTTCAGCTGGTACGACGGCTCGGAAACACGCACCTTGGGAGTCGTGGAAATTACCACCGGATTCGTCTGCGATCTCGCGAGCATTCCCCGATTGTTCTGGACGCTATTGCCGAAAACTGCGCCCTACACGACGCCAGCTATCGTTCACGATTACCTCTATTGGTTCCAGCCGCCCAGTCATGACAGGCAACGTGCCGACATGGTCCTCAACCTTGGCATGCGCGAACTCAAAGTCCCAGGCTGGAAGCGGTGGGTAATTTACCGGTCGGTGCGGCTCGCCGGCGGATGGTCATGGAACAAAAACAAACAGGCCCGTGAGGCCGGCGAACGACGCATCCTGAAGAAGCTTCCAACAGACATTAAGACGACCTGGACCGAATGGAAGCGTGATCCATCGGTCTTCATGTAGCTTTGCCTGCAACTGACACAATCTCGTGGAATGGATTGATGTCCGAGAAATACGCCTTTCTCTTCGGCAATAGCACATACCAGGACGCGCGGCTCAATGGGCTCAACGCGCCGATCAAGGATGTGCAAGCGCTTTCCAAGGCCTTGAGCGATCCAGAAGTGGCGGGGTTTAACGACGTCGAATGGGCGATAAACGGCTCGGCTGGCATAGTCCAGGTCAATCTGGCGAAGTTCCTTAAACAGCGAAGCCGCGACGACGTCGTTTTGGTCTACTTCACTGGGCACGGATTGCTCGATGCTGAAAACCAACTCTACTTGGCGCTCTCCGAAACCAATCCCGAATATCCGGACGTCAGTTCAATCTCCGCCGAGTGGCTGCGCGGAAAGCTCAATTTTTGCGCGTCGGAACGCCAGATCCTCATCCTCGATTGCTGCCACAGCGGAGCCTACATCGACGGTGCAAAAGGCGCTGACGAGAAAGTGGCGATCAGCACGGACACCTTCGATCGACAGGGATATGGCCGCTACGTGCTGGCTGCCTCGTCAAAGACCCAATCGGCGTTCGAGACGGCCGGTTCCTCCACTTACACCGAAGCTCTAATCAAAGGGCTACGCGACGGAGCGGCGGCACCTGGAAAGCCGGAGATCACTGTTGCCGATCTTCAGGATTATCTTGTGAGGAAATTGGCCACTGCGGTTGCGCCCATGCGACCCGAAGGTTCAGCAATCAAGAAAATCGGGGACCTAGTAATTGCGAAGAATCGCAAATTTACTCCTCCCATAGATCAACAGCTGAAGGACAAACTGTTCGACAGCGATGAAGACCGGCGGATCAGCGCGGTTGATCAATTGGAGGACCAGGCGGGGTCGGAACCGCACAGGCAGCAAATTCTCGAACTACTGCGAACTCGGATCTCCGAGCAAAACCCCCAGCGGGAAAATTCGGTCAGAGTTGACAAGGCGATTCGAAAGACCATCCAACGCATCGAGCAAGCACAAACGGCGCTGGACTATGTGCCGCGCGCCAAGCAAGGCGCCGATGTTGATCCTAAACAAATAGGGAAAAGCTGGTTCGCTTCATTCCCTCTATATGGGAAATATGCAGCAGGCATAGCGGGCGCTCTCGCTGCGATCGCCGGCACTCTCGTGGTTACGATGCGTCTGATGGACACCAATTTCACCGGCACGCCGACGCGCGCTCCCGTCGCTGGTGCGACGACGGAATTTGAGCGGTCGCTCACGTCGGAGCAGGTAAAAGCAATCCAGCAGTTTCTATGTGTGGCCTCCGACGACGGCATTTTCTCTGCTGAAACCCGCGCAAATCTTCGCGAATTCGCTGCCTTGAACAGAGACCAACCGGTTAGCAGTGATCTTTCTGCCGAACGCGGATATAGATTGCTTGACCGCGCAATTACCGCGGGGCCTTGTAACCGGAGCCTTCATCAAAATATCTACGAGAGACTTACAATTTCGGGGCCGGAAGAACTCGAATATGTTCAAAGACTCCTCGGCAGGATCGTCCCCCCTCCCGACGACATCCAAGCGGCAGCGCGAGACGGCAGTTGGAGACGGCAGGTCCGCGAAGCATACTTCTCCCTCAAAATAGACCCGGTCCTTCCAGCTGATCAGTTAACCTATGAGCTAATGGAAGCTGTTAGGGCGTCCCCGCCCGCTTTTAGCTCGGATCAGACCCCGGACGATCTATCGACGAGCAACCCCCTCGAGGGGCTTTCTTCTTCGCTGGCCCTGCAGTCGGTGCGACCAGGCGATCCGCCGTGGCTGAAGAAGGCTCTTGAGGAACTGCACAACAGTACCTCTGCAAATGCCGCTGAAATCCAGAAGTACGTCTACACGGTAAAATTGTCGATTGGCAGCGAAGATGACTGGGCCGTCGCTTTCGTTGCGTGGTGTCTCGAAAACAGCGGTGATTCCCGAGCAAGTGAATTTGTATGGCGCACGGCCCCGGATATGAAGCCTGAGTCCTTTTCCATGCTTGGCAGGGGTTATAGCAAGAGTGAACCTTGGCCACGCGGGGCGGTTGTGGTTTTCCAATCGTCCCTGAAAACCATCAGTGTCGGCTTTTACCTGGGAACCGAAAACGACCTTGTTTATGTTCTCAGCGGCGACCTCCAAAATAGGGTTGGAATTGGCAGCTACCCACCAGTGAGAATTCTCGCCGTTCGCTCACTGTAGATTGGTCGCTGGTCACCGCGTGTCATCGAAGCAATCGTCCCAGAGGGGTGACTTTCACTCCGAGTGGCCTTCACCGCGCCCCACACGCCCTTGGCATGTCGGCCGAGACGGCCGAGCAGATCAAGGCGCAGGTGCTTGGGGTGCGAGCATGACCGGTTCGCCACGATGCCCATGCTGCGGTGGGGCGATGCCCGAAGGGCCGGTCCCGCGCGAAGAGCTCGCTGGCCTTGCCGCTGAAGGCAAGGTCGAGTTCTCCGTGCTGCGCCGTCTGGCGCGCCGGCCGGGCCATTGGGTGAGCATTCGGGAACTGATCGACGCCGTGTATGGGGATCGCGCGGACGGCGGACCGGAGAGCGCGGAGCAGATCATCCGCAACCGGATCTCCATGCTCATGCCGCGTCTGTTGCGGCATGGCTGGGCGATCGAGGGTGGCCGCGGGCTTGGCGGCGAGGCTTGAACTTCCGGTTGTCGGATTGGACCAACCCTGTTGTCCGCCCGGTCACAGCATGGATTCCCGACACTCTCCGCTCGTTCCTCGCTCACGAGGTCGGGAATGACGGGTTGCATTTATGCTTTTTCACCAGCCCCCAACGTCGGCGATTTGCAGAGACGGTAAAGCTTCGTCATTCCCGACCTCGTGAGCGAGGAACGAGCGGAGAGTGTCGGGAATCCATGCCGGAACGTCAACGAAGCCAGAAGCGGACCAGGATGAAGGTTGAGCGTCTCCAAGGCCGAGGACATTGGCACATGCGAGGGGAGGGAGAAGCGCTTCGCGTGTCGCCTACACCCGTTCCATGAACGCCATGGCGCCGTGCGGCGCGTGCACCTTTCCTGACGTGATGAAATAGACGAACACGTCGCGCGGTTTCACCGGCGCGTCGCTGGTGGGATCGGCGCGTGGCAGGTCGTCGGGCGCCTTGCCTTCAGCCCAGATCTTTGCGCGCGCCGCCCATTCGTCGAGCGCTTTGGGCGGGTAGCAGGTCGGAATCTCGTCCGCGCCGGTCTGCAGCCGTGCATAGACAAAGTCGCCGGTCACATCGGCGATGGCCGGATACTTTTCGTGGTCGGCATAAACAATCGCCACATCGTGCTTGCGCGCAAGGGCAACGAACTCCGGCACCACGAAACTATAGTTGCGCACCTCGACCGCGTGCCTGAGCTTCACGCCGTCCTGCTTTTCCGGCAGCAGCTTCAGGAAGGCGCCGAAATCGTCGGGATCGAATTTCTTCGTCGGCGCAAACTGCCAGAGGATCGGCCCGAGCTTTTCGCCCAATGCCGCCACGCCCGATTCCAGAAAGCGCATCATCGATTCGCCGGCTTCGCCCAGTACCCGCCGGTTGGTGACGAAGCGGTTGCCCTTCAGCGCATAGACAAAGCCGTCGGGCGCCTCGCTTGCCCATTTGACGAAGGTCGGCTCCTTGAAGCTCGAGTAATAGGTGCCGTTGACCTCGATGGTCGGCACAGCCCGAGAGGCGTAATTAAGCTGCTTCGTCTTGGCGAGTTTTGCCGGGTAGAAGGACGTATCCCACGGCTCGAATGTCCAGCCGCCCATGCCGGCGCGGATTGTTCCGGATGTGGTCATGGGGCTCTCCTCGGTGGCCAACAGTGCTGTCGTCCTACACATCGCGCATCGCGACCCAGCATGTCCAGAACGCATTGCTGGGCCACGCGACCCTCCTGACAAAAGCAAGACGTCTCGGGCAGCGGCGACACCGATGTCGGCGGGCCCACAAGCCAATGTGTTGTTCTTCTACGGAACAAAATCGCTTCCGTCCTGGCAAAGCGCAGCGGCCTGGAACTTCTCATAATGGGTTGGGGTGTTGCCCCCCCCAGCGCACCAGAATTTTATTGAAAGACGACGTTCCAATGGCGCTCTTTACATTAACGGTGAACGGGCGGCAGGCGCAGGTGGAGTGCGAAGGCGATACGCCGCTGCTCTATGTGCTTCGCAACGACCTTGCGCTGAACGGGCCCAAATATGGCTGCGGCCTGGGGCAATGCGGCGCCTGCACGGTTCTCATGGAAGGGCAGCCGATCCGATCCTGCATCACGCCGGTCGCGGATGTCGGCGAGACGCCCGTGACGACGCTCGAAGGCATTGCCGACGGCGACAAGCTCCATCCCCTTCAGACGGCGTTTATCGAGGAGCAGGCCCTTCAATGCGGTTACTGCACGAACGGGATGATCATGACCGCGAAGGCGTTGCTGGATACGGAAGCCTATCCTGACGAGGCGAGTATCAAGCAGGCATTGTCGACCAATCTGTGCCGGTGCGGGGTCCACAACCGCATCGTCAAGGCTGTTCGTGGCGCGGCACAGAAGATGGGCCAATGAGCGGAGCGATGCGCAAGACGGGAATATCGCGGCGCGAATTCGGGATAGGCTTCGGCACATTGGTGGCTGCTTTCTCGCTGGAGCCGGTCGCGTCCCTGGCACAGGTGGTCGAAGGAGCCGCGCCGGTCAGCTTTGCCAAAAACGGCCGCCTCGATGCGTGGATACGCGTCGGCGCCGACGGCGCCGTAACCATTTTCACGGGCAAAGCTGAACTGGGGCAGGGAATCCTGACTGCGCTCTCGCAGATCGCCGCCGAGGAGCTGGATCTGGCTATCGAGCAAATCAACATCATATCGGCCGATACCACACGCGGTCCCGATGAAGGTTATACCTACGGCAGCCAGTCGATCGAGCAGAGTGGTATGGCCCTGCGTGTCGCCGGCGCGCAGGCGCGTGCGGTTCTCATGGCTGCGGCGGCTACTCGCCTCAACGTGGCCGTGGAGACTCTTTCGGTGGAACGCGGCAGCGTTCGCTCGCAGGACGGCAGGCAGGTCAGCTATGCGGAAATCGCAACGGGCGATCCCGAGCTGCTTCGGCGCGATGTCAGCAGCGCCGTTCGGGTGAAAAAGGCGGCCGATTACAAGATTGTCGGAAAGTCTGTCCCCCGTATCGACTTTCCGCAAAAGGTCACGGGAGAGGCGGCATTCCTCCAGGATATGCGTCTGCCCGGCATGCTTTTCGGGCGTGTCGTGCGCCCGCCGCGCGCCGGTGCGCAGCTGCTGTCGTTCGAAGAAGCCGCCGTGCGGGCGCTTCCTGGCGTCAGCACTGTCGTGAGAAAGGGCAGCTTTCTTGGCGTTGTGGCGGCGCGCGAGGAGCAGGCGATAGCGGCCATGCAACTGCTCAGGGAAATCTCCCGCTGGACAGAAGACGGTCCGCGTCTGCCGCGATCGTCGAACTTACCGGACGAACTGAGGAAATTTGCCAAGGAGGACGTCGTCGTTTCGGATACGGGGCAGGGCGATGCCGCCGGTATCGTTCACCAATGGGTCGAGGCAAGTTACAGCCGTCCCTATCTGAGCCAGGCGGCGATCGGTCCATCCTGCGCGGTGGCGCATTTCGCAGACGGACGGATGACCGTCTGGTCGCACACGCAGGGCGCGTTTCCATTGCGTGGCGACCTGGCCAAGGCGCTGCAATTGCCTGCGGAGAGAGTGGACGTCATTCACATGCAGGGTTCGGGTTGCTACGGCCACAACGGCGCCGACGATGTGGCGCTCGATGCAGCGTTGCTTGCGATCGCGGTCGAAGGACAGCCGGTCAAACTGCAGTGGATGCGCGACGACGAATTCATCTGGTCGCCAAGTTCACCGGCGATGGCGATGAAGGCCAGGGCGGGACTGTCTGCCGATGGCAAAATCGTCGACTGGCAGTATGAGCTGTGGAGCAACACGCATGCGACCCGGCCAGGGCAGCCCGGAGGGCTCAATCTTCTGGCGTCGTGGTATTTCGACGAACCGTTCCATGTGAGCCCGCCGCTGAAGATCCCGCAGCCTTACGGCAACGGGGATCGCAATGCCGTGCCGCTCTATGACCTTCCCCGCCAACGCATCGTCAACCACCTGCTGACGGATATGCCCATCCGGACTGGTTCCCTGCGAACTCTCGGCGGTCACGGCAACATCTACGCGATCGAGTGCTTCATGGACGAACTGGCCATGGCGGCGGGCAGGGACCCGGTCGAATTCAGGCTCGCGCATCTCAGTGATCCGCGTGGCCGCGCGGTCATCGAGGCCGCCGCAACCAAGGCGGGGTGGGCGCCCAACAGCCGAAGCGACGGCCGGCATGGACGCGGGTTTGCCTATGCGCGCTACAAGAACATATCGACTTTTGCCGCGGTGGTTGTCGATGTCGATGTCGATCCTTCCAGCGGCGCGGTGCGCGTGCTGAAGGCGGTAGCGGCGATCGATGTGGGGCAAATCATCAATCCCGACGGGGTCATCAGCCAGACGGAGGGCGGGCTTATCCAGGGGATCAGCTGGGCGCTGAAGGAACAGATCATGTTCGATGAGCGCGCCGTGACATCGCGCGACTGGGCCGACTATCCCATCCTGACATTCGACGAGGCGCCCGAGATAGAGGTCGTCCTCATCGACAGGCCGAACGAGCCAAGCATTGGTGCCGGCGAGGGCTCGGTCGGACCCGCGTCGGCCGCGCTCGCCAACGCCCTTGCCCATGCGACCGGCCGCCGGGTTCGCGACCTGCCGCTGACATCGAACCGGATCTACAAGGGGCGCATCGGCTAGAGCGGTTCCGGTTCTTTCAGAACCGGCAACTCGCTCTAACTATTTGTTTTGCCGCATTTGTGCTGACGCCAAATGATTCCATTTGGCTGCAAAATGCTCCAGACAATTTCCGACCTGCGCGACAAATGCCCCGCTTCCCGTGAAGGACGGGGAGGTGGGTGACTGAGACGTTGTGGCCGGCCTCTTTCCTGGACGCGCTTACCGTTCCCGCTTTCGCAGCGTGTCGCGTGGAAACTCGCCGAACAATTCGTGGTAGGCGGCCGAGAAGCGCCCCAGATGGGCAAAGCCCCATTTGACAGCCGTCCCGGCGACTGTCGTCGCTTGCAGTGAGTAGCGCAGGTCGTGGCGCGCCCGGCGCAAGCGCTCCTGCGCGAGGGCATGCATGGGCGACGCGCCATATGCGGCCTTCCAGGCAAGCTGCAACGCCCTCGGGCTGACGTTCGCGACGTCGGCCAGATCGGCGATGCTCAGCGGTTCGGCGGCGTTGGCGCGCATGAAATCCACTGCACGGCGAAGGTAGCGCGGCGGTACCGACGCCGGCTTCTCCTCAAGGAACTCGGACATGTCGTGGGGTTGCAGCCGCAGAAGGTCCTCGACGAGCTGCTGTTCGCATAGAGCCGTGGTCAGTCCCGCCGGGTGGCTGCCGGCCTCGGCCCGGCGGACGAGCGCCATGACATGGCTTCGCCAGCACTGCATCTCGGGCCGCGACAGGTCTATCCTGGGGTCGAACGAAATGGGAGCGGCAAGCGACCGGCCGAGCAGACGCTGCGCATAATCCAGGAACGGCTCCTTGCGGATCTGTACCAGCACCTGCGCACAACCCGGCCACCACCGCATGCGGGTTGCCCAATGCGGATTGAGCACCGAGGCGCTGCCGCCATCGCTGACAAACTGGCGGCGGCCATTGTGAATGGCCGCGCCGCCGCGGACAGGGATCTGCACGAGATAGAAATCGCCGAGTTCGCCCGGATCGATCAGCACATCGGCGCCGTAGCTGATGTAGTTCAGCGAGATCATCGAGCCGGCGACATGATGGTGCGACGCGTTGAAAAGGTGTCGTTCGCCAACGATGTCCAACCGATGCCGGCAAAACTTCTGCGCCACGCTTTCTCGCGCGAAATCCAGATCGCGCGTGCGAAACAGCACGTGATTGGCAAGCGGCGGCTGGAGCATCGGCCCGTCCATGGTTGCTCCAGCCGAGCTTATCATCAACCTGCACGCGGCCAAGGGGGCGACCGCGCCGCCGAGCCGGGGAACTGATTTTTTTCGTTTTCTGGATAGCCGGCTACGGCAGCCGTGGATTTCCGGCGGCCTTCCGATCATGATCAGAGAGGCATGAAATCACGGGAGGATGATCATGACTGGCGCATTGGAGAAGGGCATCACAGCGAACGGAACGGGTCTTGGCGGCACACAATGGAACATCCTGGGGCAGGTGTATTTCCCGAAGGCATCCTGCGAATCCACATTCGCCTTCGAGACGAACAGCGCGCCGGGCCAGTTTGTGCCTGTCCATATCCATCCGACACAGGACGAGTTCATCCTGGTCCAGGAAGGCGAACTCGACCTGAAGCTCGACGGCAAATGGTCGAAAGCCAGGGCTGGAGATCTGGTTTGCATGCCGCGCGGCGTCCCGCACGGCTATTTCAACAAGTCGGACAAGCCGACGCGCGCGTTGTTCTGGGTCTCGCCGTCACGCAAGCTCGAGGATCTCTTCCGCGCCCTGCATAATCTGGAGGACGTTCAGGAGGTGGTGCGGCTGTCGTCGCTGCATGAGGTCGATTTCCTGCCGCCCGAAGCGAACGATTGAGGCAGCAGCATGGAGGCGAAGCGCAAGAAGGTCTGCGTCATCGGCGCGGGCGTGAGCGGGCTTGCCGCGGCAAAATGCTTCAAGCGGCAGGGACACGACGTGGCGGTCCTGGATCGTGGACCAGACCTCGGCGGGGTCTGGGACCCGTCGCGGTCGTATCCGGACGTGCAAACGCAAAGTCCGAAGGAACTCTACCGCTTTACCGACCAGCCGATGCCGGAAAGCTATCCGGAGTGGCCGAAGGGCGCACAGGTGCATGCCTACCTCTTACGCTACGCCGATGACCATGGACTGCGCGACCTGATACGCACCGGCCCGACGGTGAGCGCGCTTGAACGCGATGCCGGCGGCGGCTGGCACGTGACCCAGCAGCGCAACGACAAGGAAACGCGTGAACACTACGACTTCGTCGCTGTTTGCACCGGCCAGTTCAGTGAAATCCACCGGCCGGACTTTCCCGGCGGCAAAACCTTCGAGGCCGGCGGCGGCACCATTCTCCACTCATCCGAATACACCGATCCGGCTGTTGCGAAGGGCAGGAGCGTCGTCGTGCTCGGCTTTTCCAAGTCGGCCACCGACATCGCAGTCAGCGCCGTCAAGGCCGGTGCGGCCGATGTGGCCATCGTCTATCGCGAGCCGATGTGGCGGATACCCTATTTCATCGGCGGCCTCATCAACTTCAAGCGCATCCTCTACGTTCGCGCGCAGGAGAACATGTTTCCGGCCTGGGCGCAGACACCCATGCAGCGCGTCAACCACGCGCTCGCAAAACCATTCGTCTGGGCGAACTGGCGTGCGCTGGAAAGCCTGCTCGACCTGCAACTGGGGCTCGGCAAGCTCGGGATGAAGCCGAAGACCCGGATCGAGGACGGCATCAACTGCTCGGTGCCGATCGTCACGCCGGGCTTCTTCGAGATGGTTCGCGACGGCCGGATCAAAGCCTATCAGGGCACGTTTGCCGGCTATGAAAACGGATCGGTCCGGTTGACCGGCGGGCAACAGCTGGCCAGCGATGTCGCGATCCTCGCCACGGGATGGAAGCAGGGCGTGCCGTTCCTGTCGCCAGCCGACCGGCAAAAACTGATCGAGCCGGACGGCCAGTACCGGCTTTACCGCAACATCGCCAACCCCGATCTTCCCGATCTCGGCTTCGTGGGCTTCAACTCGTCCTTCGCGACCGTGCTGTGCGCCGACCTCGCCGCGCATTGGCTGGTGCGCTACGCCGACGGGCAACTGGCGAAGCAGCCGACGGCGGCCGAGATGCGCGACAACATCGCCGTGATGCTAGACTGGCGGCGCAACGAAAGGCCGGCCGCCGGCGGCTATGGCGGACTGTGCATCGCGCCTTACCACTTCAAGCACTTCGACGAGCTGCTCGACGACATCGGGGCGAGCGAGCGCCGCCGCAATCCGCTCGCCGAGCGCCTGACCCCGCCCAATGCCGACGCCTACGCGCGCTACCTCCGATCGGCGCCGCGCTACGAGATCGCGTAGCAGGCGGGTTTTGTCTGCGGATCGCCTTCGATGCCCGCCGGCGCCGAGCGCAGCCCGGCGCTTCAGCCGTCGGAGCGGGCGCGGTGTGGTCCTGCGCGACGCCGGCACGCAATCCGAAAAAGTACGGTTGGTATGCAACCCCCGGTTTTACGATTTGTTGGGTCCTTTTTGGTTAGATCCCCCAACAAACGCATACAAGGGGGTGCCAATGGTCTTGTCGATCGCGGCGCGGGATCGCTTCGCGCCTGCGTCTCTAGGAGCGCGTCTCGGCTTCATCGCCGCCGCCGGAGCCGTCGTGCTTGTCCTGGTCTTCTGCGACTTCGTGGTGAATAACCGCAGTCTGCTGGCTAAGGACCGGGTGGACTGGACAACATTCGGTCTGATCCGGCCGCTCACGGCATTCCTCGCGGCCTGCCTGCTGGTGATGGGCCTGCAGCCGTCAAGCTCCGCCGCCCGCCCACCTTACGGCAAGCAGGCGCCGCTGCTCATCGGTGTCGCCTGGATATCGGCCGCCATCCTTTCGATGACGGCTGCAATCGTCATCATCCGGCCCGAACTGCTCAATGAAACAGTGCGGGAAGGGCAATTCCTTTCTATCTTGACGGAGGTGGGATTTGTCGTCGGGCTTGCCGGGTTCGGCCTCGCAATCTGGCGGAGCCGGCATGACCGGGGCAGGGTGTTGGGCATTCCCGTGCCGGCGGTCTTCGCGGCGATGTTCCTTGCCTGCCTGCTGGTGCTGATGGAGGAAATGTCATGGGGCCAGCACTGGATCGGCTGGACGGCAGGACCGATGTTTGAAGGTAACGCCCAGAACGAGACGAACCTGCACAACTTCGCGACCTACAGGTTCGAGGCTGTCTACTATTCGGCGGCTTTTCTGCTTTTTGTCCTGCTGCCGATGTTCTGGCCCAGCGACATTCCCGTCCTCAAGTCGCTCGAACGTTTCGTTCCGCCGAGGCTTTTTGCACTCGCCGGCCTGCCGCTGGCTGGCTTCCTCTACGAGGAATGGAACATCGTTATCTATCAGGTCTGGTTCTTCATGGTCCTGCTGATCTCGATGAAGCTGGCCGCCGACCTGTGGCGCGGCCCCTTCCGCGCGGCCGGACTGGCGGTGGCCGTCCTTCTTCCGGTTTCGCAACTCGTCTTCGTCTTCGGCGGGCACCGAATGGTCGACGGCTACGAACTGTCGGAGATACGCGAATTCCTGATCGCGGTTCTCATCGCGGCCTATGCGTGGTGGCTGGTCCGCAACGAGGCAGCCGGTGGGCGGAAGAGCCGCCCTGTTGTAGTTAGCTAGATAGTTAGCTATATTGCCCGACATGGCTGTGATCAACATGCATCAGGCAAAAACCGAACTTTCCGACCTCGTCGCTCGTGCGGAGGCCGGCGAGGAGATTGTGATTGCCCGCCGCAACAAGCCGGCGGTGAAACTGGTGCCGGTGGAAGATGCCGTCGGGGATCTTAAGGGCAAGCGGCGACCCGGCGTTTTGGCCGAGTTGCTTGAGCCGGAAGCTCTGGCGCTGCTGCGCGAAGCGACCAAAGATATCGACTGGTTCGAGCATGCCCCGGACGAATACATCAGCAAGACGGACATCGCCGCTTACTATCGGAAGTATCCACATGAATGGGACGAGATGCGTTCGATGGTCGGATTTGCCGAAGACAAGCAAGCCGAGTACGACGCGGCCGCGCTGCGCCAGGCAGTCGAAGCGGGCCGGGAGTTCACGATCATGAGGGACGGGAAGCCGGTGGCGAAGGTGGTGCCGGTCGGGCCGGAGCCGAAGTCGCGCGGCTGGGGAGCGTGGGAAGGGCGTTATCAACTGCCGGACTCCTACTTCGATCCGCTTCCGGAAGAAGAATTGCGGGCGTGGGACGGTTCGGATGAACCTCCTGCTTGATACGCATGCGCTGCTCTGGCTGTTGCTGAAGGACAAGCGCCTGCCGCGCGAAACGGCGCTGGCGATCGTCGATCGCGCCAACACGATCTTTGTCAGTTCGATCAGCGGGTTCGAGATCGCGACCAAGGTCAGCCTCGGCAAGCTGCCGGGCGCCGAATGGATTTCCCGCGCCTTCGTCACCCTCTGCGTCGACTTCGACTTCATCGAATTGCCGGTCAACAACGCGCATGCGGTGATGGCTGGCGAGTTCAGGCTGGTTCACAAGGACCCGTTCGACCGCGTGCTGGCGGCGCAGGCGATTATAGAGGGGTTTGCACTCGTCACGGATGACAGGGAGATGGAGGGGCTGGGGGCGAAGAGGGTGTGGCGGGGGTAGGCCGCGATACGTGCTAGAAGAAGATCGGGTTGTGTAGAAAGATTGGGCAGGTTCGACTCGCCCAACCCGAATCGAATGCGAAAGACTTCCTCTGTTTCCACATTGTTCCCATTAGGGAGCTGCCTCGGCAACCACAACTGGTGCGGGCAGGACGATGGACTTGGCAGCGAGGGTCGCCGCGAAATGGTCCATGACGTCGCAAATTGCTTGCAAAAGTGGTTCGAATTTCGTGAAATCAATCGTGGCGCGTTCAGGGGCTACTATTTTAGTTGCGAACTCATTCTTTCCATAAAATTTCGTCTGATCGAAACTTTTGTTACTTGAATTGAAGGTCCTGCCGCTGATTGGCTTCTTCACCACAGGGTCGAACAGATCCTCGATAACCGCTTTCACACCGGCGGTTGTAGGAACCGGCACGATATAGAGGTTCTCGAACACATGGTAGAAGGGGTCAAGCCCGCTGACTGGTCCAGTTCCGTGTACCGTGCCGACGTAGGTGAAGATGCCGGTTGACGCTGCATCGTTGTCGATGATCATAATGACGGGCTGTGTGGGAACATGCTTGAAGAATTTCATGCGCTCCCTGAAATCCTTTATCAGCTTGTACATTTCATCACCGCCGCCAGAAAGGCCTTGGAACAAGGCACTCCGATGGGAATAGTTGAAGAATTGGACCTTCAGCGGTAACTTCTGGGCGGGGTCGATGAGCTTTGGGAATTTCGGCGCCAGCTTTCTAATGGCAGCCAGCAAATAGATGTTGTCTGTCTTCCCCTCGCAGATAATTGTCGGCTTTATCATTCCATAGAAAGACCTGTAATTCAGGAATCGGCGATATAGCTCGGTGAAACCAGCTTGGTCGGTTTGGAAAAAACTATTCCGCTCAGGTTCTTTCTCTACAACGAGATTTTGGCTTCTAATCCGTCGTATCTGGTAAATAAAACTAAGCATCCCTTCAACGGTATGATTACTGACAGGAACCTTACCTGGGTCTGAAAAGGCGAAGCCGTGGTTGAACAGATGGTGGCACATGGCGCGCACTTGCTTGTAATATTCATGCCGTACGTTTAGCTTTTGGTTGACGATTAGACCTGTGGTGTCTTGCCGGGAATCACGGCGCTGCATCCGTGTCTTTTCGTGATTCAGCTGGAAGCCCGCACGATAGACCAAGTATAAAAGACCGTCGCCTGCTACCCACTTGTCGTCGTTTCCTCTGACCAGCCGCGCAATCTGTTCCGGGAACTCCTTTTCGTTCGTGGAAAAAGTAAGATCGTCGGCGTAGCGCGTGTATGTACAATGCAGGTCGTTCGCAAGCTTGTTGAGCTTGATGTCGAGAATGTGCGTTATGAGGTTCGAGACTACGGGAGAACACGGGCTGCCTTGCGGGAGCCTATTCTGGTAGCAAGCAATTTGGGCGATGATGGTCGCGATCTTTGGGTCCAGTTGGAAGTTGCGATCTTTGACAAAAAAGCCGTACACCCGTCCAAAGTTTATGGACGGAAAGAAGTCTCGGATGTCGACATTGAACACCCATCGCTTGTTGCGATGTTGGTTGGCGTTCGTGATGATGGAAAATCCTTTCTTGAAACCGTGAGAAAGAACGCGGACTTTTGTAGTCCGTTTCATCTCCATTTCGGTCTCAATACGCCCCAGCAGCTCTGCAAGTCTACTTTGAACAAGCTTTAATCGCGAATTGGGCGCTGCGATATGCCGACGGCCACCGTTCTTCTTCGAAATAGTGAAGTGGCTGTATGGACTGCGACGTCTGTACCAATATAGGGCATATGATACAGTTTCACTTTTAAGCTTTAGCAGATGGGCAAATTGAGGAAGGGTCTTTGCCGCTTTGAGATTATTCAGTTCTGACATGAATGGGCTTGCGGATACTCGTTCGCCAAGGCGTCGGACCACATAGGACAGTCCGTAAGGAATGGTCGGGCAGTAAGCCGTGCATTGATATCAACTATCGCCGAAACAACAACAGCAGAATCTATCCGCAAGCCCAAGCGCAATTAGCACGAACGCGGGCTGAACACCAAGGCTACTCGCTCACGTTTATGCCCGCCTAGCCACCGCTCTACTCCGCAGCCTCGCGCTTCCTTCCGCCCGGCCTGCGCTCCAGCAACTCCTTGAGGAACTGCCCGGTGTAGCTGCGTTTTTCCCTGACGATGTCTTCCGGCGTGCCGGAAGCCACCAGTTCGCCGCCGCCGTCGCCGCCTTCCGGCCCGAGGTCGAGCACCCAGTCGGCGGTCTTGATGACTTCGAGGTTGTGCTCGATGACCACCACCGTGTTGCCCTGGTCGACCAGTTCGTGCAGCACTTCCAGAAGCTTCGCCACGTCGTGGAAATGCAGGCCGGTGGTCGGCTCGTCGAGGATGTACAGCGTCTTGCCCGTCGCCTTGCGCGACAGTTCCTTGGCAAGCTTGATGCGCTGGGCTTCGCCGCCGGACAGGGTCGTCGCCTGCTGGCCGATGTGGATGTAGCCGAGGCCGACCTGCTTCAGCGTTTCCAGCTTGTCGCGCACGCCGGGCACCGCGGCGAAGAAGTCGACGCCTTCCTCCACGGTCATGTCCAGCACGTCGGCGATCGACTTGCCTTTGAAGGTGACGTCCAGCGTTTCGCGGTTGTAGCGCTTGCCGTGGCAGACATCGCAGGTGACGTAGACGTCGGGCAGGAAGTGCATCTCGATCTTGATGACGCCGTCGCCCTGGCAGGCTTCGCAGCGGCCGCCCTTGACGTTGAACGAGAAGCGCCCCGGCTGATAGCCGCGCGCCTTGGCTTCCGGCAGCCCGGCAAACCAGTCGCGGATCGGCGTGAAGGCGCCGGTGTAGGTAGCCGGGTTGGAACGCGGCGTGCGGCCGATCGGGCTCTGGTCGATATCGATGACCTTGTCGAGGAACTCCAGCCCCTCGATGCGGTCGTGGTCGGCGGGGTGCTCGCGCGAGCCCATGATGCGCCGCGAGGCCGCCTTGAACAGCGTCTCGATCAGGAAGGTCGACTTGCCGCCGCCCGAAACGCCGGTGACCGCGGTGAAGGTGCCGAGCGGGATCTCGGCGGTCACGTTCTTCAGATTGTTGCCGCGCGCGCCGGCCACCTTGATGCGCCGGCCTTTCTTGCCCGGGCGGCGGGCCGCCGGCGTAGCGATTTCCAGTTCGCCCGACAGATATTTGCCGGTGATCGAAGCGGGGTTGGCCATGATGTCGCGCGGCGTTCCCTCGGCAATCACCTGGCCGCCATGGATGCCGGCGGCGGGGCCGATGTCGACGACATAGTCGGCATGCAGGATGGCGTCCTCGTCGTGCTCGACGACGATCACCGTGTTGCCGATGTCGCGCAGGTGCTTCAGCGTGTCGAGCAGCCGGGCATTGTCGCGCTGGTGCAGGCCGATGGAGGGTTCGTCCAGCACGTAAAGCACGCCGGTCAGCCCCGAGCCGATCTGCGAAGCCAGCCGGATGCGCTGGCTTTCGCCGCCCGAAAGCGAACCGGAATTGCGCGACAGCGTGAGATAATCGAGGCCGACGTCGTTGAGGAAGCGCAGCCGCTCGCGGATTTCCTTCAGCACCCGGACCGCGATCTCGTTCTGCTTGCTGTTGAGTGCGGCAGGCAGCTCCTCGGCCCATTGGTTTGCCTTGCGGATCGACAGTTCGGTGACTTCGCCGATATGCTTTCCGGCGATCTTCACCGCCAGCGCTTCCGGCTTCAGCCTGTAGCCGGCGCAGGCCGGGCAGGGGGTTGCCGACATGAAGCGCTCGATCTCCTCGCGCATCCAGGCGGATTCGGTCTCCTTCCAGCGCCGCTCGAGGTTCGGAATGACGCCCTCGAAGGTCTTGGTCGTCTTGTAGGAGCGCAGGCCGTCGTCATACTGGAAGGTGATCTCGCGCTCGCCGGTGCCGCGCAGCACCGCCTGCCTGGCTTCCTCGGTGAGGTCGCTGAATCGGTCGCCGAGCTTGAAGCCATAAACTTTGCCGAGGGCTTCCAGCGTCTGCGAATAATAGGGCGAGGTGGATTTCGCCCACGGGCTGACGGCGCCGTCGCGCAGCGACAGGTTCTCGTCCGGGACGATCAGGTTCGGGTCGATGGCGCGCTGGCTGCCCAGCCCATCGCAGGCGGGGCAGGCGCCGAACGGGTTGTTGAACGAGAACAGGCGCGGCTCGATCTCGGAAATGGTGAAGCCCGAAACCGGACAGGCGAATTTCTCTGAAAAAAGAATGCGTTCGTGGGTTTCGTTCTTGGACTTGTTGACCGATTCCTCGCCCGTCTGGCTGGCGTCGAGCGGCCTGTCGGCGAACTCCGCGACGGCCAGCCCCTCGGCAAGCTTCAGCGCCGTCTCGATGGAGTCGGCCAGCCGCGTCGCCAGGTCGGCGCGCACCACGATGCGGTCCACCACCACGTCGATGTCGTGCTTGTATTTCTTGTCCAGCGCCGGCACATCGGCGATCTCATAGAAGACCCCGTCGACCTTGACGCGCTGAAAACCTTTCTTCTGCAGCTCGGCGAGTTCCTTCTTGTACTCGCCCTTGCGGCCGCGCACGATCGGCGCCAGCAGGAAGAGCCTGGTGCCTTCCTCCACGGCCAGCACCCGGTCGACCATCTGGCTGACCGTCTGGCTCTCGATCGGCAGGCCGGTGGCCGGCGAATAGGGAACGCCGACGCGCGCAAACAGAAGCCGCATGTAGTCGTAGATTTCGGTGACGGTGCCGACCGTCGAGCGCGGGTTCTTCGAGGTGGTCTTCTGCTCGATCGAAATCGCGGGCGAAAGGCCGTCGATCTGGTCGACGTCCGGCTTCTGCATCATTTCAAGGAACTGCCGGGCATACGCCGAAAGACTTTCGACATAGCGCCGCTGGCCTTCGGCGTAGATGGTGTCGAAGGCGAGCGAGGATTTTCCCGACCCCGACAGGCCGGTCATCACGACCAGGCTGTCGCGCGGCAGGTCGAGATCGACGTTTTTCAGATTGTGTTCGCGCGCGCCGCGAATGGAAATGTACTTATGGTCGGCCATGCCGCTCCGCCGCCTCAACTTTAAAAATCTTTCGGATTGGCGGGTCAGCCCGGCCATCACTTATGTAGGTAATTTTGCTGCGCCGTCGAGAGACGCCGCAATTCTTGCCGCATGAGCTTTTAACCGCCTTTGGCGGGAGGGGGCAAGCAAAAAGAACAAAGACCGAACACGCTCCTGACAAACCGGTGTGGAAAACCAGCCATCACGTTTTCTGTTACATGGATCACTTTTTGCCGTCTGAGCCGGCAAAATGGTTGACGCAGCGGTATGGGGGATGCAGAGTTTGGCTGTCTTCGGACCCGAAATCGCGAAACGTTGATGTGGTTTGCGAGACGCCGCGAACGCGCGGTTTTGGAGATTTCGAGAGGCAATCGGAGCAACAGATCAGGAGCGAGGCATGACCCCACCGGACTGTTCAGAAAGGCTCCGCACGGAAGCGGAGCCGCAGCAGGCGTAGTGCTTGCCGAGGCAGCAAACCGAACCTGCTGATTCACCCACAATCAGAGACCACTTGTCGGGTCATGCGGCTGCGCGCCGATGAGCACCCGAAGAACAAAGCCGGTAAAACCCTCCCGGCATCAAGGGCATTGCCCGAAACAGGCCCCGACCGCTTGAAAGCATAGCGGCGGGGCCATTTGTTTGGGGCCGGGCCAATGATCGATCGTTTCACGCCTGCGGTTGGTTCGCATATTGACGGTTGACCTCACTCCGGGTTCGCTTTGCGGACCATCTCTACTTGCATAATTCCTTAGATCAGAATCGATTTAAGGACAAAATTATGCAGAAAATCAAAGTGCTACAGCGACCTTTGCGCGTCTGAAACGACGCGCGGCGCTGTAGACCGATCGATGGGGGAAAGGAATGGCGACCGCAACGCCGCCCCCTTTTCCACAAGGGGCGGCGAACGGCTGGCCGCTACGTCTTGCGTTCCTCGATGGTTTGCTCTAGAACAAAAAGCGAACAAATATTACTGTGGACAGTGCGCCGTTTTACGCCGGCGGCGGCGCATGCCGAAGGCTGATCGGATAGGATGCGCCGGCTGAATTTATCGGTCTGTTTCGGACGAGCGTGGAGAAAATGTCATGGCGGGTAGCGTCAACAAGGTCATTCTGGTGGGCAATCTGGGCGCGGACCCGGAAATCCGTCGGCTGAATTCCGGGGAACCGGTGGTCAATCTGCGCATCGCGACCTCGGAGACCTGGCGCGACAAGAATTCCGGCGACCGCAAGGAAAAGACCGAGTGGCACCAGGTGGTCATCTTCAACGACAACCTCGCCAAGGTTGCCGAGCAGTACCTGAAGAAGGGCATGAAGGTTTACATCGAAGGCCAGCTGCAGACCCGCAAATGGGAAAAGGACGGCGTCGAGCGCTATTCGACCGAAATCGTGCTGCAAAAGTTCCGCGGCGAATTGCAGATGCTGGATTCGCGCGGCCAGGGCGACGGCGGCGGACAGGTAAGCTACGGCGGTGGCGGCGGGCGCAGTTCCGATTTCGGCCAGTCCGGTCCGAATGACGGCTATGGCGGCGGCAATCGAGGCGGCGGCGGCGGAAACCGCGGCGGCGGGGGCGGCTCGCGCGAACTCGACGACGAGATCCCGTTCTGATTTCCAGAGCATCGGACCGAAAAGTGCGCAGCGGTTTTCGGAAAAATCCGATGCGCCAACAAACAAAGAGCGGCGTAACGGTTCCACCTGAGTGTACGCTCTAGGGAACTGCATGTTCGTTGCCCGGCCTGCTTTCACGAATAGCAGGTTTCAGCGGAAGGATCGTTCGGCATGGGTTTGATGACGCGCCTTGCAGCGCTCTGCGTGTTCCTTGTGGCGATGGCGGCTGCCGCCGTCGCAGCAGAGCGCCTCGACGAAAAGCCACGGATTGCCGTCGTTTCGGCGTTTCCACCCGAATGGGTCGCCTTGCAGGCGGATCTTTCGGAAAGGGCCGAACACACGATCAACGGCCGCAAGTTCATCACCGGCAGGCTTGGCGGCAAGGATGTCGTGCTGTTTCTCAGCGGCGTCAGCATGGTCAACGCCGCGATGACCATGCAATCGGCGCTTGACCAGTTCGTCATCAAATCGGTGATCTTTTCGGGCATCGCCGGCGGCGTCGATCCCGCACTCAACATCGGCGACGTGGTCGTCGCCGACCAGTGGGGCCAATATCTGGAAGCGGTGTTCGCCCGCAAGACCGGCGAGGGGTACGAGCTCCCGCCTTTCCTGCCCAAGGACCAGTTCGAGGGATACGGCATGATCGTGCCGCGCTCTGTCGGCGTCGCCAGAAAGGGCAGCGAGGCGGAGGTCACGAAGTTCTGGTTCGAGAGCGACCCGGCCATGCTCGAGGCGGCACGCAAGGTCGCCGCAAAGCTCGACCTCGAGGATTGCGCCCCGCAGAACAAGTGCCTGTCGCAACCGCCGAAAATCATCGTTGGCGGCAATGGCGTTTCCGGCCAGGCTTTCGTCGACAACGCCGAGTTCCGCGAATATGTGCTGAAGACCTTTGGCGCCAAGGTGCTCGACATGGAGAGCGCCGCCGTCGCCCACGTCACCTTCGCCAACGATGTGCCATTCCTGGCGGTGCGCAGCCTTTCCGATCTTGCCGGTGGCGGTGAGGGCGCCAACGAGATGGCGACATTCATGGCGCTGGCGTCGTTGAACTCGGCCAATGTCGTCAAGGCGCTGCTGGCCGAACTTCCCTGATTGGCTTCACCGCGGCAGCCGGGCCGTGTTTGCGCGCTGCTGGTGGCGGCGCATGGCTATAGCGCGTCGCGACTTTTTAGGTTCGCTTGCCGCGCTTCAAGCTGCAATTGCGCCATCGCCCGCTCGTAGATGGAAGATTGTTCGGCAAGCCATGCGGTTGCGCGCGGCCAGTTGGAGCGCTCCGCCATATCGGCGCGCAGGGAAAATCCGAGCAGGAAGTTTTCCGCCAGCCGCAGATTTTCACGGCCAAGCGAGGCCACCAGAAATTCACGGTGCGGGAACAGAAACTGCCTGATCAGGCCACTTCTGGTTCCGCGGGCGCCGCGCACGAAAATGCCGACGCCGCCGGTGGCGACGTAGTGCACGACGACTATTGCATCGACAGCCAGCCAGCGCGAGGATTCGTTGCCGCGCACGGTGCGGGCGTTGAGCGCCGGCTGATCTTCGGCGAAGAACTCCCAGAATGCTCGGCGATGCCGGGTGATATCGGAGACCATTTTCGCAGAGTGCCTGCCGGATCTTTACGCCGCCATCAGCGCCTTGATGCCGTCGGCCACGAACTGAACGGCCAGCGCGGCGAGGATGACGCCAAGCAGTCGCGTCAGGATTGAGCGCCCGGTCTGTCCGAGAATGCGGTCGACGCGTTCGGCGAGCAGGAACACCAAATAGGTAAGGGCGAGGCAGACGAAGATGATGGCGACGAGCGCTGCCTGACCGGCAATGCCCGGGAGCCCGCCCGACAGGAGCACGGTCGCGGAAATGGCGCCCGGCCCGGCGATCAGCGGAATGGCGAGCGGAAACGCGGCGACGTTGTGGATGTGGTCGCGGGTGATGGCGACGTCCGAGATCTTTTCCTTGCGGTCCTGGCGCTTCTCGAAAACCATCTCGAAGGCGATGAAGAACAGCAGGAAGCCGCCGGCGACCCGGAATGCCGGCAGCGTGATGCCGAAGACCGAGAGGATTGCCGCGCCTGCCACCGCAAACAGCGCCAGCACCGCGAAGCCGATGATCGAAGCGCGGATCGAGACCTGCCGCCGCTCGTCGCGGTTCATGCCGCGCGTCACCGCCAGGAAAAGCGGCGCCAGCCCCGGCGGGTCGATCGTCACCAGAATGGTGACGAAGGCATTGAAAAGGCTGTCATAGCTCGGCATGAAGCGGGTCCCCTCACACTCACGCTAACCCGTTCACGGCGATGATGCCAGACCGGGATGGCGCCGCCGGGTTCGGCAATCGCCGTCAGCCCTGCAGCGCGTCGCGTCGAATGGGATTCGGCGGCCACCCTGTGGCTTCTTGTTTGTGCATGTCGTTTCTCCCGAAACCGAGGACACTTTCGGGCGACATGCATTGGTTTCGCCTTGCTGACATGCTGTCGCAGGCAGTTACAAACGGTGATATCCATTTGAAATATCGTCTCAATTCAGAGCGGGAAAAAACCCGGCCGCATTGGAGAATTCCGGGGCTTTCCTATATATAGCATGTGTGATTCCCATTGTGATTGTGATCCAATTTGACTGACCAGAAGACACCGCGCGGCGGCGACGGCGGCCCCAACGGCATCGAGCCGATTTCCATCATCGAGGAGATGCAGCGCTCCTATCTCGATTACGCCATGAGCGTGATCGTCAGCCGGGCGCTGCCGGACGTGCGCGACGGGCTGAAGCCGGTGCACCGGCGCATTATCTATGCGGCCCATGAGAGCGGCTACCACTGGAACCGCAAATACGTGAAGTCGGCACGACCGGTCGCCGATGTGATGGGTAAATACCATCCGCACGGCGACGCCTCCATCTACGACGCCCTGGTGCGCATGGCGCAGGACTGGTCGATGCGGGTGCCGCTGATCGACGGGCAGGGCAATTTCGGCTCCATCGACGGCGATCCGCCGGCGGCGATGCGCTACACCGAGTCGCGCCTGACCAAGGTGGCGCACGAGCTGATCGAGGACATCGACAAGGAAACCGTCGATTTCCAGGACAACTACGATGCGTCGGCCGAAGAGCCGCGCGTCCTGCCGGCACGGTTTCCGAACTTGCTGGTCAATGGTTCGGGCGGCATCGCCGTCGGCATGGCCACCAACATCCCGCCGCACAATCTCGCCGAAGTGGTCAACGGCACCATCGCGCTAATCGACAACCCGGCGATGGAACTTCCGGAGCTGATGGAGATCATCCCCGGCCCGGATTTCCCGACCGGCGGGATCATCCTTGGCCGCTCCGGCATCTACAATGCCTATTCGACCGGCCGCGGCTCCATCCTGATGCGCGGCCGCGTCAACATCGAGCAGCGGTCGGGCGACCGCGAGTCGATCGTCATCACCGAGGTTCCCTTCCAGGTGAACAAGGCGTCGATGATCGAGAAAATGGCCGACCTGGTGCGCGAGAAGCGCATCGAGGGCATTTCCGATATCCGCGACGAAAGCGACCGCCAGGGCTACCGCGTGGTCATCGAGCTGAAGCGCGATGCGGTCGCCGATGTCGTCCTGAACCAGCTCTACCGCTACACGCCGCTGCAGACCTCGTTCGGCGCCAACGTGGTGGCGCTGAACGGCGGCAAGCCGGAAATCCTGACGCTGATCGACATGCTGAAGGCGTTCATCGCCTTCCGCGAGGACGTCATCAGCCGCCGCACCAAATATCTCCTGAAAAAGGCGCGCGAGCGCGCCCACGTGCTTGTCGGCCTGGCGATCGCGGTCGCCAACATCGACGAGGTGATCAAGCTGATCCGCCAGGCGCCCGATCCGCAGACGGCGCGCGAGCAGCTGATGACGCGCCGCTGGCCGGCGGCGGATGTGGAAGCTCTGATCCTGCTGATCGACGATCCGCGCCACCGCATCAACGAGGACGGCACCTACAACCTCTCCGAGGAGCAGGCGCGCGCCATCCTCGAACTGAGGCTGCAGCGGCTGACGGCGCTCGGTCGTGACGAGATCTCGGACGAACTGAACTCCATCGGCGCCGAAATCACCGATTTCCTCGACATATTGTCGTCGCGCGCCCGCATCCAGCAGATCGTCAAGGACGAGCTTGCGGCGGTTCGTGACGAGTTCGGCACGCCCCGGCGTACCGAGATCGCCGAAGGCGGCGCCGACATGGACGACGAGGACCTGATCCAGCGCGAGGACATGGTCGTCACCGTCAGCCACTCCGGCTACATCAAGCGGGTGCCGCTGTCGCAGTACCGGGCCCAGCGGCGCGGTGGCAAGGGCCGCTCGGGCATGTCGACCAAGGACGAGGATTTCGTCACCCGGCTGTTCGTGGCGAACACCCATACGCCTGTGCTGTTCTTCTCCTCGCGCGGCATCGTCTACAAGGAAAAGGTCTGGCGGCTGCCGATCGGCAATCCGCAGTCGCGCGGCAAGGCGCTGATCAACCTGCTGCAGCTGCAGCAGGGCGAGCGCATCACCACGATCATGCCGCTGCCCGAGGATGAGGCGAGCTGGGGCGAGCTCGACGTGATGTTCGCCACGACGCGCGGTACCGTTCGCCGCAACAAGCTCAGCGATTTCGTGCAGGTCAACCGCAACGGCAAAATCGCCATGAAGCTGGAGGAAGAAGGTGACGAGATTCTCGGCGTCGAGACCTGCACCGACAATGACGACGTGCTTCTGACCGCCAATTCCGGCCAGTGCATCCGCTTCCGTGTCAGCGACGTCCGCGTCTTCCAGAGCCGCAACTCGGTCGGCGTGCGCGGCATTTCGATGGGCGAGAGCGACCGCGTCATTTCGATGGCGATCGTGGAGCATGTCGAGGCACCGCCCGCCGAACGCGCCGCCTATCTCAAGCGTTCGGTGGCCGAACGCCGCCTGACGACGGGTGAGGACGAGGAAATCGCGCTTACCAACGAAGAGGTCGGCGAAGAGGCGGACCTTTCCGACGAGCGTTACGAGTTCCTCAAGCAGCACGAGCAGTTCGTGCTGACGGTCACCGAATACGGCTACGGCAAGCGCTCTTCGTCATACGACTTCCGCCTGACCGGGCGCGGCGGCAAGGGCATCCGGGCGACCGATGTTTCCAAGACCGCCGAGATCGGCCAACTGGTGGCTGCCTTCCCGATCGGCAATGACGACCAGATCATGATGGTGTCGGATGGAGGCACCGTGATCCGCGTGCCGGTCAATGGCATCCGCATTGCCAGCCGCGCCACCAAGGGCGTCACCATCTTCAACACGTCCGGCGAAGAAAAGGTGGTTTCCGTCGAGCGCATCTCCGAGCCGCAAGGCGAGGAGGAGGCGAACGGCGAAGATGAAGGCGGCGGGGAAATCCCGGCTGAACCGGGCGGCGACAACTAGCACGCCGAAGCAATGCACAAGAAAAAGCCGGGTCAATCCCGGCTTTTTTGTTAAAGCGCGTTACGATCTTTCAAAATCGCTTCCCGCATACGACAAAACCGCTGCAGCGTTTTCGCGCGACAGTTTTAGCTGCGACCAAACGGCGTGAAGCGGTCGTCGCGATCTTCCATGCGCACGCGTTGCGCTTCGTGGTGGATGCCGAATGCAGTGGCGATCAGCATGGCAATCGTCATGGCGGCGGCAAGCATGAAAATCATCATTGTTTTAATCTCCTGCGCCTAACAACGTTTACATGGGGCTTTGGTTTCATCTTCTGAAGAGCCACCTTCGGTTACAGCCGTTGAACCTTTCGTGATCATGCTGTTCATCTGGCGTTCATTTCGTGAAAACCGCATTCAACTTGCTTCAGCCAAACCGCTCGATAGCGGTAGCCGTGCAGCGATGCCTGCTTCGAAGGAATGAGCGTCCGAATCTTTTTGGTCAGGGCGCCTGGGATGGTTGATATTCAGGTGATGCCGGCCTGCAAATGACGGCTTTCTCCGCTTGCCGCGGCTCACGTACCCGAATGTAGGCTGCGCTGAGGTTCTCGAAACCCATCGTTCTCGGCTCGACCCTAAAGTGCCGGGATCCTTCAGATTCGCTTCCCGCGCTTTATGTCCCTGAAAGTCGTTCCGATTTCCGGACCGATGCTGTAGAACCGCCAACCATGACAGAGCGCATCGCCCTTTATGCAGGGTCCTTCGACCCGTTGACCAACGGCCATCTCGACGTCTTGAAGGCGTCGCTGGCGGTCGCCGACCTGGTTTACGCGGCCATCGGCATCCAGGCGTCGAAGACGCCGCTGTTCACGTTCGAGGAGCGCGCCGCGCTCGTAGAGGTTGCCGCCGCCGAGCAGTTTGGCAAGGAGGGCAAGCGCATCAAGGTGGTTTCGTTCCAGGGCCTGGTCATCGATGCGGCGCGCAAGCACGGCGCTTCGATCATGATCCGCGGCCTGCGCGACGGCACCGATCTCGACTACGAGATGCAGATGGCCGGCATGAACGAGACCATGGCGCCGGAATTGCAGACGGTTTTCCTGCCGGCGAGCCCCTCGGTCCGCACCATTACCGCCACACTTGTCCGCCAGATAGCCTCGATGGGCGGCGACATCCGCCCCTTCGTGCCCGAAGCTGTGGCCAAAGCCCTGAAGAAAAAATTCGCCAAATAAACTGGTTCGAGGAGACAAACCCCCATGCAGCTGAAAAAGCTCGCCTCAACATTCATTGTCCTTGCCGGCCTGGTCGCCGGGGGCAATGCGGCGTTCGCGGCCGACCCCGAGAACACCATGATCATCACGCTGAAGGATGGCGACGTGACGATTGCCCTGCGGCCCGACCTGGCGCCCAAGCATGTCGCGCAGATCAAGGCGCTGGTGCGCGAAGGCGCCTACGACAATGTGGCCTTCCACCGGGTCATCGACGGCTTCATGGCGCAGACCGGCGACGTGCAGTTCGGCGACATGAACGAAGGCTACGACGCCGACCGCGCCGGCACCGGCGGTTCCGACAAGCCGGACCTGCCGGCCGAGTTCACGCCTGAGCATTATGTGCGGGGCACCGTCGGCATGGCGCGCGCCCAGAGCCCCGACTCGGCGAATTCGCAGTTCTTCATCATGTTCGCGCCGGCGCCGCCGCTGGAAAACCAGTACACGGTCGTCGGCAATGTCGAGAGTGGCATGGAACTCGTCGACAAGATCAAAAAGGGCGATCCGGCGCAGAATGGGGTTGTCAGCGACCCCGACCGCATGATCAAGGTCCGCATCGCCGCGGACAAGTAACAGGTCCCGCATCGCTGCGGGCAACTGGTAGTTCTGCATCCCCGCCGACGGTAACAGACCGAGCATCGCTTACGGCGGTCAAACTGGCGCGAACATCGCCAACAACAAAACGCGCCGCATAGCCGCGGACGCATCTGTAGACAGAAAGGAACTGGCTCATGGCCGAAATCAAGGATCCGGAAAACACGCTCCTCATGGAAACCACCAAAGGGAAAGTCGTTATCCAACTGCTTCCGGACCTGGCTCCAGGCCATGTCGGCCGGATCAAGGAACTGACCCGCGAGGGCGCCTATGACGGCGTCGTCTTCCACCGCGTCATCGACGGCTTCATGGCCCAGACCGGCGACGTCAAGTTCGGCAAGTCCGACGGTCCTTCGTTCAACCCGTCGCGCGCGGGCATGGGCGGCTCCGACAAGCCGGACCTCAAGGCCGAGTTCTCCAACATGAACCACGCCCGCGGCACGTGCTCGATGGCGCGCGCGCAGAACCCGAATTCGGCGAATTCGCAGTTCTTCATCTGCTTCGAGGACGCCGGCTTCCTCAACCGCCAGTACACGGTATGGGGCCAGGTCATCGAAGGCATGGACAATGTCGACAAGATCAAGCGCGGCGAGCCGGTGCAGGATCCCGACAAGATCGTCTCGATGAAGGTCGCAGCCGACGTCAAGGCTGCCTGAACGGGGCAACGCAGATGATGGGCGTTCTCTGGTCGCTGCTCGGCGTTCTGGCGGGCGCCTTCATTGCCGTGCAGGCGCCCATCAACGCGCAACTGGCGCGTGGGCTCGGCCTGCCGGTGGCTGCGGCGGCATTTTCGTTTCTCTCCGGCGCCGTCGTGCTCGGCATCGTCTCACTGGTGATGACGCGGGCGCAGGAGGTGTCGATCGACTGGCGGGCGCCGGCGCTGTGGCTGTTCGCCGCCGGCGGCTTCCTGGGTGCGGGCTACGTCACCAGCGCGGTCATCCTGACGCCGCGCCTGGGTGCTGCGTCGCTGATGGCCTTCCTGGTCACCGGCCAACTCATCGCCGGCATGCTGATCGACCGCGTCGGCTTTCTGGGCGTGGCCGTTCGTGAAATCTCCATGGGCAGGATCGTCGGCGCTCTTCTGCTGCTCGCCGGGGCGCTGATGATCCGTATCTACTGATGCGCGTCGACCTTTTCGATTTCGAACTTCCCGAAGATCGCATCGCGCTCCGCCCGGCCGAGCCGCGCGACGCCGCAAGGCTGCTTGTCGTAAAGCCCCGCCAACCACTCGCCGACCGTACCGTCGGCGACCTGCCGGGCCTGTTGGAGCCCGGCGACGTGCTGGTCTTCAACGACACAAGGGTCATTCCGGCGCAACTGACCGGCATCAGGCAGCGCGGCGAGGCGATGGCCAATGTCGACGCCACCTTGCACATGCGGGTCGCGCCCGACCGCTGGCTTGCTTTCATGCGGCCGGCCAAGCGCCTGGCCGAAGGCGACCGCATCCGTTTCGGCCATGACGGCAATGCCTGCTTCCTCGGCAATCTCGACGCAACCGTGCTGGAAAAACGTGACGCCGGCGAGGTGCTGCTCGGCTTCGACCTGTCCGGCGCCTTCCTCGACGAGGCGCTGCACGCGGTCGGCCATATCCCGCTGCCGCCCTACATCGCCTCGAAGCGCCCCGACGATGCGCGCGACCTCACCGACTACCAGACCGTCTATGCAAAGGACGAGGGCGCGGTCGCAGCACCCACTGCCGGCCTGCATTTCACGGAAGACCTGTTTTCGGCGCTCGACGCCCGGGGCATCGAGCGCCGCTTCGTGACGCTGCATGTCGGCGCCGGAACTTTTTTGCCGGTCAAGGCCGATGACACGGCCGACCACAAGATGCATGCCGAGATCGGCCATATTTCGCGGGAAACCGCCGATGCGCTGAATGCCGCGCGAGCACAGGGCCGCCGCATCGTCGCGGTCGGCACCACATCGCTCAGGCTGATCGAAAGCGCGGCGCAGGGCGACGGCGCGATCGAGCCGTGGTCGGGCCCCACTTCGATCTTCATCACGCCCGGCTACCGCTTCAAGGCGGTCGACGTGCTGATGACCAATTTCCACCTGCCGCGTTCGACGCTGTTCATGCTGGTCTCGGCCTTCGCCGGGCTGGAGACCATGCGCGACGCCTATCGTCACGCCATCGAAAACCGCTACAGATTCTACTCCTATGGAGATGCGAGCCTGCTGTTTCGAGCGGAGGAATGACGATGGACGACGACCTGCTGACGATGGACCGCGCGGCGCTGATCGCGGAGGCGCAGCGACTGAGGGCCGGCATCCGCAAGCACCGCGATTCCACCGGGCACGACCTGTGCTGGCATCACCCCGACCTGTGGGCGTTGCTGCCGGAGCGGACGGAGCCCGCCGTTGCGGTGCCGCCGTGGCCGAAATTCATGCGCGGCTGCATCCACTACCGGCAGTCGCTCGAACGCCAAGCGGCCGGCGCGCCGATCCACGACAAGGAATATGATGGCTGACACCTTCACCTTCAAACTGCTTGCCACCGACGGCAAGGCGCGGCGCGGCGAGATTTCCATGCCGCGCGGCACCGTGCGCACCCCGGCCTTCATGCCGGTCGGCACCGGCGGCACCGTCAAGGCCATGTATATGGACCAGGTGCGCGATGTCGGCGCCGACATCATCCTGGGCAACACCTATCACCTGATGCTGCGCCCGGGCGCTGAGCGTGTCGCACGCCTTGGCGGCCTGCACGATTTCGCCCGCTGGCCGCATCCGATTCTCACCGACAGCGGCGGTTTCCAGGTCATGTCGCTGGCGCAGCTTCGCAAACTCAACGAAAACGGTGTCACCTTCCGTTCGCATATCGACGGCGCACCTTACGAAATGTCGCCGGAACGCTCGATCGAAATCCAGGGCCTGCTCGATTCCGATATCCAGATGCAGCTCGACGAGTGCGTTGCCCTGCCGGCCAAGGAAAAAGACATCGAGCGCGCCATGGAGATGTCGCTTCGCTGGGCCGAGCGCTGCAAGACGGCTTTCGGCGAGCAGCCGGGCAAGGCGATGTTCGGCATCGTGCAGGGCGGCGACAATGCAAAACTCAGGGTGCGCTCGGCCACGGCACTTTCGGCGATGGGCCTCAAGGGCTACGCCGTCGGCGGTCTGGCCGTCGGCGAGCCGCAGCCGGTGATGCTCGACATGCTCGACATCACCTGTCCGGAACTGCCAGCGGAAAAGCCGCGCTACCTGATGGGTGTCGGCACGCCGGACGACATCCTGAAATCGGTGGCGCGCGGCATCGACATGTTCGACTGCGTGATGCCGACTCGGGCAGGGCGCCACGGCCTCGCCTACACCCGACGCGGCAAAGTCAACCTGCGCAACGCCCGCCATACCGATGATCCGCGTCCGCTCGACGAGGAAAGCGATTGCCCGGCGGCGCGAGACTATTCCCGCGCCTACCTGCATCACCTGGTGAAATCGCAGGAAGCATTGGGGGCCATGCTGCTGACGTGGAACAACCTTTCCTACTACCAGCGGCTCATGCAGGATATCCGCGACGCCATCGAGGCGGGGCAGTTCACCGAGCGCGCCGCGGCAATTACCGAAGGCTGGGCGAGGGGCGATCTGGCGCCGGTTTGACGGTGATGGACGTCGCTTCATCATCCAGCTTCGCCGAAGGCAGCGCGAGGACGATCAACGCAGGGACGACCATCAACGCGGCATAGATGGCGACCGAGACCGGCGTGCCCGTGCGTTCCACAAGCAGCGCACCGACGAGCGGTGCAATCGAGCCGCCAAGCACGGAAGCAAGCTGGTAGGAGGCCGACAGCGCCGTGTAGCGAACACGGGTTGGGAACATCTCGGTGACGTAAGAGGCAAGACCGCCGAGCAGAATTCCGTGAGCGCACAACGCGAAGATGGCGCGCCACCGGATCGCGTTCGGGGCGGCACCTTCAGGCAGTGTGAAGAGTACAAAGGCTGCGATCGTCGCCACCACGAAACCCGTGATCATGACCGGTTGCCGGCCGATGCGATCGCTCAGCCACCCGGAACCAAGAATGACGGGAAGCGATATCAGCGAGGCAAGCCACACAACGTCGATTGCCTGTGCTTGTGTCAATCCGAGCTTTGTAGTCGCCAGCAGCAAGACAAAGGTCGAGAACAGGTAGAGCAGCGTGTTCTCCGCAGCCTTGACGAAGAACACCTTGGTCATGGATGCCTTCTGGGTTTCCAGCGCTTCCTTCAGGGGCGCATGCGGAGCGGAATTTTCGGCCTTGGCCGCCAGAAAGGCCGGCGATTCATCGACCTGACGGCGCGCCCAGAAACCGAGCATGATCAGGACAACGGAGAGCAGGAAGGGAATGCGCCAGCCCCAGGCCAGAAATGCCTCTTCGCCAAGCTGCCATTGCACCAGCGCGAGCACTCCGAGCGCCAGAACGTTTGCCGCTGGTCCGCTGGCCATCGGGAAACTTGTCCAAAAGCCGCGATTCGCCGCAGGCATCGATTCTGCCACGATGGTCAACGCACCGGTCGCCTCGCCGCCGACGGCAATGCCCTGGATCACGCGGATGACCAAAAGAATGAGAGGCGCGGCAATGCCGATCGTCTCGTAGCTCGGCAGAAGCCCGATCATCACGGTCGCGGCGCCCATCATCAGAAGGCTGACGATCAACGTATTCTTGCGGCCGATGCGGTCGCCGATGATGCCGAAAACGATACCGCCGAACGGGCGCGCCAAAAAGCCGACAGCAAAGGTCCCAAGGCCCAGCAGTGTCGCGGCGAAGGGGTCGCTTGCAGGAAAGAAGACCTTGTTGAAAACAAGGACCGTGCTCGCCGCGAAGATGAAAAAGTCATACCACTCCAGCGTCGAGCCAAGCGTGGCGGCGAGCATCACCTTGATGCGCGATGCGACTGCAGAATTCACATTATCCTCCCTCATTGAATCGGCTTCAGGCGTCGAACAGCCAAATGTTTGGCAATCTGGGTGCTGCCTTGCACCCAACTGATGCGGCCCTCTCTTTGGCTGCATTGTTGGTGTACGAGTTTGCATGCAAACTCGTACACGGTCAAGTGTGCCGGGGCTTCTAATCACCGGTGACTTGGGGTAGGAATGACCAATGGATCAAGTCATGAAGAACACCGGTGTTTTGCCCGACGTCGATTTGCGTTTGTCGGCACTCCAGAAGAACGAGCGTCGCAATCAAGGCGCGGCCCTGGAGGTTTATGAGCGCCTGCGGCGCGCGATTGTCGAAGGCGAGCTACGCCCCAATGAACCGCTTATCGAGGCCGACCTCGCGAAGATGCTGAACGTGTCCCGCACGCCTATTCGCGAGAGCCTTCAGCGACTGGCTGCCGATCAACTCGTAACGCCGCGCAAACGAGGGTGGGCGGTTCGCGAATATTCTGTGGAGGAGATACGCGAGCGTTCGGAGGTCCGCGCTGCCCTTGAGGGCTATGCCGCGCGGCTGGCTGCAACCCGTGCTACCGACGACGAGATCGCGGCGATTGCCTCGATCCAGGACGAACGCGATGGCATGACCGAGCTGACGCCTGCCTATCGCGTTGAATCAAACCGGCGTTTTCATGACGCGATCATTGCGGCGGCACGCAATACACGCTTGGCGGATGACATTTTTCGCGTGGGGCAGTTCTATTTCAATAGGCACATTGCTGGTTTAACCACCGCGGAGGAGCAGAAACTGAACCAGCATGATCATCGGGAGATCATTGCCGCGCTGGTAGCGCGCGATGCACGCGGCGCCGAGGATGCCATGCGTACCCATATCCTTAATGCCTTTACCGTGTTCCAGCGTATCGTCGGCTTCTAGGGTCAGCCGCGGGGGGCTGCTCGATTATCTGGTCGAGGCGTCTGCATGACGAGCGTAGCAGTCCGCGTATTCGACGCGAACTGCGGTAGTCGGCTTCAGGTAAGAAGATCGGTAAAGCTGCTGGGCTGGGCCCTTTCCGCGAGTCCTGCAGGCGCGTAATGCAGGCCCACAACGCCGTTCTCGTAAGAACTGGACCCGAGAAGTCGCATGTCCCGCTTGTCGGGCAGGTCCGCGAACCAGGATATCCCTGGCGACACCGTGGGGTAGACGAAGAAATGGAACGCGTCGACCACGCCGAGGCCGATGACGGATCGCGCGAAACTCGCGCCGCCGGACAGGTGGATGTCCGCGCCCGGTTCGGCCTTCAGTTGCGTGAGATATTCCGTCAGCTCGTCGTCGCTCGTGACGGTCACCCGCTCGGTGTTGCTCCACGCGGTCAGTTCGTGGTGCCCGGATCTGGAGAAAACCAGCTTTTTGAGGTCGCGCATCCGCCGCGCCATCTTTCGGTTGGTTTCGGTGCCTTCCGACAGTGCGCCCGGCCAGTATGCCGCCATTTCTTCATAAGTCGTGCGGCCGACCAGTACGGTGTCGTATCTCGCGTAGAGGCGGTCGATTGCCTGATACTGGTCGTCGCTGACGCTGGAGAGCCAGGCCATCGGATCGTCGAGACGGCCGTTCAGCGTCGTCATCATCTGGAAAACGATCTTGCGCACTGCGTCGCTCCTTACGCCTGATTTTCCACCAGTTCTGCGAGCTGTCCGGCGACCGTGCCCCAGCCGTCGTAAAAGCCCATCTTTTCATGCATGTCGCGGTCGGCGCTGCTCCGGTGCATGGCGCGGGCGACGTAGTCGGTGCCGTCGGGATGGTCCTTCATCGTGATTATCGCCGTCATGAACGGCTGCTCGGCTGGCCGCCATCCGCCCAGCAAGGCGTCGGTGAACACGACCCTCTGGCCTTCGTCGACGGCCAGGAAACAGGCGGCGACATGTGGAACGAAATCGCCGCCATCTTCGCTGATATGGGTCACGAACGCGCCGCCGGGCTTGAGGTCCATGCTTACGACCTTGCATCTGGCGGGCTTGGGAACCCACCATTGTTCGAAGCTCGCCGGGTTGGTCCAGGCGTTCCAGACGGCCGAGCGCGGCGCCCTGATCACCCGCGATATGGTCAGGTCGAGTTCGGGGTTTGTCGATTGGGTCATTTGATGTCTTCCTGTTCCTGAATGGCGGTGACGAATTTTTCGAGCCGGTCGGTGCGGCCTTCCCAGATGGCGCGCTGCGCATCGAGCCATGTTTCGACGGCGGCAAACTGCTTCTTCTCGATGACGCAGGTGCGCACGCGCCCCTGCTTGGCGGTGCGGATCAGCCCGCTGTCTTCCAGCAAATGGATGTGTTTCATGAACGACGGCAAAGCCATGTCGAATGGCTTCGCCAGGTCGCTGATCGATGCCGGGCCTTTTCCCAGCCGACCGATGACCGCGCGGCGCGTCGGGTCGGCAAGCGCGTGGAAGATGCCGTTCAGCTGCTCTTGATACTGTTCCATAAGGCTAAGTATCAGGGGGTGACACTTAGCGCAATAGCTAAGTGTTGAGCGTGCCAAGCCGCGAATGCATCCGTCTAGCAGAGGCAAAAATCAGGTGCTGAGCGAATTGGAGGCGCGCAGGCTGACGCTGGTGATGCGGAACTTGCCGTCGGGCTGCAGTTCCAGCGTGTAGACGGCTTCATAATCCTTGCCGTCCGGGCCGACGATCATCACCTGCTGGATGATCGAGGTCGTGCTGAGTTCCCGAACTTTCCCGAACGCATAGTTGCGCGGCCTGTAGACCGGCTGGTAGGCGGAGGTGACCATGCTCATGAAGGTGTCGAGCGTCGGAAAAATCCGCTTCACATTGGGCGCGGCGTAGCTGTAGGCGCCTTCATTGTCGCCGGCGAGAAACGCCTTGAGCTGGCCTTCGATCGCGCCCTGCGCGGACTTCACCTCGGCGTCGCCGGCAAGGGCGGGGCAGGCCATCATGAAAAAAGCGAGGGCAAAAAGGGCTCGGCACATCGCTGTCTCCCGTCCTCCTTGATTTTTGCAATTCCCAAGCGAAAACCGGTATCCACTTTTCCTGGAATTGCCGTGCGGGCACGCCCGCGTGCCCATCATAACATACGGCGAAGCAATGGACCGGGTTTCATCCCGGGTGGATTTCTCCCATCCCCGTCGAAGGGGCTCCGCCGTTGTCCAGGACCGCCGCAGGCCACGGGCAAAATACCATCGAACCGGTCTTGCGCGCTCCGGTCGCTCCTCTTGCGTCGCAAGCGCAAAGATTGTGCTTGCTTTTCCGCTGCGACGCCGCTGAAATAACTTCAGAGGGGAGAACTGCGTGACGGCATTCGATGAAATGCACCCCCAAGATACGGGGTTGCGCAAACCATATTCGGCTTACGATCGCTGGTTCCAGGCCCAGGACCCCACAAGGCTTACCGAAAAAATGCGCGACGCCGAGCGCGTCTTCCGCAAGACGGGCATTACCTTCGCCGTCTATGGCGAGGAAGAGGCGGCCGAGCGGCTGATCCCCTTCGACATCGTCCCGCGCATCATTTCCGGATCGGAATGGCGGCGGCTCACGCAAGGCATCGAGCAGCGGGTGCAGGCGCTCAACGCCTTCCTCGACGACATCTACCACCGCCAGGAAATCCTGCGCGCCGGCCGCGTGCCGAAGGAACTGATCGCCTCAAACGAGGCCTTCCTGCCGGAAATGATCGGCGTGAGGCCGCCGAAAGGCGTCTACACCCACATCATCGGCGTCGACATCGTGCGCACTGGCGAGGACGAATTCTACGTGCTCGAGGACAATGCGCGCACGCCCTCTGGGGTCTCCTACATGCTGGAGAACCGCGAGACGATGATGCAACTCTTCCCCGAACTGTTCCAGCGGGTGAAGGTGCGGCCGGTCGAGAACTATCCGCAGCTCTTGCGCCAGTCGCTGTCGGCGGTGAAACCCGACAACGCGCACGACGCGCCGCGTGTCGCGGTGCTGACGCCGGGCAGCTACAACTCCGCCTATTTCGAACACGCCTTCCTTGCCGACCAGATGGGCGTCGAACTGGTCGAAGGCCAGGATCTCAGGGTGATCGACGGCCACGTGGCCATGCGCACCACCGAAGGCTACAAGCAGATCGACGTGCTCTACCGCCGCGTCGACGACGCCTATCTCGACCCGCTGACCTTCAAGCCGGACTCCACGCTGGGCGTGCCAGGCATCATGGACGTCTACCGGGCCGGCAACATCACCATCGCCAACGCGCCGGGGACCGGGATTGCCGACGACAAGGCGATCTACTCCTACATGCCCGAGATCGTCGAGTTCTACACCGGCCGCAAGGCGATACTCGGCAACATCCCAACCTGGCGCTGCTCCGAACCCGACAGCCTGAAATATGTGATGGAGCACCTGGCCGAGCTTGTGGTGAAGGAGGTGCACGGCTCCGGCGGCTACGGCATGCTGGTAGGCCCGACTGCCTCGAAGAAGGAGCGCGAGGATTTCGCCAAGAAGCTGATGGCGCGGCCTTCCAACTACATCGCCCAGCCGACACTTTCGCTGTCGACCTGCCCGATCCTCACCGAAAAGGGGCTGGCGCCACGTCATGTCGATCTGAGGCCGTTCGTCCTGGTCTCGGACCGCATCCAGATCGTGCCCGGCGGCCTGACCCGCGTCGCGCTGAAAGAGGGATCGCTGGTGGTCAACTCCTCGCAGGGCGGCGGCACGAAGGATACGTGGGTGCTGGATGATTAGGTGGTGAATGGTGAATGGTAAAATGGTGAATGGTCAATCAGCTGGAATTAGGCGCTGCAGCGAGATGAACCTGCCGTCGGTTCATTTGTTTGGCTTTCCATTCACCATTTACCATTCACCATTCACCGTTTATGGAGCCGCACGCTAATGCTCCTCGGCCGCACTGCCAATGGCCTCTACTGGATGAGCCGCTATATCGAGCGCACGGAGAACATGGCGCGGCTGCTCGACGCCGGCCTTCGCATGGCGCTGACGCGCACCGCCAGTTCCTCGGACGAGTGGAATTCGGTGCTGCTCAGCGCCGGCGCCGAGCATGCTTTCAACCAGAAACATCAAGAGGTTACGGCTGAAACCGTATCCGATTTCCTGCTCCGCGACCCGGCCAATTCGTCGAGCGTCATGGTGGCGATCGAGACAGCGCGCAACAATGCCCGCATGGTGCGAACGGCGCTGACGCGCGAAACCTGGGAATCGATCAACGAGGCCTGGATGGCGCTGAAGCGCATGCTGGCAAGCCCGGTCGACCAGCGCGAACTGCCGAGCGTGCTCGACGCCATCAAGCGCGAGACGGCGCTGATCCGCGGTTCGCTGCACGGCACCGCGCTGCGCAACGAGAATTTCGACTTCGCCCAGCTCGGCACCTTCATCGAACGTGCCGACAACACCGCGCGCATTCTCGACGTTAAGTACTATGTGCTGTTGCCATCGATCGCGTGGGTCGGCTCGACGCTCGACAACTACCAGTGGGAATCGATCCTGCGCTCGGTCGCCGCGCACCGCTCCTACCGCTGGGTCTATGAAGCCGACTACCGGCCGACCAACATAGCCGACTACCTCATTCTCAACGGGCGCATGCCGCGCTCGCTCGCCTTCTGCTACCTGAACATCTCGGAAAGCCTGTCCTACCTGGAAAAGGACTACGGCACGCGCCACTGCTGCCACGACACGCTCGACCAGACGCTCTCCAAGCTCAGGGTGAACTCGATCAAGGACATTTTCGATGCCGGCCTGCACGAGTTCCTGATCGATTTCATCCGCGACAACAACCGGCTGGGCGATGAGGTCGCACAGAACTTCCGCTTCTACTGACGGCGAGACCGCATGCTTCTGAAAATCTCCCACCGCACCGAATACCGGTACGATGCCCCGCTCCTTTACGCGCTGCAGCGGCTGCGGCTGGTGCCCTATGGCGGCCCGGCGCAGACCATCAAAACATGGTCGCTCACCATCGACGGGGCGCGCGAGGAGGTGCGCTTTACCGATCACTTCGGCAATGACACCCGGCTGCTGAGCGTCGAGGGCGATCCGCATGTCATCAGCGTCGAAGCGTCGGGCGAGGTCGAGACCCACGACACGGCGGGCGTCATGGGCGCACATCGCGGCTTCGCGCCGCTGTGGCTGTTTGGCAGCGAAACGCGCCTCACCACCGCAGGCGACGGCATCCGAGCGCTGGCTGGAGGCGTTGGCGGCGGCTCCGATCTCGACCGGTTGCACCGGCTGATGGGGAACATCCGCGAGCGTGTCGCCTACACGGTCGGCGCCACCGATTCCGGAACTTCAGCCGAGGAGGCGTTGCTCCAGGGCACCGGGGTGTGCCAGGACCACACCCATATTTTCACATCCGCCGCCCGGCTGCTCGGTTTCCCCGCGCGTTATGTCAGCGGCTACCTGATGATGAACGACAGGCTCGACCAGGTTGCCACCCACGCCTGGGCGGAAGCCCATGTCGCCAATCTCGGCTGGGTCGCCTTCGATGTCGCCAACGGCATTTCCGCCGACGCGCGCTACGTCCGCGTCGCAACCGGCCGCGACTACCGCGAAGCCATGCCGGTCTCCGGCATTCGGCTTGGACAAGCGCAAGAACAGCTTGCAGTCCACATCACTGTGGAGCAGTAATCGCCTGAATCAGTGGGCAATCAGTGAGATTCCATGACCTATTGCGTCGGCCTCAGGATCGATAGCGGCCTCGTCTTCATGTCGGACACGCGCACCAACGCCGGAATCGATTCCATCTCGACCTTCCGCAAGATGCACGTCTGGGAGGACCCCGGCGAACGCGTGATCGTGCTTCTGACCGCCGGGAACCTGGCCACGACGCAGGCCGTCGTCAGCCTGCTCGATGAACGCTCCAAGTCGATTGCCGACCGGGTGCCGACGCTGCTGGAGACGCCATCCATGTACCAGACCGCCCGGCTGGTCGGGAATACGGTCAAGGAGGTCATTTCCAGTCACGCGGACGCTGGCCAGAAGGCTGATTCCTACTTCAACGCCTCCTTCATCCTCGGCGGCCAGATCAAGGGCACGCCGCCGCGGCTCTTCCAGATATATCCGGAAGGCAACTTCATCGAATGCAGCGAGGACACACCGTTCTTCCAGATCGGCGAGACCAAATACGGCAAGCCGATCATCATACGCGCCTATGACCGCGCCATGAGTTTCGCCGAAACCGCGAAGCTGCTGATCGTATCGTTCGATTCGACGCTGAAATCCAACCTTTCGGTCGGCCTGCCACTCGACCTGATGTTCTATGAGAAGGACACGATGAGGGTCGGCTTCAAGAAGCGCATCGGCATCGACGATCCCTATTACCGAACGGTCTCCGACGGCTGGTCGAACGCACTGAAGAACGCCTTCAAAAGCCTGCCGGATTTTCCTGAAACCTGACCGCCGCTAGCTTCCATTCCGAATTCTTCGGAATGGAACAAGTCAGTACCCGACGAGCACGCTTTGGGCGGGGGGGCTTGGGATCACGCGCCCGCCGGGTTTGCCGTTCGGAGTCAAGAGCGGCCAGCCGACAATGGAACTTTTGGACGCTCTACACCATCAGGTGTTTTGCTAGAATTTTTATCGGGACTTTCCTTTAGGCCAGACTGCCAAGCATACCACTTATGCGGCGGCGCGCGAAATCGTTCGACCGCTCTAAGTCATTGTTTTATCGCAGTTCCAAACCGGAAAACCGTTGGGCATTTTTCTCGGAAAAAGCCCTGCGTCGGAATCTCTGCTAGTGATTGCGGCATCACGCAAAAACAACGCCAAGGAGCCTTCATGAACCCCGACGAATTCCGCGACTGGTCCACAAAGGCTGCCGAATGGGGCGTCGCCTATCGCGAGACGCTGCGCGAGAGGCCGGTGCGGGCGCAGACGCAGCCCGGCGATATTTTTGCACAGATTGCCGCGTCGCCGCCGGAGACGGCCGAGCCGATGGAGAAGATCTTCGCCGATTTCGAGGAGAAGATCGTTCCCGGCATGACGCATTGGCAGCATCCGCGCTTCTTCGCCTACTTCCCCGCCAACGCAGCGCCGGTGTCGGTGGTCGCGGAATACCTCGTCTCGGCAATGGCCGCGCAATGCATGCTGTGGCAGACGTCGCCCGCCGCAACCGAACTCGAGACGCGCATGGTCGACTGGATGCGCCAGGCGCTCGGCCTTCCCAGCGGCTTTTCCGGCGTAATCCAGGACTCGGCCTCTTCCGCCACGCTCGCCGCAGTGTTGGTGATGCGCGAGCGCGCGCTTTCCTGGGAGGGCAACAGCCACGGCCTGTCCGGCCAAGCCCCAGTGCGCATCTACTGCTCCGGACAGGTCCATACCTCGATCGACCGCGCCATCTGGGTGTCGGGCATCGGCGAGCAAAATCTCGTGCGCGTCGCCTCGGGCGGCCCGCTGCGCGGCATGGATCTTGCGGCGCTTGAGGCGGCAATCGTCGCGGACAAGGCGGCCGGGCTGCTGCCGGCCGGCATCATCGCCTGCGTCGGGGGCACCAGCATCGGCGGCACCGACGATATTGCCGGCGTCTCGGCAGTCGCCGCCCGCCACGGTCTCTACCTGCATGTCGACGCCGCCTGGGCCGGCTCGGCGATGATCTGCGAAGAGTTCCGACATTACTGGAACGGCGTCGAGGGCGCCGATTCCATCGTCTTCAACCCGCACAAATGGCTCGGCGCGCAGTTCGACTGCTCCATCCAGTTCGTCCGCGAGCCGGAGAGCCTGGTGAAAACCCTGGCGATCCAGCCGGAATATCTGAAAACCCATGGCAAGGATGGCATCGTCAACTATTCCGAATGGTCGGTGCCGCTCGGCCGGCGTTTCCGCGCGCTGAAGCTGTGGTTCCTGCTTCGTGCGCACGGGCTGGAGGGTCTGCGTACCATGATCCGCAATCACGTCCGCTGGAGCGAAAATCTCGCGGCGCGGCTGGCCCGAACCCCCGGCTTCGAGATCGTCTCGCAACCGATGCTGTCGCTGTTCTCGTTCCGCCACCAGCCGCGGGCAGGTGGGGATGCCGACCGGCATAATCTCGACCTCGTCAACGCCATCAACGACGATGGCCGCATCTATCTTACCCAGACCCGGGTGGACGGCCGCGTCGCCATCCGTTTCCAGGCCGGCCAGTTCGAGACGACCGAAGCCGATATCGACACGGCCTTCGAGGCTATCGTCGAGATGGCCAATGGATTCTCATGACGGCAGGATGCGGAAATCGGCGCCCTCGGGCAGCAACTGGCCGCCATCGACGACGATGGTCGTGCCGGTGATGTAACTGGCGTCGTCGGAGGCGAGGAACAGGAAGGCGTTGGCTACGTCGCGCGGCTTGCCGAGCCGCCCCAGCGGCACGGCGTCCTCCATGCTTTTGATGAACGCCGCGTCGCGGTGCATCTGCATGCCCTCGGTCAGGATATTGCCAGGCTCGACGCCGTTGACGGTGATGCCATAGCCGGCGAACTCCAGCGCGGCTGCGCGAATGAAGCCGTTGATGCCGGCCTTGCTGGCCGAATAATGGCCATGTCCGGGGCTGGTCACATGCGGCCCGGTGATCGACGAGGTAAACAGCATGCGGCCGGAACGCTGCGCCTTCATCGGGGGCAGGGCGGCGCGGGCGGCATTGAAGGAGCCGCGCAGATTGACCGCCATGACACGGTCCCAGTCGTCGGAGCTGGTCTGCTCGATCAGTTGCCAGGGGTAGACGCCGGCGTTCTGGACGACGATATCGAGCCGGCCGTGCCGTTCCAGCGCCAGCGCCACCGCCGCCTCGGCGTCGGCCATTCTGGAAATATCCGTGTGGATGAAGATCGCGCCGAGTTCGCTTGCGGTCTGCCGCGCGGCGTCGGCCTCGACGTCGGCAAGCACGAGGCCTGCGCCTTCCTCGGCGAAACGCTCCGCGATGCCCTTGCCGATGCCGCGGGCGGCCCCGACGATCAGCGCGATCCTGTCTTGCAGCCTTCCAGTCATGCGAGCCTCTGGCGAATGCCTTGTTTGAACGTGTCGAGCATGACGGCGGCCAGCACCAGCAGCCCATGGATGACCTGGGTGAAATTGGCGGGCAGCCCCATCAGGTTGATCGCCGTGTTGATCGACGACAGCAATAAGACGCCGGCATAGACGCCGGGGAGGGAGCCGACGCCGCCCTTGAGGCTGACGCCGCCGATCACCACGGCCGCGAAGGCGTTGAACAGAAGGCCGACGCCCAGGTTGGCGGTGGCGCCGGAGGTGCGGATCGCCAGCAGCCAGCCTGCAAGACCGGCGATGGCGCCCGCCAGCACGAAGGCGATGATCAGGTTGCGCTTGACCCGGATGCCGGCACGGAAGGTGGCGGTCTCGTTGCCGCCGATCATCACCAGGTGCCGGCCGAACGGCGTCTTGGCCATGATCAGCGAAAAAACGACGAAGCAAAGGATGGCGATCCAGGCTGTCAGCGGCAGGCCGAGCAGGCGCTGGATGCCGAACCAGCGGATGGCGGGCGCCAGGTCCTGCGCGGAGCGTCCGCCCGAAACGGCGAGAACCAGGCCGCGCACCCAGATATAGGCGGCGAGCGTGATGATGAAGGCATTCATCCTGGCTTGCACGATGAGGTAGCCGTTCAGCGAACCGACAAGGGCGCCGACGGAAAGCGCGACCAGCAGCGAAACCGGCACCATCAGCCATTGGGGGTGCAACTGCACGCCCATGCCGATGCCGGCAGAGCAGAACAGGATGCCGACCGCCATGGCGCCGAGGGCTGCCACCGATTCCACCGAAAGGTCCATGTGGCCGGCGATGATGACCAGAGCCAGCCCGATCGACATGACGCCGAGCACGCTCGACGCCTCGATGATGTTGGCGAAGATGCCGAGCTGGAAATAGTTGGGAATGAACAGCGAAAAGATCGCCAGCACGAAAATCAGCATGAACCAGACGAGGTTGTCGAGCACGAATTCGAGGGCGCGGCGCGTGCGTGGGTTCATGCGGGTTTCTCAGTGGTGAACGGTATTTGCATCAAGCCGCGTGGCTTGCGCCAAGTGGAATTCCCCTCTCCACGACGCGAAGCGAGACGGAGAGGGGGAATATGCATCAGCAGGTGAAAATCACTCCACCGGTTTCACCGTGTCGGACGGCGGCTTCAAATTGCCCCAGAAGGCGGGGTTGTCGACGTTTTCCTTGCTGATCGCGGCACCCGGGATCTTGATGTTCGGCCCCCAGGCTTCCGTGGTCACCGTGGACTTGAGGCCGAGCACGTCATATTCGCCAGGCTTGATTTCCTGTTTGCCGACGATCTTGTCCATGAACATGGCGACCGCGGCCGCCTGCGCATAAAGCGGCTGTTCGACCTCGACGTTCAGCCAGCCCTTGCGGATCAGGTCGAGACCGACCGGCGCGCCGTTCGAGCTCATCATCAAGACGTCGCCGGGCTTCTTGCCGGCGGATTCCAGCGATGCGACGGCCGCGACGGAAAGATGCGCCGCATGGCTGAAGATCAGGTCGATGTCGGGATTGGCAAGCAGCTGGTCGGCAACGATGGTGCCGGCATTGCTGGCTTCCCACTGCATGGCAGGGTTCGAGATGATCGTCACCTCGGGAAACGCCTTCATCTTCTCCTCGAAGCCCTTCTGGATATCGAGCGTGTAGGGATCGCCGGGGTCACCCAGCACCTGCAGGATTTTTCCCTTCACGGAGCCGTTCTTCGCGGTGAGCAGCTTTTGGGCCTGCTCGGCCGCGACATGGCCGATCTCGACAGTGCCCGCGACAGACGTAAAGTCGGACGGTGTCGAGGTGATCTGGCGGTCGAACTCGACCACCGGAATGCCGGCGGCGCGCGCCGCCTCGATGGACGGCTTCAAGGCGTTGAAATCGACGGCGGCAAGGATGATTGCCGCGGGCTTCAGCGCGATGACGTCGTTCATCTGGCTTTGCTGGCCGTCAGTCTTGTTGTCGGCGTTCAGCGTTTTCATTTCATAGCCGACCTGCTTCAGAAACATTTCCAGCGCGCTCACCGAGCCGGTCTGGAATTCGTCGAGCAAGGTGGGAACCAGGTAGTAGACCGTGCCCTTCGTCTGCGCGAAGGCCGGCATCAGTGTTGCGAGGCAGAGCGCTGCGACGCTGAACAAGGCTAGAAGTATTCGCTTCATGATCAAGTTCCTCCTGTTGCGCCGGACTCCCTGTTTTTTGCCTCAGCCAGCCGGTCCGGCACCGGCGAGAGTTTCCCCGGTGATCATGTTGATCACCGCATCGGGACTGGTTTTGCCGCGCGCGACATCGCCCGCCACGACGCCGTGGCGGATCACCACGATCCGGTCGGCGACCTGAAAGGCCTGTTGCATGATGTGGGTGATGATGACGACGCCGATGCCCTGGCTTGCCACCTTGCGGATCATTTCGAGCCCGCGCCGCGTCTGGTCGACGCCAAGGGCTGCGAACGGTTCATCGAGAAGCACCAGCTTGCCGCCCCAATGGACGAAGCGGTTGAGTTCGATGGCCTGCCGCTGGCCACCCGAAAGATGCTCCACGTTGCTCCGCAACGACGGAATGCGCGTGCCCGCACTTGCCAGCGCCTTCTCCACCACCGTCTCCATGGCGCGCTCGTCGAGGACGGGGATGCCGAGAACTTTTCGGGTGATCTCGCGGCCCATGAAGAAGTTGGCGACCACGTCGACATTGGTGCACAGCGAAAGGTCCTGGTAGACCGTCTCGATGCCGGCGGCCTTGGCCTCGGCGGGCGTTTTGGCGAGGAACTCCTTGCCTTCGAACAGCATCTTTCCCGAAGTCGGCTCGAGCCCGCCCGAAATGATCTTGACCAGCGTCGACTTGCCGGCGCCGTTGTCTCCCAGCAGCGCCACGACCTCGCCCTTGCCGATCGAAAAACTGATGCCGCGCAGCGCTTCGATGGCGCCGAAATTCTTGCGGATGTCTTCCAGCACCAGCAGCGCTTCGCTCATGCCGCAATTCCCTTGCCTGGCAGAGGGGCACGCACACCCTGTCGTTCCCCGGTGAACATCTGGCCGAAACGCGGCGACAGCACGCCGGAAACCGCAAGGGCTGCGGCGCCGCGCAACACCGAGTGCTGGCCGCCGCGCGCCACCAGCAGGCGAGGGGCGGTACGGTCGCGTCGCGCCGAAACCGAATTGGGAAGGGTTTCGACAGTGCCGGCCAGCCGTTCCAGCAGGGCGGCGGACGCCAGCCCGCCAATGACGATGGTTTCCGGGTCGAACAGGTTTTCGATTGTTGCGACGGTGTTGCGGAAGATCGGCGCGATGTTCTCCACCCAATCGGCTTCGCTGAGCTTCGACCGCCCCAGGGCTTCCAGCGACAGGTAGCGTTCGAGGCAGCCGCGGTTGCCGCACGGGCAGGCTTCGCCGTCAGGTACGAGCGGGACGTGGCCGATCTCGCTGGCGTTGCCCCAGGCGCCGCGAAGCACGGTTGCGTCATGCACCATGGTTCCGCCGAGCCCGACGCCGATATAGAGGTAATAATAGTCTGAGAAGCCGGCGCCGAGGCCGTAAAGCTGTTCGCCGAGGGCCGCCGCCGCCACGTCGGTTCCCAAGAATGCCGGCAAGCCGGTGACCTCGGCGAGGCGTTCCCTGAGCGCCACATCCTGCCAGCCATTCATCGTGGTCGGGCCGACGAAGCTCATGGAATCCACGCCGAACGGGCCGGGCATCACCATGCCGACGCCGAGCATGCGACCGCCGGGTTTGAGCCGCATCAGTTCGGAAACCTGGGCGCCGATCAGTTCGAAACCCTGGTCGGGCGTCGCGTGGGCGGCCTCGCGGTGCACGCTCGCGATGACGTCACCATCGAGGTTGATCAGGGCCGCTTCGATGCCGAGCGGCGTGACGTGGACACCAACCGCATAACCGCCGTCCGGGTTGATCGTCAGCGTTGTCGGCGGCAGTCCGCGCCCCTTAGGCTCCTCCCGTGTGGAGAGGATATATCCCTGCTCCTCGAGTTCGCGCACGATGGTGGAAACGGTCTGGACAGTAAGGCCGACGCGCTCGGCGATGTCGCCTCTCGCGATCGGCCCATGCAGACGCACAGACTCAAGCACGATGCGCCGATTGTACGGCCTTCCGAACCCCTGATTGGTTCCCCGGAGCGTCACGCCAAATCCCTCGCGTTACGGAAACTAAGCACCGACTATTTATTCAGTCAAATGGATTTCAAAATTATCCGGGCCGGTTAAGGGCATTTCTTTCGCGGCGCGAGTTTTGCCGGCGCGATTTTTCAATCTCTCCGGGCGCGGGTTACCCGGCAAAGCGTGAAAATTGCATCCCGGCGCGGAGAGGTGACGGAGAGCGACGGGTCTGTCGGGCGCTTCGACAGGCAATTTTTGGCGGGTTGTCGTGCGAAGATTCCGATTTCATCAAGCCGGAAGGCGAATTTGCAAAAATCGGGGTCACTTAGCGGAGAGTTTTACCGGCAACAGCCGAAAATCTGCTGCCGGCGAGGCGTTTCGTTTGGCCGAAGCATTGACTCCGAACCACTTTCGTTTTCGAATGCATTCATAAAAAACGAAAACGGGAGCACCTGAGCCATGTATCTCACCCCGCGCCATTCGGAAATAATTCAGATGGCGAAGGACAACGGGCGGGTGCTGGTCGATGACCTTGCAACCTATTTTTCGGTGACCCCGCAGACCATCCGCAAGGATTTGAACGATCTGTGCGACCAGCGCCTCCTGACCCGCATTCACGGCGGCGCGCTGTTCCCGTCCGGCATCGAAAACATGGAGTACGAGGCGCGGCGCAAGATCGCCGCCGACGAGAAGGAAGCGATCGGCAAAGCGGCGGCGCGGCTGATCCCCGACAATGCCTCGCTGTTCATCAACATCGGCACCACCACGGAAGCCGTATCGAAAGCGCTTCTCGATCATACCGGCCTGATGATCATCACAAATAACATCAATGTTGCCAATAGGATGCGCGTTTATCCTGAGATAGAGGTCGTGATTGCAGGCGGCGTCGTGCGCGGCGCCGACGGCGGCATCGTCGGTGAGGCGGCGGTCGATTTCATCAAGCAGTTCAAGGTCGACTATGCGGTGATCGGTGCCTCGGCGATAGACCATGACGGCGCGCTGCTCGATTTCGATTTCCGCGAGGTGAAGGTCGCGCAGGCGATCATCGCCAACGCGCGGCAGGTGATCCTGGTTTCGGACTCGACCAAATTCGAGCGCACCGCGCCCGTCCGCATCGGCCATCTCAGCCAGGTTGACACCTTCATCACCGACCGTTGCGACATCGAGGCGGTGCGCAAGATCTGCGGGGAAAACGAGGTCGAGCTCATCGAGACGATGCGTTGAAGGCATGCCGGTTCGGTGAACCTTCTCCGCTCCTAATATTTCGTTTGACATTCGTTAGTGTTTCGAAATAATTCCAAAATGCTTTCGGTAAGCAGCCGGGATGCTGCAGTGCGAAAGCAGGGAGGACTTGTGGACGAACATCCGATCCATGACATTTTCGTCATTGGCGGCGGCATCAACGGATGCGGCATCGCACGCGACGCGGTGGGTCGCGGATACACCGTTTTTCTCAGTGAAATGAATGACTTGGCGAGCGGGACGTCGTCCGGCTCGACCAAGCTGATCCATGGCGGCCTGCGTTATCTCGAACATTACGAGTTCCGTCTCGTCCGCGAGTCCCTGATGGAGCGCGAAGTGCTCTGGAGGAACGCGCCGCACATCATCTGGCCGATGCGTTTCGTGCTTCCTTATGCCGAAGGATTGCGGCCGGCCTGGCTGATCCGGCTTGGGCTTTTCCTCTACGACCACATTGGCGGGCGCAAGGAACTGCCGGCGACGAAGACGCTCGACATGACTGCCGATCCGGCCGGCAAGCCGTTGAAAAAGCTTTTCAAAAAGGCGTTCGAATATTCCGACTGCTGGGTTAACGATGCCCGCATGGTGGTGCTGAACGCCCGCGACGCCGCCGATCGCGGCGCCACCATCCGAACCCGCGCGAAGGTGGTCGGCGCCCGCCGTGACGGCGAGCACTGGATCGTCAGCGTCGAAAACCTGCGCGACCGACGGGTCGAAGAGGTCAAGGCGCGGTTGATCGTCAACGCCGCCGGCCCCTGGGTCGATCATGTGCTGTCGGCGGCGGTCGGCCAGAACGACGTCCACAATGTTCGCCTGGTCCAGGGCAGCCATATCGTCATTCGCAAGAAGTTCGACGATCCGAGGGCTTATTTCTTCCAGAACCGGGACAGTCGCATCATCTTCGCCATTCCCTATGAGGAAGATTTCACCCTCATCGGCACCACCGACCGCGACTATCAGGACGATCCGAAATCGGTTGCCATATCCGATGCCGAGATCGACTATCTCTGCGATGCGGCCAGCGAATATTTCAGCCAGCCGGTGAAGCGCGACGATATCGTCTGGACATATTCGGCGGTGCGGCCGCTTTACGACGACGGCGCCTCGAAGGCGCAGGAAGCAACCCGTGACTACGTGCTGAAGGCCGAGCATCCCGAAGGCTCCGCCCCGATCGTCAACATTTTCGGCGGCAAGATCACCACATACCGCCGGCTTTCGGAGGCCATGCTGGAAAAGATCGAGGATCTGCTCGGCAAGAAGGGCAAGCCGTGGACGGCGAATGCCGCATTGCCTGGCGGGGATTTCCCGGCAAAAGGATTTGATGCCGAGGTCAAAAAGCTCAAGAATATCTATCCTTTCCTGGATTTTGCTCATGCGCGGCGGTTGACGCGCCTTTACGGGACACGCGCCAAGACGATCCTTGGCCTCGCAAAATCGAGCGCCGACCTGGGAAGGAATTTCGGCGCCGATCTGTACGAAGCGGAAATCCGCTACCTCGCCGAGAACGAATGGGCGGTCACGGCCGAGGACGTGCTGTGGCGGCGCACCAAGAGGGGGCTGCGGCTTAGCAAGGAGCAGGCTGCCGAACTCGATAAATTCATGCGCGGACTGGCCAACATGCACACTGCGGCTGCAGAGTAGGGCGGAGGAGAAAAACCGATGCTCGAGCTCAGGAACGTTTCGAAAGTGGTGAGCGGCCAGACGCACATCAGCGATGTGTCGCTGACGCTGCAGCACGGCTCGCTGAACGTGCTGCTCGGCCCGACGCTTTCGGGCAAGACCAGCCTGATGCGGCTGATGGCCGGGCTCGATGCGCCGACATCGGGCTCGATCTGGTTCGACGGCGTCGACGTTACCGGCGTGCCGGTGCAGAAGCGCAAGATCGCCATGGTCTACCAGCAGTTCATCAACTACCCGGCAATGACGGTCTACGAGAACATCGCTTCGCCGCTCAGGGTGGCGGGCGTAGAGCAATCCAAGATCGATTCCGAGGTCCGGCGGGCCGCGGAACTGCTTCGGCTGACGCCATATCTCGACCGCACGCCGCTTCATCTGTCAGGCGGCCAGCAACAGCGCACGGCATTGGCCCGCGCCATCGTGAAGAACGCCGGCCTGGTGCTGCTCGACGAACCGCTCGCCAACCTCGACTACAAGCTGCGCGAGGAACTGCGCGCCGAATTGCCGAAGATCTTCGCCGCCTCTGGCACCATTTTCGTCTATGCGACGACCGAGCCGCACGAGGCGCTGCTGCTCGGCGGCAACACCGCGACATTGTCGGAAGGACGCGTCACCCAGTTCGGGCCGACCATCGAGGTGTTCCGCATGCCGGACGACCTGATCACCGCCAAAACCTTCTCCGATCCGCCGCTCAACACCATCGTGCTGCGCAAATCGGGCAAGGGGTTCCAACTCGATGGCGGGGTCAGCCTGCCGGTCCCGGCGGAGTTTTCGCACATCGCCGACGGCTCCTACACGATCGGCTTCCAGCCGCACCATCTCTCGCTTGGCCGGCCGAACGCGGAGTCCGTGCCGGTGCGCGCCAAGGTGACCGCGACCGAAATCACCGGCTCGGAAAGCTTCGTGCATCTCGATTTCGCCGACGTGCGCTGGGTGATGCTGGAACACGGCATCCACCATTTCGAAGCGGACGAGATGATCGATGTGTTCATCGACCCGCGGCACCTGATGGTGTTCGACAGCGACGGCCGCTCGGCCGCCGCTTCACGGAAACTGGCGGCTTAGGAGGGCGCGAGATGGCTCGGATCGACCTCAATCACATCCGCCACTCCTATGTGGCGAACCCGAAGTCGGAAGCCGACTATGCGCTGAAAGAAGTGCATACGAGCTTCGCCGACGGCGGCGCCTATGCGTTGCTGGGGCCTTCCGGCTGCGGCAAGACCACGCTTTTGAACATCATTTCCGGCCTGTTGCGCGCGTCGCACGGCCAGCTCCTGTTCGACGGCGTCGACGTCAACAAACTGTCGACGCAGGAACGCAACATCGCGCAGGTGTTCCAGTTCCCGGTCATCTATGACACCATGACCGTTTACGACAATCTGGCGTTTCCACTGCGCAATCGCGGCATTGCCGAAGCCGATGTCGACCGCAAGGTGCGCGAGATCCTCGACATGATCGACCTCGCAAGCTGGGCGAAGAAGAAGGCGCGCGGGCTGACCGCTGACCAGAAGCAGAAAATCTCACTCGGCCGCGGCCTGGTGCGTTCGGACGTGAACGCCATCCTGTTCGACGAGCCGCTCACCGTCATCGACCCGCATATGAAATGGGTGCTGCGCTCGCAGCTGAAGCAATTGCACCGCCGCTTCGGCCACACCATGGTCTATGTCACGCACGACCAGACCGAGGCGCTGACCTTCGCCGAAAAGGTCGTGGTCATGTACGAAGGCGGGGTCGTGCAGATCGGCACCCCGGACGAATTGTTCGAAAGGCCGAGCCATACGTTTGTCGGCTATTTCATCGGCTCACCCGGCATGAACGTCATGCCGGTGGCGATCGACGGCCGCAGCGCGCGTGTCGGCAGCCAGACCATCGACCTGCCCGGCAAGTTGAAAAGCCCGGGCGAGGGAACGATGGAACTCGGCATCCGGCCCGAATTCGTGCGGCTCGGCAAGGCCGGCATGCCGGTGTCGATCCGCAAGGTCGAGGATATCGGCCGCCAGAAGATCGTGCGCGCCAATCTCGAAGGCCGCGAGATCGCGGCGATCGTTGGCGAAGACGCCTACATTCCCGCCGACCCGCATGTTTCGTTCGATCCCAAGGGGATCAACATCTATGCCGGCTCCTGGCGTGTTGAGATGGGAGCCTGACCATGGACAGAACCTGGAACAACAAAGCCTGGTTCATGGTGCTGCCGGTGCTGGTGCTGGTGGCGTTCTCGGCGCTCATCCCGTTGATGACGGTGGTGAACTATTCGGTGCAGGACACCTTCGGCAACAACCAGTTCTTCTGGGCAGGCACCGAATGGTTCGAGGAAATCCTGCATTCCGACCGCTTCTGGCAAGCGATGGGCCGCAACCTCATCTTCTCCGCCATCATCCTGGCTATCGAAGTGCCGCTCGGCATTTTCGTGGCGCTAAACATGCCGCGGTCGGGCTGGGGCGTGCCGGTCTGCTTGGTGCTGATGGCGCTGCCGCTGCTCATACCGTGGAATGTCGTCGGCACCATCTGGCAGGTGTTCGGACGCAGCGACATCGGCCTGCTCGGCTACTACGTCAACGCGATCGGCATCGACTACAACTACGTTCGTGATCCGATCGACGCCTGGGTCACGGTCATCATCATGGATATCTGGCACTGGACGAGCCTTGTCGTGCTCCTCTGCTACGCCGGGCTCGTGTCGATCCCCGAAGCCTATTACCAGGCAGCCAAGATCGACGGCGCCTCGCGCTGGGCGGTGTTTCGCTACATCCAGCTGCCGAAGATGAACCGGGTGCTGCTGATCGCCGTGCTGTTGCGCTTCATGGATAGCTTCATGATCTACACCGAGCCCTTCGTGGTGACCGGCGGCGGCCCCGGCAATTCGACGACGTTCCTGTCGATCGATTTGGTCAAGATCGCGCTTGGTCAGTTCGACCTCGGACCGGCGGCCGCGATGTCGATCGTCTACTTCCTGATCGTGCTGCTGCTGTCGTGGGTGTTCTACACCGTCATGACCAACTATGACGCGGAGCGCTGAGCATGGCCGAGCTTAGAGACACGCTTGCAACTGCAAGGACAGAGGCCGAACCGGCCGGAGCGCCTGCGGCTTCGGCAAATCAGGCGGCGGTGGCGCGCGCCATGCGCCGGCGCGGCGATGAATCGCGCTTCTGGTGGCTGACGCCGACCCTCTACATCATATTCCTGATGCTGCCGATCTACTGGCTCATCAACATGAGCTTCAAGACCAACACCGAGATCGTCACCACCATGACGCTCTATCCGCACGCGCCGACGCTGCGGAACTACCAGATCATCTTCAGCGACCCTTCCTGGTATTCGGGCTACATCAACTCGATCACCTACGTGGTCATGAACATGGTGATTTCCGTCTCCGTGGCGCTGCCTGCTGCCTATGCTTTCTCGCGCTACCGCTTCCTCGGCGACAAGCACCTTTTCTTCTGGCTGCTGACCAACCGCATGGCGCCGCCAGCGGTCTTTGCACTGCCTTTCTTCCAGCTCTATTCCGCCTTCGGGCTGATCGACACGCATATCGCGGTGGCGCTGGCGCACTGCCTGTTCAACGTTCCGCTGGCGGTGTGGATTCTCGAAGGCTTCATGTCCGGCGTGCCGAAGGAGATCGACGAAACCGCCTATATCGACGGCTATTCCTTCCCGCGCTTCTTCTTCAAGATTTTCATGCCGCTGATCGCGTCCGGCATCGGCGTAGCAGCGTTCTTCTGCTTCATGTTCTCGTGGGTGGAACTGCTGCTTGCCCGCACCCTGACCACCACCGACGCCAAGCCGATCGCCGCGGTGATGACACGCACCGTTTCGGCTTCCGGTATGGACTGGGGCCTGCTGGCCGCGGCCGGCGTGCTGACGCTTATTCCCGGCGCGCTCGTCATCTGGTTCGTGCGCAACTACATCGCCAAGGGCTTCGCCCTGGGGAGGGTGTGATGAGGTACGTCCTGGCAACGCTCACCGTTGTGCTCGGCGCCGCGCCGGCCTTGGCCGATGCCGAGCCGGAGGAGTTCCGATATGTCGGCGACAACCACAAATGGTCGCTGGTCTGCAACAGTTCGGGTTACCAGCTGAAGTCGCAATACCCGGTCGCCCGTTTTGTCGAGGCCGGCGTCAACTCGAAGGTCGTCGAGGGCATCGAAACGCTCGATCTCGGCAAGACTTGCGATGCGCTTCACAACGTTCTGGGCAAAGGCAAATGGTGCTGGGCCAATGGCGGCTTCCGCGCTGAATTCGAAAATTCATCGATCGGCTTTCCCCGGCAGGAACTGACCTGTCCGGACCCGAAGGACGACAAGGAAGGATGCGGGTGCTGAAGCCATGAACCTTTCCTGGATGGCATGGACGCTGCCGACCGCGATCTTCTTCGCGACGATCTTTGCGCTGCTCGTTGGCATGGCAGTGTGGGAATATGTCTCGCCTGGCGGAAATCCCCGCGTCGGCATCCTGCGCTTCGAAACGACGCGCGGCGACCGTCTCTTCGTTTCGCTGCTTGGCAGCGCCTACATCCATCTCGCTTGGCTGGGTCTTGTCGGACCCAGCCTGTGGTGGGCTCTCGCTCTCTCCGTGGTCTACGCCATCGGCGTGTTCCGCTACGTATAGAGGGGGAAACTGTTGGGACGACCGCGTGCCGGCGGCCGCCCCAAATCGCACTTGCAACCTTTGGGAGGAAACTCATGCGACGGCAAATACTAACATCAACAAGCATTCTCGCACTCATGCTTTGCTCCAGCCAGGCATATGCCGGGATGGACGAGGCGAAGGCGTTCCTTGACAAGGAAATCGGCGACATGTCGACGCTCGACCGCGCCGCACAGGAAGCCGAAATGCAGTGGTTCGTCGATGCCGCGAAGCCTTTCGCCGGCATGGAAATCAAGGTGGTGTCGGAAACCATCACCACCCACTCCTACGAATCGGAAGTGCTGGCGCCTGCCTTCTCGGCCATCACCGGCATCAAGCTCACCCACGACCTGATCCAGGAAGGTGACGTGGTGGAGAAGATCCAGACCCAGATGCAGACGGGCGAAAACCTCTATGACGCCTGGGTGAACGATTCCGACCTGATCGGCACGCACTGGCGCTACCAGCAGGTGCGCAACCTGACCGACTGGATGGCCAACGAGGGCAAGGATGTCACCAATCCGAACCTCGATCTCGCCGACTTCATCGGCACGTCGTTCACCACCGCGCCGGACAAGAAGCTCTACCAGCTCCCCGACCAGCAGTTCGCGAACCTCTACTGGTTCCGCTACGACTGGTTCAACGACGAGAAGAACAAGGCCGACTTCAAGGCGAAGTACGGCTACGATCTCGGCGTGCCGGTCAACTGGTCGGCCTACGAGGACATCGCCGAGTTCTTCACCGGCCGCGAGATCGACGGCAAGAAGGTCTACGGCCACATGGACTACGGCAAGAAGGACCCGTCGCTCGGCTGGCGGTTCACCGACGCCTGGCTGTCGATGGCCGGCAATGGCGACAAGGGCATCCCGAACGGTCTGCCCGTCGACGAATGGGGCATCAAGGTCGACGAGAATTCGCGTCCTGTCGGTTCCTGCGTGGCGCGCGGCGGCGACACCAACGGCCCGGCCTCCGTCTACGCCATCCAGAAGTATCTCGACTGGCTAAAGGCCTATGCGCCGCAGCAGGCCCAGGGCATGACCTTCTCTGAATCCGGGCCGGTGCCGTCGCAGGGCGAGATCGCCCAGCAGATGTTCACGTATACGGCCTTCACCGCCGATTTCGTGAAGGAAGGCCTGCCGGTCGTGAACGAGGACGGTACGCCGAAATGGCGCTTCGCTCCGAGCCCGCACGGCGTCTACTGGAAGGACGGCATGAAGCTCGGCTACCAGGACGTGGGCTCTTGGACGCTGATGAAGTCGACGCCCGACGATCGGGCCAAGGCTGCCTGGCTCTACGCGCAGTTCGTCACCTCCAAGACCGTCGACGTGAAGAAGAGCCATGTCGGCCTGACGCTGATCCGTCAGTCGACCATCGACCACAAGAGCTTCACCGATCGCGCTCCGAAACTCGGCGGCCTGATCGAGTTCTACCGTTCGCCGGCCCGTGTGCAGTGGTCGCCGACCGGTACGAACATCCCGGACTATCCGAAGCTTGCTCAGCTCTGGTGGCAGGCGATCGGCGACGCGTCGTCGGGCGCCAAGACCGCGCAGGAGGCGATGGATTCGCTCTGCGCCGAGCAGGAAAAGGTGATGGAGCGTCTCGAGCGGGCCGGCGTGCAGGGCGATATCGGCCCGAAGATGGCCGAAGAGCATGATCTCGAATACTGGAACAAGGATGCCGTCTCGAAGGGCAACCTTGCACCGCAGCTCAAGATCGAGCCGGAGAAGGACAAGGCGATCACCATCAACTATGACGAACTGGTGAAGAGCTGGCAAAAGTAAGGGGCGTGTTTGCAAACTCTACTGCGGTGGCCAACTGACGGCGTTTTCTGCGCTTCCGGTGCTCACGTACTAAAAGTACGCTGCGCTCCGGTTCTCGAAACCACCGGCATTTGACTCACCGCAGCGAGTTATCAAAACAGCCCCGGGAGCGTTTTCGGCGTTCTGCCTGTTGAAATCGAGGGGAGGCGGGTTACACCGGCTCCCTTCTTCATATCACAGCCGAGGGAGGCTTCATGTCCGGCTTTGTTCTGGCGATCGACCAGGGAACTACCTCTTCGCGCGCCATCGTGTTCGACGGCGCGATGAAGCCCGTTGGGACCGGGCAGAAGGAGTTCACGCAGTTTTATCCGGCGTCCGGCTGGGTCGAACACGACCCGGAGGAGATTTGGGAGAGCGTGCTTGTCACCTGCAAGGCCGCCCTGAAGAAGGCGGACGTCACCGCGGCCGACATTTCAGCGATCGGCATCACCAATCAGCGCGAGACGGTGGTGATCTGGGACAGGGCGACGGGCAAGCCGATTCATAACGCCATCGTCTGGCAGGATCGCCGCACCGCGGCCTTGTGCGCAAAGCTGAAGAAGCAAGGGCTTGAAGCGAAATTCACGAGAAAAACCGGGCTGCTGCTCGACCCGTATTTTTCGGGCACCAAGATCGCCTGGCTGCTCGACAATGTGAAAGGCGCAAGGAAGCGCGCCGAGAAGGGCGAATTGCTGGCCGGCACGATCGACAGTTTCCTGATATGGCGGCTGACCGGGGGGCGGGTTCACGCTACCGACGCCACCAACGCGTCGCGCACGCTTGTCTACAACATCCAGGAGAATGCCTGGGATGCCGAGCTGCTGAAAATATTGCGCATTCCGTCAACGCTGCTGCCAGAGGTGAAGGATTGCGCCGATGATTTTGGAATCACTGAGGAAAAACTGTTCGGCGCGGGCATAAGAATTCTCGGCGTCGCTGGCGACCAGCAGGCGGCGACCATCGGCCAGGCCTGCTTCGAGCCCGGCATGATGAAATCGACCTACGGTACCGGCTGCTTCGCCATCCTCAACACCGGCAGCGACCTGGTCCGCTCGAAGAACCGGCTGCTGACGACGATCGCCTACCGGCTGAACGGCAAGACAACCTATGCGCTGGAAGGTTCGATCTTCATTGCGGGCGCCGCCGTTCAGTGGCTGCGCGACGGCGCCAAGATGATCGGCAAGGCCGAGCACAGCGGCGAACTCGCTGCGCAGGCCGACGACACGCAGGAGGTTTATCTGGTGCCGGCCTTCGTCGGCCTTGGCGCGCCGCACTGGGACGCCGACGCGCGCGGCGCGATTTTCGGACTGACCCGCAATTCCGGTCCGGCCGAGTTCGCGCGCGCTGCCCTCGAAGCGGTCGCCTTCCAGACCCGCGATCTTCTGGATGCGATGCGGAAGGACTGGAAGAGCGGCAACGGAAAGACCGTGCTGCGGGTCGATGGCGGCATGGTAGCCTCCGACTGGACCATGCAGCGGCTGGCCGACATTCTCGACGCGCCGGTCGACCGGCCGACCATCCTGGAGACGACCGCGCTCGGGGCCGCATGGCTTGCCGGCTCGAAAGCCGGCGTGTGGCCGAAGGCCAGGGATTTTTCCAAGGCCTGGGCGCTGGACCGCCGGTTCAAATCCGCCATGGAGCCTGCAATGCGGACGCGCAAGCTGAAGGGCTGGCAGGATGCGGTTCGGCGAACGCTTTCGAAATAGGGTGTGTTGATCAGGTGATGCTGGCCTGACCTGAATCCCAACACACCACGCTAGCGCATGATTTTACCCGAAAATCGGTTTCCATTTTCGGGATCATGCTCTGACCAACGGCGACGTGAAAAACCCGCGCCTTTCAGCGCAGGTTTCTTCTGACTGTCGCAAAGCGATCGTCAGTAGGGTGAAATGCACTGCTGGCGCGGGCCGTTGTAAGGCTGATAGGTGTTGTCGGAAGCCCGATACGACCGGTAGCGGTCGTAGCACCAGCGCACATGCGCGTTGCCGCTGCTGACGGCAGGAGGCGCGGCAAGCGCTCCGCCGATGATCGCGCCAGCGACAAAGGCACCCGCCGGGAACCACCAGCCGTTGTATACGCGGTAGCCCGGACGGTAGTCGCGATAGCCGCGATAGCCGTTGTAGTAGTAGATGTTACCGCGGCGGTTGAAGCACCCGTAGCAATTGCCACGATAGGCCGGACGGCGGAATTCGCCACGATAGGCGGGACGAAACTCGCCTCGACGCGGATACCGTCGGTACTGGATATCCCAGACATCGGTTGTCGCCGACGTCGTGCGCGGCGCCATGACTGGCGCTGCATTGACCGGTAGGAGGCTGGTGGCGGTGAGTGAAAGCGCCAGCGCCGCCGTGCATAGCCCCGACAACAGCTTCTTCATCTTGGTATCCTCGTTAAAGTTGTATTCCCCGCAACGAATGGAAAGCATATTTGGTTCCCAAAGGCGAGCCTGGCATCGCCCCGGGAAGGGGACAGATCGAGCCGGCGGGCATAGCGTGCGAGCCCGCTTGGAAAGAGCGGCGGGCACGATGTTTTTCGGGTTGACCGGCCCCGCCTGTCTCCCTATGTTCCGCCGCAATTTCCGGGGCGGTTTTGCCGGCCCACGGGAGCGCGTAGCTCAGCCGGTAGAGCAACTGACTTTTAATCAGTAGGTCCAGGGTTCGAATCCCTGCGCGCTCACCAACAAAATCAATAATTTACAAGACAATTGTGACAGGGCCTAATGGCCAAAAAGTAAAAACGGGTACATTTTCGGGTACAGCCGCTTTTTTTTGTCCCGATAGTGTCCACTGACGCGCGTGATCCCACGCCAAAGCTGATGACCCAAAAAAGCGCGCAGAAACCCCGGAAGGGATCGGGAATCTTCCCATCCCGAAATAGGGCAACGCCCGATGATCTGCGAGGAAGCAAAATCGCATGATTGGATCGCCGTTGGTTCAACTCCCCAGCGGACGCAACGGCAGAGAATCCGCGAGGAGCCAAGCATGAGATTCCACTCCGGCAGCAGCAGCGTTTTTGGATCGGCTAGAAAAACCCTAGCGCTCAGTGTTTCAATTTTAGTTGCTACAAGTTGTAGTGCAGCAATTGCCCAGGACGCCGCGGTTACGCAACGTGGTCAGGCGGTTTTGCCCTACGCAGAGCAAAAGTATCGAGGGAACGTTGGGACGAGCTATCTGGATTCCGATCCGGCGGAGTTTCCCGCCCCACAAAAGGCTCCGGCAGGGGCACCGAATGTCTTGCTCATTCTCCTCGACGACGTCGGCTTCGGCCAATTCTCGGTGACCGGCGGTGGTGTGCCGGCGCCGAAGATGGAGGAACTGGCCAAAGAAGGTTTGCTCTTTAACCGCTTCCACACAACGGCGGTGTGTTCGCCTTCGCGTGCTGCGCTTCTCACTGGTCGCAACCATCATGTCGCTGGCACCGGGAACATTACCGAAGTTGCGACTGGATTCGATGGCTACACGGGGATCATTCCCAAGGACACCGCGACGGTCGCAGAAATCCTGCACCAGAACGGCTACGTCACTGCCTGGTTCGGCAAAAACCACAATACGCCTATCTATGAGACCAGTCCGATGGGGCCGTTTGACCACTGGCCGAACGGCCTGGGCTTTGACTTCTTCTACGGATTCATGGCCGGCGACACCAGCCAGATACGACCCTATCTCTACCAAAACCAGACGCCACTCGGCACGCCAACTGCACAAGACTACTATCTGAGCGTCGACCTAGCGGATCAAACGATCAACTGGCTCCAAGGGGCGGAGGCAATCCAGCCCGAGAAGCCTTGGTTCATCTACTACGCTCCGGCAGCAACGCATGCGCCGCACCAAGCCCCGAAGGAACTTATCGACAAGTTCAAAGGTCAGTTCGACATGGGCTGGGACGCCTATCGCGAGCAAACTTTTGAGCGGCAGAAGAAGATGGGTGTCATCCCGCAGAACTCGGTGCTGACAGAACGCCCACAGAGTCTCCCCGCATGGAACACGCTCACCGAGGATCAGAAACGGCTCTACAGCCGCATGATGGAAGTCTTCGCGGCCTACGGAAATCAAGTGGACCACGAGGTGGGTCGGGTTCTCGATTTCGTCAAAACTATGCCCGATGCCGAAAACACCATGATCATCTACATCGTTGGTGACAACGGGTCGTCAGCGGAGGGCGGATTCGATGGCACGCTAAATGAGAACGCCTTCTTCAACGCGTATCTCATGAAAACGGACGAGATGCTGGACCGGATCGACGAAATCGGGACGGAGAAGCACTTCAACCATTTTCCAGCGGCATGGGCGCACGCCATGGATACGCCTTTCAAATGGGCGAAACAGGTCGGGAGCCATCTCGGCGGTACCCGCAACCCGATGATCGTGAAATGGCCCGCCCGGTTCCAGCATGGTGGCGAGGTCCGCAGCCAGTTCACGCATGTGATCGACGTAGCGCCGACTATCCTCGCCGCGGCGGGCGTCGAAGAGCCGCGAAGTGTGAACGGAACCGAACAGACGCCAATCCAAGGCCGCAGCTTCCTGCAGGCTCTCGAGAAGGCCGATGCACCTGAGTTCCGCACCAGTCAGTACTTCGAGATGTTGGTCAACCGTGGCATGTACAAGGACGGTTGGTGGGCTGCGTCACTCTCTTTCGAGCCATGGCAGCCTGAACGCGGTGAATTTGATCCATTGACTGCGAAGTGGGAACTCTACAACCTCGACGAAGATTTCACGCAAGCAAATGATCTTGCTGAGAAGGAGCCTGCGAAACTTGCCGAACTGACTACCCTTTGGTGGGCACAGGCTTCGGCAAACAAGGCGCTGCCGCTCGATTGGCGCGGAGCAGAGCGTTTTAGCTCTGAGTTAACAGGTAAGCCGAACCTTGCTGCGGGGAGATCGACGTTCGTCTACCCGGTTGCGCTAGCCGGGCTTCCAGAAGCATCTGCGCCAGACTTGAAGAACAAGTCGTTTTCCATCTCTGCTAAAGTCCGGATCGACGACAATGCCAGCGGGATGATTTTCACTCAGGGCGGCAATACCGGCGGCTGGGCACTCTATCTGAAAGAGGGCAAGCTCGTGGCCGCTCACAACTACATCGACGTGGAACACTATTCGGTCGAAAGCACCGGCCCCGTGCCATCTGGCGAACACGAACTCAAAATGGAGTTCTCGTACGAGGGTGGAAAGGAGACGGGCAAGGGGGGCACCGTGAAACTCTCCGCCGATGGCCAACAGCTTGGCATTGGAAAGATCGAAAAGACCACCCCGTTCAAATACTCGCTGTCCGAAAATCAGGATATCGGCTCTGACACGGGCACTCCGGTGACTTACGATTATACCCCACCGTTCAACTTCCAGGGGACCTTGGAGGAGGTAGTCGTGGAAGTGGGGCAGTAAGCGGTTCCGGCTAGGAAAGGGCTTCGAGGCGCGTCATGCATTCTTGCATGGTCGAGTAAAAGCCCATCGTAGGCGCGTCTGGCGCGAACTATGAATATCTGGCTGAGACGCTCGACCTATACGGCAATCGACGGAATTGCGAAGATGTCAGACCGAATCGAGCTGGACCGTCAAATTGACGATTCGAGAAAGCCGCCAGGGCATGGTGGGGGCAACATATGTCGGATTCGCCTCACGAGCGGCGCGGTGATCGCCGCAATTTTGCGCGGGGATCAGCCGTTATCGTGAAAACTGCCGTGGTCATGCTTGTCGGCTTGACCGTCGCCGGCTGTGGCGCGGCCAGCGCGGCCCGGGAGAGCGGCAAACTGTTCGACAAATACGGTTGCCTCGCACGGGAATTCAAAGGTGAGCCGCCGTGCAAGGCGCCGGCCACGCCGGGCGATACCGCCACGGTCGCTCCCAACTGAGGGCGATACGGGACGGCGCGACAGATTCAAGGTTTTCGCAGTCGTGGCATTTCCGGAATTGCGCCCGTGATGCCCTTCCAGCGCCGTCAGCAGTTTTTCTTGTAGAAGACGCCGAGCTTGCGGCTATCTCAGGGTGTATTGGCTGAGAGCCACGCCGTCGATCTGTCCATCTTTAAGGCGGTAAACGAGAGATTGGAGCTTGCCTTTCCCGTCCGCATCGGGCTGGACGTTGTGCGTGTAGCGAATAATGCCATCCGATGTCGCCGCTCCAAACGTGGCGACGAGGTCTTTTTCGCCGCCGTCGAGACTGGGCACCGGCAAAGTCCAGTGGGACAATGTCTCGGGACCGACTTCGCATCCCGACTGCGCCGCGTCACCTTCGTCACCGGCGATCGTGGTGAGGACACCCTTGCCCTCAGCGCCGCGACCGTCCGAAATGAACCACTGGCGATTGTAGCGATCGCCAATCTTGACCTCGTAGCAGAGCCAACTGACGGGGGCCGCGTCGTTTCCACGGTTGTGGATGGTTCCGCCAAACTGGGCCACGACTTCGTCGAGCGTCGTCTTCTCAAGAACGATGTCGAGCGTGTCCGCCTTTATCGTGTTGTCAAAAGGCCCGCGCATCGGGAGTTGTTGCGCATCTGCCGCCAGACCGGACAACACAAGCGAGGGGAAACCCGTCAGTCTGAGATCGTCGGCAGCAGCCTGCCCCAGAGGCAAGCTGCCTACCAGAATGGCTATGGAGACTGCGAGCTTCGACCGTCTGGGTTTCCTATTTTTGCACGCCGCATGCATGGTCCTGACCCCTCTACCTCGATTTGACATGACCGACTCCTGCGTGGCCCCGGACGGGAGCCGGTTCGTTTACTGTCAGGCGTCGACCCTCTTGCTGATTTGATCCAGTTGATGGCTCCTTTGCACGCGTTGTCCCAACGATCACAATCGTCGACGACCGCGTCGAGGCCGACATCGGCGGTCTCGCCGGCGCGACCGCGAGCGAAAGGCTAGAATACCGATGCAGGCAGGAACATCAGGTTATCTCCCATAATTCCTGGAGGATTCTACCGAGCGCCTTATGCGCATTTGCCATGGGAAGTCTTGTTCGCCTAGCACACGCCGATCATTGTCGACGGGAAACATCAAGCGCCGCAGGAACGAGCCCTGCTGGGTGACGCCGCTTTTGCGCCGTCAGTAATCTTTCTCGTAAAAGATGCCGAGGCCAGTATCGCCGTCGGAGCCTACCGAGCCGCGCGCCTTCAGATTGTCGGTGACGTCGAGGTTGATGGTGCCCTTGGTCGAGCCGCCCGCGCCGGCCTCGACGCCGAGATAGACATTGTCGCTGATGTAGCGCCCGGCGCGCACAGCCGCGTTGCCCTCGCTGTCGGTGACGACATCGAGATCGTCGAGGCCCGTTGCGGCGCGCAGGTTGCCGAGCAGCGACGTGTTGCCGCCGCCCGCAAGCTCGGCGGCGGCCGCGGCGAGTTGGGCGATCTGGATGGGCGACAGTTCGTTGATGCCGCGATTGAAGATCAGGCGGGCGAGCACCTCGTCCTGCGGCAACTCGGGTTGCGAGGAGAATTCCACTTTGAGGTCGGAGACGCGGCCGCTGACAGTGATGAAAACGGTGATGTCCTGGCCGGGCGAGCGGGCGACGAAGTTCAGGAACGGGTCGAGGTCGCCGACCAGCGTAACCGTGCCTTCGTCGAAGGTGATGCGTTGGCTGAGGATCGAGAGCCGCCCGCGGATCATCTGGAAGCCCCCGACCGGCTGGATATCGGTGACAGGGCCGGTAAGGCGCACGGAGCCACCAAGTTCGGCGTCGAGGCCGCGGCCGCGAACGAAGATGCGGCGCGGCGCGTTGACCGTGACGTCGAGCCTGACGACGCTCGGCCGCGCGCTCGGCGTTGGCGTGCCGTCGTTGGCCTTGGCGCGCTTCAGCGTTGCCACCACGCCCCTCGGCGCGTCGATATGCTTGACGTCGATGGCGGCGGCGGCCCCGCCAAGACTGTCGGGCACCAGGATTTCGGCGCGGTCCACGTCGATCGTGCCGCTGAGGAGCGGATCGCGGGTGAGGGCGCCGGTTATCGCAAGGGCGCCATCCACCGTGGCCACGACCATGTTGCCGTCCGCATATCTGGCCTTGTCGAGGGTGATGCGGATGTTGGCGGGGAAACCGGCTGCAGCGTTTGTCGAAATGGTGCCGGAGGCCCCGATCCTGCCGCCGGAGGCGAGAGCTGCCGAGACGTTGCGGAGCGTCACGGTTTCGCCGTCGATGCTCGCCATCACCGCGATGTCGCGCAACTGCACGTTGGTCTCCGGATCGACGAAGCCGGCACCAACCGTTGAGAACATGCCGCGTATCGACGGCTTCCTCAGGTTGCCGGAAACATTGGCGCTGAGTTTCAACGTGCCCGAAACCTGGGCGCCGCGCTCGGCCAGAAAACGGTTGGCAAGCGACAGCGGGGCCTCGCCGTTGATGGTGACGCCGATGCCGTCGCCGGCAAGCGGCACGCGGCCGCTCGCCGAGACGGTCAGGCCTTGCGGGCCGTTGACAGTTGCCGACGAAAGATCGAGCACCCTGCCGCCGTAGCGGCCGGTGGCCGCGACATCGAGCGGTGCGACGCCGGCGGCTTCTAGGGGTGCCGCCCTGACGCCTGCGGCGCGCAGCTGGAACGACGCGCCGGGATCGGCAAGCCTGCCGGTGACCTTGGCGGAGCCGGAAAGATTGCCGCCAAGGTTCTGGCCGGGAGCGACTGCGTTCAAAACAGCGAGTGGGAACGCCTCGAGGGCGACATCTAGCGCCAGATTGCCATCGTCGAGGGGCACGCCGCCCGACAGCCTGGCGCGCAATCCCTCCGGGCTGGTGACGGTTGCATCGAGGTTGAGGCGGCTGGTCGAGGAAGTTCCCCTGGCGTCGACGGAAATCGACCTCAACCCCGACTGGCTGAGTGCCGCCGCGGCCAGCTGCCTTCCCTGAATGTTGAAGTTGATATCCGGCCTGGCGCGTGTACCGCCTATTTTGGCGGAGCCGTCCAGCGTGCCGCCCAACCTGAGGTCGGGCTTGATGGTGTTGGCGATCGCCAGGGGCAGCGCCTTTATCGCGACATTGAGATCAAGCGTATCCTCGACCTTTCCGGATGCGGTGATGCGACCGCCGCCGACATCCATGGCGAGATTGTCGATCGCCAGGTTCTGGCCGCGTATGGTGATGGCTGCAGGCTGCACCAGGCGGGCGGAAAGCTGGCCCTGCGTCACATCGAGATTTCCGAGACCGACGCGGTAGCCGCCTTCGACCGGGCTCAGTGCGCCCTTCACAGAGGTTTTGGTGCCGTTCTTCAGCGACGCGTCGGCGACGAAGCCGGTGGTGTCGCCATTTTTCACTGCGGTTGCCTGCATTGTCGCAATGTCGATGCCGCCCGCCGACAGATCGGTCGCCGACATCGAGCCATCGATGGCCGGCACCTTGAAGAGGTCGGAAATCTTTGCCTGCAAATCGGCCTTGCCGAGCCTGACAGCATCCATTTCGAAGCCGGTGACCGTGGCGGTGACGTCGGCGTTCTGGATCAGGCCATCTGCCGCAAGGTCGATCGTCGCCTCCACCGCGCCCTTGGCATTGACCAGGGCAAGGGCTGCGGCGGTGGAAATATCGGCTGATTTCAGCTGCAGCTGACCGGTCAGCTGGCCTTCCCTGGCCTGGGTGACATCGCCGGTGATGCGTGTGGCGCCGGCCGAAAAATCGAGATCGCCAAGCCGGCGTTCGTTTTCGGTGACAGCGATTGCCGAGGCGAGGCTGACCTTGACGCGTTCGAGGAACGCGCTGCCGGTTACCTGGCCGTTGAGGTCGTTGTTCTGCAGCGTGCCTTCGAAGCCCAGGGCGGCATTGCTGAGGTTCTTGCCGACCAGCGTGCCGCTGGCGATGTCGGCGCCGAAGGTCAATCCGATCAGGCCGTCGGCGCCCGACGCACGGCCCTTGGCGGTCAGCCGGCCGGAGGCCTGCTCGGACAGCAGCGCGAGGTCGGCGAGCGCCAGGTCCAGATTGAAATCGGCGGCGCCGGTGGCGTAGGTGCCATCGGCGGTGAGGTCGACCTGGTTGTTGAAGACGCGTAGTTTGTCGGCGACCAGGCCCATCTCGCCGCGGGCGACGCGGCCGGTGATACGGGTTTCGCCCTCCAGCACATTGTCGGCGGCCTTGTTGTCGATCCTGAGCTCGGTCGCGGTGCTGTCCAGGGTCAGGTCGAAAGCGCCGCCGACCGGCTTTACCTCGCCATTTGCCTTGAGTTTCATGGCGCCGGCGAGCTCGCGTCCGGCGAGGTCGGAGAATGGCGCGATGCTTGCCGCATCAACCGCGATGTCGCCCTTGAAGGCGAGTGCGGCAATGTCGCCGGCAAGCGAGACGCTCAGCCCATTGCCGGCCAGCAGCGCCCTGGCGAGCTTGACTGGTTGGCCAGCGTTCCAGGCGCCCTCGATGTCGAGGGCGATGCGGTCGCCAAGCGCCTTTTGAACGTCGGCCCGATCGGCGACGATGCCGGATGCGCTGCCATCGGCCTTGAACGTGATCTGGCGGCTCGCCGGCTGAGAAAGATTGCGGGCAAGGCCGCCCAGCGCGATGGCGACCTTGTCGGAACCGAATGTGCCCGTCGTCAGCTTGTCGATATCGATGGCGCCGCTCCATTCCTCCGAGGCTGTTTCGCCAAAGGTGAGGGAGAGGGCGGCACGCTCGACGGTCGTTTCGCCGCCGGGCACCGGCAGCAGCACCGTTTCCGCAGTCGCGTCGTCGATCACGGCATTGAGCTTGAGGCGTTGCAGGAAACCGTCCGTGGCTGTCTCCGCAGCGGCATCGATGGTGAGTGCTGCGCTCTTCAGGGCGAGGTTGTCGAGCAGGAAGCCGCCGGCGTCGCGGACCAGGCCGTTCGCGACCAGCGTGGTCTCAGCACCGAAGAAGGCGCGGAACTGCGCGGGGATGATTTTGGCGATCGGGCCTTCGAGATTGGTCGAAAACCCGTATCCGTCACCCTGCCGGCGTATCTGGGTGGTGCCGGTCAGCACCCTTTCCGCATTTGCATCGAGCGTCAGGCCGAGGTCGAGGTTGGAAAGCGGGCCCGACCCCTTCAGCGCCAGCGCCACTGGCGGACGGCCTTCGATGCCAAGCAGATTGGCGATGATACCGTCGGCAGGCTCGGACAGGGTGAAATCGAGGTCGAGATTCTGGGTGGCGTTGGCGTAAGTGGCGGTCAATCCCATCTGGCCGCCCGGACCGTCGAGACGGGTCACATTCAGCGCGGTATCAAGCGAGCCGTCCGCCAGCCGCAGGCGGCCGGTGACGCCGATCTCGGAGGCCAGCCCGAAGACGCCTTCGCCGAATGTGACGCGCGCCACCTCCAGATTGCCCAGCGTGATCGAAAGCGGCAGTTCGGGAAGCTTGAAACTGCCGGATTCCGGCGCGGGCAGGCCTTCTTCCGGCAGCGGCTTGCGCAGCACCTCGATGCTGTCGGCCGCAAGCGTGTCGATGTCGAGTCGCCCCAACAGCAGCGCTGAACGGGTCCAGACGATGCGGGCGTTGGCGATGCGCAGCCAAATGCCTTCGCGGTCGGCTATGGTGATCAGGCCGATGGTTGCGTTGGATGACAACACGCCCTGGATGCCGGAGATCCTGATCTGCCTGTTCGGGGTCGACAGCTGGTTTTCGACGAAGCCAACGAAATAGGAACGCTCCTCGTCGGCCGTTTCCTGCGCGAGGGCGGGCAGCGCCAGAATGAAAAGAGCGAGGGCGAAGAGGATGCGGGTCAAAACGCTTGTCCTATTCCAACGTAGAAAGCGACGCTCGGGTCGTCGCGCTGCCGGTCTAGCGGTACGGCGAGATCGAGCCTGATCGGACCGAGGCCGGTATAATAACGCAGGCCGCCGCCGACGCCGACACGCAGATCCTCGGCGAAGTCCGGAAAGGATTCCTCGCCGACATAACCGGCGTCGACAAAAGCGACGAGGCCGATGCCGTCGGTGACGCGGGCACGGATTTCCGCCGAAGCCTCGATCAGCGACCGGCCGCCGATGACTTCGCCAGCCGGTGTCACCACGCCGATGTTGCGGTAGGCGTAACCGCGCACCGACCCACCACCGCCGGCGAAGAACAGCTTGTCAGGTGCGGTCTCCGAGATCGGCGCGCCGAACAGGGTCCCGAGCTTGACGCGGCCGGCCAGCACGACCGGGTTTTCCTTGCCGAAGCCGTAATAGGTGCGGCCTTCGGCGGTGAGTTTGCCGACCGCGTTGCCGTAGTTGAATTCGTAAAACGGCTCGGCGATGGCCTCGACGAAGTAGCCTTGGGTGGCATCGGTCTTGTTGTCGCGGTTGTCGAAGGTGAGCCCGCCGAGAAAACCGATATCGGCGAAGTCGCGGGTGCCGAACGTGTCGTCCTCGAACTGGGCGTAACCGCCCTTGAGGAAAAGCTTTCCGGAAAGCTCTTCGGAAAACATGTGGTTGAAGCCGAGCTGCCCGGTGACGGCGGTGCGCGTGTAGGGATCGAGCACCTCGCGGTCGCCAAACAGCGAGGCTTCGAAATCGGTGTCGGGCGTGTAGACCCCAGGCTTGATGAAGGTGGCGCCCACCCGGTAGGTGAGTTCGTCGGGCTCGAACGTCTGACCGATGTTCGCCACCTTGGCGTCGAAGCGCAAACGTTCGGCGCGGCCGAACAGGTTGCGGTGCAGCCAGTAGGCTTCAAGGCCGAGACCGTCGAGGGTGGAGTAGCTGCCGCCGACGCCAAAACGGCGCAGCTTGCGTTCCTGCACCACGACAGTGAGCGGCAGGCGGCCGTTCTGGTCTATGACGTCCCCCTCCTGGATGCGCAACGCCCGGAAGACATCGAGCCGCGACAGGCGCTTGTTGGCGCGGTCGATATCATCTGGATCGTATTCCTGGCCGGGCTTGAGGCCGGTCATCCAGGCGACGAACGCCGGGTCCATGCGCTCGGTGCCTTCAACGGCGACATCGTCATAATAGGCCTTGCGACCGGGATCGACCTCGATGATGGCGTCGACCGTGTTGTTGTCGTGCGCGGCAGTCACCCGCCGGTCGGCGATGTTCGCCTTGGGGTGGCCCTGTTCGCGCCATGCTTCGACGGAGAGCTTTTCCGCCTGCAGAATGACGCCGGAACGCGCCGGCTGGCCCATCGCGAAACCTTCGTCTTCCGGCAGCGGCACCCTGTCGTCGCGACGCTGAGGCGGCGGCGCGCGGTTGATGATGCTGGCCTTGTCGAACAGGAAGACGGGCCCGGGGTTTACCGTGATCGAGACGGAAGCGGTTTCAGCCACCGTGGCGTCTGGGGGCAGGTCGGCTGCCTCGCGCCCGTCGACCAGGATGCTGATGGTGCCGCCGTAGCGGCCCTGTCCATAGAGGGCGGCCAGCAGGCGCCTGTAATCGCTGCGCGCCTTTGCCAGGAGCCCGGCGGCGCCGGAGGCCGGCTTTTTCCGGTCCGTCCACAGGCCAGACGCGCCTTTCAGCGTCTTCTCGACGTTCCTTTCCTCGCCGGTGACGATGAAGTCGACGGTGTAGTCCTGCGGCTCGCCGATCGTTTCGTCCGCTTCGTCCGCCTTCTTCTCTCCCCAGAGATGGATGCCGAACAGTTCGAACGCCGTCGCAGGCGACGGCGCAACCAGTGTCGCGCCCGCGAAAATCACGCCGATAAGCAGGGAACAATGCCGCAACGCCAATACCTTCACTGATACTCCTCGACGCGATGGGCGGGCATTGAGCCCATCTTCATGGGGCGGGTGGTGCGAGCAAGTCACGAACAATTGCAAACTGCAATGAAACCAGACTGCGCGCCAGGTTCCGCTCCAGCCGCCAATGCTAGCGGAAAGCATTGACGAATCCTTGAAGGCTCATGACAAAATTGGGGATTTGATGCAATCCGGTAAGGATTTGTTCACTACGCGCGTGTAACGGGTTGTGTATCGCGTTTGTATCGAGTAGCTCCGCGATCGATGCTCGGAAGGAGGCGGGGTTACCCTCGCCATTCAGGCAATTCCTCCCGGGTATCGTCTAAAGGTTGTGCCGGGGGGCGGCAATCTTTCTTTCCTTCGTTCGCTGGGCTCAAATCCTGCCAGCGACTTCTTGCCACGCAATGGTGATTGGAGCGCCCAGCGCGACGCGGCTATATGCAGTCGCGACAATTGCGGGGCTTAGCGAATCCAGATCATGGCCATCGACGTCGGATATCTCAGCGCGGTTGGGGCAGGAGCCTTGTCGTTCCTGTCGCCATGTGTCTTGCCGCTGGTGCCGCCTTATCTCTGCTACATGGCAGGCGTTTCGGTCGAGGATTTCCGGGCCGAAAGGGCGAATGTCGATGCCGGGGCAAAAAAGGCGCTGATCCTCGCCTCGGTCGCCTTCGTGCTCGGCTTTTCAACCGTTTTCGTGGCACTTGGCGCCGGAGCGTCGACGATCGGCCGCCTGTTGCGCGTCTGGCAGGAACCGCTGGCGATCGCGGCCGGTGTGCTGATCATCCTGATGGGGCTGAATTTCCTCGGCATACTGCGCATTCCGCTTTTGTCGCGCGAGGCGCGGTTCCAGGCCGAGGGCAAGCCCGCCAGCACTGCCGCTGCCTATGCCATGGGACTGGCCTTCGCGTTTGGCTGGACGCCTTGCATCGGCCCGGTGCTCGGCCCGATCCTGACGCTTGCCGGCGGCCGCGAAACGGTGGGCGAGGGCGCCTTGTTGCTGGCGGCCTATTCGATCGGGCTCGGCATCCCGTTCCTGGCCGCTGCACTTTTCTCCGGCGCCTTCATGCGGTTCCTGTCGCGCTTCCGCATGCATTTGGGGCGGGTGGAAAAGGTGATCGGTGCAATGCTGGTGCTCGCCGGTATCTTCTTCATCACCGGCGGCGTGCAAACCACAGCTTACTGGCTGCTCGAGACGTTCCCGGCGCTGGGGCGGCTTGGCTGAGGCGTAAAAAGGGTTCTAAGCGGCAGGAAGATTCTTCGTTCCAGCCTGCCTTCAAGTGTTTATCGGTACGGAAAGTTTTCCCGCCCAACGGGCAGACTGCGTCAAATACACGCATGGATGATATGTATCTACCAGTGGCCCTCCGTCAATTTCGATACAGTTAACACGGTCGATCCAAGCTGATGCGACGCCGGAACGGGAGAGGCATTCTCCTTTGCCTGCGGCGGCCAAAGGAGATCGCCTTGCCCCTCAGTGCACAGCAGAGAAAAACCGTCCTTGCGTCATTCCTGGGCTGGACCCTCGACGCCTTCGACTTCTTCCTCTTGACCTTTCTGCTGACGGATATCGCAAACGAATTCCAGGTCGGCCTTCCCGCAGTTTCGCAAGCCCTGTTCCTCACTCTGGCGACCCGTTTCATAGGCGCCCTTATTTTCGGCAGGCTGGCCGACAGGTTCGGACGCAAGCCGATCCTGATGCTCAACATCGTCAGCTATTCGGTGATCGGCGCGCTGGCTGCCTTCGCGCCAAATCTCACTATGTTCCTGATCCTGCGTGCCATCTTCGGGGTCGCTATGGGCGGCGAATGGGGCCTCGCAAGCTCGTTGGTGATGGAATCCATTCCCCCATCTGCGCGCGGCAAGGTCTCGGGTCTCCTTCAGGCGGGCTATCCCACGGGCTATCTTCTGGCGGCTGTCGTCTACGGCCTGTTCTATGGCCAGAATATCGCCGGCCATGTGGTCGGCTGGCGTACAATGTTCCTGCTCAGCATCCTGCCAGCATTTATGGTGCTCTTTATTCGGTCGCACGTTCCCGAATCACCTGCTTTCGTTGAAGCCCGGGAGCAGGCGAGACCTGATCTTGGAGAGACCTTGCGGCGGCACTGGAGCGTCGCCCTCTATGCCGTGGTGCTGATGATGTTTTTCAACCTGTTCAGCCACGGCACTCAGGATCTCTATCCGACCTTCCTGAAGAAACAGCATGGCTTCGATGCTGAGACGGTGAGTTGGATCACGATCGTCGCTAATCTCGGTGCGATCGCCGGCGGCCTGCTGTTTGGGTCCCTGTCCGAGAGAATAGGCCGCGTCAACGCCATCACCATCGCCTGCCTAATCGCACTGCCTTCTCTGCCGCTTTGGGCCTACAGCAGTACGCCCGCCATGCTGGCGGTCGGCGCTTTCATGATGCAGATCTCGGTACAGGGTGCGTGGGGTGTCATTCCGGCGCATCTCAACGAGCTTTCGCCGGGCGCAGTCCGTGCGACCTTGCCAGGCTTCATCTATCAGGCCGGCAATCTCGCGGCTTCCTATAGTGGCCCCTACCAGGCCAGCCTCGCAGAGGCTTCGGGCAGCAGCTATGGCTATGCGCTAGCGCTCTTTGCCGGCGTTGTGGCTATCTGCATCATTGTCTTTATCTACTTCAGCCCGGAACGGCGCGGACAAGTGATGACCGTTATTGAATGACATCTGGATAGAGTTGGCAGAATTCTCACCCCACCCTGAGGCGAACGTCAAAACCCTGCCGCATTGGAGTGAAACGGCTCCGATGCTAGAGTGGAATGCATTCAAGTCGAACCTGACATTCCGCTCTCTCGGTTTGTTTTAGCCGCATTTGTGCGACGCCAGGTGATTTCCACCGGGCTGCAAAATGCTCTAAACATTCGCCCCGAATCCATCCCTTTTTCCTCGCGGACGCTGCCATGACATCGAGAACCTGCCTGTCGATCATCCTTGCCGCGGGCGAAGGCACGCGCATGAAGAGCGCCAAGTCGAAGTTGCTGCATGAGATCGCCGGCCTTCCGATGGTGATACACGTCATGCGCGCGGCGCAGGCGGCCGGCGCCGGCGATCTTGCGCTTGTTATCGGCCACGGAGCCGACGAGGTGCGGGCAGCAACGTCCTCTGGCGGGGGCACGGAAAGTTTCGTCCAGGCCGAACGCCTGGGGACCGCGCATGCGGCACTCGCGGCCCGCGAGGCGATCGCGCGCGGTTACGACGATGTGCTGGTGATGTTCGGAGACACGCCGCTGATCGATCCGGCGGCGCTGATCGTGGCGCGCGATAAGCTGGCGAATGGCGCGGCGGTGGCGGTTCTCGGTTTTCGCACGCCCAACCCCACCGGCTATGGCCGGCTGCTGGAAAAGGATGGCGCATTGCTTGCCATCCGCGAGGAAAAGGACTGCTCGGAGGAAGAACGGAAGGTCACGTTCTGCAACAGCGGGCTGATGGCGATCGACGGAAAACTGGCGCTGTCGCTGCTTGAGGCTGTCCGCAACAACAATGCCAAGGGCGAATATTACCTGACCGACATCGTCGGCATCGCCAACGAGCGGGACCTCAAGGTCGTCGCGACCGAGGCGAGCTACGAGAATGCGCTCGGCATCAACAACCGCGCCGAACTCGCGGAAGCCGAGGCGATCTGGCAGAAGCGCAAGCGGCGCGAGATGATGCTTTCCGGCGTAACGCTGATTGCGCCGGAAACGGTTTTCTTCTCGCACGACACCGAAATCGGCGCCGAAACCGTGGTTGAGCCGAACGTCTATTTCGCAACGGGCGTGAAGATCGCCGGCAACGCCACCATCCACGCATTCTCGCAACTCGAAGGCGCGACGGTAGCGAGCGGCGCGTCGGTCGGGCCGTTTGCACGGCTGCGTCCGGGCGCCGATCTCGGCGAAAAATCGAAGGTCGGCAATTTCTGCGAGGTGAAGAAAGCCAAAATCGAGGCCGGCGCCAAGATCAACCACCTTTCCTACATCGGCGATGCCAGGGTGGGCGCGAAGGCGAATATCGGCGCGGGTACGATCACCTGCAATTACGATGGCTACAGCAAGTTCTTCACCGACATCGGCGAGGGAGCCTTCGTCGGCTCCAATTCCGCACTTGTCGCGCCGATCAGGATCGGCAACGGGGCCTACATCGCATCGGGCAGCGTGATCACCGAAGAGGTGCCGGACGATGCCCTGGCCTTCGGCCGGGCGCGCCAGAAAACCCTGCCGGAGCGCGCCAGGCAATTGCGCGAGCGGCGGGCGTCAGCGAAGAAATAACGAATTGCGCGAGCGCTTTGCAATAGTTCCCGCTCCATAATACAGGGGACGTCCGAGGTCGGCTCTTCTGACAAGAAACGACACGACAAGTGATTTTTGCACGTCCTGCTTCCATTCTAGAGGGGAGCCAGGGTGACACTCTTTTGAAACGGGGTTTGGACGCATGTGCGGAATTGTTGGGATCGTCGGCCGCGGGCCTGTAGCGCCGCTTATCGTCGATGCGCTGAAGCGGCTTGAGTATCGCGGTTACGATTCGGCCGGCGTCGCGACCATCGAGGCCGGCGTTCTCGGCCGCCGGCGCGCGGAAGGCAAGCTCGTCAATCTCGAGAAGCGGCTCAACGCCGAGCCGCTCGACGGCAAGATCGGTATCGGCCACACGCGCTGGGCCACGCATGGCGTGCCCAATGAAACCAACGCGCATCCGCATTTTTCCAACGGCGTCGCCGTGGTCCACAACGGCATCATCGAGAACTTCGCCAGCCTGCGCGACGAACTGATTGCCGACGGTTATGTTTTTTCCTCGCAGACCGACACCGAGGTGGTCGCCCACCTGATCGCCCGCGAACTGAAGCGCGGCGCCGATCCGGTCGCCGCCGCGCACGGCACGTTGAAGCAGCTGGAAGGCGCCTTTGCACTGGCCATCATGTTCCAGGGCGACGAGGATCTGATCGTAGGAGCCCGCAACGGCCCGCCGCTGGCCGTCGGCCACGGCGAAGGCGAGATGTTCCTCGGCTCCGACGCCATCGCGCTTGCTCCTTTCACCAATTCCGTGACTTATCTGGAAGATGGCGACTGGGCGACCATCCGCCGCGACAAAGCCGAAATTTTCGACATGGACGGCGCCCGCGTGGAACGCAAGCGCCAGCAGTCGCTGTCGACCAGCTACATGGTCGACAAGGGCAACCGGCGGCATTTCATGGAAAAGGAAATCCATGAGCAGCCGGAAGTAATCTCGCACACGCTGGCGCACTATCTCGATTTCACCAGCGACAGCTCGAAGCCGCTGGATTTGCCATTCGATTTCGCCAAGCTCGACCGCATCGCGATCTCGGCCTGCGGCACGGCCTATCTGAGTGGCCTGATCGGCAAGTACTGGTTCGAGCGGCTGGCGCGGCTGCCGGTCGATATCGATATCGCTTCCGAGTTCCGCTACCGCGAAATGCCGATTTCGAAGGACAGCGCGGCATTCTTCATCTCGCAATCAGGCGAGACCGCCGACACGCTTGCCTCGCTGCGCTATTGCCGCAGCGCCGGCGTTCCGATCGGCGCCATTGTCAACGTGCGCGAATCGACCATAGCGCGCGAGTCCGACGTCGTCCTGCCGACGCTCGCCGGGCCGGAAATCGGCGTCGCCTCGACCAAGGCGTTCACCTGCCAGCTTTCGGTTCTGGCTTCACTGGCGGTGCGGGCCGGCGTGGCGCGCGGAACCATTTCGCGCGAGCAGGAAAAGGCGCTGGTGCACCAGCTCTCCGAGGCGCCGCGCTTTGCCACCCAGGTGCTGAAGCTCGAGGAGCAGATCGAGAAGTTGGCACGCGATCTTTCACGCTACCACCATGTACTCTATCTCGGCCGCGACACCAACTTCCCGCTTGCCATGGAAGGCGCGCTCAAGCTCAAGGAAATTTCCTATATCCACGCCGAAGGCTACGCGGCGGGCGAACTGAAACACGGCCCGATCGCGCTGATCGACGAGAATATGCCGGTGATCGTGATCGCGCCGCATGACCGCATTTTCGAAAAGACGGTGTCGAACATGCAGGAAGTGGCGGCGCGCGGCGGCAAGATCATCCTGATCACCGACAAGAAGGGCGCAGCACTTGCCAGCGTCAAGACGATGGAGACCATCGTGCTGCCGGACGTGCCGGAGATCATCGCGCCGCTGATCTATGCGTTGCCGATCCAGATGCTGGCCTATTTCACGGCGGTGTTCATGGGCACCGACGTCGACCAGCCGCGCAACCTGGCGAAGTCGGTGACCGTCGAATAGGGCGTGTCGATATTCAGGTGATGCCGGCCTGACCTGAATCTCAACCTGTGGAGCTCAGGCAGGCGCGAGTTCGTAAATGATAAAGCCGTTGCTGCGCTCGCGTTCGTTGAAACCGATAATGCGAAACCATTTTGCGACATCGGGACGGTCCAACCAACTGTATGAATGGATCGGGAGGTTGCCACAGAGGGCCTGGATTCGCCTGATGTGCTTTTTGCAAAAGCGGACGCTGGACCGTGAGAAGAAGCTTTCATGTGCTGCGAAGGCCGTTTGGGCAGCGTGATCGCTCTCGCGCCAGGCGATGAGAGCGACCGGTTTTCCATCCTCCAGCAGCGTGTGCGCCCGGCCTTCTTTGAGGCTCATCACGAATTCGTCCTTCACCTCGTCGATGTTCAGACCGGCGGTCGCGTATTCGGAGGCCATCCGGCGAGCCAATTCCCGGAAAATGGTGGCGAGATCTGCGATGGTCGCGGTTCGATATTCCATGGTTCACTCCATCGGGCGGTTTCTGCCTGAACGACGCTGAGGTGGCCAGTTTGTTCCATTTGGCTCGATCAGCGCAAACTGTCGCGCTGTCGTCACATTCGGCTATTCAAACATTGTTTCAACACGCTACCTTGTTGCGGCGCACAATGTTAGTGAAGACCAATGTCAAAGCCAGTAACCTCCGTCTCCGGCATGCTCAGACTCAGGAACTATTTCCTGACCGGCATAATCGTATGCGCGCCGCTGGCGATTACCGCGTATTTGTCCTGGACGGTGATCCACTGGGTCGATTCCTGGGTGAAACCCTACATTCCGGGACGCTACAACCCGGACAACTACCTGCCGTTCGCGGTTCCGGGGTTCGGGCTGATCGTGGCTCTGGTGCTGATCACGCTGATCGGCTTCCTCACCGCCAACATCATCGGCCGCTCGATCATCAACTACGGCGAGAAGCTTCTCAACCGCATGCCGCTGGTGCGCAATGTCTACAGCGGCCTGAAGCAGATATTCGAGACGGTGCTGGCGCATCGCACGGAACTGTTCTCGAGGGTCGGGCTGTTCGAATATCCGCGCAAGGGCGCGTGGTCGATCGTCTTCATAGCGGCGCAGGAAGACAGCGAAATCAGCGACGCGCTGGAGGAGCGGGAAGGCAAGACGATCGCGGTATTTAGGCCGATCACGCCGAACGTAACGACAGGGTACCTGCTTTATGTGCCTGAAAAGGACGTCATTCCGCTCGACATGAGCGTCGAGGATGCCGCCAAGCTGTTGATTTCAGCAGGACTCGTCGGCCCGGAATACAGAAATAAAACCAGGGCGTTGGCAAAGGAAGCTCTGGCAAAACAGAAAGCCGCTCCGCAAGCTGTCACCGAGGCGGCGAACGACCCCGCGACAACCGGGGATCAGCCGGCGCGCAGCAGTCGCACCGCCTCGTCACGCCCGAAGAGATAAAGCAGGATCCGGATTGCTTCGCCGCGCCCGGACTGGAGTTCGGGGTCCTGTGAAAGCAGGAGCCGCGCATCGTCGCGGGCGATTTCCAGGAGGTCGGCGTGGAACTCGATGCGCGCCACCTGGAAGCCGGGTGTCCCGGACTGCCGGGTGCCCAACACTTCGCCTTCGCCGCGCAATTTCAGGTCTTCTTCCGAGATCAGGAACCCGTCCTCGGTTTCGCGCATCACCGAAAGGCGCCGCCTGGCGGTTTCGCCGAGAGGGTCCTTGTAGAGCAGCACGCAGGACGACGGTTTGTCGCCGCGCCCGACCCGGCCACGCAACTGGTGCAGCTGCGCAAGGCCGAAACGCTCGGCGTGCTCGATTACGATGATGGTGGCGTCCGGAACGTCGACGCCGACTTCAATGACGGTGGTGGCGACGAGGACGCGCGTTTCGCCGGCCTTGAAGGCACGCATCGCCTCGTCCTTCTCGGCGCCTTTCATGCGGCCATGCACCAGGCCGACGATATCGCCGAAAATCTCTTCGAGCATCGCATGGCGATCCTCGGCCGACATTAGCTTGATCTCTTCGGATTCTTCGACCAGCGGGCAAATCCAGTAGACCTTCTGGCCGTCGCCGATGGCGTCGCGCATGCGGCCGATGAGATCGTCGAGGCGGTCGAGCGGCAAGGTGACGGTGCGGATCGGCTGCCGGCCTGCCGGTTTTTCGGTGAGTCGCGAGACATCCATGTCACCGAATGCGGTCAGCACCAGCGTGCGCGGGATCGGCGTCGCGGTCATCACCAGCATGTCGGGCGCGTCGCCCTTGGCGGTGATCGCCAGGCGCTGGTGGACGCCGAACCGGTGTTGCTCGTCGACGATCGCGAGCACCAGATCGTGATAGTTGACCGGCTCCTGGAAAAGTGCGTGCGTGCCGATGACGATATCGATTGAGCCGGTTTGCAGTCCGTTCAGGATTTCGGTGCGTTCGCGGCCCTTTTCGCGTCCGGTAAGGACGGCGGTGGTCAACCCCGCGCGCGCCGCGAGAGGTGCGATGGTGGCGAAATGCTGCCGCGCCAGGATTTCGGTCGGCGCCATCAGCGCCGCCTGGCCACCGGCCTCGACTGCACGAGCCATGGCAAGCAGCGCCACAACGGTCTTGCCGGAGCCGACATCGCCCTGCAGCAGGCGCAGCATGCGGTCGGGGCTCGCCAGATCGTCGTTGATTTCGGCCAGCGCCTGTTCCTGCGAGCGGGTCAGCGAATAGGGAAGTGCTGCCCTGATCTGTTCGACGATGCGGCCATCGCCTGTGAGCGGCCGACCGGAGAGTCGCTTTGTACGTGCGCGCACCAGCGCCAGCGAAATCTGCCCGGCGAGAAGCTCGTCATAGGCAAGCCGCCGCCACGCCGGATTTTCCGGCGAAACGTCGATCGGGTCGGCGGGGTTGTGCAGGCGCTGCAAGGCTTCGCCAAACAGCGGAAAGGTCTGGCGGCGCTTCACCTCGCCATCAAGCCACTCCGGCAGTAAGGGAACCCTGGCCAGGGATTGCCCGATTGCGCGCCGCAGCACTTTCGCGGAAAGGCCCGCAGTCAATGGATAGACCGGTTCAAGCAGGGGCAGCCCGTCGGCCTGGCCGGCCAAGGCGATGTGGTCGGGGTGAACCATGGTGGGGCGGCCGTTGAACCATTCCATGCGGCCGCTGACGACGATGTTTTCGCCGACCGGCATGGCTTTCTCCAGATAGGCGGCATGCGCGTGGAAAAAGGTGAGGCCGATCTCGCCGGTGTCGTCATACGCATAGACGCGGTATGGCACCGAGCGGTTGCCGCGCGGAGGCGGCTGGTGACGGTCGACACGCAGGTCGAGCGTGACGATGGCGCCGGCCGGCGAAAAGGCAATGCCCGGCCGGTTGCGGCGATCGATGATCGAATGCGGCAAGGTGAACAGAAGGTCGCCGGCGCGCGCATGCCGGTCGGTGAGGTCGGCCGGCACGACCTTTTCGATCATGTCCGCGACTTTTGGGCCAACGCCATCGAGCGAAGTGATGGGTGCAAACAGCGGATCGAGCAGGGAAGGGCGCATGCCGCCAACTTATGCAGGGTTGCCGCGCATGCAAGGCTGACAGGGCGCGCCATCCACGCTATATGCGCCGCTCTCATCGGGAAAACGACAATGACCGGCATGACGCGATCGAGCGAAGGACTGGATGCCCGGCGGCGCAAGCTTCTGTTCCGCTCCTGGCATCGCGGCATGCGCGAGATGGACCTGATTCTCGGAAGCTTCGCGGACGCCGAGATCGGCGCCTTGAACGAGGCCGAAATCGACCAATATGAGAAGCTTCTCGATATTCCCGACACCGAATTGCTGCCCTGGGTCACCGGCGAACGGGCGATCCCGGAAGCCGACCGCAGCGACATCCTGTTAAAAATCCTGGCGTTCCGCCGGGCCATGACTTTCAGAAGCTGACATGAGCCTTATCGATCCTATCGGCCTTTCCAAGGCGCGCGGCGGCCGCTCCATCGTCGACGGCGTAGCCGATGGCTACGAGGCGTTCGCGCTTGCAGCGCTCGCCGGCGAAATCGCAAGCGACGGGCCGATCCTCTTCGTCGCCCGCGACGGCCAGCGGTTGCCGGCGATCGCCGAGGCGCTGGCGTTTGCCGCGCCGGAGCTTCCGGTGCTGGAATTCCCCGCCTGGGATTGCCTGCCTTACGACCGGGTGTCACCGGGTTCCGATGCCGCGGCGCGCCGCCTCGATGCACTGGCGGCGATGATCGCGTTGCAGCAGAAGCCGCATCGCGCCGTTATCCTGACCACCGCCAATGCGGTGTTGCAACGGATTCCGCCGGCGAGCGTCATCGAAGCGCAGACGTTCCATGCCCGCGCCAGTGGCCAGGTGGAGATGAATCAGTTGATCGCGCGGCTCGAAAATTCGGGCTTCGAGCGGGTGGCGACAGTGCGCGACGTTGGCGAGTTCGCGGTGCGCGGCGGCATTCTCGATCTTTATGCGCCGGGCACGCCGGAGCCGCTGCGGCTCGACTTCTTCGGCGACACGCTGGAATCGATTCGCGCCTTCGATGTCGCGACGCAGCGCACCATCGGCCAGCGCAAGACATTGACGCTACAGGCGATGAGCGAGGTGGCGCTGACGCCCGAAACCATCAGCAGGTTTCGCCGCAGCTACATCGAGGCGTTCGGAGCGCCGGCGCGCGATGACGGGCTCTATGCCGCTGTCAGCGAAGGCCGCCGTTTCGCCGGCATGGAACACTGGCTGCCGTTTTTCTACGAAAAGCTCGATACGGTTTTCGACTTCGTGCCGAACGCCCCTGTGGTGTTCGATCATCTGGCCCGCGAAGCGCTCGCCGAACGACACACGCTGATCATCGACTATTACGAAGCGCGCAAGCGCGGCGCCGAGGGCGCGCTGAAGGATGCCGTGCCATACAAACCGGTGCCGCCGGCGTTGCTCTACCTCTCGCCGGACGATGTGACCGGATCGCTTGGCGAGCGCTCGGCAATCGAGCTGACGCCATTCGACACGCCTGAAACCAGTGAAACGCGCGTCTACCACGCCGGATCGAAGCACGGCCACACCTTCGCGGAAGAGCGCGCCGATCCCAACGCCAACGTTTTCGACGCGGTGGTCAAGCATATTTCCGCCGTGCGCACCGGCAAGCAGCGCGTCGTGGTCGCCGGCTGGACGGAAGGTTCGCTCGACCGCCTGACCCAGATTCTCGAGGAGCACCATCTCGGCAACCTGAAACGCGTCGCCACGCTGGCAGAGGTCGAGGCCCTCGAGCCGGGGCAGGCGGGTCTTGCCGTGCTGCCTCTGGAGACCGGGTTCGACGCGCAGAAATTCATCGTCGTGGCCGAACAGGACATTCTGGGCGATCGGCTGGTTCGGCGCTCGAAGAAACGCAAGCGCGCCGCCGACTTCATTTCCGAAGTGGCGTCGCTGGCGGCCGGCGACATCGTCGTGCACGCCGATCATGGCATCGGGCGCTTCATCGGCCTGCGCACCATCGAGGCCATGGGCGCGCCGCATGATTGCGTCGAAATCCACTATGCCGGCGACGACAGGCTGTTCCTGCCGGTCGAAAATATCGAGCTTCTGTCGCGCTACGGTTCGGATACGGCAGAGGCCCCCCTCGACAAGCTTGGCGGCGGCGCCTGGCAATCGCGCAAGGCGCGGCTGAAGCGCCGCCTGCTCGAAATGGCGGGGCAGCTGATCCGCATCGCCGCCGAACGGCAGATGCGCGCGGCGCCTGCGATGAACCCCGCCGAAGGGCTCTATGGCGAGTTCGCGGCGCGCTTCCCCTATGAAGAGACCGACGACCAGCAGAACGCCATCGACTCTGTCGTAGATGACCTCGGCGCGGGCAAGCCGATGGACCGGCTAATCTGCGGCGATGTCGGCTTTGGAAAAACAGAGGTAGCGCTGCGCGCGGCCTTTATCGCGGCGATGGAAGGGTTCCAGGTGGCGGTGGTGGTGCCTACCACCTTGCTCGCCCGCCAGCATTTCAAGACGTTTTCGCAGCGGTTTGCCGGCTTGCCGATCAGGGTGCGGCAGGCATCGCGGCTGGTTGGCACCAAGGAACTGGCCGAGACCAAGAAGGGCATCGCCGACGGCACGGTCGACATCGTGGTCGGCACCCACGCGCTGCTCGGCGCCTCGATCTCGTTCAGGAATCTCGGCCTGCTGATTATCGACGAAGAGCAGCATTTCGGCGTCAAGCACAAGGAACGCCTCAAGGACCTGAAAAGCGACGTGCACGTGCTGACGCTTTCGGCGACGCCGATCCCGCGCACATTGCAACTGGCGCTGACCGGCGTGCGCGAACTGTCGTTGATCGCCACGCCGCCGGTCGACCGCATGGCGGTGCGTACGTTCATCTCGCCATTCGATCCGCTGGTCATCCGCGAGACGCTGCTGCGCGAACGTTATCGCGGCGGGCATTCGTTCTATGTGGTGCCCCGCATCTCGGATCTCGCCGAAATCCTTCAGTTCCTGCAGGAATCGGTGCCGGAACTGAAGGTGGGCGTGGCGCACGGCCAGATGGCGGCCGGCGAGCTCGACGACATCATGAATGCCTTCTACGACGGGCAGTACGACGTGCTGTTGTCGACCACCATCGTCGAATCCGGACTGGATATTCCGACCGCCAACACGCTGATCGTGCACCACGCCGACATGTTCGGCCTAGCGCAGCTCTACCAGCTGCGCGGTCGCGTCGGCCGTTCGAAGGTGCGCGCCTATTCGCTGTTCACGCTGCCGGCCAACCGCAAGCTGACAGACACCGCGGATCGCCGCCTGAAGGTCCTGCAGTCGCTCGACACGCTCGGAGCAGGCTTCCAGCTCGCCAGCCATGACCTCGATATTCGCGGCGCCGGCAACCTTTTGGGCGAAGAACAGTCCGGCCATATCAAGGAAGTCGGTTTCGAACTCTACCAGCAGATGCTGGAGGAGGCGGTGGCCGAGGTGAAGGATTCAGGCGAGGTGGCCGACAGCGGCTGGTCGCCGCAGATCGCGATCGGCACCGCCGTGATGATCCCCGAAGGATATGTGCCCGACCTGCAGCTCAGGCTGGCGCTCTATCGCCGCCTTGGCGAATTGGAGACGCCGGAGGAAATCGACGCGTTCGGCGCCGAAATGATCGACCGCTTCGGCTCGCTGCCGCAGGAGGTCGAGCATCTCCTGAAGATCGTCTACATCAAGGCGCTCTGCCGCAAGGCCAATGTCGAAAAGCTGGATGCCGGGCCGAAAGGCGTCGTCATCCACTTTCGCAAACGCGAATTCGCGGACCCGACGGGCCTGGTGCGCTTCATCGCCGAACAAGGCTCGCTGGCGAAAATCCGTCCGGACCAGAGCGTTGTGTTCATCCGCGACTGGCCGAACCCGGAAAAACGCCTGGCGGGCGCCGCCGTGGTGATGACGCAACTGGCGCGGCTGGCGGAAAAGGTGGAGGCCTAGGGTGTGTCGATATTCAGGTGAGGCCGGCCTGCAAATGGCGGCTTTCTCCGCTTCCGGTGCTCACGTACCAAAATGTACGCTGCGCTCCGGTTCTCGAAATCCACCACTTTCGGCTCGGCCTGACCTAAATCTCCACACACCCTAGACAGGTTGCGGATCGAGTTCGCCCCGCGCCTTGGCGGCCGCGACCTGGCGAATAGCATCGGCGAGTGTGGCCGTGTCCTGCGCTCCCATGACCGCATATTTGCCCTGGAGCAGGAAACACGGCACGCCGGTAATTCCCATGCGTGCCGCGGTGCCGATCTCGCCCATAACGGTATCGCGGTCGGCGTCTGTCGGGAGCAGCGTTTCGACCACCGCGGCGTCCATGCCGGCCTCACGCGCCGCTTCGACAAGCACGGTGTGATCGCCGATGTTTGCGCCTTCCTCGAAATTGAGCTGGAACAGCCGGCGCACCAGGCGATTCTGAACGCCGTCTCCAGCAGTTCCCGCCCAGCGGATCACACGGTGTGCGTCGAGTGTGTTGGGGGCCACCTTGATGGCGCCGAAGTCGAAGGCAATGCCTTCGGCCGCGCCCAGCGGTTCGATCCGCTCGTGAATCTGGCGGATGCGCTCCTCGCTGCCGAATTTGTCCAGCATGTACTGTTTGCGGTCCTTGCCCTGCGGCGGGATCGTCGGATCGAGCTGATAGGGGCGCCAGTGGACTTCGACCGCGATTTCAGGCACTGCCTCGATGGCCTTGTCGAGGCGTTTCTGGCCGATGAAACACCACGGGCAGACCACGTCGGACACGACATCGACGGTGATGGAAGGGACATCAATCATAGCTGTCATCCGATCAGTCGGGTTTGCGCCACCAGGTGAACAGTTGATATCCGAATATAGGTGTCTTGTCCGGATGTTCGAGATAGTTCCAGTATGCCATGAACTGCTCTGTGTTGTGCTGCGTTGGCACGATATAGGCGCCCGAGATCAGTAGCCGGTCGAGCGACCGCACGGCCGCGACATAATTTTCCCGGCTGTCCGCGTTGAGAATGGCTTCGATGACAGCGTCGATGGCAGGATCGGCGACGCCAGCCAGATTGAACGAACCTTCGGCATCGCGCGATGCAGATCCCCAGCGGAAAAGCAGTTCAATGCCGGGCGAGAGCGTCCCCTGGAAACCGGTGGTTCCGATCAGCGCCTCGAAATCAAAGCGTTGCTTGCGCATCTGGATCTGATCCGCTTCGAGCGCGCGGATGGTGACGTCAATGCCGATCTTCTGCAGCGTGCGCTGATAGATCGTTGCGAGCCGCTCCTCGCTCTGCGACGCGATCAGGATTTCAAAGCCGAATGGTTCGCCAGAAGGTTGCAGTAGTTTTCTGTCCTTGAATGAAAAGCCGGCCTCTTTCAAAAGATCGAGCGCCGCACGCAGCAGCTTGCGGTCACCGCCCGAGCCATCGGCCCGGGGAGGGCGGTAGGTGCCGTTCATGAGTTCAGGCAGGACCGCATCGGGGAATGGAGCAAGCAGTTTTCGTTCGAAATCGCTCGCCGGCTGGCCGATGGCCGACAATTCGGTGTTCTGCCAATAGCTTACCGTCTGCTGGTACTGTCCCGCGAAGAGATTCCTGTTCGCCCACTCGAAATCATAGAGCATGGCAAGGGCGCGGCGCACGCGCACGTCGGCGAATTTCGGCAAGCGTGTGTTGAACAAAAAGCCGGTCACGACCGGAGGAAGGCCCGTTTCGAAGGTTTCGAGCACGACCTGGCCGCTCTTGACGGCGGGAAAATCGAAATCGCGCTCCCGCTTCACCGGGTCAGCCTCGGTCTGAATCGAGCACAGCCCTTTCTTGAACGCCTCGAATTGCGAATTGGCGTTGAGGAAGTAATCGATGGTGATGCGATCGTAGTTGTCGACCCCACGCTTGGCGGGGATGTCCTTTGCCCAGTAGTCAGGATTGCGTTCGAACACGATGCGCTGTCCTGGAACCACTTGCACGATCCTGTAGGCGCCGCTGCCGATCACTGGCTTCAGCGTGGTTTCGTCGAAAGTGTCGAAATTGAAGGCATGCTCGGGAAGGATCGGCGTCAGCGCCACGACCAGCGGAAACTCGCGATCCGAGTTTTCGTTGAACGTGAAGCGGACCTTGTGTTCACCGGTCTTTTCGATCTTTTCGATCTTCTTCATGCGGTCGCTGTAGGGCGGGCGGCCCTTTTCAGTGAAAACCTTGTACGTAAAGATCACATCTTCAGGCCTCACCGGCCGGCCATCCGACCATTTCGCCTTCGGATTGAGGTTGAATTCCGCGATTTTTCGATCCGGCGTAATGTCGATCGACTCGGCCAGCAGGCCATAAAGCGAAAATGCCTCGTCGGCGCTGCGCTGCATGAGGGGTTCGAAGACGAGGTTCCCGAAGATGGTGTCGATCACGCCTCGCGCGGTGGTTCTGAGGCTCTTGATGATGAATGGGTTCAGATTGTCGAAGCTTCCGACCACGCAGTAATTCACGGAGCCGCCTTTCGGCGCATCGGGGTTGGCGTAGGGAAAATGCGCGAAATCGGCAGGCAAACCCGGCTCGCCCTGCATGGCGATCGCGTGCCTGGGCTCGGCGATAGCGTTGGAAACGGGAGTAATCGCGCAAAAGCCGGCCAAAAGCAGCGCTGACAGCAGATGGCGCATGGTCAAACCTCCATTCGCGGCTGAAAATCCTGATTCGGTGCTGAACCTACCATGCCGGGGCACTTTACCCGCCAGAACCGGGTCGAAGCGCATAATCCACGCTTTTGCGGCTGGATTCGCAGCCCCATGCGGTGTAACACGCCGGCGAGAGTCATTCTGTTGCCTTATTTGGGCAACACTTAGCGGAACCTTCCGGCTCCGGCCGGACCCGAATTGTTGAGAGGATTTCTAAACGATGGCGAGCCTGAAACCCAACGCTTCCCTTTCCGTCATGGCTGCAGGCGTGGTCGGGCTTCTTGGCGCCGGTCTTTCGCCGGCCGTGGCCCAGCAGCAACAGCAGGTTCCGGAAGGCTGGTTCAAGGCGTGTTCGAAGCAGGAAGACGTCGATATCTGCAACGTGCAGAATATCACGCTGGCCAGCACCGGCCAGATGGTCACCGGCGTCAGCATGATTGAGCTCAAGGGCAAGGTGAACCGCAAGGTCTTCCAGGTGTCGGTCCCGAGCGGCCGCCTGGTACCTCCCGGCATCGGCCTGCAGATCGACGGCGGCAAGGCGCAGAAACTCGACTACGTCATCTGCTTCCCAGACCGCTGCGTTGCCGAGACCGCACTTTCCGACCAGCTCGTCGCGAGCTTCAAGAAGGGCCAGGAAATCACGCTGACCTCGGTCAACTTCCAGAACCAGCCGAACCCGATCAAGGTTTCCCTGAAGGGCTTCACCGGCGCCTATGACGGCGCGCCGATGCAGCAGTCGGACATCGAAGACCGCCAGAAGAAGCTGCAGGACTTCGTGACCAAGAACAACGAGGACTTCGCAAAGAAGCTCAAGGAAGAGCAGGACAAGGCGAAGGCCGGCAACTGATCCCAGCCAATTGCTGGACATCGAAAAAGCGGGGCTACGGCCCCGCTTTTTTTAGGGCTTGTTCCTAGCCAACAAAAAAGGCGCCTTGCGGGCGCCTTTTTTGTTGCTGGTGTTCTGCGCCGGGATCAGCGCTTGGCGATCGGCACGTAGTCGCGTTCCGGAGCGCCGATGTAGAGCTGGCGCGGACGGCCGATCTTCTGGTGCGGATCCTCGATCATTTCCTTCCACTGGGCGATCCAGCCGACGGTGCGGGCGACCGCGAACAGCACGGTGAACATGGTGGTGGGGAAGCCCAGCGCCTTCAAAGTGATGCCGGAATAGAAGTCGATGTTCGGATAGAGCTTCTTCTCGATGAAATAGTCGTCGGTGAGCGCGATCTTTTCGAGCTCCATGGCGACGTCGAGCATCGGATCGTCCTTGATGCCGAGTTCGCCCAGCACCTCATGCGTGGTCTTCTGCATGATCTTGGCGCGCGGATCGTAGTTCTTGTAGACGCGGTGGCCGAAGCCCATCAGCCGGAACGGATCGTTCTTGTCCTTGGCGCGGGCGATGAATTCCGGAATGCGGTCGACGGTGCCGATCTCGGAAAGCATGTTGAGTGCGGCCTCGTTGGCGCCGCCATGCGCCGGGCCCCAGAGGCAGGCGATGCCGGCCGCGATGCAGGCAAACGGATTGGCGCCCGACGAGCCGGCAAGCCGCACCGTGGAGGTCGAGGCGTTCTGCTCGTGATCGGCGTGCAGGATGAAGATGCGCTCCATGGCGCGCGCCAGCACCGGGTTGACCTTGTAGTCCTCGCACGGCACCGCAAAGCACATGTGCAGGAAGTTGGCGGCGAAGTTCAACTCGTTCTTCGGGTAAATGAACGGCTGGCCGATATGGTACTTGTAGGCCATCGCGGCAATCGTCGGCATTTTCGCGATCATGCGGATCGACGCGACCATGCGCTGGTGCGGGTCCGAGATGTCGGTCGAGTCGTGATAGAAGGCCGACATCGCGCCGACCACGCCGCACATGACCGCCATCGGATGCGCGTCGCGGCGGAAGCCGGTGAAGAACCGAGTCATCTGCTCGTGCACCATGGTGTGGCGGGTGACGCGGTAGTCGAAATCGTCCTTCTGCGCCTTGGTCGGCAGTTCGCCATAGAGCAGCAGGTAGCAGACCTCGAGGAAATCGCCGTGTTCGGCAAGCTGGTCGATCGGGTAGCCGCGATGCAGCAGAATGCCTTCGTCGCCATCGATGAAGGTGATCTCGGATTCGCAGGAGGCGGTCGAGGTGAAACCCGGGTCGTAGGTGAAGGCGCCGGTGTCCTTGTAGAGCGAGGCGATGTCGATGACATCCGGTCCGACCGAGCCTTTGCGTACAGTGAATTCGTGAGACTTGCCGCCGAATTCCAGCTTGGCGGTCGGTTCAGGAGCTTTGCCGCCAAATTCCAGTTTTGTCGCAGCTTCGGTCATCGCAAACTCCTTCGTTTCATCAGTGCCAGGAAGGCAAAACCCGGCTGTAACAAGGCAAATGCATTTCAATGCGCGGATGTGCTAGCGCATTTGCCCATGCCTGCCAAATTAGCCCATGGGCACAATGTTGCACCGCAACAGGCGGATTTCAATGCACAATTCAGAGAGACTCCGAGGCGTTAATCGATTTGATCTCCGATGCGCGCCAGGCTCTCCTCGCGGCCGAGGACGGCGAGCACGTCAAAGACGCCCGGCGAAGTACTTCTTCCTGTAAGCGCTGCACGCAACGGCTGTGCGACAGCGCCGAGTTTCAGCTCGTTCTGGGTGGCAAATTCACGGATTGCAGCCTCGGCTGAGGCTGCATTCCATCCATCCGACACCTTCTCCAACGCTTTTCTGGCGCCCTTCAGAATGCCGCGCGCTGGCTCGCCAAGCACCCCGGCCGCCTTTTCGTCGAGCGGTAGCGGGCGCTCGGCAAACAGGAATGCGGCCCCTTCTGCGAGTTCGACCAGCGTTTTCGCACGCTCCTTCAGGCCGGGCATGGCTTGCAGCAGCTGCGCCTTTTTCTGTTGGTCCAATCGGTCGGCGATCGGCTTGCCGTTCTCCAGATAGGGCAGGGTGGCGATAAACGTGTCGGTGAGCGCTGCGTCGTCCATCTGCCGCATATGGATGCCGTTCAGCGCCTCCAGCTTCTGGAAGTCGAAACGCGCCGCGCCCTTGTTGACATCCTCGATCTCGAACCAGCGGATCATGTCGTCGAGGCTCATCACCTCGTCGTCGCCATGGCTCCAGCCGAGGCGGGCGAGATAGTTTCGCAACGCGGCCGGCAAATAGCCCATGGCGCGATAAGCATCGACACCCAGCGCGCCATGACGCTTCGACAGTTTCGCGCCGTCAGCACCATGAATCAGCGGAATGTGCGCCATCACCGGTACGTCCCAGCCCATGGCGTTGTAGATCACCGTCTGCCGCGCCGCATTGGTCAGGTGGTCGTCGCCGCGGATGATATGGGTGACACCCATGTCATGATCGTCGACGACAACGGCATGCATGTAGGTCGGGTTGCCGTCGGAACGCAGGATGATGAAATCATCGAGGTCCTTGTTGGGAAAACGCACATCGCCCTGCACGCGGTCGCGCACGATGGTTTCGCCGTCACGCGGCGCCTTGATGCGGATCGCGCCTTTGACGCCGGCAGGCGCCTCGGACGGATCGCGGTCGCGCCAACGGCCGTCATAACGCGGCGGCCGGCCTTCGGCGCGGGCCTTCTCGCGCATCTCGTTGAGTTCCTCGGGCGACGCATAGCAATAATAGGCCTTGCCCATGCGCACGAGTTCCTCGGCAACCTCGCGGTGGCGCGGCGCACGCTCGAACTGCGAGGTCGGCTCGCCTTCCCAATGCAGGCCGAGCCAGGTCAGCCCATCGATGATCGCAGCCGTCGCCGCCTCGGTGGAGCGCTCGCGGTCGGTGTCTTCGATGCGCAGCAGCATGGTGCCGCCGGTGTGGCGGGCATAAAGCCAGTTGAAGAGCGCCGTGCGTGCGCCGCCGATATGCAGGTAACCGGTGGGCGAGGGGGCAAAGCGGGTGACGACGGTGTCGGACATCTGATTTCCCGGAGGATTCAATTATTCGCGCGGCAGGCCGGTCGAGCTCTGCGGGCACATGGTGTTTCGGTGGCGTTCATGTAGCATAGGCGGACCGGGGTGCAAGGGGCGGGGAACCGAAGTGGCCGGCGGGGCAGCCGACACCGTGCGTCGAGATGTCAGCGAGCGGTCGTTTTTGGGCGCGCCGCCGGGTGACGTGTTGCCGGCAACCGCCGATCCGGCATCTTTCCCGACCCTTCCGTCCTCACGCATCCGACCGCCGCTTGCCGCGCCGCCGGCGAAAAATCTGCTGGTCCGCATTGGAACCCGCCTTACGCGCGGGCTTGCAGCCGCGCTGTCGACAGAGGCCGACCGAGGCACGCTGTTCCTGTTCGTGCCGGTGCTGCTCGCGGCAGGCGCCATCCTCTATTACACCGCGCCCGGCGAGCCGGCTTTCTATGCGCTGTGGGCAAGCGCGGTCACACTGGCCGTGCTCACGGTGATGTCGCGAGGCAACAGGCTCATACAACTGGCACTTCTGTCCGCCCTGATCGTCATGCTTGGCGTGCTGATTGCCAAGTTCGAAAGCTGGCGCGCAGGGACAAAGGTAATCGGCTCGGAGATATCGACCCGGCTTACCGGCCGCGTCGTTCTCATCGAACATCAGGCCAACGGCCGCGTCAGGCTGACCGTGGACGTTATCGCAACGGCGCGTCCGGTGCTGCGCCATGCGCCGGACAGAGTGCGCGTTTCGGCGCGCGAAATACCGGCTGGCGTGATTGCCGGATCAGAGGTGGTTGGCGTCGCGCGTTTGCGGCCACCGAGCGGCCCGGTTCGGCCCGACGGCTACGATTTCTCCTTCGAAAGCTATTTCGACGGCATCGGCGCCAACGGGTTTTTCCTGAGCGGGCCGGATCTGGTGGAGGCTTCGGCCGCCCCTGGATTTGCCGCGCGATTCCGCGCCGCCGTTGAGAATACACGCGCAGCGCTTGCCAGGCATATCCGCGAGCGCATCGGCGGCGTCGAGGGCGAGATCGCCGCCGCGCTCGTCGTTGGGGTGCGTGCGGGCATTCCGGAGCCGGTGAACGAGGCGCTGCGCCGCACCGGCCTCGCCCACATCCTGTCGATTTCCGGGCTGCATATGGCGTTGGTGGCGGCCACGATCATGGGGGCGCTGCGCGCGGGTTTTGCCTTGTTTCCCGATTTCGCTTCCCGGCGGCCGGTCAAGAAATATGCAGCCTCGGCCGCGTTGGTGGCGATTGCCGTCTACCTGTTCATCTCCGGCTCGGCGGTCGCCGCCGAACGCAGCTTCATCATGCTGGCGGTGATGCTGACGGCGCTGCTGTTCGATCGCGCGGCACTGACCATGCGCAATCTTGCGATTGCCGCACTGGTCGTCATCGTCTGGTCGCCGCACGAAGTCGCCGGCCCGAGCTTCCAGATGTCGTTCGCCGCCACGGCGGCGCTGATCGGCGCCTATGCGTGGTGGTCAAACCGGGAGTGGATGCGCGCCACCACGCCTGACGACTTCCACCGTCCGCTTGCCTTCAGACTCGTCCGCAAGGGCCTTCATTATGCTGGCGGCCTCGCGCTGACGTCACTGATCGCGGGCGTCGCGACGACGCCCTACGGCGCATACCATTTCCAGCGCATTTCGCCGTTCAGCCTTGCCGCCAACCTTGCGGCAATGCCGGTCGTTTCGGCCGTTGTCATGCCGGCGGCGGTGCTGGGGATGGTGGCAATGCCGTTCGGGCTCGACGGCCCGGTCTTCGACCTGATGGGCAAGGGCCTTTCCGTCATGCTGGCGATCGCCGAATGGTTTTCGGAGCGCTCGCCGCTCGACGCCGTTGGTATCGTGCCGCCCGGCGCCGTCATAATCCTCACCATCGCACTGGCGATCTCAGCACTTTGCACGACCTGGCTGCGCCTGGCCGCATTGCCGTTTCTCTGTGTCGGGCTGATCTGGATCGGCGGGCGGCAGACGCCCGACGTGCTGGTTTCGGAGGATGCACGGCTCATCGCCATGCGTCTTGACGATGAAAACGTCGCGGTCAATCGCAGCCGGCCGAGTTCGTTCACCATACAGAACTGGCAGCGGGCGCTGCAGGCGGCGGATGTCATGACGCCGAAGAACCAGGCGTTTGCGAAACCCGAAGTGGATGGTGAGCCGGATATGGGTTTCTCCTGCCAGTCCGGCCTCTGTCTCGCACGCCACCGGAGCGGCGCGGTCGTGGCTCACGCCGGCAGCGGAGAAAGCGCAAAAGCGGCATGCGACACGGCCGACCTGATTGTGGTCGACGATGCCTCCGTGCAAGATCTTTGTGCGGGCAAACCTGTCGCAGTCATCACCAAGCGCGATCTGGCGCGGCGAGGGAGTGCTGAAATATTCCTGTTGCCCGATTCTGCGCCGGCTATCGACTATGCGATAAGCGAGCCTTACCGGCCATGGCACAGCCAGCGCCAGTTTTCACGCGAGGCGCGAGGCCTGCCGCCCTACAGGCGTCTTGGCCAAACGTCGGCACCAACCGAAAACGATTGATTTTCAATTCATTGTTGCAATGACTGAAAGCAGAACAGCAACCGTCTGCGTGATCGGCGCATTGTATTGCCCGCGAAGAATTGCCCGGGAAGCACGGGCAAAATCAGTACCGGCGAATGAGCCCAACGAGCTTGCCGCGCACGCTGACACGGTCAGGACCGAAGATGCGTGTCTCATAGGCAGGGTTCGCGGCTTCCAGCGCGATCGAGGCGCCCTTGCGGCGGAACCGCTTCAGCGTCGCTTCCTCGTCATCGACGATCGCTACCACGATCTCGCCGGGCGTGGCCGTGCTGGCATTGCGGATGATCACCGTGTCGCCGTCGAAGATGCCAGCCTCGATCATCGAATCGCCTTTCACCTCAAGCGCATAGTGCTCGCCACCGGCGATCATGTCCGGCGGCACGGAAATGGAGTGCGTTCTCGTTTCGATTGCCGCGATCGGCACACCGGCAGCGATGCGGCCCATCACCGGTATGGAGATCGATGCGGCGACATCGTCGTCGTTGCTGGCGGCCTGAAGGCGCGGCGCTTCCTTCGGCTGCGGCCGACCGAGGCTGCCCTGGATGACGCTTGGCGAGAACTTTTTCGCGGCGTTCAAGCCCGGCGCGATCGAGTCGGGCAGGCGCAGCACTTCCAGCGCCCTTGCACGATTGGGTAGCCGGCGAATGAAGCCGCGTTCCTCCAGCGCCGTGATCAGGCGGTGGATGCCAGACTTCGAGGCGAGGTCGAGGGCCTCTTTCATTTCATCGAAGGAAGGAGGGATTCCAGCTTCTTTCAAGCGCTCATGGATGAACATCAGAAGTTCATGTTGTTTGCGCGTCAGCATGGCGTTCCCCCGGGGAATCAGATCAAAAACAAAACCAGAACAAACACTATCTGTTCCAGTTGTGTTCCGCAACCGTTTAAATTTTAATGAATACGTTGACGCTTTGTTCAGCGTAACATCAACACCCGGCAAGCATTGCCCTTTTCGGCAGCCGGCGCGAAGGGTGCGCGCACGATCAGCGCGTTAGCCTCGGCCAGGGTTCTGAGCATCGACGAGTCCTGCACCGCGAACGGCGTCGCGACAAGCTTCCCGTCCTCTGCCACCACCGCCTTTGCCCTGATATAATCCTGGCGCTGATCGTTTGCCGCCATGGCGGTTCCGAGCGCCGCATCGCGGAGGTCGGGCGCATGACGCCGGCCGCCGAGCCTCGCCAGCAGCGGTTTCAGGAAAAGGTGCGAGCAGACCAGGCTGGCGACGGGGTTGCCGGGCAGCCCGATGACGCGTGTGCGGCCCAGTCGGCCGAACATCAGCGGCTTGCCCGGGCGCATGGCGATCTTCCAGAAATCGAGCGCCATGCCTTCGCCGGTCAGCACGTCGTGGATGAGGTCGTGATCGCCGACCGAAGCGCCGCCCAGCGTGACGATGACATCGGCACCTGCCGACAATGCGCGTTTCACCGCGGTGGCGATCGCTTCGTTTCGGTCCGGCACGATGCCGAGGTCGAGCACTTTGGCGCCGACCGACCCGGCGATCGCCGCAACGCCGTAGCCGTTGGAAGCGATGATCTGATCCGGTCCCAATGCGCTGCCTGGGGGCAGCAACTCGTCGCCAGTGGCGATGACGGCGACGAGCGGCGCCTTCACGACGGGGAGGCGAGGATGGTTGGCCGACGCGGCGAGCGAAAGGGCGGCGGCGTCGAGCTGCCGGCCGCGCTCAAGCAGCACGTCACCCTCGACGAAATCCAGGCCGACTTTCCGGATGTGGCGGTCGGCTGCAACCGTCTCGACAGCCTTGATGCGGCCACTACCAAGAAGACGCGTATTTTCCTGGATGAGGATGGTGTTGGCGCCTTCCGGCACCGGCGCGCCGGTGAAGATGCGTACTGCCTGGCCGGGCCCGACCGTGCCGGGGAATTGTTTGCCGGCTGGCGCCTGGCCAATGATTTCGAGCTCTACCGGAACCGTCGCGATGTCGGCGGAGCGAACGGCATAGCCGTCCATAGCGGAAGCAGCAAAAGGCGGTTGCGTGCGCAGCGCGACAACCGGTTCGGCCAGCACTCGGTCGGCCGCCTCGGCGAGCGAAACGCTTTCAGCCGGTCCGGCCTCGGCATCGCTCAACAGCCGTGCAAGCGCCTCTTCGACGGGGAGCAGCGCCATAATCTCAACCTTTGGAAGCGCGGTAGTCGCCGGACTTGCCGCCGGTCTTCTCGACCAGCCGCACGCCGGTGATGACCATGCCGCGATCGACGGCCTTGGCCATGTCGTAGATGGTCAGGCAGGCGACCGAGGCTGCCGTCAGCGCCTCCATCTCGACGCCGGTCTTGCCGGTGACACGCGCCAGAGCCTTCACGCGCAGGCCGGGAAGCGCTTCGTCGGCTTCGATATCGACGCTGACCTTGGTCAGCAGCAGCGGATGGCAGAGCGGGATCAGTTCATGCGCCTTCTTGGCGGCCATGATGCCGGCGATGCGCGCCGTGCCCAGCACGTCGCCCTTTTTGGCATTGCCCTCGAGGATCATTTTCAAGGTGGCCGCCTGCATCGTCACCGCGCCCTCGGCGATTGCCGTACGCTCGGTCTCGGCCTTGCCGCCGACATCGACCATGTGCGCTTCGCCGGAGGCGCGTATATGGGTGAGGCCGGCCTTTTGCGTCATCTCGATCAATGCCGCTCGTTGGGCTGCTCGTTGGGCCGCTCGGTGGCGACGCCGTGGAGCAGCGCGCGGGTGGCGGCGGCGACGTCGGCCTGCCGCATCAGGCTTTCGCCGACGAGGAAAGTGCTGACGCCATGGTGGGAAAGCCGCTTGCAGTCGGAATTGGTGAAGATGCCGCTTTCGCTGACCAGCAGCCGGTCGCTCGGTACCAGTTTCGCCAGCCGTTCGGAGACATCGAGGTTGACCTCGAAGGTCCTGAGGTCGCGGTTGTTGATGCCAATCAGCCGCGAGGAAAGTTTCAGCGCACGCTCCGTCTCGGCCTGGTCATGGACTTCGACCAGAACATCCATGCCGAGTTCAAACGCAACCTCCTCGAGCCGCCGTGCGTCGTCGTCGGCAAGGCTCGCCATGATCAGCAGGATCGCATCGGCGCCCCACAGCCGCGCTTCATGCACCTGGTATGGCTCGAACATGAAATCCTTGCGCAGCGCAGGCAAGGTAACGGCGGCGCGGGCCTCGGTCAGAAACTCCGGCGCGCCCTGGAAGGAAGGCGTGTCGGTCAGCACCGAAAGGCAGGCCGCACCCCCTTCGGCATAGGCCTGGGCCAGCACAGGCGGGTCGAAATCCTCACGGATAAGGCCTTTCGACGGACTGGCCTTCTTGATCTCGGCAATCAGCCCGAAGCTTCCCGCCGCACGTTTTTTCTTCAGTGCAGCCAGAAATCCGCGCGGCTTTTCGACGTCGCCCAGCCTGGCGACAACTTCGCGCAAAGGCAGCCGGCTTTTCGCGGCGGCGATCTCGTCGCGCTTGTACGCTTCGATCCTGCGAAGGATGTCAGCCATTGTCGTACCCGCCGGAAACGGCGATCAACCTGTCCAGCACCTTGGCGGCCCGGCCGCTGTCGATGGCATTCGCCGCCGCTGTGGCGCCGTCCTTGAGCGTTGCGGCGGTGCCGGCCACCACGAGGGCGGCGCCGGCATTCATCAGCACCGTGTCGCGGTAGGCGCCGGGCGTGCCGGACAGCACTTCGCGCAGGGCATGCGCGTTGTAGGCGGCGTCGCCGCCCTTCAGCGCCTCGCGCTTGTGACGCGATAGGCCGATGTCTTCGGGGTTGACGGTGAAGCTCTTGATGGCGCCGTCCGACAATTCGGCGACGCGGGTTTCACCGGTCGTGGTGATCTCGTCGAAACCGTCGCCGTGCACCACCCAGGCACGTTCGGCGCCAAGCGCCTTCAGCGTTTCAGCCAGCGGCTCGACCCATTCGGGCGAAAACACGCCGACCATCTGGCGCTTCACGCCAGCCGGATTGGAGAGCGGGCCGAGCAGGTTGAAGATGGTGCGCGTGCCGAGTTCCACCCGCGTCGGGCCGACATGCTTCATGGCGGGATGATGCGCCGGTGCGAACATGAAGCCGACGCCCGCTTCGCGGATGCAATGGCCAATCGCTTCCGGCGGCAGGTCGATCTTCACGCCGAGCGCCATCAACACGTCGGCAGCGCCCGTCTGCGAGGACAGGCCGCGATTGCCGTGCTTGGCCACCGGCACGCCGCAACCGGCGATGACGAAGGCCGAAGCGGTGGAAATGTTGACGCTGTGCGAACCGTCGCCACCGGTGCCGACGATGTCGATCGCGTCTTCCGGCGCCTCGACCGTCAACATCTTGTCGCGCATCGTGGCGACGGCGCCGGAAATTTCGTCGACCGTCTCGCCGCGCACCCTCAGCGCCATCAGGAAGGCGCCGATCTGGCTCGGCGTCGCTTCGCCGGACATGATGATGTCGAATGCCGCCCGCGCTTCGGCGAAGGACAACGTCGCACCGGAGGCAACCCTGGCTATATGGTTCTTGAGTTCGCTCATCGCCGCCGTCAGAAAGCCAGTGCCCGCTGCACCGCCGCCTGGTCGACGGTGACCGTGTACTCGCTCTGCAGCCTGGCAACGAGCTGGTCCAGCAGATCGTCCGCAAGGCCGGACGAGAAGGCGTTGCGCTGCTCCTCATCAACGGAATCCGGCCCCGCGCTGGCCGGCTCGAACACTTCGGTCACCTTGAATAGGATCTGCGCGTCGTCCTGCGGCGACGAAAACAGCCCGGTTCCGCCTTGCGGCACGCCGAAGACAGTGGCCACGCCCGGCTTGCCGAAATCGGCGTCGTCAGCTTCCCGCTTCAGGCCACGCTTGGTCTGCTTCTCGGATTTGATCTCCGCCGCGAGCGTCTCAAATGCCGCGCCTTCCTTCAGCCGCTTCTCCAGCTCGGCCGCCTTGGCGGCCAGCCTGGACTGGATTTCAGCGGTTTTCCAATCGGCGACGACCTTTTCGCGCACTTCGTCGAGCGTGCGGTCGCGCGCGGGGGTGATGCCCTCCACCTCGTAGAATACGAAACCGTTGGAGCCGACGTTGAGTGCCGGATTTTCGACGTTCGCCTCGGTCTCGAAGGCGCCTGCCAAGAGGTTCTGCGACGAAGGCAGGTCGTTGACGACGGAGCCATCCGGCCGCAGCGCGGCGCGGTCGATGGCGTCGACCGTCACCACCTTGAGCTTGAGGTTGCCTGCCGATTCGCGCAGCGACGAGCCGGCGGCGCGGGCGTCTTCGTAGCTGTCGTGAACATCGAGCAGCACGCGGTTCGCCTCGACCAGCGCCAGTTCGTTGCGGATCTCTTCCTTAACCTCGGCCAGCGGGCGCACCACTTCCGGCTTGATGTTGGTGACCCGGATCAGCACCGGCCCGAACGCGCCCTGGATGACGCTGCTGACTTCATTTGCCTGCATCTTGAACGCGGCTTCGGCGACAGCATTGTCGGGCACCTTGTCCTTGGCAAAGGTGCCGAGCAAAACGTCCGCCTCAGTCTTGCCTTCCGCCTTGACCAAATCCTCGAAGGTCGAACCGGCGTCGATGCTGCCGCGTGCGGCCGTCGCCGCTTCCGGCGACTTGAAGACGATCTGCTCGATGGTGCGGGTTTCGGGCGTCGAGAACTTTGCCTTGTTGGTTTCGTAGTCCGCCGTGATCTGCTCGTCGGTGATCGCGCTGGTGTCGGCGATGTCTTCCGGTTCGAGCTTCACATAGGAGATTTTGCGGTATTCCGGCGCGGCGTAGCTTTTCTTGTTTTCCTCGAACCATTTGGCCAGCACGTCGGCAGACGGCTCTTCAACGGGCTCCACCAGCGATTTCGGCAGAGGGAGATAATCTACGGTGCGATCTTCGCCACGATAGAGCGCCACGGCGCGCAGGAAGGCATCGGGCGCCTTCATGCCGTCGGACACGGCCTCGACGATCTGCTGGCGAATGGCCACCTTGCCGCGGCTGGTCAGATAGTCGTTTGGCTGCATGCCTGCCTGCTGCAGCACGTAATTGAACTGCTGGCGGTCGAACTCGCCGCCGGGTCCCTGGAATGCAGGGTCCTGCCGGGTCAGGTCGGCCAGCTTGTCCTTGGACAGGCCAAGACCCATCTTGCGCGCCTGCTCGTCCAGAACGGCTCCGGCGACCATTTGCGAAAGAACCTGCTGTTCGATGCCGAACGCGGTCGCCTGTTCGCGCGTGATCCGCTGGCCGATCTGCTGGGACAGCACTGAGAGCTGACGGTCGTAGGCGAGGCGGAACTCGTTGGCTGATACGGAGGTGCCGCCCGCGGTCACCACGGCGTTGCCGCCGATGCCGCCTGCGAGCTGGCCCGAGATTCCCCATACGGCGAAGCTCACGACGAGCATCAAAAGCAGGGCTTTGGCGACCCAGGTTCCGGCCGCAGTACGCAAGGTGTCAAGCATGGTCAAATCCGTCTTGGCGCAATGGATGCGCCTTGGTGTCGAACGGCAATAGCGTCCTTCGCCGCCAGTGTCGATTGCTTTGTGGCCTGATTTTGGTAGGGAGAGCCATCGAAACGGCAAGGACAAGAGGGAGAAGCCGGATGACGCCGGGAATTCGTCCGCTGGTTGCGGGAAACTGGAAGATGAACGGCACCAGCGCTTCGCTCGCCGAACTCCACCAGATCGGCAATGGCTTCATGCATGGCCTCGACGCCGAGACGGAAGCGTTGATCTGCGTGCCGGCGACCCTGCTTTACCGTGCCGCGGAAATCCTGCACCAGACGCCGGTCAAGGCAGGCGGCCAGGATTGCCACACCGGGGAAAGCGGCGCCCATACCGGCGACATCTCCGCCGAGATGCTGAAGGATGCCGGGGCGAGCCACGTCATCGTCGGCCACTCCGAACGCCGCACCGATCACGGCGAAGACGACGCCACCGTATGCGCCAAGGCGGAAGCAGCGTGGCGGGCAGGGCTGGTCGCCATTGTGTGTATCGGCGAAACCCGCGCGGAACGCGAATCGGGCGCCACCCTCGATGTTTTGTCGCGGCAGATCGCCGGTTCCGTCGCGTCGGTGGCGACGGCAAAGAACACGGTCGTCGCCTACGAGCCGGTCTGGGCGATCGGCACCGGGCTGACCCCGACTGTCGCCGACGTCGCCGAGGCCCATGCCCACATACGCGCCAGGCTGCTCGAAAAGCTGGGTGCTGAGGCCGACAGGATGCGCATCCTTTACGGAGGCTCGGTAAAACCTTCCAATGCGACCGAACTGCTCGCCATTGAAAATGTCGACGGCGCACTGGTCGGCGGCGCCAGCCTCAAGGCCGCCGATTTCCTTGGCATCGCCGAATCCTACGAAAAGATCGGGTAACCGCCGGCCCGTTACGGCGTTGTATTTCAGCTTCGCCGCCCCATATTCGGCGGCGGGCTTGGAAATGCCACGAAACCCGTGTATCTGACCCGACTTCAAAGCTGGCGCCGTGCGCTCGGCCGCCCCCGAAACCTGCCGGATTATCGTATGCAAACCGTTCTTATCGTCATCCACCTGATGGTCGTTCTCGCGCTTGTCGGCGTCGTGCTCCTGCAGCGCTCCGAGGGCGGCGGTCTCGGCATTGGCGGCGGTTCGGGCTTCATGACGGCGCGGGGTGCTGCCAATGCGCTGACGCGCACCACCGGCATCCTGGCGATCGCCTTCTTTGCCACCTCGCTGGCGCTGTCGATCATGGCCCGCTATGGCGAACGCCCCATCGACATTCTCGACCGCGTTCCGGCGGCGACCGGCGAACAACAGCCGGCCGGCAACGGTGTGCTGAACCAGCTTGGCGGCGCCCCGACGCCGGCAGCGCCGAACACCGCCGATCCGGCAACCCCTGCGGCACCAGCGCAGCCGGCTGCACCGCAGGTTCCGAGCGGGCAGTAATTTCTTCCTTGAAACGGCGGCTTCGGCCGCCGTTTTTCTTTTGGCCTACAGGCAGCGGAATGCCGGCGAAATATCCGGCCAAGCTAAACTGTTGTTATTTCGACACACTTGCCTTCAATGCAGTAGTGGTGACCGGTTTCAGTGTTGGTGCGGCTGTGGTTGTGCTTGAGGCGGTTAGCGTTAATCGCTTATAAAGCGCCTAAGGGCAGTCTGGGTGGCGGTACGCGTTTGTGTGCCTCAAAGGGGCGCGTCCGCCTTCCAAAACATATATCTTGGGTAGCAACATGATCTCTCGCAGCCTCGTTCTTCTTGGCATGGGCGTCGCACTTGTGTTCGGCGTTCCGTCGATTTCCGCAGCGCAAACCGCGACGACCAAAACCGCGACGGTTCAGCAGGTGAAGCCCAAGCCGAAGGCCAAGACCACCGCCAAAAAGCCGATTAAGAAGAACAACAAGACGGTTGCGAAGGGCAAGGCGAAGAAGCCGGCCGCCAAGGAAACCGAACTGGCCGAACAGAAGCCTGTTGGCCTGTTCGCGGCGCTGTTCAAGCCGAACGACAAGAGCAAGGCCGATGCGAAACCGAATTCCAAGACTGCAAAGGTAAAGGAAAAGCCACAGAAGGTGGCGACCCGGGGGGAAATCCTCCAGCCGATGCAGCCCATTCCGCAAATTCAGCCTGTGCAGCCAGCGCTCGATCCCGAACAACTGGCCTTCAGGAATGAAGGCGAGTTGCGCAGCGAACAAACGATGCCGCGCTCCGGCTTCTTCGGCGTGCTGTTCGGCGACGACCAGGTGATGTTGCCGCAAACCCGCACCCTCGATGCCGCCCTTGCACAAAAGGAAGGGCGCAAGAAATTCACGGTGCGGCCGGAGTTCGAACCGCAGATCGTGGAATTCTCCGGTTATCCGCGCGGCACCATCGTCATCGATACCGCCAATCACTTCCTGTATCTCGTCGAAGGCCTGGGCACGGCCCGCCGCTATGGAATTGCCGTCGGCAAGGACGGACTTCAGTACAAGGGCCAGGTCAAGGTGGGCGACAAGCAGGAATGGCCGCGCTGGATTCCGACCAAGGAAATGCAGGAGCGCGAGCCCAAGAAGTACGGCCAGTATAAAGACGGCATGCCCGGCGGCGGCGAAAACCCGCTCGGCGCGCGCGCTATCTATCTCTACGACGGCAAGAAGGACACGCATCTGCGTATCCATGGCACCATCGCGCCGCAGACCATCGGCACCAACTCGTCGAACGGCTGCTTCCGCATGGTCAACGAACACGTGATCGATCTCTACCGCCGCGTGAAGGTTGGCACCCAGGTGGTCGTCCTCTAACCGCGTTTTTCAGCCAATCCCAAAGGGCCGGCACCGCCGGCCTTTTTTGTTGACCAGAATCAGGACCGGGGACCCAGCTTTTGAAAACCACCGACCCTTCCATTTTTTTCTGGCGGAATCGGTTCCGCCACGCTAAGCCCTGACTCCCATGGCGCGATATGTATTCATCACTGGCGGCGTGGTCTCCTCGCTCGGAAAAGGCATTGCAGCAGCGGCACTCGGTGCCCTTTTGCAGGCACGCGGCTATCGCGTGCGCATTCGAAAGCTCGACCCCTACCTGAATGTCGACCCCGGAACGATGTCGCCATACCAGCATGGCGAAGTGTTCGTGACCGACGACGGCGCCGAGACGGATCTCGATCTTGGCCATTATGAGCGGTTCACAGGTCGGTCAGCCAATCAGAACGACAACATCACCACTGGCCGCATCTACAAGAACATCATCGAGAAAGAACGGCGCGGCGACTATCTTGGCGCCACGGTGCAGGTCATTCCGCACGTCACCGACGAGATCAAGAATTTCGTCATCGGCGGCAATGACGACTATGATTTCGTTCTATGCGAGATCGGCGGCACCGTCGGCGATATCGAGGCGATGCCGTTCCTCGAGGCAATCCGCCAGCTTGGCAACGACCTGCCGCGCGGCCAGGCGGTCTATGTCCACCTGACGCTGATGCCCTATATCCCGGCGGCCGGCGAACTGAAGACCAAGCCGACCCAGCATTCGGTAAAGGAACTGCGCTCGATCGGCATCGCGCCCGACATCTTGCTGGTGCGCGCCGACCGCGACATCCCCAAGGAGGAGCGCAGAAAGCTGTCGCTGTTCTGCAATGTGCGCGAATCGGCGGTCATCCAGGCGCTCGACGTGGCACATATCTACGACGTGCCGATGGCTTACCACAAGGAAGGCCTGGATTCGGAAGTGCTTGCCGCCTTCGGCATAGATCCGGCGCCGAAGCCGCGCATGGAGCGCTGGCAGGAGATTTCGAGCCGTATCCACAACCCGGAAGGCGAGGTGACGATCGCCGTCGTTGGCAAGTACACCGGTCTGAAGGACGCTTACAAATCGCTGATCGAAGCCTTGTCGCATGGCGGCATGGCCAACAAGGTGCGGGTCAAGCTGGACTGGATCGAGAGCGAGATCTTCGAGAAGGAGGATCCGGCACCGTTCCTCGAAAAGGTGCACGGCATTCTGGTGCCGGGCGGCTTCGGCGAACGCGGTTCGGAAGGCAAGATTTTGGCCGCAAAGTTCGCCCGCGAGCGCAAAGTCCCGTATTTCGGCATCTGCTTCGGCATGCAGATGGCCTGCATCGAGGCCGCCCGTTCGCTGGCTGGCGTCGAGCACGCTTCGTCGACGGAGTTCGGCCCGACCGACGAACCGGTTGTCGGCCTGATGACCGAATGGCTGAAGGGCAACATGCTGGAGCAGCGCCGGGCTGCCGGCGATCTGGGCGGCACTATGCGCCTTGGCGCCTATGAGGCACAGTTGGCCGGCAATTCGAAGATCGCCGAAATCTATGGCGACACGCAGATTTCCGAGCGCCATCGCCACCGCTACGAGGTCAACATCGACTACAAGGATCGGCTGGAGGAATGCGGCCTGGTCTTTGCTGGCATGTCGCCGGACGGTGTACTGCCCGAGACGGTCGAATATCCCGACCATCCCTGGTTCATCGGCGTCCAGTATCACCCGGAACTGAAGAGCCGGCCGTTCGAGCCGCACCCGCTGTTCGCCAGCTTTATCAATGCCGCGGTAGAGCAGAGCCGGCTGGTATAAGGTATGTCGATATTCTGGTGATGCTGAGTTTGCCGAAGTAGCGATAGCCCCGCGCGGGGCTATCGCCGATCGTTGTTCAGGCCCTCGCGGCGGTGGCGCCGGCGCCAAGTGCTGCCCGGCGAAGCACGTAGTAGATGCCGCCGCCGATCGCCACGCCAAAGAACCAGCCGTACACGCCCCACCAGGACGGCAGCCAGTTGGTGAAATTGGGCAATATCGACGAGAAAACGATGCCGATGCCGGACGCAATCAGGGCATTCACGTGCCAGCCGCCCTGGAACCGGTATTCGCCAGTCTCGCGGTAAAGGTCCTCGACGTTGAGCCAGCCTTTGCGGATCATGTAATAATCCACCATCATCACGCCGAAGATCGGTCCCATCGTCGCGCCGACCATGTTGACGAAGTGCGCCGCGCCGCCTTCCCACGGCGCAAAGGGATAAAGCACCAAAGCGATCAGCGCCGCGATATAGCCGCCCCGCTTGAAACTGATATGTCTGGGGAAGACATTGGCGAAGTCGAACGCCGGCGAGACGAAGTTCGCCACCACGTTTATGCCAAGCGTCGCCACGGCGAAGGTGAGGGCGGCGAGCAGCGCCAGAAACCAGCTGTCGAACTTGGCCGAGATCTGGTCGGGATGCAGCAGCACTTCGCCGTAGACCTGGAACGCTGCCATGGTGGTGATGCCAGCGACCAGCGAGAACAGGATGAGGTTCACCGGCAGGCCCCAGATGTTGCCGATCCGCAGCGAACGTTCGTCAGGCGAATAGCGCGAGAAATCGCAGAAGTTCAAATAGAGCGCCGCGAAATAGGTCACCCAGATCGCCGCGACCGCCATAAGGGCCTCGACGGAGCCGGGAACACCGGGCACGCCCGCGTCCTTCGTCTTCTCCAGCAGGACGTCCATCGGAATGTCGCCGTAAAGCGAAATGCCACCCGCCTTGATCACCAGATAGATGGCCAGGATCAACATCATCACCCACACGGCTGGCCCGGCCCAGTCCTGGAACTTGCGAACCGTTTCCATGCCGCGCTGAATGATGAGCAGCTGCAGCGCCCAGATGACGACGTAGCAGATTACCTCCAGCGTCGAATGGCTGAGCACGTGGCTCGACTGATGGAAGGCGAGCATGCTTTCGTTGCGAATGAGCAGGGCGACGATGGCGCCCGAGGCGGCGGCCGTCTGTGCGCCGTACCAGAAGCAGGCGACGATGGCGCGCACGATCGCCGGGAAGTTGGCGCCCCAGATGCCGAAGGAGGCGCGCGCCAATACCGGGAAGGGGACGCCGGTTCGGACACCGGCGACACCGACCATGCTCATCAGGAAGTAGATGATCAGCGAGCCGATGCCGATGGCGAGCAGGAAATTGACGAGGCTGCCGCAGAACAGGAACAGGCTGGCGGCGAGATAATAACCCCAAAGGCTGTGTACGTCCGACGTCCACACGTTGAAGATCGAGAATGGTCCCCAGTTCCGAACCTTGGCAGGAGCCAGGTCCTCATTGTAGAGCGCCGGCGATGCGCCTTGTATCGTCATGACGATGTCCCTTCGTTGACGCTCATTCCCCTCGAGCGTTGACCATTGCAGTGTGCGCTTACGCTGGGGAATGGGCAACAAAAGCAATTGCCGGCTTTTGCCTTAAAGACATTCAATGCGGATCGGGGTTCTCTCGGATGATGAGAGGTGCGGGTGAGTCGGGGGGTGGGAAGGGGTTGGAAAGTCGGCGTTCCAAAGTGCCCTTCTTTCGCTCTCCTCTGACTTGCCGCGCAAACCGCCTCTCCCCCGTTCCGGGAGCGGATGGGTGTGGACGCTGCCCCTCATCCCGGCCCTTTGTAACTTGGATTCTGCCGGCTGTGGTAAAGTCCGGCGCGCGGCGGCGGACGAAAAACCGGCAGCAGGCCAGAGAGTTGGACTGTGGCGTGGTATAGCGAAGAATTCGGACGTCACGCTGAGCCCGTGAGCTATTGCGTCTTACGCTTTTTGCTCGACGAAGGGCGAGCCCCATCCTGGAGCTCGACTCCCTGACCGTTTAACTTAAGGCCGCACAAGACCATGTCGGTCCAGGCCCTCAGAAAGCGGTCATCGTCGATCTTGATTGCCCTTTCTCCCCACACCGCCTCAAATACACGGAACATGGCCAGGCTGCCGACCATCACCGCCGCGACCGCTTGGCTGTCGTGGGCGGCAATGCGTCCGGCCCGCGCGCTCTCATCCAGGCACTTGGCCACTGCGGCATAGGTACCCTGCATGATTTCCCGTCGAGCCGCCGCCTTTATCTTCGGAAATTGATCGACGTCGCGCCAAAGAATGCGCAATTCCTCGCTCTTTCCTGCGAGGACATTCAGAGTGTTCCGGCCGATCCATTCGATCGTGTGGCGCGGTTCCATATCCATTTCGAAGAGTTTCGCCCGAGCGAGTTGGGCCTCTTGGATGAACCGTTCAACGCCAATCCGAAACAGAGCCTCCTTCGACGGAAAATGCTTGTAAAGGGCGCCGGAGCCTCGAGAGAGCCCAGCAGCCTCTTGGATGTCAGGCACGCTGGTTCGGTCGTAACCTCGCTCGGCGAACAGCCGCATTGCCACTCGTAATATCCTCTCGGCCGCGTCGGTTTTCGGTGATTTCACATTAACTCCCGATGATTCAAGCAAGAAGGCTCAATTCCTCATTTACTCTGAATGCGTCGCAGGTTGAACCGAAACCTACAAGCCGATACCGTCGCGATGTGAGAGATCATTTCACTCACTATGCTCATCAATGTGTGGTTGGAGTTCCTGTGGACGAGTTGCGTTCGCGTCAAAGCGAAAAGGACCTCCCGAGCGGGATGGGTCGCCTCATTCATTGAGCTAAGCACCTTCGACACATCGAGGCAGCGGCTAAGGCGTGGCAGCGTCCGCAAGGCCGCTCGGGCAATGTCCCCTTCAGTGGTCGAGCATAAGTCGTTGTGTGCGCTCTATTGAAAACTTCCGTTGTTACTGTCCTTTTCGAACGAAGCACAATCGGCGTCGCATGGCGTGCGGTGCTGACACCTCGCCTGCAAGGATCGGGATCTATCATCTTCCATTCCTCACTACCGATAATAGGGGCTAGACGTCCGCGCGGAGAGAGAGTATTCATTCACCAGACACCCTTATCATTGCCTCTGATGGCCATTTTGAGGAGCCGCCGTGGAGAACTCCGTTGGTTCCGTAGCCATACGCCCCGGCTTCGTTGTCGATGTGCGGCTTTTGGCACTCAAGCCTGGCACCTCGAAGACGGTTGAATGGGCGCAAGGGGATTTGGCGACCGGGAAGGGATTGGTCGATGCTGTGCGGGGCGTGGACACCGTGCTTCACGCTGCGACGCTGTCGCCGATCGCGAAGCGTGGAATGAGGCCGATCGATTTCTTTTCTTCGCCGTCGACAGTCGATGTTGATGGGACGCGCCAACTTCTGGAGGCATCGTCGGGCGCCGGGATAAAGCATTTCCTGTTCGTCTCGATCGTAGGCCTCGAATCCACGTCGCTTCCCTACGCTCGCGTCAAGTTGGCGGGAGAGCAATTGGTAAAGCAATCGCAGCTCCCGTGGTCGGTGGTTCGCGCGACACCTTACTATTACTTGACGGCGCAGATGCTCGGCGGCCTACGCTGGCTTCCCATTTGGCCACTGCCCGCTGCTCCGACCAATCCAGTCGATACAACTGACGTCGCTCACTATCTGGCTGAGTGCCTCGATGACGGAAAGCGTGGGATTCGAGCGGAGATTGGAGGGCCGGAGACGATGTCGTTCGCCGAGTTTGGACGTCAATTCAAGCGCGCCAAGGGTTTTCACAGGCTCGTGGCCTCTATCCCTGTTTCGGAGAAAGCCGGGCTGGCAATGGGATTCGTCAAGACCGACGACAGAAAGGGCGTGAAGACATGGAACGCGTGGCTCAGCGAGCAGCAATCAGCTCCCAGATGATAACCTTGGCTGTACGCGACAGAGGCCATTGGAGGGAGAGATGATCGTCACGTCCATCGAATCCGAGTCGAACGTAAAGCTCGTCCTGAGCGCGATCGAGACGATATTCAACGAACACAATATCAGCGCCGTTGACGAGTTCTTCTCGGAAAACTTTGTTCAGCACAGTCCATATGTACCGCCGGGCGGGAAGCAGGAACTAAAGGAGTGGTGGCAGCGCACCGTCGAGGCAATGCCAGATATCCACGGCACCGTGGAGCACGTTGTTGCGGCTCGAGACAGTGTCGCCGTCTTTCGGACATTGAAGGGCACGATCAAGAAGGACATGCCTGATCTGGGCATTACGGCCAGTAACCAAGAGCTCGAATTCCAGGTTGCGCATCTATTTCAGGTGGCCGACGGAAAGATCGTTGGACACTGGGAAATCATGGACAGTGGCCCCGCGACCAAACTCTCCATCCAGTCAATGTGACTGCCGCTCGGTCAGGGCCCGGACCTACGGGTTCCCCCAGCAGCGCCACCGTCAGCGCTGCCGATCCGGCACCGTCGCCCTCCCTGATACCCGGTGCGCACCAGGTTCCCGTGAGGGCGATGCAGCCACTATGCCGGAGGCGGAAAGGGGCGTGCATAAAACAAAATGAAAGACTGCTGACAGATGCTGACAAATGCAGGGACGGGCGTATCTCCTCCCTTGTAGGGGAGATAACGCCAGCGCCTCGGTTGCCGCTATCGTCGCCGGCCACCATGCCCCTTGAACCGTTGCCTGCTTTGCGCCACATGCGGCCAATGACGCTTCCCATCGATCACCTGGTCCTGCCCGTTGCCGATCTCCACGCCGCGCGGGCGCGGCTTGGCGCTCTCGGCTTCACCGTGGCGCCGGTCGGCGTCCACCCGTTCGGCACGGTCAACTGTTGCGTCTACCTGCAAGGCGGCACTTTCCTGGAGCCGCTGGCGATCGGCGACCGCGCTGCGGCCGGCGCCGCGATGCGCAACGGCAATGTCTTCGTCGCGCGCGACCGGGCTTTTCGCGAAAGACAAGGCGACGAAGGGTTTTCCGCGGTGGTCTTCGGAACCGAAAACGCCGATGCCGACGACCGCAGGTTTCGCGCCGAAAAGATCTCGGCAGGCGCGATGCTCGAATTCTCGCGTCCGTTCGTCGATGCCGCCGGACAGACCGACACGGCAAGTTTCAAGCTGGCTTTCGCGGCGGAGCCGGACGCGGAAACCGCATTCTTTTTCGCCTGCGAACGGGTTAATGCGCCCAAAATCGACCGGACGGCGCTCGAACGTCATGCCAACGGGGTTTCAGCACTGAGGGGTGTCGTGGCGGTTGCGCACAAGCCCCTGAAACATCGCGACTTCCTGCGGCGACTTACCGGCGCCGACGCGGCTGGCGACAATGCCGCAGGCTTCGATATCGCGGTGGGCAATAGCACTGTCGTTGTCGTCGACCCCGCTGCGGCGAAAGCCCGATACGGGACCGCGGCGTCGACAAGCGATGGATTGCAACTTCACGCCGCTATCTTCGGCGTGGCCGATCCGGCCGCAGCAGAAAAGCTTTTCAATGCGAACGCGATCTCCTACGAGAGGCGCGACAATCGCATCATCGTGCCGCCGGCACCCGGGCAGGGCACTAATTTCGTTTTCGAGGCCATGAGATGAACAAGCCGAACCACACCGTCACCGCCGGCAAAGTCAGCTTCGCCAACGACGCCCCGCTGACGCTGATCGCCGGCCCGTGCCAGCTCGAATCGCGCCAGCATGCCTTCGACATGGCGGGAGCGCTGAGGGAGGTTTGCGGCAAGCTCGGCATCGGCCTCGTCTACAAGACCAGCTACGACAAGGCGAACCGCACTTCGCTTGGCGCCACCCGCGGCGCCGGCCTCGATACCGCGCTGCCGGTGTTCGACGACTTGCGCAAGGAGTTTGGCCTGCCGGTGCTGACCGACATCCACAGCGAGGAACAGTGCGGCCTCGTCGCGCCGCATGTCGACATCCTGCAGATCCCAGCCTTTCTCAGCCGCCAGACCGACCTTCTGGTCGCGGCGGCCAAAACCGGCAAGATCGTCAATGTGAAGAAGGGCCAGTTCCTGGCGCCGTGGGACATGAAGAACGTCGTCGCCAAGGTGACCGGTTCGGGCAATGCCAACGTGCTGGTGACCGAGCGCGGTGCCTCCTTCGGCTACAACACGCTGGTTTCCGACATGCGGGCGCTGCCGATCATGGCCGAAATCGGCGCGCCGGTGATTTTCGACGCCACCCATTCGGTGCAGCAGCCGGGCGGGCAGGGCGGTTCTTCCGGCGGCGAGCGGCGCTTCGTGCAGACGCTGGCGCGGGCGGCGGTGGCGGTCGGGGTCGCCGGCGTCTTCATCGAGACCCATCAGGACCCGGACAATTCGACTTCCTCGGACGGCCCCAACATGGTGCCGCTGAAAGACATGCCGGCGCTGCTGGAGCAGCTGATGGCGTTCGACAGGATCGCCAAGGGGTAGGGACGGCGGCATGGTCGTGGGAGAAGCGACCTGTCGCAAGGCAGAGGTAGAAGGCCCGCCGCCAATCCCATGGAATGACGGCGGGCGAGAGCATTAGTCGTAAATCTTCACGATCTTGCGTGTGCCAGGTTCGACAAGCACGGTCCTGTTGTCGACGATGACATACTCGTAGGTAACGTCCGAAACTTCTTCAAATCTGTGAACCTCGACGGTTTCCGGCAATGTCGAACCGATGTTCAACTCGACACCCGGCACCGAAATCGACGCCAGCGGTTTCTTCTTGACGTATTCACGGATGACGGTTTCCTGCTCCGGCGCGATGATCACATCCTGCGCCATTGCCACGGCCACGCCGCCGCACATCATCAAGCCAGCGATTGCGGGCGAAAGAATGTTTTTTACGCCGATAACTTTCATCGGAAAATCTCCTCCGACCAGAGCCCAAGCCATTCCGACTGGATCGGAATTTGGCTCTATCTCTTTGTTTAGCATGATCTTTCCCGAAAATCGGTTTCCACTTTTCGGGATCATGCTCTAAGTCCCTTCGCGCCGTTAACTCATGGAGGGCGGGCTTGTTCCGCCGTCGATGTCACCCTTGCTTGCCGCTGGCACTGCCCAGTTGTAGGGTGACCGGCCAAACAGTGCGCAAGGAGGGATTGCCATGTCTGTCGCCCGCGTCACCGAAATCACCGCCTCGTCGAAGAAGAGTTTTCAGGACGCCATCGAAAAGGGCATCGAGCGCGCCGCCAAGACACTGAAGAATGTCGAGGGCGCCTGGATCCAGGACCAGAAGATCGTCGTCGAGGATGGCAAGATCACCGCCTACCGGGTCAACATGAAGGTGACTTTCATCCTGGCGGACTAGGCTGTTTTGATATTCAGGTGATGCCGGTCTGCAAATGTCGGCTTTCTGCGCTTGCCGCGGCTCGCGTACCCAAATGTACGCTGCGCTCCGGTTCTCGAAATCCACCATTCTCGACTCGGCCTAACCTGAATCTCAACACACCCTGATCCTCGACTTTCTCGGAACCTTCGCTGTCGCTCCTCATTGTTCCTGCATCGCCAAGACAACGAGGAGTGTGAGATATGATGACGACCCACACTGGGCATACCGACGCCATTGCCGCTTCGCGCGTGATCGGCACCGAGGTCTACAACACCGCCGGCGAGCATATCGGCACCATCGAGGACGTGATGCTGGAGAAGAGCTCCAACGGCATCATGTTCGCGGTCATCGGTTTCGGCGGCTTTCTCGGCATCGGCGAGAAATTCCACGCCATTCCATGGTCGGTTCTCGACTACGAGAAGGACCGCGGCGGTTATGTCGTGCCTTACACCAAGGAACAGCTGAAGGCGGCGCCCGCCTATTCGATCAACGAGCTGGCCGGCAAGGATGGCGAGAAGGCGCGCGATGCCTCCTATGCCTATTACCAGGTCGATCCGTACTGGTAGCAGCGCCAGATACTAAAAAACGGCCCCGGTTGGGGCCGTTTTTTTGCCTTCCAGCGACGTCAGTTGCTTCCCCTAACACTCAAAATGCCTAATCATGCGCCTGCATGATGGAGATATTCGAATGGCCTTGCGGCTCGGGGTTGTCGCAGGACGTCAAAAACGCCGCCGCGATGAAGAACAGGCTGACGATACCGCTCAGCTGGCTTATTGGCGAAACTCCCTCCAGTCTCGCCCCACGCAGCACGAATCATAGCGCAAAACGCCGCCGGCGTCGGCGGGCAGGCCGATGACAAATGATGACATCGCCTGTCGAAAAGTTGAATCCCGGGCTCGACCGGAGGCAAGCCTGACGTAAACTGCGGACTTTGATTTTACGCATTCGCAAACTCTACTGCGGCGGCCCGAAAATCGGGATCGATTTTCGGAAAGCACGATGCAGCGATTCAAAATCTTAGAGCGTCCTTTGCGCGTCCAAAAGGACGCGCGGCGCTCTAATGACGGCGTTTTCTGCGCTTCCGGTGCTCGCGTGCTATACGTACGCTCCGCTCCGGTTCTCGAAATCCACCGCCATTTGACTCACCGCAGCGAGTTATCGAGCAGCCTCTTAGCCCTGGAGCGCCAGAATGCCATCGTTTCCCGTTTTCGACCTTTCCCGTTTCGAACAGGCAGGCGCGCAAGAGCGCCGGAAACTCGGCCGCGAGGTGGATGATATCTGCCGGTCGACCGGATTTCTTGCGATCAGCGGCCATGCGGTGCCGCAGGCGACGATCGACGGCGTCTGGCAGGCGGCGCATGATTTCTTCGACCTGCCGCAGGAAACCAAGGACGCCGTGCGCGCACCCTATCCCGGCTATCCCTACGGCTATCTTGGCAGCGGCGCCGAGGCACTGGCGAAATCCAAGGGTGTCGACACGCCGCCGGACCTGAAGGAGAGTTTCAATGGCGGTCCGCTGAAAATCCCGACCGGGCTGACCGACGCCCAAGCGCTGTCGTTCTGTTACGCCGAGACGATATGGCCGGGCGAGCCTGAAGGGTTCGTGGAAGCCTGGAAGGCCTATTACGGCGCCATGGAAGACCTTGCCGCCCGCATCATGCGGGTGTTTGCGGTGGCGCTGAGCCTGCCGGAAGGTTTTTCGAAAAATCGATCGATGCGCCGATCAGCGCGCTGAGGGCGCTCAACTATCCCGAAACGTCGACACCGCCGAAGCCGGGGCAATTGCGGGCTGGCGCCCATACCGACTACGGCAGCCTGACCATCCTTCTGCCGCAGCCCGGCTCGGGCGGGCTGCAGATATTCACGCCGGAAGGCGAATGGCGCGAGGTGCCGCCGGTGCCCGGCGCCTTCGTCATCAACATCGGCGACCTGATGGCACGCTGGACCAACGACCGCTGGGTGTCGACGCTGCACCGTGTCGTGAACGCCGACGGAAGCGCTGTGCGCCGGCAGTCGCTGGCGTTCTTCCACCAGCCGAACTGGCATGCCGAGATCGCCTGTCTCGAATCCTGCCTGGCGCCGGGCGAAAAACCGCTCTACGAACCGGTGCTTTCGGGGCCGTACCTGATGTCGAAATTCCAGGCGACGGTGAAGCCGGCCGCGTAAGGATGGATCCGGTTCGCCTGACGCGACGGCAATTTTTGCCGCCGCCGCATTGCGTTTTGCGGGCCAATGGCTAAGACGGGCGCGGCTATTCGCTACCGCTCCATCAAGGGATTTTCGAACATGACCGCAATCATCGATATCGTCGGCCGCGAAATTCTGGACAGCCGCGGCAACCCCACCGTGGAAGTCGACGTGATCCTGGAGGACGGCACGATGGGCCGCGCGGCGGTTCCTTCCGGCGCCTCCACCGGCGCGCATGAAGCGATGGAGCTGCGTGACGGCGGTCCGCGCTATCTCGGCAAGGGCGTTCAAAAGGCGGTCGAGGCGGTGAATGGCGAGCTGTTCGAGGCGATCGGCGGCATGGAGGCCGAAAACCAGATCCACATCGACCAGACGATGATCGAGCTCGACGGCACGCCGAACAAGAGCCGGCTCGGCGCCAACGCCATCCTCGGTGTGTCGCTGGCGGTCGCCAAGGCTGCGGCGGAGGCTTCCGGCCTGCCGCTCTACCGTTATGTCGGCGGCGCCTCGGCGCATGTGCTGCCGGTGCCGATGATGAACATCATCAATGGCGGAGCGCATGCCGACAACCCGATCGACTTCCAGGAATTCATGATCATGCCGATCGGCGCACCGACGCTGCGCGACGCCGTGCGCTGGGGCTCGGAAATCTTCCACACGCTGAAGAAGGGGCTGAAAGACGCCGGCCACAACACCAATGTCGGTGATGAGGGCGGCTTCGCGCCCAACCTGAAGAGCGCGCAAGCCGCGCTCGACTTCGTCATGGCCTCGATCGAGAAGGCCGGCTACAAGCCGGGCGAAGAGGTGGCGATAGCGCTCGATTGCGCGGCAACCGAATTCTTCAAGGACGGCAACTACGTCTACGAAGGCGAGAAGAAGACCCGCGACCCGAAGACCCAGGCGAAATACCTGGCCAAGCTTGCCGCCGACTATCCGATCATCTCGATCGAGGACGGCATGGCCGAGGACGACTGGGAGGGCTGGAAGCACCTTACCGACCTGTGCGGCAAGAAAGTTCAGCTGGTCGGCGACGACCTGTTCGTGACCAACTCGGCGCGGCTGCGCGACGGCATCAGGATGGGGGTGGCAAACTCGATCCTCGTCAAGGTCAACCAGATCGGCTCGCTGAGCGAGACGCTGGACGCCGTCGAGACCGCACACAAGGCCGGCTATACCGCCGTCATGTCGCACCGCTCGGGCGAAACCGAGGATTCGACGATCTCCGATCTCGCCGTCGCTACCAATTGCGGGCAGATCAAGACCGGATCGCTGGCGCGCTCGGACCGCACCGCCAAGTACAACCAGCTGATCCGCATCGAGGAAGAACTCGGCAAGCAGGCGCGCTACGCCGGCACGTCGATCCTCAAGGCCTGATCCCGTGCCAGCGGCCGCGGCGCGGTTTCATGCGGCGCGGCTCGCCGGCACGCTGGCGGTCACGACCGCTCTCTTCTGGCTTCAGGCGCCTGCCGCGCTGGCGCAGGATTCCCTGGACGGCTTCCGCACGCCGTCCGGCAACATCCAGTGCGCGTTCTTCGACGATACGTCCGTTCGCTGCAACATCGCCGACAAGGCAACGCCGTTGCCGCCGCGCCCAAAGGATTGCGAACTCGACTGGGGCAGCGACTTCGGCCTCGATGGAACGTCAAGGCGCGGAGAACTGCTTTGCGTCGGCGATACGATCCGGGGCCACTACCTCGTGCTGCCCTATGGCGAATCGTTCCGGCGCGGCAGCATCACTTGCCGCTCGGAGCGCACAGGCGTGACCTGCACCAACGAACGCGGCGCGGGGTTCGCGCTTTCGCGGAAAGAGCAGCGGCTTTTTTGAATTCCAGCGCGGTTTTTTCGCCGGCGCCAGCGTCTCGTAACCCGGCATTAAGCATGATCGGGCGACAAAGGTGCGAGAGGTTTTCGCACCATGTGGACACGCCAGCACAGACGAAGAAACACCGGACGGTTGATCGTGCCGGTCATTTCGGCGGCATTTCTCGCCTATTTCGGCTTCCATGCCTATCACGGCGAATTCGGCATCTATTCCAAGTACAGGTTCGAGGCGCGCATGGCCGAACTGCAGGCAGAGCTGGCCACGGTGAAGGGCGAGCGCGTCGAGCTGGAGCATCGCGTGCAGCTGCTACATGACGGCACGCTCGAAAAGGATATGCTTGACGAGCAGGCCCGCAAGGCGCTGAACTTTTCGCAGCCCGACGAGATCACCATCATGCGTGACCGCCCCGGCACGATTAACTGAAATCCAGTTAATCGCTTATATTTCCTGTAAATATAACGATTTAGCTGCATGACAGCCATGCATTTTTCCGCATGGCCCTACGTCATTTTGCATGCTAGCTTTTCTCATAGCCAGGGAGGTGACGGCGCTGCCAGATTGCCTCCGAATGTCCGCGAAGAGACAGCCAACAGGGAGTGATTGATGGCGACTGCCGCGAAGAAGACGTCTGCCAAATCGAAGGCGGACGCCAAGGGCCCGGGCGGCCCCGTTGCGCCGAAACCGGCCGATTTCACCAAGGAACAGGAGCTCGCGGCCTATCGCGACATGCTTTTGATCCGGCGATTCGAAGAGAAGGCCGGCCAGCTCTACGGCATGGGTTTCATCGGCGGCTTCTGCCATCTCTATATAGGCCAGGAAGCCGTCGTTACCGGCATGAAGATGGCGCTGATCGAAGGCGACCAGATGATCACCGCCTATCGCGATCACGGCCACATGCTGGCCATGGAGATGAGCCCGCGCGGCGTCATGGCCGAGCTGACCGGACGCCGTGGAGGCTACTCCAAGGGCAAGGGCGGCTCGATGCACATGTTCTCCAAGGAGAAGAATTTTTATGGCGGCCACGGCATCGTCGGGGCGCAAGTGTCGCTGGGCACGGGCCTCGCCTTCGCCAACCGCTACCGCGGCAACAAGAATGTCTCGCTGACCTATTTCGGCGATGGCGCCGCCAACCAGGGCCAGGTCTACGAAAGCTTCAACATGGCCTCGCTGTGGAAGCTGCCGGTCATCTACATCATCGAAAACAACCGCTACGCCATGGGCACCTCGGTGACGCGCTCCTCGGCCGAGACGGACTTCTCGCATCGCGGCGCCTCGTTCAAGATCCCCGGCATCCAGGTCGACGGCATGGATGTTCGCGCGGTGAAGTCGGCTTCCGACCTTGCCACCGAATGGTGCCGCTCGGGCAATGGACCGATCATCCTCGAGATGCAGACCTACCGCTACCGCGGCCACTCGATGTCCGACCCGGCGAAATACCGGACGAAGGAAGAAGTGCAGAAGATGCGCTCCGACCACGACCCGATCGAACAGGTGAAGGCGCGCGTGCTCGACAAGAAATGGGCCAGCGAAGATGACCTGAAGGCGATCGACAAGGAGGTTCGCGACATTGTCGCCGACTCCGCCGAATTCGCGCAGACCGATCCCGAGCCGGATGTTTCCGAGCTCTGGACCGACATCGTACTCTAAGGGAGGGCGCGAACATGCCGATCGAAATCTTGATGCCCGCGCTTTCCCCGACGATGGAGGAAGGCAATGTTTCCAAATGGCTGAAGAACGAAGGCGACAGAATAGTCGCCGGTGACGTGATCGCCGAGATCGAAACCGACAAGGCGACGATGGAGGTTGAAGCGGTCGATGAAGGCACGCTGGCCAAGATACTGGTCGCTGCCGGCACCGAAGGCGTGAAGGTCAATACACCGATTGCCGTCCTGGCGGTCGACGGCGAAGACGTGGACAAGGCCGGGGAAGGCATTGGCGAAGAGCCTCCGGCCAAGCCGGCAGCGGCGCCCGAAGCGCCGAAGGCCGAGGCGGAGAAGCCCGCGGCCGCACCCGTTGCCGCAGCGCCGAAGACCGAAGTGGCCGCGGATCCGGATATTCCCGCGGGAACCGAGATGGTGTCGACGACCGTGCGCGAAGCGCTGCGCGACGCCATGGCCGAGGAAATGCGCCGCGACGAAAGCGTCTTCGTCATGGGCGAGGAGGTTGCCGAATACCAGGGCGCCTACAAGATCACGCAAGGCCTGTTGCAGGAGTTCGGCCCACGGCGCGTCGTCGATACGCCGATCACCGAGCATGGCTTTGCCGGCGTCGGCGTGGGCGCGGCTATGGCCGGGCTGAAGCCAATCGTCGAGTTCATGACCTTCAACTTCGCCATGCAGGCGATCGACCAGATCATCAACTCGGCGGCGAAGACGCTTTACATGTCGGGCGGCCAGATGGGCGCGCCCATCGTCTTCCGCGGCCCGAACGGTGCGGCGTCGCGCGTCGCTGCCCAGCACAGCCAGGACTATGCCGCCTGGTACAGCCACATTCCGGGCCTGAAAGTGGTGCAGCCCTATACGGCGGCCGACGCCAAGGGCCTCTTGAAAGCGGCGATCCGCGACCCGAACCCGGTGATCTTCCTCGAGAACGAAATCCTCTACGGCCATTCCTTCGACGTGCCGAAGCTCGACGATTTCGTGCTGCCGATCGGCAAGGCGCGCATCCATAAAAAGGGCAAGGACGTTACCATCGTCTCCTGGAGCATCGGCATGACCTATGCGGTGAAGGCGGAGGCAGAGCTCGCCGGCATGGGCATCGATGCGGAGATCATCGATCTGCGCACGATACGCCCGATGGATCTCGACACCATCATTGCCTCGGTGAAGAAGACCAACCGCCTTGTCGTTGTGGAAGAGGGGTTCCCACAATCCTCGGTCGGCGATTTCATCGCCAACCAGGTGTCGCAGCGCGCCTTCGATTTCCTCGACGCCCCGGTGATCACCATTGCCGGCAAGGACGTGCCGATGCCTTACGCGGCCAACCTCGAAAAGCTGGCGCTGCCGAACGTGGCGGAGGTCGTCGCGGCGGTGAAGGCGGTGACGTATCGCTGAGGAGAATTGACGCTTTACGGCGCGGTCATGATGGTGGCCGCGTAACGTCCATCAGGCAATCGACGGAACTGATTGATCAGCATGGCAGAATCCGCAAAAAAGCGCGCTACCTATGCCGACCTGGAAGCGGTTCCGCCGCATTTGGTTGCCGAGATTATCGATGGTGAATTGCTGACGCATCCTCGGCCTTCGCCCAGACATGCCGGGGCTGCCAACGCGATATCGGCGAAGTTGACAGACCCCTTTCAATGGGGTGGCGGCGGTCCGGGAGGCTGGGTGTTCTTCCCCGAACCGGAAATCAGCTTCGGTGAAAATATTCTCGTTCCAGATATTGCTGGCTGGCGACGCGAACGCCTGAAAACCTATCCCGACAAGAACTACTTCACCATTGCGCCAGATTGGGTCTGCGAAGTCCTATCCGGCTCTACGGAGAAGCGCGACCGTACTTTGAAGATGCGCATCTATGCCGAAGCAGGCATTCCCCACATGTGGCTGATCGATCCGCGGCTGCAGATTTTGGAAGCCTTCGAGAACCGCGACCGGCGCTGGATGAAGATCGGAGACTGGAACTCCGACGACAGCGTCAGTGCGGCTCCGTTCGATACCATCTCCTTCTCGCTCGCCGACCTTTGGCCCTTGGATAAACCGCTCGGTTTCAACGAAAACCCGCAAGCCCTCTACGCCGGAGACAGATAGTTATGCCCATCAACATCACCATGCCGGCCCTCTCGCCCACGATGGAGGAGGGCAACCTCGCCAAGTGGCTGGTCAAGGAAGGCGACAAGGTCGCGCCAGGCGACGTGATCGCCGAGATCGAGACCGACAAGGCGACGATGGAAGTCGAAGCCGTCGATGAAGGCACGGTCGCAAAGCTGGTCGTGCCGGCAGGCACCGAGGGCGTCAAGGTCAACGCGCTGATCGCCATCCTCGCCGGGGAAGGCGAAGACGCGAGTGCGGCAGCGAAGAGCGGTGGCGATGCGGCGCCGGCAAAGGCCGAGGCACCGAAGGCGGAGGCACCGAAAGCCGAGCCTGCCAAGGCGGAGGCGCCGAAGACTTCCGGTAACGGCGCCGCGTCTGAAGAAGGCGCCTCCACCCCGGCGCTGCGCGCCGACACTCCCCACAAGGGGGAGGGTAACGGCGGCGACCGCACATTTGCTTCACCGCTGGCGCGGCGCATCGCCAGGGATGCCGGCGTCGATGTGGCGGCGGTGACCGGCTCCGGCCCGCATGGCCGCGTGGTGAAGGCTGATGTCGAGGCGGCGATCGCCGGCGGCGGCGCCAAGGCGGCTCCGGCAGCGAAGGCGGCCCCGGCTGCTGGCGCGGCACCTGCCGCAGCCCCCGCCGCAAAGTCGATGTCGGACGAGCAGGTGCTGAAGCTGTTCGAACAGGGCTCCTACGAACTCATCCCGCACGACAATATGAGGAAGACGATCGCCCGCCGACTGGTCGAGGCCAAATCGACGATTCCGCATTTTTACCTGACGCTCGATTGCGAACTCGACGCACTGCTGAAGCTGCGCGCCGAACTGAATGCTGCAGCCCCCGTGAAGAAGACCGACAAGGGCGAGGCGCCTGCCTACAAACTCTCGGTCAACGACCTGATCATCAAGGCGATGGCGCTGGCGCTGCGCGACGTGCCGGCCGCCAACGCGTCGTGGACCGACAGCAACATGGTGCAGCACAAGCATTCCGACGTCGGCGTCGCCGTGTCGATCCCCGGCGGGCTGATCACGCCGATCATCCGCAAGGCCGAGGAAAAGACGCTGTCGGTGATCTCCAACGAGATGAAGGACCTTGCCGCGCGCGCCCGCAACCGCAAACTCAAGCCCGAGGAATATCAGGGCGGCACAACCGCGGTTTCCAACCTCGGCATGTTCGGCATCAAGGATTTCTCGGCCGTCATCAACCCGCCGCACGCAACGATCCTGGCGGTTGGCGCCGGCGAGGAGCGGGCGGTCGTGAAGAAGGGCGAGATCACGATAGCCAACATCATGTCGGTGACGCTGTCGACCGATCACCGCGCCGTCGACGGCGCGCTCGGCGCGGAGCTTCTGGGCGCCTTCAAGCGCCACATCGAGAACCCAATGGGAATGCTGGTGTAAGACGTTTTCTCACCAAAGGGAGACCACGGCGATGACAGCCTCGGCACATGGCGAACAGTTGCGGACGTCCTGGGTGTGGATGGCGGTCCTCGCCGTCATCTCGCTGATCGGCGGTATTCTGGCGCTGCTTAATCCGCTCGCCGCCACGATTGCGGCCACGGTCATGGCCGGTTGGGTGTTTGCCGCGCTCGGCGCGATCCAGGTCATCCAATCGTTCCGGGTGACGGGCTGGCCGGGTTTCCTGTGGGCGCTCCTGTTCGGCGTCCTCACGCTCGTCGTCGGTCTGTCGCTGGTTTTCAACCCGCTTGCCGGCATGGTCTCGCTGACCCTGCTCGTGGCCGTGCTCTTCCTGGTCATCGGCGTGGTGAAAATCCTCTATTCCTTTTCGCTGCGACCGATCTCGGGATGGGGCTGGGTGTTGGTCTCCGGCATCGTTTCGCTGGCGCTGGGCGTCATGATCCTCAGCGATTTCCCTTATTCGGCGACATCGGTGCTCGGCATCCTGCTAGCTGTGGAACTGCTGTCGAACGGCGTGCTTTTCCTGCTTCTGGCACTTGGACTGCGCAAGGCCTAGGGATGGCGCCTGGCGAAACCACCCACAACCGTAACCCCGCCCCGCAAGGGGGAGGGGAACACATGGGCGCAGCAGCATGAAAACCGTTCTCTGCTATGGCGATTCGCTGACCTGGGGCTACGACGCGGTCGGCCCTGGCCGGCACGCGCTGGCGGACCGCTGGCCGAGCGTGCTGCAGGCAGCCCTCGGTACGGGCGTGCAGGTGATCGCCGAAGGGCTGAACGGCCGCACCACCGCCTTCGACGACAATCTGGCCGGGGAGGACCGCAACGGAGTGCGCACCCTGCCGACCCTGCTCGGCACCCATTCGCCGCTCGACCTCGTCATCATCCTGCTCGGCTCCAACGACATGAAGCCGTGGATCCACGGCAATCCGCTTGCGGCCAAGCAGGGCATGGCGCGGCTGGTCAACATCGTGCGCGGCCATGCCTATCCGCTGGAGGCCGAAGCTCCGCAGGTGCTTCTGGTGTCGCCGCCGGCCGTCAGTCGCACCGAGAACGCCGAGTTTGCCGGCATGTTCGCCGGCGGCGACGCGGCGTCGCGCCACCTTGCCGGGCTCTACAGCGAGCTTGCCGACGAGGCGGGCTGCGGTTTCTTCGATGCCGGGTCGGTGGCCGAGACGACGCCGGTCGACGGCGTGCATCTTGACGCTGAAAACACCCGCGCCATAGGTGCGGCACTGGCGCCGCTGGTACGTGTGATGCTGGAGCTATGATTTTTCAAGGAGATTTTCTGTGGCCGAAAATTACGACGTCATCATCATCGGCTCGGGCCCGGGCGGCTATGTCGCGGCGATACGGGCAGCACAGCTTGGCCTGAAGACGGCCATCGTCGAACGCGAGCATCTGGCCGGCATCTGCTCCAACTGGGGTTGCATCCCAACCAAGGCACTGCTGCGCTCGGCTGAGGTGATGCATCTGGCCACGCACGCCAAGAATTACGGGCTGAAAGTCGACGGCAAGATCGAGGCCGACCTGAGGGCGGTTGTCCAGCGCTCGCGCGGCATTGCCGAGCGCATGAACGGCGGCGTCGGCTTCCTGATGAAGAAGAACAAGGTCGACGTGATATGGGGCGAGGCGAAGCTGACCAAGGCAGCCTCTAGTGACAAGCCGGGCGAGATCGTCGTCGGCAAGTCGTCGAAGCCGCCGATGCAGCCGCAGGCGCCGCTGCCCAAAAACACCAAGGGCGAGGGCACCTATACGGCCAAGCACATCATCCTTGCCACCGGCGCCAGGCCGCGTGCGCTGCCCGGCATCGAACCGGACGGCAAGCTGATCTGGACCTATTTCGAGGCGATGGTGCCGCCGGAAATGCCGAAGTCGCTGCTGGTGATGGGCTCCGGCGCCATCGGCATCGAGTTTGCCTCGTTCTACCGCACAATGGGCGTCGACGTGACCGTGGTTGAGCTCCTGCCGCAGGTGATGCCGGTGGAGGACGCCGAAATCTCGGCCTTCGCCAAGAAACAGTTCGAGAAGCAGGGGATGAAGATCATCCTCGACGCCAAGGTGACCAAGGTCGAGAAGGCGGCGAACTCGGTCACCGCGCATGTCGAGATGAAGGACGGCAAAGTGGAGAAGATCACTGCCGACCGGCTCATCTCGGCCGTCGGCGTGCAGGGCAATGTCGAAAATCTCGGGCTGGAGGCGCTCGGCGTGAAGACCGACCGCGGCACCATCGTCATCGACGGTTACGGCAAGACCAATGTGCCGGGCATCTATGCCATCGGCGACGTCGCCGGGCCGCCCATGCTGGCGCACAAGGCCGAGCACGAGGCGGTGATCTGCGTGGAGAAGATCGCCGGTCTGCCCAACGTGCATCCGATGGACAAGCTGAAAATCCCCGGCTGCACCTACTGCAACCCGCAGGTCGCCTCGGTCGGCCTCACCGAAGCCAAGGCGAAGGCCGAAGGGCGCGATATCCGCGTCGGGCGTTTTCCGTTCGTCGCCAACGGCAAGGCAATCGCGCTCGGCGAGGACCAGGGCATGGCGAAGACGATCTTCGACAAGAAGACTGGCGAGCTTCTGGGTGCGCATCTGGTCGGCGCCGAGGTGACCGAACTGATCCAGGGTTTTGTCGTGGCGATGAACCTCGAAACCACCGAGGAAGAGCTGATGCACACCATCTTCCCGCATCCGACCCTGTCGGAGACGATGAAGGAGAGCGTGCTCGACGCCTATGGCCGTGCGCTCAACGCATGATTGACGCGCGCCGGCGGGACTGTTTTGCAAGCCGGTTCTGACTTATATGCGGGAAGACTGAGCGAGGAGACGGACGATGGAACAGAGCGTCGGCATCATGGGCATGCCTGGGGTAGGCTTCTTCGGCATGCTGCTGATCGGTTTCCTGGCCGGTTACATCGCCGAGAAGGCAATGAACCGCGACCATGGCCTGTTCACCAACATCCTGGTCGGGATCGCCGGCTCGTTCGTCGGCGGCACCCTGGCGGGCTTGCTGGATTTCAACTACCAGGGCTTTCTCGGCAACCTGCTCGTTGCCGCGATCGGCGCCATCGTCATCCTGTGGATTTTCGGGCGCGCCAAGGCGAGCGGAGTGAATTGAGACAAAAATGGTAACCTTGCTCGATACGGTTTCAAATCCGCCCCGCGCCAGGCATCCGGAGAAGGCTCACCGGCCTGACCAGAAAGTGCTGCGCAAGCCCGACTGGATCCGCGTCAAGGCGCCGGTCTCCAAGGGTTATGCCGAGACGCGCGAGATCGTGAAGTCGCACAAGCTGGTGACGGTGTGCGAGGAAGCCGGCTGCCCGAACATCGGCGAGTGCTGGGAAAAGAAGCACGCCACCTTCATGATCATGGGCGAGATCTGCACGCGCGCCTGTGCTTTCTGCAATGTCGCAACCGGCATTCCCACCGCGCTCGATGCCGATGAGCCCGCCCGCGTCGCCCATGCGGTGAAGCAGATGGGGCTGACGCATGTCGTCATCACCTCGGTCGACCGCGACGATCTGGCCGATGGCGGCGCGCAGCATTTCGCCGACGTGATCCACGCCATTCGCGCCGCGACGCCCAACACGACCATCGAGATCCTGACGCCGGACTTCCTGCGCAAGGAAGGCGCGCTGGAGATCGTGGTGGCCGCCAGGCCCGACGTTTTCAACCACAATCTGGAGACGGTGCCGTCGAACTACCTGACGGTTCGCCCCGGCGCCCGCTACTTCCATTCGATCCGGCTGTTGCAGCGGGTCAAGGAGCTCGACCCGTCGATCTTCACCAAGTCGGGCATCATGGTAGGGCTCGGCGAAGAGCGTAACGAAGTGCTGCAACTGATGGACGATTTGCGGTCGGCCAATGTCGACTTCATGACTATCGGCCAGTATCTGCAGCCGACGAAGAAGCACCATCCGGTGAAGAAGTTCGTCACGCCGGAAGAGTTCCAGTCCTATGCGACGATTGGCAAGACCAAGGGTTTCCTGCTTGTCGCATCCAGCCCGTTGACGCGCTCGTCCCACCATGCCGGCGACGATTTCGCCAAGTTGCGCGCCGCGCGGGAGAAGAAGCTTTCGCTCTCCGCCTGAACGAACTGGCGGAGGGCGCCGAATGCCTGAGAGATGCCCGCCGCGTTCTGGTCGTCGGCTGCGCGGGCAGCGGCAAGTCGACCCTGGCGCAGCCCGGCTGGAAGCTGCGCGCGGATCGAAAATCCGCGACGCGCTGGCCAGGCACGGCCCGGATGTGCCGGTTTTCATTCTCGATTCGCGCAGCGGTGCCGGCACCCTGCTTGCTCTTCTCGAAAGGCGTGATACGGACTGATCATGCCGCAGTTCGAGACCATTAAACACGTCAGCCACCCGCCTGAAGAGATGTTTGCGCTGGTCGCCGACGTCGAGAGGTATCCGGAATTCTTGCCACTGTGCGAAGCGCTGTCGGTGCGATCGCGCAAGGAGCGCGACGGCCGCACCGTGCTCGTCGCCGACATGACGGTGGGCTACAAGGCGATCCGCGAGACCTTCACCAGCCAGGTCCATCTGAAGCCCGACGAGAACGCCATCGACGTCAAATATCTCGACGGCCCGTTCCGCTATCTCAGCAACATCTGGCGCTTCGATGCGGCAGCGAACGGCGGCACCGACATCCATTTCTTCATCGACTACGAATTCAAGAGCCGCATCCTCGGCGCCATGATGGGCGCGATGTTCGACCGGGCGTTCCGCATGTTCACCAACGCCTTCGAGAAGCGGGCGGACGCGGTGTATGGGCGGGCAGGTTAGCGCATACTTGCGGTGTGGCCCATTGGGCGGTACACTACAGCATGATCGAGAACTTTCGTGACAGCTGGCTTCGAGAGTTCTTCGTCAATGATAGACATAGCAAACGGGTGCCGTCCGACATCGAAGCACGTCTGTTTCGCAAATTGCAGCTGATCGACGATGCAGTAAGCGATCTGGATTTGCGCAGCCCACCCAGCAACCATTTCGAGAAGCTTGTCGGACATTTGTCTGGTTGGCATTCCATTAGGGTCAATCAGCAATGGCGATTGGTGTTCGAATGGGATTCCGCCCGCGGCGTGGCCAAGGACGTCTATCTCGACAACCACTCCTATCGATGAGGTAAGGCAAATGTTGATGAGCGAGCGAGAACCGGTCAGCGTCGGCGAGATGCTCAAGCAGGAGTTTCTCGAGCCGCTGAATATTACTCAAGGCCAACTGGCTGAAGCCATGGGTGTGCCCCGCAAGCATGTGAACGAACTTTGCACCAATCGGCGTGCGGTCACTGCGGACACCGCGTTGATGCTAGCGCGTGTTTTCGGCAATAGCTCGGACTTCTGGCTTAACGTCCAGCGCCGCAACGACATCTGGAAGGCGCTGCACTCGCCGGAGCGGCGTCAAAGGATCGAGCGCGCAAGACCTGTCTCGCGAGCGGCATGACCCGCTACAGCGCGTAGCGCCGAATGGTATTCGGCGGCCGCGCTGTAACTCCTTGTTCGTGCATGTCGTTTATCCCGAAACCGAGGACACTTTCGGGCGACATGCATTAGCCTGAAAGCGCAGCGATCCCCATCTCCAGCGCCGTCCTTACCGTTTGGCGGCGGATGAAGTCGCGGCCCTTGTTTTCGAACTGATGCCGCTCGGCGATGGGCGGCTGCCCGGTCACGGCAAGGCCGAACCAGACGAGGCCGACCGGCTTTTCCGCCGAGCCGCCATCCGGTCCTGCAATGCCCGTCACGGCGAGCGCGATGCCGGCATGCGAGCGGGCGAGCGCGCCGGCGGCCATTTCGAGCGCGGTGTCACGCGACACCGCCCCATGGGCATCCAGCGTCACCGGAGAGACGCCGAGCATCTCGATCTTGGCGTCGTTCGAATAGGTGACGAAGCCGCGGTCGACCATCGAAGACGAGCCGGGAATGTCGGTCAGGACCGAAATAATCATGCCGCCGGTGCATGATTCGGCGGTGGCTGAAAGAATCTTGCGGGCAGCGCAGGCCTTGAGGAAGCGGTCGGCAAGTTCTCCAAGCTCGCTCATTCAGGGACCTCTCCGGGGTAGATGACACTGGCCGTCGCGATGGCCGCTATGCCTTCCTCACGGCCGACGAAACCGAGCTTTTCGTTGGTGGTTGCCTTGATCGAGATTCGCTCCCGGGCAATTCCAAGCATGTTCGATAGGGCCTCAGTCATGGCTTCGCGATGTGGGCCGACGCGCGGCGCCTCGCAGATGAGCGTGATATCGGCATTGGCGATGCGGCCGCCTTTCGAACGCACGATGGAGGCTGCATGTTCCACGAAGATATGCGACGCGACCCCCTTCCACTGCGGATCGGAGGGCGGGAAATGCGTGCCGATGTCGCCGGCGCCGCAGGTGGCCAGAAGCGCGTCGGTCAGCGCATGCAGGCCGACATCGGCATCGGAATGGCCGTTGAGCTTCTTCGTGTGGGGAATGGCGACGCCGCAAAGCGTCACATGGTCACCGGGCTCGAAGGAATGCACGTCGTAGCCATTGCCGGTGCGCACATCCGGAAATGCCGCCGGCCCGCCGGAAAGCCGTTCGTTGGCCATTGCGATATCCCTTGCCCAGGTCAGTTTGACGTTGTCGGGAGAGCCGAGAACAACCTTAACCGGAAGGCCGGCCCATTCGGCGATCGCCGCGTCGTCGGTGAAATCGTCGCGCCCGGCGGCGTGGGCGGCGTCGTGCGCGGAAAGGATCAGGCCGAACGGAAAGCCTTGCGGCGTCTGCGCGGCATGAAGGTGGGCGCGGGGAACCGTTTCAAGGATAGTGGTGTCGGCTGCGGCCCGCTTCAGCGTGTCGGACACCGGCAGGGCGGGCAGGGCGCCATGGCCCGCATCGACCGACGCGACGACCCTGTCGATCAACGCGGCATCGACAAAAGGGCGTACCCCGTCATGGATCAGCACGATGCCGGGTTTCTCGTCGGCGAGCGCGCTCAGCGCCAACCGGGTCGATTCCTGGCGCGTCGGCCCGCCCGGCACGACGATGAACGCACGGCTGTATTTTCCGCTTGCTGAAAGAAGCTCGCCATCGTCGGGATGGATCGCCACCACGATGCTGCCGATCGCGGGATGGCTGGCAAAGGCCTCGATGGTGCGGTGGATGACAGCGCGGCCGCCGATCCGGCGGTATTGCTTCGGACCTTCGGCAGACTGGCCGGCGCGCTCGCCGCGGCCCGCCGCGACGATGACGACCGCCACCTTGCCCTCAGGAAGCCCGGATTCTGTTGTCTTTTCACCCATGTCGAGACGCATAGCGGCGGGCTGTTACAAAGGCTAGTGCAAAGCAAGGCCAGCCCAAGCAGTGTGACGAAAGTTTGAGTGCCTTCGCAGTTGCACAAACGTGCAAAACTGTCTAGGCAATGAGCAGTGGACCAAAGTGCCCGGTTTTTGTGCATGACTTCTCTTTCCCAACTCGGCCAACCGCTTGCCATAGGCGCGGTCGAAATCCGCAACCGCGTGTTTCTTGCGCCGATGTCGGGCATCACCGACGAGGCGTTCCGCATGCGCGCGCACGGGCACGGCGCCGGGCTGGTGGTTTCGGAAATGGTGGCGAGCGGAGAGCTAGCAAGGGGCCGGCAGGAATCGGAACGGCGAATCCGGCGACCGGACATTCCCGTCCACATGGTGCAGCTTGCCGGGCGCGAGGCGGGTCACATGGCGGAAGCCGCACGTATCGCGGCAGGCGAGGGCGCCGACATCATCGACATCAACATGGGCTGCCCCGCCAAGAAGGTGACCGGCGGTTATGCCGGTTCGGCGCTGATGCGCGAGCCCGACCACGCGCTGTCGCTGATCGAAGCGGTAATCGGTGCGGTCAAAGTGCCGGTGACGGTGAAAATGCGGCTCGGCTGGGACGAGGGCGCGCTCAACGCGCCGCTTCTGGCGCGCCGCGCAGAGCAGGCCGGCGTGCGGATGGTGACGGTACATGGCCGCACGCGTTGCCAGTTCTACCAGGGCAAGGCCGACTGGCGGGCGATCGCACGGGTGAAGCAGGCGGTATCCATTCCCGTCGTCGCCAATGGCGATGTGACCTCGGCGGCCGATGCTGCGCTGGTGCTGGAACAATCCGGCGCCGACGCGGTGATGGTCGGCCGCGGCAATTACGGCGCGCCGTGGACGTCTGCCGAAATCGCCGAGGCTGCAGGTGCGGCGGCAGCGCAGGGCATTCCCGCAGGCGGTGAAGAACTGGCGGATTATGTGATCGCCCACTACGAGGCGATGCTGTCGCTCTACGGCGTCGAAAGCGGCCTGCGGCAGGCCCGAAAACACCTCGGCTGGTATCTCGACCGCCACGCCGCCTCGGTTTCGGCGGAACAGCGCAAGGCGATCATGACCGGTCTCCAGCCGCAAAGCGTGATTGCCGAGCTGCGCGAAGCGTTCGTCGCGCAAGCCGGCAACCTCCAGCTACTGAAGGACGTCGCATGAATGTGACGCAGGCAGCAACGCCGGCGCCGGCCGACGCCGCGCAGATCGTGCTCAACACGATCCGCCATCCGGTGATCATGATCAGCGCCGAGGGGTTCATCACTTTTGCGAATGCCGACGCGGAAGATTTCTTCCGCGCCAGCGCCACCATGCTCGGCCGCCATACGCTGAGCAAGTTCGTGCCGTTCGGCAGCCCGCTGCTGACGCTGGTTGAGCAGGTGCGGGAGCGCCGCGCGCCGGTGAACGAATACCGCGTCGATATTTCCTCGCCGCGGCTCGGCGTCGAAAAGATCGTCGACATCTATGTCGCGCCGGTGCCGGAACTGCCGGGTTCGGTGGTGGTGATGTTCCAGGAACGCTCGATGGCCGACAAGATAGACCGCCAGATGACGCATCGCGGGGCGGCGCGCTCGGTGACCGGCCTGGCCGCCATGCTGGCGCACGAGATCAAGAACCCGCTGTCGGGAATTCGCGGCGCTGCCCAGCTTCTGGAAACCGCGGTGTCGGACGAAGACCGGGCGCTGACACGCCTGATCACCGACGAAACCGACCGCATCGTCTCGCTGGTCGACCGGATGGAGGTGTTTTCGGACGAGCGGCCGATCGACCGCTATCCCGTCAACATCCATATCGTGCTCGATCATGTGAAGGCCATTGCCAGAAACGGTTTCGCCAGAGGAATCAAGATCATAGAGGATTATGATCCATCATTGCCTCCGGTTTATGCCAACCGCGACCAACTGATCCAGGTGTTCCTGAACCTAGTCAAGAACGCCGCAGAAGCGATCGGAAGCGATCCGCAAGGCGAGATCACCCTGTCGACCGCGTTTCGGCCGGGCATTCGCGTTTCGGTGCCGGGCACGCAGGACCGTGTCTCGCTGCCGCTGGAGTTTTCGGTGCGCGACAACGGGCCAGGCGTACCGGAAGACATCCTGCCGATCCTGTTCGACCCCTTCATCACCACCAAGCCGAACGGCTCCGGGCTCGGGCTGGCGCTGGTGGCGAAAATCGTCGGCGAGCATGGCGGCGTCATCGAATGCGATTCGACGCCGCGCGGCACCCTGTTCCGCATATTGCTGCCGGCATGGAAAGAAACGCCGGTCGCCGGCGACAGCGATGCAAGGTCTGGCCGATGAGTGTACGTGGAAACATTCTGGTCGCTGACGACGATGCGGCGATCCGCACCGTGCTGAACCAGGCGCTATCGCGCTCGGGGCACGAGGTGCGCGTCACCTCGAACGCGGCCACGCTGTGGCGCTGGGTGGCGGCGGGCGAGGGCGATCTCGTCATCACGGACGTGGTGATGCCCGACGAAAACGCCTTCGACATGCTGCCGCGCATCAAGAAGGCGCGGCCGGAGTTGCCGGTCATCGTGATGAGTGCGCAGAACACCTTCATGACGGCGATCCGGGCGTCGGAAACCGGCGCCTACGAATATCTGCCGAAGCCTTTCGATCTCACCGAGCTTCTGACCATCGTCAACCGGGCGCTTTCGGAGCCAAAGCGGCTGTCGCCCGAACCGCGCGGCGACGATCAGCCCGAAACGATGCCGCTGGTTGGCCGTTCCGGCGCCATGCAGGACATCTACCGGATGCTCGCCCGCATGATGCAGACAGACCTGACGGTGATGATTTCGGGCGAATCCGGCACCGGCAAGGAACTGGTGGCGCGCGCGCTGCATGAATATGGCCGCCGCCGCAACGGACCATTCGTGGCGATCAACATGGCGGCGATCCCACGAGACCTGATCGAGTCGGAGCTGTTCGGCCACGAGAAGGGGGCTTTCACCGGCGCGCAGAACCGCTCGACGGGTCGCTTCGAGCAGGCCGAGGGCGGCACGCTGTTCCTTGACGAGATCGGCGACATGCCGATGGAGGCGCAGACCAGGCTGCTGCGCGTGCTGCAGCAGGGCGAATACACCACCGTTGGCGGCCGCACGCCGATCAAGACCGACGTGCGCATCGTCGCAGCCACCAACAAGGATCTGCGCACGCTGATCAACCAGGGGCTTTTCCGCGAGGACCTGTTCTACCGGCTGAACGTGGTGCCGCTCCGCCTGCCGCCGCTGCGCGAACGGGCCGAAGACATTCCCGACCTCGTGCGCCATTTCTTCAAGCAGGTGGAGAAGGAAGGCCTGCAGATCAAGCGTATCTCCAGCGGCGGCGTAGAGCTGATGAAGCGCTATGCCTGGCCGGGCAATGTGCGCGAGCTGGAAAACCTTGTCCGCCGGCTGGCGGCACTTTATCCACAGGACGAGATTTCGGCCGAGATCATCGACGCCGAATTGCGCACCGGCGAAGCGCCGCCCCCTTCGGGAGGTGGCGTACTGCCTGACGATCTGTCGATCGGGCAGGCGGTGGAGCACTATCTCCAGCGCTATTTCGCCCAGTTCAAGGGCGATCTGCCGCCGCCGGGCCTCTATCAGCGCATCCTGGCCGAGGTGGAGTATCCGCTGATTCTCGCGGCCATGACCGGCACGCGCGGCAACCAGATCAAGGCGGCGGACCTGCTCGGCGTCAACCGCAACACGCTGCGCAAGAAGATCCGGGAGCTCGGCGTCAACGTCTACCGGGGCTCCAAACAGGGCTGATCGCGCTAAAGACTTCTCACGGTGACCCGGTTCCAACATCGGTATCCCTGCCGAAAGCACGCCGTTCAGGCGAATGTCGGGATCGAAGTAACGCTGGCAAGTGTGTGATTCTAATCAATTTCTTGATTTTTCATCGCGCGATGCCCGCGACGTCGGGTATATGAAAATGTCAAAATTGTTCCGCCAGCATAGTTTTGTTGCATAATCGCCACAATGCGTTGCATAGATGCAACGGAATCACTGGCTTTCAGAAGCAAGAATGACGACTGACATCCAGGCAGCGGCACGGCCGCTGTTTCCGAAATCGACTTCCGAAACGCGCCGTCTCCTGGCATTGCCCGGCGTCATCGCCGTGGTCGGCGCCATGCTGACGGCTGCGATCTCGTTCGTCATCCTGCTCGGCGGTCTTGAGCCCTACATCGCGCCCACGGAAAGGACGACGCTGGCGGTCATCGCCATCAACGCGGTGTTCGTGCTCCTGCTGATCACGCTCATTGCCCGCGAGGCGCATCGCATCCTGATGGCCAGGCGGCGCGGCAAGGCGGCATCGCGGCTGCATGTGCGCATCGTCGCCATGTTCTCGCTGGTCGCGGCGATCCCCGCCATCCTGGTTGCCGTGGTCGCCTCGATCACTCTCGACATCGGCCTTGACCGCTGGTTCGAGATCCGGACCAAGACAATCATCAGCCAGTCGCTGTCGATCGCCGACGCCTATGTGCAGGAGAACGGCCGCACCCTGCAGAACACGACGCTTTCGATGGCGTTCACGCTGGACCAGGCGCAGGCGCTCTACAATCTGGACCGGACGGGATTTCGCGAGCTGATGACCAGGCAGGCCATCGGCCGCGGCCTGGCGCATGCCGCCCTCGTGCGCGCCGACGGTTCGATGGTCGCGGCAGCCGACACCAAGGCTGATTTTCCGATCCCGGAAATCCCCGACGAGTGGATCCAGTCGGCGACGGAAGCGCAGCCGGTGCTGATCGAACCGCGCAGCCGCAACATCGTCGGCGCCATCGTCAAGCTGCGCGATATTCCCGACGCCTATCTCTACACCATCCGCCTGGTCGACCCGGAAGTGATCAAAGCGCGCCAGATCGTGCGCTCCAATGCGGCCGAATACCGTGGGCTCGAGGCTTCGCGACCGACGACGCAGATCGCCTTCGCGCTGCTCTATCTCGGCTTGACGCTGATCGTGGTGCTGGCCGCGATCTGGACGGGCATTGCGGTCGCCGACAGGCTGGTGAGGCCGATCCGCCAGTTGATCGGCGCTGCCGACGAAGTCTCCACCGGAAATCTCGATGTGTCGGTTCCGGTCAGGATCTCCGACGGAGATGTCGGCTCGCTCGCCGATACCTTCAACAAGATGATCCTGGAGCTGAAATCGCAACGCAACGAACTGCTCAACGCCAAGGATCTGATCGACGATCGCCGGCGATTTTCCGAGGCGGTCCTGGCGGGCGTCACCGCAGGCGTCATCGGCGTCGATTCCCACGGCAACATCACCATCGTGAACCGATCGGCGCAGACGATGCTGGCGATTTCCGAAAAAGCGGTCGGCCAGAACCTGTCGATCATCCTGCCGCACGTCGGCCGCGTGCTGGAGATCGGCCGCAAGTCAGGGCGCCCGGTGTATCGCGAACAGGTAACATTCTACCGGGCAGGCGCCGAGCGCACCTTCAACGTGCTGGTCACGGTCGAGGAAGAAACCGAGACGGACGATCAGTCCTATGTGGTCACCATCGACGACATCACCGACCTCGTACAGGCGCAGCGCACGTCCGCGTGGGCCGACGTGGCGCGCCGAATCGCCCACGAGATCAAGAACCCGCTGACGCCGATCCAGCTTTCGGCCGAACGCATCCGCCGCCGCTACGGCAAGGTAATCACCGAAGACCGCGAAGTCTTCGACCAGTGCACCGACACGATCATTCGCCAGGTCGAGGACATCGGCCGCATGGTCGACGAGTTCTCCGCTTTCGCGCGCATGCCCAAACCCGACATGCAAACACTCGACCTGCGCGAACCGCTGCGCGAAGCATCGTTCCTCGTGGAGGTCAGCCGGTCCGACATCAGTTTCGAGCGAGCCTTCGGCAGCGAGCCGCTGATGGGCACGTTCGACAGCCGGCTGATGGCGCAGGCCTTCGGCAACATCATCAAGAACGCCGCGGAGGCGATCGAGGGCGCCGAGCGCGACAACGCCCAGCCGGGCGTCATCCGTGTGCGCGCCGGCCGGGAAGGCAGCATGATCCGCGTCGACGTTATCGACAGTGGCAAGGGATTGCCGCGCGAAAACCGGCAGCGGCTGCTCGAGCCCTACATGACGACGCGCGAGAAGGGCACGGGACTTGGCCTCGCTATCGTCAAGAAGATCGTCGAAGACCACGGCGGCAGATTGGAACTGCACGATGCTCCCGCGGATTTCCACGGTGGGCGAGGGGCGATGATATCGATCGTACTCCCGGCGGCAACGGCCCAGGCACGCACTGAGACGCCGCCGTCAACCGGAAAAGAAACTGAAAAGGTCGGTAATGGCTTCTGACATTCTCATCGTTGACGACGAAGAAGACATCCGCGAACTGGTCGCAGGCATACTGAGCGACGAGGGCCACGAAACACGCACCGCATTCGACAGCGACAGCGCATTGGCGGCGATCGCGGACCGGGTGCCGAGGCTGGTGTTCCTCGACATCTGGCTGCAGGGGTCGCGGCTCGACGGCCTGGCGCTGCTCGACCAGATCAAGATCATGCATCCCGGGCTTCCGGTCGTCATGATTTCGGGCCACGGCACCATCGAGACGGCGGTTTCGGCGATCCGCCGCGGCGCATACGATTTCATCGAAAAGCCGTTCAAGGCGGACCGGCTGATCCTGATCGCCGAACGGGCGCTGGAAACCTCGAAACTGAAGCGCGAGGTCTCCGACCTCAAGCTGCGCAGCGGCGAGAGTTTTGACCTGATCGGCATGTCAACGGCGATGAACCAGTTGCGCCAGACGATCGAGCGCGTCGCCCCGACCAACAGCCGCGTCATGATCATCGGCCCGTCGGGATCGGGCAAGGAACTCGCCGCACGCGCCATCCACGCCCATTCGTCGCGCAAGGGCGGCCCGTTCGTGTCGGTGAACTCCGCCACGATCACGCCCGAACGCATGGAGATCGAGCTGTTCGGCACCGAATCGAACGGCGGCGAACGCAAGGTCGGTGCGCTGGAGGAAGCGCATCGCGGCATCCTCTATCTCGACGAAGTGGCCGACATGCCGCGCGAGACGCAGTCGAAAATCCTGCGCGTGCTGGTCGACCAGCAATTCGAGCGGGTAGGCGGAACCAAACGGGTCAAGGTCGACGTGCGCATCATCTCGTCGACGGCGCAAAATCTGGAGGCGATGATCGCCGAAGGCCGCTTCCGCGAAGACCTGTATCATCGCCTGGCCGTGGTGCCGGTGATGGTGCCGGGGCTTGCAGAACGGCGCGAGGACATCCCCTTCCTGGTCGACCATTTCATGCGCCAAGTGGCGCGCCAGGTCGGCATCAAGCCAAGGCGCATCGGCGACGACGCGCTGGCGGTGCTGCAGGCGCACAACTGGCCGGGCAATGTGCGGCAGCTGCGCAACAACATCGAGCGGCTGATGATCCTGGTGCGCGGCGACGATGTCGAGGCGCCGATCAGCGCCGACCTTCTGCCTTCCGAGATCGGCGATGTCATGCCGCGCGCGCCCAACCAGTCGGACCAGCACATCATGGCGCTGCCGCTGCGCGAGGCGCGGGAAATGTTCGAAAAGGAATATCTGTTGGCCCAGATCAACCGTTTCGGCGGCAATATCTCGCGCACCGCCGAATTCATTGGTATGGAACGTTCGGCCTTGCACAGGAAACTGAAGTCGCTCGGCGTCTGATCGCCGGCACACATTTGTTGCAGCAATTTCGCAAACTGCGGCACTAACCGATTGCGGAAAAAAGATAAAATGCGCGTCCAGCTTATTCGCAATGCGACCCTGAAAATGAACTATGGCGGCGCGACGATCCTCGTCGATCCCTACTTCGCGGCACGCCACAGCCTGCCGTCCTTCACCGGCCGGTCGCCCAATCCGATGACCGAACTGCCGGTTACGACCGATGAAATCGTCGACGGCGTCGAACTGGTGATCGTCTCGCACCTGCATACCGACCATTTCGATGCGGCCGCCATGGAACGCCTCGCGAAGGACCTGCCGGTGATCTGCCAGCCGGGCGATGAGGAGACGATCAGCAAGGCAGGTTTCCGCGACGTGACGCCGCTCGAAAGTGAACTGAAGTGGCGCGGCATAAAAATCACCCGCCGCGAGGGCAATCACGGCACCGGCGCGGTGCTGGAAAAGATGGGCAACGTGATGGGCTTCAGCCTTGAGGCGGAAGGCGAGCCTTCCGTCTACTGGACTGGCGATACGGTGTTTTATCCGCCAGTCGAGCAGACGATCCGTGAGACCCGGCCCGATGTCGTCTTCACACATTCCTGCGGGGCGGTCTGGGACAACACGCTGATCGTCATGGACGGCGCGCAGACCGTGGCGACATGCGAAGCGGCGCCGGGACATGCGACGGTCGTAGCCGTGCACATGGAAGCGCTCGACCACGCCTCTGTCGATCGCGCCGCGTTGCGCGCGTTTGCCGACGCCAAGGGGGTGGCGGCCGAGCGGTTGCTGATACCCGCCGATGGCGCGGTCATGGAATTTTCCAAGCCTCGCGTTTAACCGAATCTGTCGCCGTTACCATCCGAAGCTGAAGAAAATCCGGGATTTACGAAACAATGCCGCGCATCGCTTACGTCAACGGCCGCTATGTCGCTCATGCCGACGCTGCGGTCCACATCGAGGATCGCGGCTATCAGTTCGCAGATGGCGTCTACGAAGTGTGCGAAGTGGCGCGCGGCTACATCGTCGACATGAAGCGTCATCTGGACCGTCTGGGCCGCTCGCTGAAGGAACTGCGCATCGCTTGGCCAATGGCCCGGAAAGCGCTGGAAATCGTGTTGCGCGAGGTGGTCAACCGCAACCGCGTGGTCAACGGATTGGTCTATGTGCAGGTGACGCGCGGCGTCGCCGGGCGCGATTTCCTGTTTCCTGCCGATACCAAGCCGGCTTTGGTCGTGACCGCCAAGAAGGTCGACCCGGCGCTTGGCGCCAAACGCGCGGAAAGCGGCATCAACGTCATCACGGTGCCGGAGAATCGCTGGGACCGCGTCGACATCAAGTCTGTCGGCCTGCTGCCCAATGTGCTTGCCAAGCAGAAGGCCAAGGAGGCCGGCGCCCAGGAAGCCTGGTTCGTCGACGAAGACGGCAACGTGAAGGAGGGCGGGTCGTCCAACGCGTGGATTGTCACCAAGGACGGCTTCCTGATCACGCGGCCGGCTGAACATGGCATCCTGCGCGGCATCACCCGGACAACGTTGTTCGAGGTGGCGGCCAAGCTGGGGCTGAAGATCGAGGAGCGCAGTTTTTCCATTGCCGAAGCCAAGGCGGCGCGCGAGGCCTTCATCAGCTCCGCAACGACAATCGCGATGCCCGTGGTGGCGATCGACGGCGCCCCGATCGCCAACGGCCATCCCGGTTCAGTGACCCTTACGCTACGGCAAGCATTTTTTGACGTTGCGGAAAAAACTCAAGCCTGATAACGGCTTCGCCAGAACAGACATTGGTTAATTCTCTTGCTTGCCCGGTTGTCTTGCAGCGACGGGGATACGCGTTGCGCGCTTGACAGCGGCGTTTTATTTTGGCGCACTAGCCGCACTGCCCAGGGGATCGGCGAAAGAAAACAAAAATGGCGGAACGATCGCAAAATCTTCAGGACTTGTTCCTGAATTCAGTTCGCAAGAGCAAGAACCCGCTCACCATCTTTCTCATCAACGGCGTCAAACTCACCGGAGTCGTGACGTCCTTCGACAATTTCTGCGTGCTGTTGCGCCGCGACGGCCATTCGCAGCTTGTCTACAAACATGCCATTTCCACCATCATGCCGAGCCAGCCGGTTCAGATGTTCGATGGCGAGGAAAACGGCAAGGAAGCTTGATTTTTGGCCAAAACTGAAGGCGCGGCGAACATGCCGCGCAAAGCAGGCAACGGCGAGACCGGCAATGGCGCCGGTGGATCAACCGGGCGCGCCGTTATCATCGTGCCGATCCTGACGCGCGAGCGCCCCGATGAAAACGCCTCGACGGGACGGCCGCGGCTGTCACGCTCGCCCGAAGCGCGCCACGAGGAGGCGGTCGGGCTGGCCCGCGCCATCAACCTCGATCCAGTGCACACCGCAATCGTCAACGTCGCCGACCCGAAGCCCGCGACGCTGCTCGGCTCCGGCAAGGTCGACGAATTCGCCGACATCGTCAAAGACGGGAAGGCCGAGCTGGTGGTCGTCGACCATCCGCTGACGCCGGTGCAGCAGCGCAACCTCGAAAAGGCGCTGAACGCGAAAGTGCTCGACCGCACCGGGCTGATCCTCGAGATCTTCGGCGAACGCGCCCGAACCAAGGAAGGCTCGCTGCAGGTGGAACTCGCCCATCTGAGCTACCAGAAGGGCCGGCTGGTGCGCAGCTGGACCCACCTTGAAAGGCAGCGCGGCGGCGGCGGGTTTCTGGGCGGTCCCGGCGAAACGCAGATCGAAGCCGACCGGCGGGCCCTGCAGGACAAGATCATCAAGCTAAAGCGCGAGCTGGAGACGGTGCGGCGCACCCGCGACCTGCACCGCGCCAAGCGCAAGAAGGTGCCGTTCCCGGTGGTCGCCATCGTCGGCTACACCAATGCCGGCAAGTCGACGCTGTTCAACCGGCTGACCGGGGCAGGGGTGCTGGCCGAGGACATGCTGTTCGCCACGCTCGACCCGACCTTGCGCCGGGTGCGGCTGCCGCACGGCACGCCGATCATCCTGTCGGATACGGTTGGCTTCATTTCCGACCTGCCGACGCATTTGGTCGCGGCGTTCCGCGCCACCCTGGAAGAGGTGGTCGAGGCCGACCTGATCATCCACCTGCGCGATATTTCCGATCCCGACACCGCGGCCCAGGCCGAGGACGTCGAGCAGATTCTGGCCGATCTCGGCGTCGACGCATCGCATGCCGAGCGGGTGATCGAAGTCTGGAACAAGATCGACCGGCTGGACGACGCCAGCCGTGAAAGGTTGCTCGACGAAGCGGCCGGCGGCCAGAAAGGCCCGCCGATCGCCATATCGGCGATCACCGGCGAGGGAATTGGTGCACTGGCGGCGATCATCGAGAACCGCGTTTCTGGCGACCTGGAGGCGATCGATGTCACGCTGGCGCCAAGCCAGCTCGGCAACATCGACTGGCTCTACCGCAACGGCGATGTCGTTTCGCGCACCGACAACGAGGACGGCAGCGTCTCCGTGACGCTCAAGGCGACCGCTGCGGCGCGCGCCGAGATCGAAAGCCGGCTGCGTTTGAAAAGCGGTATCTGATTGCCTCACCCCACCCGGCCCTTCGGGCCACCCTCCCCATCAAGGGGAGGGAGAGCCTAAGCTTGCTGTCTCCCTTCCCCTCGATGGGGAGGTGCCGAGCGAGGCGGAGCGGGCGTAGGAGCGCTCTACTGGTTGCGGCCCTTCGCTTGCTGCCAGAGCGCTTCCATTTCGTCGAGCGTCGCCTTCTCAAGGTTGCTTCCCGATGCTTCCAGTTCGCGCTCGACATGGTGCAGCCGTGAGCGAAACTTTTCGTTGGTGCCGCGCAGCGCCGTCTCGGCGTCTATCTTCAAATGGCGGCCGAAATTGACCAGCGCAAACAGCACGTCGCCGAATTCGTCCGCGATTGACGACGTGTCCTGTTTCTCCATCGCCTCGCGCAGTTCGCCGATCTCTTCCTCGATCTTGTCGAGGATCGGCTTGGCGTCCTTCCAGTCGAAGCCGACATGCGCGGCCTTTTCCTGGAGCTTCAAGGCGCGGGTCAGCGCGGGCAGGCCGACCGGCACGCTGTCGAGGTAGCCCGCGCCATTGTCTTCGGGATCGAGACCGCGGGCGAGACGGGCCTCTCGCTTCTCGGCCTTCTCTTCAGCCTTGATCCTGTTCCACATGCCCTTGGCCATGCCGGCGCCACGGGCGTCGTCGTCGCCGAAAACATGGGGATGGCGGCGGATCATCTTCCTGGTGATAGCCTCGACCACATCGCCGAAGCCGAATTCGCCCTGTTCCTCGGCCATGCGCGCGTGGAACACCACCTGCAGCAGGAGATCGCCGAGTTCGTCGCGCAGATCGTCGAGATCGCCGCGCTGGATGGCGTCGGCGACTTCATAGGCCTCCTCCAGCGTATAAGGCGCGATGGTCTCGAACGTCTGCTCGATGTCCCAGGGGCAACCCGTCACCGGCGTTCGCAGCGCCGCCATGATTTCGAGCAGGCGGGAGATGTCCTTTGAAGGCTTCATAAGGCAATGCTAGCGCGGCGGCGCGCCTGCGGGTACCAGCGTGGCGGCGGCAGGGTCGCTTGTCCACAGCTGGCATAACCCCAATTGCGGGCATCGGGTGTCCTTTGCACGGCCGTCGGTCAATATCTCATGTTGACATAAAGATGTCTTTATGTGATTCCACAAGGGGTGTCGCAATAGGGAAAAATCATGTCGCAAACGAGTGCAACGCTCGATGCATTGTTCGGCGCCGTTGCGGCAAAACGCGACGGTTCGGAGGTGCTTTCGGCACTGCGGGCTGCAGCTGCCAAGCGCATCCTCATCCTCGACGGCGCCATGGGCACGCAGATCCAGGGGCTCGGTTTCGGCGAGGATCATTTTCGCGGCGACCGCTTCGGCGGTTGCGCATGCCACCAACAGGGCAACAACGATCTTCTGATCCTGTCGCAGCCGGCGGCGATCGAGGAAATCCACTACCGATACGCCATCGCCGGCGCCGACATCATCGAGACCAACACGTTTTCGTCCACCTCTATCGCCCAGGCCGATTACGGCATGGAGGACATGGTCTATGAGCTGAACCGCGACGGCGCCCGGCTGGTGCGGCGCGCGGTGCTCCGAGCCGAACAGGAGGACGGCAAGCGCCGTTTCGTCGCCGGCGCGCTGGGGCCGACCAACCGCACCGCGTCGATCTCTCCGGATGTGAACAATCCCGGCTATCGCGCTGTAACCTTTGATGATTTGCGCATTGCCTATGCCGAGCAGCTGCGCGGCCTGATCGACGGCGGCGCTGACCTGATCCTGATCGAGACGATCTTCGACACGCTCAATGCCAAGGCGGCGATCTTCGCCTGCAACGAGGTGTTCGAGGAGAAGGGCATCTTCCTGCCGGTAATGATCTCCGGCACGATCACCGACCTTTCCGGCCGCACTTTGTCTGGCCAGACGCCGACAGCGTTCTGGAACTCAGTCCGCCATGCCAATCCTTTCACCATCGGCCTCAACTGCGCGCTCGGCGCCAATGCGATGCGGGAGCACCTGGCCGAGATTTCCGGCGTCGCCGACACGTTGGTCTGCGCCTATCCCAATGCCGGCCTGCCCAACGAATTCGGCCGGTATGACGAGAGCCCGGAATTCATGGCCGAGCAGATCGAGGAGTTCGCGAGGGAAGGGCTGGTCAACATCGTTGGCGGCTGTTGCGGCTCGACGCCCGAGCATATCCGCGCCATTGCGGAAGCCGTGAAAAAGTATCCGCCGCGCGCCATACCCGAAATGGCGCCGCTGATGAGGCTGTCGGGGCTGGAGCCTTTCGCGCTGACCGACGAAATTCCTTTCGTCAATGTCGGCGAGCGCACCAACGTCACCGGTTCGGCGAAGTTCAGGAAGCTGATCACCGCGGGCGACTATGCTGCCGCACTCGATGTCGCGCGCGACCAGGTCGCCAACGGCGCCCAGATCATCGACGTCAACATGGACGAGGGCCTGATCGATTCGGCAAAGGCGATGGTCGAATACCTCAACCTGATCGCCGCCGAGCCGGACATCGCCAAGGTTCCGGTGATGATCGACAGCTCCAAATGGGAGGTGATCGAGGCCGGCCTGAAATGTGTGCAGGGCAAGCCGCTGGTGAACTCGATTTCGATGAAGGAAGGCGAGGCGGCCTTTCTGCACCATGCGAAACTCTGCCGGGCATACGGTGCTGCCGTCGTCGTCATGGCCTTCGACGAGCAGGGGCAGGCGGACACGCAGGCGCGCAAGGTGGAAATCTGCACCCGCGCCTACAGGCTTTTGACCGAGCAGGCGGGTTTCCCGCCGGAAGACATCGTCTTCGATCCCAACATCTTCGCGGTGGCCACGGGCATCGAGGAGCACAACAACTACGGCGTCGACTTCATCGAGGCGACAAGGCAGATCATCCAGACGCTGCCGCATGTGCATGTGTCGGGCGGCGTTTCCAACCTGTCCTTCTCGTTCCGCGGCAATGAGCCGGTGCGCGAGGCCATGCACGCGGTGTTCCTCTACCACGCCATCCAGGCGGGCATGGACATGGGCATCGTCAACGCCGGCCAGCTCGCCGTCTACGAATCGATCGAACCTGACCTGCGCGAAGCCTGCGAGGACGTGGTGCTGAACCGCAGCAGCAGCGCCACAGAGCGCATGCTGGAGATCGCCGAGCGCTTCAAGGGCACCGCCGGCAAGGAGGCGAGGGAACGTGACCTCGCCTGGCGCGAATGGCCGGTGGAACAGCGCATTTCGCACGCGCTGGTCAACGGCATCACCGAATTCATCGACGCCGACACCGACGAGGCGCGGCGTGCTGCCGAACGGCCCCTGCATGTGATCGAAGGCCCGCTGATGGCCGGCATGAACGTCGTTGGCGACCTGTTCGGCGCCGGAAAGATGTTCCTGCCGCAAGTGGTGAAATCGGCCCGCGTGATGAAGCAGGCGGTGGCCGGTCTGCTGCCACATATGGAAGCCGAAAAGCTCGCCAACGCGGCAAAGGGCATAAGCGGCGACGAACGCCAGACCGCGGGCACCATCCTGATGGCGACGGTCAAGGGTGACGTCCACGACATTGGCAAAAACATCGTCGGCGTCGTGCTTGCGTGCAACAATTACGAGATCATCGATCTCGGCGTCATGGTGCCGGTAACCAAAATCCTTGAGACGGCGCGGGAGGAAAAAGTCGATATCATCGGCCTTTCCGGCCTGATCACGCCGTCGCTCGACGAGATGGTGCATGTAGCGTCGGAAATGGAGCGGGAAGGCTTCGACATTCCGCTTTTGATCGGCGGCGCGACCACCAGCCGGGTGCACACGGCGGTAAAAATCCATCCGCGCTACAACAAGGGCCAGACGGTCTACGTGACCGACGCCAGCCGGGCCGTCGGCGTGGTTTCAAGCCTTCTGTCGCCTGACGCCAAGGGCGGCTATGTCGATGCGCTGCGTGGCGAATACAGACGAGTGGCCGACGCGCATGCGCGTTCGGAAGCCGACAAGCAAAGGCTGCCGCTCGCCAAGGCGCGCGCCAATGCGGTGAAGATCGACTGGTCCACATACCAACCACCGAAGCCAGCGTTCCTGGGCACCCGCGTCTTCCAGACCTGGGATCTGGAGGAGCTTGCCCGCTACATCGACTGGACGCCGTTTTTCCAGACCTGGGAATTGAAGGGGCGCTATCCCAAGATTCTCGAGGACGAGGCACAGGGACCGGCGGCGCGCCAGCTTTTCGAAGATGCGCAGGCGATGCTCACAAAAATCATCGCCGAGAAATGGTTCGCGCCGAAGGCGGCGATCGGATTCTGGCCGGCCAATGCGGTGGGCGACGACGTCCGGCTTTATACGGACGAGGGCAGGGCGCGGGAACGCGCCACCTTCTTCACGCTGCGCCAGCAACTGGCCAAGCGCGATGGCAAGCCGAACGTTGCGCTGGCCGATTTCGTCGCTCCTGAGGGCATCGAAAGGCCGGACTATATCGGCGGTTTCGTGGTGACGGCGGGCATCGAGGAAGTGGCGATCGCCGAACGTTTCGAGCGCGCCAACGACGACTATTCCTCGATCCTGGTCAAGGCGCTGGCCGACCGGTTCGCCGAAGCGTTCGCCGAGCGGATGCATGAAAAGGTGCGCAAGGAATTCTGGGGATATGCACCGGACGAAAATCTTTCTCCCGACGCGCTGATCGGCGAACCCTATCGCGGCATCCGTCCAGCGCCCGGTTATCCCGCGCAACCCGACCACACCGAGAAGGTGACCTTGTTCGAACTGCTCGACGCAGAGAAGAACGCCGGCGTCAGCCTGACCGAAAGCATGGCGATGTGGCCGGGATCGTCGGTCTCCGGCCTCTATCTCAGCCACCCGGAGAGCTATTATTTCGGCGTCGCCAAGGTCGAGCGCGACCAGGTCGAGGACTATGCGCGCCGCAAGGGCATGCCGATCGGCGAGGTCGAGCGCTGGCTCGGGCCCGTCCTGAATTACGTGCCGACCGCGACGGCGGTCGAGGAGGCGGCCTGACAAGGGTGACGGGATCGCTATTCCAGCATCGTCATTCGATGTTTGCTTCACCGGGAAGGACACGGTTTTGATGTAACGCATGTCGTTGTCGCAAAACCGCTGCACACTTTTGCGCGACATGCGTTAGGCTGGGCGGGACAATGAAAAGGGCGATTGCGAGATGATCACTGGACCCATGTGCAAGGCGGCGAGAGCCCTGGTGGAAATCACGCGATCCAAGCTCGCCACGGCCGCCAAAGTTGACGAGGCCGTCATCGAGGCTTTCGAGCGCCAGATCAATGTTCCCGAGCCTGCAATCGTGGATGACCTGCAATCGGCTCTGGAAGAGTTGGGGGCAAGTTTCATCCCGGAGCAAGGCTCGAACGGCGCCGGGGTGCGTCTGAAGTTCAGCCGGTCGGTCACTCGCAGGCTCGCTGCGCTGGAAAACGAAGGCGGGCCGACAGGCACCGACGAGGTTCCCTAGCCGCGTAGATCGGCAGGAACCCGATGCAATTCGATGGCGATGTCGCAACCGACTTCGCAATTGCGCATTAAATCGAAATCGCTCAACGTGATTGAAGCCGATGCATCCCTGTTGGGCGGGAGGTGGAGGTAGTGAGATGATAATGCGCGTCTACCGCTGCACTGTCGTTGCCGGCAAAGAGGCGGAATTCCGGGAATTCGCATTCACGAAGAGCCACCCATGGCTGCGCAAGCAGCCGGGCCTGATAGCCTTCTACGCAGGAAGGCCGCTGCCTGACAGCAGTGAGCGCTCACGTTGCATGGTTCAGATCTGGGAAAATACCGCCGCGATCAAAGCCGCCATCGGCGAAGATTGGCGTCAGCCGCGCAAACTGCCCGACGAGGCCCTCGCGTTCATCGAGTCCGTAAGCGTCGAACATTATGACATTGCGGACGAGTTCAAGGCCGGAGCCTAGGCGGACTGCATCACCTTTCGGCTTTACGCCGTGCCATCAGAATCACCGCCAGGACGCAGCACAGCAGCCCAAGCGACAATGGCAGCCCCTTATGTCCGACCAGTTGCATCGCCAGTCCTGTGGCGGGCGAACCCACGATGCCACCGGTGCCCCATACAAGCGAGAAGGCCGCGGTGCCGGCGATCAGGGCCTGACCTTTGAAACGCTCGCCGAGCTGTACCAGCGCCATTGTGTAGATGCCGAACGAGACCCCGCCCCAGACGAAAAGGAGCGGCCAGATGAGCCATGAGTTGAACATCAGGGGCAGAGCCAAGCAGCCGGCCAGCGAAGCGAGCACACAGAACAACATGGTCCGTGCCGAGCCAAACCGTTCAGCCATGCGTCCGAGCACAATTTGCAGCGCGGCATCGCCTGCGATGAAACAGGCGATGAGCGAAGCGATGCGCACTTCGCCGCTGCCGAGTGCGGCGCCATAGACCGCGAACATCGAAATCAGGGTCTGTTCGAACGCTGCTGCGGCGAAAACCGCGAACAAGAGCATCGGGGCCAGTGCGAAGAAGCCGCCGACCGATGTTGCCTCGCCTTCATGCGCCATTTTCGGCAGGCGCGAAACGACCGCAAGCAGGATGAGACCACAGAGAAGGAAGGCCGCGATGCCGATCATGAAGGGCGGCCAACCCTCAGTGCCGACCAGGCCGAGCGACATCGGGCCGATGGCGAAGCCGCCCGAAACGATGGACGAATAGAGGCCCATCATGCGGCCCCGGCGCGACGGCGGCGTAATCGAGATCAGCCAGGTTTCGGCGATCACGTAGGGCGGCTTGGAAAAGAAGCCGAGCAGGAAGCGCAGCGGCATCCACGCCCAGACGTCCTGCGTCCAGGCAATCGCGATCAGGGTGGCCGCGGTCAGGACCGAACAGAGGATCGCCAACCGCGCCGCGCCCACGTGCTGCGCCAGCACCGGCGTGAAGGCCGAGGAGACAATGAAACCCAGCGGCATCATTGCCGCCGACAAGCCGATCAGGCCGGGCGCAGTGCCCTGGCGCTCGAGGATGAAGCTGAGCAGCGGATAGGTCACCCCCGCCGCCACGGCGCCCAACGTGACGGTCGCAATAAGACCCGCCATGGCGGCCCATGGGATACGATCCTCTTGCGGCGATATCGTGCCTTCGGCAATCATGCGGAAGTCGCCTTATGCCTGCCAGAAGGGCTTGGCGATCTCCGCCTCGACCTGCCGTCTTGTCAGACCGATATCATCGATCAAATGCGGATTGGACGCCGACATCTGCTCAAGTTCCCAGCGAACACGTATCCGTTCGTCCCAGGTCGCGATCATGCTTCGCAGGCTCTCAAGGCGTCGACGCGATGTGTCCGCCGGTCCCACAGTCGTTTCCAGCCGCGCTGCCTGATGCGGCGCCGATGCAAGAAGGGCAGGGGTATCGGTCATGGCAACCTCCATATGGTTTGAGGGTCTGGGTACCCTCGACCTGAGAGATTCTGCAGGAAACGAACGGTGCCGTCGTTAAGCCCTCCCAAATAGTTCCAAAAACTTCCAAACGGGCTATAGATGCGCCGCATGCAGGGATCGCGCTTCGCCTTTGGTCCGTTCGTGCTTGATCCGGGTGCAGGAACGCTCCTTCGGAACGACGATCCCGTTGCCGTTGGCCACCGCGGACTGAAGCTGCTTGCAGCACTCGTCGGACGACCCGGCGAAATCCTGGGCAAGGCCGAATTGATGGACGCGGCGTGGCCGGGCACGGCTGTGGAGGAAGGCAACCTCACCGTCCAGATCGCGCAGCTCAGGAAGCTGCTTGGCCCGGCCGGCGATGATGGGAGCGGTGAATGGATCGCAACGGTTCCGCGTGTCGGCTACCGCTTCCTGGGCGCCGTCGAACGGCTTGGCGGCGAAAAGCGAAAAGCGTTGCCGCTGCCCGGCAAACCATCGATAGCCGTGCTGCCCTTTGTGAATGTCAGCAACGATCCCGAGCAGGAAGCCTTCGCGGACGGGTTGACCGAAGACCTGATCACCGACCTTTCCAGGATCTCCGGCCTGTTCGTCATCGCCCGTAATTCAGCCTTTGCCTACAAGGGAAAGGCGATGGACGTGCGCGCCATCGCCGAAGACCTTGGCGTCCGCTACCTGCTGGAAGGGAGCGCACGACGCGCCGCGGGAAGCGTGCGTATCAACGTCCAGCTGGTTGACACTGTGAGCGGCGAACATTTGTGGGCGGAACGCTTCGATCGCAGTCTGGAAGATATTTTTACCGTTCAGGACGAGGTCACCGGAAAGATCGTGGAAGCGCTGCTCGGCCGGCTGCACGCACAGCCGCCGCGTAACCGGCCCAAGAATCTCGAGGCCTACGATCTTTGCGTGCGGGCGCGAAAGCTGATGGATGACTCACCGCAGGCGGCGCAGGAAGCGCATTTGATGCTGACGCGCGCGGTTTCGCTCGATCCGGAATACGCCGAAGCCTATCGCTGGCTTGCCATGAACCACTGGATGGGATGGGTGCATAGCGGCGGGCCAGCAGAACCTGCCCGCAAGGTTGCCCTGGAACTTGCGCGCAAGGCCGTTGCGATTGATCCCAACGATGCCGGCAGCCGCTGGGTCCTGGCTTATTTGCTTGCCTATGAGCGCTGCTTCGCCGAGGCGGATGCGGAATTCGCCAAGGCGATCGAGCTCGACCCGAACGAGGCCGACACTTTTGCGGCATTGTCCGACATCGCGATCCTGGCCGGGCGGGTAGAGGAGGGGATTGAGCACATGCGCAAGGCGTTCCGGCTGAACCCATTTCCGGCTAGCTGGTACTATTTGACGCTCGGCCAGGCGCAATATGCGGTCGGCGATTACGAAGCCGCCGTCGAGACACTGCGCAGGGACGAGACCTATCGCACAAGCTCACGCCGTTTCCTGGCGGCAAGCCTTGCTCAACTCGGCCGGCTCGACGAGGCGCGCGCGGAGGCCGAACTGTTCCTCGTCGGCAACCCGGATTTCACAATCCACCACTGGGCCGAGACGGAGCCATTCCGCGACGCCCCGACGCTTATGCATTTCGTTGATGGTTTTCGAAAGGCGGGTTTGCCGGAATGACGCCCTGGCAGGACCGTCGTGAAGTCGAGCTTATCTTGGAGAGAGGCCATCGAGCAGGAAACCGAGGCCTTTCCGGAAAGCACCATCCCAATCGTCATCCAACAGCAGGCGGGAGCGTTCGATTGTCGGGTAGCGTTCGCTGAGACGCTGCTGCGCGGCGGCCCTGTCGTCGTCCGAAAGGTCGAAGCTCGCCCGGGTGATGGTGGCGCCCATCACATAGTTCCAGAGCGACCATATCGCGACGTTCATGTCCGCGGCCGCTACACCGGCCCTGGACAACGTCTCGCTCAGCATTTCCAGCCGGCTGAGGATGTTCGGGCCGAGCGCCCGGCGCGGCAGCAGCGATGCCGACCAGGGATGGCGCAGCATGCTGGCGCGCCAGTCTTCGAGTATGTGAACGATTTCTTCGCGCCAGTCTTGAAACTCGGCCATTTGCCGCGATCCGCGATATTCGAGCACCGAGTCCAGCGCCAGATCGAAGACATCCTCTTTGTTGTCGACGTACCAATATAGGCTCATCACACCTGAGCCGAGGCGATCGGCCAACCGACGCATGGTCAATCCGTCGAGACCTTGAGCGTCCAGCAGATCCACCGCAGTCACCACGATACGTTCCCGAGAGAGGGGCGGCTCACTGCGCGGTTCCTGCACGGGCTGGAGCCGCTCATCATTTGTCCGTTGTTTGCTTCGGGCGCCGCGTTTGGCTGCCATTCGTCTTCCTCGCTAGTATCGTGTTTTCGAATTTGGCAGGCAACGTCAGGAATGTCGATGCTAAGCGGTTGACTCGTACGTCGTACCATACGATGACTCGTATATCGTACGATTCATGGCGATGGGCCAAAGTTCGATCACGCCGGCTGCGAGGGTACGTCTGCTCGCAGTCCGCAGAGCCAAGAGAAAATCATGTCACGCACAATCAAGCATCTGCTTATCGGAGGGCTAATCATCATGACCATGGGAGTTTCCGCTGCCACGACAGCGAATGAGAACGATCGCGAACTGACCATCGTCAATCCGCAAAACCTCTATGACCCGACGCCGAATGGCTACAGCACGGCGGTGATCATGCCCCGCAACGCCAGGATCGCCTACATCTCCGGGCAGGGCGGCCAAGACGGCATGGGCGCCCTGTCGCCCGACTTCGCTGTCCAGGTGAAACAGGCATATGCGAACCTGCGCACCGCGCTTGATGGGATCGGGGCGAAACCCGATCAGGTCGCCAAGCTCACGGTCTTCGTGGTCGATCACGACATGTCCAAGCTCGAGGTGCTGACCAAGAACGTCAAGGAGATGTTCGGCGAGGCGCTGCCGGCGCAGACGCTGGTTCCCGTTCCCAAGCTTGCAATTGACCCCATGCTGTTCGAGGTGGAGGCCGTGGTCGTGCTTGACTAGCGGCGGAGTTGTTGCCGGATTGCTCGAATTGAAATGGACGAGCGCGCCGCTGACGGCTGCGCGCTTACGACGAGGCCCGGGGCAACAGGTTTCCGCCTGTACGCCTTCAGGATTCTACCTGGGCGATCCCTGGATAGAGCGCCGGATGATCAATCACCCAAAGCCATGATCCGTCGGATTGTTGGCGGGCGACTTCAACGGTGATGGTTCCGTCTGGAAGTCGGGCCGACGTGATAGCAAGTTCTCCGTTCGTTAGAACTCGGGCCGGCGATCCGGGCTCTATGAGAGGCTCTGATGCGAGGAAAGCCCGAAATGCTTCGCCGATGGCAGTTCTGCCCACAGCGACATTGCCACCAGGCAACGCCATGACGGCATTTTCCTCATAGAGCAGGGCAAGCGCGTCCGCGTCTCGATCGATCAACCGCTCGACCAAGAGCCGTGGTAAATCTTCTGGTCGTCCGGCAATTTCTGTCATTGTGCTCTCGTCGAGTCCATGTCACGGCATCTGCTTAGCAGGGGTGGGCGCGAAAACCATGTCAGGAGACTCCGCAAAGAGCGGCGCCCGACGGGAGCGCCCGATCGAGCGCGATCCAGTAAGCTCCCTCGGCTTTAGCTTTGAGAGTCCGCCGCTGGATGTATCACGGCGGACTGGCGCTGCACAGGCAGGTCCACTTCCCACCTTTTGCCGAAATTCATCAGGGCAGTGGGATTCTGGCTGCTTGCCCGAATTCTCCATCAATCTTTGGTGGTCAACGAGTTGATCTAAGGGAATGTGGGCGACAGCCGAGATCGCGGCCAGGCACACGAAAGATCACCGGGAAAAGGAAAGGCGGCATCGATTGGGCGGTGACCGCTGAAGCGGGCAGGGCGTCTGAGGCAGGCTTCTGGCTTTTTCAGTTGCCACTAGTTAGCGGAGGTGTACTTATGTGCGCTCGCATTTCAGGTCTGGCGGTCGGGTACCGCATCCTGCGAGGTCACGGCGCAAAAATTCGCCCATGCGCCGCGGGATGGGCTTGTCGATGGCGGTCTCTAGGTCGATCAGTTAGTCTCATGGCGGCAGTGTCGGTCGTTGCGGGCACCGCGCACGGGGCCGCGTTTCGTGTCGTTGTTCCACGAAAGTCGCTGAGTTCGGGTGCGAAGCGCATATGGCGCAAGGCGCCGCACTGCCGACCCCCCGCACCCGAACTTCCTTGCGAAGGATGATCCTACTTTGAGGGCAACCATCGCCCATGACACAAGGGCTTCAACGTAGCGGCCCAATCAGTCTTCTGCCGGGTCGCGCACGGACAGCCGTCACTCCGGCAACCCCGCGATCCGCATGTGTTCGATCCAGCGGTCGAGGCTTCCGGGCGCGGTCCAAACCTTCTCCCATTCACTGCGTTGTTGGCTGATTGACTGGCCGGGCGAGTCCTGGAGGAAAACCGCAAGCGCGTCCTTTGCCTCCCGATCGTTTCCCAGACAAGCGTGTATCCCCGCAAGCATTCGGTGTGCGCCGCTCGGGATTCTGGACATCTTCCGCATCGCCGCCAGCGCAGCCCGGCAATCGTTCTTTTCCCAGAGCGCCCAGCCCATCTGCCAGTGGAGCAAGTCAGGGTGGAAAGGATCGATGCCCTTGGCCTGCTCGATCCGATCGATCGCTTCGTCGGTGCGGCCAATATACAGCAGCGGGTCCGTACTGCCGTGGAGGATGTTTGAATTGCTGGGATTCAGGGCGATCGCCTGATTGTACCGTGCAAGGGCCTGCTCGATCTCTCCGGCTTCGGTATGGATGCGGGCGCGGACATGATGCGCCTCGGCATCGTCTGGAGCGAGCAGGAGAGCCTTGTCGGCGTATTCGGCGGCGCGCTTCAACGCGTCGTCCCGGTTATGCTCGTGCTCGTGCCACCCAAATGTCGCATCATGGCGATAGGACCAGGCCAGCCCGATATAGCCGAACTGGGCGTTCGGATCCGCTTTGATCGCCTTCAGGCTCAGTTGCCGCAGCAGTTGGTTCCCCGCGGCAGTGAAATCACTGCGCATCTCGGCAATCCCCATCAGGTGATAGTGGAGCGCGCTGACCTGCGCAGCAGTACTCTTTGGCAGGGGGCGCTGGATCCTGCGCCCGACCCGATCCGCAAGCGTGCGGATGATCTCCTCCTGGACGACGAAAAGATCGCCAATCTCGCGGTTGTAGGTGTTGGCCCAGAGATGCGATCCGTCCTGCGCATTCAGCAACTGGGCAGTCACTCTCAGCCGGTTTCCGATCTTCTGCTGGCTGCCTTCGAGCAGGTAGTCGACGCCGAGTTCGTCTCCGATCTGCCTGGTGTCCGCCGGCTGGTCGCGGTACCTGAAGCTCGAGTTCCGGGCGATGACGGCATAAGTCTTGCTCCGCGCAAGCTCGGTGATGATCCCCTCGGCGACGGCATCGCTGAGATATCCCACGTCCGCGCCGGTACTCATGTCGTCGAAGGGAAGGATTGCAATCCTCGGCATAGCGCTCGAACGAACCGGAGCGGCTCGCCATGTTTCCGCGCCGTAGTATGCGCCGATCGCTGCCGCGACGAGAACGAGTGCAGCAAGAATGAAGCCGCTTCGCGAGAATCGTGTCCTGGCACGTGCCGCGCCGGCTGCGGCGTTTGCATCCGCCGCACCGAATGGATCGGCATTCAGTCGGTAACCTCGCTTGGGGAGGGTTTCCACGATCACGTGCGCGTCGTCCCCCACCGCGCGGCGAATATCGGCAATGCATTGAGTGAGGCTGTCGTCGGTGACGAAAGTATCGGGCCAAACCGCCTGCATCAGCGCATCCTTGGACACGATCTCGCCCGGTCGCGCCGCGAGCACGGAAAGCACCTCGGCGGTCTGGCTGCGAAGATTTACCGCTTTGCCGTCGACGGTTCGGAGTTCTTTGGTTTTCGTCAGGAAGACAAAACCGCGAAACGTGATCGTTTCAGCGGATTTCAGGTCAATTTCAGGAGCCTTTCGGGACATTTCACCCTCCTGGCGCGCCTCCTTAGCGTAGCCAATTCGGCCGTCGCTTCCAAGCGATCCTGGCGGCACTGGATTGGGAAAGCAGGAAGACATGAAACGGACCGGGTTCTTCATCGCTCTCGCTCTCCTTTTGGCGGCGCACACGGCTGCAAAAGCGGATTCCCGCACCGCACATTTCTGTGGCCCTGATCATGTCAACGAGGTTGCCTCGGACGACGTTCGTTCCAACCCCGGCGGTTATTATGTCGCCAGCCTCAAGTCGATGGATGACCGCGCCATGTTCACCGCTATCGTTGTCACAATCCATCTGACCAACCGGGGGAAGCTAATCAGGCTGCCCCACGTGAAACCCATGACCTCCATGGCCGAATGCAGAGCTTGGACCCATCAACAGGAGTTCATGCGCGTACTCTCCGGCTATCTTGCCACCTTCCATTACTGCGACTGCGCATTAGAACCATGATGTTGCAAGGTTCTGGTCGCGCTTGGACCGAAGGGATCTCGATGAGCTGGCCATCTTCGTGATGGAAGCCAATCAGCCCATCGCCGCTCAATCATATTGCCTGCGCATCCCGCATCCGGTCGCCGAACGCCATGTCAAAGCTGATTAGAGGGGCGACATTGTCAGCCAGTTGGAAACGCGACACTGGCTCTGGCGATCAGCCCCCGATCCGACCGGCTGGGCCGGGTTGAAAGGGCGGAGCGGGGGCGGGTGAGGGACACCCCTTCGGCTTTAGCTTTCTCAGTAGCAATTGTTCCGTCGCCGGCTGATACTCGTTTGCACCTGGATGGGCGGGGTAGGGATCAAAGCCGCACGATGCTTCCGGAAATCCACCTGCAAGGCGACGTCGATGTCGCCGCGCTGTCACCACTTCTGCGCGGCATGCTTCTTTCGGTTGCCTATGCTGACGGCGAGGGTGGCATCGGGTTAACAGCCACCGGCGCCATGAACCGCAAGTTCGTGCATTGGGCCGCTGTGCACTTCCTCTGGCCAGGGTTCACAGCCGAAGACCTCTACAGCATGAACAAGGTGCTCAATGAACGTGACATGCCGCCGCTTTGGGTCGTGCGCGACATGGCCCGCCATCTGAAGCTTCTTCGCCGGAAAAAGGATGTGCTGCTGCCAACCAGGCGCGGCCGGGAGTTCCTGGCGAACCCGAACGCCTTCTTCGATCTGATCGCCACGGATTACCTCTACTCGTATGTCCACGACACCGAACGAGAGGAAGAGGTCCGGGCGCGGTTGCGCTGGTGGCGCATGTTCCTCAATCTCCTCAATATCAAGGCCAGAAAAGGGTGCACGCCAATGGAGGTTGTGAAGATCCTCTATCCAGACTTCGCGCCTCTGTCGGACACCGAAATAACCCTAG
>NZ_FOSL01000010.1 GCF_900114255.1 Neomesorhizobium albiziae | reverse complement strand
CCCCATCGCCCACCGCGGCCGGGCGACGACATCGTCATTCAAATCAAGTTCGACGAATCGGGCAGCGTCGAATCCTGGGTTAAGGAATTGGTATCCATACGGGACGACCAGATTGTCGTCCGTCAGCACAATCCGTCCGGTGAAATTTCTTTTGACCGTCGTCAAGTTATTGAAATGCATCGAATAGTGCCGGTTAACGAGCTATTCGGGCTGTAGGGTTACACACGGAAACATACGGATATTTCCGCTGAGCTAGTTGACAGCACGGAAATTTCCGTTCTTTCATCCCGTCCCATTGGAGTGCCAATGGAAGGGCGGGCAAATGTCATCACACGTTGTTATCGAGCCGGCATCGACCCCTGAGGGTGGCGCCGGCTTGTCGCAATTCGCCCTTGAGCGGATTGCCTTGATGCGCTCCGAGCGGTGCCGGGGCGAGCGGCAAGACGACGCCGCACTCACATCCCGCCGCAAGCTTTTCATTCCTGACATCGAGTCGTTTGAGGCGAGAACCGATCGGCGCCTGATGGAAATCAGGCGGCACAATGCGGTCGACGCTCTCGAATTCGCCGTCCTGATTTTGTTCCTGACCGCCGTACTCGCGGCGTTTGTCCTCTTTGGCGACGACGTCGGCATGGCGCGCGCGTTCGCTGAATTTCACTAAAAACGCCACGCCTTAACGGAGAGGTCACACCCAAGATGAACGCCGCTGCGCACCCCCACGCCCGCAGTTCAAATTTCGCACGCCGCCCGTCGACGCAAGCCCGCGCTGACGCGCCGTATGGGCCACCAATCTTTCCCAACAAGCGGGCGATCGAAATGGCCGAGACGATGCGCGAAATCTTGTATCGCGACGGCAGCGTCACGACCGACGCGCTCGTCGGCGAGGGTTTCACCGCGACAGAGATCGTCGAACATTCCGAGGAGGCGCGCAGGCTCGCAAACCTCGTCTTGACTGTGGAAGGGCAGGGCGGCGATCGGCTCGACGGCATCGTCGAAAAGGTGTTGATCGCTTCCGCCCCTCTGATGCCGGTCACAGCCGGCGGGGCGCTGGATCGCGTACACCTGCGGGAAACATGGCGCGCTTACTGCCGCGCAACGGCGGCGCACAGGCTCGACCCGTGGGTTTCGCAGTCGGAACGCTGCCTGCATCTTTTGAAGGCGTTTCTTAGCGGGCTGCCCCTCCTGGATCGCGAAAAAAACCGCGTGGTGCAGGCTGTTGTCGTCGCTCAAAAGAAGCGGGTGCAAGCATGACCAAGGCGTGGTTGCAAACCCTTTCTGGCCGTGCCGTCACCATGGCGAAGCCAGATCCGCGCGACATCGACCCGTTGCTCGACCTGCCGGAAATGCTCGCGCGAATTCCCCGCTTCAATGGCGCCGTTCCCGGCGGGCACTATTCGGTTGCACAGCATTGTGTGCTGATCGCCGACGCCATCCTCGACGATGGCGGCGACGTCGACACGGCGGCCATCGGACTTTTGCACGACGCCCATGAATACATTTGGGGCGACATGACGACTCCGGCGCGCGATGGCCTCGTCGAGGTCGAGGCGGAAATGTTCGGCGACAGTCGCATCGCTGCCGTCGTGAGCGAGGTCAGGCGGCGCGCCGACCAGGCAATCTTTCGGGCGTGTGGCGTTCCCTGGCCGCCGACGCCGCAACAGGGGCGCACCGTCAAATCCTACGACATTCGCATGCTTGCGACTGAGCGCCGCCAGATGCTCGCCCCTTCCGGTCGCCGTTGGGCGGCTGTGTTCGAACAGGCCGTGCCGCTCAAGATGCGCGGCGGCATCACAATCTGGTCGATCGCGAAAGCGGCCGACGAATACCGCGAACGGCTCATTCAGCTTTGCCCGGCCGTCGCTCACCGCTCGCAACAATAGGAGACAATTTCCAATGGCAAGAACGTTAGCCGACATGGACCTTTTCTCGATCGTCGAGGCCGGAAAGGTCATCATTTCCGAGCGCGGCATTTACCGCCAGGTCGAACTCTACGAGCGCAGCGGCGCATTGTTCGCTGCATTCAAGGGCGGCTTTGTCCGCCTCCTGGCACGCGGTTTGTCGACCGTCCCTTACGTCAAATGGGAGGCGATCGAGGGCATCGCATATAACGAGGAATACAACGGCCCGAAATACCCCAAGGCCGACGGGCTTCGCCTCGTCGCTGCTGAGTAGGGGAATTCGCCATGGCGATTTGCCCTCACTGTAACGAAGTGCCCGACCCCGACGATATCGTCGCGGTCGACGGCGACGAGGTCTTTGACCTGATCGCCGAGGCGGCGCTCACGTCGCCGCCTGCAGCTCGCGCTTACAAACTTCTGCGCGACGCCAATCCCGCCATCCTGCCCCTTGAGGCGCGCCAGCGCGTCATTAAGGCCCGCCACCACGGACTCCTGTCATGACCCTTGCACTAGACCCGAAAATCTTGGCCGCTGTGCATTCGGCCCTGAAATCCATTCCAGACCGCCGAAACGTTATCCCGGTCTGCGGCATGTATCATCTTGAGGCCGGCGACGCCGGCATCATCGTGACCGCGACCGACTGCGATATCGAGGCGTCGCTCACCGTCGAATGCGCGGCCGAGTTCGCCCCGGTATGCGTGCCGCCGTTCCTGATCGAGGCGTCCGGCGGCCTTGCCGGCGCCGAGGTCAAGATCGCCATCGACGAGCGCCAGGCGGTTGCCACTTCCGGCCGAGCGCGGTTTGCCGCCCCAGTGTTGCCCGGCGAAGACTTTCCGAAATTCCGGCCTTCCTTCGATAGCCGCGTCGAGATCGGCGGCGGCGACCTGGCCGGCATCATTGAGGCCGCCGTTACCGCGGCCGCGTTCAGTGAAGCCCGCTATTACCTTGAGGGCGTATTTTTGCGGACGGAAGGCGGGCGACTGCACGCGGTGGCGACCGACGGGCATCGCCTGCACACTACCAGCATCGTCGCGCCGCAAGGCATGGCGTTGAATACCGGCATCATCATACCGACCAAAGCCGCGAATGAAATCGCCCGCCTCAGTCGCAAAGCAGCGGGCAATACGGTCGTGCTCGAAACGTGCGAGCGCGCGATCGCCATCACCGCAGGCGGGGAGCGCGTGGCTTCCAAACTGATCGACGGGACATTCCCCGATTGGCGCCGCGTCGTGCCGGCGCCGGGCGACATTGCAGCGACCTTTGACCTGACCGAAATGCTGGCCGCCCTCGACCGCGTCATGAAGATACAGGCCATCAATGAAGCGGCCACCAAGGCAAAGAACAAGGCCGGGGCGGTTCGGATTTCAGACGACGGGGAGTTCCTGACGATCACGGCGGCTGGCACGGATAACGCCGAGGCCCATGACGCCGTGCGTGCGGAATTCACAGGTTCGTTTGGCGTGCGCGGCGTCTCGGCGAAGTACCTAAGCGCCACGCTAGGGGCCATGAAGGAACGCGGCGCCGACACGGCGACCATCAATTCCCCGGATGGCGGCTCGCCGATGCGCATTGAAAGCCCGACCGACGAGGATTTCCTCGCCGTCGTCATGCCTATGCGGGTCTGAGGCTGCCGGCAGTGACGGTTCTAGAACAAAGCGCAGGGAAGGCCGACAGCGCAAATCGCCGTATCACGGCGACGTGCCGGTGCCTGAATTGCGGCGAACTGTTCCAGCGCGGCCCGCGCTTGGCTGAATTTTGCGGCCGGAAATGCGTTCGCGCCTTCAACAACCGCCGAATGACGCGGGGCGCCGAACTCTACGACTTGCTGATGGTCGCCAGATTCCAGCGCGAGGAAGCGACAACAAACAAGGTGTGGCGAGCGATCAATCGCCTCGCCTCCCGCTTTCGCGACGAGGACAAAGCCTATCGCGCCGCGCGGCGGTCGTGGCGGCGCTTGCGCGCCGTGAAGGAAACCAAGCCCTTGCTATGGGCAGAGTGATGGATTTCCCGACGGCAATGGCCGCCACGATCGCCGGCGCGGCCGTTCGTCGGTCGACATGGGGCGCACGCCGCATGGTCCGCCTCACTGTCGCGCCATGGTCCGGCGACGAGGCTCTGTTGATGCTTGACCGAATGAACAAGGGCGACGTCCCGCCCTATCCCTATCACCCGAGCGGCGCGGACGTGCGCGGCACGGATTGGATGACAATCGAGGACAGCAAGGTATGAGCGGATCGCTTAACAAGGTCATGTTGATCGGCAATTTGGGCGCCGACCCGGAAATTCGCCGTCTGAATTCCGGTGACCCGGTCGTCAACATGCGCATCGCGACGTCGGAAACCTGGCGCGACGCCAATGGCGACAGACAGGAGCGCACCGAGTGGCATTCCGTCGTCATCTTCAATGAAAACCTCGCGAAGGTCGCTGAGCAGTATCTCAAGAAGGGCATGAAGGTCTTTCTTGAAGGCAAGCACCAAACGCGCAAGTGGCAGGATCAGCACGGCGCCGATCGTTATTCGACCGAAGTCGTTTTGCAGAAGTCTCGCGGAGAGTTGGTCATGCTCGGCCAGAACGGAAGCGGCCGGCCGCCAGGGCCAACCGGCCAGGACGATTACGGCACACAGTCAGGGCGCGACCGTTCCGAAACGCGTGGCGCTGGAGCCGTCGGCGGCGGTAGCCGTGAACTCGATGACGAGATTCCATTCTGATGAAACCGAACACGCCAATCGTGTTCCTCGGCAATCACCGGCGCGGCCTCGACTGGCCGGTGATTGTCACCCTCGCTTTGCTGACGGCGGTCGTCGCCATTCTAATCCTCTTGGTGTTTTAGACGCATGTGTCAGACGCTTTCCCGCCGCGAAGCCATCCGCGCCAAGATCATGGTCTGCGTCGAGATCGTCGACACAGGATATCGAACGGCCGACGGCACGGCCTCGCCTTGCCATCTCTGGACGGCCGGCGACTCTGGCAACGGTCGCGGCGGCGGCTATCCTCGCATGTGGCTCGATGGCCAGGTCGTCGCCGTGCACAAGGTTAGCTGGACCAACGAGAACGGTCTTATCCCAGGCAAAAAGACCCTCGACCACTTGTGCAGGCAGCGCCGGTGCGTGCGCGAGGATCATCTCGAAATGGTCACGCAAAAGCGCAACGCCATACGCCGCGAGGAAGCCAACGGCCGACGGCGGCCGCAGAAGCGCCGCAAACGCGTAACGAAGGCCGGGACGCGCGAGGCGGCCGTATGAAAGCACTCGACGCTCTTACAGGCCCCCTCGATCGGCTGCCGATGTTCGCCAGCGACCGCGAGATTGCCGAGGCGTTGGTCGGCAAGAGCGCGGCGGGGGCATGGCTCACGCGGCTTCCTACTCTCGAAGCGAAAGCCGGCTTCCCCAAGGTCGACGCCTTCCACGGTGGTCGTCCCGTGCCGCTTGTGCGCCTTTTCTATAGGAACTATCTTCATTTGCCCGACGACATGAAGGGCGTACCAGACGGCGGCGAGGACGAAGGGGCATGGAAGAAATCAAGGCGCCGGGCCTGAAATGGATTAAGCGGGCGAAGGGCGCGACGCCCTTTTGGGTCGCCGGCGAGGCAGACGTCAAAGCCGGCTATCACCCCAAGACCGTCAATCTGGCGCACCTAGCCGACGCGCCGGAAATCCTGAAGGCGCAATGCGACGCACTGCAGGCGGAAATGCTGTTATGGCGCGCCGGGCACCGGCGCGACCCGCTGGCCTTTGACGGCACGGTCAGGGCTGTCCTGTCGATCTACCAGACGCACCCCGACAGCCCCTATCATGTGTTGAAACCCGGATCGCTACGCCCTTACAATCACTATCTCGGCGCTATTGAGGGCCATATTGGCAAGCGGCGGCTTTCAGAGATCAGCGGCCTCGACATTAAGAAGTGGCATCGTGTCTGGTCAAACGAGGGCGAACATTTGGCGGCCGCTGCGATGGCGCGGGCCGTGCTTGAGGCAGCGCTCTCTTTTGGCAAGATCGCGCGCCTCGAGGGTTGCGCGGCGTTGCTCGACATTGTGCGCGAGACTCGCCGCAAACTCCCCAATCCGCGTGCGCGAACCCAATCCATGACGGCCGACCAAGTTGTCGCCGCGCGCGAGGCTGCGCACGCCGCAGGACGGCCGTCGCGAGCGCTTGCTTACGCCTTCGTTTTTGAAACCGCTCTACGCCTATGGGACGTGATCGGGCAATGGCACCCGATCGATGCGCCAGGGATATCAGACGTGATCGATCCAGCGCGCCGGCAGAAGTGGTTCGGGCTGCAATGGGACAACATCGGCGACGACATGGTCGTGCGCTACACGCCTTCAAAGACGGCCGACCGAACCGGCGCATCGATAATCTATCCTTTGTCAAAGGCGCCTATGGTTTTGGAGGAACTGCGCCGGTGGCCGATCGAGGCAAGGCGCGGTCCGGTCATCGTATCGGAAGAATGCGGCAGGCCCTATATCAATCGGAGCTTCGGAAAAATGTGGAAGGCCGATGCAAAGGCCGCAGGCATACCGGGCGACGTTTGGGCGCGCGACCTTCGCGCTTCCGCTGTGACCGAGGGCAGGGCCGCCGGCGCCGCCCGCGATGATGCCCGCCAGGTTGCGGGGCACTCAAACGTCCGCACGACAGCCATCTATGACCGCGCCGGGATCGAAGCGGCAGAACGGTTCGCCGACGCGCGGATTCGCGGCCGAAAACAAAGCGGTAACGACGGCGGTAACGGGCGGTAACAGGCCCGCGTTAAAGGATTGAAATGAATTACCTTTTTAAAAAAGCGAATTAATGCCTCCTTAAATCGCCGCATTTAGTCTCCATCCCAGCCGCACCAAAGTGGACGGATCGCGGAAGCATGGCATCCAGGGACAGGAACTCACGCATCGAGCCGACTTTCGACGGGCCGTCGCGCACGCGCGCGCCGTCGGGCCTGTCGGTCAGCGAAGAGGACCGCGTCGTGCCGTCGAACCGCAAGAACGCCGCCCCGCGAAAATCCTCCAAGGCGCGCGGTTCCAGAAATCAGCGACGCAAGCAGCGCGGCCTCTTCAGCCGCTTCGGCCGGCTGTTCTACTGGACCCTGGTGCTCGGCCTGTGGGGCGGCATCGGCCTTGCCGGCATCGTGGTCTATTATGGCGCGCAGATGCCCAGCGCCACGACCTGGGCTATTCCCGACCGGCCGCCCAACGTCAAAATCGTGTCGGTGGACGGCCAGCTCGTCGCCAATCGCGGCATATCAGGCGGCGAAGCGGTCGGGCTGCACGAAATGTCGCCCTATATCCCGATGGCGGTGATGGCCATCGAAGACCGTCGCTTCTATTCGCATTTCGGCGTCGACCCCATCGGTCTTGCTCGCGCCATGGTCGGCAACATCATGAAGGGCCGGCTTTCCCAGGGTGGTTCCACGCTGACCCAGCAGCTGGCGAAGAATCTCTTCCTCAAGCCCGACCGCACGATCGAGCGAAAGGTGCAGGAGGTGCTGCTCGCATTCTGGCTGGAGCAGAAATACACCAAGGACCAGATCCTCGAAATGTATCTGAACCGGGTCTTCTTCGGCTCCGGCTTCGGCGTTGAGGCGGCATCGCGCCGTTATTTCAGCAAATCCTCGCGCGATGTCACGCTGGCGGAAGCCGCGGTGCTGGCCGGCCTGCTCAAGGCGCCGTCGCGGCTGTCGCCGGCGCGCGACCCCAAGGCTGCAGAGCAGCGCGCGCAACTGGTGCTGGCGGCGATGCGCGAGCAGAACATGATCGGCGACAAGGAACTGGCGGCCGCCATGACCACGCCGGCCACCCGCGCGCCATCCTACTGGAGCGGCTCGGAGAATTACGTCGCCGACCGCATCATGGACGAATTGCCCGCGCTTATCGGCGAGGTGCGCAACGACATCATCGTCGACACCACGGTCGATTTGAACCTGCAAAAGCTCGCCGAGCAGTCGATCCGCAGGCTGATCGAGGAAAAGGGCGAGAAGCTCAACGTTACCCAGGGTGCGCTGGTCTCCATCGACAATTCTGGCGCCGTCAGGGCCATGGTCGGCGGCGCCGACTATGCCGATAGCCAGTTCGACCGCGCGTCGGAGGCCCGCCGCCAGCCCGGCTCCGCGTTCAAGCCGTTCGTATTTCTTGCAGCGCTCGAGCAGGGCCGCACGCCCGACAGCATCCGCACCGACGCGCCGATCAGGATCGGCAAATGGACGCCGGAAAACTACAACGGAAAATATTACGGCAAGGTCACATTGGCGACCGCGCTTGCCAAGTCGCTGAACTCGGTGGCCGCGCAGTTGACCATGGAAGTCGGGCCCGACGCCGTCGTGGAGGTTGCCCACCGCATGGGCATCGAATCGAAACTCCAGGCCAACACTTCGATCGCGCTCGGCACGTCGGAGGTGACGCCGCTTGAACTGACGGCAGCCTATGTTCCGTTCGCCAATGGTGGCTACCGGCCGGAAGTCCATTTCGTCCAGCGGGTGACGACGACCGAAGGCGAAGTGCTCTACGAAAACACCCACAACGGCTATCCCCGTGTCATCAGCCCCGAGGTCGTCGGCATGATGAATGTCATGATGAAGCAGACCGTCGACACCGGCACCGGCCGCAAGGCGGCGTTCGAATGGCCGGCGGCCGGCAAGACCGGCACCACGCAGAATTCGCGGGATGCCTGGTTCGTCGGCTACACCGCCAATCTGACCACTGGCGTCTGGTTCGGTAACGACAATGCCAAGGCGACCAAGAACATCACCGGCGGTTCGCTGCCGGTCGCGGCCTGGCACGAATTCATGGTCGCGGCGCACGAAGGCGTTCCGGTCGCCAACCTGCCCGGTACCTGGGCGCCCGATCCGCAGCAGCTCGAAGCAAGCGTGCCGGACGCCAGCGTTCCGGAACCGTCGCTCGATGTCGGTGCGACCAATGGCGCGGACCGACCGGCGCCGCTGCCGGTACGCCGCCAGCAGCCGGCCGATCAGGTGGAAGCCGCAGGCGGCTTCTCGCCGCCGACCCGGTCCGACCGCACGGCCTCGATCAAGCGACCGAGCGCCGATGTCGGCGGCCCGGCGGTGCGTCGCGAGACCTCGATCCTCGACGTCATTCTCGGCAACAACTAGCAAAGCCAGGTTCTGGGCGCGCGCGGCCTTGCTGCGGCTTCGCGGCTCTCGCAAAGTGGACTCTCATCCGCTACATAGCGGCTTGGAGAACTGCCATGGCCGAAGCCGACACAAGAAAGACCATTGTTCTAACCGGCGCCAGCCGTGGCATCGGCCATGCCACGGTGAAACGCTTTTCGCGTGAGGGCTGGCGGGTCATCACCTGCTCGCGCCAGGCCTTCGCCGAGGACTGCCCATGGCCGGCGGGACCCGAGGACCACATCAAGGTCGATCTCTCCGATCAGGAGGATGTCGGCATCGCCGTTTCCGAAATCCGCCACCGGCTGGAAGCCAATGGCGGCCAGCTGCATGCGCTGGTCAACAATGCAGGCATTTCGCCGAAACTGAAGGACGGCAACAGCCGCATGAACTCAATCGACACGCCCATGCATGTCTGGCGCGATGTCTTCCAGGTCAATTTCTTCGCGCCTATCATGCTGGCGCGCGGCCTGTTCAAGGAGCTGGCTGCAGCGAAAGGCTCCATCGTCAACGTCACTTCGATCGCCGGCACCCGCGTGCATCCCTTCGCCGGCACTGCTTACGCGACGTCAAAGGCGGCACTCGGCTCTCTGACTCGCGAGATGGCCGGCGATTTCGGCCCGCATGGCATCCGCGTCAATGCGATTGCGCCGGGCGAGATCGACACCGCTATCCTGTCGCCGGGTACAGACAAGATTGTCGAAACCATCCCATTGCGCCGGCTGGGCTCGACCTCGGAGGTCGCAGACATCATCTTCTTCCTGTGCTCGACACAGGCGTCCTACGTCACCGGCTCCGAAATCCACATCAACGGCGGCCAGCACGTCTAAACGCCTTCGATAATTCTACCGACGCTGTTCTCAGGCTGCGGGTGGCTGCTTCGGTTCCGGTTCCGGAGGCGTTTCCGGATCGGCTGGAGGCTCGTCCGAAGCGCCAGGCTTTGGCGCATCGTCGCCGAGTTCGGTGAGCGGCTGATCCGAGGTCAGCGGGCCGGCCATCGGCGGCTTCGGCCTATTTGCGGTGGAGTCCTTCAGCACCTGTTCGACGATGCCGCGCGCGATCTCGCGCTCGCCCATGATGACGATGTCGGCGCCAAGCCCGGTCAGATGGTCGACCTCGGCGTCGGAATGCGCCCTGGCGATGATGTTGATCGACGGATTGGCGGCACGCGCCCGCATGACGATCTGGCCGGCTTCGAAGGCGTTAGGGATGGCGAGGATCAGCCGCCGCGCGCCGCCCGGATTGGCCGCCTCGAAGACATCGGCCCTGGCCGCGTTGCCGGTGACGATTTCGATCTCGTCCGCGCGCAGCTTCGCGATCGTCTTGTCGGCATCCTCGATTACCAGGAACGGCAGCTTGGCGTCCTTCAGCGACTGGCCGATGAGGCTGCCGACGCGCCCGTAACCGATCAGGATCGTGTGGTCGTCGAGTGTGGTTCTCGGCGGCGGGCCGTCGGCTTCCACGGGCACGGGGGCGTCCGGCGCGGCGGGCTGTGCCGGGGTTTCGGCCGGCGGGACCGTTTTTGCCTGTTGCTTTTCCAGCCACGGCTTCAGCCGGTCGACCAGCGCAAAGGCCAGCGGGTTGAGGATGATGGACAGGATGGCGCCGGCCAGGATGAGATCGCGGCCCTGTTCCGGCAACAGATTGAGCCCCACACCCAGCTCGGCGAGGATGAAGGAGAATTCGCCGATCTGCGCCAGGCTGGCCGAAATGATCAGCGCCGTGCCGATGGGATAACGGAAGGCTACGACGATCAGGAAGGCGGCAAACGATTTGCCGATGACGATGATGAACAGCGTGGCAAGGATCGGCCAGGTGTTGTCGAGCAGGCTGAGCGGGTTGAACAGCATGCCGACCGAAACGAAGAAAAGCACCGAAAACGCATCGCGCAGCGGCAGCGATTCTTCTGCTGCGCGGTGGCTGAGCTCGGATTCGCTCATGATCATGCCGGCAAAGAACGCGCCCAGCGCCAGCGACACGCCGAACAGCTTGGCGGCGCCGAATGCGACGCCAAGCGCGATCGCCAGTACCGACAGGCGGAAGAGTTCGCGCGAACCGGTATGCGCAACATAATGCAGGATCCACGGAATGACGCGACGTCCGACAACGAGCATGACCATGACGAAGGCAGCGACCTTGGCGAGCGTAATGCCGAGCACGCCCCACAGGCCAACATCGAATTGCAGCGAAAGCAGGCTGCTGGCGACGGCGGGCTGGCCGCCGCCGGTTCCGCCAAGCACCCCGGCCAGCGCCGGCAGCAGCACCAGGGCCAGCACCATGGCGAGGTCCTCGACGATCAGCCAGCCGACCGCGATGCGGCCGCGCTCGGTCTCGATCATCCGGCGTTCCTGCAAGGCTCGAAGCAGCACCACTGTCGAGGCGACCGACAGCGCCAGGCCGAAGACGAGGCCGGCGCCGATCGACCAGCCCAGCAGCCAGGCGAGGCCAGCGCCGAGCGCGGTGGCGAAAGCGATCTGCACCACCGCCCCGGGTATGGCGATGGCGCGCACTGAGAGCAGGTCCTTCAGGGAGAAATGCAGGCCGACGCCGAACATCAGCAGGATGACGCCGATTTCGGCCAGTTCGAGCGCGAGTTCCTGGTCGGCGACGAAGCCCGGCGTGTGTGGTCCCACCAGCACGCCTGCCAGCAGATAGCCGACAAGCGGCGGGATTTTGAAACGGTTGGCAAGGGCGCCGAAGACGAATGCCAGCCCCAGACCGGCGACGATTGTTGCGATGAGGGGCGTTTCATGAGGCATGAGCTATGGGGCGCCTTTCAAATGAGAAATCGGGAAATGGAAACGCGGCGGAAAACTGCTGCGTTTCCAATATTGTGGATGGGTGCCGATGGCGCAACCCGCGCGCCCCGTTTTTCCTGCGCCAGGCGGCATGAACGCATCGAAGCACATCTCACACCGAAGTGACCGCAACCCTTCCAAGCGTGCATTGACCGGCTTCAGCCGGCCATGCTCAATCCTCCATGACATCGAAAGCCGGATGGGAGGCTTCATTGCGGAAATTTCTGCTCGGCGCAGCCTTGCTGCTGGCGTCAACACTGCATGCGTTGGCCGGCGATCCCGACCCCGGGAAATGGGATGAGGTTCTCAACGAAGCCAGGGGCGAAACGGTCTACTTCAACGCCTGGGGCGGCGCTGAAAACATCAACGCCTATCTCGAATGGGCGGGCGGCGAGCTACAGAAGCGTTATGGTATCAAGCTCGTCCATGTGAAGCTTGACGACACCGCCAATGCCGTCGCCAAGGTCGTCGCGGAAAAGGCGGCGGGCAGGAACGACGCCGGCACCGTCGACCTCATCTGGATCAACGGCGAGAATTTCGCCTCGATGAAACGGCAATCGCTGCTGATGACGCCGGGCTGGGCCGAAAAACTGCCGAGCTGGAAATTCGTCGACGCCGTAGACAAGCCGACGATCCGCACCGACTTCACCATCCCGGTTGAAGGGCTGGAGAGCCCATGGGGCATGGCCAAGCTGGTATTCTTCCACGATTCGGCGAAAATCGACGCTGCAGGCCTACCGAAATCGGCCAAAGAACTGCTCGACTGGGCGAAGAAGAACCCCGGCCGCTTCTCCTATCCGCAGCCGCCGGATTTCATCGGGTCGTCCTTCCTGAAGCAGGCCCTGTCCGAGCTGGTCGCCGATCGCGCGGTGCTGCAGAAGCCGGTCGACGAAGCGTCGTTCGAAGAGGTGACAGCGCCGCTCTTTGCCTATCTCGACCAGCTCAATCCGTTGCTCTGGCGCGGCGGCAAGGCGTTTCCGCAGAATTATCCGGCGATGAAACAGCTCTTGGCCGATGGCGAGGTCGATATAATCTTCGCCTTCAACCCCTCCGAGGCGTCGAGCGCCATCGCCAATGGCGAACTGCCCGGCTCGGTGCGTTCCTTCACCTTTCCGGACGGCACGCTCGCCAACACGCATTTCGTCGCCATTCCCTACAATGCTGCCGCGAAAGCGGGTGCTCTGGTCACCGCAGATTTCCTGATCTCGCCGGAAGCCCAGGCGCGCAAGCAGGATCCGAAGGTCTGGGGCGATCCGACGGTGCTGGCGATGTCAAAGCTGGCGCCGGAAGACAAGGCCCGCTTCGAGGCGCTCGACCTTGGCATCGCCACGCTGAAGCCCGATGAGCTTGGTCCTGCCATCGACGAACCGCATCCGAGCTGGATGGAGCGGCTGGAGACCGAGTGGAAGCGGCGCTATGGCGTGGGCAACTAAGCCGCCAGAAATGACGGAAGACATGCTCTTCTTCGCGCCCCTCTCTGGCCTGCCGGACATCTCTCCTGCCGTACCGGGGCAAATTTCCCACCCATCGCCATGCTGATCCGTCTCGGTCCGCCGCTGACGATCGCGCTGCTGGCGGGACCAATCCTGCTTGGCCTTGGTGGCACACTGCTGCCGGCCTTCGGCTATCTGCCTGCGCTTGGTGGCGAGGCGGTGACGTTTGATCCGCTGAGGCAGCTGCTTGCCGAACCCGGCATCTGGATGTCGTCCATGGTCAGCCTTGCGTCCGGTCTTGTGACGACGCTGGTAGCGCTGGCGGCCGTCATGCTGTTCGTCGCCGGGTGGTCCGGCACGAGCATGTTCGCCCGCGTCCAGCACCTGATCTCGCCGCTGCTTTCAGTGCCGCATGCGGCGGCTGCTTTCGGGCTTGCGTTCCTGATCGCGCCATCAGGCATGATCGCAAGGTTGGTTTCGCCGGAACTGACCGGATGGCAGCGTCCGCCCGATATACTGATTGTCAACGACCCGATGGGTTTCTCCATGATGGCGGGGCTGATCGTCAAGGAGATCCCATTCCTGCTTTTGATTGCGCTCGCAGCTATGCCGCAGGCGGACGCCGCCCGTACCCGCGCGCTGACTGCATCGCTCGGCTATGGAAGGATAGCCGGCTTCCTGTTCGGCGTCTGGCCGCCGGTCTACCAGCAGATACGTCTGGCGGTGTTTGCCGTCATTGCGTTTGCCACGTCGGTGGTCGATGTGGCGGCGATCCTCGGTCCAACGGCGCCGGCGCCGCTTGCAGTGCGCCTCACCCAATGGATGCAGGATCCCGAACTGTCGATGCGTTTCCTCGCTTCGTCCGGCGCGCTGTTGCAGCTCGTCATCACTGCCGCCGCACTCATCATCTGGATCGGACTTGAGCGGGTTGGCGCCTTGCTTCGCAAATTCGCATGCGAAGCCGGCTGGCGGTTCGGCCGCGATACATGGCTGCGGCAGACAGCCCTTGCGGCCATGGTGTTCGCCGCCGCCACGGTCTTTGCTGGCCTGGCAACGCTCTGCTTCTGGTCCTTTGCCGGCCTTTGGCCGTTTCCTGATGTTTTGCCGGACACGCTTTCGGCAAAAACCTGGGTGAAGACCGCGCCGCGCATTGGCTCTCCACTCGCGACCACCTTTGTCGTCGCCCTGCTGTCGACGCTGCTCGCCCTTCTGCTTTCGGTGCTTTGCCTCGTGCGCGAGGACGAAACCGGCCGAATCGGCGGGCGCTGGGTCCTGGGCTTCATCTACCTGCCACTGATCGTGCCCCAGGTGGCTTTCCTGTTCGGACTGCAACTGCTCTTCGTGCTCACCGGCACGGTCGCCAGCCTCCCAGCCCTCGTCTTCGTGCACCTGATCTTTGTCCTGCCCTATGTCTTCCTGTCGCTTTCCGACCCCTGGCGCGCCTACGATCGGCGTTACGAAGCAATCGCCGCCGGACTTGGCAAACGCCGCTGGGCGACGCTTTTCCGCATCCGCCTGCCGATGCTGACCCGGGCGCTACTCACCGCCGCCGCCGTCGGCTTCGCCGTGTCGGTCGGCCAATACCTGCCGACAGTGCTGATAGGCGCCGGGCGGCTCGACACCATCACCACCGAGGCGGTGGCGCTCGCCTCCGGCGGCAACCGGCGCGTCATCGGTGTCTACGCCTTTCTCCAGATGCTTTTGCCGGCGATCGGCTTTCTGGTTGCCACGCTGTTGCCCGCGCTGATATTCCGGCATCGCCGCGCCCTGCGCGCCTGAGCAACACCGGAAAGAATGACGCAACAAGGCCTCTTCCTCGACACCGTGTCGATCGCGCTCGCTGGCCGCGTCCTGCTGTCGGTGACGCATCGCATCGCGCCGGGAGAAGTGTTGACCGTGATGGGCCCGTCCGGCTCGGGCAAATCGACCCTGCTTGCTTATATCGGCGGCTTTCTCGACCCCGCGTTCCAGGCCAGCGGCAAGGTTTTCGCCGGCAGTATCGAACTCACGGCGCTGCCGGCACAAGAGCGCCATGCCGGCATCCTGTTCCAGGACCCGCTGTTGTTTCCGCATATGTCGGTGGCCGGCAATCTGGTCTTCGCCATCGCGCCGGACGTCACGGGCAGGGCGCAGCGCATGGCGCTTGCCGAAGCAACGCTTGCCGGCGTCGGTCTCGAAGGCATGGGGGATCGCGATCCCGACACGCTGTCGGGTGGCCAGAAGGCCCGCGTCGCGCTGGCGCGCGTGCTGTTGTCCTCGCCGCGCGCGCTGTTGCTCGACGAACCGTTTTCCAAGCTCGATCAGGATTTGCGCCAGCAGATGCGCGAGCTGGTATTTGCCAAGGCGCGCGGTGCCGGCCTGCCCGTGATCCTTGTCACCCATGACGAGGCCGACGCCGCGGCGGCACAGGGGCCGGTCATCCGGATCGGTGAATGAAACGGAGTGGCCTGCCCGAACTTCCGGTCACAGCCGTCCTGCCGGCGTTGGCGAAGGCGCTGGAAACCGGTAGCAGCGCTGTACTGGTCGCCCCGCCTGGGGCCGGCAAGACAACGCTGGTGCCATTGGCCCTGCTCGACGCGTCCTGGCTTGGAGGCGGCCGCATCCTGTTGCTGGAGCCGCGCCGTCTGGCAGCCCGCGCCGCTGCCCGACGCATGGCATCGCTGCTTGGCGAAGAGCCGGGCGGCATCGTCGGCTACGCCATGCGCATGGAAAACCGTGTCTCGGCACGTACCCGCATCATGGTCGTCACCGAAGGCATTCTGGCGCGCATGATCCTCGACGATCCCGAACTGAAAGGTGTGTCGGCGGTCATTTTCGATGAGTTCCACGAGCGTTCGCTAGATGGCGATTTCGGCCTGGCGCTGGCGCTCGACGTGCAAGGGGCGCTGCGGCCGGACCTTCGCCTGCTGGTGATGTCGGCGACCCTTGATGGCGCGCGCGTCGCACGATTGCTGGGCGCCGCACCAGTCATCGAAAGCCAGGGCCGCAGTTTCCCTGTCGAAATCCGCCATCAGGAACGCCCGGCCGGCATGCCGATCGAGGACGCCATGGCGAAAGCCATCCGCGACGCCTTGGCCGACGAAACCGGCAGCGTGCTCGCCTTCCTGCCCGGCCAGCGCGAGATCGAACGCACCGCCGAACGGCTCGAGGGCCGCGTCGGTGCCGATACCGATGTGGTGCCGCTCTACGGCATGCTGGACGGCAAGGCGCAGGACGCCGCGATCAGGCCGTCGCCAGCGGGGCGGCGCAAGGTGGTGCTGGCGACCGCGATCGCCGAAACCTCGATCACCATCGACGGCGTGCGTGTGATTGTCGATTCGGGCCTGTCGCGGCTGCCGAAATACGAGCCTGCCACCGGCCTCACCCGCCTCGAAACGGTACGGGTGTCACGCGCTTCGGCCGAGCAGCGCGCCGGCCGCGCCGGCCGCACGCAGCCGGGCGTCGCCATCCGCCTGTGGCGCGCCGAACAGACGGCGGCGCTACCCGCCTTTACACCGCCTGAAATTCTGGAGGCCGACCTGTCCGGACTGGTGCTCGACTGCGCCGCCTTTGGGGTCTCCGATCCTTCGACGATGGCGTTTCTCGATCCTCCGCCCGCGCCCGCGCTGGCCGAGGCGAGGTCGTTGCTTGCCGACCTTGACGCCATCGATGCCGACGGCCGTTTGACCGAAGGCGGCAACGCGATGCGCAAGCTGGCGCTGCCAGTCCGCCTCGCTCATATGGTCGCGGAGGCCGCCAGGTCAGGGCAGGCTGCCGACGCCGCGACGCTGGCCGTGCTGCTGACCGAACGTGGGCTCGGCGGCGACAGCGCCGATCTCGACCGCCGGCTCATGCGCTTTCACAGCGAGAAATCGCCGCGCGCCATCGCTGCTCGGCAGTTGGCGGAGAGGTTGGCGAAGACACCGACGAGGTCAGAAACTGCCCCTCACCCCAGCCCTCTCCCCGTGAAGGACGGGGAGAGGGGGGCGTCGGCGGTGCGGCCAGCCTCCTTCTCCCCGTCCTTACGGGGAGAAGGTCCGGCAGGGGACGAGGGGCGGCTGGACCGCGCCGGCTCGCTCCTCCTCCACGCCTTCCCGGACCGTATCGCCAAGGCGCGCGGCGAACGCGGGCGTTTCGTGCTCGTAAATGGCCGAGGCGCCGTGCTCGACGCCGCCGACCCGTTGGCGGGCGCTGCGTTCCTCGTGGTCGCCGACCTGCAGGGAAAGGCGCAAGGCGCACGCATCGCGTCCGCCGCCACGGTCGAGGAAGAGGAAATCCGCGCGGCGCGGGCCCCACATCTCGAGCGCCGCACGGAGACCGCCTTCGACCCGGAAAAGCGCAGCGTGCGGGTGCGCGAGACGGTGAAGCTCGGCGCTATCGTGCTGTCGGAACGCATGCTGCCTGCGCCAAAGGGGCCGGATGCTGATCGCGCGATTCTCGACGCCATCCGCCAGCATGGCGTTTCGCTGCTGCCATGGAGCAGGGAAACCGAAACACTGCGCCAGCGCCTGTCCTGGCTGCATCGCGGCCTCGGCGCGCCGTGGCCGGACGTCTCCGACACGGCATTGGTGGCGAGGCTTGACGACTGGCTGTCGCCATTCCTTTCCGGCGAGGCTTCTTTCGCTCGCATCGACACGTCCGCTCTCCACAACGGACTGATGTCGCTGGTGCCGCATGATCTGCAGCGAAAAGTGGGTCAACTTGCGCCGACCCATTTCGACGCGCCGTCGGGCAGCCATGTGCCGATCCGCTATGACGGCGAATGGCCGGTGCTGGCCATCCGCGTGCAGGAGCTGTTCGGGCTCGACCGCCATCCCGCGATCGCCGGCGGCGCCGTGCCGCTCACGCTCGAGCTTCTTTCGCCGGCGCATCGGCCGATCCAGACCACGCGCGACCTGCCGGGTTTCTGGCGCGGCTCGTGGGCCGATGTCCGCTCCGACATGCGGGGGCGTTATCCCAAGCATGTCTGGCCCGAAGATCCTGTTTCCGCCGCTGCCACCAGCCGGGCCAAGCCGCGCGTGAAATAGCGCTTGGCGCGGGGCCGTGCCTCAGCGCATAAATCGGCCATGCTGGAACTTCGTACCCCCGACCCGCAGCAGAGCCACCGGCTGCGCCTCAACACGCTGATCAAGCTGAGATGGCTGGCCATCATCGGCCAGAGCACCGCCGTGCTCGTCGTTGCCTACTGGCTTGAGTTCCCGCTACCCGTCTCGATCTGCTTCGCGCTGATCGCGCTGTCGGCCTGGCTCAACCTGTTCCTCGCCTTCCGTTATCCGGCGACGCATCGGCTGCGGCCCTTCGCGGCGCTCTGCATCATGGTGTTCGACGCCTTCCAGCTTGCCGGACTTCTGTTCCTGACCGGCGGCCTGACCAATCCTTTCGCGCTTTTGCTCACCGTGCCGGTGGTCGTATCCGCGACGTCGCTGCCGCTGCGCATGACTGTGTTTCTCGGCGCGCTGGTGGTGGCGCTGGCCACGCTGCTCGTCTTCTTCCACATGCCGCTGCCGTGGTTTCGCGGAACCGAACTGCCGATGCCGTTCGTCTATGTCGCCGGCACCTGGGTCGCGGTAGTGTCGAGCATCGCCTTCACCGGCGTATATGCCTGGCGGGTGGCGGAGGAAGCCCGCATGCTCGCCAATGCGCTGGCCGCAACCGAACTGGTGCTGCAACGCGAGCAGCACCTTTCGGCGCTCGACGGGCTGGCCGCCGCCGCCGCGCATGAACTCGGCACGCCGCTTGCCACCATCGCGCTGGTCGCCAAGGAAATGGAGCGCGAACTTGCCGACGATCCGCGCTGGCATGAGGATGTGACGCTGCTGCGCTCTCAGTCGGAACGCTGCCGCGAGATCCTGAAGCGTCTGACCAGCCTGTCGACCGAGAGCGAGGCGCATCTGGCGCAACTGCCGCTCACTTCGCTGATCGAGGAGGTTATCGCGCCGCACCGCGATTTCGGCATCTCTATCAAGCTCGAGCCGGGCGAGCGCCTCGGCTCCGAACCGGTCGGCCGCCGCAACCCCGGGGTCATCTACGGGCTTGGCAACCTTGTCGAAAACGCCGTCGATTTCGCCCGTGAGAGCGTCACGGTGCGCTGGCGCTGGAACGACAGCAATGTCGCGCTCGATGTTGTCGATGACGGGCGCGGCTTTCCGCCGGAGATCATCGACCGTATCGGCGAACCCTATATGTCGACCCGCCAGGGCGCGGAGCCGGGCGGAGGCCTCGGGCTTGGTCTGTTCATCGCCAAGACCCTGCTCGAACGTTCCGGCGCGACACTGTCGTTCCGCAACGCGATGGAACCCGGCAAGGGCGCGATGGTCCAGGTGATTTGGCCGCGTGAGATGTTCGTCGATCCCGGGGCCATACCGGAACGGATGTTTGACAGGGTGTAGATTGGCAGTATTGCTCTGATTAGAATATATAATGCCTGAAAATTGAGCACGAACGGAATACGCGATGACCGCCGAAAACGAGACCAACGCCACCGAACTGGGCGACGACACGACCCTTCTGATCGTCGACGACGACAAGCCGTTCCTCACCCGGTTGGCGCGCGCGATGGAAGGTCGCGGTTTCCAGGTCGATACGGCCGAAAGCGTCGAGGAGGCGGTCGGCAAGGCGCGCGACAATCCGCCGGCCTATGCGGTGGTCGACATGCGGCTCGGCGACGGAAACGGGCTCGACGTGGTCAAGGCGATCCGCGAAAAGCGCGAGGACAGCCGCACTGTCATCCTCACCGGCTATGGCAACATCGCCACTGCCGTGACTGCCGTGAAGCTCGGCGCCGTCGACTATCTGTCGAAGCCGGCCGACGCCGACGACATCTACGCGGCGCTGACCAGAACCGGCGGCGAGCGCATCGCGCCTCCCGAAAATCCGATGTCTGCGGATCGCGTGCGCTGGGAGCACATCCAGCGCGTCTATGAAATGTGCGACCGCAACGTCTCCGAGACGGCAAGGCGGCTCAACATGCACCGTCGCACGCTTCAGCGCATCCTCGCCAAGCGGGCGCCAAGGTAGCGCGCGCCGCTACTCGCTCTCACCCTCCAGCGCGGGCACCGAAACGCCGGCCAGTTCGGCCGCAAGCAGGCGGGCCGCGCCTGCCCGTGCGATCCTCAGCATCAGCGCCTTGCGGGTGGCCGGCAGCAGGCGGTGTTCCGGCGCGTCGCGCAGGATTTCCGCGCCATAGCCGTCGGAGAGGATGAAACCGCATTCCTCCGGGAAAATCTCGGCCGGCACTTCGGGGTGGGTGGCGAAGAAGAAGCGGTCGGAATGCAGCCGGTAGTCCGGCCATTTGCGGTCGACGCGGAAATCCTCGATCGACGATTTGATTTCGATGATCCAGATGTCGCCGTGGCGGGTAAGGGCGACGAGGTCGGCCCGCCGGCCCGTCGCCAACGACAGTTCCGGCAGCACATGCGCGCCCATTTCCCGCAGCAAGCGCTGCACGCCACGGCGGATGACCATGGCACGCTCGGATTGCCTGCCGTCGGCCAACGGGTTGGAGAGAATCGGTGAAATGATCGGCATCTCCGAACCATGCCATCATTTCGATGTTCTATCAATGTTCCGCCGTCTAGAGCGCCGTGCGTACTCTTGGGCGCGCAAAGGACGCTCTGAGACTTGTGCTTTCCGAAAATCGGGTCCGATTATCGGGCCGATGCAGTGGCAGCGACGCGGGCGCCGCGTTTTGAAGGTTGCGCGCCGGCGATATCCTCGAGGATCGGGCAATCCGGCCTGTCGTCGCCATGGCAGGCATGGATAAGCTTGCGCAAAGTCGTCCGCATCGATTCCAGTTCGGCGATCTTTTCGGTGATGGCCGTAACATGCGCCGATGCGATTTCGCGCACGTCGTGGCTGGCGCGCTCACGGTCGCGGTAAAGCGCCATCAGTTGCCGGCAATCGTCGATGGAGAAGCCAAGCCCCCGCGCCCGGCGCAGAAACGCCAGCCGGTGGATGTCGTCGTCGGAGTAGTCGCGATAGCCATTGGCGGCGCGCATCGGCGCGATCAGGCCGATTTCCTCGTAATACCGGATCGTCTTTGCGGGCAGGCCGGAGCGTCGCGCAGCATCACCGACATTCATGGCAAATCTCCTGTTTCCATCCCTGTCAGGTAGTTACGGGCGGGGCCCGAAACAATCAGCCAGCCACCTGAGCTGTTGCTGAAATACCATATCTGCGGGATTACACGCATCGAGCGCATGTGGATGCGTGCGAAGCCCTTGGCAAGCAAAACGGATGCGTCTTAAGAATATCGAAAGGATTGGCTCGAATCGAGCCAGATCTGCGCCGATGAATGGAACTGAGCCCTACATGCGGATGAAACCATTTGTAATTGCAGCAGGATTGGCATTGGCAACTGCTCTTGCAGGCTGCAGCAGTGACGGTGCGATACGTCTTTTCTCCAATGATTATGGTGCCCGCACCGACGCAGGTTACAACCTCCCCGCGATCCCGATCTACAAGGTTGACCGCAAATACCACCGGCAGGTGGTGCGTTACCAGACCGACGAGAAACCCGGCACCATAATCGTCGATACGTCACAGAAGTTCCTTTACTTCATCATGGAGGACGACAAGGCGATGCGTTACGGCATCGGCGTCGGCCGTGAAGGGTTCGAATGGAAGGGCACCGCCCGCGTCGCGCTGAAGCGCGAATGGCCGGTGTGGACGCCGCCGGCGGAGATGATCAGGCGCCAGCCCGAACTGGCGAAGTTCCGCGGCGGCATGGATCCGGGCCTCACCAACGCGCTTGGCGCCCGCGCGCTTTACCTTTTCAACAAGGGTGGCGACAGCGGTTACCGTCTGCATGGCACACCTGAATGGGCCTCGATTGGCAAGGCCATGTCGTCGGGCTGCATCCGGCTGTTGAATCAGGACATCATCGATCTCTACAACCGCGCGGAAATCGGCGCGAAGGTCATCGTCAGGTAGAATTTCTAGCGAGCCGTCTCGGCAACAAAGACGCCGCAAGCAAAAAAACCGGGCCAAAAGCCCGGTTTTTTGTTGTCTCGATCGTCACGGTGGAGAAATCAGCCGACCTGTTCGACCTGCTGTACTTCCGGGACGAAATGGCGAAGCAGGTTCTGGATACCGTGCTTCAGCGTGGCCGTCGACGACGGGCAGCCGGCGCAGGCGCCCTTCATGTGCAGGAACACGGTGCCGTTCTCGTAGCCGCGGAAGGTGATGTCGCCGCCGTCCTGCGCCACGGCCGGGCGCACCCGCGTGTCGAGCAGTTCCTTGATCGTCACGACGATTTCCTGATCGGCCTGGTCATAGAACTCCGCGGCCGTCTCGCCGTCGTCGGCGGCAGCCTGGGCGCCCGTGCCCATAACCGGGGCGCCGGACATGAAATGCTCCATGATGGCGCCGAGGATGGCCGGCTTCAGATGCTGCCAGTCGGGACCGTCCTTGGTCACGGTGACGAAATCGTAGCCGAAGAACACACCGGTCACGCCGGGGATATCGAACAGCCGCCCGGCCAAAGGCGACGCTTCGCGCGCCGTATCGGCGTCGCGGAAGTCAGCAGTGCCGGAAGCCAGCACCTCTTTGCCGGGCAGGAACTTGAGGGTCGCCGGATTTGGTGTTGCCTCGGTCTGGATGAACATCGACGTCTCTCCAGGCTCCGCCTACGGAGCCTCTTGTTTGGAATAATTCTAAATAGGCTCAAGCTGCCGACTATTCAAGCGAAACGCATCGCTCCGTGGGTGGCCACGTGGAATGTTTTGCTACGCCAGGCTCTCGATCTCTTCGTCAGACAGATTCTGCGGCACCACTGTGACCGGAATGGGGAAGGCCGCGCCCTTGCCGGCGATCGAGGCGACGAGCGGTCCCGGCCCCTCCTTGCCCGCACCTGCGGCCAGCACCAGGATCGCGATATCCTGGTCTTCCTCGATGAGTTTGTGGATCTCCTCGGTGGGGTACCCCTCGCGCACCACCAGTTCGGGCTCGATGCCGAGCTGCTCGCGCACCTTCACCGCATAGGTGTCGAGCGTCGAATTGGCGGTGGCGATCGCCTCGTCGCGCATGATCTTCTCGACGCCCAGCCAATGCTGGAAGTCGCCCGGCTCGATCACCCAGAGCAACACCAGCACGCCGCCGGTCGACTTGGCGCGGCGCGAGGCATAAGCGACGGCGCGCTCGCATTCCGGCGTGTCGTCGATGATCGCCAGGAATTTGCGCCGGTGGCCGGCTTCCCGGCTCAGTCGTTTCGAGACCATGCAATGCCCCTGACGGAGGAAGGATTCGCCGGCAATCTGCCACCGGCAACTGTGATCGGCAAGCAGCCCTTAATCCTGGAGCAGGCCGATGATGTCGCGAACGTCCTTCATCGTCGCTTCGGCAAGCACGCTGGCGCGTTCGCCGCCATTGCGCAGCACGCTGTCGACATAGGCCGTATCGGCCGAAATGCGGCGCATTTCACCCGCCACAGGCGCCATTTTCTCGACGGCCAGGTCGGCCAGCGCCGGCTTGAACACCGAAAATTGCTGGCCGCCATATTGCTGCAGCACGGCCTCCTTGGAGATCTCGGCAAGGCCGGCATAGATGCCGACCAGGTTCTCCGCTTCAGGCCGCCCGGCAAGGCCGTCGACCTCGCTCGGCAGTGCATCCGGGTCGGTCTTGGCCTTTCGGATCTTTTTCGAGATCGTGTCGGCGTCGTCGGTGAGGTTGATGCGCGACAGGTCGGAAGGGTCGGATTTCGACATCTTCTTGGAACCGTCGCGCAGCGACATGATGCGCGCAGCCGGGCCGCCGATCACCGGCTCGGTGATCGGGAAATAGCCGTTGACCGTCTCGTCGCCGACCTTCATCTCGACGCCCAGCCCCCGCGCCGCGATGCGGCCTGAGAAGTCGTTGTTGAATTTCTGGGCGATGTCGCGCGTCAGTTCGAGGTGCTGCTTCTGGTCCTCGCCGACCGGCACATGGGTGGCGCGGTAGACCAGGATGTCGGCAGCCATCAGGCTGGGGTAGGCCAAGAGACCGAGCGAGGCGTTCTCGCGGTCCTTGCCGGCCTTGTCCTTGAACTGCGTCATCCGGTTCATCCAGCCGATGCGCGCCACGCAGTTGAAGATCCATGCGAGCTCGGCATGCTGCATCACCCGCGACTGGTTGAAGACGATATGTTTGTTGGGGTCGATGCCGGAGGCCAGGAACGCCGCCGTAATCTGCCGCGTCTGATCGCCGAGGTCGTCATGGACGAGCTGGGCGGTCAGCGAATGCAGGTCGACCACGCAGTAGATGCAGTTGTAGGCGTCCTGCAGCGCGACGAATTTCTTGATCGCGCCGAGATAGTTGCCGAGATGGAGATTGCCGGTCGGCTGGACGCCGGAAAAGACGAGCTGTTTGAAGCTAGACATGATGTTCCCGTGGCTTGTGGAGGGCCGTCAGAGCATGATCCCGAAAAGTTGCAGATTTTTCGGACAAGATCGTGCGGCTTAAGGAATCCCGCGCGGCGAAATTTCGATGCGCGCGCTTATGAACGAGGACGCGGCGTTGATCAAGCCCGGCCGGTTTGGGTTCAGAACCTTACCGGCTGGCTCGCTGTTGCGAGGTCGCGGGCGCCGGCCGGCTGCTCTGGCAGCCCGACCAGCGCGCGCAGCGGCCACGGCAACCGTTCCGCCAGTACGCAGAAGATGAGTGAGACGCCGACGGTGAGCGCCAGCACCATCATGTATTTCGCTGCAACGCTCGCCTGCATCGGCAGGATGTAGAACAGCGCCGCCAGTATAACCGTCTGGTGCACGATATAGAGCGGGAAGATCTTGCGGTTGAGCCAGGCGAGGATGGCGCTTTTGCGATTGAGATGGAGCGCTGCGAAGCCGGTTGCAGCCAGGATCATGGCCCACGCCAGCGCGAAGATCGCCGTCTTGTAAAGCGGCGTCATGTCGTCGTAGCTGCCGATCGTCGCGTTTCCGCCATGCCATGAATAGACGTAGAGCAGCGCCGTCAGGAGCAGCGCAAGGGATGCGCTCAGCCATCGGCGGTCGACGATCGTTCCGATGATCGCGTGATGGTGACGTGCGACCAGGAAGCCGAAACCGAACCAGCAAGCCCACACAGCGAACCATGCGCCGTCATTGTAGAGCGCGTTGGTCTGGCGCGGATAGATCGGCGTCAAAACGAGATTGAGCGCCAGCGGCAGCAGGAAGAACAGATAGAGCGCATTGGATCTGGCGACGGCTTCGAAGCGGCTGGTCAGCCAGCGCATCTTCGGGTCAATGATCATCCGGAAGATCGGATAGCACAGAACCGTCATCACCAGCAGGTAGGCCACGAACCACATATGCGCCCAAGTGAAGTTGCCCTCGGGGTACTTTCCTTCGCTGAAGTAACGGGCCACCCAGAAGGTGATCAGCGAGCCATCGTAGCCGTCCTCGTACATGCGTTCGTACCAGACCTGCGGCACGATGATGACGCACATGGCGAAAATCAGCGGCACGAACAGCCGCACGAAGCGGTCCTTGAGGAAGGTGAAGCCGGAATTCGAGCGGAATGCGAACCATGTGCCCATGCCGGAAACGAAGAACAGGAGGGCCAGCCGCCAGGCGCGCGGGAACTTCATCACTTCCGACAGAAGCGGGCTGGTCTCGGCGCTTTTCATCAGCCACGACATGTCGGGGAAGAAAGCCACCGATGAATGGTAGACGATCAGGATGACGAACGCCGCTATCCTCAGCGCGTCAACATAGTGGAGCCTGCCCGCCGACTGCATCGAAAACCCGCCCATGCGCGACGTGGCCCGTGGAACAGGCCTGGCCGTCGCTTTTTCCGTTGTGAACGTCTTTCGTTAAGAAACTGACAGCCGGCGCATGAAACTTGTCTGGAACGCCGTGAATGGCCGCGCTTAGTCGGAATCGGCCTGGATTTTCGGCGCCGCGCCCCTCTTCATGCTCCGCCGTATCATCCGGATATCGGCCCCGCCGATACCAAAGGCGACGGCGAAATAGACGATAGCAGCGCCGCAGATGAGGATGCCAAGGGCCGTGGCCTGCACCAGGAGCGGCGCTTCCGAGGCAAGATAGGGCGACAGCCAGTCGGCGGCGAAATACGCGGCAGCGGCCATGACCGCAGCCGCCAGCACGAGGCGCGGGATGCGGGTCAGAAGCGGGATGTCGCTGCCCCAATGGCCGCGACGAATGAGGAAACCGAGCAGCAGCAGCGCGTTGACCCAGCCGGCGATCGCCGAAGCGATGGCGATGCCCGGCGCACCCAGGTCGGGAAACAGCGTCAGCGCGATCGAGATGTTGACCACCACCGAGATCGCCGCAAAAATCATCGGCGTGCGGGTGTCTTCGCGGGCGAAATAGCCCGGCGTGAACGCCTTGATGAGCACGAAGGCCGGCAGCCCCAATCCAAAGATGGCAAGGATCGCCGAGACGGTGGGCGTGCTGTTACCGGCGGCGAAGGCGCCGCGCTCATAAAGCACGCGCACGATTGGCTCGGACATCACCAGAAGAGCCGCCGCTGCCGGCAAGGTCAGGAACAGCGTGAACTCGACCGAGCGGTTCTGCAGGTTCGCTGCTTCTTTCAAATTGCCGGATTTAAGCGCGCGCGCCAGTTCTGGTAGCAAAACGATGGCGACCGCGATGCCGACGACGCCGAGCGGCAGCTGGTAGACGCGGTCGGCATAGGCGAGCGACGACACAGCGCTTTCTTTTCCCGATGCGATGGCCGTTCCGATCAGCTGGTTGATCTGCGTTATGCCGCCGGTGATCGCAGCCGGAAACGCCAGCACCAGGAGACGCTTCACATTGGGGGTAAAGCGCGGCCGCCGGAAGCCGATCGAAATCCCGGCATGCCGCACCGCCACCCAGACGATCGCAAGCTGCACCAGGCCGGCCGCAAGCACGCCCCAGGCCAGCGCGTAGCCGACGGTCAGGCCGTCATGCCCGGCATACCAGGCATAACCCAGCACCCCGATCAGGATGACGTTGAGAAAAACCGGCGCGATCGCCGCGGCGAAATAACGGCGCAGCGAGTTCAGCATGCCGGCCATCATGGCGCCGAGCGACATGCACACCAGGTAGGGGAACATGATGGTGGCCAGCGCCTTGGTCAGCTCGAACTTCTGCGGGTTGTCGACGAAGCCCGGCGCGATGATGGTCGACACCAGCAACGGCATCGACAGTTCCATCAGGATTGTCAGGGCGATCAGCACGGTGAAGAGGACGCCGAACACCTCCTCGGAAAACCGCTTGGCGCCGTCCATGCCTTCCGCCTCGATCTCCTTGGCGAACAGCGGCACGAAGGCGGCGTTGAAGGCGCCCTCGGCAAACAGCCGGCGAAACGTGTTGGGAAACTGAAAGGCCGCGTTGAAGGCGTCGGCGATGGGCCCGGTACCCAGAGCCGCCGCCATCAGCATCTCTCGGCTGAAGCCGAGAATGCGGCTCACCAGCGTTCCCGACGCGACTGTGGCGAATTTTTTTACAAGGCTCATGGTTGGCTTTCTTCTCCCCGTTTACGGGGAGAAGATGCCGGCAGGCAGATGAGGGGCAGCTTGAGCACAGAGAGGCTGGCGTTGCCCCTCCTCCGCCCCTTAGGGGCACCTTCTCCCCGTAAACGGGGAGAAGGAGGTTTGAACGCCGCCATCATTCCGCGGCCGCCTTGGTCTTGCCGGCGCGCTGTGGCGAGGCGCCTTCGAGCGTGGTGATCAGGCTGGCGCGGATGTTATCCACCCGCGACGGACTGTCGATCTTGGCTCCGGTCAGGTCGGTCACGTAGAACGTGTCGATCACCTTTTCGCCGAAGGTGGTGATATGCGCGGAAGAGATGTCAAGCGACAGGTCGGACAGCGCCCCGGTGATCTCCGACAGCAGGCCCGGCCGGTCGAGCCCCTCGACCTCGATCACCGAGAAGCGGTTGGAGAGCGTATTGCGGATCTCGGCGCGCGGCTGGATACGAAAAACCTTCGCGCCGCGTTTCGGCTTGGTGCGCTTCTCGATCATCTCGGGCAGCCATGCGCGCCCGGAGAGCACATCCTCGATCAGCTTGCCGACGCGTTCGGCGCGCCGCCGCTCGTCCTCGTCACGGTCGAATTCGCGATTGATCAGGATGGTATCCAGCGCGCGCCCGTCGGAGGTGGTGAAGATCTGCGCATCGACGATGTTGCCGCCCGCGGCCGCACAGGCTCCGGCGATCACTGACAGCAGGCGGGGATGGTCCTGCGCCAGGACCGTGATCTCGGTCACCGCCTCGAATTCGTGCGTCTTGACCATGGTGGCGAGCCGCCGGCCGGCAGCGTCTGCCTCGCGGATGAATTCGGCATGCCTTATCTGGTCTTTCAGGTCGACCGTCAGCAGGTAGTTTTCGTAGTGCAGGCCGACATAGCGCTTGCGCTCCTTCGCCGGCCAGCCGTCAAGGGCATCGGCCAGCCTTTCGCGGGCTGCCGCGGTGCGCTCGGCGCGTGACACTTCCGAAAATCCGCCGGTCAGGAGAAGCTCCGTCTCGTAATAGAGCGTGCGCAGCAACTGCCCCTTCCAGCCGTTCCACACGCCCGGCCCGACACCGCGGGTATCGCAGACCGTCAGGATCAACAGCAGCTTCAGCCGCTCGACCGATTGCACCGTGTGGGCGAAATCCTCGATCGTCTTGCGGTCGTTGAGGTCGCGCGTCTGCGCCGTCATCGACATCGCGAGGTGGTTCTCGACCAGCCAGGCCACTGTCTCGGTGTCGGCCGGGGAAAGCCCCATATGCGGGCAGATGCGGCGCGCGATTTTGGCGCCGGCCTCGGAATGGTCCTCGGGCCGGCCCTTGGCGATGTCGTGCAGTAGCACGGCGACGTAGAGGGCTTCGCGCCGGCTCTTGAGCTCGCCGATCAGCTTGTGCGACAGCGGGTGGATTTTTTCGCCGTCGCCGCGCTCGATCTCCGACAGCACGTCGATGCAGCGCAGCAGGTGCTCGTCCACCGTATAGTGGTGGTACATGTTGAACTGCATCATCGCGACGATCTTGCCGAAATCGGGGATCAGCCTGCCGAGCAGCCCCGCTTCGTTCATGCGCCGAAGGTTGAGTTCCGGCTTGCGGTCCGAAGTCAGCACGTCGAGGAACAGCCGGTTGGCTTCCCTGTTGCGGCGCAGGTTGAGGTCTACCAGCTTCAGCGACCGGGTGACCAGCTTCAGCGCGTCCGGATGGTATTCCAGCCCGTGCCGGTCGGCGAACCAGAACAGGCGCAGAAGATTGACCGGGTCGCGTTCGAACACGCGGTCATCGGCGATGTTGATGCGGTCGTTGTCGACGATGAAGTCGCTGGTGCCCGCAAGCTTGCGGCGACGCCGCGAGAATGTGAGGAACAGACGGTTGAAACCGGAGACGTGGCTCGCCTGCTCTTCCTCGAGCGCGGCGCAGAAGATGCGGGTCAGGTCGCCGACATCCTTGGCCACCAGGAAATAGTGCTTCATGAAGCGCTCGACGGCCGACAGGCCGGGGTGGCTCTTGTAGCCGAGCCGCTCGGCGATCTCGCGCTGGATGTCGAAATGCAGCCGCTCCTCGGCCTTGCCGGTGAGGAAATGCATGTGGCAGCGCACCGCCCACAGGAAGTCGTCCGCCTTCAGGAATTCGGCGTATTCGGCTTGCGTGAACACGCCCTGCTCGACCAGTTCGCCGACGGTGCGTTCGCGGTAGAAATACTTGCCGATCCAGAACAGGGTCTGCAGGTCGCGCAGCCCGCCCTTGCCGTCCTTGACGTTGGGTTCGACGAGGTAGCGGCTTTCGCCCACCTTGCGGTGGCGTTCGTCGCGCTCGGCAAGCTTGGCCTGCGCATATTCGCCGCCGGTTCCCTTCACCACTTCCTTATCGAAGCGGTCGATCAGCTCGTTGCAAAGCGTCCTTTCGCCCCACACGTAGCGGGCTTCCAGTACCGCAGTGCGAATGGTCATGTCGGCGCGCGACAGCCGCAGGCACTCCTCCACATTGCGGGTGGCGTGGCCAACCTTCAGACCCATGTCCCACAGCATGTAGAGCATGTATTCGACGATCTGCTCGCCCCATGGCGTCTGTTTGTAGGGCAGCAGGAACAAGAGATCGATGTCGGAGCCCGGCGCCAGCGTGCCGCGGCCATAACCGCCGACGGCGACGATCGCCATGCGCTCGGCCGCCGACGGGTTTTTCGAACGATAGACGTGGGTAACCGCAAAGTCGTAGAGCGCCCGGATGATCTCGTCCATCAGATGCGACAGCCGCTCGGCGCAGGCGATGCCGCCGCCATCACGCATCAGCATCGTTTCGGCGGTCTTGCGTCCGGCGGCGATGCGTTCCTTGAGGATCTGCAGTGCGGCGGCGCGCGTCTCGGCGGACGAGCCATCGCCGGCGGACTTTTCCGTCAGCGCCGTGAGTTCGCGGCGCAGGGCGTCGCCGTCGATCAGTTCATCCAGCTTCAGGGGAATTTTCGCCATGCGCTAAAGAAAATCTCGCTTTCCGGGCGGCGTCTATAGCGCGTTTTCCCTTGCGTGGGTATGGCATGCCGCCAAAGTTTGCGCGCGCTCTCGCGCGGCATTACGATCCCAGCGACAGGTTTGAAGGAACCGGCGCCGCGCCGGTCCGTTGCCCGCCTATGCGCGACCCCGCCGATACACGATTATTGACCGATTCGGAGAAATACCGCCAGCGTATGGTCGAGCGCCAGCTCATCCGCCGCGGCATCACCGATCCGCGTGTGCTCGACGCCATGCGGACCGTACCGCGCGAGGCGTTCGTGGCCGATTACCTTGCCCGCCGCGCCTATGACGACTGTGCGCTGCCCATCGAGCTGGGGCAGACCATTTCACAGCCTTATATCGTCGCGCTGATGGCGGAGGCGGCGGAGATCAAACCCGGCGACCGCGTTCTGGAGATCGGCACCGGTTCCGGCTATGCCGCCGCCGTGCTCGGCCAGTTGGCAGCCCATGTCCATACCATCGAGCGGCATGCCCTGCTGGCAGAGACGGCACGGGGGCGTCTCGCCGTGCTGGGGCACGGCAATATCGAAGTTCGCTGCGGCGACGGCACGCAGGGCTGGGCCGAGCACGCTCCCTTCGACGCAATCCTCGCGGCGGCCAGCGGACTGCGCATTCCCGAGGCCTGGAAGCTGCAGCTGGCGATCGGCGGCCGCCTGGTGATGCCGCGCGGCGGCATGAGGAGCGTACAGAAGCTTATCAAGCTGACCCGCGTCTCCGAAGGCAATTTTGCCGAGGAAAACCTCGGCAGCGTCATGTTCGTCCCGCTGGTGGGTGAGCACGGCTAGAGCATTTTGCAGCCAAATGGAATCATTTGGCGTCCCGCACAAATGCGGCAAAACAAATAATTGGAGCGAGATACCGGTTCTGAAAGAACCGGAACTGCTCTAGCCGAAAAACAAAAGCCATCGGCTCGACATCGCCGCCGGGATTGTGTATCCGCGCCCCTCCGCACCGCGGACCCCATCAATCAGCTTTCAAGGACGGATCATGCGACCGGTCAGCGGCGGTATCGATTTCGGCACGTCCAATTCGACCGTTGGTTTCGTGGAAAACGGCAAGCCGCGGCTGGTGCGTCTGGAAGACGGCCAGGTGACGATGCCGAGTGCGGTGTTCTTCAATTTCGAAGACGGCCGCACTCATTTCGGCCGGCGCGCCATCGGCGACTATACCGAAAACGTCGAGGGGCGGCTTCTGCGTGCACTGAAAAGCGTGCTTGGCACATCCCTCATCCACGAAAAGACCCGCATCAAGGCGCACTCGATCGCCTTTTCCGACATCATCGGGTCCTTCCTGCACTTCCTGAAGGAGAAGCTGGAAAACGAAGTCGGCGAGCCGGTCGACAACATCGTGCTCGGGCGTCCCGTGCATTTCGTCGACGACGACGAGGCAGCCGACCGGCGCGCGCAGAACGAGCTGGAGAAGGCCGCCCACAAGCGCGGCTTCAAGAACATCGCCTTCCAGTTCGAACCGATCGGGGCAGCACTCGACTACGAGCAGAGCGTAGCAAAAGAAGAACTGGCGCTGATCGTCGACATCGGTGGTGGCACCTCGGACTTTTCCATCGTGCGCGTGTCGCCTGAGCGCGCTGTCGCCGATGACCGCAAGGACGACATCCTCGCCTCGAGCGGCGTGCACATCGGCGGCACCGATTTCGACCGGTTACTCTCGATCGCCCATGTGATGCCAGAACTCGGCTATCTCACACCCACCAAGGACGGCAAGCGCAACCTGCCCGCTGGCTATTTCATCGACCTTGCCACATGGCAGCGCATCAACATGCTCTACACCAACAAGGCGATGACCGATCTGCGCCAGATCCGCTACGAGGCGGCACGGCCCGAACTGGTCGAGCGCATGATCGACATCGTGCAGCACCGTCAGGGCCATGCGCTGGCCGCCACGATCGAGCGCGCCAAGATTGCGCTGACCGACACGGACCGGACAGCCATCGAGATGACGCTAACCGACGAGAAGCTCAGCCTGCCGCTGACACGCGCCGGTTTCGACGCCGCGATCCGGGGTGCTGTCGGACGGGTCACCGAGGTGATCGAACGCACGCTGGAAGACGCCGGAGTCGCGCGATCGCGCATCACCACGCTGTTCCTCACCGGCGGCTCGACAGCCATCCCGATGATGAAGCAGAGTGTGCTGGACATGTTCCCTCACGCCACTGTGGTCGAAGGCGACATGTTCGGCAGCGTCGGGCTGGGGCTGGCGCTCGATGCGAGGCGCAAATACGGCGCATAGGATAGCCATATGGAACTTCCGCCCGCGCTGCGGCAAGCCGTCGATCAGGCGCTGCACGGCGTTGCACTCGCCGACCTGAAGCGCGCCGCCGACATTCTGTCGCGCCGCTACCGCGGCGAGGTGCGCGACGGGCGCCTGCATCTCTCCGACAGGCTCGCAGCACAAGCCTATCTCGCAACCCGGCTGCCTGCCACCTACGCGGCGATCCGCGCCAGCCTTGCCGCGATCTCTGAAGTCCGCCCGGATTTCGCGCCGAAGACGTTGCTCGATGTAGGCGCCGGGCCGGGTTCCGTGCTTTGGGCCGCCCGCGACTGCTGGGAGAGCCTCGATGAGGCCACTCTCGTCGAGACCAGCGACGCCATCCGCAAGATCGGCGCGGGTCTTTCGGCGCATGCAGCCCCGACGCGGATCTCATGGGTTCCCGGCGACGTCGAGACCGGATTGCCCGCGTTGCCCCGGGCCGAAATCGTTACGCTTGCCTATGTGCTCGACGAGTTGCCGCCACCGCTGATAGGACGCGTGACGGACCAGCTGTGGGCGCTCACTTCCGATACTCTCGTCATTGTCGAACCGGGCACGCCGGCCGGCTGGCAACGCATCCTTCAGGTGCGCGAACGCCTCGTCGCTGCCGGCGCGTTTCTCGTCGCGCCGTGCCCGCATCAGGCGGATTGCCCCATCGTCTCGCCTGACTGGTGCCATTTCTCGCGCCGCGTCGCCCGCTCTCGCCTGCATCGCCTCGCAAAGAACGCCGAGGTGCCGTGGGAAGACGAGAAGTATATTTTCATCGCCGCCTCACGCACCCCTGGCGAACGTCCCGCCGCCCGCGTGCTGGCGCCGCCGCAGACGGCGAGCGGCACGGTCCGGTTGAAGCTTTGCCGGCAGGATGGCTCTGCCACCGAGCGGCTGGTCAGCAAGCGCGAAGGTGCGGCTTTCAAGGCCGCCCGGCGCCTGGATTGGGGCGATGCGACCTGGCAGGATCTGGGGTGACAGCGGGGCGATCTCCGTCCGCTTGGATTGTGGCTCCTCCTGTCAAAGCCGGTTGCGGGAAAACGGGTTCCAGCGGACGGTGCCCAGCCTGATCCTCTCCCGCACCAGCGTCAGCAGGCCGGACCCGACCACCACGGCCAGGCCGACCAGCGCGATCCAGTCGGGATATTCCGCGAAGAACGCAGCGCCAATGACCACCGCCCACACGATCTGCGAATAATGCGTCGGCGCGATCTGGTTCGCCGGGCTGCGCCGTGTGGCCAGCAGTTGCAGGCGGTGGCCGCCGGCGGTGCACGCGCCTGCCAGCGCGAGCATGCCAAGCAGCTTCCAGTCCGGCACATGAAAGGAAGAGGTAGCCAGCATCGCGGCGCCATTGAACAGAAGTCCGTAGCCCACCAGCACGCCGAGCATCGTCGTCTGCTTTTCGCTCGCCAGCGAACGCATGAGGATGATGGTGATGGCGGCAAGCAGCGCGACGGCGAGTGCCGCGAGGTGGCCAAACTCAAGCGCCCGGAATCCCGGCCGCACCACGAGCAGGATGCCGCCGAGGCCGGCGACGATCGCCAGCCAGCGCCACAGCCCAACCTGTTCCTTCAGGATGACGATCGACAGGAGGGTGACGAAGAGCGGCGCCAGGAAGATCAGTGCATAGGCTTCAGCCAGCGGGATGGTGGTGAACGCATAGACGCTGAAGATGCCGGCGACGAGGCCTGAGACGGCGCGGGCATGCACGGCCCAGGGCCGCTGCATGTTCCAGAAGCCATGCCAGCGCTCGCCGTCGGGTTTGAGAAAAAACAGGAAGACGGCGGCAAACAGGATGTTGAAGAAACCGATCTCGAAGACCGAGAGCTGGCTGCCGAGCGCCTTGATGATCCCGTCACCCCACGCATAGACCGCGTAGGCGACGAGAGCCAGAAGGATACCGCTGTTCACGCGTGGCTTCCCGGACGTTCGGCGCCACCGGCGCGGTTTGCAACATGTCGGTTGGGTAACCGCGCAGCCCTAAGCGCACAAGCTCGAATGACACTGCCGACACGAAATAAGACTGAGCCAGGCCGCTATCTTCAAAGAGCCATCGTGGGGAGGACGCCGGGAGCAAACCTCCCGGCCAACGCAGCCGCCGGCCTACAGCGCGTCGCGCCGAATGGGAGTAGGCGGCCGCGCTGTAGCTTCTTGCTTGTGCATGTCGTTTCGCCCGAAACCGAGGGTACTTTCGGGCGACATGCAATTAGCCGATTTCGAACCTGATCACGTCGGCGACATTGGCGGCCGAGACCCGTCCGAGGCTGATCGTGCCTGCCTTGCGCATATGCAGCTCGTCGCGGTGCAGGTGCAGTTCGTCGTCTTCGCCGAGCTTTACATAGGTGCCGTTGGTGGAGCGGTCGGAAATCACGAAATGCCCGCGCTTGAATTCGATCAGCGCGTGGGAGCGGCTGACCCAGTCGGCTTCTATCTGCAAGGAATTGATCGGGCCGCGCCCCATCATGAACGAACCTGAATCGCCATCAAGCGTGACTACCTTGCCGCGATGGCAAAGCTGCAGCCTTGGTCCGGCCGGCGCACCGTCCGTCCTCGGTGACCAATCCAGGTGCGTGGTGCGTTGCACCGTCGTCATGCCCGACATGTCTTCATGCCAGATCACGTCGACGATCTCGATCGGCTGCAACTTGCCGTCGACATGGACGCGGCCAAGGCCGCGGAACGCCGGCGCCCTGCCGCCCAGCCCACGCACGCTTCCGGCGGAAGCGATGATCTGTTCCCGCTTGGCCAGAGCCCCCATGCGGGCTGCGGTGTTGACGGCATCGCCATAGACATCGCCGTTTTCTTCCAGCGCGTCGCCATGGTGCAGACCGATATGCACGCCGAGATGGTCGCGCACGAAATCGGTGTCGCGCGCCATCCTGCGCTGCATGTCGCACGCCGCCAGCACGCCCTCGAGCGCATCCGGCAGGGAGCACATGATTTCGTCGCCGATCGTCTTGATGACGCGCCCGCCGTGCTGCTGACAGATCAGAGCAAGCGCGTCGAGCACGGCGGCGATCAGGCGACGCGCTTCGAGATCACCTTTCGCTTCGAACAACCATGTGCTGCCGCTGACGTCTGCGAACAGGATGGTTTGCGTTCGGGAACTACTCATGCAGTCAGCCGCTGCGATCCAACCCCGCCACGGTCGGTGTATCCATTGCTTCACCGGTAATACCACGTCGGCTGCATGTAACGATAAAGAATTTTGTCGTATCTTGGGTGTCCGGTCGCGAGGTTTTCATAAAATCGGCGTGTCTGAAAGAAGAACGGCGCTGTAGGCCGGCCACCTGAAGCGGCCGTCCCAAAATCATCTCGGGTTGGTGGCGGAGTCGGCTCGAATTCGTAAGTTGCTGCTTACGCTGTAATCAACAGCTTTTCGATCTCCGGCACCGGATGATTGGTCAGCGTCTTCGGCACTTCGGCCATGACGCGGTCGCTGACCTCCTTGTGGAATTGTTTGCGCATCTCGCCCAGCACCGCCGGCGGCGCCACCAGGATGATCTTTTCGAAATCGCCGCGATGGGCAAATTTGTAGAGTCGTTGAGCGATCTCGTCAGCGAAGCGATCCTTGGCGACGCGATGCCAGTCGGTATCCGCGACGGCGCTTCTATGGATGCTCGGCCCGTCGTTGAAGCGGCCGGGACGGTCCGATCCCTGCTCGCGCGTAGGCGGGTTTTCTTCCTGCATTTCCCGGAAAACGGTGAGGTTGGGATGTTTCGTGTCGCCCTCGTTTTTCAGGAAGAGGGCCTTTTCGCCATCGGCGACCAGGACCCAGATTTTGTGCTCGAGCTTGATATGCGGCATGAAAAACTCCCTTGCTTGCCGGCCACGGACGGGCTGCTGCGAAAACAGATTTCGGTCCGGACCGGTGTTGGGGTAACGCCGCGCCGAAGCGCTTTGTTCCGGCCGTCCGGAACAAAGCGTCGAGCGTCGAAAAGCCGTCTCACCGGGCTAAATTCTACTCATTTGGTAGAAATTGGAAAAAACGCCCTTTGCTGGTGCGCCGCGCGTCGTTAAATCCGTCATCTGGTGCTTTCCAGATCAGGCTGCCCTTGCTGGCGTCCGGAGGGTTTCGTTCGGCCGGGGACCGAGGATATCGCCCTCTCGCCAGGGGATAGAGAAAAAAATTCTCCCACTACCCGGCTTCCCGGAAAAGCGATTGCTCCGCTCGCGTGGCCGCGCTACGACATTCCTTCTGGTTTCTCCCGCCAAAAGTTAGAAATGCCGTCTGTTCCCGGAGACTGCCGGCATGTTGCCAGAAACAACCAAACTCAACGCCTTCCCCGTTTTCATGCGGGTGGAAGATGCGCTGGTGGTCATCGTCGGCAATGGCGGCGAAGCGCTGGCCAAGGCGCGGCTGCTGTCGCAGTCGAGTGCTGCGCTGAAGATCGTCGCCGACGATCCGGATGCGCCGCTCGCGGCCTGGATCGCCGCCCACGGCGCCAAGCATGTCGCCGAGGCCTACGCGCCGCACCATCTCGAAGGCGCGGTCCTGGTGTTTGCCGCCAGCGGCGACGCAGCGCTCGACAAGCGCATCTCCTCGGACGCGCGCGCCAAAAATATCCCAGTCAACGCCGTTGACCGGCCGGAGCTGTGCGACTTCTTCACGCCGGCCATCGTCAACCGCGCGCCGGTCTGCGTGGCTGTCGGCACCGAAGGCGCCGGCCCCGTGCTTTCCCAGCTGATCCGCGCGAAGATCGACCGCATGCTGGCGCCTTCGCTGGGCGGTCTGGCGGTGCTTGCCGCTTCCTTCCGCGATGCCGCCGAACGGCTCCTGCCGAAGGGCAGCGCCCGCCGCCGCTTCTGGAACGACTTCTTCGAAGGCGCTCCGGCGCGTGCGCTGGAAATTGGCCATCTCGCCGAAGCGCATGAGGCGGCTGCCGAGTTGCTGGCGCGCAGAACCGCCGCGCAAGGTCACATCGCATTGGTGGGCGCCGGACCGGGAGCCGAGGACCTTCTGACGCTGCGCGCGCAGCGTCTTCTGATGCAGGCCGATGTCATCGTCCATGACGCGCTGGTGCCGGAGGCGGTGGTCGCAATGGGCCGTCGCGACGCCGAGCGGCTGCCGGTCGGCAAGCGCAAGGGCTGCCACTCCAAAAGCCAGGCGGAAATCAACGAATTGCTGGTGTCTCTCGGCCGCGAGGGCAAGCGGGTGGTGCGCCTGAAGTCCGGCGATCCGCTGGTCTTCGGCCGCGCCGGCGAGGAAATGCAGGCGCTGCGCGATGCCGATATCTCCTACGAGGTGGTGCCGGGCGTCACCGCCGCATTCGCCGCTGCCGCCGATTTCGAATTACCGCTCACCTTGCGCGGCGTCGCCTCCTCGATGGTGTTCACCACCGGCCACGACCTGAAGGGCGGCACGCTGCCCGATTGGGGCAAACTCGCCATCTCCGGCGCCACCGTCGCCGTTTATATGGGCCGCTCAGTCGCGGCAGAGGTCGCGAGCCGCCTGATCGAGGCCGGACTTTCGCCCGACACCGCCGTCGCTGTGGTCGAAAACGCTAGCCTCGGCGATCGCCGGCTGTTCCACGGCACCATCGCAGACCTGCCCGCGCTGGAAGGCCGCGACGAACTGACCGGGCCGGTCATGACGCTCATCGGCGACGCCGTCGCCGGCGCCAATTTCGGCAAATCCGAGCCGCTGGCGGCGCATGATCGTCTCGTTGCCGCCAAGCAGGGAGCCGACGCATGAAAGTCCTGACTGCCAACCGCCTGATCGACGGCGAAGCCATCTGGTATTCGGCAGGGCAGGCCTGGTCGGAAACCATTGTCGGCGCCGAGATCGCCGCAGACAAGGCGGCTGAAGAAAAGCTCGAAGCCATCGGCAAGGCGGCCTTTGCCGGCAATTTCGCCCTCGATATCGAACTGATCGATGTTCAGTTGGTCGATGGCGCCATCATTCCGGTCCGGTTGCGCGAGCGTATCCGCGCCGCCGGGCCGACCAACCGCACCGACCTCGGCAAACAAGCCCGTTCAACAACCGCTGCTATAGCATGATCCCAGGGCGCAGGGCGCCTCAGGCAGGTAGACAAAATGTACCGCTACGATGAGTTCGATCACGATTTCGTCAATGCCCGCGTCGCCGAGTTCAGCGACCAGGTCGAGCGCCGGCTGGCCGGCGAGATCACCGAGGACCAGTTCCGGCCGCTGCGGCTGATGAACGGCGTCTACCTTCAGCTTCACGCCTACATGCTGCGCGTCGCCATTCCCTACGGCACGCTGAATTCGAAGCAGCTCAGGATGCTCGGCCATATCGCCCGCAAGTACGACAAGGGCTACGGCCATTTCACGACGCGCCAGAACATCCAGTACAACTGGCCGGCGCTGTCGGACATCCCGGCGGTTCTCGCCGATCTCGCCTCTGTCGAGATGCACGCCATCCAGACATCGGGTAACTGCATCCGCAACGTCACCGCGGACCACTTTGCGGGTGCCGCCGCCGACGAGGTGGCCGACCCGCGGCCCTATGCGGAAATACTGCGCCAGTGGTCTTCAGTGCACCCGGAGTTTTCGTACCTGCCGCGCAAATTCAAGATCGCGGTGACGGGCGCCGAGCGCGACCGCGCCGCCATCCAGGTCCACGATATCGGCCTGCACCTGAAGAAGAACGCCACCGGCGAACTGGGGTTCGCCGTCTATGTCGGCGGCGGGCAGGGCCGCACGCCGATGATCGCCAAGAAGATCAACGATTTCCTGCCGGAAGAGCACCTGCTCTCATACACGACCGCGATCATGCGCGTGTACAATCTGCATGGCCGCCGCGACAACAAGTACAAGGCCCGCATCAAGATCCTGGTGCACGAGACCGGCACGGAGGAGTTTGCGCGCCAGGTCGAGGCCGAATGGGCGGAATTGAAGAACAGTGAGCTCAAGCTGCCGGAAGCCGACATCCGCGCCATCGAAGCCTACTTCGCGCCGCCGGCGCTGGTTGCCCGCCCCGAAGGCGACGAGGCGGTGCGCCTGGCGCGGCTCGATTCGAAAAGCTTTGCGGAATGGCTTGACCAGAATGTCGTCACGCACCGCAACCCGGACTATGCGGCGGTGACGATCTCGCTGAAGGGCATCGGCGAAGCGCCGGGCGACGCTTCCGACAGCCAGATGGAAGCCGTCGCCGACATCACCGAAAAATACGCCTTCGACGAACTCAGGGTCACCCATGAGCAGAACCTTGTGCTGCCGCATGTCGCGCGCGCCGACCTGAAAGCGGTCTATGACGCATTGGTCGAAATCGAGCTGGCGACCGCCAATTCGGGCCTGATCAGCGACATCATCGCCTGCCCGGGCCTCGATTATTGCGCGCTCGCCAATGCCCGCTCCATCAGCGTCGCCCAGAACATCTCCAACCGCTTCGCTTCGCTCGAGCGGCAGCGCGACATAGGCGAGCTGAAGCTGAAGATTTCCGGCTGCATCAACGCCTGCGGCCATCATCATGTCGGCCACATCGGCATCCTCGGCGTCGAGAAGAAAGGCGCTGAGCTCTATCAGGTGACGCTCGGCGGCTCCGGAGACGAAAACACCTCCGTCGGCGAGATCATCGGCCGCGGCTTCGGCCCGGACGAGATCACCGACGCCATCGAGACGGTGGTGGAAACCTATCTGCGTTTCCGAACCGACAAGTCCGAAAAATTCCTTGATGCCTATCGCCGCCTGGGCGCCGCCCCCTTCAAGGAGGCGCTTTATGGCAACGAAGCCAAGGCGGCCTGAGATGGCGACCGACGCCGATCTGGCGATGGCCGAACAGGCGGCGCTGCTCGATCAGCGCTACGGCCATCTGACGCCGGTCGAAATCATCGAGCGGGCGGCGGAGCGCTATTTCCCCGGCCAGATCGCGGCGGTTTCGTCGTTTGGCGCGGACTCGGCTGTGCTGCTGCACATGCTCGCCGAAGTCGACCGCAACCTGCCGGTGATCTTTCTCGACACCGGCAAGCATTTCGAGGAGACGCTGCATTATCGCGATGCGCTCGCCGCCGATTTCGGCCTGACTGACATCAGGATCATTACGCCGCTGGAGGCAGCCCTCAACCGCGACGATCCCGACGGCACGCTGCATCAACGCGACACCGACGCCTGCTGCGCCATCCGCAAGGTCGAGCCGATGGCGCGCGGCGTCGAGCCGTTCCGCGCCTGGTTCACCGGCCGCAAGCGCTTCCAGGCAGCGACCCGCGCTGCCCTTCCGGTTTTCGAGGCCGTCGGTCCGCGCGCGCGCATCAACCCGCTGGCGCGCTGGACCACCTCCGATCTCGCAGACTACATGCGCGCCCACGACCTGCGGGAGAATCCGCTGGTCGCCTATGGCTATCTGTCGATCGGCTGCTTCCCGTGCACGCAGGCAGTAAAGCCGGGCGAGGATGCGCGCAGCGGCCGCTGGGCGGGACAGGCGAAGACCGAATGTGGTATTCACTTGCCGGAACTCGACAAGTCGCTGGCCAACGCCTCTCACTAGGAACCAGGAATGACCGAACAGACCGAGCAGGCGGCGCCCCGCCTGTGGACGCCGCAGGGCTTTCGCGAAGACGAATGGCAACATGCCGAAAACGCCGAAGCGCTGGCTGCGAACGGCCGCTTCATCCTGCCTTTGCAGGTCTTTCTTGACCTCGATGCCGAGGTGAGGATTTCGGCGAGGGAACGGCTGGGCGTGCTGCTTTTGCCGGGTGACCAGCTGGAAAAGATCGTGCCGCTGCTCGACCAGCTGTCGCTGGTGGCGCTGGCATTCCCGGCCTTCAACGACGGCCGCTCCTTCTCCAAGGCGGAACTGCTGCGCAGCCGGCATGGTTTCGAGAGCACCGTGCGCGCCACCGGCCAGGTGCTGATCGACCAGCTGCCGCACATGATTCGGCTTGGTTTCGACGAGTTCGAAGTCTCGCACCCGGTGCTGATCAAACGCCTGGAGGCCGGCGATACCGGCGGTATCCCGCTCTATTACCAGCCGACCAGCAAACCGGCAGAAAAAGGCCCGAAATATTCGTGGCGGCGCGTTCGAGAATAACACTCTTCCCAGCGCGATAATGTCCGGAGGTGGATGAAGTTTATCTCCGCCTCGAATGCGAATTTAGAATATTACAATAATTTCAATTGCTTGTGCAGTTTGCGCGACCGTCGCGCCGCGAAATGGGTTCACAGCTTCCTGCCGCGACTGCAATTACCGCTGTTTTGGCGCTCGGATCGACGTGTTCACACGCGTTTTTTGTCTCAAGGATGAGTTGGAGCCAGAGGCCCGGCAATCAGCGCTCGCGCTTCGCCGCGATCGTCTCGGCACGCTCCATGTCGGTGAGTATCTTGCGCAGGTCCGCTGGCAGTTCAGCGTCCACACGAAACGCCGGCATGGAACGCAGATAGCGTGCATTGGCTTCGGTGCGGATCTGGCGCCGAATGCTTGCCGGTAGCGTCTGAGACTTGTTGCCGTTGCTGCGGGACATTTTCCAATCCTGTCGTAGCAATCCAACACACCCGCGCGGTAATGGTTCCCGCATTGCAGCAATGACGCAAGCGCAAGGCTCGAACACGGTAAAATTTGAATTAAATTCTTCGAACGAAGGAAAAGCGGAGGAACGACCTGCCGGGACGGAACTGCGAAACTTCCGGCGCGTTCATGGGGAATGGACAACAAGCGGTTTTCCCATGCGATCCATGTCCGCTTCAAGGAGTTCGGGCAGACCCGCACTGTTACCGACACGCACGAAGCTCTCGATTGCCTGATGTATTGCTGGCCGGCGGATCGCGGCCCGCGCCATCGCGACGCGCTCGACGCCTGTCTCAAGGTGATCGACGGCCACCGCTCCGCCATAGACGCCGAGAAAGCCTTCAAGGAGGCGGCGCGCGAAGCCGGCATCCTCGAAGAGCACCAACCCCATCGCTGACGGGAGGAAACCATGACGGATCGCAAGAGTTTCGACAGCCCGGTCAAGCTGCAGGTCGGCGGCGACAAGACGCTGCGTACGGTCAAGAGCGTTGAAGGCGCCTGCGAAGTGCTGATCGACTGGCCGCATGCCCGGCGTGGACCGTTCTACCAGTCGGCCCGCGAGGTGGTGGAGGCGGCGATCGCCGGCACCGCGACGCCACAGCAGGCTCGCGAAGCCTTCGCAGCGCTGGCCGCACACGCCGGCGTCATCGTCGACGAATGAGCAACATCAGGATCACCCCACCCGGCCCTGCGGGCCACCCTCCCCATTGAGGGGAGGGAGACGAGGCCGCAACGTCGTCTACCTGTCGATGCGGGTTGAGAGGATGATCGAGGACAGCGTGCGTTCGACGCCGTCGAGCACGCCGATCTGATCGATCAGGCTGTCGAGGTCGCCGATCGACGGCGATTCGACGACGACGATCATGTCGAAATTGCCGCTGACGGAGTGCACTGTGCGCACCGCCTGCATGGCTTTCAGGCTGGCGACGACCTTGTCGGCAAGCTTCGGCGTGACGGTGACCAGCACATGGGCGCGAATCAGCGTCCGCTCGTATTCGGGGGCCAGCCGAACCCCGTAGCCGGCGATCACCCCGCGCTTTTCCAGCCTTTCGATGCGGCTCTGCACCGTGGTGCGCGAGACGCCGAGGCGGCGCGCCAGGTCGGCCGTCGAGGCGCGGGCGTTTTCGCGCAGCAGGGAAAGCAGCGTCTGGTCGGCATCGGTCGTCATTCTGGCGCTCTCATTCGTCGAAGTGATCAATCATACACTGCTTTTTGCACAGAAAGCACCCTTCCTTTCGACCGGCTATCTGCGATTTTGCGCCACAGCGTGGCACCGAACGGGATGCGGCGGCCGCGCCTCAACTTCTTAGTTTGCATGCCGTTTTCCGAACCGAGCACGGTTTCGGGCGACATGCGTGAAATCTCAGCCAGGCGGAAGGAAAAGGGCGATGAAGAACATAGTTGTGGTCGGGGCAGGCAAGATCGGCGCGACGATCGCCGACATGCTGGCGGGAAGCGGTGACTACCGGGTGACGGTGGTCGACCGTTCGGCAGCCCAGCTTGCGGCGCTCGAAGTGACGGATGCGGTGGCAACGCAGGAACTCGACATCGAGGACCAGGCAGCACTCGAGGCGGTGCTGGCAGGCAAGTTCGCCGTGCTCAGTGCCGCTCCTTTCCACCTCACCACGCGCATCGCCGAGGCCGCCGCCAAGACCGGTGTCCACTATCTCGACCTCACCGAGGACGTCGTCAGCACCCGGCGGGTGAAGGAACTGGCGCGCGGCTCGAAAAGCGCCTTCATTCCGCAATGCGGCCTGGCGCCCGGCTTCATCTCCATCGTCGCCAACGATCTCGCCAGCCGCTTCGACAGCCTGGAGAGCGTGCGCATGCGGGTCGGCGCGCTGCCGCAATATCCGTCCAATGCGCTGAACTACAACCTCACCTGGAGCACCGACGGCGTCATCAACGAATATTGCGAGCCCTGCGAGGCGATCGTCGAGGGCGAACTGGTCGAAGTGCCGCCGCTGGAAGAGCGCGAGGAATTCTCGCTCGACGGCGTCACCTACGAGGCGTTCAACACGTCGGGCGGCCTCGGCACGCTGGCTGAAACCCTCAGGGGCAAGGTGCGCACGCTGAACTACCGCACCATCCGCTACCCCGGCCACGCCGCGATCATGAAGGCGCTGCTCAACGATCTCGGCCTGCGCCACCGCCGCGAAGTGCTCAAGGATATTTTCGAAAGCGCGCTGCCGGCGACGCTGCAGGACGTGGTCATCGTCTTCGTCACCGTCAGCGGGCGCAAGAACGGCCGCCTGCTGCAGGAAACCTACGCCAACAAGGTTTATAGCCGCCGCATCGGCGAGGTGGTGCGCAGCGCCATCCAGATCACCACGGCGTCGGGCATCTGCGCCGTTCTCGACATGCTGGCCGACGGCAACCTGCCGGCCAAGGGTTTCGTCAAGCAGGAGGATATCGCGCTGGATGCTTTCCTGGCCAACCGCTTCGGCCGCGCCTACGCGCAGTCTGAGCCGGCCGGCCGGCTGGTGGCGTAAGGCAGTTTAGAGCGCGATTTTGGGATTAAGGGATGCAATCTTGGATGATTGCATCCCCGAACCTCCAGCCAGAGCATTTTGCAGCCAAATGGAATCATTTGGCGTCCGCATAAATGCGGCAAAACAAATAGCTAGAGCGGGTTACCGGTTCTGAAGAACCGGAGCCCCTCTAGTCTCAGGCTTCACGGGTCACCAGCTTTTCCTTGGCGCCAGTGCCAACGCGTTCGATGCTTTCGACGAGTTGCACGCGAATGTCAGGGACGTCTGCGCCGGTTTGCAGCAATGCGCTTCGAATTTCCTGCCGGACCGAGGCCAGAATCTCGTCCCTGGGCGCATCTTCGCGAGCTGAAATCCTGATGTTCAATCCAAACGGGTGCTGAGCAACCTGGAACTGCCGGATGCCGGGAATGCGGACCAGCGGCGACCTCAGACGGCCCGCATGAACCTTGACATGACCACCGCCACGGGCAGGCAGTTCAAGGACCTCTTCGCGCCGGCCTTCGATCGAGGCGATGCGGGCATACGGGCGCCCGCATCGGCAAACGCCATCCGCCAGGGAAACCATGTCCGACAACTCGTAGCGGATGAGCGGAAGCACCTTGTTGGTCAGTGACGTGATCAGGATCTTGCTGCCGGTTGCGCCGGGGGCAACCTTGCGATTGGCCTCGTCGACGACCTCATAGACAATCAGGTCCTCGGGAAGGTGGATGCCCGTGAGGTGTTCGCATTCCAGGCCTCTGGTCCCGGTTTCGGTCGTTCCAAAACCGTTGAAGACGCCGATGCCCCAGGTCAGCTGAACAAGCTCGCGGATATCCGGCTGCAGGGTCTCGGCAACCGAACCCATGAGCCGGGGCGCGATGCGCAGCCGGCCTTCGGCCTGTTCCTCGACCAGCCTGCGTATGAATGAAGGATATGTGATAAGCGCCTCGGGCAGGAACGCGTTCAGCGTCGCGACGATCTCCGGCAAGGGCGTGGTCACGGAAAGCCGAGGTGTGGCTGGACGGCCTTCCCGCAACTCCGTGAACATGCGATTGGAAATGTGGAAAGGCGACGGAGAGCCAATGCCGATGAAGCGCGTTTTTGCCATCACGCCGGCCGCTCGCAGGAAGCGAATATAGCTCGCCGCGGCAACCTCCCAGGCCGGCTGGTCGTAGACGATAATGGCCCTTTCCCCACTGGTGCCACCGGTTGCGCAGGCGCGATATTGGCTCAACAGCAGGTCCGCGGCCTGCGGGCTGGCCAGGTGTCGCTCTATATCGCCGAGGCGCAAGCGATCATCGGTCACTATGTGATCGAACTCGGCCATGAGCTTGCCCTTGGTCAGTATCGGAAGCTCATCCAGCGGCGCCTGCCGGGCTATCAGGGGACCGATCGTCTCGCGGTAATAGGGAGAGTTGGCTGCGGCGTGTTGAAGCGTGTGAGCGAGGGCTTGCGATTGATGAGCCAGCAGCCGGGCGCGCGACCAGCGATCGCGCTCGATAAGCCCGGTCGCAAGCCGCTGAACCAAAGCCGGGTCGAGTGACATCGGCGCGATTGCTTTCCGATTGTTCCGCAGGCCAGTCTATCACATGGAAGCCGCGGAGAGGTCCCTCGTGCGCACTCGATGCGACCATGCTGTCGACCGTTCGCCGGCCCGCGAGCGCCATCGAGGATCGGATGACGCCACAAGCGACGACAACGCAGTCGTTTGCCGCCGCACTTCGAAAGGCGGGGCCGGCCTCGGTAACACAAGTCTCCACGGCAGCCTCCGAGGGGCGAGGCAGCGCGGGCCAGGCAAACCACTCAGCCGGGGAAGCGGAGCCGTCCATCCCATTGGTGGATGTTCGCGGTAGCAGATTGCGCTGCCCATCCGTCGGCGAATGCAGTAGCATCTGCCGCCGGTTCGGATCAGCTTTCTTCGCTAGCGGAGGATTATCATCATCATCATTATCGGCGATACATGCCAAATACTTCGCGTTGTTGGTTCGAGCTGATTCATGTCTTCTGCAGGCGCAACGAGCACATCCCCACACCGACCGTCCCGCTGGGGCTTATCCGCAAAGCTGTTTACAACTCTCGTCCTGCTTGGTGCGATCGCGGTCATGGTGACCGGGGTGCTCGGTTACTTCCGCGCCCGCGAGGCGCTCGAAAAAGCGGTCTTCGACCAGCTAACAGCCGCCCGCCAGACCAAGACACGGCAGGTTGAAACCTACTTCCGCACGATCCAGGCGGAACTGCGCCTGCTTGCCACCTCCAAGATGGTCGTCGATGCGACGCGCGAGTTCCGGATCGCGGTCGACCAGCTCGACCGGACGGGCGCGCCGCCCGAGCTGCGGCAGAAGGTCGGCGATTGGTACGCCGCGAACTTCATCCCTCAGATGACGCGCATCCTCGGCAGGGAACCAGCCCTGTCGGACTACCTGCCGGTCGGCGGCGCCCCTTACTACCTCCAGTATCACTACATCGTGGAAAATCCGAACCAGGGCGAGCGGCGCAAGCTTCTCGACGACGCCGGCGACGGAAGCGACTACAGCCGGCTTCACGCCGTGTATCATCCGCTGATGCGCGCCGCGGCAGCCACGGTCGGCTTTTTCGATTTCATGGTCGCCGATCCAAAATCGGGTCGCCTGATCTACACGGTCCAGAAGGAGGCGGACTTCACCACGTCCCTCCAATTTGGCCCTTACCGGCGCTCCAACGCCGCCGCCGCCGTCGCCCGCTGCGCGGAAAGCGCCGACCGGTCGGCCGTCTGCCTGGAAGATTTCGCCCCTTACGCGCCGTCGGGTGGCGCACCCATCGCCTTCATGGGCGCACCGGTGATCGACCAGGGCGTCGTCATCGGGGTGCTGATCGCGCAATTGTCGAACGAGGAGATCGACAATGTGGTGACCGGCGGCCGCCGCTGGCGGCAGGAGGGATTTGGCGACACGGGCGAGGCCTACCTCGTCGGGCCTGATCATCTGGTGCGCTCGGCCCCGCGCGCGTTTTACGAGAACCAGGAGGACTATTTCGCCGAACTCAAATCGGTCGGCACATCGAACGAGGAAATCGCCGCCATCCAGCGTTACGGGACGCCGGTGCTGCATCAGGCGATCGACACCAAGGCCACACGGGCCGCCCTTGCCGGCGTCGATGGCACCGGCGAGATCATCGGCTATCGTGGCGTGCCGACGCTCGCTTCGTGGGGACCGCTCGCGATACCCGGCGTCAACTGGGGTCTCGTCGCAAAGGTGGACAGCGCCGAGGCGTTCGCACCGATCAACCGGCTGCGCCGCGACCTGCTCATCGTCGGCGGGCTGGCGCTGCTTGCGGTGGCGGCCACCGCCGCGTGGCTTTCGCGCGCACTGCTTGGACCGCTGCGCGAGCTGACCGCCGGCGTAAAACGCTTCGCCGCCGGCGACTACGCGGCCAGCGTGCCGGTCCGCACGCGTGACGAGATTGGCCAGCTCTGCTCGGCCTTCAACGGCATGGTCGAGGAACTGCGCGAAAAGAATGTCGTGATCGAGAACAAGAACCGCGAGAACGAGCAGCTGCTGCTGAACGTCCTGCCGGCGCCGATCGCCAACCGGCTGCGCGGCGGCGAGGAGAGGATCGCCGACGGCTTTGCGGAGGTCACGGTCGCCTTCGCGGACCTGGTCGGCTTCACGGCGCTGACGTCGGAGATGCCGCCGCAGGAGGTGGTGACGTTCCTCAACGGGCTGTTCACGCGCTTCGATGAAGCCGCCAACGATCTTGGCATCGAGAAGATCAAGACGGTGGGCGACGCATATATGGCCGTGTGCGGCCTGCCGGTGCCGGTGCCCAACCACGCCGAGCGCATGATCCGCATGGCCATTCGCATGGTCCATATAACGCGCGAGCACGCCATGGAGCACAACGTCTCGATGAAGCTCAGGGTCGGCGTCAACAGCGGACCGGTGGTGGCCGGCGTCATCGGCAAGAGCAAGTACATCTACGACCTGTGGGGCGACACGGTGAACCTCGCAAGCCGCATGGAATCAGGCAGCGTTCCCGATGCGGTCCAGGTGACGCGGGCCGTCTACGAGCAGCTCAAGGACCAGTTCGTCTTCGAGCCGCGCGGCGCCATCGAAGTCAAGGGCAAGGGCAACGTGGAGGCCTGGCTCTTGCGGCTGTAGGGGCGTCGGGCGCTTCCCATGCCGGCAGGTCGCCGCCAAAGTCCTAAATGACCCGACGGCCGGCCCGTCCCCCGCAAATGGAACCGGAAGCCCCGCCTGGCGGTTATAGGGCGTGAAGCCGCAGCGAATGCGGCCACGCAGGGGAAGTCATCGCGGGAATGAACACGACAACCAACGCTCCCGCAGCGTCCTCGCGGGCAAAAGCCAGTGCGATCGGCCCACAGTCGCACGCGCCCGCCGTCACCTATCCAACCCTGATCACCGTCGCGGCAACGGTTGCGGCACTTTATTTCGGTAAGGATATCTTCCTGCCGCTGGCAGTGGCCGTGTTGCTGACCTTCGCGCTGGCGCCGGTGGTTTCGTGGCTGCGCAAATTCCGTTTGCCGCGGCCAGCCGCCGTCATCACCGTGGTCATCGCCGCCTTCGCCGCGATCGCGCTTTTCGGCACCGTCGTGGCGACCCAACTCGGCGTGCTGGCCGAGAACCTGCCGCTTTACCAGTCCAACATCGAGGCCAAGGTACGCGTCGTCAAAGACGCCAATGTCGGGGAAGGCATTATCGACCGCGTCTCGCGGCTCCTGGAAAGGCTGGGAGCCGAGATACGGCGCAACGACAAGCCGCCGGCAGACGCCAACCCGCCCGGCACCTCCGACGCGCCGCAGGTGAAACCCCTGCCGGTGGAGGTGGTCGAGCCGCAGCTGCAGCCCTTCCAGGTGCTGCAGACCATCATCGGGCCGCTGATCGAGCCGCTGGCGACCGGCGGCATCATCATCGTGGTGGTGATCTTCATGCTGATGAAGCGGGAGGATCTGCGCGACCGCTTCATCCGGCTGGTCGGCGCCAGCGACCTGCATCGCACCACCGAGGCGCTGCAGGATGCCGGCAAGCGGGTCGGCCAGTATCTCTTGATGCAGCTGATCGTCAACGTCACCTACGCGATCCCCATCGGCGTCGGCCTGTGGGTCATCGGGGTGCCCAACCCGCTGCTGTGGGGGCTTCTTGCGCTGGTTCTGCGCTTCGTGCCCTATATCGGCCCGATCATCGCGGCCGTCTTCCCGCTGCTTCTGGCGCTGGCCGTCGACCCCGGCTGGACGATGGTGCTGTGGGCGGTGGCGTTGTTCATCGTCGTCGAACTGATCAGCAACAACGCCGTCGAGCCGTGGCTCTACGGTTCCCGTACCGGCCTGTCGCCGCTGGCCATCATCGTGGCCGCGATCTTCTGGACCTGGCTATGGGGTCCGCTCGGCCTGCTTCTGTCGACGCCGCTGACGGTGTGCCTCGTGGTGCTCGGCCGCCATGTGCCGCAATTCGAATTCCTCGACGTGCTGTTCGGCAGCGAGCCGGTGCTGGAGCCGCACGAAGCGCTCTATCAGCGGCTGCTGGCCGGCGATCCGGACGAAGCGACCGACCGCGCCGAGGAATTTCTGGCCGACAACGATCTGGTCGCGTTCTACGAGACCGTCGCCATTCCGGCGCTGTCGCTCGGCGAGACCGACCGCGCCCGCGGCGTGATGGACGATGCCCGCCGCCAGCGCGTCGCCGAAGGCGCCATGACGCTGGTCGACAATCTGGAGGAATATGCCGAGGAGGAAGCGGCGGAAGAGGACGACGAGAACGGCGACGAGGCGGAGGATGAAGGCGAGGACGATGCGGCCGAACTGCCCGACGGCACCGGCAAGACGGTGCTCTGCGTCGGCGGCCGCGGCGAGCTCGACGAGGCGTCGGCCGCCATGCTCGCGCAGGTGTTGACCGCGCACGGCGCCACGGCCCGCCTTGTCGAGACGAGGGCCATATCAGCCAGCAACATCGGCCGGCTCGACTTCAAGGACGTGCATTCGGTGGTGATCGGCTATCTCAACGCCGATTCCGTCGCCCATGCGCGCTACATGGTCAGACGCATCAAGCGCGCGCGCAAGACGCTGCGCGTCGGTGTGGCCTTCTGGCTGCCGGCTGAGGACCATTTCAGCGACGCCAAGCTGATGGCATCCATCAACTGCGACTTCGTCGCCCACAAGATGACGCAGGCGGTGGCGGGTGCGCTTTCGGACGAAGCGGCCGTCGCCATCAAGCCGGCGCCCCGGCGCATCCCGAAGCGGCGGAAGCCGGCGAAGAGCAAGGCAAAGGCGAAGGAAAGCGCCTGAGTGTAGCGGATGCTCGGCGGCGCGGAAGTGTCAGGCTGCTGCAGCCACCGGGGGAGAAGGCGCCACCGCGGCGACTACAGCGTCGACAGACGATTCCAGAAAATCCGGATCGTCACGAAGATCGTCGAGCGAGCGCCTGACCGGCAGAGCGCCTTCCCAATCCTCGAATGCAAAGCCGAGCGCCGTTCCAGCCTCGCGCAACGCGTCATCGAGCGTATCGGCAACGGCGATCACGCCCGGTACGTCCGGGAAGGAAACGCCGTAGCCGCTGTCCGCTTCCTTATGGATGAGAGCGATGTAATGCATCACGTCGCGATCCCTAATCCTTCGGCCAACCGGCTTGATCGTAGATCGACCGCACCGTTCCAGCCGGAATATCCTTGCGCGGATGCGCCACGATAACGATCCTGCGGGTCTGGGGATGACGGAACTTGTGATGTGATCCCCTCGTCGAGACGAGGTGGAATCCGTCATCCTTCAGCCGCTTGATGATATCGCGACTATCCCTGAGCATCAAACGTCCAGGTTGGCCACGGAGAGCGCGTTTTCCTGGATGAATTCGCGGCGCGGCTCTACCTCGTCGCCCATCAGCCGCGAGAACAGCATGTCGGCATCGGTGGCGTCGTTGATCTTCACCTGCAGCAGCGAGCGGACATTCGGGTCGAGCGTCGTTTCCCACAGCTGCTCGGCGTTCATCTCGCCAAGGCCTTTGTAGCGCTGCATGGTGAGGCCCTTGCGGCCCGTCGCGAACACCGCGTCGAGCAGCGCAAGCGGCCCGGCGAGCGTTTCGGAAAGCTCCTTGCGGCGCAGCACAGGCGGAGCAGCGTAGACTTCGCCAAGACGCGCCGCATAGCGGTCCAGCGCCCGCGCGTCGGCGGAGCCGAGCAGCGCCATGTCGAGGGTCGCCGATTCCTTGACGCCGCGCACCGAGCGCTCGAAGACGTAACCGCCGGGGCCTTCGTTGGAGGTCGAGGTGCGGCCCTGCCAGCCGCGTTCGGTGTCTTCGGCGATCAGGTCGAGGCGGCGGGCGACGGTCTCGGCCATGGCGTTGGCGCGGCCGAGATCATTGAAGAGGTCGGGATTGAGCGCGCCGGCGATCGCCGCCTGCTCGACGACGCTGTGGCTGTAGCGGGTGTGCAGGCCGTTGATCAGCGAGCGGACCGCAAGCGCGTCGTCGACGGCGGCGCGCAGATCCTGGCCGGTGCGGACCTCGCCCGACGAGAGATTGAGCGAGGCTTCCTCCAGGCCGGAACCGATCAGGAAGTCCTCGAAGGCGCTCTCGTCCTTGATGTACTGGGCGCTCTTGCCCTTGGTGACCTTATAGAGCGGCGGCTGCGCGATATAGAGATAACCGCCCTCGATGATCGCCGGCATCTGCCGGAAGAAGAAGGTCAGGAGCAGCGTGCGGATGTGGGCGCCGTCGACGTCGGCGTCGGTCATGATGATGATCTTGTGGTAGCGCAGCTTCTCGATGTTGAACTCGTCCTTGCCGATCGAGGTGCCGAGCGCGGTGATCAGCGTGCCGATCATGTCGGAGCCGAGCATGCGGTCGAAGCGGGCGCGCTCGACGTTGAGGATTTTTCCACGCAGCGGCAGGATCGCCTGGTTCTGGCGCGAACGGCCGCCCTTGGCGGAGCCGCCGGCCGAGTCGCCCTCGACGATGAAGATTTCGGACTTGGCCGGGTCGCGCTCCTGGCAGTCGGCGAGCTTGCCGGGCAGCGAGGTGATGTCGAGCACGCCCTTGCGCCGGGTCAGCTCGCGCGCCTTGCGGGCAGCCTCGCGCGCTGCCGCCGCCTCGACCACCTTGGCGATCAGGGTTTTCGCCTCCGCCGGATGTTCCTCGAACCAGGTGCCGAGCGCCTCGTTGACGAGGCTTTCGACCACCGGCCGCACCTCGGACGAGACCAGCTTGTCCTTGGTCTGCGAGGAGAATTTGGGGTCCGGAACCTTCACCGAAAGCACCGCGGTCAGGCCTTCGCGAGAATCGTCGCCGGTGATGGTGACCTTTTCCTTCTTGGCGATGCCCGAGGTTTCGGCATAACCGGTGACCTGGCGCGTCAGCGCGCCGCGGAAGCCGGCGAGATGGGTGCCGCCGTCGCGCTGCGGGATGTTGTTGGTGAAGGCCAGCACGTTCTCGTGGTAGCTATCGTTCCACCACATCGCCACCTCGACGGTGATGCCGTCGCGCTCCGCCTTGATGGCGATCGGCTTGTCGATGAGCGGCTTCTTGGCGCGGTCGAGATATTTCACGAACTCCACCAGGCCGCCCTCGTAGAGCAGTTCCTGGGTCTTGATGTCGGCATGGCGCTTGTCGGTCAAGACGATGCGCACGCCGGAGTTCAGGAACGCCAGTTCGCGCAGCCGGTGCTCCAGCGTGTTGTAGTCGAACTCCACCATGGTGAAGGTGTCGGTCGACGGCATGAAGGAGATTTCGCTGCCGCTGCGCCCGTCATAAGTGCCGGGAAGTCTATGGGGCTCGTAGCTGCCGGTCACCTTCAGCGGCGCGTCGGAGTTGCCGTGCGTGAAGCTCATCTCGTGGATCTTGCCGTCGCGGCGGATCTTCAGCTTCAGCCATACCGAGAGCGCATTGACCACGGAGACGCCGACGCCGTGCAGGCCGCCGGAAACCTTGTAGGAATTCTGGTCGAACTTTCCGCCGGCATGCAGCTGCGTCATGATGACTTCGGCAGCCGAAATGCCTTCGCCGGTGTGGATGTCGGTCGGGATGCCGCGGCCGTTGTCGATGACGGTGCAGGAGCCGTCCGGATTGAGCGTCACCGTCACCAGGTCGGCATGGCCGGCCAGTGCCTCGTCGATGGCGTTGTCGACGACCTCGTAGACCATGTGATGCAGGCCGGAACCGTCGTCGGTGTCGCCGATATACATGCCGGGGCGCTTGCGGACGGCATCGAGACCCTTCAGGACCTTGATGGAATCCGCGCCATATTCCGGGGTTTCGCCGGGTGTGATGTCTGGCGTGTCGCTCATGAAATGCTTTCGTGGTTATGCCGCAGAAAGGGCGCGTCGATCTGTCCCCGAATCACGCGCCCGCTGTTGACCGAGATATAGGCGTTCGACCGTCTTTTTCCAAATTATAGGGGCGGTTTTGCGGCCATTTTCGCCAGAAAACCGGGAAATTCGCGAACCTCTGAGCACTTTTGCGCGACATGCTTTGATCGCGAAAAATGTCCGATTGAAACATTTTCGGATGACATGGCTGTCCCGATCGACTAGAGACCGGTTTCCCGATGCGGCTGGCGGCGGTGGGCACCAGCACGTGTCGAAGCTCCCGGGCGCAATGCCGGGAGGCGGGGGTCGCCAGCACGATGCGGACTCCCTTGGGCGAAAGGTCCCGTTAACCTTCCACCGTCAGCTTGGGCTCTCATGGCAACAAAGCATATTCTTGGCGCGCTTGCGCTTGGCTGGGTGTTGGGATTGACCGAAACCGGAAGTGCTGCCGAGAATCCCGGCTGCGCTTCGCCGGACAAGGCGGCTGGCCGCGCCGTCCCGGTGACTGTCATGGACGGCAGGGCTCGGGCCGACTGCCTGGAGGAAGCGGCGGTGGCCCCGGCGCCGATGCGCGGCAAGCGCGGGGCCGGCACAGTCGCCACGGGGGCAGCTGTAAAGCCGCAACAGGAACAGAGCATCCGAACGATGGTGAGCGACGAAGAAATCCATCCGGAGCTGGGCTTCGTGCACAAGCTCTACCGGCCCGAACGCCCGAACGGCGAAACGCTGGTGCTGCTGCACGGCTCTGGCGGCGACGAGACGACGCTATTGCCGATGGCCGAGCGCATGGCGCCAAACGCTACGCTGCTTGCGGTGCGCGGCCGCATCGTCCAGGACGGCATAACCCGCTGGTATCGGCGGGTGACGCCGGTGCGCTTCGACCAGAAGGACATCCGCGCCGAGGCGGACGCCTTCGCGGCCTTCCTCGAGGCGGCAGCGAGTGCCTATGGCTTCGACCTTCGCCGCACCACCTTCATCGGCTATTCCAACGGCGCCAACCTGATTGCCGCCCTGTCGCTGCTGCATCCCCGGCTGGTGCAGCGCGCGGCATTGCTGCGCTCGATGCCGGTGCTGGACAGGCCGCCGGCCGCCGACCTTGCCGCCGCCAATTTCCTGGTCATCGCCGGCAAGGATGACGGCCTCTATGCCCGCTATGCGCCGGCGCTGGAAAAGGTGCTGGCCAGGAACGGCGCCCATGTCATCGCCCACACGATTCCGGCAGGCCACGGCCTCGACGACGAGGACGCACGGCTGGTCGGCGAATGGCTGGCTGGTTCGGCCACGGTTTCGATGCAATAGGGGGTGGTATTCAGGTGAGGCCGGCGACGCACATCAAGATTGCGCCCTACGTTGCCCCCCTCTGTCCTGCCGGACATCTCCCCCTCAAGGGCGGAGATCGGCTGGTTTAAGCGGCATAGACGTCTGCGAAATGACGGACAAAACAATCCACCCCCATCTGGGCGGCCTTACACTTGTGGGCTTCATTCACAAGGAACGCCGCAATGGATCAATCGCCAAACCTGCAACTCCCCTACATCCTGCCTTCGCAGGCCCAGAAGCATGTCACCCACAACGAGGCCCTGGACGTTCTCGATGCGCTGGTGCAACTCGCCGTCGAAAGCGCCACCGTCACCACCCCGCCGGGTGCGCCCGGCCAGGGGTTGCGGCACATCGTGCCGCCATCGGCCTCCGGCGCGTGGTCCGGCCATTCCGGCAAGATCGCGGTCTTCACCGTCGCCGACTGGAACTATGTGACGCCGACGCAGGGCATGCAGGCGTGGGTGAAGGATGCTGCCGCGCCGTTTGTCTATTCCGGCTCAGCCTGGGTGCGTCTGAGCAGCATGCCGGCTGGCGACGTGTCGGCCGACACGGTCGGCATCAACGCCACGGCGAACAGCTACAACCGCTTGACCGTCTCTGCCCCGAGCACGCTTTTGACCCACCAGGGCGGCGACCACCGTCTTGTCATCAACAAATCGTCAGCCGGCCATACCGGCTCCCTGCTCATGCAGAACGACTGGCAGGGGCGCGCCGAACTCGGGCTCGCCGGCAGCGACGATTTTTCCTTCAAGGTCAGCGCCGACGGGAGCGCCTGGCACACCGCGATGACGATCGCGCGGGGATCCGGGACGGTGTCGTTTCCCGTGGGAATACGCACGCCGGGGCACATCCTGCAGGCGGCGGCGAGCCGGTTGACCAGCGGCTTCACGACCACGCTCGCAACGCCCCAGCCGACCGGCCTCGACCTTGCGATCACACCCGTCTCGGCGACGTCGAAGGTCGTGGTGCGGACCAGTCTCACGGTCGGCGGCGATTTCTGGTCGGCAGTTCCCCTTGTCGCCATCTTCCGCGACGGCGCCAAGGTCTGGCCGTCGCAGCCTGGCGTTCACATGCAGCACCAGATGCTTGCCGACACCGCCGCCAATTCGCGGCTCATTTCCTACCAGGCGGCCGTCGAGTTCGAGGACCTGCCGGCGACGACCAGCGCGGTGACCTATGAGGTGCGGCTCGCATCCAGCGCCGCCGGTACGCCGGTCCATCTCAACATCCGCGACTCCGACCTGTCGCTGCGTGGAGAATCCAACCTGAGCGTCACGGAAATCGCGACCTGATCGCTCCGCGCTTCCCCGTCATGACCTGGGCTATCGCGTATGAGTGGTCGACCCCCACTCCGGTTTGCTCTGCAAACCACCTCTCCCCCGATCGACGGGGGAGAGGAAATTTCTGTGCCGCTATCGCAACCCGCTGCGTGGTTTGCGCGATGTGCTTCAGGCGGCGCGCATCGGCTTCAGCGCAGCGGCCCAGCGGGAGAGTTCGTCCAGCATGGTCGTTGCGCCCTTCTCGATAATCTCGGTCGGCTGGAAGACCCCCTCGTTGAGATGCTGGGCGTAGCTGAAGACCGGCACGCCCTCCGGTATCGGCATGATCTTCAGCGAGGTCATGAGCTGCTTTGCCGACTGAACGGCCCGCAGGCCACCCGACACGCCGCCATAGCTCAGGAAGCCGGCGGGCTTGTAGTGCCATTCGGAGAGCACGTAGTCGAGCGCGTTCACCAGCGAAGGCGCCACGAAATAATTGTATTCCGGGGTGACGAAGACGAAAGCGTCGGCTGACTTGACCGATGCCGCCCAGGCCTTGGTGTGTTCATGCTCGTATTGCGCGAGGCGCGGATGCCGAGGCTCGTCATAGACCGGCAGGTTGAAATCGGCGAGGTCGACAAGCGCCGGTTCGAACTTGCCGTGCTCTTGCGCGAAAGCCTCGAACCATTTCCCGAAGACCGGGCCGACACGGCCGGGCCGCGTGCTGGCGATGACGATGTTGAGCCTGAGCGTCAAGGTGTTCTCCTGTGGTATCCGTTCGCAACCCGCCGCAATTAGGGTGCCGAAGGCTGAGAGGCAAGCAGGCGCCCGCCGGCAATCCGGTGTGATGAAAATCGGCCGCGCGGACGGCGGCAGCATGGACGCCGCATATCCATGCTCCTACATAGGTTGGCAAAGCGGAGTCCCGATGGACAGCAAACCAGCCCCTTTCGTGCCGCCGGCGCCGAAACCGCGCACCAGCCCGCCATCGACGCTGGAGATGATCCGCATCGTCTACCGCAACCCGCTCGAGCTTTGGGGCGAGCCTTCCTACAACGAGCCGTGGATTTCAGTGACCGGCATCGGCGGTCCGCTGGTGATCGCCAACGATCCCGGCCTCATCCGCCACGTGCTGCTCGACAACGCCAAAAACTACAAGATGGCGACGGTGCGCCAGATGATCCTGCGGCCGATCCTGCGCGACGGGCTGCTGACCGCCGAAGGCGACGTCTGGAAGCGCTCGCGCAAGGCGATGGCGCCGGTGTTCACGCCGCGCCACATTTTCGGCTTCGCCGGACCGATGCTGAGATGCAGCGAGGAATTCGCGGCGAAGTACGAGAATGCCAGCGAACCCATCGACATCGCGCACGACATGACCACGCTCACCTACGATATCCTGGCCGAAACCCTGTTTTCGGGCGAGATCGCCGGCGGGCAGGGCACCTTCGAGGGAGAGATCGACCATCTGTTCGAGACGATGGGCCGCGTCGACCCGCTCGACCTTTTGCGCGCGCCGGAATGGCTGCCGCGGCTCACCCGGCTGCGCGGCAGGAAGACGATGGCCTACTTCCGCAAGATAGTCACCGACACGGTGGCGATGCGCGAAGAGAAGATGAAGCGCAACCCGAAAGGCACGCCCGAGGATTTCCTGACGCTTTTGTTGCGCGCCGAAGGTCCGGACGGGCTGACCCGCGCCGAGATCGAGGACAATATCATCACCTTCATCGGCGCCGGCCACGAGACCACCGCCCGCGCGCTGGGCTGGACGCTTTATTGCCTGGCCGAGGCGCCGTGGGAGCGCGACCGGGTGGAAGCGGAAATCGACGATGTGCTGGCGCGAGAGCCCGACCCCGCGAAATGGCTGGAGGCGATGCCGTTCACCCGCGCCGCCTTCGAGGAGGCGCTCAGGCTCTATCCGCCGGCGCCATCGATCAACCGCGAGCCGATCGAGCCGGAAACCTACAAGGGCCTGAAAATCCCGAGATATGCCGCAGTGCTGATGATGCCCTGGACCATCCATCGGCACCGCAAGCTGTGGGACAGGCCGGACGCCTTCATGCCGGAGCGCTTCCACCCGCAAAACCGCGACAAAATCGACCGCTACCAGTACCTGCCGTTCGGCGCCGGTCCACGCGTCTGCATCGGCGCGAGCTTCGCCATGCAGGAAGCCGTGATCGCGCTCGGCGTGCTCTTGTCGCGCTACCGTTTCGACACGACGCCGGAAACAAAACCCTGGCCGGTGCAGAAACTGACGACCCAGCCGCAAGGCGGCCTGCCGATGCGGGTGACGCGGCGGCGTTGATCTCTATCTGTTTGTTTGGCCGGAGGCGACGAATGGACGACGAAGAACGGGCTCTGACAGTGCGCATCACCGGGCGGGTGCAGGGCGTCGGCTTCCGCGCCTGGACGCTGATCGAAGCCGGCAAACTCGATATCCGCGGCTGGGTGCGCAACGAGCACGACGGCTCGGTGACAGCGCTTATCGCCGGCTCCGGGCCCGCCGTGGCGGCCATGCTGGAGCAGCTGCGGCAAGGGCCTGCGGGAGCGGTGGTCGCCGACATCGCGACGGCGCCGGCCGATGCGGCGCCGCGGGGTTTCAGGATCACAAGCTGATCCCGGGGACGCGCTGCAACTCGCTCGTCGGTTCCTCGCCAGCCGTTTACGCGCGGAGCCACAGCCGCACGGGGCGAGCTGGTCATGCCGGCGGAAATGGCCGCGAGGGCGGCGTCGCCAGCGTGAGCAGGTTGCCATCAGGATCACGCACCTGCGCCAGCGTTGAGTAGTCGCCCTCAATGTCGTCCCCGAGCACGATCCCCATACCCTGCAGCCTGCGGCGCTCGGCCGCGACATCGTCGACATAAAGGAACATCACGCCCCTGCCGGCAATCTCGCCGTCGCTTGAAAGCGCCAACCCGGCCTGGTCGAAGAGCTCCCACTGCACCAGCGTATCCATCGGCCGGTTGTCCGGTCCACGACCGAGCAGCTTCGTATACCAGCCTTCGGCCGCCGCAAGGTCTGTGGTGAGCAATGCGGTGTAGATCTTCTGCACGTTCATTTTTTCCTCCGGACCAGACCCGGTATGAACGCCTGCTTAACCAGTAAGGTTCCGTGACATCCGGAGCATGATCGAGCGGCAGTCTTGTCGATCTTTTCTTCCGCCTGCCAAAGTCCCACCAGCTCACCGCCTGCCCACCGCTTGAAGCACTCAAATGAAAGCGAACACCCGCGCCGGACCGCCGGTGGCGTTCTTTATCTTCGGCGCGCCGACGACGATCGTCGCTCCGTTGGCCGGCAGCTTGTCCAGGTTGGCGACGGCCTCGATGCCGTAGCGCCCGGCCGGCAGCCAGGTATTGTGAACGATGAAATCCGGCGAGGCGCCGAAATCCAGGGACAGCGTGTCGACCGCGATGGCCTTGGTCGAACCTTCGAGCAACAGCTTGACCGCATCGACGTGGAAGCCCGGAAAGTGCAGGCTCTTGCCGTCGTCGCCGACATTGCGGAACTTGTCCGTCGCCACGTGGGCTCCCCAGCCCGACAGCATGGCCACGACCGCGCCTTCCGGTAGATCGCCATTGGCGTCGGTCCATGCCTTGATGTCTTCCGGGGTAAGCTGCGAGTCCGGGTTTTCTGCTGATTTGGCGCGGATATCGATCACCACCAGCGGCGCCACCAGATCCTCGACCGGCAGTTCGGCCACAGACTTGCCATCTGCGGTGAAATGCAGCGGCGCGTCGATATGGGTTCCGGTGTGTTCGCTGATGCGCCATTCGTTGAGGTTGAAGGTATCCTTGGCGTGGCTGAACTTCTGCTCGATGAAGAGCTGCTGGCCGCCGAAATAGGTCGGGAACGTTTCCCAGATCTCATGGGTCAGGTCTTCGGCCTTCCGGGGCGCGGCGGCCTGGGCGAACAGCGGCGTCGGGGCCGTCGAAACGGCGATGGCCGCCATGCTTGCGGCGGCGGTGCCCCTGAAGAAGTCGCGGCGCGACAGCATGCCGGACTTCACATTCTCGATGATGCAGTGATGGCACATTGCGATTACCTCCCGGGGAATGATTTTACGGCAATCTGGGAGAATGACGCCGCGTCATGCCTGGCGCAAGGCCGGCGTTGGGTCTCTTCAGGTGCGGCCGTAGAAGATATTTTCGACGTGGATGGGCCAGCGCCGGGGCAGCACCGCGACCATGTCGAAGCGGATCGACAGGCGGCCATGGTCGGGCTGGCGCGACAGCCACAGATCGGTCGTGGCCTCGATGCGGCGCTCTGACTGGCGGGCGATGGCGTCCATAGCCTCGATGAGCGTTGCCCGCACCTTGACCTCGACGATCAGCACGAGGTCGCCGCGCCGCGCGATCAGGTCGATCTCGCCGAGCTTCGTGCGGTATCGGCGGGCGACGATGCGGTAGCCCTTCAGCATCAGGGCAAGGGCGGCAAGCCATTCGCCGCGATGACCCCGGCGATAGGCCTTGAAGCGCTTTGCGCGGAGGTCAATCACCCTTCAGTTCCATGAGGCGGCGGTAGAGCAAGGGTTTGTGGCCGCCGGTCATGCGGGCAGCCTCCGCCGCGGCCTTCGACGCGGGCATCTCGCTTGCCAGCGACAGGAGCAGGCGGTCGACATCTTCCGGCTGGGCCGCCGGCTGTTCCTCCGGCGGACCGACGCAGACGACGATCTCGCCTTTCGGCGTGTCGGCTTCCGCATAATGCGCGGCAAGCGCCGCAAGCGTTCCTAAACGCATCTCCTCGAAGGTCTTGGTGAGTTCGCGGCCGATCGCTGCGGGGCGCGCAGCGCCCAGAACGTCGGCCATGGCGGACAGCGTGTCGGCAACGCGACGCGGCGATTCGAAGAAGATCAGCGTCGCGGGAACCGATTTCAGGGTTTCGAGCCGGGTTCGCTTCTGGCCGTCCTTCACCGGCAGGAAGCCGGCGAACAGGAACGCATCCGAAGGCAGCCCCGATGCGGTCAGCGCCGCCAGCACGGCGGACGGGCCGGGGATCGGCACCACCCGGATGCCGGCATCGAGCGCCTGGCCGACCAGTCGGAAGCCGGGGTCCGAGACCAGCGGCGTGCCGGCGTCCGACACCAGCGCGACGCTCCTGCCGGACGACAGCGCCTCGATCAGCCGCGGCCCGGCCTCGGCGGCGTTGTGCTCGTGATAGGCGGTGCTGCGCTGGCGGATGCCGTAGCGGTCGAGCAGGACACGGGTGACGCGGGTATCCTCGCAGGCGACGATATCGGCGCCGGCCAGCGTTTCGAGCGCGCGCAGCGTGATGTCGGCGAGGTTGCCGATCGGCGTCGCCACCAGATAGAGCGCCGGAGGGAGCGGCCGCGCCGAAATCTCGGTCTGGCCGATCATGTAGGTCCTGCGCTGTTCGGCCTCTGCGGTCACGCTTGCTCGTCCTTGCTGCAGCCTTCATTTGGCACGGCGCGGCGGCAGTTGCAAAATGATGCGGCGGCAAAATGAGCAGCGCCGACGTCTCATCCCCGAAATCGTGGCATCTGCAAATCTCAACATAAGGTTAGCCAACAAATATTCAGCCTCGAAGCCGTGCTTGTGCCGGCGCTTCCTGCAATTAATGCGGAGGCTCGCTGACCGCAACTTGCAGACGAGATGAGGGTGTGATTTCTACTTTCCCTGTAGAAATCATCAGTGATCGAGGTAATCGAATTCATCACAAGGGAGGAAAGTTGATGAGGAATTGGACGAACTACCAGACGCGCCGTGCATTCATGACGCTGGCTGCCGTTGCTGCGGTGGTTGCCGTCGGCACGCCACGGACGCTGGCGCAGACATATCCCGAACGCCAGATCACCGTCATCGTGCCGTTCGCGGCCGGCGGCACGACGGATATCTTCGCACGCCTGGTGGGACAGTCCCTCAGCCAGCAATTCGGCCAGCCTGTCGTGATCGAGAACCGCGGCGGGGCCGGCGGCAACATTGGAACGGAGGCAGTCGCCAAGGCGGCGCCGGACGGCTACACGCTGCTGGTCGGCACCGTTGGCACACACGCCATCAATCAAAGCCTGTACAAGAACATGGCCTTCGACCCGCAGAAGGACTTCCAGCCCCTGTCGCGTATCGCCAACGTTCCAAATGTTCTCGAGGTCAATCCCGAGCGACCCTACAAGACGGTCAAGGAATTGATCGACCATGCCAAGGCGCATCCGAACGAGGTTACTTTCGCGTCATCGGGCACAGGCACCTCCATCCATATGGCGGGCGAGCTCTTCAAGAAGATGGCCGGCGTCGATATGGAACACGTCGTGTACAAGGGCTCGGCCCCTGCGCTGGTCGACCTGCTCGGCAATCAGGTCGCGATCATGTTCGACAACGTTCCGAGTTCCATTCAGCATCTGAAATCCGGTAAGCTGCGTGCCCTGGCCGTCACATCCAAGAAGCGTTCAATGGCACTGCCGGACGTGCCCACCATCGATGAATCTGGCTTGCCCGGCTTTGAAGCCACGTCCTGGTTTGGAGTGTTCGCTCCGGCGGATACCGCGCCTGACGTGGTCGCGAAGCTGAACGAAGCGATTGTCAAGGCGCTCAACGAGCCGACGATCAACCAGAAGATCGTCGACATCGGTGGCGAGCCCAATCCCGAAACGCCCGAGGAATTTGCTGCATTCATCAAAGCGGAAGCCGTGAAGTGGGCTGACGTGGTGAAGGCGTCGGGCGCGTCCCTCGACTAGAGTAGTTCCGGTTCTTTCGTCGCGCCGAATACCGTTCGGCGTGACACACAGCAGAGTGCGTCGATATTCAGCCGGCCTGCGAATGGCGGCATTCTGCGCATACTGCGGCTCACAGCCGCCCGCCCCGGCCTCGCCCCGTCACCCTTCGACAAGCTCATGATGGGGCGAGGGAAGACTGAGACGCTGCCGCCAACCTCAATGGACGACGCGGGGCTGCCCCTGCATGGCGTCGCCGCGCGCGGTCACGGCTGGGCCGCCGACCTCGGCTTGCGGCGCCTCCAGCCCCGTGGCGACGACGGACACCTTGAACTGGCCTTCCAGCGCCTTGTCGAAAATCGCGCCGACGATGATGTCGGCGTCGTCGCCGACCTCTTCGCGGATGCGCGTGGCCGCTTCATCGACTTCGAACAAGGTCATGTCCATGCCGCCGGATATCGACACCAGCACGCCTTTCGCGCCCCGCATCGACCGCTCGTCGAGCAGCGGATTGGCAATCGAGGCTTCCGCCGCCTGCATGGCGCGGCCTTCGCCCTCGCCGACGCCCGTTCCCATCATGGCGCGGCCCATGTCGCGCATGACGGTGCGGATATCGGCGAAGTCGAGATTGATAAGTCCCTCTTTCACGATGAGATCTGTGATGCAGCTGACCCCGGAGAAAAGCACCCGGTCGGCGATGCCGAAGGCGTTCTCGAAGGTGGTGGTGGCCGTCGCCACCCGGAAAAGGTTCTGGTTCGGGATGACGATGACGGTATCGGCCGCCTGGCGCAGCCGTTCGATGCCCATGTCGGCCATCTGCATGCGGCGCTTGCCCTCGAAGGTGAAGGGTTTGGTGACCACTGCGACCGTCAGGATGCCGGCGTCGCGCGCCGCCTTGGCGATGACGGGCGCTGCGCCCGTTCCTGTTCCGCCCCCCATTCCCGCCGTGACGAAGCACATATGCGTGCCGGCGAGATGGTCCATGATCTCGTCGAGGGTTTCGAGGGCGGCAGCCTCGCCGATCTCAGGAAGCGAGCCGGCTCCCAGGCCCTGCGTCGCCACCGCTCCGAGCTGGATCAGGCGTGGCGCCTTGGACATCGTCAACGCCTGGGCGTCGGTGTTGGCGACAATGAATTCGGTGCCTTCAAGGCGCTCGGCGATCATGTTGTTGACGGCATTGCCGCCCCCGCCGCCAACGCCGATGACGGTCAGCCTCGGCTTCATTTCTGTAATCCCATGCTTGCTGGACGGTTTCATGAGCCCGGTTCCTACGCAGCGCCCCTGCCCGAATCGGATCGTTACCAAGGGAATCAGATACGCGCCTGCTGCGCAAGCAGCCGGTGATTCACATCGCTCGAACCTCACATAATTGCCGGTGATGCGGGCGTCAGCCGCTGCGGATAGAGGGAACTTCGTTGCTCTGGTGTGTTTCAGCCGCGTTTGCGCCACGCCAGGTGATCTCACCTGGCTGCAAGACGCTCAGCCGAATCAGGACGCATGGTCGCGCTTGGCCGGGAAAACCATAGGCCGGAAGGGTTCCAGCGCGCCGAATTGCCTGAGCCGGATGATTTCGGTCGCGGCCACCAGGATCATCTCGCCGAGGTCCGATTTGGTGAAGTCGTCGGGCTTCTTGGCCATGTTCAGCAGTTCGTCGAGGATGTCGGGCTCAGCCATCGCGTTTTCCCCATTGCCGTGGGGATTCTATGCGCCCGGACGATATTTCCGGCAGTAGTCATTTCGCCGATTAAGTAAGCCGTTGGGATGTCTACGCTGCTTGTGCCTGAGCCTATCGAAGGAGACGCGAACAGCACCAAGCCCTCGATTCTACGCATGTCGTTATCGCAAAACCGCTGCACACTTTTGCGCGACATGCTTTACCGCGCGAGGTCGGCAACCACCGCGTCGAGCACGATCATGCCTTGCGGCGTGGCGCGCAGCCTCGAATTTCCGACCGGCGCGACCAGGCCCTCGCCCTGCAGGATCGACAGGCGGTTCGACGCGAGCGTGCGCCCCGAAAGCGCCTCGTAGCGGGCAAGGTCGATGCCTTCGGCCAGCCGCAGCCCCATCAGCAGGAATTCGTCTGCCTCCTCCGAGCGCGACAGTAGCTCGCCGTCGACGATGCCATGGCCCCTGGCTTCGACGAGGTTCGCCCAGGTCTCCGGCATCCTTTCCGCGATGGTGACCACGCGGCGGCCACCTTCCACGAAACGGCCATGCGCGCCGGGTCCGACGCCGACATATTCGCCGTAACGCCAGTAGGTCAGGTTGTGGCGGCTCTCGGCTCCCGGCCTGGCGTGGTTGGAAACCTCATAGGCCGGCAGGCCGCGCGCGGCGGTGATTTCCTGGGTGATTGCATAAAGGTCGGCGGCATGATCGCCGTCGGGAATGGCGAACTTCTTCGCCGCGTGCAGGGCGTGGAACGGCGTGCCCTCCTCGATGGTGAGCTGGTAGAGCGACAGATGGTCGGCGGCGTGGCCGATCGCCTCTTCCAGCTCCTTCTCCCAGGCTTCCGGCGTCTGTTTCGGCCGCGCGTAGATCAGGTCGAAGGAAAGTCGCGGGAAGATCTCGCGGGCGAGTCCGATGGCGTGCAGCGCTTCGCCGACATTGTGCAGCCTGCCCAGAAACTTCAGGTCGGCGTCGTTGAGCGCCTGCACGCCGAGTGACACGCGGTTGACGCCGGCGGCACGGTAGCCGCGGAACCGTTCGGCCTCGACCGAGGAAGGGTTGGCTTCGAGCGTAACCTCGATGCCTTGGGGCACCGTCCAATGCCGAGCGATCGCATCGAGCACCGCGCTGACGGTTTGCGGCTTCATCAGCGACGGCGTGCCGCCGCCGAGGAAGATGCTGGTGACGGTGCGCGGACCGGTGCGGGCGCGCATGGTGGCAAGCTCGGCGGCGAATGCCGCGGCAAAGCGCTCCTGGTCGACCGGCTGGTGGCGGACATGGCTGTTGAAGTCGCAGTACGGACACTTGGCCGCGCAGAACGGCCAATGGACATAAACGCCGAAACCCGGCGTCCTGTCGTCGGGCGCGATCATTGCGAGCCCAGCTTGGCGCGTGCGAATTTCTGGAAGGCGCGGGCGCGATGCGACAGCGCGTCGGGCTGTCCTGGCTTCCAGCCATGCTTCTCCTCGGCGCTCATCTCGCCGAATGTCCGCGAAAACCCGTCGGGCATGAACACGGGGTCGTAGCCGAACCCCTTGTCGCCGCGCGGCGGCCACACAAGCGTGCCCTCCGCCTCGCCACGGAAATACTCGGCGCTGCCGTCCGGCTGCGCCAGGCAGATGACGGCGACGAAGCGGCCCTTGCGGTCGGCGGGCAGCGCCGCGCCCTTCGCCTGCAGCAGATCCTCGGTCTTTTGCATCGCCATCATGAAATCGCGGCCGCCTTCCGGCTTTTCCGCCCAGTTGGCGGTGTAGACGCCGGGCTGCCCGCCGAGCGCGTCGACGACCAGGCCGGAATCGTCCGAAAGCGCCGGCAACCCGGTTGCCTGTGCTGCCGCGTAGGCCTTGATGTAGGCGTTTTCCTCGAACGTCGTGCCCGTCTCGTCGGGCTCCGGCAGGCCGAATTCCTTGGCCGACTTCGCCTCGAAGCCGAACGGCGCCATCAAGTCGGCGAATTCGCGCAGCTTGCCCTCATTGTGGCTGGCGACGACGATTCTGCGGTTGGCGAGCGTATCCATCAAAGTCCCCAGATTCTCGGCTCGGCAAATTCGATGGAATTGCCGGAGGGGTCGCGGAAGTAGATCGAGCGGCCGCCTTGCGGCCATTCGAAACCGGCCTCGATCGCGACGCCCTTGTTCGTCAGATAGGCCTTCCAGCCTTCGATTTCTTCAGCACTCGCCGAAAAGCACAGATGTCCCGGGCCGCGCGTTCCATGCGGCGGCACCGGCAGCCTGGCGTCGGGCGCCGGCGGTTTGCTCGTCGCGTCGGCGTTGAACAGCAAAAGCACGCCCTTTCCGCAACGGAAGAAGGCGTGGCGTCCTTCGACCTTGCCGATCACCTCCATGCCGAGCGTGTCGCGGTAGAACGCTTCGGCCGCCGCGAGATCGGTCACGTAGAGAGCGGATTCAAGGATCGCCGAGGGGGTCATGGCACCCCCGCCGGCGGTCTCGAAATCGGGCTTGTCTGCGCTCTACGGTGCCCCCCTCTGTCCTGCCGGACATCTCCCCCACAAGGGGGGAGATCGACCCGCGCGACCGACTGCGCCCACCTTGCTACCACGGCGATTAGCGAAAACGTCGAAGACAGCCAATCTCCCCCCTTGTGGGGGAGATGTCCGGCAGGACAGAGGGGGGCGCGAAAGAGCGAAAGCATTGGTGAAACAAACCGCCGAACGTTAAGCCACCGCCATCTGCTGCAGGTTGACCAGGCGCGAGATGCCCTTCCTGGCAAGCCCCATCAGCGCGGAGAACTCCTCCTCGGAAAACGGCGTGCCCTCGGCAGTGCCCTGGATCTCGACGATGCCGCCCTTGCCGGTCATGACGAAGTTGGCGTCGGTGCCGGCGGCCGAATCCTCGACGTAATCGAGGTCGATGACCGGCTGGCCGTCGCAGATGCCGCAGGAAATCGCCGCGACATGGTCTTTCAGGACTTTCTGCACGCTGACCATCTGGCGCGCCTCCATCCAGCGCAGGCAGTCGTAGAGCGCAACCCAGCCGCCGGTGATCGCAGCCGTGCGGGTGCCGCCATCGGCCTGGATGACGTCGCAGTCGACGGTGATCTGCATCTCGCCCAGCGCCTGCAGGTCGACGACGGCGCGCAGCGAGCGGCCGATCAGCCGCTGGATTTCCAGCGTGCGGCCGCCCTGCTTGCCGGAGGAAGCCTCGCGGCGCATGCGCTCGCCGGTGGCGCGCGGCAGCATGCCGTATTCGGCCGTCACCCAGCCCTTGCCGGAATTGCGCATCCAGCCCGGCACCTTTTCCTCCAGGCTTGCCGTGCAAAGCACATGGGTGTCGCCGAACTTGACCAGGCAGGAGCCTTCCGCATGTTTCGAGACGCCACGCTCGAAGGAGATGGAGCGCATTTCGTCGGCCTGGCGTTTGGAGGGGCGCATTGTTGGCTTTCCGCTTTTTCAAAAATCCTGGCGGCTTGTAACCGCATGAGGGCGGGGGCGCAAAGGAAAACGCCGGCTTCCGCCGGGTCATCGCGTAGCCGGGTCGACCACTCACATGCGATAGTCTTGGCCGGCTTCCCGCCCAAGGTTGTGTTCGCCGGCGGGCAGTCTATATCTCTAGGGTAAGCTTCGGAGGTGACCGCAGAAATGACGAAGCCCGTCATTGACCAGACGCTGCAATCGCTCGACATCCGCTCGCGCGACATCTTCCGGCTCATCGTCGACACTTACCTGAGGGAAGGCGAGCCGCTCGGCTCACGCAACCTGTCGCGCATGCTGCCGCATTCGCTGTCGCCGGCAACCGTGCGCAACGTGATGAGCGACCTCGAGCATCTGGGCCTCGTCTACGCGCCGCATATCTCTGCCGGCCGGCTGCCGACCCAGAGGGGCCTGCGTCTTTTCATCGACGCCTTCATGGAAATCGGCGACCTCTCCGACGACGAGCGCCGGGTCATCGACGCGCAGGTGAAGGCTTCGGCCAGCGGCGCCACGCTGGAACAGATGCTAACCGAGGCGAGCCAGATGCTTTCCGGCCTGTCGCGCGGCGCCGGCCTGGTGCTGGCCAACAAGAGCGACGCCGCGCTCAAGCATATCGAATTCATCCAGCTTGAGCCGACCAAGGCGCTGGCCGTGATGGTGTCGCAGAACGGCGACGTGGAGAACCGCGTGGTCGACCTGCCGGCCGGCGTAACCACCTCGCAATTGCACGAGGCGTCGAACTATCTCAACGCCCATATTCGCGGCCGTACGCTGGTGGAAGCCAAACTGGAGATCGCCCGGCTGCGCGAGGAAACCAAGGCTGCCCTCGACACGCTGTCGCAGGACCTGGTGGAAAAGGGCCTCGCCGTGTGGGCCGGCACCGAGAGCGACCTTCCGGCGCGGCTGATCGTGCGCGGCCGCGCCAATCTGCTCGAAAACGTCACCGCCCAGGCCGATATCGAAATGCTCAGGCATCTGTTCGAGGACCTGGAGACAAAGGACGGGCTGATGCAACTGCTCGACCTTGCCGAAGAGGGTTCCGGCGTGCGCATCTTCATCGGCTCCGAGAACCGGCTCTTTTCGCTCTCAGGCTCCTCCCTGGTGGTGGCGCCCTTCCGCGACAAGGATGCGCGCGTCGTCGGCGCGCTTGGCGTGATCGGCCCGACGCGGTTGAACTATGCCCGTATCGTGCCGATGGTCGACTATACCGCGCAACTGATCAGCCGCATGCTGCGCTAGGGTGTATTCAGGCGAGGCCGGCCTGCAAATGGCGGCTTCTGCGCTTCCGGTGCTCACGTACCTGAATGTACGCTGCGCTCCGGCTCTCGAAATCCACCATTTTCGGCTCGGCCTGACCTGATACCAGCACCCCCTGATCCACGACCCGGGTCCGCAATACCCGTTTACCCTTGATTTTTGCTGCCCGAACCTCGATATCGGGCGCAACTTGAGAACCAATACGACTGACGGGAAACGGCGATGAGCGACCAGGCGAAAAACGAACGCGCGCCCGACGAGAATGCGTTGAACGAAATGGAAAAGACGGCAAGCGAGCCTGCCGCCGAAATGCCCGGCAGCGACGGCGACTATGAAGTCGTCGTGCGCCTCGTCAAGGAAAACGAGGAATTGAAGGACCGCGCGCTGCGCGTGGCCGCCGAAATGGAAAACCTGCGCCGGCGCACCGCCCGCGACGTGCACGATGCGCGCTCCTACGCGGTCTCCAACTTCGCCCGCGACATGCTGTCGGTGTCGGACAATTTGCGCCGCGCCATGGACGCCATCCCCGACGAGGCCAAGGCCGCCGGCGACGCCGGTTTCAAGGCGCTGATCGAGGGTGTCGAGATAACCGAACGCGCCATGCTGACGGCGCTGGAGCGCCATGGCGTCAAGAAACTGGCGCCCGAGGGCGAAAAATTCGATCCGAATTTCCACCAGGCGATGTTCGAAGTGCCGAACCCCGACGTGCCGGCCAACACGGTGGTGCAGGTCGTGCAGCCCGGCTATTCGATAGGCGAGCGCGTGCTGCGCCCGGCCATGGTGGGCGTTTCCAAGGGCGGCCCCAAGCAGGCGGCGGTCAATGACGGCACGGTCGAACCTGGTCCGGTCAACGAACAGGCCGAAAGAGACGCCTGAACAGCGAATAGCGAGTAGGGAGTAGCGAATAGGGAATAGCGGTGCACTTGTCGCTATTCCCTATTGGCATTGGCTATTCGCACACTTCAAAATGTGATATATGATATCGATATCATATAGGAGGTTTCCTCATGCGCGCGCTCGTGGATATCGATGAAAGTCAGATCCTGGAACTCGACCGGCTGGCGAGGAAGCAGAAGCAATCGCGCGCGGCCCTGATACGGGAGGCTGTTGCCGACTATCTCGGCAAGCAAGCACAAGAGACGACGGAAAGTGCCTTCGGCCTGTGGGGCAAGCGAAAGGTCGATGGACTGGCCTATCAGGAGAAAATCCGCGGCGAATGGTGAAAGCGCTTTTCGACACCAACATTCTGATCGATTTTCTGAACGCCGTCCCTCAAGCCCGCGAGGAACTGGCGCGGTACGACGAAAAGGCGATCAGCGTCATCACCTGGATGGAAGTCATGATCGGCGCCGACGCCGAACTGGAGCCGCCGACGCGCTCCTTTCTCGATACCTTCACCATCATCCCGCTTGGCAACCAGATTGCCGAACGCGCCGTTGCCTTGCGGCGCAAGTACCGGGTCAAACTGCCCGATGCCGTGATCTGGGCGTCGGCCGACATCCATTCCGTGCTGCTTGTCACACGCAACACCAAGGACTTTGCGGCAGACGCGCCGGGTGTCCGCGTTCCCTACGTGCTGTAGCGGCGGCGGAAGCCTTAACAGCGAATAGCGTGTAGGGAGTAGCGAATAGGGACGAATAGTGTACCTATTCGCTATTGGCTCATTGCTATTTGCTTTGTTGATGAATCCGACCCTGTTTCTCGATTATGCCGGTGTCGCCGTGTTTGCCGCCACCGGTGCGCTCGCGGCGTCGCGCAAGGAACTCGACATCATCGGCTTCCTGTTCCTGGCCGCCGTCACCGGCATCGGCGGCGGAACCTTCCGCGACCTCATCCTCGCGGTTCCCGTGGCCTGGGTGGTCAATCCCGACTATCTCGCGATCTGCGTGGTGGTTGGCATCATCGTCTTCTTCACCGCGCACAAGGTCGAGTCGCGCTACAAATTGCTGTTGTGGTTCGACGCCATCGGGCTCGCCGCCTTCTCGGTGATGGGCGCGGCAAAGGGCCTGGTGGTGACGGGATCGGCGTCGATCGCCATCGTCATGGGCATGCTGACGGCGACATTCGGCGGCATTCTGCGCGACCTGCTGGCAGGCGAGCCTTCGGTGCTGCTGAGGCCCGAGATCTATGTGAGTGCTGCCCTTGCCGGTGCGGCGACCTACACCGTGCTCCACATCGCCGGCGTTCCGCCGGTCGCCGCGGGCATCGTCGCATTCGCCGCAGCCTTGATCGTGCGCGGCGGGGCGCTGAAATTCGGCTGGAGCTTTCCCGCCTACAAGAGCCGGCCGGGGCGAAGGCCGGAGGATATTCCTTGAGAGACCGGTTCAAAATCCGTGATGCCGGCCTACGAATGGCGGCTTTCTCCGCTTGCCGCGGCTCACGTACCCAAATGTACGCTGCGCTCCGGTTCTCGAAATCCACCATTCTCGGCTCGGCCTGACGGATTTTTCAGACGGTCTCCGAGATTCCAGAACGGCGGCGGATCGGAAAAGCCTCAGAGCAGCCCCACTCCCATGGCTTCCTGGCGAAGGTTCTGGCGCGGGCGCGGGCCGACCTGTTGGATGACAAGGCCGGCCGCGAGAGAGCCGAGATCGCCGCATTCCTTCAGGCTGCGGCCGGTTGTGTAACCGTAGAGAAAACCGGCCGCGTAGAGGTCGCCGGCGCCGGTCGTGTCGACCAGCTGGTGGATTTTCGTCGCCTCTATGGGCACGGTTTCATCGCCGCGCACGATGATCGAGCCTTTTTCCGAGCGGGTGACCGCGGCGATGCGGCAGTCCTTGCGGATGGCGGCCAGTGCTTCTTCGAATGAGGAGGTCTGGTAGAGCGACTTGATCTCGTGGCTGTTGGCGAAGACGATGTCCACCATGCCCGACCGCATCAGGTCGAGGAACTCGTCGCGGTAGCGGTCGACGCAGAAGGAATCCGACAGCGTCATCGAGACTTCGCGGCCTGCCGCGTGAGCATGCCTGGCGGTCAGCCGGATCGCTTCCTTGGCGCGCGGCGGATCCCAGAGGTAACCCTCGAAATAGGTGACCTTGGCGCCCGACGCCTTGTCGGCCTCGACATCTTCCGGCCCCAGCTCGACGCAGGCGCCGAGATAGGTGTTCATGGAGCGCTCGCCATCCGGCGTCACGAAAATCATCGAACGGGCCGTCGGCGGCGTGCCGGCAAGCGGCACGGTGTCGAAAGCGACGCCCTGCGCCTGGATGTCGTGGGCGTAGATCTCGCCAAGCGTGTCGGACGACACCTTGCCGAAGAACGCGGCGCGGCCGCCAAAGCTGGCAATGCCCGCCGCCGTGTTGCCGGCGCTGCCGCCAGAAGCTTCGATGGCCGGTCCCATGCGGCTGTAGAGCAGTTCGGCGCGCTTGGCGTCGATCAGGTTCATCGCGCCCTTGATGATGCCGTTTTCGGTGAGGAAGGCGTCGTCGCAGTGGGCGATGATGTCGACAATGGCGTTGCCGATGCAAAGCACGTCGTACTGGGCCATCAAGTTCTCCGCAGAAAGCCGGCAATCCGGCCATCCTGCGCGCCGGTCGCGGGCGGGTTTACCGGTTCGACGGACAATTGCAACTCATTCTTCCCAAGATTCTTGCGGCAGCGCCGGGCTGTTCCTATCTCGCTGGCGCAAGGAGATTTTCGCAGATGATCATGGAAGCTGCCCGAGCCGCCGCCAGCCGGCTGTTCACCGCGGAGTTCCGCAGCGTCTTTTTCAAGACGCTCGGCCTCACGCTGCTGGCGCTAGTCGCCCTGTGGTTCGGGCTGAACGAGCTGTTCGGCGTGGTGGCGCAGCCCTGGATCGACGCCGTCCTGCCGGGCTTCCCGAGCTGGGCCGGCTGGCTCGGCCTCGCCGCCGCGATCGTCGCCGGCATCGGCCTGGCGCTCGGGCTCGCCCTTTTGATCGCGCCGGTGACGGCCATCGTCGCCGGGCTTTTCCTCGACGATGTCGCCGAAGTGGTGGAGCGCAACGATTATCCGCGCGACCGGCCGGGCAGCCCCGTGCCGGCCTTCCGGGCAACGGTGCTGTCGCTGAAATTCTTCGGCGTGGTCGTTGTCGGCAATATCATCGCCTTGTTCCTGCTGTTGATACCCGGCGTCAACATCGCCGCCTTCTTCCTGGTCAACGGCTACCTGCTCGGCCGCGAGTTCTTCGAGTTCGCCGCCATGCGGTTCCGCCCGGAAGCGGAAGCCAAGGCGTTGCGCCGCAAGCACGCCGGCACCGTTTTCCTGGCCGGCCTGGTCATTTCAGCGTTTCTGGCCGTACCCTTGCTCAACCTTCTGACGCCGCTGTTTGCCGCCGCCATGATGGTGCATCTGCACAAGATGATATCGGCGAGCGACCCGGAATTTTCGGAGCCGGCGTCGGCGATGCAGCGCGCTGCCTGAGCGCCAGGTTTTTGCCGGGAGCCCGGGCGATGCCTGGCGCCTGTATAGTGCGGGCGGGGGCAGTTGGCGAGGATCAGGACCTGGTGCGCCACGCCATGCGCATATAGACGTCGCCCTGCGCCAGCTCGTCGAGCATCTGCGCCAGCCGCTTGCGCTGCGTTTCCACGCGTTTGGCGCTGGCGATCCAGCGGAGGTAATCGTTGCGCTGGTAGTCAGGGCGCGCCTCGTAGAGACCCGTCAGCCCGTGTTCGAGGAGCGCCTCGCGGACAAAATCGGGCATCGGATGGAGGTCGCGCTTGAGGGCCATCGGTGCATAAATATGCGGCAGCGCAGACGGGTCAATATGGCCGCCGTGGCGTTTTCCACGCGGCGAATGCCGTGAGATTGACGTCGCCGTGACAGGCCGATAGTTCTTGACGCCGTCGACATCGGTGGCTCGCTGAGCCGGGGAGGCGAGAACCATGACCACCGACCTGCTGCTGGCGATTGTCCACCATCTTGTGTTCTTCGCTCTGATCGCCATTCTGGCCGCCGAAACCGTGCTGGTGCGCCCCGGCCTTGCCGGCGACGCGCTGCGGCGCGTCGGCAGGCTCGATTCAGCCTATGGCGGCCTGGCGGGGTTGATGCTGATCGTCGGCTTCAGCCGCGTCTTCTTCGGTCTCAAGGGCTGGGAATTCTATATCTACAACTGGGTGTTCTGGGCCAAGATCGCGTGCTTCCTTTTGGTCGGCGCGCTTTCGGGGCCGCTGACGGTGCGTGTGCTGAAATGGAACCAGGCCTTGCGCACCAACCCCGCCCATGTCGTGCCCGACAGGGAGATCAGTGCGGCGCAGGTCTGGCTCAGGGCCGAGGGGGCGGTGTTCCTGCTTATTCCGGTCTTCGCCGCCGCGATGGCGCGCGGCTACGGCATCTAAACAGCACCGATTTCGACCAGCGGCGCCGGGATGCTGTTGGTCTTCACCGCCGCCTTGCAGATATCGGCGATGATGCAGGCAACGCAATCCGGCGCGCGCGCCTTGCAGACATAGCGGCCATGCAGGATCAGCCAGTGATGCGCGTGGCGCATGTATTTTTCCGGGATGATCCTGATGAGGCCGCGTTCGACCTCTTCGGGCGTCTTGCCCGGCGCCAGGCCGAGCCGGTTGCCGATGCGCAGGATGTGCGTGTCCACCGCCATGGTCGGCTGGCCGAACGCCATGTTGAGCACCACATTGGCGGTCTTGCGGCCGACGCCGGGCAGCTTGACCAGCGCGTCGAGATCGCCCGGCACCTCGCCGCCATGGTCGCGGATCAGCGCCGCCGACAGGGCGATCACATTTTTGGCCTTGGCCCGCCACAGGCCGATGGTGCGGATGTATTCGCCAACCCGCGCTTCGCCGAGCTCCAGCATCTTTTGCGGCGTATCGGCGGTTTTGAACAGCGCCCGCGTTGCCTTGTTGACGCCGGCGTCGGTCGCCTGCGCCGACAGGACGACGGCGACCAGCAAGGTGTAGGCGTTGACGTGTTCGAGTTCGCCCCTGGGTTCCGGCCGCTGCACCGAAAAGCGGCGGAAGATTTCCTCGACCTCTTCCGGCGTGTAGAGCGATTTTGGCCGCGCCGCGCGCTTTACGGTGCGTCGGGCAGCGCCTGCGGCAACTTTGTCGTTGGGCTTTTTCATCGCCTTTCTATATTCTGAGGCAATGAGCGAGAACAATGCCGGCTTCGCCGCCGACGAACCGTTTTTCAGGGCGCTGCTCATGCCGCACCGGTCGCTTGGGCGCACCGGTTTTGCGGTGCTGATGGGTGCGATGCTCGTCGGTTCGCTCGCCTGCGGAGCCATCTTCGTCGCCAACGGGGCCTGGCCGGTGTTCGGCTTCTTCGGTCTCGACATGCTCTTGATCTACGGCGCCTTCAAGCTCAACTACCGCGCCGCACGCGCACGCGAGGAAGTGGCCGTATCGCGCACCGCTCTCGACATTCTCAAGACCGCGCCTTCCGGACGCACCGAAGCTCACCATTTCAACCCTTTCTGGGCGCGTTTCCAGGTCGCCCGCCATGCCGAGATCGGCATCACCGGCATGAAGGTCGAAGGACAGGGCCGCAGCGTGCCGATCGGCGGATTCCTCAACCCCGACGACCGCGAAAGTTTTGCCACCGCATTCGCCGTCGCGCTGGCCAAGGCGAAACGCGGATAGAGCATTTTGCAGCCAGGTGGAATCGCCGGGCGTCGCACAATGCGGCTAAACAGACAGATGGAGCGGCATGCCCGGTTCAACCTGAACGCATTCCGCTCGAGCGTGGGAAAAATACCCTCGGCCAAACGGCAAAAAAATCTCTGGTTGCAAGAAACGGGTGGAGAACGTGGCCGCCAGGCACGATATTCGGCGCCAAGGAGAACTTGCCATGAACGCTCACACACAGGCTAATACCGGGATGTCGATGAAGCCTTCAGCCATCCTGCAAGACGACATCACGCCCGAGGGCGGCGATTACGAAACCGTGCGCCGCGTCATCGAGAAGATCAGCCTCGACTACCGCGACCAGCCTTCGCTGGAGACGCTGGCGGGCGAAGTCGGCGAGACCCCGACCGGCCTGCAGAAGCTGTTCACCCGCTGGGCGGGCCTGTCGCCGAAAGGTTTCCTGCAGGCCGTGACCCTCGACCATGCGCGAAAGCTGCTCGACGATGGCATGCCGCTTCTGGAAACCTCATACGAGGTCGGCATGTCGGGTCCGGGACGCCTGCACGATCTGTTCGTCACCCATGAAGCGATGTCGCCCGGCGACTACAAGACGCGCGGCGAGGGCCTGACCATACGCTACGGATTCCACATCTCGCCCTTCGGCGTCGCGCTGATCATGGTCACCGACCGCGGCCTGGCCGGCCTCGCCTTCAACGACGCCGGCAGCGAGCGCACCGCCTTCGCCGACATGTCGAGCCGCTGGCCGAACGCCACCTATGTCGAGGACATGTCGGCGACAGCACCCTATGCCGCCCGCATCTTCGATCCGTCGCGCTGGCGTTCGGAAGAACCGCTGCGCGTCGTCATGATCGGCAGCGACTTCCAGATCCGCGTCTGGCAGGCGCTGCTCAAAATCCCGATGGGCAGGGCGTGCAGCTATTCGGCGATCGCCTCGGACATCGGTTCGCCCGCGGCGAGCCGCGCGGTGGGCGCGGCGGTCGGCGCCAATCCTTTGTCCTTCGTGGTGCCCTGCCATCGCGCGCTCGGCAAGTCCGGCGCCCTCACCGGCTACCACTGGGGTCTGACCCGCAAGCGCGCCATTCTCGGCTGGGAAGCCGGACAGGTGGCCGCCGCCCGCTAATCCATCATCGACGGCTTGCAGAACAGGACAGGCGCCGGGCACTCCGGCGCCTGTCTCCTTTTGCGGCAACGGATAATTAACCAATAAGGTTGTAAATCTTGAATATATACAACCTATAGGAGCATACCGGATGCGGTTCCGTTGGTTTCTAGCCTCCCTGATTTGCTCGGCAGCGCCGCTGCCCGCTCTTGCCGCGACCGGCAACGTCATCTTCAACGGCACCATCGCCGCGACCTGCACGCTGACGGTCGACACGAACGGCACCATGACGGTGAGCCCCGACCTGCAATCGCTGAGTTCCAACAATGCTGGCGGCGCGCCGGGCACGGTGACGCTGAGCACCACGGGCGGCGTGACGCTGAGCGTCGATCCGGTGACCTCGACCACGGTGCCGGTCGGCGACGTCACCGCGACCACCTGGACGCCCACCTATGCTTCAAGCGGCGCCCACGCAATCGCCGAGACCGGGAGTTCCTCCAGCCTGACCGCGCCGGGCAGTTCGACCGTGACGGTCAACCTGGCCGGCACCAAGGGCGGCAGCGACCGCTTCACCGCCGGCAGCTACCAGGCCACGGTGACGGTTCGCTGCGAATAGGCCGGAGGAAGGCGATGACCTTGCAGCAGCGTTTCCTCGCCGCCGGGCTGGCGGTCTCGATCTCCGGTACGGCGGCTTTCGCGCAATCGATGTCGCCGATGCGCGGCGAGGTGGCGAGCTTCACCGACGCCTTCGCGGTCCGCGTTTTCCCGGCCAACCCCTACGAGCACCGCATCAAGGTGGAAATCCGCGTCTACGACCAGGATTTCCGCCCGGTGCAGGCCCGGGTCGCGCCATCCGATTTCATGCTGGGAGGACAGGCCTCCCGTCCAGTTCTCGTGGTTGTTCCATTTGACGGCGCCGCCACGCGCAAAGTGCGTATCTGTACCGAAAGCGTCCCCTTTCCTGGCGAGCAAACGCAGATAAAGGCACAGATATGTGGAAAGTTCCTGGGTCAGCACAAATCCTGACGGCCTTGCTGGGGGCCATGATCTTCGGCGCCAACGCCGCGGCGGAAGAAATCTACTACACGCAGAACCAGACCGGCTTCACCTTGCCCGGCGTGACCTTGCCGCAGGGCCAGGACGAAGTGCGCGCCGCCGACGGCACCACCTGCCGCTCGGCGGTTGCCGGCAGCGGCGCCTATCTCGACGTCGGCGTCATCCAGGGCAACGGCCCGACCTATGGCAGCAGCGTTTCGGACCTTTCCACATATGGACGCATCGTCATCCCGCTCGGCCGCCAGCCCAAGCGGCTCGACTGCGCCCGGCTCTACCAACTCGAGGTGGAGCGCCTGCAGATGGAATTGAGGCTCTTGAAAATGGGGCTCGACCCCCAGGGCAAGGGGCCAGACATGGCAACCAACGCCGGCTGGGCCGAGCAGGGCTGGAGCGACAAGGCCGGGAAATGAGGGCACTCCGCAACGCTCCAGTTTCTTTACGCCGCCTGACGCTTGCCGCCGCCGCGGCAGCTCTGATGTTGCCGTCGCCAGCATCGGCGGTGATCATCGGCACCTGCACCATCATCATCGGCGCGCCGGGCACGATGACGGCGAGCCCCCTGCTCAACGTCATGGGTTCGCGCCAGCCCGGCGGCAGCGCGGCGACTGCCACGGTCGACCCGCAATCCCTTTTGTGCAACATCCTGGCGCTGCTCGACTGCTACTCGATTTCCACGCCTGCACCGGCGGGTTTTCTGTCGGCGCCCATAGGTGCGGAAGCAAACCTGGCGCTTTCGACGATCTACAGGATCAACGGCGGCGCCGACATGCCCGGCAACACGCCGACGACCGTGGCGAACGGCAGCAAGACCGTCCAGGTGGACCTCACCGCCACCAAAGCGGCCGGGCTGTTTCCCGCTGGTGTCTATCAGGCGCAGGTGGTGCTGCGCTGCGAGTGATTTCAGCCGCTTGTGGCGACGTTCGGGTGCGGCCTATATAGCCGGACCGAACACATCGCCGGGGAGGCATTTCTTGATCATCGTCATCGGCTCCATCAATCTCGATCTGATCGCCACGGTCGACCGCCTGCCGGCCGCCGGCGAAACCGTTCCCGGCGACAGCTTCAAGACCGCACCCGGCGGCAAGGGGGCAAACCAGGCGCTCGCCGCGGCGCGCGCCGGCGAAAAAACCCGCATGATCGGCGCTGTCGGCAAGGATTCCTTCGCCAAGGAGGCCTTGGCGCTGCTGGATGCCGGCGGCGTCGACCTGACCGGCGTGCACGAGGCGCACGCCAGCACCGGCACGGCGCTGATCCTGGTGGCGGCCGACGGCGAGAACATCATCGCCGTGGTGCCCGGCGCCAATGGCGCGGTTTTGCCGGGCGATCTCGCCAGGGTCGACCTCGCCGCCGGCGACATCGTGCTCCTCCAGCACGAGATTCCGCTGCAGACGGTGGACGCCGCACTCGACGCCGCCCGCTCCGCCGGCGCGCTGACCCTGCTCAACACGGCGCCCTTCCGCAGCGAAGCGGCCGCGCTGCTCGAAAAGGCCGACTATGTCGTCGCCAACGAAACCGAGTTCGATCTCTACGGCGAAGCGCTGGCGCTGAAGGGCCGCGACCGCCCGGCCCGGATGAAGAGTTTCGCCGAAAAGACCGGCCGCACGATCGTCGTCACGCTGGGCGGCGAGGGCGTGCTGGCGGCAAACCCGACCGAACTGATCAAGGTCGGGGCCTTGCGCATCACGCCGGTCGATACGGTGGGCGCCGGCGACACCTTTTGCGGCTACCTCGCCGCCGGCCTTTCATCGGGCCAGTCGCTGGAGGATGCGCTGCGGCGGGCTGCTGCTGCCGGCTCGCTGGCCTGCCTGAAACCCGGCGCACAGCCTTCGATCCCGCTGGGTTCCGAGGTCGCGGCAGCGATGAACCGCTTCTAGAGGTTGAACCCAGGGAATGCCTGGTTCGCTCCGGCTGGCATCGACCGCACTTGACGCAGCGTCGGCAACATGCAGCCTGATGCTGCAAACCGTCAGGGGCTGAAAATGTCGCTCGAAGTCTACATCGCCTACACGCTGGCCTGCATCGTCATCATCCTGGTGCCCGGGCCGACCGTCACCCTCGTCATCGCCTCCAGCATGCGCCACGGCACCCGCGCCGGGCTGCTCAACGTCGCCGGCACCCAGGCCGGCATCGCCGTGATGATCGCCATTGTCGGCGTCGGCCTCAACTCGATGATGGAAGCCATGGGCCACTGGTTCGAATGGGTGCGGCTGCTGGGTGCGGCCTACCTTATCTACATGGGCTGGCAGATGATCCGCTCGAGCGGCAGGCTGGCCGAGGGCGAAGCGCCGGTGACGCCGCGCGGCGGCTTTTTCCTGCAGGGTTTCCTGGTTGCCGTCAGCAACCCGAAGACGCTGATCTTCTTCGGCGCCTTCATCCCGCAGTTCATCGACCACAACCTCGCCTACACCCCGCAGATCGTCATCATGGGCATCACGGCGCTGGTCTTCGCGGCGTTTTCGGACTCGGCCTACGCCATCGTCGCCGGCCGCGCCGCACGCGCGCTGTCGGCCAGCCGTGTGAAACTCCTGTCGCGCATCAGCGGCGGCGTCCTGATCGGCGGCGGCCTCTGGCTGGCGTTTTCGAGGGCGAAGTGAGCGCTTTTTACCTCCCCCTTGTGGAGAGGTCGGACCGAAAGTTCGGGTGGGGGTAGAAAAGTTCATCACCCCCACCCCGACGCTACGCGTCGACCCTCCCCACAAGAGGGAGGGTAAAACCCTTACAGCCGGCCGATGCGCTCGATCAGCAGGTCGAAAAACCCGTCATGGTCGATGTCGCGCATCACCATGGCGTTCTTCTCGCGCTCGGTGACGGCCCACCAGTCGACCACCGTCATGCCCATGGTCAGCTCCGACCCCGTCTCGACGGCGACGTTGCATTGGCGGCCCTTGAAGAGCTCCGGCTTGAGCAGGTAGGCGATGACGCAGGGGTCGTGCAGCGGACCGCCATCGGTGCCGTATTTCTCGACGTCGAAGCGCTCGTAGAAATCGAGCATCTGCGCGGTGGCCGTGCCGGCCCTGGTTCCCATGGTGCGGAACTTCTCGACGCGCCTGGCTGATGTCAGCGCCTTGTGGGTGACGTCGAGCGGCATCATGACGATGGGAGCGCCTGAGCGGAACACCACGTCGGCGGCGTGCGGGTCGACATAGATGTTGAATTCGGAGGTGGGCGTGATGTTGCCGCCCTCAAAGAAGCCGCCGCCCATCAGGACGATCTCCTTGATGCGCCCGGCGATCTTCGGTTCGCGGATGAGCGCCAGCGCGATGTTGGTGAGCGGTCCGAGCGGGCACAGCGTCACCGTGCCGGCCTCTTCCTTCATCAGCGTCTCGACGATGAAATCGACGGCATGCTTTTCCTGCAGCTTCATCTTCGGTTCCGGCAGGTCGGGGCCGTCGAGGCCGGTCTTGCCGTGGACATACTCGGCGGTGACCAGCGGGCGCACCAGCGGCCGCACCGCCCCGGAAAACACCTTGATATCGGTCTTGCCGGCCAGCTCGCAGATCTTGAGGGCGTTCTTTTCGGTGAATTTCAGCGACACGTTGCCGGCGACGGCCGTGAGGCCGAGGATTTCGAGTTCCGGACTTGCTAGCGCCAGAAGGATCGCCACGGCATCATCCTGCCCCGGGTCCGTGTCGATGATGATTTTCTGTGCCTTCGGCATCTATTTCCCTTGTCCTTTTGAGTCTTGAACTTGTTTGCGGCGCGGACCATATCAGGGTCATCGGGAGAAATGCCATCCGGGTTTTTCCCTTTTTCGTCGCTCCCTGGAGGACACAATGTCTCGCATGACGCCCTTTTCGAGTCCCCTTCTGCTTGGCTTCGACGCCATGGAAAAGACGCTCGAAAGGCTCGCCAAGACCGGCGACAGCTACCCGCCCTACAACATCGAACGCCTGCGCGGCGCCGATGGCGAGTGCGAAAGGCTGCGCATAACGCTGGCAGTCGCCGGCTTTTGCGACGCCGATCTGGAAGTCACCACGGAAGAAAACCAGCTTGTCGTGCGTGGCCGCCAGGGCGAGGAAAACGCCAGCCGCGAATTTCTGCACCGCGGCATCGCCGCGCGCCAGTTCCAGCGCACGTTCGTTCTGGCGGACGGCATGAAGGTGGTGGCGGCGGAACTGAAGAACGGACTTTTGTCGATCGACCTCGACCGGCCTGAGCCCGAACGCCTTGTACGAAAAATAAACATCTCGGTGAAAGACTGAGACCGGACCTTCCGGAACCAATGGCTCTATCGCGGGTTGGTCTAGACGACGGCCCCGCAAAAGGAGGCTTAAATGACACGCAATGAAGCAAGACCTGCAGTCACGCCGGCGCAGCTCGCCCATCTCGGCGAAGGCACGGTGGCATATCTGCGCGAAATGGGTAGCGACGAGCTGATGGGCAAGTTCCCCGGCCTGCCGCAGATCGAGCCTGGCACCCGGCTGTGGGCGCTGTTCGGGGCCAACGGCCAGCCGATCCTGTTGTCGGACGAACGCGACCGCGCGCTTGCGGGCGCTTTCGAGAACGATCTTACCCCAGTCGCCCTGCACTGAGAGCCCTTTTGCAAACTCTACTGCGGCGGCCAACTGACGGCGTTTTCTGCGCTTCCGGTGCTCACGTACTATAAGTACGCTCCGCTCCGGTTCTCGAAACCACCGCCATTTGACTCACCGCAGCGAGTTATCAAACAGCCTCTACGCATTTTGCAGCTGGGCGAAATCACAAATGCGGCTGAACAACAGCCGCTCCCCAAATGACAAAGGGCGGCAATGCCGCCCTTGAAAGCCATATCCTGAACGCGATCAGGCGGCATGCGATGCCGGGGTCGACGCCAGGAAGGTGTGGATCGCAGCGGCGTCCTTGGTGCCGCGGATCTTGGCCACCGTATCGGCGTCGCGCAACACCCGTGCGATGCGCGACAGCGCCTTCAGGTGATCGGCGCCCGCGCCCTCCGGCGCCAGCAGCAGAAACACCAGGTCCACCGGCTGATCGTCCAGCGCTTCGAAGTCGACCGGCTGGTCGAGGCGCGCGAAAACCCCGGTGATGCGTTTGACGCCGGCAAGCTTGCCGTGCGGAATGGCGATGCCGTTGCCGACGCCCGTGGAGCCAAGACGTTCGCGCTGCAGGATGGTGTCGAAGATTTCCCGTTCCGGAATGCCCGTGGTCGCCGCAGCCTTTTCCGAGAGCATTTGCAGGAGCTGCTTCTTGGAGTTGGCCCTCAAGGCCGGCAGGATTGCCGTAACCTCGATCAGATCGCTGAGATCCATTCTTCTTGTATCCTTTGCTCTGCCCGTTTCCGCCGCTAGGCCCCACCGCCCCGCGGTCCGGTAGAGAGTTGTCTATCCCTTGGCCGTCACGTTCGACGGATCGATCCAGCCTATGTTTCCGTCGGCCCGGCGATAGACGATGTTGACGTGATCGTTTCCGGCGTTGCGGAACACGAAGACGGGGCTGTCCTTGGTGTCGAGTTCGATGACGGCCGAAGCAACCGACATGGTTTTGAGCGAAACCGTCGATTCGGCCACGATGGCGGGAGCATAATCTTCCGGCACCTCGTCCTCGTCGTCGCCGACGGCCGCCACGACCGTATAGGCGATGTCCGTGGAATTGCCGTTGGCGCCGGTTCCGTGTGACTTCAGCTTGCGCTTGTAGCGCCTCAGCCGGGTCTCGAAACGGTCGGCGGCGGCCTCAAAAGCGGCGGTCGGCTCCTGGGCATCGCCGGTCGCCTGCAGCGCCATCCCGGAATCGAGATGGATCATGCAGTCGGCGGTGAAGCGGGAGCCCGACTTGACCACATTGACACGGCCCGAAAAGCCGCCGTCGAAATATTTTTCGATGGCTTCACCGATCCGGCCTTCAATGCGGGTCCGGAAAGCGTCGCCGATTTCCATGTGTTTTCCCGATATGCGCAGGCTCATCTGAAAACTGACCTTCCTGTTCAGACTTCAAACCGTTTGGAGTTTATACCCGTGGCCGGAGCGCACAAGGTTTCCGGCGATCTCAACGCCGCTTTTTAGGTCCGAACTTTTCCGGTTGATAACAATCCCGTCTCCAGGACGGTTCCCTGCATGGACCGCAGAGGCCCGTCTCATGCGGGCGGGCTTCTAGTCACTTCGGCAGCGCTTGTCAATGAAGCCGCCGGATACCCTGCGTAAGGCGGGCGGTCAGCGCCCCGCCGACGCCAGCGCGCGTTTCTCGCGCCGGCGCTGCACCGAGGACGGAATATTCATTCCTTCCCGATACTTGGCGACAGTGCGGCGGGCGATGTCGACGCCGTTCTTCTTCAGGATATCCACAATCGCGTCGTCGGACAGGACATCGACCGGCCGCTCAGCCTCGATCAGCTCGCGGATGCGGTCGCGCACCGCTTCCGAGGAATGCGCATCGCCGCCTTCGGCGGACGCGATCGCCGCGGTGAAGAAAAAGCGCAGCTCGAACACGCCGCGCGGGGTGAGCATGTACTTGTTGGCGGTGACGCGGCTGACCGTCGATTCATGCATGCCGATGGCGTCGGCCACGGTGCGCAGGTTGAGCGGGCGCAACTGCCTGATGCCATGGACGAGGAAGGCGTCCTGCTGGCGCACGATCTCGGAGGACACTTTCAGGATGGTCTTGGCGCGCTGGTCGAGGCTGCGGGTGAGCCAGTTGGCGTTCTGCAGGCATTCGGCGAGAAAATCCTTCTCGGCCTGGTCCCTGGCGTGGCTGGAAACATTGGCGAAATAGACCTGGTCGACGAGCACGCGCGGCAGCGTGTCCGGGTTGAGCTCGACGGCCCAGCTGCCGTCGCTTGCCGCCTTCACCAGCACGTCGGGCACGATCGTGTCGGCGCTGCCGCCCGAAAACGCCATGCCCGGGCGGGGGTCCAGCGCGCGGATTTCGGCCAGCATGTCGAGCAGATCTTCCTCGTCGACGCCGCAGATCTTTTTCAGCGCCTGGAAATCGCGCCGCGCCAGAAGGTCCAGATTGCCGACCAGGGCCCGCATCGCCGGGTCGAGCCGGTCGCGTGCGATGAGCTGCAGCGCCAGGCACTCGGCCAGATCGCGGGCGAACAGGCCAGGCGGATCGAAGCCCTGGCAGGTCGAAAGCACCGCCTCGACGGCGGTCTGCTCTATGTTCAGCCGGCTGGCGATGTCGGCGATCTCCGCGCGCATATAGCCTGCCTCGTCGAGGCCGTCGGCAAGTTCGCCGGCAATCAGCCGCGACGCCGGATCGGCAAAGCCGAGCGCGATCTGTTCGCCGACATGGTCGCGCAGCGTAATCGCCGAAGCGGCCATGTCTTCGAGGTCGAAAGCCCCGCCGGAGCCGCCGGAACCGCCGCTTGCCGCCGCCGATTTCCATTGCGCCGTGAGGTCGGGGCCGAGCCGGTCGCTGGTGCCGGGATCGTCCGGGAAGATGTTTTCGAGCGAGGTGTCGAGCTTTTCCGACATCGCCTCGGCGCTCCAGGGCCGCTCGGTCTCGGTGAACCAGTCGCTTTCGCCGCCGTCCGCCTGTTGGGGCGCTTCCGGAGCCGGCTCGGCCGGGCCTTCATCGCGCTGTTCGACGCGCTCGATCAGCGGATTGCGCTCGATCTCCTCGTCGACGAAACGCTCGAGTTCGGCATGGGTGAACTGCAAGAGACGGATCGACTGCAGCAGTTGCGGTGTCATCACCAGCGACTGCGATTGGCGGAGCTGCAATTTGGCTGCAAGCGCCATTTCTAACCGAAAACCCCCGACTGACACGGCGCGAAACCGGTTCCGCGCGATTGTTAAGCGGGATCATACAAACTGGCCCGGCTTTTGCTTGTCAAGGCGGACTTAGTGCGCAAACCCACTGCCGGCGCGCTGTTTCCCGGGCAAGCGGCCGTTAAAATCGCAAAACCGCGAGGAATCGGGCAAAATTTTGCGGAAGATGGAGATTTCGCCGGACGGTCCGGCCGTCTCAGAGGGTAAAACCCTCGCCGAGATAGAGGCGGCGGACGTCGGGATTGGCGACGATCTCGGTCGGCAGGCCGTGGGCCAGCACTTCACCGGCGTGGATGATGTAGGCGCGGTCGATCAGGCCGAGCGTCTCGCGGACATTGTGGTCGGTGACCAGAACGCCGATGCCGCGCTGGGTGAGATGGCGCACCAGCTGCTGGATGTCGGCGACGGCGATCGGGTCGATGCCGGCGAACGGCTCGTCGAGCAGCATGTAGCTGGGTCGGCTTGCCAGCGCCCGGGCGATTTCGAGGCGCCGCCGCTCGCCGCCCGAAAGCGCGATGGCCGGCGACTTCCTGAGATGGGCGATATGAAACTCGTCGAGCAGGGCGCTGAGGTTGGTTTCGCGCTCCTTGCGGCTCTTTTCGACCACTTCCAGCACGGCGCGGATGTTGTCCTCGACCGTCAGGCCGCGGAAGATCGAGGCTTCCTGCGGCAGGTAGCCGACGCCGAGGCGGGCGCGGCGGTACATCGGCATGGCGGTGACATCGAAACCGTCGATCTCGACCTTGCCCTGGTCGACGGGAACCAGGCCGGTGACCATGTAGAAGCAGGTCGTCTTGCCGGCGCCGTTGGGTCCGAGCAGGCCGACGGCCTCGCCGGCGCGAACGCCGAACGACACGCCGTTCACCACCTGCCGGCCCTTGTAGCTCTTGGTCAGGCCGCGCGCGATCAGCGTGCCTTTCAGCTTGTCGGCATGGAGCGGAGGCGTCGCCGGCTTCCTCGCGGAACCCAGGCGCGAAAACAGGGGTATGTCTGCCGCCATTACTGGCTCTGCTGCTGGGAACTTGGCGTCAGCAGCGTCTTGACCCGGCCGCCGCAGCCGCCAAGCTCGGCAAGGCCGGTCTTCATGTTGGCGGTAAGGCTGCAGCCGGTGAGGACATTCTCGCCCTCGGTCAGCACGACTTCCTTGCCCGTGAGGTTCAAGATCTCGGTCTTCATGTCGAACGAACCCTTGTCGCCGGTGGCGGTCTGGGTTTCCGATTTCACGAACACCTTGTCCTCGACCTCGAGCCGGTCGATGTTGGCCGAGCCGGTGGTCGCCGACCCACCGCCGTCCTTGGCGTAGTAGACGGTCATCTTGCCGGCCTTGAGCAAGGTGGGGCCCTGCACGACGCTGACATTGCCGCTGAAGATCGCCATCGAGTCCGCCTCGCGGACCTCGAGCTTGTCGCTTTCGATCTGGATCGGCTGGTCGCCGGAAAGCTTCAGGCCCCCCAGCCGGCCCTGCTGCTGGTCCTGCGACAGGGCGGGACCCGCGGCCATTGCCGCCAGCATCAATCCGAGCAGGACAGTCTTGGCCGAGTGTCGATCAATTCGCGGCATTGGTCCCTCCGTCTGCCTGTTGCCCGGCCTTGACCTTGTCGGGGCTGAGTTGCATGCGCACCCGCTTCTCGAATACCAAAACCTTCCCGTTTTCAAGGATGATCATCGAATCGGCAGTAATATTGGTGCCCTTGAGCGCTATATCGACAGCGTCCGTGGTCTTCAAATCCCCCTTGCCGATATCGATGAACGCCGATTTCAGCTTGGCCACCATGCCGTCGGTGGTGGTGACAACGATTTCGCTGGGGATGTCGAGCGTGTTCTTGTCGCGGTCGTAGGTGCCCCGGGAGGCGCCGATCGTGGCGACGTTCTTGTCATCCACCGGCAGCTTCGCGTCGATGTCCTCGAGTTCGATGATCCCGGTCGAGGTCAGGTTCTGCAAGGCGCGGGACGCCTTCATCGAATAGGGCAGATTGTCCTTGGTGAAGCCTTCCAGCTTGGGGCTGGCCATCACCAGCTTGCCGTCGGAAACCGCGGAACTGGAAATGTCGACGTCGACCCCCTTGGCAGGGCTCGAAACATAGGAATAGCCGACAAAGCCGAGCGCCATGACTGCCGCCACGGAAGGCAGGACGACCTTTAGCCATCGCACCCGGCGCGAATGATGCTGCGCCTGATGAAATTCCGCCACCCGGGATGCGTTGTCCGGCTTGGTTACCCGCTGCGGCATTTTCGGCCGATTGCGGGAGTTGTCTTCCGGTTGTGTTGCGGCTATCGCCATCATGAACCCGGCTTGCTGGCGGCCGCCCACGCCGCGTTGAAAACTGACACTTCAAGGTCGAACAGCATATAGAAATCCTGCCCCGCCCGAAACAGGGGGGTTGAACAACGAATTTTTCCAGCTCCGGGGAAGCGGCTTACGCCTTCCGGTTGCAGGTCCCGCCATTATTGCCGCCGGACATGCGCGAGCATTGCGGACTTTCCGGCGGTCTGTCGCCCCGCGCATCTGTTGCACTGCAATATGGTAATTTTTGGATAAGCGGCTGTTCTGACGTGCGAATGCCTGTTGCCGGCCTTGCCGCGGATCCGCCGTTGCGGCATCCGCCCGATTGCACGGAACGGCTTCAATATGTCCGGATCATGGTCTACAACCGGTTCTCCGCGTTCAGGAAACAGCCATGGCCCTCCGCGCCGACGACATCATCGACCGCCGCAGACTGCGGCGCAAACTCACTTTCTGGAGGATCGCCGCCATCGTGGTTGCCGCGCTGGCGATCGGCGCGGTCTCGTCCTGGCTCTACGGCGAGGAGTTCAGGAGCAGCACCACAAACCACATCGCCAAGGTGAAGATCGAAGGCACCATCACCGAAAACGAGGAACTGCTGGAGCGGCTCGAGCGCATACGCAAGTCGCCGGCGGTGAAAGGTGTGATCCTGTCGATCGATTCCCCCGGCGGCACCACCGCGGGCGGCGAAGCGATCTTTGACCAGGTGCGACTGCTTGCCAAGGAGAAGCCGGTGGTCGCCCAGGTCGGCACGCTGGCCGCCTCGGCCGGCTACATGATCGCCAGCGCCACTGACCACATCGTGGCGCGCAAATCCTCGATCGTCGGCTCGATCGGCGTCCTGGTGCAGTTTCCGGACCTTACCGGGCTGATGGACAAGGTGGGCATCAAGCTCGAAGAGGTGAAATCGTCGCCGCTGAAGGCGGAGCCCTCGCCGTTCAACCCGACCACCGAGGAAGAGCGCGCGATGATCCGCAGCATGATCCTCGACAGCTACGACTGGTTCGTCGGCATCGTCGCCGATCGGCGGACGCTGCCGCGGACCGAGGTGATGACGCTTGCCGACGGTTCGGTGTTCACCGGCCGCCAGGCGCTCAGCAGGAAACTTGTCGATTCGCTTGGCGGCGAACGCGAGGCGATCGAATGGCTGGGCACGAAGGGGGTGGACAGCAAGCTGAAGGTTATCGAATGGGAACCGAAGAGCTCGCGCGGCGGCTTCCTGTTCGCCAACGCGCTGGCGAAGTCGCTCGGCCTGCCGGAATATGGCGCCGATCTCCTGAAGGAACTCGGCGTCGACCGTATCTTTCTTGACGGTATGTTGTCGGTCTGGCACCCTGAGAAGGCCGTTTTGACCGACTGAAAATCGAATAAAATCATCCTCATACTAAAAATAAGACACATTCGCAGGGGACGAAGTATGATCAAGTCAGAACTTGTACAGATTATTGCCAACCGCAATCCGCATCTCTTCCTCCGCGACGTGGAGAACATCGTCAACGCGATTTTCGAAGAGATCACCGAAGCGCTTGCCGATGGAAACCGGGTCGAATTGCGGGGCTTTGGCGCCTTCTCGGTGAAAAACCGGCCGGCACGCACCGGGCGCAACCCGCGCACCGGCGAATCGGTCGAGGTCGAGGAAAAATGGGTGCCGTTCTTCAAGACCGGCAAGGAGCTGCGCGAGCGGCTGAACGTCGAAAACTAGAGCATCGGACCGAAAAGTGCGAAGGGGTTTCGAAAAACCCGATGCTGAACAAAGGATGGAGCAGCGAAGGCGATTCTTTTGGCATTCGCTGCTCCAGGACACGCGCCGGCGGCCCCTCCGCCGGCCGATAGTGGAAGTTGAAATGTACAACCGTTTCCTGCTTGTCGTGGTCTTCGTGCCACTGGCCGTCATCCTGATCGCGCTGGCGGTCGCCAACCGCGGCCCGGTCGCCTTCACCCTCGACCCGTTCAATCCCGGCAATCAGGCGCTGACGCTGCAAATGCCGCTGTTCGTGCTGCTGTTTGCCGCACTCGCCGTCGGGCTGATCGTCGGCAGCGTCGCCACCTGGCTGAAGCAGGGACGCTACCGCAAGCTGGCGCGGCAGCGCGGGCAGGAGGCGCAGATCCTGCGCGATTCGGTACAGCGCAACGCCTCGCAAGCCACCGCGCAGACACAGGCGATCACCAGGCACAACGCCTGACAACGGGATTAGAGCGCCGCGCGTCCTTTGGACGCTCGAAAGCATTTTTGCAGCCAACTGGAATCATTTGGCATCCGCATAAATGCGGTAAAACAAGTAGTTAGAGCGAGTTACCGGTTCTGAAAGAACCGGAACCGCTCTGGGACGGTAGCCGGAACTTCTGGGGGACGACGAATGTTCATGATTTCGGCCGAAGCGGTCGACCGCGCGCTGACTTTTGGCGGCCTGGTCGAAACATTGCGCACGGCGTTTCGTGACGGCGCGGTGCAGCCGGTGCGTCACCACCATACCGTCGAGCGACCGGATGGTGCTGCTTCGACGCTTCTCCTGATGCCCGCATGGACCGACTTCAACGCGGCCGGCACGTCCGCCAACGGCCACATCGGCGTGAAGGTGGTGACCGTTTCGCCCGACAACAACGAAATCGCCAAGCCGGCCGTGATGGGGCTCTACCTGCTGCTCGACGGCAAGACCGGCGAACCGCAGGCGCTGATCGACGGGCAGCGGCTGACGCAATGGCGCACCGCCTGCGCCTCCGCGCTTGCCGCCTCCTATCTCGCCCGCGAGGATGCTTCCCGCCTCCTGATCATCGGCGCCGGCGCGCTGGCGCCCTTCCTTGCCAAGGCGCATTCGGCGGTGCGTCCGATCCGCCAGATACGCATCTGGAACCGTACCTTCGCCAACGCCGAAAAGGTGGCGGCGCAACTGAAGGCCGAGGGCTTGGAGGTCGAGGCGGCGGCCGATCTCGAGCAGGCGCTGGGCGACGCCGACATCGTCTCTTCGGCGACGATCGCCACCACGCCGCTGGTCAGGGGCGCGCTGCTCAAGCCCGGAACCCATGTCGATCTGGTCGGCGGTTTCGCGCCGGGCATGCGCGAGAGCGACGATGACGCGATCCGCCGCGCCCGCGTCTATGTCGACACACGCGCCGGCGCCACCAAGGAGGCCGGCGACATCGTCCAGCCGCTGGCGTCGGGCGTGCTCAAGCCCGAGGACATCGTCGCCGACCTGCACGAACTGGCGCGCGGCCAAAAGAAGGGCCGCGGCGGGGCAGACGAGATCACCCTGTTCAAGTCGGTAGGGGCGGCGCTGGAGGACCTGGCGGCGGGCATTGAGGTTTTCAGGCGTTTCGAAGCCTAGAGCGGTTCCGGTACTTTCAGAACCGGTAACTCGCTCTGACTGTCTGTTTTGCCGCATTTATGCTGACGCCAAATGATTCCATTTGGCTGCAAAATGCTCTGAGATGCCGGCCTAATCTGAATCTCAACACACCCTACGCAGCGCGCCTGAATTTTTCGACAGCGTCCGCCAGACCGGCATAACGGTCGACGATGATGTCGGCGCCGCTGTCCACAAGAATGTCGGCGTGGCCGTCGAGGCAATGGCCGCCGGCGGTGAGGCCGATGACCTTCATGCCTGCCGCCTTGCCGGCCAGCACACCGTTGGCGCTGTCTTCGATGACCAGGCAGTCGGCGGGATCGACGCCCATCGTTGCCGCCGCATGAAGGAAAAGGTCGGGCGCCGGCTTGCCATTGGTCACCATGTCGGATGAGAAGATGTGCGGCCCGAAAAGATCGATCAGCCCGGCGCGCTGCAGCTTCCACCGCAGCCGCGGCGACGGCGTGCTCGAGGCGACGCAGCGCCGCATGGCGATGGCGTCGATGGTCTCATACGCGTCCGGCAACGCCGCCAGTCCCGTCTCGATTTTCGCCACCGCGAATGCATGCAGCCGGTCGAAGAAATCCGCCGGCAAGGCCTTTCCGATGCTGGCCACGACGGCCGGTTCGAGTTTCTCGCGCCACATGCTGGGAGAAAGCCCCATGAACGCCTGCATGTAGGGGCCGCGCTCGAAGCTGGCGCCGATGCCGGCGAGGAATTCCAGTTCGGCGGCGATGTAGATTTCCTCGCTGTTCACCAGCACGCCGTCGCAATCGAAAATGATCAGGTTCATTTAGAGTTCCGAGTCCTGGAGTCCGATCTGGAGAGATGCCGCTGCAGCAGGCTGGTCCCTCTTAAGCAAACACGGCGCGGGCGGAAAGTCCGCATCATGCCGCGGGGAACGTAACCCCCGGGCAGCCGTTTCCTAGCGATGGAAATGCGCGTGTCCTTGTTCCTGTGGGCGGTTCTCACCGCCACAGTCGCCGCTCTCAGTCTCGGGCCATCGTTCGCCCATGTGCTGGAATCGGTGCCGCGCCTCACCCAGTGGTCGCCGGAGCTGTGGCGCGAAACGACCGTGTTCAACGCCCAGTTCCGGCTTTTCGCGGCCGTCGGCGCCCCGCTCGACATATCAGCCATCGCCTTTCCCGCGGTGCTGGCGCTGATCCTTCACAACGACCGCCGGGCATTCCGCTGCGCCATCGCGGCGGCGTTCCTTTACGCGATCGCTCTTGCCGCGTGGTTCGTGCTGGTGGCGCCGGCCAACGGCGTCCTGTCCACCTGGACGCCCGGGCCGATCGCGGCGAACTTCGAAGCCATCCGCTGGCGCTGGGAGGTAGGTCACATGGTCGTGGCCGCCCTGAAGCTGGCGGGCTTCATCGCCCTTGCCTGCGCGCTGCTTTCGATACGACGTCCCCCTCGCGCCTGACTGCACGCAACGCTCATGCGACGCTCGCGACCGGATGGGCTTTGGCAGGTGGCATTTTCGTCCTATTGTCGCCGCGGATCATCGCTGCAATGAAGGCAGGAGCACATGGTTGAACCGGATACCCAGACGGCTACGGTCTCGACAAATGTCCGCATCGGACGCGTCGTAACTGCCCTGGTTGCGTTGTACCTGCTCTTCGACAGCAGCATAAGGCTCCTGAAAATGACTGCCGCCGTGGAAGGAGCCCAACGGCTGGGTTACCCCGAGAGCCTGATTGTCGGTATCGGGATAATGGAGTTGGTCTGCGTTGTCCTCTATCTGATTCCGCGCACCGCCGTTCTTGGCGCGATATTGCTGACCGGCCATCTCGGCGGCGCGGCCGCCGCCATTGCGCGCCTGGAAAACCCCTGGTTCCTTTTTCCCATCGGCCTGGGCGTGATGGTCTGGGGTGGACTTTTCCTGCGCGATAGCCGCTTGCGCGCGCTCATCCCGCTGCGCGCCTGACGGCAGGCCGCATCGGAGCCGGCGCCGCCAGCGCCAATGCGACGCGCCCCGCTTTGTTGCACGACCGGGTGGGCTGTGGCAGAAGCGGCCTGCATCGCCGGAGATCGTTTTTCTTGAAACCCACGCGCGACAAACGCCGCGACCAGCGTACGCCGCCCGACCGCCGGGCCGCGCCCGTCCAGCACGGCAAACGCAGGGACGAGCAGCAGGCGCCGGTTCACACCACCGAGCCTGCGGCGAAGCCGCGCCAGCTCACCCGCCGCGATGGAGCCCTGCCGGCGGAACGGCTGCCGCTGATCCTCGAAGTGGCGCCGAACCGGGATTATGCGCTGATCGACAGCGGCGATGGCGAGAAGCTGGAGCAATACGGGCCCTATCGCATCGTGCGGCCTGAGGGACAGGCGATCTGGCAGCGCGCATTGCCGGCGCGGGAGTGGAACGCGGCGGACGCCATCTTCACCGGCGACACCGACGAAGAGGGCCTGGGCCGCTGGCGCTTCCCCAAGACGCCGCTCGGCGAGACCTGGCCGATGAAGCACGACGGCATCGACTATCTCGGGCGCTTCACTTCATTCCGACATGTCGGCGTGTTTCCGGAGCAGGCATCCCACTGGGATCACATGGCCGGGCTTATCGAACGGGCGAAACGGCCGGTGAAAGTGCTCAATCTGTTCGGCTACACCGGACTGGCGTCGCTGGTCGCGGCGCGCGCCGGCGCCGAAGTGACGCATGTCGACGCCTCCAAGAAGGCGATCGGCTGGGCGCGCGAGAACCAGGAGATGGCGGGGCTGGCCAGCAAGCCGATCCGCTGGATCTGCGAGGACGCGATGAAATTCGCCGAGCGCGAGGAGCGCCGCGGCAATGGCTACGACATCATCCTGTTCGACCCGCCCGCCTATGGCCGGGGGCCGAAGGGCGAGGTGTGGCAGCTGTTCGAGGACCTGCCGGCGCTGGCCGATATCTGCCGCTCCATCCTGACGCCGAAACCGCTGGCGGTGGTGCTTACCGCCTATTCGATCCGCGCCTCCTTCTTTGCCATCCATGCGCTGATGCGCGACACATTTGCCGGCATGGGCGGCGCCGTCGAATCCGGAGAGCTGATCATCCGCGAGAAGTCGGCAGGCCGCGCGCTCTCCACCTCGCTGTTCTCGCGCTGGGTGGCCGCATGATCCCGAACCGGTTTTCGGACGAGACCATGCGCGGAGAAAGCACATGAGCGAGCATCGCACGGGCGCGCCGGGCCGGGTCAAGGAGGTCACCAGCCTCGCAAACCCGCTGGTCAAGGACATCAAGGCGCTGGCGCTGAAGAAATTCCGCGACAGCCAGAACGCTTTTCTCGCGGAAGGCCTGAAGCTGGTCATCGACGCGCTCGATCTCGGCTGGTCGATCAAGACGCTGGTCTTCGCCAAGACGGCGATCGGCAACGCGGCGGTGGAGAAGGTGGCGGCGCGCACGGTTGCCGCCGGTGGGACGGTGCTCGAAGTCTCCGAAAAAGTGCTGACGGCGATCACCCGCCGCGACAATCCTCAAGCGGTCGTCGGCGTCTTCGCGCAACGTTACATGCCGCTGAAGGATATCCGCCCGGAGCGGAACGACGTCTGGGTGGCACTGGACCGGGTGCGCGATCCCGGCAACCTCGGCACGGTGATCCGCACCGTCGACGCAGTTGGCGCCAAGGGCGTCATCCTGATCGGCGAGACCACCGATCCGTTTTCGCTGGAAACGGTGCGGGCGACGATGGGCTCGATCTTCGCGGTGCCGATCGCAAAAGCCACGCCGGAGGCGTTCATCGCCTGGCGCAAGGGCTTTCACGGCCTTGTCGCCGGCACCCATCTGAAGGGCGCGGTCGACTATCGCAGCGTCGAATTTTCCAACCGCCCGGTACTGCTAATGATGGGCAACGAGCAGCAGGGCCTGCCCGACAATCTCGCCGAAATCTGTGATCGGCTGCTGCGCATCCCGCAGGCCGGACGCGCCGATTCGCTCAACCTGGCGGTGGCAACCGGCGTGATGCTGTTCGAGATCAGGCGCAGCGCCCTGAAGCTCGACCCGGAGGCCAGAGCGTGAAGGCAAGAACCTGGGGCTGGATGGCGGCACTGCTTTCGCTGGTGGTCGCAGTCGACCAGTACATCAAATATCTGGTCGAGACCCGGCTGGAGATGCATGTGCAGGTGGATGTGCTGCCGTTCCTAGCGCTGTTTCGCACCTACAACACCGGCGTCGCTTTCTCGATGTTTTCCTCGATGGGCGACAAGGGGCTGATCCTGCTTTCGCTGGTGGTCGTCGCGTTCGTGCTCTATCTCGCGTCGCGCACGACAGAACGCCAGGTTCTGGCGCGGATCGGCTTCGTGCTGATCGTCGGCGGCGCCGTCGGCAATCTGATCGACCGGTCCGTCTACGGGCACGTCATCGACTACATCCTGTTCCACACGCCGGGGTGGTCGTTCGCGGTCTTCAACATGGCCGACACGTTCATCACCATCGGCGCCGGGTTGGTGATCCTCGAGGAGTTTGTCGGCTGGCGCCGCGACCGGGTAAAACCATCGAACGATTGACCCGGGGCGTGTTGATATTCAGCCGACCTGCAAATGGCGGCTTTCTGCGCTTGCCGGTGCTCGCGTACCAAATGTACGCTCCGCTCTGGTTCTCGAAAGCCGTAATTTTCGGCGCGGCCGGACCTGAATCTCAAATACACCCCTAAGCGCTGGGAGAAGAAAATGCCGGAAGAAGCCTTCAAAGCCATCCTGGTTTCGCGTGACGAGGACAAAAAGCAGTCGGTGGCCGTGACGGAGCTGACCGAGGCCGACCTGATGGACGGCGATGTCACCGTTGCCGTCGAGGCGACGACGGTCAACTACAAGGACGGGCTGGCGATCACCGGCAAGGCGCCCGTGGTGCGCCGCTTCCCGCTCATTCCCGGCATCGACTTCGCCGGCACCGTGACGGCCTCGGAGAACGAGGAGTGGAGGCGTGGCGACAAGGTGGTGCTGAATGGCTGGGGCGTCGGCGAGACGCATCACGGCGCCTACGCCGGCAAGGCCCGCGTCAAGGGCGAATGGCTGGTGCCGCTGCCGGAGGGCATGAGCGCCCGCGACGCCATGGCGGTGGGCACGGCAGGTTATACCGCGATGCTTTCGGTGATGGCGCTGGAGCGCCACGGCATCACGCCGGACCGCGGCCCGGTGGTGGTGACGGGTGCCGCCGGCGGTGTCGGCTCGGTCGCCGTCGCGATCCTGTCGAAGCTCGGCTACCATGTCGTCGCCTCGACCGGCCGGCTGGCCGAGAGCGACTACCTCAAGGAACTGGGCGCCGCCGAGGTCATTTCGCGCGACGAACTCTCCGGTCCCGCCAAGCCGCTCGCCAAGGAGCGCTGGGCGGGCGGCGTCGACGCGGTGGGCAGCCATACGCTGGCCAATGTCCTGTCGATGACGTCTTACGGCGGAGCCGTCGCGGCCTGCGGCCTGGCGCAAGGCATGGACCTGCCGACGAGCGTTGCGCCCTTCATCCTGCGCGGCGTATCGCTGCTCGGCATCGATTCGGTGATGGCGCCGCGAGCGCTGCGGCTTGAGGCATGGCGGCGGATCGGCAGCGATCTCGACCATGCGAAACTCGCTGCACTTTCGACGACGGTTCCCTTCGACGGCATCATCGACGCCGCCCGCGATATCGTCGAGGGCAAGGTCAGGGGCCGGGTGGTGGTGGAGATGTAAGGTGCGCCGGCTGCAATTCGGCTGGCCCCTAAAATTGTAGCGATCCGCCAAAAGCTTCCCTAATGCTTGGCAGATTAGGGTTTTCGCATGCTGGCGAAATCCCGGTTGGACGGACAGAAATCGCATGGGGGTCATGCGCCCGGCGCCATGCCGGATGCGCTGGAGCGCATTGCGATCGCGCCGCCGCCGCTGGTTGCCGAGATGGCGCGGGGCAAACCGCGCGTTGCGCACATCCTGCTGGTCGGCGCGGTCTTCACTGTCGCCGGCCTTTCGTATCTGAGCAGCGCGCCGTTGTTCATCAGCGCGATACTGGCGCTGATCGGGCTGGCTGGCCTGGGGGCAATCGCGCGGTCGCTTCGCGCCGAGGCAAAAGCCGCTGCCGCTGTCGATGAAAATCTGGTGCGCGGCCGCGCAGAGTTCGAAAAGCTCGCCGACCGCGTGTGGGAATTGCAGGAAAGCGAGGAGCGCTTTCGCGGGCTGATCGACGCGCTGGGCGACCTTGTGGTGCACCGCGACCGCGAGGGCCGCATCGTTTACGCCAACCGGGTTTTTGCCGACCTCGTCGGTTTCGAGCAGCAGCGGCTGTTCGGGCAAACGCTAGCCGAGATCGGCGTCGATGTCGGCGTGGTTCCCGACGCCGCCTTCTCCGACGGCGAGTGCCTGAGTTCCACGGACGTGGCGATCCGCACGCCGCAAGGGCTGCGCTGGTTTTCGTGGATCGAACTCTCGGTTCGCGACAAGCAGAACGATGCCGTGTCGCATCGCGCCATCGCGCGCGACATCACCGCGCGCAAACGCGCCGAAACCGCGCTGATCAGCGCCCGCGAAAGGGCCGAATTTGCCAGTCAGGCCAAATCGCGCTTCCTGGCAACGGTGAGCCACGAAATCCGCACGCCGATGAACGGCATCATGGGCATGGCCAAGCTTTTGGCCGACACGCAGCTCTCGCCCGAACAGTGCACCTATGTCGGCGCGGTCTCGACGTCGGCTTCAGCGCTTCTCGCCCTGATCGAGGATCTGCTCGACTATTCCAAGATCGAGGCGGGCCGCGTCGACCTCGAGCAGCAGGCGGTTTCGCCGCGCGCGCTTGCCGAAAGCGTCGTCGAACTTTTGGCCTCGAAGGCCTTCGCCAAGGATATCGGTCTCGGCTGCCATGTGGCTCCCGACGTGCCGGCGACCATCGTCGCCGATCCCGGAAGATTGCGACAGGTGCTGATCAACCTCGTCGGCAATGCGGTGAAATTCACCGACGCCGGCGGCGTCTTGGTCGCGGTGACGGCGGCAACGACGGACAGCGGTCCCGTGGTGCGGTTTTCCATAGCCGACACCGGACCCGGCATGGAACAGGACGATCTCGACCGCATCTTCCAGGAATTCGAGCAGGCCGACGGCACCTCGACACGCAGGCATGGCGGCGCCGGCCTCGGCCTGGCGATCTCCAAGCGCATCGCCGATGCGGTGGGCGGAACGATCTCGGTGTCCAGCGCGCCCGGCAAGGGATCGGAATTCGTCCTCGAAATCCCGGCGACGGACGCAGTGGCGACAACCGTCGAGCGTGCGGGGGCACTGGACGGACGCCATGTCGTGGTGGTTTCGCAGAACGAGGCCGAGGCCGAGGCGATCGCCCGCACCGTGCGCGCCCATGGCGGCAACGCCGAAATCGCCGGCACCGCCGCACTTGCCGCAGCTCATGCGGGCCATTGCGACACGCTGTTGGTCGACGCGGCGCTCGAACGGACCGATGGCCGCTTGTTGCGGCGTCTGCGCAACCTGGGGCTTGCCGGCGCCGAGGCGGTGACGCTGATCGCGCCGACCGACCGCGGCATGCTCGGCGAATTCCGGGCGGGCGGCTACACGACTTTCCTGGCGCGGCCGGTGCGCGGCGAAACGCTGATCCGCGTGCTTTTGACGACGCCGGCCAACGTTGCCGCACCTGCCGGCTCCGACCGGCCGCAGCCCCGCCGGGAAGCGGTTTCCAGGAGCTTTCGCCGGCGCGAGCTGTCGATCCTGATCGCCGAGGACAACGACATCAACGCCCTTCTGGCGCAGGCGACGCTGACCAAGGCCGGCCACCATGTGGATGTCGTGGGCAACGGCCGCGCGGCCGTCGATGCGCTGACCGCCGCCGCCGGGCACCGCTACGACCTGGTGCTGATGGACCTGCACATGCCGGTGCTGGACGGGCTCGACGCGATTTCGGCGATCCGGCGCTTCGAAGAGGAAAGGAGCCTGCCGCCGGTGCCGATCATGGTGCTTTCGGCCGACAGCCAGGAAAAGACCCGGCATTCGGTGCTGGCCCACGGCGCCAGCGGCTTCGTCACCAAGCCGCTAGACCCCGATCTTTTGGTGCGCGCGGTCGAGGACCAAGTCGCCGCCTGAAACCGGCAAACTATTGCCCGGCTGAACGCTTCACGTTACTGTCATCCTCCTGTTGCACAGTCCTTCTATCCCCGCGCCCAGATGGCTCGTAAGGAGAATCACCCGTGCAAACGGTACTGCAGGAGCGTGACGATTACCCGGCTGCCAACAAATCGCCACGCTTGGCCCGCAGGTTCGACGCCGTCATGACAGGTGGCACGCTCGGCCGCATCGGCTCGCTTGAAGTCCGGCTCGCTCGCAACGACGCCGAGATCGCCGCGGTCCAGGAAGTGCGTTTCCGCGTCTTCTACGGAGAGCTTGGCGCGCGGCGCGATGCGCTGCATTCGCTGGAAGAGCGCGACCGGGACCGCTTCGACGCGCTGTGCGACCATCTGCTGGTCGTCGACAACGCACTGCCCGGACCCGACCACCGCCGCATCGTCGGAACATACCGGCTGCTTCGGCAGGAGAGCGCCGCGGCCGCCGGCGGCTTCTATTCCGACGACGAATTCGAGCTGGAAAAGCTGGTCGCGCGCCACCCCGGGCAGCGCTTCCTTGAACTCGGCCGCTCCTGCGTCTTGAAGGAATACCGCTCGAAGCGCACCATCGAGATCCTCTGGCAGGGTCTTTACGCCTACATCAACCACCATGCGATCGGCGTGATGACCGGCTGCGCCTCCTTCCATGGCACCGAGCCCGCCGCCCACGCCGAGGCGCTGTCCTATCTCGCGCATTACTGCCGCACCGAGCCGCAATGGGACGTGCGGGCGGTGGCCGGCCGCTATCGCGCCATGGACATGCTGCCGCGCGAGGCGGTCAACACGCGCCAGGCGATCGCCGCGCTGCCGCCGCTGATCAAGGGCTATCTCAGGGTCGGCGCGCGCATCGGCGACGGCTGCGTGGTCGACCACGATTTCGGCACCACCGACGTGTTCATCGTCATGCCGGTGGCCGAGATAGGCGCCCGCTACCTCAATTATTATGGTGCCGAGGCCGAACGCTTCGCCGCCTGAGACGAAAGGCGTGATGGCGGTCTGCAAATGGCGCTTTTCCTGCGCTCCGATGCTCACGTACTTTAAGTACGCTCCGCTTCGGCTCGAAAGAAAGCACCATTTTCGACGCGCCCTGACGCCTTCCGGGAAGCCGGAGCGCGCAAACAGGGACTGCACTGCGGCGGAGTCATCACGCCATGTCCGACGACGATCTTTTGCCGGCTTTCGAAAAGCTGAAACAGGCGGCAAGCACGCTGCCGGAGGTGCAAGAGAGCCTCTCCTACGGCACGCCGGCCCTGAGGGTCGGCAAGAAAATGCTTTCCCGCGTGAAGGACCCCGACACGGTGGTGCTGATGTGCCCGCTGGAGGAAAAGGAAATGCTGATGGCGGCCGCACCCGACATCTATTTCGAGACCGACCATTACAAGGGCTGGCCGGCGCTGCTTGCCCGCATCCACGAAATCCCGCTCGACGAACTCAGCCACCGGCTGGAGCAGACTTTTTTGCGCACCGCGCCGAAGAAGCTGGTGAAGGCGTGGCGGGACGCGAAAGGGTAAGGGGCGATTTGGTGGGAGATCACCGCCGGGCGGGCGATATTGGCCGGCCTTGCCGGGTTCGATCTCGTATTGGTTTTCGGCATCTGGTTCCCTCCGATGATTGTGATGGGGATTTCAGGCGCGCGCCAAGGCGGCCCGCGCCTCTGGAAGGCCGGGAAGCGACGCCTGGGACCGCGCCATTTCAATTGTTTAGCGGCGCGGTCTCCCAGGCGTCGCCGGCGTTCTTGCCCTACCGCAGGGAGCGCGGGTTTTCAGGCCCGCGAACTAGCCTCGGTCAGGGCCCGGACCTGCGGGTTCATTCCCCCAGCGGCACAACCGTCGTGCCGCCGATCCGGCGCCGCCGTCCTCACCTGATACCCCGTGCGCACCAGGCTTCCCCGCGAGAACAGTGAGGGCATTATGCGGAAGGGGTGTGGACAAAAGTATTTTGGCGATTCGGCTAAGTGATTGAAATCGCGCGGAAGAATCTTTAGCAGAGGGGAAACAGGTGGGGAATTTTGTCCACACCCCTCTGCTTCGTCATCCTCGGGCTTGATCCGAGGATCCATGCCGCGAGGCTGATGACAAGAGAGGCAGAGCCAAAAGAAGTACAGCTGGACCGCAGTGCGCTGCCGTCAGGTCACGGCATGGATCCCCGGGTCTGCGCGACGGCCTTCGGCCTGCTCCGCCCGAGGATGACGACGGGAGGGTGTGCCTCCGGCCGGCACGCCTCATTCGCCTTCACTGCTTTCAGGCACCCTTCTCTCAAGGCGAGACGGTAGTGCGTGTTCTGGGCCGAGCGTATTACGGAATTAACAATATGTTTAGCATTTGGTCAAAAACGGTAGAATAACAAATTAACCGTAATTTAAGTACCGAGCTAATGCTTTTCCCAAATAGGGAAGGGCAACAAACTTTGGTTTGGTGACAGCCGAGCTAAGCCCCCGCCGAATACGCCGCAATCGCCGCCATGTTGACGATGTCCGAATCCTTGGCGTTGAGCGGCACGATCTGCACCGGCTTGTTGAGGCCGACCAGCAGCGGGCCGATGACCGTGGAGCCGCCGAGTTCCTGCAGCATCTTCGTCGAGATCGAGGCCGAGTGGAACGCCGGCATGACCAGCACATTGGCCGGGCCCGACAGGCGGATGAAGGGGTATTGCGCCATCGCGCGCGGGTTGAGCGCCACGTCGGCGGCCATCTCGCCGTCATACTCGAAATCGACGCGGCGCTTGTCGAGGATTTTTACCGCCTCCTGCACCCGCTCGGAGCGTTCGCCGGCGGGGTGGCCGAAGGTGGAATAGGCAAGCATGGCGACGCGCGGCTCGTAGCCCATGCGGCGGGCAAAACCCGCGGCCTCTTCCGCGATGTCGGCGATCTGCTCGGCATTGGGCATGTCGTGGACGGCGGTGTCGGCAACGATGACCGTGCGGCCGCGCGACAGCACGATGGAGGCGCCGATGACCCGGTGGCCGGGCTTGGCGTCGATGACGCGGCGGATGTCTTCCAGTGCCGTCGAATAGTTGCGGGTGACGCCGGTTACCACCGCGTCGGCATCGCCCAGCGCCAGCATGCAGGCGGCGAAATGGTTGCGGTCGTTGTTGATCAGCCGCTGGCAGTCGCGGAACAGGTAGCCCTTGCGCTGCATGCGCTCGTAGAGATAGTCGGCATAGACAATATTGCGGCGCGACAGGCGGGCGTTGATGATCTCGATGCCGGGCTTGTTGATGTCGACGCCGGCATGGCGGGCGTTTTCCCTGATGATCTCGTCGCGGCCGACCAGGATGGCGGTGCCGAGCTTCTGGTTCACATAGGAGACGGCGGCGCGCATCACCTGCTCCTCCTCGCCCTCGGCGAAGACGACGCGCTTGGGCTGGCGGCGCACGCGGTCGTAGATGCGCTGCAGGGTGGAGGCGATCGGGTCGCGGCGGGCCGACAGCTCGTTGGCGTATTTGGCAAGGTCGAGGATGGGCCGGCCGGCGACCCCGCTTTCCATCGCCGCCTGCGCCACCGCCACCGGGATGGCCGAGATGAGGCGCGGGTCGAACGGCACCGGGATGATGTAGTTGGGGCCGAATTTCGGCCGCATGCCCTGGTAGGCGGCGGCGACGTCGTCGGGCACGTCCTGGCGGGCAAGCTCGGCCAGCGCGCGTGCGGCGGCGACCTTCATGGCGTCGTTGATGGTGGTGGCGCGGACATCGAGCGCCCCGCGGAAGATATAGGGGAAGCCAAGCACGTTGTTGACCTGGTTGGGATAGTCCGAGCGGCCGGTCGCCATGATGGCGTCGGTGCGGATCTCGGCGACCTCCTCCGGGGTGATCTCCGGGTCGGGATTGGCCATGGCGAAGATGATCGGGTTCTTCGCCATCGACTGGATCATGGCGTTGGTGAAGGCGCCGCGCGCCGACAGCCCGAACACCACGTCGGCACCGTCCATGGCGTCGGCCAGCGTGCGCTTGTCGGTCTTGACGGCGTGCGCAGACTTCCATTGGTTCATGCCTTCGGTGCGGCCCTGGTAGACGACGCCCTTGGTGTCGCACAGGATGACGTTTTCAGGCGAGAAGCCGAGCGACTTAACGAGCTCGATGCAGGCGATGCCGGCAGCACCGGCGCCGTTGCAGACGAGCTTGGTCGTCTTCATGTCGCGGCCGGTGATCTCCAGCGCGTTGATCAGGCCGGCAGTGGCGATGATGGCGGTGCCGTGCTGGTCGTCGTGGAAGACCGGGATGTCCATCAGCTCGCGCAGGCGCTGCTCGATGATGAAGCACTCCGGCGCCTTGATGTCCTCCAGGTTGATGCCGCCGAAGGAAGGTCCGAGGAAACGGACGCAGTTGATGAACTCGTCGGCGTCCTCGGTGTCGACCTCGAGATCGATCGAATCGACGTCGGCGAAGCGCTTGAACAGCACCGACTTGCCCTCCATCACGGGCTTGGAGGCGAGAGCGCCGAGATTGCCGAGGCCGAGGATGGCGGTGCCGTTGGAGATGACGGCCACCATGTTGCCGCGCGTGGTGTAGTCGAAGGCGCGGGTCGGGTCTTCGGCGATGGCCTTGACGGGCACCGCGACGCCCGGCGAATAGGCGAGCGACAGGTCGCGCTGCGTGGCCATCGGCTTGGTGGGAGAGATTTCCAGCTTGCCGGGGCGGCCCATGGCGTGGAATTCGAGGGCTTCCTGTGCGCTGACGGAAGGGCCGGCGCTGTCGGTTTTCTTGCCTGAAGCCATGATGTGAGCGGTTCCCTCCCGGATAGGCACTTCTTTTTGTGGAGCATTCGGGATTAAGGCTACACTTCGAAGCTGTAAACCGCCAATCAGGAAGAGAGTGTTTTTGGAACTGGTTGAAGGCTTCGGCAATCGGACATGTGTGTGCCGTCCCTCACCTGCCCGCCGGCATCCTCTCCCCGCAATAACGAGGGGAGCGCCGTGATAGAGAAACGAAACGAGCCGTGAACGACGAAACGCCAAGACGCATGGAAGGCACGCCGACCACACTGCCGGCCGCCGGCGCGACGCCGATGATGGAGCAGTTCATCGAGATCAAGGCGGCGAACCCGGATTCGCTGCTGTTCTACCGCATGGGCGATTTCTACGAGATGTTCTTCGGCGACGCCGAAGTGGCAAGCCGGGCGCTCGGCATCACGCTGACCAGACGCGGCAAGCACGACGGCCAGGACATCCCGATGTGCGGCGTGCCGGTGCATGCCGCCGACGACTATCTGCAGAAGCTGATCGGGCTCGGCCACCGCGTCGCCGTGTGCGAGCAGATCGAGGACCCGGCGGAGGCAAAGAAGCGCGGCTCCAAATCGGTGGTGAAGCGCGACGTCATCCGCCTGGTGACGCCCGGCACCATCACCGAGGAAAAACTGCTGGCCCCATCGGAATCGAATTTCCTGATGGCGCTGGGGCGCGTGAAAGGCGGCGCCGAAAACGCCTATGCGCTGGCCTGGATCGACATTTCCACCGGCGCCTTCCGCGTTTCGGAAACCACGGCGGAGCGGCTGGCGGCCGACATCTTCCGCGTCGACCCCAAGGAACTGATCGTCGCCGAGCCGGTGTTCCACGATGCCGAGTTGAAGCCGGTGTTCGACATGCTTGGCCGCGCGGCCTGCCCGCAGCCGGCCAGCCTGTTCGATTCGGCCTCGGCGACGATGCGGATCGCCCGCTTCTACGACGTGGCGACGCCCGACAGTTTCGGCACGTTCTCGCGCGCCGAGCTCTCGGCGATCTCCGGCGCGATCGCCTATGTTGAGAAGACGCAGAAGGCCGAGCGGCCGCCGCTCGACCGGCCGGAGCGCGAGCAGGCGGGCTCGTCGCTGTTCATCGACCCGGCGACACGCGCCAACCTCGAACTGTTGCGCACCATGTCGGGCAGCCGCGACGGCTCGCTGTTCAAGGCGATCGACCGCACGGTGACGGGAGCCGGCGCACGGCTGCTCGCCGACCGGCTGATGGCGCCGCTGACGGAGCCGCAGGCGATCTCGGCCAGGCTGGATTCGGTGTCGTTCTTCCTGGCCGAACCGAGGCTCTGCGAAGGCCTGCGCGCCGCGCTGAAGGGGGTTGCCGACATGCCGCGCGCGCTGTCGAGGCTGGCGCTCAACCGCGGCGGCCCGCGCGACCTCGGCGGCTTGAGGGCCGGCTTCGAGGCGGCGGCCGAAATCGGCCAACTTTTCGCCGGCGCGATGCTGCCGGCCGAGCTGCAGGCGGCCTTTGCCGCGATCGCAGCGCTGCCTGCCAATTTCGCCAGCCATATCAGCAGCGCGCTGGGCGACGAACTGCCGCTGTTGAAGCGCGACGGCGGCTTCGTGCGCTCGCTCTACGACGGCGAGCTCGACGAAATGCGGGCACTGCGCGACGAATCGCGAAAAGTCATCGCCGGACTGGAACGCAGCCTGATCCACGAGACAGGCATTCGGTCGCTGAAGATCAGGCATAACAATGTGCTGGGTTACTACATCGAGGTGACGGCCAACCATCAGGACATCATGATGGGCTCGGACGGGGCGAAGGCGCGCTTCATCCACCGCCAGACCATGGCCAACGCCATGCGCTTCACCACCACCGAGCTTGCCGGGCTGGAGACAAAAATCGCCAACGCCGCCGACCGGGCGCTGGCAATTGAACTCGGCGTTTTCGACAGGTTGGTGGCGGAGGCGGTGAGCCATGCCGACGCGATCCGCGCCGGTGCGGCAGCCCTTGCAGTGCTCGACGTGTCGGCCGCCCTTGCGGTGCTCGCCGCATCGGAAGACTACAACCGGCCGCTGGTCGACGGCAGCCTGGCGTTCCGGATCGAGGGCGGGAGGCATCCGGTTGTCGAGCAGGCGCTGCGCCGCGCCGCCGAGAGCCCGTTCGTGGCCAATGACAGCGACCTGTCGCCCGGCGAGAACGGCAGGCATGGCGCCATCTGGCTGCTCACCGGCCCCAATATGGGCGGCAAGTCGACCTTCCTGCGCCAGAACGCGCTGATCGCCATCCTGGCGCAGATGGGCTCGTTTGTCCCTGCCGCCAGCGCCCACATTGGCGTCGTGGACAGGCTTTTCTCCCGCGTCGGCGCTTCCGACGACCTGGCGCGTGGCCGCTCGACCTTCATGGTCGAGATGGTGGAGACGGCGGCCATCCTCAACCAGGCGGGCGAGAAGGCGCTGGTCATCCTCGACGAGATCGGCCGCGGCACCGCCACCTTCGACGGCCTGTCGATCGCCTGGGCGGCGGTCGAATACCTGCACGAGAAGAACCGCTGCCGGGCGATCTTCGCCACGCATTTCCACGAAATGACATCGCTCTCGGCCAAGCTGTCGCGGCTTTCCAACGTCACCATGCGGGTGAAGGAGTGGGAAGGCGACGTGGTATTCCTGCACGAGGTGGGCAAGGGCGCGGCCGACCGCAGCTATGGCGTGCAGGTGGCGCGGCTTGCCGGCCTGCCCGAAGCCGTGGTGAACCGCGCCAGGGACGTGCTGCACCAGCTCGAAGAGGGCGAGCAGTCCGGCAAGGTCGACCGCCTGGTCGATGACCTGCCGCTGTTCAGCGTCGCCGCTAAGAAGGAAGCGCCGAAGCCGGCGAAATCCGATGCGCTGGGCGATGCGCTGGCGGCGCTCAATCCCGACGAGATGACGCCGCGCGATGCGCTCGATGCGCTCTACCGGCTAAAGGGGCTGGCAGGGCGGTAACATTGCAGTTGCTCTTCGACGCAACATGATGATGTGCCCTACGTTGCCCCCCTTTGTCCTGCCGGACATCTCCCCCACAAGGGGGGAGATCGGCCTGCCGCTAATGCGGGCGGCTTCCGGTTATTCCGCAGCCCTTTCGGCGGCCTGCCGCGCAAGCACCGCCTCGTAGGCGACCTGCAAGGTCTGGCGAACCGTCCTGCCGCCGGTCCTCGACCGGTCCGGAGGCGGTGCGCCAAGATGTTCCTCGCGCAGTTCCGCCATGAACTCATCCCACATCGCCTGGCCGCCCGCTTCCAGCAGCTGCGCGCGAATGCTGAGTTCCTCGCTCACCGGCAGCCAGCGGCGGCCCCAGGCGCCAAGGTGGGCGAAGATCGGCACCAACTCGATGCTCATTTCGGTGAGGCTGTAGATCGCCTTCTGCTTGTGCGTGGGGTCGTCCGCCTTGGTCAGGATGCCTTTCTCGACCAGCATCTTCAGCCTGTCGGCCAGGATGTTCGAGGAGATGCCCTCCTGAGAGCGCATCAGTTCCCGGAAATGCCGCTTACCGCCGAACGTCATGTCGCGAAGGATGAGCAGGCTCCATTTGTCGCCGAACACTTCCAGCGACAGGTTGATGGGGCATCCCGACCTGGATTCCCTGAATTCCTCGTTCATCCCCGTTGCTCCAAAAAACCGGTTGCAAATCAAAATCGGTTATGATTATACTGCAACCAGTTGCAAAATACAATTGGTTAGACGAGCGCCGGGAGGAGGCATCGATGGAACACGTCCTGAACATATCCAAACGCAACCTGATCCAGGCCGCGACAGCCGCCACCGTGACAAATCTGCTTGGCGCACGAGGCGCATTTCCAGAAGAGGGAAATATCGACATGAGCACCAAGACCATCCGCGCCGACGGCGTCGTGATCGCCACCCAATCCTTCGGCGACCCTGAAGATCCGGCCGTGCTGCTCATCATGGGCGCGATGGCGTCGATGCTCTGGTGGCCGGAGGAATTCTGCCGCCAGATTGCCGCGGGCGGTCGCCATGTCATCCGCTACGACAACCGCGACACCGGCCTTTCGACCAAATACGCGCCTGGCGAACCATCCTACGGTTTCGACGACATGGCGGACGATGCGATCCGTGTGCTTGACGGCTACGGCATCGAAAAGGCTGACGTGGTGGGAATGTCGCTCGGCGGCATGATCGGCCAGATCGTGGCGCTGAAATATCCCGAGCGGGTGCTGTCGTTCACCGCGATCAGCACGTCGCCGCTCGGCACCGACACGTCCCACCTGCCGCAGACGACGCAGGCCTATATGGAGCATTCGGAAGCCGGCGCGAGCGTCGACTGGAGCGACCGCCAGCAGGCGATCGATTTCGTGGTGAAGGACGTCGGCATGATTGCCGGCACCGCGCATCCCTTCGACGAAGCCGCCGCACTGGCCTTCATCGAGAGCGACTACGACCGTTCCGGCGGCTATCTCAGCGCCACCAACCATTTCATGCTTTCAGGCGGCGATGGCTTCAAGGGACGGCTGCCGAAGATGAGGGTGCCGCTGCTGGTCATCCATGGCACCGCCGATCCGATCTTCCCGGTCGAGCATGGCGAGGCTCTCGCTGGCGCGGTGCCCGGCTCAAGGCTGGTGAAACTGCAAGGCGGCGGCCACGAACTGCACCGCCAGGACTGGCAGGAGATCGCCGCAGCCATCCTCGACCACACCAAGAGTTAAGCGTTGACTTAACCATTGACAGCCGGGTGACGGCGCAATAGTTAAGCATCCACTTTACAATTGAACAGAACGAGACCGCAATGTCGCTGACCCTCTATTACCACCCGCTCGCTTCCTTCTGCTGGAAGGTGCTGATCGCTCTCTATGAGAACGACACGCCGTTCGAGCCGGTGATCGTCGATCTCGGCAACGCGGAATCGAAGGCGGCTTTCCAGAAGGTCTGGCCGGTCGGCAAGTTTCCGGTGCTGCGTGACGAGGCGCGGGATCGCACTGTCCCCGAATCGACGATCATCACCGAATATCTGGCCGAGCATTTTCCAGGCATGGTCGACCTTGTGCCCCGCGACTCGGACGCGGCCTTTCAGGCGCGTCTCGGCGACCGGTTCTATGACCACTACGTCCATCTGCCGATGCAGAGGATCATCGCTGACAGGCTGCGGCCGGCAGACAAAAGAGACCCCTACGGCGTGAAGGTCGAGCGGGCGCAGATCGTCTCTTCCTACGACATCGTCGAAGACCAGATGGCGGACCGGCCGTGGGCGGCAGGCGAAACCTATACGATGGCCGACTGCGCGGCCTCGCCGGCGCTCTTCTACGCCAACAAGGTGCAGCCTTTCGGCGGGCGCCACAAAAACCTCGCCGCCTATTTCGGCCGCCTGATGCAGCGGCCCTCCTTCATGCGGGTGGTCGAGGAAGCCGGGCCGTACTTCAAGTTCTTCCCGGCCGAGCCAAGGGAGATGTGACGCCATGTTCCACGATTCCGCCCAGCTCGACCTGATGTTCCAGGCGCTCGCCGATCCGGCGCGCCGCATGATGGTGGAGCGCCTGTCGCGCGGTTCGGCGTCGGTCAGCGAACTCGCCGAGCCTCTCGACATGTCGCTGTCGGCCGTCATGCAGCATCTGCAGCTGCTGGAGACCAGCGGCCTGGTGCGCTCCGAAAAGGTCGGGCGCGTGCGCACCTGCCGCATCGAGCCGAAGGGGCTCTCGATGGCCGAAAGCTGGATTTCCGAACGGCGCTCCACCTGGGAGCGCCGGCTCGACCGCCTTGGCGATTTTCTCGCCGCTCAATCGAAGACCAACCCCAAGGAGTAGGATCATGACCGAACGTTCAGTCATCCACAGCACCTTCCGCATCGAGCGCAGCTACGACGCGACGCCCGAACAGGTGTTCTTCGCACTGGCCGACAAGGCATCCAAGCGGCGCTGGTTCGTCGAGGGCGAAGGCTGGCAGGTCGATAGCTTCGAGATGGATTTCCGTCCCGGCGGCGCCGAGCGCAGTTCGTTCCGCTACCAGGACGGACCGGTGGTCAGCAACGACACTGTCTACCAGGATATTATCGAGAACCAGCGCATCGTGTTCGCTTATTCGATGGCGGTCGGTGAGAACCGCATTTCGGCCTCGCTGGGCACCATCGAACTCTTCGCCGAAGGCGCCGGCACGAAGCTCGCCTATACCGAACAGGGCGCCTTCCTCGACGGCCACGACAATGTCGCGCAACGCGAAGCCGGCTGCCGCGAACTCTATGAAGCGCTTGCCGTCGAACTCGAACGCCAGCGCAAGGTGGCCTGAGCAAAGGACACGTCAATGGGCAAAGTCATCTGGTGGAACATGGTCACCGTCGACGGTTTCTTCGAGGGACCCGGGAACGACATTGGCTGGTTCGTCTTCGACGAGGAACTCGAGAAATACATCAGGGAGACCCAGGAGGACGCGAAGGCCCTCTTGTTCGGACGCAAGACCTATCAGCTCATGGCCGGCTACTGGCCATCCGCAGAAGGCTGGATCGCCGACTTCATGAACGGCGCCGAGAAGCACGTCTTCTCGACGACGCTCGAAAGCGCCGACTGGAACAATACCAGGCTGGTCAGGGAGAAGGCTCCGGAGGAGGTGTCGAAACTGAAGGCCGGGAAGGACGGCGACATCTTCCTGTTCGGCAGCGCCGACTTCGCGGCGACGCTCGTCGAGCACGATCTGATCGACGAATACCGCATCGGCCTTAACCCGCTGATCCTCGGCAAGGGAACGCCGATGTTCAAAGGCAGCGGCGGCAAACTCGGTCTGACGCTGCTGGAGGCGCGGCCGCTGAAATCCGGCCTGATTGTCCTTCACTACGGGCGCGAGCAGCGGAGAATATAGCCGGCTAATCAAAAAGGAAGGCGTTTCTTTATGAGCAAGCTCATTCTGTCGTTTTCGATATCGCTCGACGGCTTCGTCGCCGGGTCCGGTGTCAGCGTCGAGGAACCGATGGGCAAGGACGGCGAGCGTCTGCATGATTGGATTTTCAGCTCGGACGATCCGATCGACAAGGAAATGGCCGGCGAGCTGGCCCCGACGCTCGGCGCCGTCCTGGTTGGCCGGCGCACCTTCGATGTCGGCCTCGGGCCTTGGGGTGACACGCCCTTTCCGGTGCCGACTTTCGTGCTGACCCATGAGAAGCGTGCACCGCTTCCCATGAAAAGCGGCACCTTCACCTTCGTCACGGACGGCATCGAAAGCGCGCTCGAACAGGCCCACTCTGCCGCGGCCGGAAAGAACATCGTGGTGATGGGCGCCGAAACCGCGAGGCTATACCTCACAGCCGGCCGCGTCGACGAGATCACTCTCCAGCTCGTGCCGATCCTGCTCGGCAATGGCACACGCCTGTTCGCCGGCGAATCCATGCCTGAATTCGCGCCGGTCCGGGCCATCGCGTCGCCGGTCGTCACCCACCTCAAATTTGCGAGAAAACGGCCATGACCATCGCTGCCCCCGTCAATCACGACACCATCGTCCTGGAACGCCTCTACGACGCATCGCCGGCGCGTGTCTTCGAAGCCTTCGCCGACCCCGAGGCGCGCATGCGCTGGGGAGCGCCGTCGAGCAACACCGGGCTGGTCTATGACGAGGCCGATTTCCGCGTCGGCGGACTGGACATCAGCCGCTGCGGCCCAAAGAGCAACCTGATCTACCGCGTCGAGACCCGCTATCACGACATCGTGCCGGAGCAGCGGATAATCTCGACGGAGATCGTCTCGGAAGGCGTCAACCGGCTGTCGTTCTCGCTGATCACCGTGCAAATCGAGGCTGCCAGAGAAGGCACGAAACTCACGCTCACCGACCAGATCGCGGCCTTCGGCGGCGCCAGCATGATCGAAGGCAGCCGGGCGGGGTTCAATGCAGCGCTCGACAATCTGCACGCCGAGTTCGCCCGCACCTGACGGGCGGGCGGTGGCAATCCCGACCGGCGACGCGATCGCGCGAGGAGAACCGGATGCGAAAGATCTTCCTGCACATCTTCGTTTCGGTCGACGGCTTCATCGAAAGCGAGGACAAGAGCCTCGACTGGATGGTCGGCGACGACGAGGTCGAAGACTATATCAACGGCATGCTTGGCTCGATCGATTCGATGATCCTCGGCCGCAAGGCATTCGAACTCCTGGCGGGCTACTGGCCGACCGCCGCCGAAAACCCGAGCGAGGCAGCAGATCCCGCCAGGCCGGAGCGCCATGTCGAGGCGGCGCATATGATGAACGCCAAGCAGAAGATAGTCTTCTCCAGGACATTGAAGGAAACGTCCTGGGCGAACTCCACAATTCTGGGTGGTGATCTTGCTGAAGAAGTGGCAAGGCTGAAGCGGCAGCCCGGTAGGGACATCGCCCTGTTCGGCGGCGCCGCAATCACCAACAGCATGATGCGGCTGGGACTGCTCGACGAATACCGGCTGCTCGTCAATCCGGTGATGCTCGGCGCCGGCACGCCGCTGTTCCAGGGCGGGCGCGGCGGCTCGACGCTGCAGCTCGTCGGATCCAGATCCTTCGATTGCGGCGCGGTGCTGGTCAGCTACCGTCCGAAATGAAACCAAAATCCTGGAGGAACCGTGCGATGAAAAAACTGAGCGGCATGAAGCTTCACCAGGGCGACGGCCCGAATTCCTACCGGGTCCGCATCTGCCTTGCCGAGAAGGGGCTGGAAGTTCCCCTGGTGAACGTCGATTTCGCCACGCGCGAGCACAAGGCGCCGGAATTCCTGAAACTCAACTCGCTGGGGCAGATCCCCGTTCTCGTGCTCGACGATGGAACGGTCATCACCGAGAGCGTCGCCATCTGCCGCTATTTCGAGGAGCTCTATCCGGAGCCGGCGCTGTTTGGCGGCGATGCGCTCGCCCAAGCGAAGGCTGAAATGTGGAACCGTCGCGTCGAGCTGGAAATCCTCACCACCATCGGCAATGTGGCGTTTCACTCCGACGAATTCTTCAAGGACAGGCTGGTGCAGTTTCCCGCCTTCGCCGAAACGCAACGGCAGGCAGTGCCGGGGAAATGGGCCTGGCTCGACCGCGAGATGAGCGACGGTCGTCCGTTCATCGCCGGCGACGATTTTTCCATCGCCGACATCAGCGGCATGATCTGCTCCTGGCTCGGCGATTTCTTCAGCATGCCGGTCCCGAAGGACCTGCCGAACGTCCAGCGCTGGAACGAGCGCGTGCGCAGCCGTCCAAGCTGGAACGCCTGACGGGGCATTGCGCGACGGCCTGCCGATCGTCGTCATACGGGAAAAGCCACGCAGAAATCACGCGGCCGTGTTGCGGCGTGATTTTGAAAACGCCGGCAAATTCTGTACGTCTTGGCTTGGGATGGTGGGTTCGACCCATGCATTCCGGCCTGTCTGTTGTTGACCGCATTTGTGCGACGCCAGGTTCTGGCCGCAAATGCTTCGGGGAGGACGATGCCGATGCTTCGCAGGACTTTCGCCATTCTGGCGCTGGCATTTGCAGCAGCATTGCCGTTGCAGACATCCGGCGCCCTTGCCCAGACAAAGACCGCGATCTTTGCCGGCGGCTGTTTCTGGTGCGTCGAATCGGATTTCGACGGGGTTCCCGGCGTGCTTTCGACGACATCCGGCTATATCGGCGGCACCACCGAAAATCCGACCTACCGCAACCATACCGCCGCCAAGCACCGGGAAGCGGTGCGGATCGAATATGACTCAAGCAAGGTGAACTACACAGCCCTGCTCGACGTTTTCTGGCATTCGGTCGACCCGACCGATGATGGCGGCCAGTTCTGCGACCGCGGCCACAGCTACACGACGGCGATCTACGCGGCCGACGCGCAGGACTTGGCCGCGGCGGAGAAATCGAAGCAGGCCGCTGGAGCGGAACTGGGCAGGCCGATCGTCACCGAAATCGTGGCGGCGCCGGCTTTCTGGCCGGCCGAGGAATACCACCAGGATTTCTACAGGAAGAATCCGCTGCGCTACAAATTCTACCGCGCAAACTGCGGCCGCGACGGCCGCATCTCAGAAGTGTGGGGAGCCTCGGCGCACAAGGGCATCGCCGCCCATTGAAGCGGCGAAAGGCAGGCCCGGAGCAATGTCCGGGCCGGTGTTGCGTTTCGTGCCGGTAGCGAAAAAAGTCAGGCAAGCTTCGCGTCGAGCGACACGTTGATGGCGCCGAGCGCCTTGGAGACCGGGCATTCCGCCTTGGCCTTATCCGCCAGTTCCTTGAACTTCGCCGCGTCGATGCCGGGCACCGTGCCGGTGAGCGTCAGCGCGCTGCCGGTGATGCCGGTGCCGGGCACCAGCGTCACCACCGCCTTGGCGTCGAGCTTTGCGGCGGGCGTGCCGTTCTCGGCGAGGAAATGCGAAAGCTGCATAGCGTAGCACCCCGCGTGCGCCGCGGCGATCAGCTCTTCCGGATTGGTTCCCGACTTGCCGCTCTCGTCCTCGAAGCGGTTCTTGAACGAATAGGGAAGCCCTGCGAGCGCGCCGCTTTGCGTGTCGAGCGTGCCGGCGCCCTCCTTGAGATTGCCTTTCCAGACGGCGGTTGCGTGACGGTCCATGGTGTTCTCCTGGGTTTCCTGAAGTCGAGGCCGTGGCGGCCGCACCATGACTATAGAGCGGAATGCTCTCAGGTGAACCGGGCATTGCGCTCTATCTGTGACCTGGGTTGCGCAAAATCGGCTGGCATAGGCGGGCGCGGCGCACATCTCCGGTCGGGAGCCTGCATTTTCACGCCGTTGATGGCTGCCGAAACTTGTCCTATTTTCGGCGGACTGGAGGGCTGCCCGACATGCATATTCTACTCGCCGTGCTCGGCATCCTGGCGGCTGCGGCCTTGTGGTGGTACCGCATGAAGATGATGAAGGACGCCGCCAACGAGGCTGCCGATGTGATCGGCCGGGTGCGCGGCAATATCCGGCGCAACAGGATACGCCACCAGAACGAGATGTCGCCGCTCACCGCCATCGACGATCCCGTGGTTGCCGCCGCGACGCTGATTTCTGCGCTGCTTTCGGACGACGCATCGCTGACCCCGGAGCGGGAGACTGCGCTGCGCAAGGAGATCGAGGCGATCGCACGGGCCGGCAAGCTGGAGGAGACGCTCGTCTATGCCAAATGGGCGGCAAGCCAGATCGACGATACCGGCGCCGTCATCGACAAGCTCGGGCCTTTCCTGCGCGACCGGCTGAGCGAGGAGGAGCGGCACGACCTTCTGGCGATGATCCGGCGGACCTCGGCCATGACCGGGCCGCAACTGCCGACCCTTGAGCCGCGCATGCGCAGGCTGCGCCAGAAACTCGGGTTGGAAGTCAACTGAAAGGCAGGCGGACTGCAGCGGAGTGCAGGCGGGGTAAACCGGGCATTCCGCTGTATCCGTCTTTAGCCGCATTTTGCACGATGCCAGGTGTCGCCACCCGGCTGCAAAATGCTTTGGACCTTACATGCTCTTGACCGCTTCCCAGTTGCTCAGCCGATCCGCGATCAGTTTCGCGCGCTGCGCATTGTCGAGGCCGTCGAGGATGGCGAGGTCGCCTGGTTCGGCGCGTATGTAGATGCCGGACGTCCGCTCCCTTATTTTGGGCTGCTTGTCGACACGGGTCGTGAAGTACCCGGTCGCGCGATCGGCGGATTCGAGCTTGATCTCCCCGGTCCCAAACAGTTGCGGCGCTTTCGGATCCAGCGGCCGTTCTCCGTTCCAGTAATAGAACAGCCCCGACGGGTCCTTCCTCTCCCTTACCGCTTCGCTCCAGTAGCGCGCCGACAGCCGGCCATCCGCCTGCCATGAGCGTCCGCTCAGTTCGAGCGCGCCGTCGCGGTTGCGCGCAATCCGAAGCAGGCTGACAGCGGAGGGTTCCTTTTCGCTGCGCTCGGTCAGGGAGAACTGCCACCACGTCCCAATGATGTGGGCCTTGCGGCCCGTATTTTCGACCGCTTTGCGCAGTTTCTGGCAGACGGCGTCGATCTCTTCCTGGGTCGTGGCTTCGCCGTAACGTATGGAGGTGAGGCCGAGGAGGTCGGTCGGAAGCTTGGAGCCGCTTGCGTGGAGAATGAAGGTGCGGCGCATGCCAAGGACGCCGCCGAAGAGGCCCGCTTCGAAGACGACATTGTCCCGTGGCGAGGCCTGACCGGCTTCGCCGGAAGGCGATGCGGCCACGTTCACGGCCGTCCAGTCGTCCTGGGCGAACAGGAACGCCGCGAAGTCCACCTCATGCGCGAGTTCGACGAGGCGCTCCAGCGTGGTCGTGCCGGGGTTGAAGGATGTCGTCCAGGGGTCGACCTGCGCGATGTCTTCGAGACCGTCCGTCAACGCCTGAAGCAGCTTTTCCTGCTTCCCCGATGAACCAAGAAAGATGCGAGGTTTGTACATGCTGCCTCTCCTGCGGGTCCAAAACGCCTGCCGCGGGTTTCGCCGCAGCGGGCCTCAAGGTCAAGGAACAAGTTCACCGGGACTTCGGTCGGCCGCGTCCGCGGTCGCCCCGGGTTCTAGATCGCCTCGCCCTTCAAAAGCCGCGGCGTGTCGCCTGACAGTCCCGACGCCTGGCGGATGAAGAACTCCTTCATGCGCGGCATGCGGTCGACAAGGCCGAGCCCGATGTCGCGGATCGCCCTGAGCGGCCCGAAATCGTTGGAAAACATGCGGTTCAGGATGTCGGTGGTGACGCCCATCTGCACCGTGTCGAAGCGCCGCCAGCGTTCGTAGCGTTCCAGGACGTCGATCGCGCCGATGTCCTGGCCCAGCCGATCGGCCTCCACGATGGTTTCAGCAAGCGCCGCGACATCCTTGAAGCCGAGGTTCAGTCCCTGGCCGGCGATCGGGTGGATGCCGTGCGCGGCGTCGCCCGCCAACGCCAGCCGCGGCGCCACGAAGCCGCGCGCCAGCTTGAGGCCGAGCGGCCAGGCGCGGGGCTTGCCCTCGACGCGGATCTCGCCGAGCTTCAGGCCGAAGCGCTGCTCCAGCTCCATCTCGAACACCAGGTCGTCGGAAGCAACAAGCCGGTTGGCGTCCTCGGTGCGCTCGGTCCAGACGATCGACGAGCGGTCGCCGGTGAGCGGCAGGATGGCGAACGGACCCGCCGGCAGGAAATGCTCCTCGGCGCGGCCATTGTGCGGTCGCTCGTGCAGGACGGTGCAGACGATGCCGGACTGGCCGTAGTCGATGTCGACGGTCTTGATGCCGGCCATGGCGCGCAGTTTCGAGTTGACGCCATCGGCCGCCACCAGAAGCCGCGCATTGACCACGATGCCATCGGCAAGGTGGATCGTCATCGCGGCGGGGCCGCGTTCGAACGCCTGCACCGCCACACCTTCGATGATGTCGATGTCGAGCTCGGCGGCGCGGCGGCGCAAGGCCTTGTTCAGCACCTTGTTGGCGACCATGTGGGCGAACGGCTCGCCCGGGGCCACTTCACCGTCGAAGGTGAGGAAGACCGGGCGCACCGGGTCGGTTGTGCGCGAATCGGTGACGATCATCTCGGTGATGGCCTGAGCCTCGGGCGCGATCTCGTCCCAGCAGCCGAGCTGGCCGAGCATGCGGCTGGCGGCGGCGGCGATCGCCGAGGCGCGCGTGTCGCGCTCCCACACGCCGGCGGGCGCTGCGTCTACGACGGCGACCTTCAGGTTGGGCTGGGCCTGGCGGATGGAGACGGCGCTGGCCAGCCCGACATAGCCGGCGCCGGCGACCAGCACGTCGAGGCGGGGGCCATCATCGTTCGGCGTGTTGCGTTTGGTCCTGGTTTCCGCCATCGTTGCTTCCTCTCGCTTTCCCGCCCTGCCCCGACTTTACCCAACCTTGACTTCGCCCGGCCTTCCTGTTGGAAACCGGCTGTTCCCGTACCTCCGCGAAAGGCGCGAAAATGTCGGCGGCCATGCAAGAGCTCCTGAGCATACTCGACCTCGAGAAGCTCGAACACAATCTGTATCGTGGTCGCAGCCCAAAAGTGAACTGGCAGCGCGTCTTCGGCGGTCAGACGATTGCCCAGTCGCTGGTGGCGGCGCAACGCACCGTCGAGCCGGACCGGCATGCTCATTCGCTGCATGCCTATTTCATGCGGCCGGGCGACATCACCGTGCCGATCATCTACGAGGTGGAGCGGCTGCGCGACGGCGGCTCGTTCACCACGCGCCGGGTCACCGCGATCCAGCACGGGCATGCGATCTTTTCCCTGGAGGCCTCGTTCCAGGTCGACGAACAGGGGCTGGAGCACCAGGTCGCGATGCCGCGCGACGTGCCCGGACCGGAAAGACTGAAGACCCAGCGCGAACTGCTCGACCATGCCAAGCACGTTCCCGAAAACATCCGCCGCTACTGGGCGCGCGAACGGCCGCTCGAAATCAAGCCGGTGACGCTCGAACATTACACCAGCCGCGAGAAACTGCCGCCGGAGCAGAACATCTGGCTGCGCACCACCGGCGCCGTGCCGGCCGACAGGGCGATGCAGACGGCGGTGCTCGCCTACCTGTCCGACATGACGCTTTTGGACACCTCTACATTCCCGCATGGCCGCGCGGTGTTCGATCCTGACCTGCAGGTAGCGAGCCTCGACCATGCGATGTGGTTCCACCGGCCGCACCCGCTCGACGGCTGGCTTCTCTACACCCAGGACACGCCCTCGTCGTCGGGCTCGCGCGGCTTCACCCGTGGCGCGATCTATGGCGAGGATGGCACCCTGATCGCGTCGGTAGCGCAGGAAGGCCTCATTCGCCTCAGGGTGCGTTGATATTCAGCCGGCCTGCAAATGGCGGCTTCTGCGCTTCCGGTGCTCACGTACCCAAATGTACGCTGCGCTCCGGTTCTCGAAATCCACCCTTTTCGGCTCGGCCTGACCTGAATCTCAGCAGACCCTCAAGACGAAGCCTGCGGAATAGGCATTTTTTGTTTTTTGCCTAAATTTTAAGCGGATGCCTTGCTGCATCTGCGAACAAATATGGCTGCTCAAGCTCTGTTTCCGTTTGTTTCCAGAGCGTTAACACGTGGCCGAGCCAACTGGCACGGAGCTTGAATAACCCTTTGCACTCACCGGCCGCGTATTGGGCCGGCGATGTCACGCAACGCGGGGGACCCGCAAAGCAGAGGGTGAAACCTTATGAAAATCGTGATGGCAATCATCAAGCCGTTCAAGCTCGACGAGGTCCGCGAAGCGCTGACTGCTGTCGGCATCCAGGGCCTGACCGTCACCGAAGTCAAAGGCTACGGGCGTCAGAAGGGGCACACGGAAATCTATCGCGGCGCCGAATACGCCGTCAGCTTCCTGCCGAAGATCAAGATCGAAGTCGCGGTGGCCGCCGACCTGGTCGACAAGGCCGTCGACGCGATCACCGTCGCCGCCAAGACCGGGCAGATCGGCGACGGCAAGATCTTCGTTTTCGGCATCGACCAGGCGGTCCGCATCCGCACCGGCGAAACAGACACAGATGCGCTCTGAGCCGTGGGGAAACCGCTTGAGCCGCCATCAGATTTTTGTGGAGACATTTCAATGAAAATTCCGAGCAGTCTGGCGCCGCTGGCGCGCAAGGCCCTTCTGGGCACGATCATTCTGGGAGCGATGGGCACGGTTGCCGCCTTCGCCCAGGAAGCCGCCCCGGCCGCAACTGACACCGCTGCAGCGGCACCCGCTGCAGCGCCCGTTCCCGACAAGGGCGACACCACCTGGATGCTGATCTCGACCGTTCTCGTCATCCTGATGACCATCCCGGGCCTGGCCCTGTTCTATGGCGGCCTGGTGCGCGCCAAGAACATGCTTTCCGTTCTCATGCAGGTGTTTATCGGCTTCTCGCTGATCGCCATCCTGTGGGTGGTCTATGGCTACTCGCTGGCATTCACCGACGGCGGCAGCATGAACCTATTTGTCGGCGGCTTCTCGAAACTTTTCCTTGCCGGCGTCAATCCAACCACCGTGGTCGAAACCTTCTCGCGCGGCGTCGTCATCCCGGAGCTGACATTCGTCATCTTCCAGTTGACTTTCGCTGCAATCACGCCGGCTCTCATCATCGGCGCCATCGCCGAACGCACCAAATTCTCGGCGGTGCTGTTCTTCATCGTGCTGTGGTTCACGTTTTCCTATCTGCCGGTCGCGCATATGGTCTGGTGGTGGGCTGGTCCGGAATTCGCCGCGACGCATACTGCCGAAGAGACGGTCGCCATTTCCGGTCTGCTGTGGGGGTTCGGCGCGCTTGACTTCGCCGGCGGCACGGTCGTCCACATCAATGCCGGCGTCGCCGGTCTGGTGGCCGCGATCATGGTCGGCCCGCGCGTCGGCTACCTGAAAGAAAACATGGCGCCGCACAACCTCGTCTTCACCCTGATCGGCGCGTGCCTGCTCTGGGTCGGCTGGTTCGGCTTCAACGCCGGTTCCAACCTCGAAGCCAACGGCTACGCGGCGATCGCTGTGCTCAACACGATCGTGGCGTCAGCCGCGGCGGCGCTGACCTGGAGCCTGCTTGAGTACTGGACCCGCGGCCACGCCAGCCTGCTTGGCGCAGCCTCCGGCGCTGTCGCCGGTCTTGTCGCGGTTACCCCCGCCGCAGGTTTTGCTGGCCCGCTCGGCGCCATCGTGATCGGTATCGTCGCCGGCGCGGTCTGCCTGTGGGCGGTTGTCTGGCTCAAAGCCAAGCTGGGTTACGACGATTCGCTTGACGTGTTCGGCGTTCATGCGGTCGGCGGCATCATCGGCGCTATCCTGACCGGCGTGTTCGTCAACCCGGCGCTCGGCGGCGCCGGTGTGATCGACTACGCGATGAACGGCGGCGCCGGCGGTACAGCCGACTACGTCTTCGCCACGCAGATCATGTCACAGATCAAGGGCGTGCTGGTGACGGTCGTCTGGACGGCGGTGGTCTCCTTCGTCGCCATGATCATCGTCAAGGCAACGATCGGCCTCCGGCTTCCCGAAGCTGCCGAACGCGAAGGCCTCGACATCACCACACACGGCGAGCGCGCCTACAACTGATCCCGTCCGGATGGCCCTTCGCAGGAGCCGTCCGAACTTCGAGCCCGGCTCCGGCCGGGCTCTTTTTCTATGGGGCTATCCCAGCCATCACGTCAGGCGCGCAAGTGCTGTGAAGCTCGGCAGGAAAAGCACCGCCACGCCCTTGTAGGTGATGAAGTCGACAAGATCGGCGCGAGCCGGTTCGCCGCTTTCGAACGGGATCGGGAACCTGGCGCTGCTGCCGGGCTTCTTCCGGTTCCCGAACAGCGCGTCCTGCATGGAGCCGGCATAGGGCAGGTTGAAATAGCCCTCCGCGAAATCCGTCTTCTGGATCCAGCGCAGCACCGAATAGAACTGCTCGTTCACCCTGGCGCAGATGAAGGTGCCGATGACGCCCCGGTCGATGCCGTCGTCGACCGAGCCGGTGAGCTTCGGGCCGTAGCTGAAGCCGCGCCTGACAAATCGGGGCGGCCCGCCCGGAAACCGTCGCTGATTGACGAACGTCAGTTCCTGGTCGCGCAGGTTGACGACGCGGATGTGCGACGAAAGCGGGCACCGAAGCCCTGCCTTGTCATCGCCGTAGCCGAATGCGTCGTCGAAATCCGGCCTGTCCGGAGGCCGCTCGGGGTGCCGTATCAACGGCGACCCGTCAGGCCATCGGCCAAGCAGCTTGGCGGCGACCCAGTCCCGTTCGAAGCCCGGCGCCGCATGTCTGGTTGCCAGCGGCGCGTTGGCGTCGAGGAAACGATTGAAGGCCGCGACATCCTGCGAAATCCAGGCAAGGCAGGCAAAGGATCCGTCGCGCGCAAAGTCCCGCCAGGCTCCGGGGTTCTGCGGCGCGACCGGGTAGTCGTCGTTGGGATAGCCCATCAGGAACTCGCGGAAGTCGACCGTCCCGCTCTGCTTGCTGTCGTCCCAGTCGATCGCCGGCGAGGTGACGCCGTCGCGGTAGCCGAAATGCAGGAAGCCGCCTTCGGGCCGGTATCCGGAAAGCGCGCCTTGGCCAAACTCGGGCAGTTTGCATTCGGCCAGTCCCGATAGCGCGGCGGACGTGCGAATCTCGGCGAGCGAGCGCGTCGCCTGGTCGTCGTCATCGAAGGCCATATAGACCGCCAGGTGAATATCGGCGGGCGCAACGTGCTTGCCCCACCAGTTTGCGGGGGCGCTGTTCTCGATGAAGCCAAGCTGGCTGGAGACAGCCGCCTGGTCGGGGGTCTGGTCGGTGAAGGCCCAGTCGAGCTCGCGCCTTCCCGAAGCGGCGTCGAGCGCCGGATCGGCCGCCAGCAGCTTGCTCAATCCGGTCCAGGAGAAGGCGAAGTTCAGAACCGGCCCGGTCAGCGATTTCGGGTCCTGGTCGCCGCGCGGCACACGCGGCAACCACGAGCGCAGGAAGCCGCGCGCCAGCCCGGCATCGGCGATGCTGAAAAGCAGCACGGCATAGCGCGGCTGCTCGTAGCGGTAGGCGACCAGCCCCTGCACATTGCGGCGGTCCGGCTTCGTCGGATCTGGGTCCGGTGCGGGCATTCATTCCCTCGAGCGAAAAGGGCTCTCGTTCCCGCGTGGCGGGATTGCTGAGAAAGCGGGGATTGCGGTCAGGCGCCGGCTTTATCCAGCGCGGCCTGAATGGTCCTGACGTCCTTGTGGTCGTAGGCCGAGAACAGCCAGCCGGCGGGATTGCCGGAAAAATCCAGCGCGCCGGTGGTGTCCTGGCCAAGGCTTCTCCGGTTATTCGTCTTGGAGTATTCCCAGAACGCCACGGAGTCGGAGGATGAGGGCGCGCCTTCCGCCAGGCCGAAAATGGCCCCGAATACGGGGGTCAGTTCGCGGCGAAAGAATTCCGTATATTCTTGGTGGTCGCCTTCGTATTCCGTGATGACCTGGATGTACTTGTTGTCGATAACGACCACGCGGGCGAAGTGCACGAGCTTCGATTTCTTCAGCGCTTCTTCGATCTTCGGCTGCACCTGATCGGTGAAGATGGCTTCGAGCTGCTTGAGCTTGGCCTGGCTCTCGGCATCCTGCTTGAGCGGCAATGTGAGATTCAACGCATGGGTCATCGACGTACCTCCCAAATCTGCGCAAGGAAGTATGAACCACGCCCCAGCTATTTGAAAGTGAAATATTTCACCTTTGCTAGTTAGAATCTCTGTAACAAAGAAACGAAAGGCACGTTTGTTGATAATTGACAGAAAATCAGGAAGAAAGCATTTGATAAGATACTTGCGTCTTCTTCTCTGGAACTGGGTGCGTCCTTCTTCCCTATCCACAACGGCGCCCGGCCTTCGACCGTCCGGCCCGGCATCAGCGGACGCTGGCGCTTGGCCGACCCTGCTGTTAAAAGGCACCGTTTTGGGCAGGCAAGGATCGTCTCATGGCTCCCGGCAGGACACAGCGTGCGGCTGAAGTCGCGCGCAAGACCAAAGAGACCGAAATCAGCGTCGCAGTCGAAATCGACGGCAGCGGCCGGTTCGATATTTCGACCGGGGTCGGCTTCTTCGACCACATGCTGGAGCAGCTTTCGCGCCATTCGCTGATCGACATGACGGTCAAGGCCAAGGGCGACCTGCATATCGACGACCACCACACGGTCGAAGACACCGGCATCGCCATCGGGCAGGCGATCTCCAGGGCGCTTGGCGAGCGCCGTGGTATCGCCCGTTATGCATCGCTCGACCTTGCCATGGACGAGACGCTGACCCGCGCAGCGATCGACGTTTCCGGCCGGCCGTTCCTAGTGTGGAATGTCGTCTTTTCCGCGCCCAAAATCGGTACCTTCGACACCGAGCTGGTGCGCGAGTTCTTCCAGGCGCTGGCGCAGAACGCTGGCATCACGCTGCATGTGACAAACCACTACGGCGCCAACAATCACCACATCGCCGAAACCTGCTTCAAGGCGGTAGCGCGGGTGTTGCGCGCGGCCCTCGAACCCGATCCACGCCAGGCCGACGCGGTGCCGTCGACCAAGGGCACATTGAACGGCTGATACGGGAACGGGTAACCGGGGAACGGGTGAGCGAGATGGCGAGCTACGTGGTGATGCAGGCTGAAGGCGGCAGAGGCGGGGATGCCGACGATGCGGTGTTCGTGCGCGACGGCTTTGCCTGGCTCGCCTTTTTCGTGCCGGTGCTGTGGCTGCTGTGGCATCGGTTGTGGATCGAGGCCGCGTTTGCACTGGCGGTCACCGTAGGCCTGACCGCGCTTGGCAATGTCGCGGGCTTCGGCCTCGCCTCGCCGCTGCTCTCGCTGCTGGTTTCGCTTTACATGGGCCTGGAGGGCGCAGCACTGCGCATCGCGGCCTTGCGCCGCCGCGGCTGGCATGAATTCGGCGTGGTCGATGCCGACAGCCTCGATGCCGCCGAAACGCGCTATGTCATCGAGACCGTCGGCGTGGCGGACGACGGGTTCGACAATCGCGACCTGCTGCCGATGGCGAGTGCGTCGCGCAAGGCTGATCCCGGTCCAGCACTTGGCTTCCTGCTCAATCCGGGCAAGTCCTGAGATGAGGGTAGCGATCATCGACTACGGCTCGGGCAATCTGCGCTCGGCGACGAAAGCCTTCGAGCGCGCCGCCCGCGAGGCCGGCATCGCCGCCGAGATCGAACTCACCGCGGATGCCGGGCGTGTGCGCGGCGCCGACCGCATCGTCCTGCCGGGCGTCGGGGCCTATGCCGATTGCGCGGCGGGCCTGCACGCCGTCGAGGGCATGTGGGAGGCGGTCGAGGAAGTTGCCGTCGCCAGGGCGCGGCCGTTCCTCGGCATCTGCGTGGGCATGCAACTGATGTCCGAGCGCGGGCTGGAAAAGACGGTCACAAAGGGCTTCGGCTGGATCGCCGGCGACGTGAAGGAGATCCAGCCGGCCGACCCGTCGTTGAAAATCCCGCAGATCGGCTGGAACACGCTGGAACTCAAGCGTCAGCATCCGCTCTTTGCCGGCATTCCGACCGGGGCGGACGGCCTGCATGCCTATTTCGTCCACTCCTATCATCTGGACGCGAAAAACGACGGCGAGGTGCTGGCGGTGACAGACTATGGCGGCCCGGTGACGGCGGCGGTGACGCGCGACAATTTTGCCGGCACCCAGTTCCATCCTGAAAAGAGCCAGGCGCTCGGCCTTGCCCTGATCGCCAATTTCCTGAGGTGGAAGCCTTGATCCTTTATCCCGCGATCGACCTGAAAGACGGCCAGTGCGTGCGCCTGAAGCTCGGCGACATGGAACAGGCGACCGTCTACAACGCCGACCCTGCAGCGCAGGCGAAAGCCTTCGAGGGCCAGGGCTTCGAATGGCTGCACGTCGTCGATCTCAACGGCGCCTTTGCCGGCGAAAGCGTCAATGGAGGGGCGGTCGAAGCCATTTTGAAGGCGACGAGGAACCCGGTGCAGCTCGGCGGCGGCATCCGCACGCTGGAACATATCGAAGCCTGGCTGGAGAAGGGGCTCGCCCGCGTGATCCTCGGCACCGTCGCGGTGAAGAACCCGGAGCTGGTCAAGGAAGCCTGCCGGAAATTCCCGGGAAAGGTCGCCGTGGGCATCGACGCCAAGGGCGGCAAGGTCGCCGTCGAAGGCTGGGCCAAGGCCTCCAGGCTTGGCGTCATAGAACTGGCGAAAAAGTTCGAGGGCGCCGGAGTGGCGGCCATCGTCTACACCGACATCGACCGCGACGGCGTGCTCACCGGCATCAACTGGGAGGCCACGATCGATCTCGCCGATGCCGTCTCGATCCCTGTCATCGCGTCGGGCGGCCTGGCGTCGATAGCCGACATCGTGCGCATGACCATGCCCGATGCCAAAAAGCTGGAAGGCGCGATTTCCGGACGGGCGCTTTACGACGGGCGCATCGACCCGCAGGAAGCGCTGGCGATTTTGCGCGGCGTTTCAAAACCGCCGCGCGGCATGCTAGATTAGGCCGATGAACCTGCAGACCAAAATGCCGACCACGGCGGATGAATTCCTGCGCTGGAACGAAGGGCGCGAGGGCAAGCGGGAATTCGTGCGCGGGAGGGTGGTCGAGATGATGATCAACGTGACGCGGGCGCATGCGCGGCTGGCGTTCCGACTGTCCATGCAGCTCGGCCAGCAACTGGATCTGGCGAAATACGACATCGGATCGGCCGATTTCGGCGTCAAGACCAGCGATGGCGTGCGCTACCCCGACGTCTACGTCGATCGCGCATTCGACACGCTGAAAGACCTGACGGCAAGGGAACCCCTGCTGCTTGCCGAAATCCTTTCCGCATCCTCCTACGGCCAGGATTTCGGCGAAAAGGTCACGGAATACACCGGATTGCCGACATTGCGGCACTATATCATCCTTTCCCAGGACGAGCCGCGCGTCTGGCTGTGGTCGCGCAACGAAAGCGGGGGCTGGGACGGACCGGTCTCCATCGCCGGACGTGAGGAAACGGTCAGCCTGCCTGCGCTTGGCATCTCCATCGATCTCGCCACCCTCTACGCGGGAATCGAAAGTTGACGCGTCCCGAGCGCGCAGCGGCGAAAACTCAAGAAATGAAGGCTGCCCGTTGACCCTCAAGGCCCGTGTCATTCCCTGCCTCGACGTCAAGGACGGCCGTGTCGTCAAGGGCGTCAATTTCGTCGACCTGATCGACGCCGGCGATCCCGTCGAAGCCGCCAAGGCCTACGACGCCGCCGGCGCCGATGAATTGTGCTTCCTCGACATCACCGCTTCTTCCGACAACCGCGAGACGATCTTCGACGTGGTGGCCAAGACCGCCGAGCAGTGTTTCATGCCGCTGACGGTGGGCGGCGGAGTGCGCCAGGTCGCCGACATCCGCAGACTGCTCTTGGCGGGCGCTGACAAGGTATCGATCAACACCGCGGCGGTGAAGAACCCTGATTTCGTCGCCGAGGCGGCCGACAAGTTCGGCAACCAGTGCATCGTCGTGGCCATCGACGCCAAGAAGGTCTCCGGCGCCGGCGAAGACGACCGCTGGGAGATCTTCACCCATGGCGGGCGCGAAAGGACCGGCATCGATGCCGTCGAGTTCGCGCGAAAGGTCGTCGACCGCGGCGCCGGCGAGATACTGCTCACCTCGATGGACCGCGATGGCACCAAGATCGGCTACGACATCGCGCTCACGCGCGCCGTCGCCGACGCCGTGCGGGCGCCGGTCATCGCCTCGGGCGGCGTGGGCAATCTCGACCATATGGTCGCCGGCATCCGCGAGGGCCACGCGACCGCGGTGCTGGCGGCATCGATCTTCCATTTCGGCACCTACTCGGTTCGCCAGGCGAAGGCGCATATGGCCGCCGCGGGCCTTGCGATGCGACTCGACTCTCCGGCCCTGACGTCATAAAGGGCTGAAATGACCGGATTTTCCCTTGCCGACCTGGAGAGGATCGTTGCCGAGCGCGCGCAATCGGGCGATCAGGATTCGTGGACGGCCAAGCTGTTTTCGCGCGGCATGGACAAGGCGGCTCAGAAACTCGGCGAGGAAGCCGTCGAAACGGTCATCGCCGCCGTGAAAGGCGACGCCGAAGGTCTCGTTTCGGAAAGTGCCGATCTTCTCTATCATTGGCTCGTCGTTCTGGCGCTCGCCGGCGTTCCGCTGTCGGCGGTTCTGGAGGAGTTGGAGCGGCGCACGGCGCAGTCCGGGCTGGCCGAAAAGGCTTCACGCAAGCCGGCCTGATGCGGCGGCAGTGCAAGGGTGAGTTTTGATGGACCAGCTCGTACCCACCGAAAAATACTCGCCCTACCGGTTCTTTTCGGCGCAGGACTGGGCGCTTTTTCGCGCCGACACGCCGCTGACGCTGACCGCCGACGAAGTCCGCCGCCTCAGTTCCCTCTACGATCCGATCGATCTCGACGAAGTGCGCCGGGTCTATCTGTCGATGTCGCGGCTCCTGTCGGCGCATGTCGAGGCCAGCCAGCTTTTGTTCGACCAGCGGCGGGTATTCTTCAACGCATCGGATGCCAAGACCCCCTTCATCATCGGCATGGCCGGATCGGTGGCGGTCGGCAAATCGACCACCGCGCGCGTGCTCAAGGAATTGCTGGCGCGCTGGCCGTCCAGCCCCAAGGTCGACCTGATCACCACCGACGGTTTCCTTTTTCCCAACGCGGCGCTGCGCCAGAAAGGCCTGATGGAGCGCAAGGGTTTCCCCGACAGCTATGACGTCGGCGCCCTGCTACGGTTCCTGTCGGGCATCAAGTCCGGGCAACGCAATGTCCGCGCGCCTGTCTATTCGCACCTGACCTATGACGTCGTGCCCGGCGAGTTCGTCACCATCGACCGCCCCGATATCCTGATCTTCGAAGGCCTCAACGTGCTGCAGACGCGGGAACTGCCGCACGACGGCAAGGCGGTGCCCTTCGTCTCGGACTTCTTCGATTTCTCGGTCTACATCGACGCCGAGGAAGAGCAGATCCACCAGTGGTACATCGCCCGTTTCATGCGGCTGCGCGAGACCGCTTTCCGCAACCCCGATTCGTTCTTCCACCGCTATTCGCAGCTTTCCGAAGATGCCGCCAAGGCGATCGCCGAAGGCCTGTGGAACAACATCAACCTGAAGAACCTCAAGGAAAACATCCTGCCGACGCGGCCGCGCGCCGATCTCATCCTGCGCAAGGGTGCCAACCATCGGGTCGAGGAAGTCGCGCTGCGCAAGCTTTGAGGGTGTTCGAGCCATTCACGCTACCTTGACTTGCATTCCGTTCCGAAACATCATCCGCCCGTCCGAGCGAAATCGCCTCCAGCGCTGCCGCCTTCGATTGGCATGATGGCCGACTTCGCCGGAATGCGCGGTCGTGTGTTCGAGGGGGAAAAATCCATGATGAGGGTTCCTTTCGTAATGAGGAAAATGGCGTTCCGTCGGCTGGCCTCGCTGGCGATTATCGGCGCGTTCGGCATCGGGGCAGCCTTTGCCGGCTCGCCGGAAATCATCGCTCATCGCGGCGGCACGGCCGACGCCCCGGAGAATACCCTCGTCGCCATACAGACCGCACTCGACAACGGCGCCGACGCCGTCTGGGTGACCGTGCAGGAATCCAAGGACGGGGTGATCGTGCTCTACCGGCCGTCCGATCTGAAAAGCCTGACCGACATGAGCGGTCCGGTATCCGCTTACACTGCCTCGGAACTGGCCGGGACGGATGCGGGCTGGGCCTTTTCCCACGACAAGGGGCAGAACCACCCCTTCCGCGGCAAGGGCATAGGCATTCCCCGCCTGGACGCCGTGCTGCAGGCGTTTCCCAAGACCAAGTTTTACATCGACATCAAGTCGCCGGACGCCAACCCCGAACAGCTTGGCAAGGCTCTGCTGGCCACGCTGGAAGCAAGCCAAAGCCTCGATCGTACCCGTGTCTATTCCACCGATACCAAGTATTTGCAGGCACTTCCCTCGGCGGTCCGGCGATTTGAAGCGCGCGACGATACGCGAACGTTGCTGGCCAACGTCACCATGGCTCACCAATGCGACCTGACGGCCGACAACAGCGCCCCGCGCTGGCATGGGCTGGAACTGGCGCGAGAGGTCGAGGTGGTCGAAAAATACACCCTCGGCGAGGGCATATCCAAAGCGGAGCTAACCTGGGACAAGGAGGCTATGGATTGCTTCCGTTCCAAAGGTGCTGCTCATATCATCCTGTTCGGCATCAACTCGCTCGACGACTATCACAAGGCCGTCGCCCTTGGCGCGGACGGCGTGATGGTCAATTCGCCGAAGGAGGCGAAAAGCTTCTCGGGCAAGCCTTGAAAGATCGCGACACGCTTTGGGCCGCTCAGGCGGGTCTGGTCACCCGCCTGAGCGTCAGGTTGATGCGCCCGCCATTCCTGAGCAGGGCCGACGTCGACGGATAGATGCGGTCGACGCCGTGGAAGGCCAGCCGGCCTTCGCCGCCGAGCACCACGACATCGCCACTCGACAGCCTGAACGACACCGTCTGCCCGTCGCGCGCGGTCTGGCCGACGCGAAACAGGCAGCTATCGCCCAGCGAGACCGAAACCACGGGAGCGTCGAAATCCTGCTCGTCGCGATCCTGGTGCATGCCCATCCTTGCGCTGGCATCATAGAAATTGACCAGGCATGCCTGCGGCGGATGGGGGAAGCCGGAAACCTCCTGCCACAGGCGCTGCAGCCGCTCCGGGATTGCCGGCCAGGGCGCGCCGGTTTGCGGGTGCATGGCCTGGTAGCGGTAGCCTCCATCCTTGTCGGTCACCCAGCCGAGCGTCCCGCAATTCGTCATTCTGACGCTCATCGGCTTGCCGGTGCGGGGCATGGTCGGCACGTAGAGTGGCGCGGCCTGCACGACGGCGCGGATATCCTCGACCAGCGCCACCTGGTCGTCGCGGCCGATATAGCCCGGCATGTGCCGCACGCCCCGCGGAAGAACCTGCATGATCTTCGACCTTCACCTCGTTGAAATGAAAACGGCGGCCGTCAAGCCGCCGTCGTCCGCCGAGTGAAGGTTACGGGAGCTCAGGCTGTCAAGCCGTTTCCAGATCGGGGATGCGAAGCACCTGGCCGGGATAGATCTTGTCTGGATGCTTCAGCATCGGCTTGTTGGCCTCGAAGATGACGGTGTATTTCGAAGCCTTGCCCTTGCCGTACTGAGCCTCGGCGATCTTCGAGAGGTTGTCGCCCTTCTTCACGGTGTAGAAGCGCGGCTCCTTGGCCGGTGTCGCCGCCTTGACCAGCTCGGTCATGTCGACCTTGCCGTCGAGCTTCAGCCCGGAATCGGGCGCCACCACCTTCAGCTCGTCGGCCTGCACCTTGGAGACGCCAAGCGTGTTGCCGACGGCGATGACCGCCTTTTCAAAGATCGACTGATCCTTGACCACGCCGGTCAGCACGGCGGTGTCGCCCTTGACAACGACCTGGACGTTGTCGGTGCCCAGCTTGTGGGAATCCAGTTCCTTTTTCAGCTCCTCCGCCTTCGGCGCTTCTTCGTCGCCGAAGCCAAGCTTCTTGCCGACGGATTTGACGAAATCGAACATACCCATAATCAGAAATCTCCTTGCTGCCTGCTACGGCGCCGCCGCGCTGTAGCTTCTCGGTTGTGCATGTCGTTTCTCCCGAAACCGAAGACACTTTCGGGCGACATGCAATAGCGCCCATCGAAATCTGGCATTTGCCGCCGCAAATTGGAAGCTGCAATCAGGCCGTGCAGCGGTGGTTCAGTCGCTCTCGACCTTCCCGCGCAGTTTCTTGACAGTGGAGCGCCCGGCCTTGCTTTTCAGCCGCCTTTCGACAGCGCCTTTCGATGGCCTGGTCTTCTTGCGCGGCTTGGGCGGCGGCTCCGCCGCCTTGGCCACCAGCGCCGTCAGCCGCGCGCGGGCGTCGGCGCGGTTCTGCTCCTGGGTGCGGAAACGGCCGGCCTCGATGACGATGACCCCATCCTTGGTGGCGCGCTGGCCGGCAAGCTGGATCGTGCGCTCGCGCACATAGTCGGAAAGGCCCGCCGCGTTGCGGGCATCGAAGCGCAGCTGCACGGCGGTGGCGACCTTGTTGACATTCTGGCCGCCCGGGCCCGAGGAGCGGATGAAGTTTTCGACGAGGTCGTCCTCGCCAATGAAAGCGCCCGGCGCGACATCGATGCCTGCAGCGGTCATGGGATAACATCCTCCTGCGCAAGGCATGCCCTGCAGCCGGACAAAAGAAAAGGCCCGGCAGTGCCGGGCCTTTTCGGGAGACGTCGATTGTCCCCCGCCGAATTACTCGGCCGCATCGCGCAATTGCGGCGCCGCGCCCCGCACCGAGGCGTCGACATGCGCTTCGAACTTGCCGAAATTATCGATGAACATGCCGACCAGGCGTTTTGCCGCCCGATCATATGCCGCCTTGTCGGCCCAGGTAGAGCGCGGATCGAGGATGGCCGTGTCGACGCCCGGCACCTCGACCGGCACCGCGAAGCCGAAATTGGCGTCGGTGCGGAATTCGGCTGTGTTGAGCGAGCCGTCAAGTGCGGCCGACAGCAGCGCGCGCGTCGCCTTGATCGGCATGCGCTTGCCCACGCCATAGGCGCCGCCGGTCCAGCCGGTGTTGACCAGCCAGCAGTCGACATTGTGCTCGGCGATGAGCTGGCGCAAAAGGTTGCCGTATTCCGACGGGTGCCTCGGCATGAACGGCGCGCCGAAGCAGGTCGAGAACGTCGCTTCCGGCTCGGTGACGCCGCGCTCGGTGCCGGCGACCTTGGCGGTGTAGCCGGAAAGGAAATGATACATCGCCTGCGCCGGCGTCAGCTTGGCGATGGGCGGCATCACGCCGAAGGCGTCTGCCGTCAGCATGATGATGTTCTTGGGATGGCTGGCGCGACCGGTGGCGCTGGCATTCGGGATGAAGTCCAGCGGATAGGCGCAGCGGGTGTTTTCGGTGCGCGAACCGTCGTTGAAATCCGGGACGCGGTTTTCGTCGAGGATGACATTCTCGAGCACGGTGCCGAAGCGCCGTGTCGTCGCGAAGATTTCCGGTTCGGCCTCCGCCGACAGGCGGATCGTCTTGGCGTAGCAGCCGCCCTCGAAGTTGAAGATGCCGTGTGGACCCCAGCCATGCTCGTCGTCGCCGACCAGCGTGCGCTTCGGGTCGGCCGACAGCGTCGTCTTGCCGGTGCCCGACAGGCCGAAGAACACCGCGGCGTCGCCGTCAGGCCCCTCATTGGCCGAGCAATGCATTGGCATCACCCCCTTGGCGGGGAGGATGTAGTTGAGCGCGGTGAACACCGACTTCTTCATTTCGCCGGCATACTGGGTGCCGCCAATCAGAACGATCATGCGGGTCAGGTCGACCGCGATCAGCGTCTCGCCGCGGCCGCCATGGCGGGCCTTGTCGGCGCGGAACGACGGCAGGTCTATGATCGTCATCTTCGGCACGAAGCCCGCCAGTTCCGCCTCGTCGGGGCGGATGAGCAGGTTGCGGATGAACATCGAATGCCAGGCGTATTCGGTGACCACGCGGGTCGGCAGGGAGAGCGAACGGTCGGCGCCGCCGATCAGATCCTGCACGAACAGATCCCTGGTGGCGGCATGCGCCAGGAAATCGGCGTGGAGGGCGTCGAACTCGGCCCGCGTCATCGCGTTGTTGTTGTCCCACCAGACGTTCGCCTCGGTGCTCTCGTCGCGCACCACGAACTTGTCCTTGGGCGAGCGGCCGGTGTACTGGCCGGTATCGGCGACAATGGCGCCATGCGCCGTCAGCCTGGCCTCGCCACGGCGGATCGCCTCTTCGGCGAGGAGTGCCACGCCGAGATTGTAGTGGACCTTGCCGGTCGTTTTCAGGCCAGCCGTGTCGATCCCGCAAGCGGGGTTGCGTTTGCCGATTTCGCTCATTCTGGCTCCCATTTGCCGCGATGCCGCATTTTTCGCTCTCCCGCATCCAGCCGCGTCTAGCGAGCGAAACAGGGATAAAGAGGTCAGAAACAGAAAAGATCAGCGATTTCAAATATTTAATCGATTTAAAGATTTTAAATTCGTTTAAATCGTTTAGAATTGAGCAGGTTTGTCGCACCCGCACCGCCTGCCCGAACCAGCACGACGCCTGCCTCCCGGCGGAAATTGGGGGTGGCGCCCGCCGCCTATCTGTGACATTGCCGGGAGACCATGCCACATTTTGTACCCAATTTGTCCGCCTAAAGCCCTTCCGCTACAGGAAGGGACACCGCTCATGAGGGAGCAGCTTGATATGGCAACGATCGCGCTTGTCGACGACGACCGGAATATTCTGACCTCGGTGTCGATCGCACTGGAGTCCGAAGGCTATCGTGTGGAGACCTACACCGATGGGGCCTCGGCGCTTGAGGGGCTGGCGGCGCGGCCGCCGAATCTGGCGATCCTCGACATCAAGATGCCGCGCATGGACGGCATGGAGCTTTTGCGTCGGCTGCGCCAGAAAACCGACCTGCCGGTCATCTTCCTCACTTCGAAGGACGATGAGATCGACGAGCTTTTCGGGCTCAAGATGGGCGCCGACGATTTTATCCGCAAACCCTTCTCGCAGCGCCTCCTGGTCGAGCGGGTGAAGGCGGTGCTGCGCCGGGCCGGCGCCCGCGACGCCGCTGCCAAGACGCCGAGCCAGCAGGCGCGCTCGCTGGAGCGCGGCCAGCTTGTCATGGACCAGGAACGCCATACCTGTACCTGGAAGGGCGAGCCGGTGACGCTGACGGTGACCGAATTCCTGATCCTGCATTCGCTGGCGCAACGCCCTGGCGTCGTCAAAAGTCGTGACGCGCTGATGGATTCGGCTTATGACGAGCAGGTCTATGTCGATGATCGCACGATCGACAGCCACATCAAGCGGCTGCGCAAGAAGTTCAAGGCGGTCGATGACGACTTCGACATGATCGAAACGCTTTATGGGGTCGGCTACCGTTTTCGCGAGGCGTAAGCCGTCCCGGGCACGAGTTGTTGTAGATGGCGGTTGATACACAGCTGAAAGCGCCGGGGGGCGCGGCGAAACGGCCCGGGCTGTCGCCCGTCCTGCTGGCCAAGCTGACTCACAGGCTGCAGCGGCTGCTCGGCCACTACATGTTTTCGAGCCTGACGCGGCGCATCCTGTTCCTCAACCTTGCCGGGCTAGGCGTGCTGGTCATCGGCATCCTCTATCTCAACCAGTTTCGCGACGGGCTGATCGAGGCCCGCGTCGAAAGCCTGATGACCCAGGGCGAGATCATCGCCGGCGCCATTGCCGCCTCGGCAACCGTCGAGACCGATTCGATCCGCATCGACCCGGAGAAGCTTCTGGAACTGCAGGCCGGCGAGAGCCTGGCGCCGGGCTCCGACCAGCTCGACAGCCTCGATTTCCCGATCAATCCCGAACGCGTGGCGCCGGTGCTGCGGCGGCTGATCTCGCCGACCCGCACCCGCGCCCGCATCTACGACCGCGATGCCAACCTGCTGCTCGATTCGCGGCATCTCTATTCGCGCGGCCAGATCCTGCGCTACGACCTGCCTCCCGTCGAGGAAGAGGACGAGAGCCTGCTGGCGAAAGCCGAGAAGCTTGTCTCGGGCTTTTTTCGCAACACCGAACTGCCGGTCTACAAGGAGCAGCCGGGCGGCAACGGCGCGGCGTTCCCCGAAGTGATGGGCGCGCTGACCGGCGTGCCGTCCAAGGTGGTTCGCGTCAGCGAGCAGGGCGAGCAGATCGTTTCCGTCGCGGTGCCGATCCAGCGCTTCCGCGCCGTCATGGGCGTGCTGATGCTGTCGACGCAGGGCGGCGACATCGACAAGATCGTCGCCGAGGAACGCAAGGCCATCCTGCGGGTGTTCGGCGTCGCGGCCATGGTGACGGTGGTGCTGTCGATGCTGCTCGCCTCGACCATCGCCAACCCGCTGCGTCGGCTTTCCGCGGCGGCGGTCAGGGTGCGCCGCGGCGTCAAGAGCCGCGAGGAAATCCCAGATTTCTCGGACCGCCAGGACGAGATCGGCAACCTGTCGGTTGCTTTGCGCGAGATGACAAACGCGCTTTATGCGCGGATCGAGGCGATCGAGAGTTTCGCCGCCGACGTGTCGCACGAACTGAAGAACCCGCTGACGTCGCTGCGCAGCGCCGTCGAGACCCTGCCGCTGGCCAAGAACGACGCGTCGCGCGGCCGCCTGATGGAGGTCATCCAGCACGACGTGCGCCGGCTCGACCGCCTGATCACCGACATTTCGGACGCATCCCGGCTGGATGCCGAACTCGCCCGCGACGATGCCCAGCGCATCGACATGCGCCAGTTCCTGACGGATATCGCCGGGGCCTCGCTCGACGCCGGCCGGCACAAGAAACAAGTCGAGATCGAATTCACCGCCGAAAAGCTGCCGCAGGGCGCCAAGAGCTACAATGTGCTGGGTCACGATCTTCGTCTCGGCCAGGTCTTCACCAACCTGATCGAAAACGCCCGTTCCTTCGTTCCCGACGATACCGGTCGCATCGGCATCAGCCTGTCGCGGGTTGGAAAACATGTCGTCGTCGCCATCGAGGACAATGGCCCCGGCATTCGCGCCGACAACATCGACCGCATCTTCGAGCGGTTTTATACCGACAGGCCGGCAGGCGAGGCGTTCGGCCAGAACTCCGGCCTCGGCCTGTCGATCAGCCGGCAGATCGTCGAGGCGCATGGCGGCACGCTCACCGCCGAGAACATTCCCGGCGGCAAGCCCGGCGAGATCCGGGGCGCGCGCTTCGTGATGACGCTGCCGGCCGAGGGTTAAGTGGCCGGGCAGAACCTGCACGCGTCGGCGCTGCTGCTTGGCGACCGCGGCGTCCTGATCGCCGGCGCGTCGGGCTCGGGCAAGACGACGCTCGCGCTTGCCCTGATCGAGGGCTTTGCCCGGCATGGACGCTTTGCCCGCCTCGTCTCGGACGACCAGATTTTGATCTCGGCAAGGAATGGCCGGATTTTCTGCCGGGCGCCCAGCACGATCGCCGGCCTGGCTGAAATCCACGGCGTCGGGCCGCGGCCGCTGGACTTCGAGCCGGGCATGATCGCCGACCTGCTGGTCAGGCTGGTTCCGGCGGCAAGTGCGCAACGGTTCCAGGAAGCAGGGACCGAATCGCTGGCCGGTTGCGATATCCCTTGCCTCCAACTCGCTGCCGGCAACGCGCAGGCCGCCGTCCTTGCCGTCGCCAGCTGGTTTTCAGCCCCGCCCTTCCGGCAGAGCGCGATGCATTCAGGCTGACACCCATGCATAAGGCCCTATCTGTTTGTTTTAGCCGCATTTGTGCGACGCGAGGCGTTTCCGCCCGGCTGCAAAATGCTCAGGCAGACCCGCAGGACAGTGCTTCGAAATGCGTCAAAATGGCCGATCCGATTTCAAAATTGTTTCAAAATTGTGCTTGTCAACGGACCGCGCGTCGACAAGATAGCGCTCTTGCCGCGGGGCCAGCGGGAAAAGCGGCCGAAAAACGATGCGCCGAAGAGGCCATGACGGGAGCCAAAGCAGCATGATAGGACTCGTGCTTGTAACGCACGGTCAACTGGCCGAGGAATTCCGTAACGCCGTGGAGCACGTCGTCGGACCCCAGGAAAAGTTCGAAACCGTCGCCATCGGCGCTGATGACGATATGGAACAGCGCCGCCGCGACATCGTCGATGCCGTGGCGCGTGCCGACAGCGGCGCCGGCGTCGTCATCCTGACCGACATGTTCGGCGGAACGCCGTCCAACCTGGCGATTTCGGTGATGGAGCCCGGCCGCGTCGAAGTCATCGCGGGCATGAACCTGCCGATGCTGATCAAGCTGTCCAGCGTGCGCGCCGGCGACGACATGGACATGGCGCTGACGCAGGCGCAGGCAGCCGGCCGCAAATACATCAACGTCGCTAGCCAGCTCCTGAGCAGCAAATGACCGGTTCGAATGCGCGCCAAGACCGCCAGCCGCTGATGCGTGAGTTCGAAATCGTCAACCAGCGCGGCCTGCACGCGCGGGCTTCCGCCAAGTTCGTCTCGCTGGTGAGCGGGTTCGACGCCGTCGTCGACGTGGAGAAGGACGGCACCACCGTCGGCGGAACGTCGATCATGGGCCTGATGATGCTGGCGGCCAGCCCCGGCTGCCGCATCCGCGTTTCCTCCAGCGGGCCGGACGCCGAAGCGGTCATGGCGGCGCTGGAAACGCTGATTGCCTCGCGCTTCGGCGAAGAAATCTGAGAGCCTGTTCGCTAACCCTACTGCGGCGGCCAACTGACGGCGTTTTCTGCGCTTCCGGTGCTCACGTACTATAAGTACGCTCCGCTCCGGTTCTCGAAACCACCGCCATTTGACTCACCGCAGCGAGTTATCAAACAGCCTCTGAGCGGATCCGTGCTGCGTGAACACATGCACGAATAAAGATTTCTTTATATCCATTGTCGCCGCTAGCCCGATCTGCTAGTCAGGGCGCAAATTTGCGCGGGTCCGCCGGCCTTCGGCTGCGATGCGCTTTCGTCCATTTCATCGGAGTACGACCATGGCCGCTGGCAAAGATTACGTTGTTGCAGATATTTCCCTGGCGGGCTGGGGCCGCAAGGAAATCGAGATCGCCGAGACCGAAATGCCGGGCCTGATGGCCTGCCGCGAGGAATTCGGCGAAAAGAAGCCGCTGAAGGGCGCGCGCATTTCCGGCTCGCTGCACATGACCATCCAGACGGCGGTGCTGATCGAGACGCTGAAGGAACTCGGCGCCGACATCCGCTGGGCCTCCTGCAACATCTTCTCCACGCAGGACCATGCCGCGGCAGCGATCGCCGAAGCCGGCATTCCTGTCTTCGCCATCAAGGGCGAGACGCTTGAGGAATACTGGCAGTACACCGACCAGATCTTCCAGTGGTCCGACGGCGGCGCCACCAACATGATCCTCGACGACGGCGGCGACGCCACCATGTACATCCTGATCGGCGCGCGCGCCGAGGCCGGCGAGGACGTGCTGTCCAATCCGGGCAGCGAAGAGGAAGAAATCCTGTTCGCGCAGATCAAGAAGCGCATGGCGGCGACGCCGGGCTTCTTCGCCAAGCACAAGGCCGCCATCCGTGGCGTCACCGAGGAGACCACGACCGGCGTCAACCGTCTCTACCAGCTGCAGAAGAAGGGCCTGCTGCCCTTCCCGGCGATCAACGTCAACGACAGCGTCACCAAGTCGAAATTCGACAACAAGTATGGCTGCAAGGAATCGCTGGTCGACGGCATCCGCCGCGGCACCGACGTGATGATGGCCGGCAAGGTCGCCGTCGTCTGCGGTTACGGCGATGTCGGCAAGGGCTCGTCGGCTTCGCTCAAGGGCGCCGGCGCCCGCGTCAAGGTCACCGAAGTCGACCCGATCTGCGCGCTGCAGGCCGCCATGGACGGCTTCGAGGTCGTCACGCTCGAGGATGCCGCGCCGACCGCCGACATCGTCATCACCACGACCGGCAACAAGGACGTCATCACCCTCGACCACATGCGTGCCATGAAGGACATGGTCATCGTCGGCAACATCGGCCACTTCGACAACGAGATCCAGGTCACCGCGCTGCGCAACCTCAAATGGACCAACGTCAAGCCGCAGGTCGACATGGTCACCTTCCCGGATGGCAAGCGCCTGCTGCTCCTGTCGGAAGGCCGCCTGCTCAACCTCGGCAACGCGACCGGCCACCCGAGCTTCGTCATGTCGGCCTCGTTCACCAACCAGGTGCTGGCCCAGATCGAGCTCTATTCGAGGGCCGGCCAGTACAAGAACGAGGTCTACGTTCTGCCCAAGCACCTCGACGAAAAGGTCGCGCGCCTGCATCTCGACAAGCTCGGCGCCAAGCTGACCGAACTCTCCGGCGAACAGGCCGCCTATATCGGCGTCACCCCGCAGGGTCCGTTCAAGCCGGAACACTACAGGTACTGATTTTGTAACCAGTACATACAAGATATTGAAGCCGGGCGATTGACTTTTCGCCCGGCTTCTTTTTGCCCGCCTGCCTTCTTCACGGCGATTCGCTCAACAGGTACAGTGAGGTGATTCGCGACGCCTCAGGCTCCGGGGTCAGGGGACTAAGGGGCACGCTCAGGCGGTCTTGAGGCGGCGGAGAGGACAAGACATGCCAGGGGAACGCCCGCGTCGAGCGGGAAGCGCCGGTTCCGGCGGCCATATCGATTCCAGCGGGCACGACGAAAGCTCCCGCATGCACAGGCTGTGGCCTGCCGCGATCATACGGACATGGCGCCGCGGCGCCCTGCTCTCGATCTCCGCCGCATTGCCCACGCAGGCCATCGCGCAGGCCGTCGAGGACACCGGCATTTCCGTCGGCACCGCCGAAGTCATGCAGGCCGCCGTCTTTGCCGGCGTCATGGGTGCCGCGCTGCTTTCGGCCATCTGGCTTATCCGCGAGAGGGGCCGCACGGCTGCCGAGAACGTGCTGCTGCGCGCCCGTCTGGCCGACGTCAACGCTTCGCTGCAGCGTTCGGAGGCGCTGCTCAACCTGCGCGACCAGCGCATCGTGGTGTGGGCCGGCGAGAAGTCGAAGCCCGAGGTCGTCGGCGCGCTGCCGGCCGAAACCGGAGCGCCCGAGGACCGCAGCAGCTTCCTGGCCTTCGGGCGCTGGCTGATGCCGCGCTCGGCGGCGGCGCTGGAGCAGGCGGTGACGGCGCTCCGCGAAAAGGCGACCGCCTTCGACCTCGTCGTCGAGACCCACAAATCCGCGCCGCTGGAGGTGCATGGCCGCAAGACCGCCGCGCACATTCTGGTCCGCTTCGTATCGCTGTCGGAGACCCACCGCCTTGCCGCGCGGCTGAAGCTTGAAAACCAGCGGCTTTCGGCCGACCGCGAAACCATTCTGGGCCTGCTCGACGCGCTTGCCATGCCATTCTGGGTCCGTAGCGCCGACGGCGGGCTGAAATGGGTGAACCGGGCTTTCGCGAAAGCCGTCGAAGCCGAGAACGGGGCGGCGGCCGTGCGCGACGGCAGGGAATTCCTCGGCAGCCAGGCCCGCGAAGCGGTGGCGAAGCACCAGGCCGGCCAGGCGGTTTTCGAACAGACCATGTCGACCGTGGTGGAGGGCGACCGCCGCATGTTCGCCATCACCGACGTTGCCGGCGGCGGCGGCTCGGCCGGCATTGCCGTGGACATGACCGCCGCCGAGAGCATCCGCGCCGAATATGAGCGCATGGTGCGCAGCCATGCGGACACGCTTGACCAATTGACCACCGCCGTCGCCTCGTTCGATGCCGATGGCAAGCTGGTGTTCCACAATCAGGCGTTCCAGAAATTGTGGGATCTCGACACCAAGTTCCTTGCCAGCGCGCCCGACAATGCCATCCTGCTCGACCGGCTGCGCACCGACGGCAAGCTCGCCGAACAGCCGGAGTGGCGGCGCTGGAAGGAAAATGTGCTGAACGCCTACCGTTCGGTCGATCCGCAGGAACACTGGTGGCATCTACCCGACGGCCGCACCATCCGCGTCATCGCCAATCCGCAGCCGAAGGGCGGCGTCACCTGGGTGTTTGAGAACCTCACCGAGAAGATAGACCTGGAAAGCCGCTACAACTCCGCGGTGCGGGTGCAGGGCGAAACCCTCGACAACCTGGCCGAGGGCGTCGCCGTCTTCGGGCCGGACGGCCGCGTCAGGCTTGCCAATCCCGCCTTCTCGACGCTGTGGGGGCTGGACGCAGATTTCGTCAAGCCCAACACCCATGTCTCGGAAATCAGGGCTGTCTGCGATATCCTGACCGAGGACAGCCCGTGGGCAGGCTTTGTCGCAGCGGTGACCGGCTTCGACGACGAGCGCCGCGACCGCGATGGACAAGCCGAGCTGAAGAACGGCAACATCCTGCACTACGCCATCATCCACCTGCCCAACGGCCAGGTGATGATGACGTTCGTCGACGTGACCGACAGCGCCAATGTCGAGAAGGCGCTGAAGGAAAAGAACGAAGCGTTGCAGCGCGCCGACCAGCTGAAGAACGATTTCGTGCAGCACGTTTCCTACGAGCTGCGCTCGCCGCTCACCAACATCATCGGCTTCACCGAACTTCTGGCCCTGCCCGACACCGGGCCGCTGACGCCGCGCCAGCGCGACTATGTCGGCCACATCGGCTCCTCGTCGTCGGTGCTGCTCACCATCGTCAACGACATTCTCGACCTTGCCACCGTCGATGCCGGCATCATGGAGCTGGATGTCGGCGAAATCCTCGTCGACAGCACCATCCGCGCTGCCTCCGACCTGGTGACGGAAAGGCTGCGCGAACATGCGATCGTGCTGGATATCGACGTGTCGCGCGCGCCCAAAAGCTTCAACGGCGACGAGAACCGGGTGCGCCAGGTGCTTTTCAATCTTCTGAGCAACGCCGCCAACTATGCGCCGGAAGGCTCCACGATCGGCCTGACCTGCGAAATGTCGGCCGGCAACGTGCAATTCTCGGTGCATGACGACGGTCCGGGCATGGCGCCGGACGTGCTGGACACCGTGTTCCGGCGTTTCGAGCCGCGCTCCAATGGCGGCCGCCGCCGTGGCGCCGGACTCGGCCTGTCGATCGTCAAGAGCTTCGTCGAACTCCATGGCGGCAGCGTCCGCATCGATTCGGCGAAGGATCGTGGCACCACGGTCGTCTGCCAGTTTCCGATGGTCCCGGCGCAGGCCAGGGCGGCAGCGGAGTAGCGGCGCTTCATGGACGGCAGCGTGCTGGAATGCAGCCTGGCCAATGACCGCGCCACGGTGCTGCTCGGCCAGGATATCGCGGCGGCCTTGCGCAATGGCGACGTGCTGGCCTTGCGGGGCGATCTGGGCGCTGGCAAGACCACCCTGGCGCGCGGGTTGATCCGCGCGCTGGCCGCCGATCCCGACCTCGAGGTGCCGAGCCCGACCTACACGCTGGTGCAGAGCTACGAGACGCGGCTCGCCGTCCAGCATTTCGATCTCTACCGGCTTTCGTCCGTGGACGAACTCGACGAACTGGGCTTCGACGAGGCCGGCAAGAATGGCGTCGCCATCATCGAATGGCCGGAAAAGGCTGGCAGTCATCTCCCGGCTGGCACGATTTTCATTACGCTGGAGCATGAAGGCGATGGCCGCCGCGCGGTGCTGAGCGGCCCCGAGGCGGCGCTTTCGCGCATCGCACGCTCGTTTGCGGCGCGTGATTTTCTCGATCGCACCGGCAATGGCGACGCCGATCGCGCGCTCTTTTCGGGCGATGCCTCGGCACGCAGCTACGAGACCGTGACGGCCGCTGCGCTGCCCTCGCGCATCCTGATGAACTCGCCGCGGCTGGTGCTCGGGCCGCCCGTCCGCGACGGCAAGCCCTACGCCGAGATCGCACACACGGCGCAGACGGTGGCGGCTTTCGTCGCCATCGCCCGCATGCTGAAGAAGAACGGCGTGACCGTTCCCGAAATATTCGAACGGGATCTCGACGCGGGCTTCCTCCTGATCGAGAATCTCGGCACCGGCAACTTCCTCGACGAAGCGGGCCTACCGGTGCCGGAGCGCCTTACAGCCGCCGCCGAATTGCTGGCGGCAATGCATGTCAGGGACTGGCCGGATGAGGCTGAAGCGGCGCCCGGCGTCGTGCACCGCATTCCGCCTTTCGACCGCGACGCCATGATGATCGAGGTCGAGCTGCTGCTCGACTGGTACGTGCCCGAAGCCTTCGGCAGGGCGGCAGAGTCTGCCGAGCGCAACGCTTTCACGCAGGCGTGGAATCGCGTCTTCGACAGGCTTGAAGGCAAGCAATACGGCTTCATGCACCGCGATTTCCAGTCACCCAACATCGTCTGGCGCGGCGACAGGACCGGCCATTACCGTCTGGGCATCGTCGATTTCCAGGACGGCCTGATCGGCCCGACCGCCTACGACGTCGCTTCGTTCGCACTCGACGCGCGGGTTACCATGACGCCGGAGCTGGAGAAGACGGCGGTCGAGGCCTATGTCGCGGCCAGGCAGCGAACCGGCGGTTTCGACGTGGACGGCTTCGCCGAGGCCTATGCGATCATGGCCGCGCAGCGCAATTCCAAGATACTCGGCATTTTCGTGCGGCTGTACCGGCGCGACGGCAAGCCCGACTATCTCCGGCACCTGCCGAGGATCCGCGACTATCTGCGGCGGGTGCTGGTGCATTCCTCGCTTGCAGAACTGCGGGCGCTCTATGAAAAATCCGGCTTCCTCGAGGAGCGCGTTTTATGAGCGGACAGGAAAAGCCCGACGTGGCGATGGTGCTGGCGGCCGGACTGGGCAAGCGGTTGCTGCCGATCACCGCGACATTGCCGAAGCCGCTGGTGAAGATCGCCGGCAAGACCCTGCTCGACTGGGGGCTGGACAGCCTTGCCGCGGCCGGGGTGTCGAAAGCCGTTGTCAACGTCCATTACCTGGCCGACCAGATCATCGCCCATGTGGCTGAAAGGCAGGAGCCGAAGGTTGTCATATCGGACGAGCGCGATGGCCTGCTGGATTCGGCAGGCGGCATCGTTCGTGCGCTGCCGATGCTCGGCGAGCAGCCGTTCTTCGTCCTCAATGCCGATACGTTCTGGATCGATCGCTCGGTTCTCAATCTCGACTGGCTTGCCCTTGCATGGGACGCGTCGAGAATGGATATCTTGCTGATGCTGGCGGACTTCCAATCGGCGACGGGTCACAGCGGCGGCAGCGACTTCCTGCGTGCCGCCGATGGCAGGCTCGCGCGCTCGAACGGCGCGGCGGATGGTTTGATCTATGCCGGCGCGGCAATCGTCGACCCCGGTATTTTCGAGGGCGCGCCGGCCGGCCGCCATTCGCTCAACCTTTATTTCGATCAGGCGATCGCCAAGGGCCGGCTCCACGGCGTGACCATGGAAGGGCGCTGGATCACCGTGGGCACCCCGGATGCCATCCCGGCGGCCGAGGCCGCCGTGAGGCTGGCGGAAGGGCGATGACCGGCCGCGAGCCGCCGAAGGCATCGGCCCGAAAATCGATTCCGATTTTCGGAAAGCACGATGCATAGGTTCAAAGTTTTAGAGCGTCCTTTGCGCGTCCAACAGGACGCGCGGCGCTCTAGTGTTTTTTCCATCCCGACCGGCGTCCCGTTCCTGCCCACACTTGCCAAGGCGTTGCTGTCGGGTGAGTTGGCGCCCGGCTTCAGTTTCGACGGCGACCCGCTGAAACTAGCCGGCGCGACGATCTTCGTGCCGACGCGGCGCGCCGCGCGCGAGCTTCGCGGCGTCTTCGTCGATCTTCATGGTGGCCGCTCCGCCATCCTGCCGACGATCCGGGCGCTGGGCGAATTCGACGAGGACGAGGTGCTGTTCGAGCCGGGCGGGGGTGCGGCGCTCGACATCGCGCCTCCGATCGCCGCGATCGACCGCCTGCTGCTTCTGGCGCCGCTGGTGCGCGCCTGGAAGAAGCGGCTGCCGGCGCACGTCGCCGCGTTGTTTGCGGAAGAGGTCGTGGTGCCCGCGTCGGCGGCCGATTCGATCTGGCTGGCGCGCGATCTCGCCGCCCTGATGGACGAGATCGAGACCGAGGGCTCCGACTGGTCGCGGCTTGGCGATCTCGTCTCCGGCGACCTGGCGAGCTGGTGGCAGGTGACCCTCAACTTCCTGGAGATCGTCACCGCCGCCTGGCCCGAACTGTTGCGGGAACGCGACCGCTCCAATCCCGCCGCGCACCGCAATGCGCTGATCCTGGCAGAGGCCGCGCGGCTGCAGCGGATGCCGCCGGCCGGGCCGGTCATCGCTGCCGGGTCGACTGGCTCGGTGCCGGCGACGGCCGAACTCCTGTCGGTGATCGCGCGATTGCCGAATGGAGCGGTGGTGCTGCCGGGGCTCGACCGGCATCTCGACGACGAGACATGGTCGGTCATCGCCGATGCCGCGCCCGAGCCTTCGGTGCTCGGCCACCCGCAGTACGGCCTCGCCAAGCTGTTGCGCCGGTTCGGGCTCAGCCGTGCCGATGTGCCGGAGATCGCGGCAGCACCCCAGCCGTTGGCGCTGCGTTCCGGATTGGTAAGTGAGGCGCTGCGTCCGGCGGCGACGACCGATGGCTGGATCGCCAGCCGAAGAGCGTTCCCGGAAGCCGGTATCGCCGCCGCCTTCGCCGACGTCACGCTGGTCGAGGCGGCCAACGAGCGCGACGAGGCGATGGCGATCGCCATCGCGCTCAGGCGCGCCATCGCGCCGGGCGACAGGAGTGCAGCACTCGTCACCACGGACCGCAACCTGGCGCGGCGGGTTTCGGCCGAACTCCTGCGCTTCGACATCCGGGCCGACGATTCCGGCGGCCTGCCGCTGGCGCGCACCGCGCCTGCGACGCTGCTGCGCCTGCTCACCGAAACCGTCTTCCGGCCGGGCGATCCCGTCGCCATCCTCGCATTGCTGAAGCACCCGCTGCTCGGCCTCGCGTCGGATCGCGCCACGGTGCGCCGCGCCGCCGAGGCGATCGAACTCGTGGCGCTGCGCGGCGGCACCGGCCGGCCGGATATCGCCGGACTTGGTGAGACGTTCGAGCGCCGGCTTCGGTCGCTTGGCGCCGACCGCCACGCCCCGTCATGGCTCTCCCGGCTGAATGCGCGGCGCAGCTCGGAGGCGAGGCAATTGCTGGCGAGCCTGAACCGGGCGCTGGAGCCGCTGCTGGCGTTTCGCGGGGTGGGCCAGGTGAACCTGCCCGACATCGTGCGCGCCACCGTCGAGGCGCTTGAGAACATCGGCCGCGGTGCGGCAGGCGACCTCGCGGATCTCTACGCCGAAGACGCCGGCCAGAAACTAGCCGGCTTCCTGCGCCAGGTTCTGTCCACCACCGCCACGCTGGATTTCACCGCCGCCGAGTGGCCGGACGTGCTTGCCGCGCTGATCGCCACGGAGGTGGTCAAGCCAGCATCCGGCGGCGATGGCCGCGTCTCCATCTGGGGCGCGCTCGAAGCCCGTTTGCAGACGGTCGACACGCTGGTTCTGGGCGGACTGAACGAGGGCAGCTGGCCGCGCCGCGCCGAGGCCGACCGTTTCATGTCGCGTGTCATGAAGGCGGGCATCGACCTCGAGCCGCCGGAGCGCCGCATCGGTCTTGCCGCGCACGACTTCTGGACTGCGATGGGAGCGGAAAAAGTGGTGCTCACGCGCGCGGCACGCTCCGGCGACGCGCCGGCTGTGCCGTCGCGCTGGCTGCAGCGGCTGCTGACGTTCGCCGGCGACGATCATGCCAGGCAATTGCGCGCGCGCGGCGACGAACTGCTTGGCTGGGCGCGGGCGCTGGACAAGGGCGCGGAGAAGCCGTTCGTCAAGCGCCCGAAACCGAAGCCACGGCTCGACGCCAGGCCGAAGCGTTTTTCGGTGACCGAGATCGAGACGCTGCGCCGCGATCCCTACGCCGTCTACGCCCGGCGCATCCTTGGGCTGGCTCCGGTCGAGGCGCTGGTCCGCGACCCGGGGGCTGCCGAGCGCGGAACGCTGTTTCACGAAATCATGCACCGCTTCGCGCAAGCCGATGTCGACGCCGCAGGCCCGGACGCGGCGTCCGTGCTGCTGGACATCGGCAGAACGTGTTTTGCCGAGATCGCGCTGCCTGTCGACGTTCAGGCCGTGTGGTGGCCGCGTTTCGAAGCACTCGCCGGCAACATCCTCGACTGGGAACGCGGCCGCGCCGACGGCGTAACCGGACGCCGACCTGAAGAGCGCGCCGAAGCCCTGCCTGTCGGCGAAACGGGCGCCACGCTTTCCGGCCGCGCCGACCGAATCGATCTGCGGCCCGCCGGCATGGCCGACATCCTGGATTACAAGACCGGGTCTTCGCCGTCGCGCGGCCAGGCGCACACGCTGCTGGCGCCGCAACTGGCGCTGGAAGGCGCATTGCTGAAACGCGGCGCGTTCAAGGATATCGGCCCCATGCTGCCCGCGCAGCTTGCCTTCGTCCGCTTCAAGGCCAATGGCGAGGTCGAGGAACAGTCGATCCTGGAGCACGACCGCAAGTCCAAGAGCGCGCCTGAACTCGCCGACGACGCGTGGCGCCGGCTGGAACAGCTCCTTGCCCACTACAACAACGCCGACAGCGGGTACCTGTCGCGGGCGCTGCCGTTCCGCGAGGGCGACATGGACGGCGACTACGATCACCTTGCCCGGGTGCTCGAATGGTCGGCGGGCGCCGAGGATGCCGAAGCGGACGGCGCCGAATGAAGCGGCGGCCGGTTATCCCGCGCGACACCATCGCGCTGCAGGCGAAGGCGTCCGACCCGCGCAACTCCGTCTGGGTGTCGGCCAATGCCGGTTCCGGCAAGACCCACGTCCTGTCGCAGCGGGTCACGCGGCTTCTGCTCGAAGGCACCGACCCCTCTAAAATACTGTGCCTTACCTATACGCGCGCGGCGGCGGCCAACATGGCGAACCGCGTTTTCGGCAACCTCGCCAAATGGACGATGCTCGACGACCAGGAGCTGTCGGCCGAGATCGAGGCGATCGACGGCAGCCGGCCGGGCCGCGCCAAACTGGCGCGGGCGCGCCGGCTCTTCGCCACCGCGCTGGAAACGCCGGGCGGCCTGAAGATCCAGACTATCCACGCCTTCTGCGAGGCGCTGCTGCATCAGTTCCCGCTCGAAGCCAACATCGCCGGGCATTTCGAAATGCTCGACCAGCAGATGGAGGCAGCGCTCGTCGGCGAAGCGCGGCGCGACATGATTTCCGGCGCGGCAAGCGCGGAGAATGTCGAACTCGCCGAGGCCTTCGCCTTCGTGCTGGAGCGCGGCGGCGAATTCGGCCTCGACAGCCTGCTCTCCGAGATCGTCCAGAAGCGCGACCGGCTGCGGCGCTTCATCGAGCAGGTCGCCAGCCCCGGCGAGCCGCCTTTCATCGACCTGTTCGATGAATTCGGTTTCGAACCGGGCGACACGGCGGCGGGCATCGCCGGCTCGGTCTGGCCGGATGCCTATTTCGATGAGAACTTCGCCCGCGAATATCTCCAGCGCGCCGAACGCGCCGGCAAGAGCGTGGCCGAGAACTTTGCCCGTAGTCTCCTCGAAGCCTGCCGCATCGACGATCCGCTGAAGCGCCTGCAGGGGCTCAAGAATGTCTTCCTCACCAAAAGATCCGGCGAGGGCTGGCAGCCGCGCAGCATCAGGCAGATCGCGGCGAAGAATGTCGCCAACCATTTCACGCGGTTCGAGGAAGAGTTCGACCGCATGGCGATCGGCATCCGCGACGCCTCCGACCGGCTCGCGCTGTTTCGTATGCTGGAGGGCAGTCGCGCCGCGCTCACCATCGCCGACTGGCTGATCGCCCGCTACGAGCAGCTGAAGAGTGCGCGCGGCTTTCTCGACTTCAACGACCTGATCACCCGCACGGTGCGTCTTTTGGCGCGCCAGGATGCCGGGCCCTGGGTCCAGTACAAGCTGGACAAAGGCATCGACCATATCCTGATCGATGAGGCGCAGGATACCAGCCCGGACCAGTGGGACGTCGTCAAGAAACTGGCAGCCGAGTTTTTTGCCGGCCTTGGCGCGCGCGACGACATCCATCGCACCATCTTCGCCGTCGGTGACGAGAAGCAGTCGATCTATTCCTTCCAGGGCGCCGATCCGGAATCCTTCGCGTCGAGCGGGCACGAATTCTCCGCGCAGGTGCGCTCCGCCGACGGCAGCTTCGAGCCGGTGAGGCTCACCTGGTCGTTTCGTTCGACCGACGACGTGCTTTCCGCGGTCGATCTCGTCTTTGCCCGCGAGGAGGTGCGCAAGGGCCTGACCCGCGATCCCGATCCGCTCGGCCACAAGGCGATCCGCGCGGGTGCTGCGGGCTATGTGGAGGTCTGGCCGAGCCTCGGCACTGAGGCGGTCGAGGAACCGGACGACTGGAGGCTCTCGGTCGACCACACCAAGGCGCCGGCCGTGCGGGTGGCCGAGAACATCGCAGCCACGATCGAAGGCTGGATCAGGTCGGGCGAAATCATCGAGGGTTCGGGCAAGCGGCTTACAGCCGGCGACGTGCTGGTGCTGGTGCGCAAGCGCGACCGCTTCGTCCATGCGCTCTCCCGCAGCCTGAAGAGCCGCGGCGTGCCGGTTGCCGGCGCCGACCGGCTGAGCCTGCCCGGCCATATCGCGATCAAGGATCTGGCCGCCCTCGGGCGTTTCCTGCTGCAGCCAGAGGACGACCTGTCGCTGGCCGCGGTGCTGAAGAGCCCGATCTTCGGCGAGAGCGAGGAGACGCTGTTCGAACTTGCCTGGAACCGCGCGCCCGGCGTTTCGCTGATCGCGGCGCTGCGGCGCAAGGCCGAGACCGACCTCTTGCTCACCGGCATCGTCGGCCAGCTCGACAAATGGGCTAACGAGGCCGCCTTCCGGCCGGTGTTCGAATTCTATGCCGGCGTGCTCGGCCGCGACCAGGTCCGCAAGAGGATGGTCGGCAGGCTCGGCCACGAGGCGGGCGATATCCTCGATGAGTTCCTGAATTTCTGCCTCGCCGAGGAACAGACCGGCCTGCCCGGTCTCGAAGCCTTCCTTGCCACGCTGGACAGCGCCGGCCCCGAGATCAAGCGCGAGATGGACCAGACGCGCAACGAGGTCCGCATCATGACGGTGCATGCCGCCAAGGGGCTGGAGGCGCCGGTGGTCTTCCTCGTCGACAGCGGCGCAGCGCCGTTCAGCGAGCAGCACCTGTCGCGGCTGATGCCGTTCGAGCCGCAGCGCGAACTGTGGTCGGGCAGCGGTTTCCTGTGGCGGTCTGCCAGCGACGTCGCCAACGGCTTTTCGCGAGAGGTTGGCCGCCGCGCCCGCCAAAAGGCCGAGGAGGAATACCGGCGGCTGCTTTATGTCGGCATGACGCGCGCCGAGGACCGGCTGATCGTCTGCGGCTACCACGGCAAGCGGACACCCGACGGCGGCACTTGGCATTCGATCGTCGGGCGAGCGCTCAGCGGTTCCGAATACAGCGCCGAGCGGCAGGATCCGCAGGGCGGCGAGGCCATTCTGCGCTACCGCGTCACCGGGATGCCGGAGGCCGCCGCCGCGGCCGAGGACGACGTCGCCATGGCGCCCGTGACGGGGCCATTGCCGGCTGAACTGTTCGAGACGCCGGCAGCCCCGCCGGCGCTGCCGCGGCCGCTGTCGCCATCCGGCGCATCCGCTCTCATCGAGGAAGGCAACGAGCCGGTGGTGTCGGCCCGCTCGCCGGTGCTCGACGCGGCGGAGGAGCCGTCCTTCGCCATCCAGCGCGGCCTTGCCATGCACCGCCTGCTGCAGATGCTGCCCGGCCTGCCGGAGGCCGAGCGGCAGGCCGCCGCCTTGCGTTATCTCGGCCGCGCCGGCGCTGCCTGGAGCGAGGCCGACAGGCAGCAGGCGCTGACGGCGGTCGACGCCATCCTCGGCGATGCCGTTTTCGCGCCGCTGTTCTCGGAAAGCTCGCGCGCCGAAGTCTCGATCATGGGCAAGCTTGCGGTGAGAGGGCGCGAGCGCGCCGTGTCCGGCAAGATCGACCGGCTCACTATTACGCCGGATGCGGTGATGATCGTCGATTACAAGACCAACCGGCCAGCACCTACGGGCATCAACGAAGTCCCCGCTGCCCATGTGCTTCAGATGGCGCTTTACCGGGCCCTGCTGCAGCCGCTTTATCCCGGCAAGGCGGTGACGGCGGCGCTGCTGTTCACCGAAGCCGCGCGCCTGATTGCACTGCCGGCAGCGACGATGGATGCCGCGCTTGCCCGACTCACGCAGCCGTGACACAAGATCAGCTTGAACAAGCCGGCTGTCTGCACCACATATTGTGCGACATTGAACACCCGAAAGGATTTCCCGTATGGCCACCGTCAAGGTCGACAACAGCAATTTCCAGGCAGACGTTCTTCAGGCCGGTGAGCCGGTGGTCGTCGATTTCTGGGCCGAATGGTGCGGTCCCTGCAAGATGATCGCGCCTGCGCTCGAAGAGATCGCCACCGAACTCGGCGGCAAGGTGAAGATCGCCAAGCTCAACATCGACGAGAATCCGGAGCTCGCCGCCAAGTTCGGCGTGCGTTCGATCCCGACGCTGATGATCTTCAAGGATGGCGAAGTGGCCGACATAAAGGTGGGTGCTGCGCCGAAGACCGCACTTTCCCACTGGATCAACGGCGCCGTCGCCTGATCGCCTAAAATAAAAATTCTGAAATTGGAGCCCGGCAGACGTCGTCTTGCCGGGCTTTTTGCTGGCTGGAATACGTTAGTACGGTTCCGGTTCTTTCAGAGCCGGCAACTCGCTCTAACCATTTGTTTTGCCGCATTTATGCGGACGCCAAATGATTCCATTTGGCTGTAAATTGCTCTAGGCCGGCGGGGTCCCGTTCTGCGCCAGCACTTCGCCGGCGAGGTAGAGCGAGCCGCCGATCAGGATGCGCGGCGGGGTTTCGCCGGGATCCCAGGTGTCGCGCAGAAGCATCAGCGCGTTGGCGACCGAATTGACCGGCTCGGCGGAAAGGCCGGCCGACATCGCCCGGTTGGCGAGCTCGGCGTTGGGCACGCCGGCATCGCTGGAACTGACCGGCACGGTGTAGACATGCCGCGCCATGCCTTCGAAGGCGCGGAAGTAGCCCACCTGGTCCTTGGTGTTGAGCATGCCGCAGATCAGGAACAGCGGCCGCGCGAAACGTTCTTCCTGCTCGGCGAGCGCCTCGGCGACGACGACGCCCGCGCCTGGATTGTGGCCGCCGTCGAGCCAGACTTCCGCGCCCTCCGGCGCCAGTTCCGACAATTTTCCCTTGGGCAGCCGCTGCATGCGGCCCGGCCAGTCGACACTCGTCATCGCCTTGTCGACGGCGCGATGGCTGAGGGTGAAGCCGGCGGTCTTCACCGCGGCGATCGCCGCCGCCGCGTTGGCGTATTGATGGCGGCCGGGAAGTCTTGGCGGCGTCAGGTCCATCAGGCCGGTTTCATCCTGGAAGATCATGCGGCCGTTCTCCTCGTAAGCGAGGAAATCCTGGCCGTAGACCAGATGCGGGCAGCCGAGGCGCTCGGCGGTCGCCACCAGCACGTCCTGGGCGGTGGATGTCTCCTGTGCCCCGATCACCACGGGCGCGCCGGGCTTGATGATGCCGGCCTTTTCGGCGGCGATCAGTTCGACGCGGTCGCCGAGAAAGGCTTCGTGGTCAAGCGAGATCGGCATGATGACTGAGACCGCCGGGCGGCTGATGACATTGGTGGCGTCGAAGCGTCCGCCGAGCCCGACCTCGATGATTGCCGCGTCGGCCGGATGTTCGGAAAACAAAAGGAAGGTAACCGCGGTCAGGATCTCGAATACGGTGATGTGCTCGCCGCCATTCACCTTGGCGGCGCGCGCCACGGCTTCGGCGAGCACCTCGTCCTCGACCAGCCTGCCGCCGCCCGGGGCGCCCATGCGGTAGCGCTCATGCCAATTGACCAGATGCGGCGAGGTATGCACGTGCACGCTGTGCCCGGCGGCTTCGAGCAACGCCCGCGAAAACGCCGCCGCCGAACCCTTGCCGTTGGTGCCGGCGATGTGGATGACGGGAGGCAGCCGGTCCTGCGGGTTGTCGAGCTTTTCCAAAAGCCGGCTGACGCGCTCCAGCGAAAGGTCGAAGCCTTTCGGATGCAGTGCCAGCAGGCGGTCGATTTCCCGATCGGCGGCGGTTGTCGTCATCATGAATTGTACCAATCGCCCCGGCAGCAAGGGTCAAAGATGGGGGCGCATTTCGCCCGATACCACCGCCGGAGGCATGATCTCAGGCTCGATTGCGTCGGAAACCGGCGTTTTCAGCAGTATCTTCAGCAGGCGTGCGATCGTCTGCTTCAGTTCGAGCCGCGAAACCACCATGTCGACCATGCCGTGTTCCATCAGATATTCGGAACGCTGGAAGCCTTCCGGCAAGGTCTGGCGGATGGTCTGCTCGATGACGCGCGGCCCGGCAAAGCCGATCAGCGCGCCGGGCTCGGCGATGTGGACGTCGCCCAGCATGGCATAGGAGGCGGTGACGCCGCCGGTGGTCGGGTTGGTCAGCACCACGACATAAGGCAAACCGGCCTCCTTCAGCCGGTCGACGGCGACCGTGGTGCGCGCCAGCTGCATCAGCGACAGGATGCCCTCCTGCATGCGCGCGCCGCCCGACGCGGCAAACAGCACCAGGGGCCGCTTCTTCTCGACTGCGGTCTCGAAGCCGCGGATGATGGCCTCGCCGGCAGCCATGCCCAGCGAGCCGCCCATGAAGGCGAAATCCTGTACGGTCACGACGATCGGCAGGCCCTCGATGGTTCCGAGCGCATTGACGATGGCGTCGTCCATGCCGGTCTTGGTCCTGGCGTCCTTCAGGCGGTCGGTATAGCGCTTCTCGTCGCGAAACTTCAGCGGGTCGATCGCGACCTTCGGGTTTTCGAGCTGCTCGAATTTGCCGTCGTCGAAGAAGAACCGCAGCCGTTCCTTGGCCGAGATCTTCATGTGGTGCCCCGAAGATGGGATTACGAACTGGTTGCTCTCCAGGTCCTTGTGAAAGACCATCTCGCCGGTCTCGGGATCCTTGATCCACAGGTTCTCCGGCATGTCGCGGCGGCCGAGCATCGAATTGATCTTCGGCCGGACGTAATTGGTGATCCAGTTCATCTGATCGGCTCCAAATTGTCCGAGAGTGATGGAAAATTTATTGGGCCGAAGCAAGGCGTGCGGCGCGCACCCCTTGCGACAGGCCGTTGACCAGCGTCGCCACCGCCTCGGCCGGGTCGGCGGTCTTCTCGCCTTTCGGGCCGATCACATTGGCGACAGCGTTGACGATCGCCGTGCCGACCACCACGCCGTCGGCCGAAGCGCCGATGACGCGCGCCTGTTCGGCCGTCTTGACGCCGAAGCCGACGCAGACCGGCAGGTCGGTGTGTCCCTTGATGCGCCTGACCGCTTCGGCGACCTTGCCGGTGTCGGCGAGCGCCGATCCGGTGATGCCGGTCATCGAAACGTAATAGACGAAGCCCGAGGTGTTCTGCAGCACTTTCGGCAGCCGCTTGTCGTCGGTGGTCGGCGTCGCCAGCCGGATGAAGTTGATGCCTGCCTTCAGCGCAGGCAGGCACAGCTCCTCGTCCATCTCGGGTGGCAGGTCGACGACGATCAGCCCGTCGATGCCGGCGTCGATGGCGTCAGCCAGGAAGCGGTCGACGCCGTAGATGTAGATGGGGTTGTAATAGCCCATCATGACGATCGGCGTCTCGTTGTCGCCGGCGCGGAACTCGCGCGCCAGCCGCAAGGTCTTCTCCAGCGTCTGGCCGGCTTTCAGCGCGCGCAGGCCGGCCGCCTGGATCGCCGGGCCGTCCGCCATCGGATCGGAAAACGGCATGCCGAGCTCGATTACGTCGCTGCCGGCCTTGGGCAAGGCCTTCATGATCGACAGCGAGGTTTCGTAATCCGGGTCGCCGCCCATGAAATAGGTGACGAGCGCGGGGCGGCCTTCGGCCTTGAGCTTTTCAAAACGGCGGTCGATGCGGGTGGTCATTCCTAAATCTCCATGCCCAGCATGCCAGCGACGGTGTGCACGTCCTTGTCGCCGCGGCCGGAGAGGTTGACGATCATCACCTTGTCCTTGCCCATTGTCGGCGCCAGCTTCACCGCCTGCGCGATGGCATGCGCCGATTCCAGCGCCGGCATGATGCCTTCGACCCGCGTGGTGAGCTGGAAGGCTTCAAGCGCCTGGTCGTCGAGGATCGGCACGTAGCTGACCCGGCCGCTGTCGCGCAGCCACGAGTGCTCCGGCCCGACTCCGGGATAATCGAGGCCTGCCGAGATCGAGTGCCCGTCGAGGATCTGCCCGTCCTTGTTCTGCAGGAGGTAGGTGCGGTTGCCATGCAGCACGCCGGGGCTGCCGGCGCTCATCGAAGCGCAATGCTCGATGCCGTCGAGGCCGCGGCCGCCGGCTTCGACGCCGTAGATGGCGACGGAGCGGTCGTCGAGGAACGGGTGGAACAGGCCGATGGCGTTGGAACCGCCGCCGACGGCCGCAACGATGACGTCGGGCAGGCGGCCTTCCTGTTCGAGGATCTGCGCGCGCGCCTCGCTGCCGATCACCGACTGGAACTCACGCACCAGCTCCGGATAAGGGTGCGGGCCGGCGGCGGTGCCGATCAGGTAATAGGTGTCGTGCACGTTGGTCACCCAGTCGCGCAGCGCCTCGTTCATGGCGTCCTTGAGCGTGCCGTGGCCGGCGCTGACCGGGCGCACTTCGGCTCCGAGCAGCTTCATGCGGAAGACGTTGGGCTTCTGCCGCTCGACGTCGGTGGCGCCCATGTAGACGACGCAGGGGAAACCGAAGCGCGCCGCAACCGTCGCCGAGGCGACGCCATGCTGGCCGGCGCCGGTTTCGGCGATGATGCGTGTCTTGCCCATGCGCCGGGCAAGAAGGATCTGGCCGAGGCAGTTGTTGATCTTGTGCGAGCCGGTGTGGTTCAAATCCTCGCGCTTGAAATAGATCTTCGCGCCGCCGAGATGTTTCGTCAGGCCTTCGGCGTAGTAAAGTTTCGACGGCCGCCCGGCATAGAAGGTCGAGAGGTTCTGCAGTTCCGCCTTGAATTCCGGATCGTCCTTGGCCTCGTGCCAGTGGCGTTCAAGGTCGAGGATCAGCGGCATTAGCGTTTCGGCGACGAAACGGCCGCCAAAGATGCCGAACATGCCCTGCTCGTCGGGTCCGGTGCGGAAGGAATTGGGCTCTACCGGGGTGTCCATGGCGTTTTCCAGCTCAACTGCCGGCAAGAGGCCGGGTTTCAGGACTATCGCTTATCCCTTTCCGGCGCGAAATGTAAACCACCGACTGTTCCCCGGATCGGGTCGCACTGCCGGTTTCGCCGCCGCGGCGCCCAAAATCCTTGGTCCATCTGTCGGAATCGTGCGCGGTCGATCGTCCTTGAGCATATGAATTCCAACCAAGGACAGGACACATGCGGAAAATCATCGCGGCGCTGCAGGTTTCGCTTGATAGCCTCATCGAGGGGCCGCAAGGCGAACTGGACTGGATCAACAACTGGGAGGACGAGTTCGAGCTCATGCCGGAGATCGACACCTGTATCCTCGGCAGAGGCATGTATCCCGCCTACGAACAATACTGGACCTCGATCATAGCCGACCCCGACGGGGTCCTCGAACTCACCGGACGCCCGGCCACGAAGGGCGAGCGCGACTACGCCGAGTTCGCGGCCCGGACACCCCACTTCGTGGTTTCGCGGACCCTGAAGGCAACCCGCTGGGACGTCGCGCGTATCGTCCGCGATCTCGACGCGATCCGGGCGTTGAAGAATGAGGCGGGCAAAAACATGCACCTGGTCGGCGGCGCCACGCTGGTGTCGAGCATGATCAACGCAGGCCTGGTCGACGAATTGCGGCTGGTGGTGAACCCCATCGTCCTGGGCGCCGGCAAAGCCCTGTTCAAGGACGTGGAACAGCGCCACGCGCTGAGCCTCGAAGCGGTCGACCGGCTGAAATCGGGCAATGTCCGGCTGAGATACAAGGTCGAAGCCGAGGCAGGCGTACTAGAAGCTCGCCGCCGAGTGACAAATCCTTAGGCGGCGCTTCTTGCCCTCGCCGAGCGCACCGCATCGAAGAAGCTTTCGATCAGGCCTACATCCTTGACGCCGGGCGCGCTTTCGACGCCCGACGAAATATCGACGCCGGGCGGATTGGTGAGGCTGAGCGCCTCGCCGATATTTTCCGCGTTAAGGCCGCCCGCCAGCAGATAATCGACGTTGCGGTCGAGACCGGCAAGAATGCGCCAGTCGAACTGGATGCCGTTGCCGCCGGGAAGTTCGGAACCGACGGGCGGTTTCGCGTCGAACAGAAAGCGGTCGGCGATACCCCTGAAGGGCTGAATGGCGTCGAGGTCGGCTGCGTCGCGGATCGACAGGGCCTTCATCACCGGCAGGCCATAGCGCGCCTTCACGGCGGCCACTCTTTCCGGGCTCTCGTCGCCGTGCAGCTGCAGCATGTCGGGCTGCATTGCAGCCACGATTTCATCGAGGAAAGCGTCGTCGGCGTCGACGGTCACCGCCACGGCCTTCGCCTTGCCGACCGCCGCCTTGCGCAGTTCGCCGGCAGTTCCGGCAAGGACGTAGCGCGGGCTTTTGGGGAAGAAAATAAAGCCGACATGCGACGCGCCATTGGCGAGTGCCGCCGCAACCGCTTCCGGCGTCTTCAAGCCGCAGATCTTTACGTCGAGGGACATGGCGGGGAAGTGACACGAAATTGCGGAAGAGTCGAGGAAATTGCCCGTGATGGCGCGGTGGCCATCGGTCAACCCGCGCCTTCGGTCCAGGGATTGAGCAGGCGGACGCCGACCGGCTCGAAATCAGCCACATTCCGCGTAACGACCGTCATGCCGTGTACTAACGCGGTCGCAGCGATATACGCATCCCGGTCCGGGCGCGGGTCTGGCACATGAAGCCGGGCGCATTGCAGCGCCACAGCTCTGTCAACCGGCAGCGTCCGCTCGGAAAACTCCGGCAGGACATGACCGTCGATCCACGTTCGCAGCATTGCTCCCTGAGCAGGGTCGCGCCGCTCGATCCGTAGCGTGCCCAGTTCGAGTTCCATCAGGGTGATGGCTGAGACGTAGAACTGTGCGGCATCCTCGCGTGACAACCACGCCGTAACATTGGGGTTGGCCTTGCCATCCCCGGCTTTGCGCAGTTCCGAAATGACGTTGGTGTCGAGCAGGAACATCACTCGAACGTCGCTGGACGCGGCAATGCGCGCGAGCGCGGGAACTCGATTTCGATCTCCGAGAGTCCTGGCATCGACAGCGCTTCGACGATGGTTCGGCGCTGGCCGGTGAGGCGTTGATATTCCTCGAAGCTGAGCAGCACATGTGCCGGCTTGCCGCGATCGGTGATGATGACGGGTCCTTTACCGGCCGCCTTCTTTGCCCGGCTGACATCCTGGTTCAGTTCTCGACTCGAGAGAGTCGTGATGGTCATGGCGGAAACTCCGTCCGTGGTTGTTCGCTCGAGAATGTAGGTACGTTACTACATCTCCACAAGGCGCGTGACAAGGCCTGAAATCTCATGCAGGGGGATCACTTCGCCGGGTGGAGGCGGGGACCCTCACTCGAACCCGATCGCCTGCAATGCCCCGCCGTTGCGTTTCAGCCAGTCCCTGCAGCGCTCCGTGTCGGGGCACAACTCCTTGCACAGCTTCCAGAATTTCGGACCGTGGTTCATTTCCCTTATATGCGCGACCTCGTGCGCCACGAGGTAATTGATGACCGGCGCCGGCGCCATCATGATGCGCCACGAGAACGACAGGGTTCCGTCGGAGGTGCACGACCCCCAGCGGCTGCTGGTGTCCTTGAAACGGATCGCCTTGGCGCGCTTGCCGATGACGCCGGTGTGCCTGGCCACCATCGCCTCGATTTCGCGCTTGGCTTCGCGCTTGAGGAAGTCGGCGACGCGCCGCGACAGGTGCCGACGGTCGCCATGGACGATCAGTGCCGGCGCGCCGTCGACTGTGCCGACCTCGACCGTGCCGCGCGAGGCCGGCTCGTGCACGATCAGGTGCGGCACGCCGCGCAGCGGGATCTTTATGCCGGGCCGCACCTGCGGGCGATCGGGAACCTTGGCGAGCCGCTGTTCCAGCCAGCCCTGATGGCGGGTGAGGAAGCGGTCGACCTCGCCGCGCGCGATACCGGGCGGAACAGTGACCCTGAGCCCGCGGCCGCCGGCGTCGATCCTCAGCGTCAGGCGGCGGGCGCGCTCGTTTTCGACGATTCTCAGCGGCAGGCTGCGCCCGGCGACGTCGTGCAGCCGCTCCTGGACCGCGGGACGGACGTCTGATTCCCTGTGCTTGAAAAAGCCGAAAGCCATTGCCGGAAAGTCGCCGATTCGAGAGGAAAAATCGCGGAAAATCGCGACGGATTTACGAAAAACCTGGCCGGAAGAATCCCTTTAGAGCGTGTTCCATTCCGATTGAAAAACGGAATGGGGCTCTATCTCTCTGTGGGGGCATATCTTTTCCGAAAACAGGCTTCCACTTTTCGGGATCATGCTCCGGGAAGATTCTCCGGAAAGAAAAACGGCGCCGGATGAAAACGGCGCCGTAAAACACATGCGGTTGACCGTAAGCTTACGCTTCGTCGAGCAGGTTCGTGCCTTTACCCTTGCCCTTCGGCTGGGTTGTCGTCGTCGGCGCGGTCGACTTGTTGCGGTTGGCCATGAAGCGGTCGAATTCGTCCTGGTCCTTCGCCCGGCGCAGTTCGCGGGCATAGTTGTCGAACTCTTCCAGCATGTCGTCGAGGCGCTTGCGCTCTTCGGCGAGCCGCTCGAGTTCCTTCTCGCGCCAGTCGTCAAAAGCGACGTTGCCGGTGCGGGCGGAGCCGTGGCCCCAGCGATGCGCCTTGTCGGAAGCGCGGCGGCAGCCGGCGAAGATGCCGTCGGTCGCCCGGTTTGCGTCACGCTTGAAACCTTCAAGCCGGTCGCCCCAGATGATGTAGGCGAGCATGGCGAGGCCAAGCGGCCAGAACACCATGAAGCCGATCACCATCAACGCGATGGTCGCCGGCGTCCAGGCCGGGCGGATCAGTGCAGTCGTGTTCATTTTCTCCCGTTCCTTCGGTTGGAGGCGGCCAATTCCTTGCCGCTCAGATCGAGATGGGAAAGCAAAAATGGCGATTCAAGATGGTATTCTCCGAAACCGGAGAAGAGATTGAAACGATTATCTTTTTTTGATGGAATCAAGAGCAAGCACGACCAGCCCCGCCAAAAGGCCCCAGAATGCCGAGCCGACGCCGAACAGGGAAAGGCCCGACGCGGTGACGGCAAACGTGGTCGTGGCGGCCATGCGCTGGCTCTCGTCCTTGAGCGCGATCGCCAGCGCGTTTGCGAGCGCGGCCATGAGCGCCAGCCCGGCCACCAGCACGATCAGGCTCTGCGGCAGCACCGCGAAGAGAGCGACCAGCGAGGCGCCGAAAATCGCGAAGACGAGGTAGGCCAGCGCGTAGAAGGGGCCGGTCTTCCAGCGCTCAGCGGGGTCCGGATGCACGTCGGGACCGGTACAGATCGCCGCCGAGATCGCGGCGAGGTTGGTGGTCAGCGCATTGAACGGCGCGCTGATGAGCGAGAGCAGGCCGGTGACGGTGATGATCGGTCCCGGCTCCGGATGGTAGCCCGCGGCCTTGAGCACGGCGAGGCCGGAAAGGTTCTGCGAGGCCATGGTGACGAGATAGAGCGGCAACGCCAGGCCGATGACGCCGGCCAGCGAGAAGGTCGGCGCGGTCAGCACGAGTGTCGACAGTTCGGGCGCTGGCAGGCCGCCGACGCGGCCGAGCGCGAAGGCCAGCATGCCGCCGCCGACCAGCACCGCCAGCACCGACAGCGCCGGGTTGAACAGGCGGATGACGAAGAACGCCGCGATCAGCGGCAGGATGAGGGCCGGATCGGCGGGAATGGTCTTCACCGCATTGATGGCGAAGGTGACGACGATGCCGGCGAGCATGGCGGACGCCACCGAGGCCGGGATCATGGCGATCAGCCTGGTCAGCGGCCGGAACAGACCGGTGGCCACGAGAAGCAGCGCCGTGACGATGAAGGCTCCGACCGCATCGCCCATGGTGAAGCCGCTGGAGGCGGCGATGAGTGCCGCACCCGGCGTCGACCATGCGGTGATGACCGGCATTCTGGTCTTCCACGACAGCCATGCCGTCTCCAGCGCCATGGCGAGGCAGATCGCCGTGACCCAGCTCGCGGTCTGCTCGCGGGTCGCGCCGACGGCGTCGGCGGCCGCGATGATCAGCGCCAATGTGCCGCCGAAGCCGACGATTGCGGCGACGAACGCCGAGACCGGTATGGAAACGCGCATGAAGGGTCAGCCCGCCTGTTTCACGAGTTCTTCCACGGCGCGCAGGATCATCGCGATATCCTGGGGCCGCGACAGCCGGTGGTCGCCATCGGGCACAAGCGCAAGCGTCACGTCGTCGGCCGGCAGCCGGCCGACGAGCTTCAGCGCATGCGTGTGGGGCACGTCGGGATCCTGGATGCCCTGGATGATGTGGACGGGGCAATGGGTGTCGATCGGACGGTCCATGACGCGGTTGGCGCGGCCATCCTCGATCAGCGCGCGGGTGTAGATGTTGGGATAGTCGGGCGAATACTCCGAATGTTCCTCGAAATAGCCGTTCTGTTCCAGCGCGCGGCGGTGTTCCTCGGTGAGGTTCGGCTCGACCAGCTCGCTGGTGAAGTCCGGTGCGGGCGCCAAGAGCAGCAGGCCGGCGATACGCTTGCTTTCGCCTGATCTGTGGAGTTCCTCTATCATCCGCAGAGCCACCCAGGCGCCCATCGACGAGCCGACGAGGATCTGGCGGCCATGGGCGAAGCTGCGGAACACCGCGAGGCTCTGCTCGACCCACAGCGATATGGTGCCGTCGCGAAAGATCCCGCCGGATTCGCCATGGCCGGAATAGTCGTGGCGGGTGAAGGCATGGCCTGATTTCGCGGCCCAGCCGTCGAGCGCTTCCGCCTTGGTGCCGCGCATGTCGGAGCGGTAGCCGCCAAGCCACATGATGCCCGGTTCGCGCCCTTCGCGGCGGCGGACCGCCACCGGAATGCCTGCGACATCGAGAATTTGCGGTGCGGTATCGGCCATCGTGGTCCTCTTTGGAACGGATGCATCCAGGTTGAATTGGGCATTCCGCTCGATCTGTTTGTTTCGCCGCATTTGCGCGATACGAGGCGATACGCCCGGCTGCAAAATGCTCTTCGAACTTCGGGCGCCTCTTCTGCCATGGGACAGCCGCCGCGGGAAGCCGCGCCACAGATCATGCCCATAGACCAAGGTTTGGTCGTGATTCTTTCGATTGGCTGTGGTATTGACAGCGCCGTTGTCTGAACGACATAGCGCATACCGATTTTTCAAGCACAACCCTGAATCGAAACAGCCAGGAGACCACGACCATTCGCAGACCATTCAAAGCCGCAGCGCCCACCAAGGACGGGCCGCGTGCAAACCGAGACATCCGGGTTCCCCGGGTCCAGCTCATCGATGCAGACGGACAAAACCGCGGCAATGTGTCGATCAACGATGCCTTGCTCGCCGCCGAAGAGGCGGGCCTCGACCTCGTCGAGATTTCGCCGAATGCTGAACCCCCCGTTGTCAAGATTCTCGACCTCGGCAAGCTGAAATACGCCAACCAGAAGAAGGCCGCCGAGGCGCGCAAGAACCAGAAGGTCATCGAGATCAAGGAGATCAAGATGCGCCCGAACATCGACAGCCATGACTATGAGACGAAGATGAAGGCGGTGCGCCGCTTCTTCGAGGAAGGCGACAAGGTCAAGCTGACGCTGCGTTTCCGTGGCCGCGAGATGGCGCATATGGAACTCGGCATGCAGCTTCTGAACAAGGTTCGCGAGGAAGTCGCGCCGATCGCCAAGGTCGAAGCCGAGCCCAAGCTCGAAGGCCGCCAGATGATGATGGTGCTGGCGCCGCGCTAGAGACGGCGCATGGCGACGTTGTTGGCGCCGCGCTAGAGGCGGCACCGGCGAAAAGTCCTCTGAGACCGCTTCGGCGGCCTCGGATTACAGGCAATCGAGGCCGCTTCGGCGGCCTTTTGCTTTTCCGCCACGATTTCTCCGCAAGTTGCGCCGAAAAGGGCTGCCGGCCGCGGTTGCGTCGCGGTTTCAGGAATTTTCAGCGATGACCACCGCAACGCCTGCCTCCAAGCCGAAAGCCAAATCGTTCGACGAACTCAGCCGCTACCAGCGGCGCCGGCGGCTGGTGCTCGCCCTGCTCGTGGCCGCGATCTTCCTCGCGCTGTTCTTCGTCGCCTCCGCCTGGCCGACGGACGACACGCTGCATGAGGATGTCGAGGCCTTCGGCATCGGCGCGATGCTGATCGCCATCCTCGGCCGCAGCTGGTGCACGCTCTATATCGGCGGCCGCAAAAGCGCGGAGATCGTCAGAGGCGGACCCTATTCGGTCACCCGCAACCCGCTCTACGTGTTCAGCACCATCGGTGCAGCCGGCATCGGCGCGATGACCGGCAGCATCACCGTGGCGGTCGTCTTCGCCGTTCTCTGCTACGCGGCGTTCCATGCCGTCATCCTGGTCGAGGAAGCCTATCTGGAAGAGAATTTCGGCGAACCTTACCGGCAGTATATGCGGGAGGTGCCGCGCTTCTTCCCCAATCCCAGCCTATTCAAGGAAAGCGAGATGCTGACGGTGCGGCCGCAGCTTCTGTACCGCACCTTTGCCGACGGGCTCCTGTTCCTCGCCGCTTATCCCTTCTTCGAATTCGTCGAATACCTGCAGCAAAGCGGCGCCCTGCCGGTGCTGCTACGGTTCTACTGAAAAGGCCTGTTCTCAGCTTTCAAGCCTGGAGCTTGTTCCATTCCGATTGAGTCGGAATGGGACTCTCTCTGTTGGAGCATGATCTTTTCCGAAAACCGGTTTCCACTTTTCGGGATCATGCTCTATTGCGAACTGGCGCGCGCCAGCCCATGCGCCACCAGCCGGTCGATGATTTCGGCATAGCTGACGCCGCTCGCCGCCATCGCCTTGGAATACATACTGATATCGGTGAAGCCCGGAATGGTGTTGAGCTCGTTGACCAGCAGGCGCATCTCCGCCGTCACGAAGAAATCGACACGCGCCATGCCGTCGCAGCCGACCGCCCGGAATGCCTGTGCGGCCATGACGCGCAGGCTGTCCTCGATTTCCTCCGGCAGGCTGGCGGGCACGTTGAGCGCCGCTCCATCCTGATCGATATATTTGGCGTCGTAGCTGTAGAAACCGTGGCTCTCGGCCGGCACGATTTCGCCCGGACGGGAAACGAAGAGGCCGCCTTGCGGATCCTCGAGCACGCTGCACTCGATCTCGCGGCCGCGAATGAATTCTTCGGCCAGCAGCTTGCTGTCGTGCCTGAAACCCTCGGCAAGCGCTTCCGCATAGTCGCTTTCGGTCGAGATTTTGCTGACGCCGACGGAGGAGCCCTGTCGCGCCGGCTTGATGAAAAGCGGAAGACCGAGCGTGGCCTGCAGTTCCGCAAAGGCTAGTGCGGCGCCCGCGCGGATGGTCAGGGATCGCGCGGTAGGCAGGCCCGCCTCGCCCAGCAGGCGCTTGGCGATGTCCTTGTCTAGCGCGTTGGCGGAGCCGACGATGCCGCATCCAGCCAGTGGTACGCGCGTCACCTCGGCAAGCCCTTGGACGGCGCCATCCTCGCCGTGGAGGCCGTGCAGCACCGGGAAGAGAATGCCTATCTCAGGCAGTTCGCCGAGCGCACCCCCATCCGTCGGAATTGCCATTGCCCGACCCCGTCCGCCTGGCACCAGGCAGATTTCCGTGCCGACCGAAGGCGTCGCCAGCGCGTCGTCCTGGAAGCCGCTGAGCAGCCATTGGCCCTCGCGGGTGACGAAGATGGGAACGGCGTCGTATTTCGCCGGGTCCAGCGCACGCATCACATTGGTTGCTGAAAGCACCGAGACGTCATGCTCGGCGGAGCGTCCGCCAAACAGCACCGCAATGCGCAATCTGTCCGAAGAGGGGGCCATGAACGCTCCAAATTGATTCGGTTTCGTATGGAGAAGCAGACGCAGTGGGCAAAATCAAGTTTGGTCGGAGCGGTGGCGTCAGCCCGCCGGGAGCCCTGCGGCGGCCAGCGCCTCGGCCGAGGGCGTCACACGGGCGTGCGGCTTGCAGTAGGCGGGGATGATAGCCCGGTAGCCTAACAGCCGGGCGAGCGGGGCGAGAACGCCGAACGCCACCCGCTGGACGGCGGGGGGCGGCTGCGTGAACATGATGACGTCGGCGAATTCCCTGGCGATCACCGCTGCCTGCAGCAGCGAGGGCCGGCCCTTACCATCCACCAGGCCGTCATTGGCGAGGCCGAACAGCATGCCGATCAGCATTTCGAAACGGTCGGGGTCGATCTCCGCGGTGCCGCTTGCGCGCGCGACTTCGACCAGCACATGGGCGTCGTCGGTCTTGCTGGAATTCCACCAGTCATGCGAGACGCCGGGTTCGACGGTTGCCGATTGCCCGGGGCCGAGCACCAGGGTTTTCCCCGCGATGCGGGCATCGAGCCTGCCGCTGAGCACCGTGAATTTTTCGACGATGTAGGGGTGGAAGTGTTCGCCGACGACGGCAGCGCCCGGCCTCGCCAGGAGGTGGGCGATGCCGGGACCCTCGCCGCGATCTTCGGTGCCGCGCAGGATCACGGCGTATTCGCCGGTCACGCGGTTTTCGTAGACGTCTCCGCAACGCGACATGGACTAGCCCGGGACGGGAAGGCTGCGATGGAGCCGCACAATAGCACGGATGCCGGTTTTCCGCACGGTCGAGAGCCGACTGGCGGGTCGCTCCAAGTCTACTTGCCGAAGACCGTGCCGCACCTGCAGTGGCTGAACGGGTCGATGGTTACCTTCGCGCTTTCGTCGGCGTCCGCTTCGGGCGGCGCACCGCCCGCACGATCCCGCTGTTTCCGCCGCCGCAGAAAAACACGTCGCCGCCATCGGATTCGAGGCCCGACACGCCCATGCCGGATGGCATCTGCAGTCTCTCCAGCACCTCTCCGGTTTGCGGATCGATCCGCCTCACATCGCTCTCGTCGTCTTGCCAGGTGGCATGCCAGAGCTCGCCGTCGACCCAGGTGACCCCGGTGACGAAGCGGCTGGAATCGATGGTGCGCAGGACGGCCCCGGTCTCGGGATCGACCTGATGGATCTTGCGGTCGCGGTACTGCCCCACCCAGAGCGACCCCTCGGCCCATGCGAGCCCCGAGTCGGCGCCACCACCGGGCGCCGGAATCGTCGCCAGCACGCGGCCGGTCCGGGGATCGATCTTCTGGATGCGATCCTCGGCGATCTGGAATAGGTGCTTGCCGTCGAAGGCGGTTCCTGCATGGGCGGCGACGTCGATCGAGCGCACCGCCGCGCCGCTCGCCGGATCGAAGGCGTTCAGCCTGTCGCCGGACGCGAACCAGACGTTTTTGCCGTCGAAGGTGACGCCATGCACATGCTCGGCCTCTGGAAAGGGTCCGTATTCGCGGAGAATTTCGGCTGCTACCTGTTTCATGCTTTCCATCCTAGTCGCTCGGCAGCGGGCCGGGGAGTAACAAGGTTGTCGGGAATCCGAGCGCCGGCGGGGTCAACCAACGCCGCGCGCGGCCGCGGCCGAACGACTGAACCTTGCCTGTCGACGCAAGCTGCTCGAGCGCCCGCTGCACGGTGCGCGGGCTGGCGCCGAGCGCTATCGCCAGCGCCGAGCTCGACCATGACTCGCCGTCGGCGAGAAAGGCGAGCACCGCCGCGTGCCGCTCTTCGACGGGCGGCGCCAGAACGACGATTTCCGGTGCGCGGCGCGACGACAGCGTGAAGCCGCCGCCGGTCGCGCTGATATCAGCCAGCGGCCGAAGCTTCTCGCGCAGCCGGCCGACCTCGACCCGCAGCCGCGCGCGGTGCGATTCGTCGGCATGCCTGGCCCGGAAGGCGCGGGCAAGCAGGATGCTGCGGGATACGTCTCCAGGCCAGGCTTCGCCCAGCGCGCGTGCGAGCGAAAACAGCACCGGGCGCGTAGCAAGCGAAATCACGGTGTCTGCCTGCCGCACGACGAAGCGGAACGCATCGACGACGAGCGTCCCCGAGGCCAGCAACGCTTCGACATCTTCCAGCAGCAGCAGGCGTTCGCTCCCACGCATTATGAGGCGCGCCGCCGGCGCATTCATGACGAGCGCAGCGTTTTCGACCTCCGCCGTCAGCGCGGGAATGTCGGCCGCCCGCGCCGCCTGCTCGGCGCGATCGAGGGCGGCGCGCGCCGCCCGTGTGCGTAGGCGCCGGACAGCCAATCCCGCGACCACGAGTTCGTGGGCGGCCCGCGATGCGGGCGGGAGCGACGTGGGGTCGAACCCGGCGAGCGTACGCTCCGCCTCGTCGAGGCGGCCGATCAGCAGCAGGCGCCGGGCCTCGAGGTTCAGCGCATGCGCGGCGTTGATGCGGTCGCCATGCGCCTCGAGCGTTGCTCGCGCGACATCGAGAGCCTTGGCGGGCCAGGTGAGATCACGCGAGACGAGCGCGATTTCGGCTTCGGCGACGACGCAGCGCGCGCGGGCCACCGCCTCCCTGGGCCGGAAGGCGCGGGCAGCACTCTTCAGAAGCGCCTTGGCCCGGGCGAGATCGCCGAGCTGCGCCATCGCGATGCCCCTGAGCGCGAGCGCCGGCGCATCGTCGCGCAGGGCGACCCGTTTCAACGCGCCGAGCGGGTCGCCCGCGGCAAGTGCGCGCGCCGCGGCCGTAATCAGCGAGTCCATCGGAATCCCGCCAGACTTGTAACTCCCGCCATCCCGATATCCGGCCCTAGTGTGATCGCGACCACCACCGGCGCGCCGCGCCGACGGAGGAAAGGACGCTGCGCGCCCCACGTCAACCCACGCGCCGGCGCTTGTTTAGCCGCATTTGTGCGACGCCAGGTGATTCCGCCCGGCTGCAAAATGCCCGAGCGAGCAGAACGATGATGAAGCGCATGACCGGAATGGGCGACGAGCGGCCGGCGGGCGAGGTCGACCCGCTCGAAGTCGGGACAGCTCCGACGCGCCGCGTTGCCGACTGGCTGTGCCTCGCGGCGACGCCAACCTTCGCCGTCATGGCGGTGCTGACCGCAGCTGGCGGCCCAGACATCATCTGCTCGGCCATGCCGGATGCTTCGCCGTTGAGCGGCATGGGCCTGATGTATGTGCTGATGAGCATCTTCCATCTGGCGCCCTGGCTGAAGCTGGCCGCCAGTCGGCGAATCGCCTCCGGCTCTTCGTGAAGGGCTCGGTCAGGACGAAGCGGGAAACGGCCCGGCGCCGCAATCCGGCGCCTGGGCGGCAATCCATTCGGCGAACGCCGTCATCGCCGCGGTGGGCGTTCGCGATTTGAGCCTGGTCAGCCAATAGCTGCCGAGCGAAATGGAGGCCTGGAATGGCCGCCTGATCGAACCGCCGCGCATCTGACGCGAGAACATCAGGGGCGGAGCGAGCGCGACGCCCACGCCCTGCTCGGCGGCCTCCATCATGGCGAGCGACGAATCGAACACGATGGCGCCGGCGATGTTTGCCGGGACCTCCGCGCCGGCGGCGGCAAACCAGCGCGCCCACTCGTCCATGCGGTAGCTTCTGAGCAATGTGAGCTCGGCCAGATCCCCGGGTGAACGGATCCTGGCCGCCAGCTCCGGCGTGCAAAGCGGTGTCAGCGGCGCTTCGAACAGTTCCGTCGCATCGAGGCCGTGCCATGCGCCGTTTCCGAAGCGGATGGAGAAGTCGAGCCCCTCGGCTGCCATGTCGACGCGGTTGTTGTTGGTTGAAAGCCTGAGTTCCACGAACGGATGAGAGCGCCTGAAATCCTCCAGCCGGGGCAGAAGCCATCCGACGGCGAAGGTGCCCACCACCCCCACCACCAGCAGCTCGCGGACTTTCCCCGACCCGACCCGGTCGAGCGTCGTGGCCAGGCGGTCGAAGGCGTCTCCAACGACCGGAAGCAGGGCCTCGCCCTCGGCTGTGATCATCAGGCCGCGCGGCAGCCGGCGAAACAGCTGAACGCCCATGTGCTGTTCAAGCGCGCGGACCTGCTGGCTCACGGCTGCCTGCGTGACGTGAAGTTCGATCCCGGCCCGCGTGAAGCTGAGATGCCGGGCCGAAGCCTCGAACGCCCGCAACGCGTTCAGTGGAAGGAAGGGTCGGACCATCGATGCCCAAGTTCATCTTATAGCTGGTCCGACTTATCATCGTTTGTAGGAAGTTTGAACGGGTCATAAACGCCGCCACGTCCCCCCTGGGCTTGCAGTCGCGGTTGCGGCGGGGGTCCTTGAAATCCCGGCTTCGGTATCTCAGGTTGTGGCGATGACCGAAAACCTGCCTTCAAAAAACATCCCGAATGTCGAGAGCCCAGTCGAACAGAGCGATGTCCGGATCACCTTCAAGACCGAAATCGCGGTCATCGGAGCCGGCCAGGCAGGCCTATCCTCGGCCTATCATCTGCGCAATCTCGGCCTGGCGCCCGGCACCGGCTATGTGGTTCTCGACAAATCGCCGCATGCCGGCGGGGCGTGGCAGCATCGCTGGCCGTCGCTGACGCTGAGCACGGTCAACCGCGTTCACGACCTTCCGGGCATGCAGTTTACCGATGCGATCGACACCGCCGATCCGGAAGTGAAGGCCTCCGTCGCGGTTCCGCGATATTATGCGGCCTATGAAAGGAAGTTCCAACTGCCAGTGTACCGCCCGGTGACCGTAAAGGTCGTCTGCGAACGCAACGGACGATTCCGCGTGGAAACCGACCGGGAAACGTTTTCCGCCCGCGGCATCATCAATGCCACCGGCACCTGGGAGACGCCCTATATCCCGGACTATCCCGGCGCCGGCCTGTTCAAGGGGCGGCAGTTGCACACGCGCGACTACAAGGCCGCTGGCGAGTTCGCTGGCAAGCACGTCGTCGTCGTGGGCGGCGGCATCTCCGCGTTGCAGCTGCTTGACGAAGTATCGCGCGTCACCTCGACCACCTGGGTAACCCGTGACGAGCCGCGGTTTCGCGAAACACCGTTCACGCCCGAGGACGGGCGCGCCGCCGTCGCTGTCGTCGAGGACCGGGTGAGGCGCGGGCTCGTCCCCGGTTCGGTCGTCTCGGTCACCGGCATTCCGTGGACGCCCGCGCTGCGGGCAGCGCAGGAACGCGGCGTGCTCAACCGGCTGCCGATGTTCAGCGAGATCACCGAGCGCGGCATCCGCTGGGCCGACGGCAGCGAAAGGCAAGCCGACGTGATCCTCTGGTGCACCGGGTTTCGCAGCTCGCTCGATCACCTGGCACCGCTGCAACTGAGGGAGGAAAACGGCGGCATCGTCATGTCCGGTCGCCTGGCGACGCAGGTCGCCAGGGATCCGCGCGTTCATCTGGTCGGCTACGGCCCTTCCGCCTCGACCATCGGCGCCAACCGGGCCGGAGGTGCGGCCGCGCGCGAGCTGACCGCCTATCTCAACGCCGGCGCAATACAAGGCTGATCCATCGCGGCAGGCCTTCGAAGACGGCATTTTCAGGGCCCCGGCGGCAAAATACCGAAAACGCCTGACATCAACCGTGATCGCCTGTCTATTGCAGTGCAGCATAGGCGCAACTAGATTGCGCCCGCTTCGGCCGGCGGCCCGATCGGACAAGCATCCTCACCCGTGTGCGATCATGCGGGCGTGCTGATCGCCGCCTCGATCAGTTCCATTGGAGTACGGTTTGGCAGTGGCGCACGACGCTCTTTTCAACATTGGTATGAAGGCGAAGGCAGCCTCCTCGACGGAGGGCTTGGCCTGAACGCGCACGGCCACCGCAACGCCATGACCAACATCACCGGGCGCCTCGTCAAGGGAAGCATGTGGCTGAGCCTGTCCCGGGTGATCGTCAACGGGCTGGCGACGCTGAGCACTTTTGTGCTCGCGTGGTATCTGGCGCCTTCAGACTTCGGCCTGGTGGCGCTGGCGACCACCATGCTGTTGATCGTCGACACCGTCACCCAACTCTCGCTCTCCGAGGCCCTCATCCGTCACAGCGCGCCAGACAGGTCGCATTTCAGCGCCGCCTGGACGCTCAATGCGACGCGCGGCCTGCTGCTCGGCCTCCTCTTCGCGGCCTGCGCCTATCCGGCTTCTGTGCTGTTCGAGGAGCCGCGGCTCTCCGGCGTCATGCTGGCGCTGGGGCTCAGCATAGTGTTGGGCGGCCTGACCAATCCGCGCCGGATCATGCTGCAACGCGACCTGATCTTCTGGCAGGAATTCGTGCTTGCCGTGTCGCAGAAGTTGACCGGCTTCGTTGCCGCCGTTGCGATCGCGATGATCTACCACAGCTATTGGGCGCTGGTGATCGGCACGCTGGTGAGCCAGGCGACGAACGTCATCGTTTCCTATCTCGTGCTGCCGTTCCGCCCAAGCATCACCTTCCGGCACATGAAGGAATTCTTTTCCTTCTCGGCGTGGCTGACCGCCGGCCAGATCGTCAACACGCTCAACTGGCGTTTCGATTATCTGCTGGTGGGCAAGATGCTGGGCGGGACATCGCTCGGCTACTATTCGGTGGGCAGCAACCTGGCCATGATGCCGACGCGAGAGGCGACGGCGCCGCTCACCCAGACGATCTATCCCGGTTTTTCCAGCATTCGCGACGATCCCGCCCGTCTCGCAGCCGCCTATCAGCGCGTTCAGGCGCTGGTCGCAGCGGTGGCGCTGCCCGCGGGCATCGGCGTCGCGGTGGTCGCCGATCCGCTGGTCAGGCTGACGCTCGGCGAAAAATGGGTGCCGATCATCTTCATCGTCCAGTCGCTCGCCTCGGTCTTCGCGCTACAGACGCTGGGTTCGCTGGTGCAGCCGCTCGGCATGGCCAAGGGCGAGACGCGGCTCTTGTTCATCCGCGACGCGCAGATGCTGTGCGTGCGCGTCCCCGTCATGATCGCCGGCCTGCTGCTCGGGGGGCTCCAGGGGGTGGTGATCGGCCGCGTCTTCACCGGCCTGTTCAGCGCGTTCGTCAACATGATCCTGGTGAAACGCTTCATCGGTGTCACAGTGCTGAAGCAACTTTCGGCCAACGTGCGCGCGCTTGCCAGCATCGTGGTGATGGCGGCGGGCGTGTCGCTGGCGTTGAGCCACATGGTGCAAACCGACGACAAATTCGCGCTGGCCACGCAACTGGCCGCGCTCGCCGGGCTGGGCGCGTTTCTCTACTGCGGCACGAGCTTCCTGCTCTGGACCCTGATGAAGCGCCCGGCCGGTCCCGAAACAGAGGTCTGGCAGATATTGGGAAAAGTCCTGGCGAAGGTCCGTCCAGCCTGAAATTGCTGCAATCCTGCTGCACACCCCTGCCGCCATCGAAATGGAGAATGAAATGCCGGAATCAAATCTGGTCCTGATCGCCAAACTGCAGGACATGATTCACGACTGCCTGAAGGATTACGTCTCGGCCGACGAGCCGATGGCGATCCTCGACTTTCCGGACATCCGCAACTGCGGCGATTCGGCGATCTGGCTTGGCGAAATGGCCTATCTGAAGGACCGCTACCGCAAGCGGCCTGCCTATGTCTCGCGCATCGACGATTTCTCGGCCGAAGAGCTCGAGCAGGTCATGCCGAGCGGGCCGATCTTCATCCATGGCGGCGGCAATTTCGGCGATCTCTGGGTTGCGCACCAGGACTTTCGCGAGCTCGTGTTGGAGCGGTTCCCGAACCGCCAGATCATCCAGTTTCCGCAGTCGATCCACTACAAGTCGAAGGAGCGCGTGGAACAGAGCGCGCGCGCCATCGGACGCCACAAGAACTTCGTGCTCCTGGTCCGCGACGAGGAATCCAAGCAGTTCGCCGAAAAGCACTTCGACTGCCAGGTGCGGCTCTGCCCGGACATGGCCTTCGCCATCGGCGGCCTGAAGCCGGCCGCCGCCGAATTCCCGGTTCTCGCCATGCTGAGGGTGGACCTCGAAAAGGCCGGCGACCTCGATGTCTCGGCCTATCCCGACGTGCCGGTCGAAGACTGGACGACCGAATCGGCGCGGCGCGTGCGCGTCTCCAAGGCGATCGGCGCGGCGTCCGGACTTCTGACACTGAAGCCTGGCGAAGTGCGGCTGCGCAAGCTCGACGCCGCGGCGCACAACCGCTTCCGCCGTGGCATCCGCCAGATCTCGCGCGGACGCGCGATCGTCACCGATCGCCTGCATGTCCATATCTGCTCGCTGCTGCTTGGCCGCCCGCACGCCGTGCTCGACAACAGCTATGGCAAGGTGCGGCGTTTCATGAACGCTTTTTCGGGCGGAACCGACCTTTCCTACATGGCCGCCTCGCTCGACGACGGCATTGGCTGGGCGCGTCGCCAGGCCGGTCAGGCAACCGGCAGGGGGGATGCCCGATGACCCTTCTCACCTTCATCATTCCGGTCCGCCATCAGGACAATGCGCGCGACTGGGCCCTGCTCAAGGCAAACCTCACCCAGACCGTCCGTTCGATCGCCAACCAGACCAATGGCGATTGGCGGGGCGTCATCGTTGCCAACGAGGGCGCCGACCTGCCCGAGCTTCCCGAGGGATTCGAGGTCGAGCGCGTCACCTTTCCTCCCAACGACATGCACGAGCTCGGCAAGTCCGGCGACATGGAGGTTTTCTACGACGCCTTCCGCGCCGACAAGGGACGCCGCGTGCTGATGGGCATGTTGCGGGCGCGAGACAGCCGCTTTTTCATGATCGTCGACGACGACGATTTCGTCAGCGCCCGGCTGGTGGAGTACGTCTCGGAACACCGCGGCGCCAACGGATGGACGATCGACCGCGGCTACATCTGGGACGATGGCGGCGGCCTGTTGCTGGGATACGACGATTTCAACCATCTGTGCGGGACGTCGCTGATCATCCGGTCGGACGTCTACGGCGTGCCCGAGCGGTTCGAGGACGCTTCCCTCGACTGGATCAAATCGATGCTCGGCAGCCATGTCCGCATCGCCGACATCCTGGCGGGACGCGGCCAGGCGCTGGCGACGCTGCCGTTCCACGGCGCGGTCTACCGGGTGGCCCATGGCGGTTCGCACAGCAAGGCGCCCAGCCTTCTCAAGAAGTACTTCTTCAGCCGGGAAGCCCTGAAGCGGCCGCGACGGCTCCTGCGCAACCTCGCAAGGCTGAGGCGCGTGGACGATGCCGCGCGGCGCGAGTTTTTCGGAGAACCGGCGCAGGCCAACGCCTGACGCTTTAGAGAGAGCGGTTCCCTGTTCTTTCAGAACCGATAACGCGCTCTAACTATTTGTTTTGCCGCATTTATGCGGACGTCAAATGATTCCATTTGGCTTGCAAAATGCTCCAGCAAGCCGGCGACCGACCGCGAACCATCCCCGACACAGTCGTTAATCAGTTGTGATCGCGCCAGCGCTCTGCAACCGCGACTTGCCTTCCCTTGGCCAGAAACTGTCCATATGTGACGGTTTCTTGACAGATTTGTTACAAGGGAGAGCGGCCATGGCCTCGGTGGTTCGCCAGGGAAAGAGTGCCGATATCCTGGCTGGGGCTGCGCCCTTCGTTCAGCTTGGCCGCATCCACTCGCGACAGACGAACCCGGTCCGCTGGCTGGCCTGCGCGCTTGCGGCAATAGGGCTCTGCACGCTCGCCGCCGCCGCCGTTGCGGTCCTCGCTCCACATGCCCGGCCCTTGCTCCTCCAGGAAGATGGCATCGTCGAAATGGCGACCGTTGCGTGCTTGCTGGCCATCGTCATCGGCTCCGCATACGCATCCCTTGCGTTGGGATGGAGCAGGCCGCTTCTTCTGGCCGGGCTGATCGGTCTCGCCGAACTGATGGACGAAACCGGTTTCGGCTCGCGCCTCTTCGGCTTCGAGCCGCCGGCCCTCTATGGCGGTGGCCAGCTGGACGGCTTTCACGACCTGCTCATGCTGGCCTATCGGCTGTTGCGCGACATCAATGGCGGCCTGGCCTGGCTTCTGGTCGGGTTGATGCTCGCCGTGTCGCTCGGGCTGATGCTCGTGGTGGCCAATCAGTTGAGGAGCGGGTTCGGGCGCCGCCGGTCGTGGCTGGCGGAACATGTCCTGCTTTTCCTGCACCTGGGCTTTATCGGCCTTGCGCAGGTGATCGACATCACCTCGTCGTCATCGAACATATTCGCCGCGGTCGAAGAGGTGCTCGAGTTCAACGCAGCCCTGGCGCTGGCATTCTATGTCGCCCAGCAGGCGCACCAATCCTGGCGGCAGGCGACGTGACGGCGAAATTCGCCGCCGTGTCCGCACAAGCTGCGCCGAAGGCCATCGAGAAGAGCTGAACCGTGGCAAGGCAGCCATCGGCCTTCTGAAACCTCGACATTTTTCAACAGAACTCGCGGCGCGGGCGGGCGATCGGCCGCTCGCTCAAGCACGACGGGACGGTCGCTCCGTCACCAGGTCGAGCATCGGTCTACTAACATGCCGCCAATATAATAAAAGATTGTCGACAATCTGGTTGACAAACCTTCGGCCGTGGCGAAAATGCGCTGAGGTGTCCTCCCGTCGGCGCGACACCGCATGCCCAGAAAAACAAGTCCTCCGTCCAAGGAGGCTCAACCTTTCCAGAGTGGAGGAAATACAGATGCTGAAAAGAATTGGCCTTGCGGTTACGGCGGCAGCCTTACTTGTTTCGGGCGCCAGCGCCGAAACGCTTAAATGGGGAGCCGCAAGGGATATCTATTCCCTCGATCCCTATTCCTACGGTGACAGCTACACCATCGCCTTCCTCAATCATGTCTATGAGGGGCTCGTCCGCTACGACGCCGATCTCAAGATCGAACCGGCGCTCGCAGCCTCGTGGGAAACGGTGTCTGAAACCGTGTGGCGGTTCCATCTCAGGAAAGGCGTGAAGTTTCACAACGGCGCTGAGTTCACCGCCGACGACGTGCTCGCGTCGCTGACGCGCGTCAGCGACGACGTTTCGCCGCTGCGCGGCAACCTGCCCGCCTACAAGTCGTCGAAGAAGGTCGACGACTACACCATCGACATAGAACTTACCGGTCCCTATCCTCTGCTGCTCAACGACCTGACGAACATCCACATGTTCGACGCGACCTGGCTGGCCGACAACGATTCGCTGAAGCCGACCGATGTCGGCGCCAAGATCGAAGGTTACGCCACCTACCACACCAATGGGACGGGCCCCTTCGTCACCGAAAGCCGGGTGCCCGACAGCAAGACCGTCCTCACCAGGAACCCAGCGTGGTGGGACAAGTCGCAAACCAACATCGACCGCATCGAATTCATCCCCATCACGTCAGCCGCGACACGCGTCGCCGCGATGCTGTCGGGCGAGATCAACTTCACCGAGAATGCACCCTCGCAGGATCTTCCCCGCCTGGTGGCCCAGCCTGGGCTGAAGGCGATGGAACGCACCGATCTGCGCACCGTCATGATAGGCTTCAACCGCAAGCCGAAACTTCACAACGGCGCCGACAACAAGTTCAACGACCTGCGGGTGCGCCAGGCGTTCGCGCACGCGCTCGACCCGCAACTAATCCAGAAGCGCATCATGCGCGGCAAGTCGCGGACCGCCGGCGCGATCATAGCGCCGGAGATCCCGGGTTATACCGAAGCGCTCGACAAGCCATTCGACTACGATCCGGAGCTGTCGGCGAAACTGCTGGCCGATGCTGGCGCGACCGACATGGAATTCACGCTTGTCTGCACCAACGACGCTTACGTGAACGAAGAGGAACTGTGCCAGGGCCTCATCAACATGCTGAGCCGCGCCGGCTTCAAGCCGCAGCTCGATATCGCGCCGGCCGCCGCCCAGACACCGAAACGCGCCGGCGGCCAGGCTGACGTCTATCTCATCGGCTGGGCCAACGAGCCCATGCTCGACAGCTATTCCATACTGCTGCAGATGATCGAAACCAAAACCGACAATGCGGGCGTGTTCAACTGGGGTGGCTGGAGCTATCCCGAGATCGACAAGCTGATCGTGCAGGCGTCGACGGAAATGGACCGGACAAAGCGGCTGGCGCTGCAGACCAAGGCGCTGGAAATGACAAAGGAGGAGATCATCATGCTGCCACTGCACCAGCAGCCGATGGCCTGGGTGATGACCGACCAGATCGATCGCATCGTCCAGTTGCCCGACAACAAATCGCGTCACTGGCTGACCCGCTTCGCCGAGTAGCTGCATCACGGGACCTGAGGTGGAATTCCGCCTCAGGTCGAACCACGGCGTCGAATAAGGGGCGGCTAAGGTCGATCCGGAGATCTACCGGGGATCGACCGCCTTCGCCTGACCACCCCATCGGGTCAGATTGTCGGTTGTCCTCGAGGCACCTGCGATTTCCGACTTTTTCCAACCTCTGTTGCAATCGACTGTGCTGAAGGATCCCGGGCAGTGCATATTCTTCTGATCAACCCCAATTCGACAGCCTCGATGACCGAACAGGCGCTGGCAAGCGCCCTGCGGGTGAAGCAGCCGGGCACACGCGTTACCGCCACCAACCCGACGGACACGCCGGCAAGCATCGAGGGCGGGGCCGACGAGGCCATGGCGGTTCCCGGAATGCTGTCGCAGATCCGCAAGGGCGAGGCCGAGGGCGTCGATGCCTATGTCATTGCCTGCTTCGACGATCCGGGGCTGCATGCCGCCCGCGAGGTCGCCCGCGGGCCGGTGATCGGAATCTGCCAGGCCGCGGTGCAGGTGGCGATGACCATCAGCCGTCGCTTCTCCGTCATAACGACCTTGCCGCGTTCCATCCCGATCATCGAGGATCTCGTCGTCTCCTACGGCGCCAATCACCATTGCCGCAATGTGCGCGCCATCGATCTGCCGGTGCTGGCCCTGGAGGAAGACCCGCTGCAGGCCGAACGCCTGCTGGCGAACGAGATCGAGCGCGCCAAGAAGGAAGACCGCGCCGAGGCAATCGTGCTTGGTTGTGCCGGCATGTCGGTGCTTTGCGACCGGCTGAGTGCTGCGACCGGTGTGCCGGTCATCGACGGCGTTACCGCCGCGGTGAAATTTGCCGAAGCGCTGGTGGGTGCGGGGTATGCGACCTCGAAGGCGAATGCCTATGATTTTCCGCGGATCAAGGGCCCGCACGGGCGCCAACCAATATCCGCCGAGGTTTAGCGGTGGCGCAAACGCCGACACTTGCGCCCGCGCCGGCTTGCTGGTAATAGCGCGCGTTCAGAACCGTCCCGGCAGGGCATGCCGTGGCGGTTCGCAATGCTTTTCGGGCTTGGTCGGTCCGAAAACGAAACAAGAGGCGCGGCGTGCCGACGGCACGCCAGAGGATCCTCATAGAAACGGAGTAAGCAAAATGCCCAAGATGAAGACCAAATCCGCTGCGAAGAAGCGGTTCAAGATCACCGGTACGGGTAAAGTTCTGTCGGCTGCGGCCGGCAAGCGTCACGGCATGATCAAGCGTACCAACAAGTTCATTCGAAATGCCCGCGGCACGATGGTTCTGGCTGAACCGGACGGCAAGAAGGTCATCAAGAATTTTCTGCCGAACGGCCTTTGAGCCGCGGCCGGTACAGCTGTTTAAGGAGATCATGACATGGCACGCGTAAAAAGAGGCGTCACCTCGCACGCCAAGCACAAGAAGGTCCTGAAAGCCGCCAAGGGTTTCTACGGCCGCCGCAAGAACACCATCCGCATCGCCAAGCAGGCGGTGGAGAAGTCGCTGCAGTATGCCTACCGCGACCGCAAGAACCGCAAGCGCAACTTCCGCGCCCTGTGGATCCAGCGCATCAACGCGGCGGTGCACGAGCACGGCCTGACCTACGGACGTTTCATCGACGGCCTCAACAAGGCCGGCATCGAAATCGACCGCAAGGTGCTTTCCGACATGGCGATCCACGAGCCGCAGGCGTTTGCTGCGCTGGTCGCCAAGGCGAAGGTCGCACTGGAATACCTGAAGAACACCACCCCGAATGCTTTTGAAAGCGCTGTCGCCTAAGGCCAGCGTTTTCCCGAAGCATCAGGATACTTGATTTGGGAAACCCGCGCTGGCAGGGCTGGCGCGGGTTTTTCTTTGGGCTGAAATTCTCGGCCTGACAAGCGAAGTCGTCATCGACCAAGAGGGTCAAAATCGTGAACGAGATCATGAGCACTCTCGATACGCTCGAAAACTCCTTGCTGGGCGAGATCGCCGCGGCCTCCGACGAACAGGCGATCGAGGCCGTTCGCGTCGCGGCGTTGGGCAAGAAGGGCTCGGTCTCCGAAATGCTGAAGACGCTGGGCTCCATGAGCGCGGAAGAACGGCAGGTGAAAGGCCCAGCCATCAACGGCCTGAAGAACCGCGTGACCGATGCGCTGACCGCCCGCAAGGCGGAGCTGCGCGAGGTGGCGATCGCAGCAAGGCTCGCCGCCGAAAAGCTCGACGTGACGCTGCCGGTGCGCCAGTCGCCGGCCGAGCGCGGCCGCATCCACCCGATCAGTCAGGTCACCGACGAGATCACCGCGATCTTCGCCGACATGGGATTCTCGGTCGCCGAAGGGCCGGACATCGAGACGGACTATTACAATTTCACCGCGCTGAACTTCCCCGAAGGCCACCCGGCGCGCGAGATGCATGACACGTTCTTCCTCAATCCCGGGCCGGACGGCGCGCGCAAGCTTTTGCGCACCCACACCTCGCCGGTGCAGATCCGCACAATGGAGGCGCAGAAGCCGCCGATCCGCATCGTCATTCCGGGCAAGACCTACCGCATGGATTCGGACGCGACGCACACGCCGATGTTCCACCAGGTCGAGGGCCTGGTGATCGACAAATCAGCCAACGTCGCCAACATGCGCTGGGTGCTGGAGGAATTCTGCAAGGCTTTCTTCGAGGTGCCGGCGCTGAAGATGCGGTTCCGGCCGAGCTATTTCCCGTTCACTGAACCGAGCCTCGAAGTCGACATCCAGTGCGACCGCTCGCGGCCGGGCGAAGTGCGCTTCGGCGAGGGCAACGACTGGCTGGAGATTCTGGGCTGCGGCATGGTGCATCCCAACGTGCTGCGCTTCGGCGGCTTCGATCCCGACGAATACCAGGGTTTTGCCTGGGGCATGGGCATCGACCGCATCGCCATGCTGAAATACGGCATGCCGGACCTGCGCGCCTTCTTCGATGCCGACGTGCGCTGGCTGCAGCACTATGGCTTCAGGCCGCTCGACCTGCCGACGCTGTTCGGGGGATTGAGTTCGTGATTGCTGCCGCCGACCCGTATGCCGATGCGGTGAGCTTCGCCTTTGGCGACAGCCCCGAACTGGCCGACGAATTGCTGGCGCTGGTGCTGTCGGGACGCAAGACGGCGACCTGCGGTGCGCTGCGCGACTACGGTGTCGCCGAGCCGATGCCGGTTGTCGGCCGCCGCGATGTGGTGCTCGACGGCCAGGGAAGGCGCGCCGCCGTCATTGAGACCGTAGAGGCGATCCAGCGCCGCTTCGACGAGGTCGATGCGGCTTTTGCCCGCGACGAGGGTGAAGGCGACCTGTCCCACGAATACTGGCGGAAAGCCCACGAGGCCTACTTCGCGCGCAATGGCGGCTTCTCGCCGGATATGATCCTGGTTTGCGAACGCTTCCGCCTGGTCGAAGTGTTCGACCGCAACGACACGAAACGAGTGAACCCATGAAATTCACCCTCTCCTGGCTGAAGGACCATCTCAAGACCGACGCATCGCTCGACAGAATAGTCGAGCGGCTGACGTCGATCGGCCTCGAAGTCGAGTCCGTGGACGACAAGGCGGCGCTCAAACCGTTCGTCATCGCCAAGGTGCTGACGGCGGAAAAGCATCCCGACGCCGACAAGCTGCGCGTGCTGACCGTGGACATTGGCGACGGCAAGTCGCCGATCCAGGTGGTCTGTGGCGCGCCTAACGCACGCGCTGGCCTGATCGGCGCTTTCGCCGCGCCCGGCGCCTATATTCCCGGCATCGACGTGACGCTGTCGGTGGGAAAGATACGCGGCGTCGAGAGCCATGGCATGATGTGTTCGGAGCGCGAGCTGGAGCTTTCCGAGGAGCATGACGGCATCATCGATCTGCCGGCGGACGCGCCGGTAGGCACAAGCTTCGCAACCTATGCGCATCTCGACGATCCAGTTATCGAGATCGGCCTGACACCGAACCGTCCTGACGCCACCGGCGTTTACGGCATTGCTCGCGACCTCGCCGCTTCCGGCCTCGGCACGCTGAAGAACGGCGTGGTCGAGCCGGTCAAGGGCTCGGGCGCCTGCCCGGTGAAGGTGACGATCGAAGCGCCAGACCTTTGCCCTGGCTTCGCGCTGCGGCGGGTAGCGGGCGTGAAGAACGGCCATTCGCCGAAATGGCTGCAGCAGCGGCTGCTCGCCATCGGATTGCGCCCGATCAACGCGCTGGTCGATATTACCAACTACATTACCTTCGACCGCGGCCGGCCGCTGCACGTGTTCGACGCGGCGAAGGTTAAGGGTAACCTGACCGTGCGTCGGGCGAAGGACGGTGAAACGGTGCTGGCGCTCGATGGGCGCGAATACACGCTGACGCCGGACATGTGCGCGATCGCCGATGACAATAGCGTCGAGTCTATCGCCGGTATCATGGGCGGCGAGCACACGGGCAGCGACGAGGCGACAACCGACGTGCTGATCGAATCCGCCTTGTGGGACCCGATCGCCACCGCCCGCACCGGCCGCGAACTCGGCATCATTACCGACGCGCGCTACCGCTTCGAACGCGGTGTCGACCCTGAATTCATGGTCCCGGGACTGGAGCTTGCGACCCGCATGGTGCTCGACCTATGCGGCGGAACGCCGAGCGAGATCGAGGTGACCGGCTATGCCGGCCACAAGCCCAAGGTCGTCTCGTTCCCGGTCTCGGAAGTGAAGCGGTTGACCGGCCTCGACGTGCCGAAGGCGGAGAGCCTCGATATCCTGAAGCGGCTGGGCTTCGGTCCGAATGGTTCGGGCGATGTGGTCGATGTTTCGGTCCCCTCGTGGCGGCCGGATGTCGACGGCAAGGCCGACCTCGTCGAGGAAGTCATGCGCATCCACGGTGTCGACGAGATCGCGCCGCAACCGCTGCCGAGCCACGGCAGGGTCAACGGCAAGATCCTGACGCCGCTGCAGGTGCGCAGCCGCGCAGCCAGGCGCGCGCTCGCGGTGCGCGGCATGATGGAAGCGGTGACGTGGTCATTCATTCCGGCAAGGCACGCGGAAGCCTTCGGCGGCGGGCAGCCGGAACTGAAGCTTGCCAATCCTATCGCCGCCGACATGTCGGACATGCGGCCGTCGCTGCTGCCGGGCCTGATCTCGGCCGCGCAGCGCAATGCCGACCGCGGTTTTGGCGACGTCGCGCTGTTCGAAGTGTCGGGCACCTATGAGGGCGACACGCCGGACAGGCAGCGCCGGGTGGCCGCCGGCATCCGCCGTGGCACCGCCAGGTTGGAAGGTTCCGGCCGCAGCTGGGCCGGCAATGCGCAGAATGTCGGCGTGTTCGACGCCAAGGCCGACGCGCTGGCCGCGCTCGAAGCCTGCGGCGCGCCGGTCGATCGCCTGCAGATCGAGGCTGGCGGACCCGGCTGGTATCATCCCGGCCGGTCCGGGCTGATCAAGCTCGGCCCCAAGACCGTGCTTGGGCATTTCGGCGAGTTCCACCCCAGGACGCTGGAACTGCTTGACGTTTCGGGGCCTCTTGCAGGCTTCGAGGTGTTCGTCGACGCGATCCCCGAATCGAAGGCCAAGCCGACCAGAACCAAGCCGAAGCTCGAACTCTCCGCCTTCCAGGCGGTGAAGCGCGATTTCGCCTTCGTCGTGGATAAGGCGGTGGAAGCGCAGACGCTAACGCGCGCAGCGCTTGGCGCCGACAAGAAGCTGATCACCGCCGTCTCGGTGTTCGACATTTTCGAAGGCGCTTCCCTCGGCGCGGACAAGAAGTCGGTGGCGATCGAGGTGTCGATCCAGCCGGTCGAGAAGACGCTGACCGACGAGGATTTCGAGCAGCTTGCCGGACGCATCGTCGAGAATGTGAAGAAGCAGACCGGCGGCGTGCTGCGGGGGTAAGGAGCCCTTTCCGGAGCCGGACTCTTCCCCCGAACACTGCGGGGGAGGCGTACGCTCCGCCGAACCTTGTCAGTCATCCGGCCGAAGTATAGCGTCATCCCTGCCTTGTGGAGGCTTCGATGACATCGAGTTTCAATGTCCACGACGCAGCCGGCTATGAGCAACTCATGGGCCGGTGGAGTCAAAAACTAGCGCCCCTGTTTATCGATTTCGCGGGACTTGCCGACGGCGAAAAAATTCTCGACGTCGGCTGCGGCACCGGAAGCCTGACCTTCGCGCTGGCGGGTTCCGCCGGCCTCGCAGAGATTGCCGCGATCGATTATTCGCCGGTCTTCGTCGAGGAGGCGACCCTGCGAAACACCGACCCTCGCGTGAAGATACAGCAGGCGGATGCCTGCGCATTGCCCTTCGTAGACGCCAGTTTCGACCGCGCGATGGCCCTGCTGGTGCTCCATTTCGTGCCGGAAACGGCAAAGGCGGTGGCCGAGATGCGCCGCGTCGTGCGGCCTGACGGCACGGTCGCCGCCGTCGTGTGGGATCATCTCGGCGGAATGCCGGGCATGCGCATGATGGTGGACACGGTGGCGGCGCTGAGCGAAGGCGGGCGCCAGCTGCGCAGCCGCTACTTATTCCAGCCGATGATGCAGCCGGGTGAAATGAAGCGGACATTCATGGATCAGGGCTTGGTGAACGTCGAGGAAGCGGAACTGATGATCCGCATGAACTATAAGAACTTCGACTATTGGGCGCCGATCGCCGCGGGCGAAGGGCCGTTGGGCAAATACGTAGCGACGCTCGACGCAGCCGAGCGGGCACGCACGGACGCGGCCGTCCGCGACGCCTACGAGGACGGACGGCCAGACGGCCCGAGGTCTTTCGCGAATGTCGCATGGGCGGTGCGTGGCATCGTTGCGTGAAGAGTTGCCGGCAACGGCTTGCCGCACCCACGTGTCGGTCGGGGACTTCGGAGGCATTGCGGCGGACGGGCGAATCGCCCTCAAGGTGGGCGATGCGACATCTGCGATTTTCCCGCCTCGATTTCGAAGCACAACGCCAAGCACTTGTAGCGATCCTGAAGGCCGATCCCATCGTCTGGACGGCGCTGCGGCGGGCGCGCGACCTGAACCTGCCGGACTGGATGATCGTTTCAGGCGCCATCTACAACACGGTCTGGAACAGTCTGACCGGGAAGCCTCCCGGATACGGCATCAAGGACATCGACCTTTTCTATTGCGACGGCTCCGATCTTTCCTGGGAGGCGGAGGACGCCTTCATCAAGGTCGGCGAAAGACATTTCGCCGACCTGCCGCGCGCGGTCGAGATCCGCAACCAGGCGCGCGTGCATCTCTGGTATCCCGAGCGTTTCGGCAGGCCATGCCCGGCGTATAAATCCTCGGCGCAGGCGCTTGGCTACTTCGCGTCGCGCACCCACGCGGTCGGCATACGCTTGACGGAGGCCGAAGGATTGGAAGTCACTGCGCCCTTCGGCCTCGATGACATCTTTTCTTTTCGCATCACCCCGAACCGCATCATCGACAACCAGACCACGCACCAGGAAAAGGGCGCCAGGGCGCGCAACAACTGGCCTGAAATCACGGTCGTGCCCTGGTAGCCCGTTGCAGGCCATGCGGTGCGCCGACGTCTCGGGAAGGCTTGGCCGGCAACGCCTTTCCCGCGGCCGGCTGGCGAAGGCATGAAACTGTGATACGGTACGGTCGATGCTGAAAACCAAATTCATCACCCGCGACAGCCGTTCCGGCAAGTTCATTGCCGGACGCGAAACCATGACCAAGTTGAACGCCATGGAAGGCATTTCTCAGTCGGCTGCTTCGCGCGCGATGTTCGCGGCTTTCGACCACAAGGGTGCTTCACCGGAGCAGCGGCGCAAGGCGATTGCCGCCAGGCACAGCAAGAAGGCCTGACCTTCCCGGTGTACGCGGCCGAGCCCGACCCGTACTGCTATCCCGCAACCCCAGTTCTCAAGAATCTGCTCGATCTTCGCGATGCCCGCGCGCTGGAGGCGTTCGAGGCCGACGCCGTTCTCCAGCGCGGCGACGAGCCCTTGCCTGACGGCGATTTTACACCAAGCCACCTGCAAGGCATTCACCGTCATCTGTTCCAGATGTCTACGCATGGGCGGGTGAATTCCGCACCGTGCGTGTCAGCAAGGAGGACAGCATGTTCTGCTATCCTGAAAACATTGACAGTCAAATGGACTTGCTGTTCGGTTGGTTGCGCGACCGGGACCTTCTGCGTGGCCTGAGCGCTGATGCATTTGCCGTTCAGGGAGCCCATTTTCTCAGAGTCCGTGCCGAAAGTCATTGATTTCGTGCGATGCGCCGGACAAGGATCATGACGGCTGCGGCGTAGAGGAATGCTGTTGCGGATTCGATGGTGGCCTCGGCGTCCTTCCATAGGCGTCTGTTGCGACTGATCCACGCAAAAAAGCGTTCCACGACCCAACGTCTCGGTTGCACGGCGAAGCCGATCTGATCTGGCTGTCTTTTGACTATTTCGACTGCGATGGAGGTGGCCTCGGCCACACGCGGTCCTCGGTATCCAGAATCGGCGAACACCATTCGGATAAAGGGAAACGGTCGCCGCGAGGCGTTCAGGATCGGTCCGGCGCCATCGCG
>NZ_FOSL01000009.1 GCF_900114255.1 Neomesorhizobium albiziae | reverse complement strand
AACCCGATTCGAGAAGACAGCCCGAAACTACCTCGCCGTCGTTACCATCGCCGCTACCGTCCTATGGACCAGATAACTGTCCACACGACCTAGAGCATTTTGCAGCCAAATGGAATCATTTGGCGTCCGCATAAATGCGGCAAAACAAATAGTTAGAGCGAGTCACCGGTTCTGAAGAACCGGAACCGCTCTAGGTTCAGGCGGCGTTCGACGCCGCATTCCAGCGAACCGCGCCTCGCTTGAGCGAGGAGCCATCGGCCTCGCGATAGGAGCGGAATTCCAGATCCGCCGACTGCATGGCTTGTCGCATCAGCCGGACAAGCGCGTCGACGTCACCGCGGGTATGATCGGCCATGACCTGGACGCGGAACCGCGCGCCGCCTTGCGGCACCGCTGGATATTCCACCAGGTTCGCGATGGCGCCGAGCGAGGCGAGTTCCCTGGCCGCAATGCGCGCCAGCCCTTCGGCGCCGACACGAACCGGCACGATGGCCGACGGGTGGCCGAGTGCTTCGAGGTCCACCTTGGCCATTTCGCTGCGCATATAAAGGATGTTGTCCATCAGGCTCAGCCGCCGCCGCTTGCCTTCGTCCGACGCGACGATCTCGAAGGCGGCAAGCACCGTTGCCGCCTGGGCCGGCGACAGGGCATTGGAAAAGGTCTGAGTGGCGCTGAAGTATTTCATGTATTCCGCCACCGCCCGCGTCTTCACGGCGATGAAGCCACCGTTCGAAGCGAAGGTTTTGGAAAAACTGCCGATGATCACATCGACCTTGTCGATCATCTTTTGCAGACCGATATGGCCGAGCCCGTCGTCGCCGATGCAGCCGAAATCATGGGCACAATCGACAAGCAGCCTGGCGTCGTATTCGTCGCAGATTGCCCGCATGGCGGCGATGTCGGGCGTGTCCGAATGCATCGAGAAGAGGCTTTCGGTGCACACCAGGATGGCGTTCACGGCGTCTGCCGAACGGATGCGTTGCAGCCGGCGCGTCAACCCTTCGAGATTCAGGTGCCCATGGAAATGGATGTTCTGGGTCGCGGCGCGGGCGCCTTCCTGCAGGCAGGAATGGGCAAGCACGTCGAGAACGACATGATCGTGCGAGCGCACCAGGCCTTGCACCGCCGCGAAACCCGCCGACCAGCCCGTCGGATAAAGCACGACCTCGGGACCGCCCATGAAGTCGGAGATGGTCTTTTCGAGTTGCAGCGAGAGCCGCGTGTTGCCGAGCAGCGCGCCGGAGCCTGCGCTGTGGACGCCGTACTCGCCGATAGCGTCGATGGCCGCCTGCTTTATCGCGGGGTGCGAGGACAGGCTGAGATAATCCTGCGACGCGAAGTTGACGCCCGAAATCTCCTCGCCGCTGTCTGTTTTGGCGGCGCAATGGGTCTTGGGCGCGGTCTCCGTCGATTTTGCGTAGGGCCACAGGCCGTGCTGGCGGCGCAGATCCTGCCAGTGGTAGAAGCCGTCGACACGGCCAAGCAGATCGGTGCCGACTGGCAGCCGATAGTCTCTGACGCTTCCCGTGAGGGCCTCTTCCGGAGCGGTCTTTTCGCCAGAATTTCCGCGTTTTTCGTCCATGATCATTGCCGTCCCTGTCACCATCGACGGCCGTGTTCCGGCCCTTTGGCGCGGGACCGTACGTCGATCGGGTTGAAAATCGGATTAATCCGATCGTTCCACTTTGAACGACGCCGAGCATATTCACACATTGTCTCGGGGACTGGAAGGGCGGAAGGCCTTTTCCGAAAGCCGGCTGAAGAGCGCAAGCAGTGGTGGCGGAAATGCGCTAGAATCGACAATGGCCGGAAGCTTTCGCCGTTTGATTTGACAAACCGCTGCGGTTTTCTGTTATTCCGGCGCCGAACGCCAGCATCGGATAATTACATGACCAATGTCGCCCTCACCGGGCTTGCCCGCGATCTTGCAAGGCGCGCCGACGAAGGCCGCCCGGTGCGCATCGGTGTCATCGGTTCGGGCGAAATGGGCACCGACCTGGTCACCCAGGGCATGCTGATGAAGGGCATCGAGGTCTGCGCGGTCTCGACCCGCCGCCCTCACACTGCCCGCGACGCAATCAGGATCGCCTATGGCGACGAGGCCATGGCGCGCGAGGCCGATACCGCCTCGCGGGTCACCGCGGCCATCGAATTGGGAAAGATCGCCATTACCTCGAACGAATTGCTGGTCACCAACCCGCTGATCGATGTCGTCATCGACGCCACCGGCAAGCCCGGCGTGGCCGCCGATTTCGACCTGATGGCAATGGAGCACGGCAAGCATCTCGTCATGATGAATGTCGAGGCAGATGTCACCATCGGCGCCTTCCTGAAGCAGGAGGCCGACCGCCTGGGTGTTGTCTATTCGGTCGGCGCCGGCGACGAGCCCTCGAGCTGCATGGAACTGATCGAGTTCGCCACCGCGCTCGGCTACACCATCGTGTCGGCCGGCAAGGGCAAGAACAATCCGCTCAACCATGACGCGGTGCCGGACGACTATCGCGAGGAAGCGATCCGCCGCAACATGAACCCGCGCATGCTGGTCGAGTTCGTCGACGGCTCCAAGACCATGGTCGAGATGTGCGCCATCGCCAACGCCACCGGCCTGGTGCCCGACGTGCCCGGCATGCACGGCCCGAAAACCGACCGCGACGACATGGTGAAAGTGCTGATTCCACGCGAGGACGGCGGCATCCTGCACAACAAGGGCGTTGTCGACTACACGATCGGCAAGGGCGTGGCGCCGGGCGTCTTCGTCATCGTCGAGGCGACGCATCCCCGCATCATCGAACGCATGGACGACCTGCACATCGGCGAGGGGCCGTATTACAGCTTCTTCCGTCCTTACCACCTGACATCGCTGGAAGTGCCGCTGACCGCAGCCCGCATCGCGCTCTACGGCAGGCCGGACATGGTGCCGCTGCCGAACCCCGTCGCGGAAGTCTGCGCGGTCGCCAAACGCGACCTCGCGGCCGGCGAGACTTTCGATGCGATAGGCGAGACCTGCTACCGCTCATGGACGATGACGGTGACTGAGGCGCGGGCCAGCAATGCCGTGCCGGTCGGCCTTCTTGAAGCCGGCAAGGTGCTGAAACCCGTGAAAAAGGGCGAATTGCTGACCACCGCCAACGCCGCGCCCGACACCGGCACCAATCTGTTCCGCTTGCGCAAGCTGCAGGACGCGATGCTTCACCTCGGTTGACCGGCTTCTACTTTCCGAGTTCGATCGATCGCAGCCTTGCGGCTTCCACTGCTTCAACGACGAGATTCTTGAGCCGGTCGTCGCCCATCAGCACCGCAAGCGCTGCAGCCGTGGTGCCGTTGGGGCTGGTGACCTGCTGGCGCAGCATGCCGGGCTCCTGCCGGCTTTCGGCGGCGAGGCTTGCCGCTCCGTGGACAGTCTGCATGGCGAGCAGCCTGGCGGTGTCCAAAGGCAGCCCGGCCTTTTCGCCGGCCGCGGTCAGCGCCTCGATGAAATGGAACACATAGGCCGGCCCCGAACCGGAAACCGCGGTGACCGCATCCATCAGGGCTTCGTCGTCGACAGCGGCGACCTCTCCGCTGGCCGACAGCAAGCCGCCGACGAAGTCGCGCGCCGCCTCCGTCACCAGCCGGTTCGCCACCGTCACCATCATGCCCTTGCCGATCGCGGCAGGCGTGTTGGGCATGCAGCGGATCACCGGCACGGCGCCGAGAATCTCTTCGAACGTGGCGATCGGCGTGCCGGCGGCAATGCTGAGAAACGTCGTTCTGCCGTCGGCGAATGCCTTGTAGCCGGCGACCACCTCGCGCATCACTTGCGGCTTCACTGCAAACATCACCAGTGTCGGCGACAGGCCGGAGGGCAGGGCGGCACTCTCCGCCACCGCGTGGCTGCCAAGATCGGCCGCGCGCTGGCGCAGCGCCTCGTTGGGTTCCACCACCCAGGCATCGCCGGGGGCCAGACGCCCCGATTTCAGCCAGCCCGAAAGCATGGCGTACCCCATATTGCCGCAACCGGCCAAGATCACTGTCGATGTCATGTCCGAAAATCTCCCGACGGCTGACATAACCCGTCGGACGGCCGCGAGGAAGACGCTGCCGGACTATGGCTCAACCCGGCGCTGCCCGCACCGGGAATCGCGCGATCAATCTCAGGCCGAATGCCGCCATGACGAAAAATAGCCAAACCGGATCGGCGCGGCGGAAGAAGAAGGATTCCAGGAACGCGTTGAACAGGGTGAACAGCAATATCATCATGAAGAAGTCGGCGAGGTAGACGTTTTCCTTGAGCAATGGCGCGCGCATGTAGTCGATCAGCGGTACGATCAGGAAGGCGACGATCGCTACGCAGAGCGCCGGCAACCCCATGGCGATGGCGAGGTCGAGGTAACCTTCGTGCCCGTGCACGATACCGGTGATATCCCAGCTCTGGTCGAACGACTTGTCGGTGCTGGTGACGAATGGCGTTCCCCAGAAGCTTTCATATCCATAGCCTGTCCATGGCTGGCGCATGATCATGTCGCCCATGAACTTCCATAGGTCGGTCCGGCCGGTATAGGTGAGGTCCGGCGCCAGCCGGTTGGCAAGTTCGGTGAGTGGCGCGATGAAGACGATGCCCACGGTCGCAAGCGCCGTCGCGACGAACGCAACGACGAAAAGGATCGGGGTGAGCAGCCGCATGCCGATCATGCCGGGAAGCACCACCAGGCCAATCGCCACCGGCACCAGCCCCGCGGTGGTCTTCGAGCCTGTGTTGGCCATGAAAAGGAACGCCGTGACAAACAGCAGCGCTCCGGCGCGCTTCCAGCCACGGCGCCAGAGATAAAGCCCGCCGAAGCTGAAGCAGGCCATCACCGGGCCGGCGATGTTCTTGTGCTGGAAGACGCCGCGCCAGAACCCGGCATGTTCCGGCTCGACCGAGTCCGCCGTGTGCTTGGCGATGTCGGGAAAGATCACCAGTCCGGCATAGCTGAGGAACACTACCGCAAAGCCGGCAGCGGCGAGCGCTGTTGAAAACGCGTCGGCATCGCGCGGCAAGGCGAGCACCGTCATCATCGCCAGAATGCCGATCACCGTGAACGAGGCGGCGCGCATCGCCGCCGACGGGTCGGTGGCGTTGAACACCGAAAGCACCAGGAAACCCAGCAGCGCCAGCCACCACGGGCTGAACAACGCCGCCAGCACGCGGCGGTCCACGAACGACAGCAGCGAAAACAGGCAGAGGGCGCCCAGCGAGCCGAAACCGAGCTGGTTGACGATGTCGCCGCCTTCTGTGACCTGGTCGCCGTTCAGTTGGAACGGTTTGAACGAGATGATGACGACGGCCAGGACGAGCGTCGCGATGGCGGTGGTGACGCGCCGCGTGGTGAAGCCGGCAAGAAGCCGCCGGGCCTCAGTTCTTCTCAGGCTGCCGGTATTGCTCATTGGCATATCCGAATTCCGCCATGACGCGGCCGAGCGCCACGTAGACCGGGTAAAGGCCGACCGAAACCGACCCGGTCTGCGCAAGCTTCAGCGCGCCGCGAAAAGGCGAGGCGGCCAGCAGCGCCAGGCTTTTTGCAAGCACTTTCACACCGGCAAGGCTGGTGCCGGCGCGCTTCTTCTTCTCGACCAGGGTGGAGATCACCCCGTTGCGCAGCGACCGCGCGCGAATCCAGTCGGCCTCGACGCGCCGCGCCGGGACGGTTTCGCGCACCACGGCTTCGGCGCACCAGGCCAGTCGGAAGCCCGCCTGGCTCGAGCGGCTGAGGAAATCGGAATCGCCGCCCCCCATGAAATTGAACCTCAGGTCGAGAAAGGGTGGCCCCATGTGGATGAGCACGTTGTGGCCGACCAGCAGATTGCCCGACGAATAAAGCGCATCCACCAGTCCCGTCCGCGTGTATGGCGGTGCGAAGACCGGATGGGTTGCCCATTTCGAATGCGCGGCTTGCGCGAAGACAGGCACTTGCGGCCCGCCGACGATGTCGGCGCCCAGCGTCTCGCTGGCGCTGCACATTCGCTCCAGCCAGTCTGGGTCGGCCAGTTCGTCGTCGTCGATGACCAGAAGGTGCTCGAAATTCGGGAAATTCAGCAGCGCCGTCTGCCAGCCGGCATTGTAGGCGCTGCAATTGCCGCGCTCATGCGCGACGATCAGCAGGCCGTCGATCGCGCCGCGCTCAAAAAGCGGTTGCGCGGCGGCGGCGCCTTCGCGGGCTTCCGCTTCGTTTTCCATGACGATCACCGCGAAACGTCGCCCGGTTCGTTGCGCCTGCAGCGAGGCCAGCGTTTCCAGCAGTTGCACCGGCCGGCGGAACGTCGGCACCGTGACCACGGCGCGAATAGTCTCCTGCTCGAGGCCGGGCGAGCGGGCGAGAATCGATATGGAACCACTGGATGGGTTTGAATTCATGCCCCGGCCGAAATCTGGGTGGTCAATTCCAGATGAACTCTTTTTTCGTTTAATGTCTCGTTAAAAGTTATGTTTGCGGGCGTATGATGCCAGCAGCAAATCCGATCGCCGGGCGCTTCACGAAGGCAGGCAGGCGTATCAATCGAGAAATGCCTTTCAATAAAATGGTAGTTTTTCAGTTTGAATTTTCCGATTTTTTGTAAGGCCGGCAACCTGTAGACTGCTTAGGTGTGAGCACACCATGATTATTGTCCAAGTAATAGGGGCCTGCCATGGAAATCGATGATGTTGTAGAGCTCTCTCGCCTCACCGCTATTGTGTTGGGAATGTGCATCGGGACAGTTGCCCTAATCGCCGTTGTCGGACTGGTCAGGGCTCCGGAGTCAACAATCGAGTTGATGCTGTTAGCAGCTCAGTCCGGTCTCGTCATTCGCATGACAACGGCAATCGTCATAGTCATCGCAATCTTTGGGCTCAGGATAATTGATAAGATCTCTCCCGATGCCGCAATCGCCACCATAAGTGGGATTGCAGGCTATATTTTGGGTAGTCAGCAAGCTCCGAAACCTGCCTCGGCAACATCAGACGCGTCGAAATCATCCGATGCGTCACAATCGAGCTGAACTTCAAAACTGAGATACCTTTAATAAAATCCTCCCATTGACGATAACAATCCATTAAGCACTTTCCCAGATCGGCGGACGATACCGGCGCGATGCCACTTTCGGTTGCGTTACTCGGACCGCGCTTAATCAACATTTCACCGCCCTTTGCTACCGGAACTGCACGGGACAGGTTCATGCATCTGGTTTTCGCCACCTCCATCGTGCCGCATGCGGCACCGGCAACCGGCTACGAGATTGCCAACGCGGCGATCATCGACGCGCTGCGCCGGGCCGGTGTGCGCGTGACGGTGCTGGGTTACGCTTGGCCTGGCAAGGAGCCTTCCGATCCGGAAAACACGGTCGTGCTCGGCGCCGTCGATGTTCGCACCGAGAACGCCTCGTTGCCGCAGAAGATCGAATGGCTGGGCAAGGCCATGGCCGCGGGCCTCACCTTCTCATCCATCAAACTGCGCGCCGCCACCCCGGATAACGTGAAAGCGGCCCTTCGCGCCATCGGCCCGTATGACGGCTATGTCATCAATGCCGTTCAGTTAGCCGGCGCCTTTGAAGGGCTTTTTGCGGACAAGCCTTCGATCTTCGTCGCGCACAATGTCGAGTTCCGCTCGGCCGAGGAAAATGCCGAATCCGCCACCGGCTTGCTGCAGAAATTCCTCTACCGGCGCGAGGCTAGGCTGTTGAAAGGCATCGAGGCGCGGCTCTGCGCCAATGCCAGCTTCGTCTGGACGCTTGCCGACGAGGATCGCCAGGCTCTTGGCGTTGAAGGAAATCTGCGCTCGGCAGCACTCCCGCTGGTCACCCGGCTGGCGCCGCCGCCGGCGCCATCGCGGCGAGAGATCGTCTGTGATGCGGCCCTTGTCGGCACCTGGACCTGGCAGCCCAACCGTATAGGCCTCGACTGGTTTCTGGAATCCGTCGTGCCGCTTCTGCCAGGCGATTTCCGCATCCATATCGCGGGCCATTTGCCTGCCGGCCTTTCGTCGCGCCATCCCGGTGTCAGTTTCGTCGGCCGCGTGCCGGATGCCACCGAATTCGTGCGCGGCGCCGCCGTCATTCCGCTGATCAGCCGTGCCGGCACTGGCGTCCAGCTGAAATCCATCGAGACCTTCGAACTCGGCCTGCCGGCGGTGGCCACCACGCGCTCGCTGCGCGGCATCGACCGCATACCTGAAAACTGCGTCGTCGCCGACGAGGCCGAGGAGTTTGCCGAAGCCTTGCTTCGGTTGGCCAAGCATGGCGCCGCTAGCGATGTCGACGGCCGCGACTTCTATCGCCGCCAGCGCGACGCTCTCGATGCGCAGGTTCGTCTCGGCCTGGTCAAGATCGGTGCGGCCAGCCGACAAGCGGCGGCATGAACATGCAGTCGTCGCGGCCACCTTTCGACCCGCCCGAGCTGAGGGAAATACTCGGCGTCGCGGTGGCCAGCGTCACCGCCGAACAGGCGTCGCGGCTGTTCCTGCGGCTGATCGCCGAAAGGCGCTTTACCAAGGTGAGCTTCCTCAACGCGCACAATGCGAACGTCGCCGCGAACGATCCCGCGTTCGAGCGCGTGCTTTCCGATTTCCTGATCCTGCCGGATGGTGTCGGCGTCGACGTGGCTGCCAGGGTCCTGTATGGCGAGCCGTTTCCCGCCAATCTCAACGGGACCGATTTCATTCCGGGATTTCTGCGTGCGGCTGCGATCCCGCTGAAAGTCGGTCTGCTCGGCGCAACCCGGAAGAATGCCGACCAGGCAGCCGCCAGGCTCCTGGAAATTGCACCTCAGCACCGGATCGAGGTCATCCACGACGGCTTCTTCACCGAGAGCCAGGAGCCGGAAATTCTCGACCGCCTCGTCAAGTTCCGCCCCGATATCCTGCTTGTCGCCATGGGCGTTCCGCGACAGGAATTCTGGATCGCAGGCAATCTCGACAGGGAGCATTGCACCTTGCCGGTCGCGGTGGGCGCGCTGTTCGATTTCCTGTCCGGCGCGGTTCCGCGCGCGCCCGGTGTCATGCGCCGTCTGCGCATGGAATGGCTGTTTCGAATGATAATCGAGCCTGGCCGTCTGTGGCGCCGCTATATCGTCGGCAATCCGCTTTTCCTGTTGCGCGTCTTTCGCCAGAAGCTTCTGCCGGGCGACGGCGGATGAACAGGCGCTTCGTCCCCGGCAGCGAACCGGCTACCCGGTCGTTGCGCAATGCCACCGTTCCGTCCGCCGCGGTCGTGACGGCCAGCTATGCGCCGGATTTCGAACGCTGCCGGCTGCTTTGCGAAACCATGGATCAATTCGTCACCGGCTCGTCCCATCATTACCTGCTGGTCGAAAGCCGTGACGTTTCGCTGTTCAGGCAGCTGGAAACCAAGTCCCGTACAGTCGTCGACGAACGCGACCTGCTGCCATCCTGGCTGCATGCCTGGTGGGATCCGGTCAGCCTGTTCCGTCGCCGCATCTGGCTCAGCCTGAGGACGCAGCCATTGCGCGGCTGGCATGTGCAGCAGCTGCGCCGCATGGCGATAGCAGCCCATGTCGGCGAGGATCTGCTGGTCTATTGCGATTCCGACGTGGCCTTCCTGAGGCCTTTCGATTGCGGCGTCTTCTGGCATGACGGCGCAGCGCGCCTGTTCCGCCGCGACAACGCGCTCGCCAGGCCGGTTGAGGGCGATCACCTCACCTGGTCGCGCAATGCAGGTCTCGCACTTGGAATCGCAGAGCCCGAAATCTCCCGGCATGACTATATCGCCACCTTGATCGGCTGGCGCCGCGATACGCTGGTCGGCATGTGCCGGCGGATCGAGGATGTGCACGGCCGCCACTGGGTGGAGACGATCGGCCGGGCGCGCAAATTCTCCGAATGCATGCTCTACGGCCGGTATGCCGACGAGGTACTGGGCGGTGACGGGCATTTCCACGACGACCACGAATTCTGCCGGGTCTACTGGAGCGGTCCGGCTCTGAGCGACGACGAGTTCCGCGATTTCGTTGCCGGCATGGCGCCAGAACAGGTGGCGATCGGCATGCAGTCCTTCATCGGCACCGATCTCTCGCGAATTCGCCGCCTGATTTCGCGGAACTGACCGGGATTCTCAAGCAAGACCGCGCATTTTCGAGGCATGCCTGATGGCAGTGGACACCTTTTCGCTGCTGCAGCCGTTCAGGTGCAAGCTAACTCTATGGAATTCCAGCGTTAAAACGCGCTCGTTTCACATTCGCGCGCAAATGTTGTCTACCTGCGCCTTCGCCAGACTCCGCGAAAATCAGAAGGTTTTCGCAGGCCAGCGCAGCATGGTGTAGGTCAGCATCGCCGACGCCAGGTAGAGCGCCGCAAAGACCAGGTTGAGCGACAGCACCATGCCTGCCGTATCGGTCAGCCGCGTCAGCGCCCACCACAGAAGCATGCCCTTGAAGCCGGCGAGCAGCGCCAGATTGAAGGCGCGGATCAGCGTCTGTCCGCGCGCGAAAAGCAGCTCCGCGTGGTACTCCACGAGGTTGCGGAAGGCCGGCACCAGCAGCGCGAGGCCGACCAGCGGCGCGGCTTCCGAGACGTTGCCGCCGAGCGCCCGCGGGAAGAAGTAAAGCAGAACCGCAAGGGCTCCGAGCGCCAGCGTCGAGATAGCGAAGACACCGCTCTCGATGCCGGCGCGTATGCCAAACCGCGCCAGCATTTCCGGCGTGCGCATCATCTTCTGCACCAGCATCATGGTGAAGGTGCGGATCGGGATGGCGGTCAGGTCGACCAGTCGCATGACGATGGCGTAGATGCCGGCCAGATGCGGTCCACCGATCGAAAGCACGAGCAGTTTGTCGAACTCCATCTGAAGGTAGAAAAGCACTTCGGCGCCAGCCACATAGATGGAATCCGCAAGCCGCCGCCAATAGAGTTCCGGCCGGAAGCGCAGCCGCTGGCGCGGGTAGAAGAAGCCGAAGGCGATGGCGAACGAGAGGCCGTTCGCTGCGATATAGAAGCTCGACCAGGCTGCGAGGTCGTGTTTCGGCCAGAAAATGAACGCCAGCGCTGCAGCAGCCCTCAACACAGTGCCCATGATCACCAGGATCGCGGCGCGGCCGAATTTGCCCATGCCGTTGTTGACGATGACGACAACTTCGACAGGCCGCCACAACAACGCTTCGGCGAACACCACAGTGGCAAAGATCCAGATACCCAGGTCTCCGGCAAAGAACAGCGCGAAAACAAGCCATCCGGCCAGCGCCAGCACGGGTAGCGACAACAGCCCGAGAAGGAGGAACCCCCCGGTGAAGACGCCGATCAGATTGGGCCGGACGGTTGCGACGCGGTAAAGCGCGGAGATGAAGCCGAAGGAAAGGATGCGCGACAGCATGACGCCAGCGGCGGAAGCCGTCGCGAACAGGCCGAAATCGGCGATCGAAAGCGTGTTGGCCAGTGCGATGAAATAGACGAGCGAAAACACGAGCCGTCCGGCCGAGCCGCTGATCGCGGTGAAGTAGTCGCGAAGCACGCTGCGCCTGCTGGCCAGGAAGTCTCGAATCCTGCCCATTTTCGGGCTTTGCGTGGTTTCACCTGTCTCGCTCATTGCTCTGCCAGAACGTACCGGGTAATGCTTAACGCGCCGTTCCGGCCCAACCGTTTTCGGGTCCGCGACCAAGCGAAATTAACGTTTTGTTTTCCATGGCTGTTTAGCGTGGCTTAACGATTGAAGCTTGCGAAATCCCGTGGGCCCGGGCAACCACAGATCATGTTTGACGCAGAAGACAACGGCCGGAAAAGGCGAGAGCGTTCCCTGCTCTCGCTCGGCCGTGCGCAGCCGAAAGAAGCTGCCGATCCCGGTGTGGGATCATCTTCTGCGGATAAGCCGGGCGACGACCTCGACCCGGCGACGCGCCACCGTCTGGCGCGGTCGCGGCGCGAGGCGACACCGAGCCCGCTGCTTTCCGCCTGGTCGCGCAGCCCTGCCCAGCCGGAAAACCGGCCGGCTGCGGACAGGGGCCGGCATGCCGGCGACCCGGCAGCCAAGGTGCGATGGAGTATTTCCGACCTTCTGCCCGGCCGTCTTTCGCGGGGTCCCGCGGCACCTGAACTGGAAGGCGCACGCAGCCAATGGTCGGGCTTCGATCGTGCGACTGTCGAGGCAACCAGAAACATGCGCCGCAGCGAGGAACGTGGCGTGTCGCCTCCCGCAGCGGTGCTGCCTGAACCGGAAGCGCCACGACCTTCGCCCGGATATGAGCAGCCCCGCACGGCGGACGATCCCGACCTCTACTGGCGCCCGCTGATAGACCCGATGCGGGTGGTGATGGGCGTCGTCAATTCCAAGGGGATCATTCTTGCCACCACGGTCATCGGCGCCCTTTTGGGTGTGGCGATCGCGGTTTCCACGCCGAAACAATATGAAAGCGTCGCCGAACTTCTGATCGATCCGCGCGATCTGAAGATCGTCGACCGCGACCTTACCCAGTCCGGCCTGCCATCTGATGCAACGATGGCGATCGTCGAGAACCAGGTGCGTGTGCTGACCTCGGGCACCGTTCTGAACAAGGTCGTGGACAAGCTCAATTTTACGGCCGACCCGGAATTCAACGGCGAGGGTGCTGGCGCTATCAGCAGCCCGATCGCCATTCTGCGCTCGCTGCTTTCCCGCGACAGTGGCAGCGCGGGCGACAACCGGCGCGCACTGGCCGTCAGCAATCTTGCCGAAAGCCTGACCGTGGAGCGGGGCGGCAAGACTTTTGTGGTCGTCATCTCCGCCAGGTCGCGCAACCCGGAGAAGTCGGCACTCATCGCCAACACGCTGACCGACGTGTTTCTGCAAACCTACGGCGAAATCCAATCGGACACTGCGGGCAGGGCTGCCGACGAGCTGACTTCGCGCCTCGCGCAGCTTCGCGCCGACGTAGAAGCGGCCGAGCGCAAGGTGGAGGCCTACAAGACCGAGAACGACCTCGTCGACGCGCAGGGTCGGTTGATCAGCGACGACGAGATGGTCAAGCTCAACGAGCAGCTCTCAATAGCGCGTGCCCGCACCCTTGAGCTGAATGCGAAGTCGGCCTCGACACGGGAACTCGACGTCAACGCGGTCGTCGCCGGAACGCTGCCCGAAGAGATCACCTCAAACGTGATGACCGAATTGCGTTCGCAATATGCCAGCCTCAGGCAGGAAGGCGATCGCCTGGCCGTCAAGCTTGGCCCCCGGCATCCGCAACGGCTTGCCGCCGAGGCGCAACTCGCCGGCGCGCGCGAGCAGATCCAGGCCGAATTGCGCCGCATCATCTCGGCGAACCAGGTGGAATTGAAGCGCGCCGTGCAACTGGAGCAGCAGCTTGCCTCGCGGCTGGCGCAAGTCAAGGTACGGCAGGGCGGCGTCAGTGAAGATATGGTCGCCCTGCGCGAACTGGAGCGCGAGGCTGCCGCAAAGCGCGCGGTCTACGAATCCTTCCTGCTCAGAGCGCGCGAGACCGGCGAACAACGCGATCTGAACACCGCCAATATGAGCGTGATTTCAAAAGCCTATCCGCCGCTCCAGGCTGTCGGGCCTTCGCGCTCGATGATCTCCATCGCCGGAATGATGCTCGGCCTGCTGGCAGGCATCGGTATCGGCGCGGCGCGCGGCGCGCTCGAGAGCCTGCGCGACGATGCCAATCCTTCCGGCCCACGCCGGCCTCGCCCGGCTGGCGGTTCGGATGACCCGGGCGGCAGCGGCCACCGCAGTCCATCGCGCGGTGCTTCCGACCCGTCGCCACGCCGTCCCGAGAGAAGCTCCCAGACGCGGCGTGACGGATGGACGGCGCAGTTCGAAGCAGAGACGCGGCAAGCAGAAGCCCGATTGCAGGCTGCCGATGCTCCCTACGCCAACCATAATGCTCCGGTTTACCAGCCGCAGCCGATAGCGCCCGTCTATCAACAGCCCGTCCACGCGCCGACCCAACAGGTTTACGTGCCGCAGCCAGTGTACCCCCAAGCTCAACATCCCGTTCACCAGCCGTGGCTGCCGGTGCCTGCGCCATCTCCGTATGGATATGCGCCGGCAATGCTCCAGCCCGCCCCTATGTTGATGCAGCCGGCGCCATACGCCGCCTACGTTTCGTCGCAACCGTATCCCGCCGGCATGCCCCAGCCGATGCCGTTCGCACAGCAGCATGCGGCTCCTGCTCCCGATTCCACCAGGGGAGCCAGAGCCGAGACCAAGGCGCCGATCGAGGAAGTCCGCGACAGCCTGCGCGAATTCCGCGCGACGGTGCTGGACATGGCGCAGAACCGGGCGCGCCGGCGTCATTCCTGACGGGATAAAAACACCTGCACTTTCGAGTCTACGGCACCGGACGGCGTATTGACGGGATTGTGGTGTTGATTTTTGGTGAAAATGCGCGCCAAACGAGCAACTCGCGGGAGGAATCATGGCTGAAATCATCGATGGGAAAGCGGTTGGCGAAGACGTTGTCGCCAGGGTCAAGAAGCTGACGGCAGAACTCGTCGCTTCCGGCAATACCGCGCCCGGCCTTGCGGTGGTCATTGTCGGCGAGGACCCGGCAAGCCAGGTCTACGTCGCATCGAAATCGAAGAAGGCCAAGGATTGCGGTTTCCATTCAGTTCAGCACACGCTCCCCGCTGAGACCAGTGAAAGCGAACTGGTCGACCTCATCGGCGCGCTGAACGCCGACCCTAAAATCAACGGCATCCTCGTGCAGTTGCCCTTGCCTGCGCATATCGATTCCGGCCGCATCATCCAGACCATCGCGCCGGAGAAGGACGTCGACGGCTTTCATTTCATCAATGTCGGCAAGCTCGGCACCGGCGAACTGGCCACTGCCTTCGTGCCGTGCACTCCGGCGGGCTCGATGCTGTTGATCGAACGTGTGCGCGGAAAAGACCTTTCCGGTCTCAACGCCGTCGTCGTCGGCCGCTCCAACATCGTCGGCAAGCCGATGGCCAACCTGCTGCTTGCCGCCAACTGCACGGTGACCATCGCCCACAGCCGCACGCGCGACCTGGCCGCCTTGTGCCGTTCAGCCGACATTCTGGTTGCCGCGGTCGGCCGGCCGGAGATGATCAAAGGCGACTGGGTGAAGCCCGGCGCCACGGTTATCGATGTCGGTATCAACCGTATTCCGGCTCCGGAAAAGGGCGATGGAAAATCGAGGCTGGTCGGCGACGTCGAGTTCTCGGCAGCCGAAAAGACAGCGGACGCCATTACGCCGGTGCCGGGCGGCGTCGGACCGATGACGATCGCCATGCTGATGGCCAACACGCTGGTTTCCGCCTCTCTAGCCGCGGGTCGGCCGCGGCCGGAATTCTGATGCGCCAAGCGTTTTGCCAGCCACCGCACCGCTTTGCGGTTACTTTTCCTTCCTGTAGAAGAACCGTCGATGTCTGATCCCGTGGAAGGCAACCGGCAGTTCGCATTCCTGCTGGTCGACAAGTTCTCCATGTTTTCCCTTGCGGCCGCGATCGACACGGTTCGATCGGCCAACCGTCTGCTTGGCCGCGATTTCTATGGCTGGACCACGGTGTCGGCCGATGGCGAGGCGGTGATGGCCTCGAACGGCCTGCCGCTGAAGATCGACTACAGCGTCGCTGACGTGCCGCCAGTCGACATCCTGTTCGTCTGCGTCGGCCTCACCACGGAATTCCCTGGCAAGAGCAAGGTGCTTGGCGCGTTGCGCAGTTGGGGCCGCCGCGGCGGCACGCTGGGGGCGCTGTCCGTCGGCTCCTACCTGCTGGCCGAGGCCGGCCAGCTCGAAGGCCACCGCTGCACGATCCATTGGGAAAACCGTGCCGGCTTCATGGAAAAATTTCCCGACATCGAATGCACCGGCAACGTCTTCGAGATCGACCGCAAGCGCTACACCTGCGCCGGCGGCACCACATCGATCGACCTGATGCTGGAAATAGTGCGCACCGATTTCGGCTCCAACCTTGCCAACGCCGTCGCCAACCAGTTCCAGCATGAGCGTATCCGCTCCGCCGGCGACCGCCAACGCGTCGGCCCCGAGCGCGACCTCACCGGCAAGTCGGAAAAGCTGCGCAAGATCGTCGAGCTGATGGCCGACAATCTCGACGAGCCGTTTTCGGCGGTGCAACTGGCGAAATCGGCCGGGCTTTCGGTACGCCAGGTCGAGCGCCTGTTCCTGCGCCATCTCAACGTCACGCCCGGACGCTACTATATGCGGCTGAGGCTCGAACGCGCCCGCGAACTGCTGCGCCAGACCAACATGCCGATCCTCGACGTGGCGATCGCCACCGGCTTCACGTCGCATTCCTATTTCGCGCAGAGCTACAGGCTGCAGTTCGGCCGGCCGCCAAGCGAAGAGCGCAGGACGACGTATTAAATCCGGTCGCGTAGCGCGTACCAGTTGAGCGCCAGGAACAGGAGCGGCGTGCGGAAACGGCGGCCACCGGGGAATGGCGGGATCTTCAGGTCTTCGAAGAGTTTCAGGCGGTCGCGGTTGCCAGCAACCGTCTCCGCGTAGAGCTTGCCGACATAATTGGAGAGCATCACGCCATGGCCGGAATAACCACCGGCCGAAATGACATTGGGCATCACTTCGCGCACGAACGGCTTGCGCGGCATGGTGATGCCGACATAGCCGCCCCAGCCGTGGGTGATCTCGACATCTTTCAGCGCGGGATAAAGCTCGGCGATCTGCTTGCGGATATGAATGTGGATGTCCTTGGGATCGTTGACCCCATAGACCTCGCGGCCGCCGAACAGCAGGCGCCCGTCCTTCGACTTGCGGAAATAGCGCACCACGAAACGTGAATCGTCCACCGACTCGCCGCCGGGGATCACCTTGGAGTCGGCGCCCAGCGGCACGGTGGCGCCGATGAACGAGCCGATCGGCATCACATGCGCCGCACTCACCGGTTCGAGATTGCCGCCATAGGCATTGACGGCGATCAGGCATTTCTGCGCGGTAATGACGCCCTTCGGCGTGGTGATGAGCACCTTGCCGCCCTCTGATGAGATGCCTGTGGATTGCGTATGCTCGAAAAGTTTCGCGCCGGCGGCCGCAGCAGTCCGCGCCGTGCCGACCACCAGTTTCAGTGGGTGGATATGGCCGGTGCCGGTGTCGCGCGTGCCGCCGTAGTAATGCGTCGAGCCAAGGCGCTCGGCGGTCTCGGCGGCGTCCATGTAGGTGACGTGCGGATACCCGAAACGGCTCGCCATGATTTCGGCATGCGCCCTGTAGTCGTCGAGATAGCGCTTCTTGTGCGCCACCGACATCTGGCCGGGCATGAAGTCGATATCGATGCGGTTGACCTCGGCGAATTCGAGCAGGTGATGCTTGGCCTCTTCGGCGACATCGAACAGCGCCTTGGCGCGCGAGAAGCCGAGTTCGGTTTCGAGCTCTTCCGCCCAAGCGCGCTGCCCGGTGCCGAGCTGGCCGCCATTGCGCCCCGAAGCGCCATCGCCGAAGCGGTGCGCCTCGATGAGCGCGACATTGGTGCCGGCGTTGGCCAGATGCGCCGCCGCAGACAAACCTGTGAAGCCGCCGCCGATAATGGCGACATCGGCGCTGACATCGCCATCGAGTGCGGGATATTCCGGCCGTTCGCCCACGGTCGCCTCATACCAGGAATAGCCGGGGGAGATGGGGGATTGGTAGGGCATGACTCAGTGAATGGTGAATGGTGAATGGTGAATGGTGGCCAAAACGCCGAACCTCTTGCGAACCTCAAAAACGCACGTCATTTCGACCATTCACCATTCACCATTCACCATTCACCATTCACCATTCACACGTTCAGCAGCAGATATTCCCGCTCCCAGGGGCTGATGACCTCCATGAAGGTCTCGAACTCTGCGCGCTTGATCGCCGCGTAGGTGGAAACGAAGGAAGTGCCGAGCATTTCCTTCAGAACCTCGTCGCCCTCGAACAGGTCAACAGCCTCGAGCAGGCCGCGCGGCAGGTCGATCTCGTCCTCGTTGACCGTGGTGCCGACCGGTGCGTCGGGCTTTGCCTTGTGGATCATGCCGGCCAGCCCGCAAGCGAGCGAGGCCGCAAGCGCCAGATAGGGATTGGCGTCGGAAGATGGGATGCGGTTTTCGACGCGCCGGCCGCTTGGATCGGAGCGTGGCACACGGAATGCCGTGGTGCGGTTATCGTAACCCCACTTGGTGTTGACCGGGGCCGACGCCGCCTGGGTAAGCCGGCGATAGGAGTTCACATAGGGCGCGAACATCACCAGCGCGTTGGGCACATGCTTCTGCATGCCGCCGATGAAGTTGAAGAACGCTTCGGTCTCGCTGCCGTCTTCATTGGAAAAGACATTGCGGCCGGTCTTGCGGTCGATCACCGACTGGTGGATGTGCATGGCCGAACCCGGCTGGCCCTGGATGGGTTTGGCCATGAAGGTCGCGTAGGTTTCGTGCTTCAGCGCCGCTTCGCGGATGGTGCGTTTGAACAGGAACACCTGGTCGGCAAGTTCCACCGGGTTGCCATGGCGAAGGTTGATCTCCAACTGGCCCGCACCTTCTTCATGGATCAGCGTGTCGATCTCCAGGCCTTGCGCCTCGGAGAAATGGTAGATGTCGTCGATCAACTCGTCGAATTCGTTGACGCCGGCGATGGAATAGCCGGCGCCACCGCCGATCGGCCGGCCGGAGCGCCCGACGGGGGGAACCAGCGGATAATCCGGGTCGGGGTTCTTGCGGACCAGGTAGAATTCGATCTCTGGCGCCACGACCGGCCGCAGGCCGCGCTTCTCATAGGCAGTCACGACACGCCGCAAAACGTTGCGTGGCGTGAACTCGACATGGCGGCCGTCCTGGTGGACGAGGTCGCAAATGACCTGTGCGGTCGGATCCTCCTCCCATGGCACCACCGAAAGCGTCGAGAGATCCGGCACCAGTTTCAGGTCGCCGTCGTCTTCAGGATAGGAAAACCCGTTGCCGTCTTCCGGATAGTCACCGGAAATAGTCATCATGAAAGGCGCGGACGGCAGCGCCAGCGATGTGTTCGAAGTGAACTTCTTCGACGGCATCATCTTGCCGCGGGCAACACCGGCCTGGTCCGGCGTGATGCATTCGATGTCCTCGATGCCGCGCCATTCCAGCCAGGCGCTGACCTCTTTCCAATTTTTGACACCGCGGAGATTTTTCACGAAGGCGGGGAGACGCGCGCGCCCAAGGCTCGCGGGTCGGGCTTCTTTTTTTCCGGCAGGCATCATTCACCAGGATTCATTGCAGATTGCCAAGTATAGCCATGCCGCTTGAAGGAAGGGAAGGGGCGCGCAACGAAACGGTTTTTAGGCGCAGCGTCCCGTCGGATTCGGGATGGGTTGCACCTTTCAAAGTGCGATCTGTTCCGAAATGTCTCGTCTTTTCCAGGGCCGGCTCTTGCTACTGCATCGGCCCGAAAATCGGAATCGATGGGAAAGCACGATGCATAGATTCAATGGTCTTAGAGCGTCTTTGCGCGTCCAAAAGGACGCGCGGCGCTCTATGCACGGGCGCGCGACATCAGACGGTCGATCACCGGTTGCAGCGATTCCGTTGTGATCGGCTTGGCGACCACCGCATCGACGCCGTGGTCGATAGCCAGCGCGGGGGCATCCGCCGCCGCCGTCGACAAGAGAATGATGATCGGCAGGTTTTTGGACGAGATGCGGCGGCGATCCCGCAGCGCGGCGAGAATATCTTCGCAGTCGCTGTTGGCGGCTCCGCCATCCACAATGACCAGCCCCGGCCGCAACAGGGTCAGCGACTTGAGCGCTTCTTCGGGCGTTTCGGACACCGGCTTGAGACCCGAGCGTTCGACGATCTTGGTTATGACGACACGATTGACTGGCGATTTTCCGACGACGAGGACTTGCGAGAGGTTTGCTTGCAGTTCATGGGAAGCGTGCATTGCGTGTTCTGAATCCTGACCGGGTGCGCACCGGCCCGAAGGCTCGATGGCAGCAACAACCGATCGCCTGAGTTTTCAATGTCCGGTTGTGGACCATGTCGGGATAATGTTGTGATTGGCAACGATGTCAAGCTTCGCACGCCGAATGAAAGATAAACTTTTGGCGATCTTGCCGAACTTTGGCCAATGCAGCGGACGCGGTTGATAAAACGCACCGAAAGTGAAAGTAAAAAAGCAGAACGCGCGCAAGCCGCGCGCGTTCTCAACCTCATTCAGATGATTGGCCGGATCAGCCGCCCTGGGTGACAATTACCGGAATCAGCAGGTCCCCCCAGTTGCCGTTGCCGCCATGGTGGCGCGCGGAGCGCACCAGTTCGACCGACACTCCCGCCTCGACGGCCTTCATCACCGACTGGTTCAAGCGATGCAGATCGTTGGCGACGATGCGGATGGCCGCCTGCTGGTCGGTGTTCATTGCCGAAGCCTGCTCCTCCGCCCGTTCCTTGACGCGTGTCCTCGGTGCCATTCTCGAATTCTCCCTGGCGCTATTTCAGAGGCCCTTCCGGGGACTTAACGCCCCCGGAAGCCGTTTCGCAAGATATTACTCGGCCGCCGGGCGGAACTGCTCGTGCTCGGTCGATTCATGCATCGCGGTCGTCGACGACTTGCCGCCGCTGATCGCCATCGAGACGGCGTCAAAATAGCCGGTGCCGACTTCGCGCTGGTGCTTGGTAGCGGTGTAGCCGTTGACCTCCGCCGCGAATTCCGCCTCCTGCAGCTCCGAATAGGCTGCCATCTGACGGTCCTTATAGCCGCGCGCCAGCTCGAACATGCCGAAGTTGAGCTGATGGAAGCCGGCCAGCGTGATGAACTGGAACTTGTAGCCCATCGCGCCCAGCTCGCGCTGGAATTTGGCGATCGTCGCGTCGTCGAGGTTCTTCTTCCAGTTGAACGACGGCGAGCAGTTGTAGGCGAGCATTTTTCCCGGATGCGCCTTCTGCACCGCCTCGGCGAACTTCTTCGCCTGCGCGAGATCGGGCTTGCCGGTCTCCATCCAGATCAGGTCGCAGTTCGGCGCATATGCAATGGCGCGGGCGATGCACGGCTCGATGCCGTTCTTCACCTGGTAGAAGCCTTCGACGGTGCGGCCTGCGTCCTTGTCGACGAATGGCTGATCGCGCTCGTCGATGTCGGAGGTCAGCAGCTTGGCGGCCTCGGCATCCGTGCGCGCGACGATCAGCGTAGGGGTGCCCATCACGTCGGCGGCAAGCCGAGCGGCGTTCAGATTGCGGATGTGCGCGGCGGTCGGGATCAGCACCTTGCCGCCGAGATGGCCGCACTTCTTTTCCGAAGCAAGCTGATCTTCGAAATGGACACCGGCGGCACCTGCCTCGATGAAGGCCTTCATGATCTCGAATGCGTTGAGCGGTCCACCGAAGCCGGCCTCCGCGTCGGCAACGATAGGTGCGAACCAGGTGTCGACCGACAGGCCTTTGCCTTCGGACGTTTCGATCTGGTCGGCGCGCTGCAAGGTCCTGTTGATGCGCTTGACGAGTTCGGGAGCCGCGTTGGCCGGGTAGAGCGACTGGTCTGGATACATGGCGCCGGCCGTATTGGCGTCGGCGGCAACCTGCCAGCCGGAGAGGTAGATCGCCTTCAGCCCGGCGCGCACCTGCTGCATGGCCTGGTTGCCCGTCATGGCGCCCAGCGCATTGACGAAATCTTCTTCGTGGATGAGCTTCCACAGCCGGTTGGCGCCCATTTCGGCGAGGCTATGCTTGATTTGGACCGAGCCACGCAGCCGTTTCACATCCTCCGGCGAGTACGGACGCTCGATGCCGTCGAAGCGGCCTTCCGGTGCCGAAGGAACAAGGTTGTAAAAATCAGTCATTGACAGGCTCCAATCCATCGCAAGTGTCTTAAAGGGTGACCAGATTTAGCGGTTATCCGGCCAGTTCCTGTGACATCATTTACATTGCGCTGCGGGAGAGGCGAGGGAAATCACCGTTATGGGGGAATTATAAGGGAAAACCTGTATTGCGATTGACAGGGGTTGGTTGTAAATTTGTCATGATTGTAAATATCCAACGGCTCCCGATAAGGGGTGCTGTTTGTAAAAGGTAGTAATATTTTGATGTCCTGTGTTGGGGACGCCAGCCATGGCTGAGCAAAAAATCTTCGCCGGACCGCGCATCCGCCGGGTCCGCAACGCAAAGGGCCTGACCCAGACGGCAATGGCCGAAGGGCTTGGCATTTCGCCGTCCTATCTCAACCTGATCGAACGCAACCAGCGGCCGCTGACCGTGCAACTCATTCTCAAGCTGGCTTCGATCTACAAGGTCGAACCGGAGGAGTTGCAGGGCGAGGCGGGTGGTTCGGTCGCCGCGCTGCGTGAGGTCTTTGCCGATCCGCTGCTTGCCGGCGAACTGCCGGGCGACCAGGAACTGATAGAGATTGCCGAAGCCGCCCCCAACGCGTCGGCGGCGGTGATCAAATTGTTCCGCGCCTATCGCGAGCAGGCGGAGCGGCTTTCCGATCTCTCGGAAATGCTGGCGCGTGACGGCCGCGCCACCACGCTTTCCGGGGCGCGCCTGCCGATTGATGAAGTGCGCGAAACGTTCGAGCGACGTCCCAATTACTTCGCCAGCATCGAGGAAGAAGCCGAGGCCTTCACCGCGCTGCTCGATCCGGGCGACGATTTGATGGGCGCACTGAAGGCGTGGCTGAAGCGTGAGCTTGGCATCGTGGTGCGGGTGCTGCCGGTCGCGACCATGCCCAACTGGCGGCGGCGCTACGATCGCCATTCACAGCGGCTGTTCATCTCGGAGCGTCTTTCGCCATTCGATCAGTTGCGCGAAATCGCCATGGAAGCCTGCCTGGTCAGGATGCGCGTTGCCATCCCCGCGGAACTTCAATCGCTAAAGCTGTCCTCGGACGAGGCGCGACGTCTAGGCCGCTTCGAACTGGCGCGCTATGCAGCGCATGCGCTGATGATGCCCTACCCGGCCTTCCACAGCGCCGCGCAGCGATCGCGATGCGACATCGATGTATTGCGTTCGCGTTTCGGGGTTTCGTTCGAGCAGGCGGCGAACCGGCTGACCATGCTCAATCGCAACGGCGCCGCCGGCATCCCGTTTTTCATGCTGGAGGTCGACAACGCCGGCAATCGTTTCCGCAAGGCAGGCGCGCAAGGGTTCCCGCAAAGCCGCTTCGGCGGCGGCTGCCCGAAACTGCCGGTGCATGCCGCTTTCGCGCAGCCCGGCCAGATATTCGTCGAGGCAGTCGAGATGCCGGACGGCGCCGAGTTCCTGACGATTGCCCGCACGCTGGAAGGTCCGCAAGGCGCCTTCAGCGAGCGGCCGCGCCGCACCGCACTGCTGATCGGCTGCGACATCGGCTTCAGGGACGAGATCGTGTATGGCGCGGCACTGCCGGGCGTGACGGCAGGCGCCGGCGGCAAGCCCGGACAAGTGGCGGCAACGCCGGTCGGTCCGGCCTGCCGGCTTTGCGAGCGGGCCGGTTGTCTTGCCCGCGCCGAACCTCCGGTCACCCGGCCGCTTGGGCTCGACGAGATGGCGACGGGGCTCAGCGCCTTCGATTTTCAGTAGTTGTTAGCCGGCTTGTATCTTTGAGCGTGTGGTTCACCGCACTTGCTGCTCATAAACATCTGCTGGAGGGATGCGCCGCTTCACGGCTCATCCATTGCCCATCGGCCGTTCGCCTGAAAACAGCGGTGCGTGGGCGTTGATCAGTGTGGCCATGCGCTCGATGATGGCGCGCACTTCGGGACGGTGGCGATCGTCATTGTGCATGACGATCCATTGGCGGTGCCTAAGCTCCGTGATCTCGTCGCCGGCGCGTTCGAGCAGCGGGTCGCGGTCGCCGGCAAAACACGGCAGGACGCCCTTGCCGGCGCCAGAGCGGATCAGATCGTAGAGCGTTCGCGGCGTGTTCGCCCAGACCGCGATGACGAGGCCATCCTGGACGCTCGTCCATCGCGTCGACGCCGTCGAGGCATCCTCCGGGGCGATCGCCACCCAGTTTTCTTCCGATTGCGGCGCGTGGTTGCGGGCACGGAACGGCGCGTAGGCGGCATCAGGAAGCGGCCGGGCGGCAAGGTTTGCGCCCTCCGGCCGCTGGTTGCGGACGCCGATTTCGATTTCGCGGTGGGCGATGTCGAGCCTGGCCTCGGCGGTCTTGAAGGCAATACGGAATGGATCTTGCGGGCTCCAGATGCGGCTGAAGTTTTCCGACAGGAAATTGGCAATCCACGTGCCCGCCGAAATGCGCACCACGGGGTGGTTGCCGCTGGCCGACAGCCAGTCCTCGATGGGCCGGGCACCGGCCTCCATGGCCAGCGCCTTGCCAAGCAGCGTGCGCCCGTCGCCTGTGAGTTCGTAGCCGGTCTGGCGCCGCACGAAGAGTGGGCGCCCCAGCGCCTGCTCCAGCGCCAGCATGCGTCGCCCGATGGTGGCCGGGCTTGAGCCGAGCTCCCCAGCGGCCGCGGACAAGCCGCCGCCGCGCGCCACACGCACGAAAATCCTGAGATCGTCCCAATTCAGATTTTTCATAATTGAAAAACATAGCGCATTCTGAACCGCAGATTCAAGCACAGTAGTCGCTTATCTTTTCAATATCGAAAATGCTGGATGGAGAAGCGACGATGGATCAGATGCTGATATGGGCTTTGCTGCACGACGAACTGGCGCGCAGGAACGGACAAAGACGCCAGACGCCATCGTTCGATCAACCGTTCTGGGGCAGCGAATGGGGCGCCCTTAGAACCATGTGGCCGGGATTGGAGCGTCGTCCGCCGCGCGAGCCCGAGCAGGTCAATCGGCCAGGTCGATGACGACGTTGCCGATGACGCGGCCGGCTTCGACCGTTTCATGCGCGGCGGCGGTTTCCTCCAGGGAAAAGCGGGCGCCGATCGTGTGAACGAGAGTGCCTTGCTCGAGCATGCCATGAAGATCGGCGATCGCCCTGGCACGTTCCTCGGCCTGCAATTCGTAGACGACAAAAAACTGCAACGTAAGACTGCGAAACAGGAGATCGCCGAAGGGAACGCTGTTGTCGCCGGGGATGTTGGAGCCGTAGCCGACATATTTTCCGTGCGCGGCCAGGACGCCGCCCGGCAGCAGGCGCACAGTGGTCGAAAAATCCATGTCGATGATGGCATCGGTGCCTTTTCCGCCGGTGAGTTCGAGCACCCGGGCGGCCACATCTTCGCTTTTGTAGTCGATGATAGCGCTGGCGCCGGCTGCCTTTGCATGGGCAATCTTGTCGCCGGAGGCCGTGCCGATCACCTTCGCGCCGCGCGCGGTGGCGATTTGCGTGACGGCGTGGCCGACTGCCGAGGCCGCACCCGTCACCAGGACTGTCTTGCCTTCGATCGGGGCGAGCAGATTCACCGCATGCATGGCCGTCAGCCCCGGAATGCCGAGGCAGGCGGCGGTGGCGAAATCGACGGAATCCGGCAATTTGACCGCCTGCCGGGACGGCAACGCGATATATTCGGCGGCGGTGCCGAAGGCGCGCTTCCACTGGCCGTTCCACAGCCACACCCTTTCGCCGATGCGGCTTTGCGGCACGCCTTCGCCGACCGCCTCGACGATGCCGGCGCCATCGCTGTGGGGCACTACTTTCAGACCGGGCAGCGGCCGTCCCTTCCGGCTCTTCACATCGGAAGGATTGACGCCAGAGACATGCACACGCACCAGCACGTCGCCGGGGCCGGGCTGCGGCGTCGGCAATTCGCCGACTGTCAGCACCTCGCGCGCGGCTCCGTTCTTCTCGTACCAGGCAGCGTTCATCGGGCTTCTCCGGTGGTGATTGGGCGGATCGTCTCGCAAATCGAACCGGCAGGCAATCTCGCGTGACCGCAGGCAAGGGCGCGTTGGCAGGAATGCCGGTTGCGGTGCCACAACGGGAAAAAGGTGCTGGACCACGCCAGCCCGCGTGGAGTTGGATAGGCGGAGACATCGCGCCCCAAGGCGCTTCTCGTGACCGGCGGTCTTCGCCATGGGCAAACCCACCACCGCAACCGCGGCCATCAATGCCGGTGCGACCGTATCGACGAGCGAGGAGCGTATCGGCTTTCTGCTCGTCTTCCTGTCGGCGTTGTTCTGGAGCTTCGGCGGCGCCATCGCACGTTTCATCGACGCAGGCGACAGCTGGACGGTGGTGTTCTGGCGCTCCGTCTGGGCCGCCGCCTTCCTGCTCGCCTTCATGCTGTGGCGCGACGGACCTCGCGGCACGCTGGCGCTTTTCCGCGGCATGGGGTTTCCTGGTCTTGCGGTGGCGCTGTGTTTTGCCACCGCTTCGACCTCCTTTGTCGTGGCGCTCGCCTATACGACAGTGGCCAATATACTTCTCATGCAGGCTGGCGTTCCCCTGATCGCCGCGCTCATCTCCTGGCTGCTGTTTCGCGAAAGGGTGGCCTTGCCGACCTGGCTGGCAATCGCCGCGGTGATCGCCGGCGTCGCCATCATGGTCTCGGAATCCTTCACCGGCGATGTCTCGCCGGTCGGCGACGGGCTTGCTCTGTTGATAGCCGTGGTGTTCTCCATCGCCACCGTCATCACCCGGCGCTTTGCGCATGTGCGCATGACGCCGGCGACCTGCCTGGGGACGGTCTTTGCTGCATTTTTCGCGGCCACGCAGACTGTAACCTTCGCCACTTCATCGAGCGACATGGGTTTCCTGTTCGCCTTCGGCGCCCTCAACCTCGGGCTCGGCCTTGCCTGTTTTGCGTCCGGCGCGCGGGTCATCCCGGCGGCGTTCGCGGCCCTTCTCGGCACGCTGGAAACTGTGCTCGGTCCGGTCTGGGTGTGGCTGATCCATTCCGAGGTGCCGTCGGGGCGCACGGTCCTGGGCGGCAGCGTCGTTTTCCTGGCGTTGCTTGTCCATATAGGTCTCGAACTCAGGCGCCAATCGCGGCCGGCGCGACCAGGCGTAACCGGAATGCCGTCGCCCCATTGACAACGTCATGCCGGCGCGGGCAGGCTGCGCAATCTGCAACAACGCGACAGGCGTGTCTTGCCAGCCATTTCTCCGGCTTCGGCCGTGATTGCGTCAATCATTTCGAACTGGCAGGCACCAGCCGGCGACGTCGCAGAAAATCATGACATGACAAAGATCGGGGGCCTTCCGGCGCGCGCCAATTTGGCGCTTGTCGCACCGCAAAAACGCCAATAGGCTCGATACAGAACTGGCCGGACATGATGGGGAACAGGCCAGACCAGGGGTTAGAAAAGAGGAGTATATCATGATCCGCACCATGCTCCGGCTAGCAGCCGCGCCGGTGGTCTTTCTGTCGTTGTCGATCGGTGCCGGCGCGCAGGAGCGTGTCGTCAACGTCTACAACTGGTCGGACTATATCGACGATTCGATCATCGCCGATTTCACCAAGGAAACCGGCATCAAGGTTGTCTACGACGTCTATGATTCCAACGAAATCCTGGAGACGAAACTGCTTGCAGGCGGCAGTGGCTACGATGTCGTGGTGCCGACAGCGAGCCCGTTCATGGCACGCCAGATTCAAGCCGGGGTGTACCAGAAGCTCGACAAGTCGAAGCTGCCGAACATCTCCAACATGTGGGATGCGGTTTCAGGACGGGTGGCGAAATACGACCCCGGCAACGAGTATTCAATCAACTACATGTGGGGCACGGTCGGCATCGGCTACAACCAGAACAAGGTGAAGGAAGCGCTTGGCGTCGACAAGATCGACAGCTGGGACGTGTTCTTCAAGCCGGAAAACCTCGCGAAGCTCGCCGGCTGCGGCGTGTACGTGCTGGATTCGCCGACCGATATCATCCCGACCACTCTGAAATATCTCGGCCTCGATCCCGAGAGTACTTCGGCCGAGGATTTCGCCAAGGCCGAGGAGGCGCTTCTGGCGATCAGGCCGTCGATCCGCAAATTCCACTCGTCGGAATACATCAACGCGCTGGCCAATGGCGATATCTGCCTGGCCGTCGGCTGGTCCGGCGACGTGTTCCAGGCGCGCGACCGCGCCGCCGAGGCAAACCAGGGCGTCGTCGTCGACTATGTGGTGCCGAAGGAAGGCGCCGAAATGTGGTTCGACCAGATGGCCATCCCCGCCGACGCCCAGCACGTCCCCGAAGCGTATGAATTCCTGAACTACATCATGAAGCCGGAAGTCGCAGCGAAGGCGACCAACTATGTCTACTTCGCCAACGGCAACAAGGCTTCGCAGCAGTTCATCGAAAAGGAAATCATGGAAAATCCGGCCATCTATCCCGATGACGCCACGCTGCAGAAGCTGTTCACTGTCGCGCCCTACGATCCGAAGACGCAGCGGACGGTGACCCGTATCTGGACCAAGATCGTCACCGGACAATAGACGTGTGTCGAAACCCCGGATGGCTTCATCCGGGGTTTCGTTTTTTTAACGCTGGGGTCAAAGGCAAGCACGGAGACGGAAATGAAATCGCTTGGCAGCATCCGCAGGGAATTCGCCCCCTGGAACGATCCCAACGCCAAGCCCTATATCGCCTTCGAGAACGTCACCAAACGCTTCGGCGATTTCACTGCCGTCAACAATTTGTCGCTGTCGGTCTACGAGCGCGAATTCTTCGCGCTGCTCGGCGCTTCCGGTTGCGGCAAGTCCACGCTGCTGCGCATGCTGGCCGGTTTCGAAGAGCCGACGGCCGGCCGCATCCTGCTCGACGGGCAGGATCTGCGCGGCATTCCGCCCTACCGGCGGCCGGTCAACATGATGTTCCAGTCCTACGCGCTGTTCCCGCACATGACGGTCGAGCAGAACATCGCCTTCGGCCTCAAGCAGGACGGCATGGCAAAGCCTGCCATCGAGCAGCGCGTCAAGGAAATGCTTGACCTGGTCAAGCTCACACAATTCTCCAAACGCAAGCCGCACCAACTCTCCGGCGGCCAGCGCCAGCGCGTGGCGCTCGCCCGCTCGGTCGCCAAACGGCCCAAGGTGCTGCTGCTGGACGAGCCGCTGGGCGCACTCGACAAGAAGCTGCGCGAGGAAACCCAGTTCGAACTGATGGACCTGCAGCAGGAGCTTGGCCTCACCTTCGTGGTCGTCACCCACGACCAGGAGGAGGCGATGACGATGGCCGACCGCATCGCCATTCTCGACAAGGGCGAAGTGATGCAGGTGGCGACGCCGGCCGAAATCTACGAGGCGCCGGCATCGCGCTTCGTCGCCGGTTTTGTCGGCAATGTGAACATGTTCGAAGGCACGGTGGCGGCGCGCGAAGCCAACACCGCCAGGATCACCGGCGCCAGCGGCGCCGAGATCGTCGTCGAAAATGCCGGCGATGCGGCGGCCGGCAACTCGGTCGCCTTTGCCATTCGGCCCGAGAAGATCAAGGTCTCGTCGCGGCGACCCGAAGGCGCTGCCAACGCCATGGAGGGCGAGGTCTACGATCTTGCCTATCTCGGCGACATGACGGTCTATCATGTGAAGCTCGGCGATGGGCAGGTGGTGAAGGCGAGCGCTCTGAACAGTGCCCGTCAGACCGATGACCCGCTGACCTGGAACGACCGCGCCTGGATATCGTTCCGGCCGGATGCCGGCGTCGTACTGACGCGCTAGGAGGCGATGATGACCAATGTCGCCGTGCAAGCCGGCGCCCTGGATGTCGGATCGCAGGCGAACCGCTCGGCGCTGGGGCGTGCCGTCTCCGCGGTGACCAGCCGGCTCGTCATCATCGTTCCCTATCTCTGGCTGCTGGTCTTCTTCCTCATCCCGTTCATCATCGTGTTCAAGATCTCGCTGTCGCAGACGGCGATCGCGATGCCGCCCTATACGCCGGTGATGGGTTTAGGGGACGGGATTTCGGGCCTCTTCAATCAGCTCAGGGAACTCGGCATCGACAACTACATCTGGCTCACCGAGGATCCGCTCTACTTCAATGCTTATGTGTCGAGCGTCGTTATCGCAGGGATATCGACGTTCCTGGCGCTGCTCGTCGGCTTTCCCATCGCTTACGGCATGGCGCGGGCGCCGGCTACCATCCGCCCGACGCTTTTGATGCTGGTCATCCTGCCGTTCTGGACCTCGTTCCTGATCCGCGTCTATGCCTGGATCGGCATCCTGAAACCGGAGGGGCTGCTCAACCAGTTCCTGCTGGCGACCGGCGTCATCGATGAGCCGCTGGTCATCCTGAACACCCACGCGGCGATCTTCATCGGCATCGTCTATTCCTATCTGCCGTTCATGATCCTGCCGCTCTATTCGACACTGGAGAAGATGGACTTTTCGCTGATCGAGGCGGCCCAGGACCTTGGCTGCACGCCGATCGGCGCCTTTTGGAAGATCACTTTTCCGCTCGCCCTGCCGGGCGTCGTCGCCGGCTGCATGCTGGTGTTCATCCCGGCGGTCGGCGAGTTTGTCATTCCCGACCTGCTCGGCGGCTCGCAGACGCTGATGATCGGCAAGACGTTGTGGAATGAGTTCTTCGCCAACCGAGACTGGCCGGTCTCGTCGGCGGTGGCCGTCATCCTGCTGCTGCTTCTGGTGGTGCCGATCATGATTTTCCAGAGTGCCCAGGCCCGTGCACAGGAGCAGGGCCGATGAACGCCAGCTGGAGCCGCTTCAACATCACCTCGATCGTGCTGGGCTTTGCTTTCCTCTACCTGCCGATCGTGTTGCTGATCATCTTCTCCTTCAACGAATCCAAGCTCGTCACCGTATGGGGCGGCTTCTCGACCAAATGGTATGGTTCGCTGTTCAACAACCGCGGTTTGATGGACGCCGCCTGGGTGACCATCCGGGTCGGCCTGATTTCGGCAACGGTCGCCACCGTCCTCGGTACGCTGGCGGCGCTGACGCTGACCCGCTACACGCGCTTCCGCGGCAGGGTGCTGTTTTCCGGCATGGTGTTCGCACCGCTGGTGATGCCGGAGGTGATCACCGGCCTGTCATTGCTGCTGTTGTTCGTCGCGATCGGCCTCGACCGCGGCTTTCTCACCGTCATTCTTGCCCACATCACCTTTTCCATGTGCTTCGTCGCGGTCGTCGTGCAGTCGCGCCTGATGACCTTCGACCGGTCGCTGGAGGAAGCCGCCATGGATCTCGGCGCGCCGCCGGTGAAAACCTTCTTCCAGATCACCTTGCCGGTCATCATGCCGGCGATCGTGTCTGGCTGGATGCTGGCCTTTACGTTGTCGATCGACGACCTCGTGATATCGAGCTTCGCCTCCGGGCCCGGCGCCACCACCTTGCCGATGAAGATCTACAGCCAGGTGAGGCTGGGTGTCACTCCGGAGATCAACGCCGCCTGCACCCTGATGATCGCCGTGGTCGCCGTCGGCGTCATTGCTGCCTCGGTGGTCAACAAGCGGCGCGAGGTGCAGCGCCAGCGCGACGAGCAGGCCGCCCAACGCGGCTGATCGGACTTTAGAGCGGAATGCATTCAAGTTGAACCCGGCATTCCGCTCTATCGGTTTGTTTAGCCGCATTTGTGCGACGCCAGGTGATTCCACCTGGCTGCAAAATGCTCTAAAGCCGCCGCAGCCTATCCCGGCGGTGGCGGGGCCTGCAGGATCGGTGAAATGAACGGGATGCTCCACGAGCCTCCGACGAAGAAAGCCGCTTCCGGCGCGACCGTCGCCCGGTCGGCGCCAGAAGGAAAAATCTTGCCGGACAGGGCCAATCCACCGCCGACATAAGGCACCAGCCCGGAAAGCCAGATATCCCTGCCGTCCGCCTTGGCTTCCGCTTTCTCGATGCGGACGACGCCGTTGGCGATGCCGGCTTTCAACTCGGCAGAGTTGATGGGCAAAGAGCCTTTGGCAACCTCGTTCAGCGCGAAGAAGCCGCCTTGCGACGCCCGCGTGAGAAACGCCGGGAGGTCTATCCCCTTCAATTCCCCCGCGCCAAAATTGGCCGAAATCGATCCGTCGGCATTTTCGAGCAGGGAGCTCCACGACCGCGCCGGCCCTTTGAGGATGATCGAAATCGTGCCGCGGCCGGTCGGCGTCAGGTCAGTCATGCCGGTCGCCGCACCAAAGATCGCACCGTCGATGTCGGTCGCCAGCATGCGCAGTTCGGCCAGGTCGGCATCGCCATTGTGATCGAGGCGAATGCCGGCCTGCACTGTGCCTCCAAAGGCGGTGGCGTCCGAAATATCCAGAACGGCCAGGCCATTCTTCACCTGCGCGGTGGCGGCGACTTCCGTCATGCCGATCGAGCCGGCGGTCGCCCGCGCCGCCGACAGGCGCAAGTCGAGTTCCATCTGGTCGGCAAACTTGGTGTCGATGGCACCCGGCGCACCTCCTTCGCCGGAGGTCAGCGGCGTGAAGGCCGCGATGAAAGACTTGAGATCGAGCGTTTCGAATGCCAGCGTGCCTGCGATGCTGGGCACTTTTCCGGCCAGCGATACGTCGAGAACGCCCATACCGGGGTTTCCGTCCAGCGTCAGTTCGGCGTCCTCGAATTTTGCGCGCTGGGCGTTGCCGGTCAGGCGGCCCGAAACCGCGATCGAGCCGATCGCCGTCTTCGGTGCGATCTCGCTCTGCGACCATTCGAGCAGGCGGCGCAGCGACGGTGCGTTGAAGGTGATCTGGCCGTCGAGATAGGAGTCCGCCGAGGTGTTGACCGTGCCCTCGAACGTCGCCGAAGTCGGGTTCGATTTGAGCGCGAAGGAGACGGGCGCAGCACCACCGGCAAAAAGCACCAGCGGGTTCGGCGACGAGAGGTTGATGTTGACGCTTTCGCCACGCCAGATCCCCGTCGTCGTCAGCTTGCCCGCACGGTTGACCGAACTCCAGTCGATGTTGCCGGAAAGGCTGGTGACGACTTCGCGGTCCTTGTCTCCCTGCGCAACCACGATGCGGCCGTCGCTGAACTCGATCTTGCCGAACGGTTCCGAAGGCAGGTTGCCGAGATCCGGGCTTGCCGGGTTGGCTGCGACCACTGCACGCGCGGCATCGACCGACCTGGCGATGCGTCCGCCGCCGGGCGCCGTAGGCAGGTAGAACGGACCGTTCGGCACGACGCGCAAGGTCGGCCGCACCAGCCTGACGTCGGAGAACACGACATTTCCCACGAGAGCGGCCAGCGCGGAAAGCTCGATCTCGACACGCTCGGCCTCGACGACCGGGCGCCTTTTGTAGTCGAGCCAGTCCGACAGGGTTACGTTGCTGAGGGTTGCCTTGAAGGTCGGGAAAACGTCGATAACCGGCGCTGCGCCCAGCGAAACGCGGTAGCCGCTCCAGGCGCTCATCTCCAGCGCGATTCGGTCGCGCACGATCTGGGTCGAAGCGACCAGCGGGAAAAGCGCGATGGCAAGGACCAGGGCCATGACAGCCGCACCCAAGGCCCATATACCTTTTTTGACCATCGGTGATGGCATGTTTCCTCGTTGCCCTAGAGGGATTTCGCGCTCCGCTCGCGATCCGTTCAGTTTCCGGCCGCCGGGTTTAACCGACATCCACCGCTTTTCAACCCATAACTGTCCGCCGTCGCATTCGCGCGCAAAGCCCACGACGTGTTTGGACAATAGCTTGTTTGATCGCAATGCAACATGCATAAGCAATTTTCCCAGACGGAGAACAGCATATGAGTGAAGCCGCCGCCCTTTGGACACCCACCGCCGAGGCGGTTGCAGCCGCGCCGATGACGGCGTTCATGGCTGCCGCGTCGAAAAAGGCCGGCCAGGAACTTTCCTCTTATGACGATCTGCACGCCTGGTCGGTCGGCGCGCGCGAAGCCTTCTGGGAACTGGTCTGGGATTTCTGCGATGTCGTCGGCGAGCGTGGCGACCGCATCCTGGCTGACGGCGACAAGATGCCCGGCGCCTCTTTCTTTCCCGACGCCCGAATCAACTTCGCGGAGAACCTGCTGAAAAAGTCCGGCGGCGGCAATGCGCTGGTGTTTCGCGGCGAGGATAAGGTCGAGCGCCGCATGTCGTGGAACGAACTGCATGCGCTTGTGTCACGATTGCAGCAGCTTTTCCGGTCGCTTGGCGTCAAATCCGGTGACCGCATCGCCGCGATGATGCCCAACATGCCGGAAACGGTGGCGGCGATGCTCGCCGCCACGTCGCTGGGCGCCATCTGGTCGTCCTGTTCTCCCGATTTCGGCGAGCAAGGCGTGCTCGACCGCTTCGGCCAGATCGAGCCTGTCGTCTTCATCGCACCTGACGGCTATTGGTACAACGGCAAGGCGATCGAGGTGGCGGGAAAGATCGCTGCCGTGGTCGGCAAGCTGCCCACCCTGAAGAAGACGCTGATCGTCGACTATCTCGGCACGTCCGCGGACGTCGCGGCCACGGTCGACGGCGCCGTTTCGCTGGAGGCGGCGATCGAGCCGTTTTCGGCAAAACCGGTGACCTATGAGCGGCTGCCCTTCGCGCATCCGCTCTACATTCTGTTTTCGTCGGGCACGACCGGCATCCCGAAATGCATCGTGCATTCGGCCGGCGGCACGCTGCTGCAGCATTTGAAGGAACAGCGCCTGCATGCCGGCATACTCGACGGCGACCGGTTCTTCTATTTCACCACATGCGGCTGGATGATGTGGAACTGGCTGGTCTCGGGCCTCGCTTCGGGCGCGACGCTGCTGCTCTACGATGGCTCGCCCTTCTATCCCGACGGCAACGTGCTGTTTGATTTCGCCCAGGCTGAGAAGATGACCTACTTCGGCACTTCGGCGAAGTTTATCGATTCGGCGCGCAAGGCCGGCCTCAAGCCGATCAAGACGCACGATCTGTCCACCATCCGCACCGTTTCGTCGACCGGTTCGCCGCTGTCGCCGGAAGGTTTTGCCTATGTCTATGAGGCGATCAAGAAGGACGTGCACCTTGCTTCGATCTCCGGCGGCACCGACATCGTCTCCTGCTTCGTTCTCGGCGTGCCGATCGAGCCGGTATGGGTGGGCGAGATCCAGGGTCCGGGCCTCGGCATGGCGGTCGACGTGTGGGATGACGACGGCAAGCCGGTGCGTGGCGAGAAGGGCGAACTCGTCTGCACAAAAGCCTTCCCGTCGATGCCGGTGATGTTCTGGAACGATCCGGACGGCAAGAAATACCACGCAGCCTATTTCGAGCGCTTCGACAATGTCTGGTGCCATGGCGATTTCGCCGAATGGACCGGGCATGGCGGCATTATCATTCATGGCCGCTCCGATGCCACGCTCAATCCGGGCGGTGTGAGGATCGGCACCGCTGAAATCTACAACCAGGTCGAACAATTGCCGGAAGTGCTGGAGGCTATCTGCATCGGCCAGGATTGGGATGGCGATGTGCGGGTGGTGCTGTTCGTCCGGCTGGCCGCCGGCATCACGCTCGACGAAAGCCTGGACAAGAAGATCAAGGCAAAAATCCGCAGCGGCGCCAGCCCGCGCCACGTGCCAGCCAGGATTGTCGCTGTGGCCGACATTCCGCGCACCAAGTCCGGGAAGATCACCGAGCTTGCAGTCCGCGACATGGTGCATGGGCGGCCGGTGAAGAACAAGGAAGCCTTGGCCAATCCCGAAGCGCTAGAATTGTTCCGGGACCTCGAAGCGCTGCAGAGCTAGGCTGGCGCGATCCGCCTGATCGCGACACCTGCCCTTCAACCCTGTGAGAAATGCGCCGGATTTGCGTTCCATCCTGCCTCTTTGGGACATTTGCAAAGACCCCTCTCCGGTTTGCTTTGCAACCACCTCTCTCCCGCTCCGGGGGAGCGGATAGGCGTGGACGCTGCCCCTCACCCCGTTAAGGACGGGGAGAGGGGGGCGTCGACGTTGTGGTCTCCAGCTGTCTCCCTCCCCTCGATGGGGAGGGTGGCCCGCAGGGCCGGGTGGGGTGATGGCTGATGTGCGGATATCACCCCCTCCGCCTCGCTGCGCTCGGCACCTCCCCCATCGAGGGGGAGGAGGGGCGTCGGCGTTGCGGTCAGCCCTCCTTCGCCCGGCTCTGGTCTGCCGGCTTGTCTATCAAGACCCCCTCTCCGGTTTGCTGCGCAAACCACCTCTCCCCCGCTTCGCAGGGGCGAGGAACCACTGCCGCGACGCCGACGCCCTTCCAGCCTGGGTTCCTCGCCTCTGCGAAGCGGGGGAGAGGTGTCGAGGCGAAGCCGAGACGGAGAGGGGGATTTTCTTTTTTCCATCAGCACAAGCTTCAGCGACGGCCCAGGAGGCGCATCGCCTGATCTCCCGTTGCAACGGCGTGGTTAACGAGAGATGACCGCAAAATTTACCGCGAATTCACGGGTGATACACTTCGGTAAATTTCTCCGCGGTCCGGTAAGGTTTTGTTAAGGGTTGGTGCCGATAGTCGTGCGTAACTTGAGGGAGAAATCCCGTTCTTCGAAGCAATCTTCGATGAGCTAGCTCAAGTCCCCGTCTTAACAGCGTAGATCTCCAGGCGCCCCTCCAGGGCGCCTTTTTTTATCGCTTCAGAGCACCGCTTCGCGGTCGCGTATTAGCGCACCCGACAAGAGCACCACGGGCACCATCGCAGTGAGGATGATGACGATCGCCGCGACGGCGCCTTCCTCAGGCACGCCGCGCGAGGCGTTTTCGTAGACATAGGTCGCCAGCGTGTTGAAGCCGAAGGGCCGCAGCAGGATCGTCGCCGAGAGTTCCTTGATCGTGTCGACGAAGACCAGCACGGCGGCAGTGAAGATCGCCGGTTTCAAAAGCGGCAGCAATACGCGTGCGGCACTTCTGGACGGCGTCTGGCCGAGGCTGCGCGCCGCCTCGTCGAGATGCCGCGGCAGCTTTTCCATGCCCGAATGGATGGCGCCTTCCGCCAGCGCCAGGAAGCGGATCGTGCACGCCAGGACGACGGCGCCCGCGGAGCCGGTGAGAAGCAGGCCCGTCGACAGGCCGAAATGCAAGCGCATGAAGGCGTCGAGCGCGTTGTCGAAGTGGGCGAGCACGAAAAGCAGTCCAAGGCCCAGCACACCGCCCGGCAACGCGTAGCCGATCGCCGCGAACCGGACTGCCACGGTGGTCGTCCGCGACCGCGACAGCCTGACGGCGTTGATGAGGAACAGCGCGAGCAGGATGGTGATCGTTGCCGTTGCGGTCGCCGTGACGAGGCTGTTGAGGAAGGCGTCGGCAAGTGCCGGGGAGAGGAATTGATCGAGCCGGCGTGACGCATATTGGCCGAACACCAGGAGCGGGATGCCGAAGCCAATCAGTACCGGCAGCGCGACGGCAGTTACGGCGCCGAGGCCGGCGAGACCTGAAAGCCGTGTACGCGGCGGATAGGCCCGCATATGAGTGGCGCGGCCGGTATTGAAGCGCTGCTTGCGCCGCGCCCAGTGTTCGGCGCCAAGCAGCAGGAACACCAGAACCAGCATCAGAAGTGCGATCTGCGCGCCACCCTCCAGGCTGCCGCGGGCGAGCCAGGTCGTGTAGACCGAGAAGGTGAGCGTGCGCACACCGAGATATTCGGAAGCGCCGATGTCGTTGATCGTTTCCATCAGCACCAGCGCCACGCCGGCGACGATCGCTGGCCTGGCCACCGGCAAAAGCACCTTCCAGAACACTTTCGCCGGCCTGGCGCCGAGAGTGCGCGCGACATCGGCGATGTTGCGGCCCTGCATCAGGAACACGATGCGGGTGGTGAGGTAGACGTAGGGATAAAGCACGCTGGACAGCACGAAGGCCGCGCCCGGCGTCGAGCGGATGTCGGGGAACCAGTAGTCGCGGATGGTGGCGAAGCCGAACATCGCGCGGATCAGGGTCTGCAGCGGCCCGGAATAATGAAAGAACTCGCCGAACGCATAGGCAGCGAGATAGGGAGGCACCGCCAGCGGCAAAACCAGCGCCCAGGAAAAGACGCGCCGGAGAGGGAAGTCGAAAGCCACCACCAGCCAGGCGCCAAGAACGCCGATGACGGATGTCGCGGCAGCCACCAGTGCCAAAAGCAGAAGTGTGGTCCGGCTGGCGCCGGGCAGCACGTTCGCCACGAGGTGTGGCCAGTCCTCACCGCCCCCGCTCAGCGCCACGAAGGCAAGCGACAGGATCGGCAGCGCCACCAGAGCGGAGAGCGCGATCGCGACCAGATGCAGCCAGGGGTGTCGGCTGTGCTTCACCCGCAACAGTCGCGTTCCTGCCTCGATATGCTGGATACCGGCCATCGATCGTCCATCGATATGGAAAAGGCCGGGCGTGGTTCGGCCCGGCCTCTTCCGTGATCTAATTGTTCAACCTCAGCTCGACGGGCCGTCGTCAAGGCCAACGCGGTCGACCATTTCGGAAGCGGCCTTGCGATTCTTGGCGATGTCTGCGAGCGGCAGCGTGTCGGCCTTCAACTCGCCGAACGCCTTGACCATTTCGGATGGCTCCAGGCCCGGCTCGACCGGATATTCGAAGTTCTTCTCGGCGTAGACCTGCTGCGCCTTATGGCTTGCCAGGAACTGGATGAGCTTCACGGCATTGTCGCGGTTCGGCGCGTGCTTGGCCAGCGCGATGCCGGAAATGTTGACGTGGGTCAGGCCGTTCTCGAAGGTCGGGAAGATAACGTTGATCGCGTTGCCCCATTCCTTTTCCTTCGGGTCCTTCTCGTTGGTGCGCATCAGCCCGACGTAGTAGGTGTTGCCGAGCGCGATATCGCACTCGCCGGCCGCGATGGCGCCGGCCTGCGGGCGGTCACCGCCGTCTGGCTTCTTGGCGAGGTTGGCCTTCAGGCCCCTCATCCACTCTTCGGTCTTTTCGGCGCCCCAGTGGTCGATGGCGGCCGAGAACAGCGCAAGATTATAGTCGTGCTGACCCGAACGGATGCAGATCTTGCCTTTCCACTTGGGGTCGGCGAGATCGGCATAGGTGATCGCCGTGTCCTTGACGCGGTCCTTCGAGGCATAAACGACGCGAGCGCGCTTGGTCAGGCCGAACCAGTTGCCTTCCGGATCGCGGTATTCGGCCGGCAAGAGCTTGTTGACAGTCTCGTCGACCAGCGGCTGGGTGATGCCGTTTTCCTTGGCCTTGGTCAGACGCGCAATGTCGACGGTCATGATCACGTCGGCAGGCGAGTTCGCGCCTTCGGCGGCGACACGCTCTTCGAGGCCCTTGTCGAGGAACAGCACTTCGGTCTTGATGCCGGTCTCGGCGGTGAAGGCGTCCAGCACCGGCTGGATGAGCTCAGGCTGGCGATAGGTGTAGATGTTGACGGTGCCGTCGGCGAGCGCCGAGGTTGCGAAAAGCGCGGCGAGGGCAAAGCCGGCGCCGGCCGATAAGGCGTTTCCAATCTTCATCGGTTCTCTCCTCGAGGGGTCTGAAGGTTTCAACTTCATACAATGTCGGTTCCGCGTAGGAACTCGCTTTTCCTATCGGCAATTGGACTATCGTGGTCAAGTTTTAAATGAAACAATTTCAATAGTTTAGAATCGTTCTAAAAGTGGAGGCCAAATGGGTGGATTTAGACACAGGTACTTTAGACACCGGTCATAATTGATGGCGCGCAAGTTCACTTGGCATCGGGGAGGTTGCTGGGATTGGTGAGGAAACAGGCGACTGGGTCTCGCTCCAATAGCGGAGATGGAGACGACGAGGTCGAGGCCGTCCTGATTTCTCGCCCTCCGAGAGGGACGAAATTTGCTCAATCGGCCAGAACGCGCGTCGACGGAAAGGTGATTTCGACCAGCGTGCCTTCGCCCGGTGTCGAGACGATCGAAAATTTCGCCCGGTTGGCTTCCACCATCGCCTTGGTCAGCGGCAGACCGAGCCCGGTGCCGTCATTGCGCCCGCGCTTCAGTGCGTTGATCTGCTTGAAGGGTTTCAGCGCCTGCTCGATCTCGGCCGGGCTCATGCCGATGCCGGTGTCGCGCACCCGCATGACGATGTCGCCGGAGGGTTCGTAAGCGGTCGAGACGATCACCTGGCCGCCGGCCTGCGTGTAGCGCACCGCGTTAGACAGAAGGTTGAGCGCGATCTGGCGGACGCTGCGCAGGTCGGCCACAACCTCGGGCAGACGCGACGCGAAGCTGGAACGGATGATGACGCGCTCGCGGTTGGCCTGGGGCTGCATCATCGCCACGGTTTCCGACAGCGTCTCGTTCAGCGACACGGCCTCATAAGCCATCTCCTGTTCGCCCGCCTCGATCTTGGAGATGTCGAGCAGGTCGTTGACGAGGTCGAGCACGTGATTGCCGGAGCGGTTGATGTCGCGGAGATAATCGCGGTAACGGTCGTTGCCGACCGGTCCGAACTTTTCGTCGATCATCAGTTCGGAAAAGCCGATGATGGCGTTGAGCGGCGTGCGGATCTCGTGGCTGACGCGGGCAAGGAAGTCCGTCTTCTGCGAGGAGGCGCGTTCGGCCTGGGCGCGTGCCTGGGTCAGTTCTTCCTCGGCGCGCTTCCACTGCGTGACGTCGCGCACCACGGCGCAATAGCCGCTGTCGGCCGGCAGCTTGCCGATGGTCATGAACAGCGGGATGAAACGGCCTTGCGCCTCGCGCCCGATGACCTCGCGCCCGTCGTTGAGCACGCTGGCGACGCCATGTTCGGAAAGGCCGGCGAGATAGTCCTGGGCCGCGCGCTGGCTCTCGATGGCGAAGAGCGAGGCGAAGGGCTTGCCGGTGACGTCGTTGTTGTCGAAGCCGAACAGGGCCTCCGCCGCGCGGCTGATCGAGCGGATCGAGCCATCCGGCGCGATCAGCACGACGCCGTCGGTGGCGGTGTCGACAATTGCCCGCATCTCGGCGATGCGGTTTTCCAGTTCGGTTGCCTGATCCTTGTCGGGTTGCTCCGCGACGGCTTCCGCAGGCGGCGCGACGTGCACGCGGCTAAACGCCAGGAGCAGCGCTTTGCCGCCGCTCCACGGCACCGATTGCAGGCGCGCCTCGACCGGGAATTCCGTCCCGTCGCGGGTGAGAAGCCGCATCTTGTGGTCGCCCGACGCGTCGGCATCTTCCTCATAAGGTTCGCCGAACAGCGTGTCGAGGCCGCCGCAGTCAGCAAGCTGTTCGACCGTTTCGTAGCCGGTGAGGGCAAAAAACTCGTCGTTTGCGTAGTGGAGTACGTCGCCGGAATGGATCAGCACCGGCACGGGCAGTTTGGACAGGATCGACACGTCTGTCGGCGCCCGTTCACCGGCTTCGCCCCCGGTCGAGAAAGCGGACGGCAGGAAGCCGGTGGTGCGCAACTCTGGGGCAATGCGCTTGGCCGATGTACCGTCGTCCGGGTGGGCGACGACGGTTTCCGGTTCTTCCGCGGCTTCCGCTGCAGGCTGTGCCGCGGATGCAGGTGCTTCCGGCGCCGGCGCTTGCGCGATACCGTCAGTTACAAGCTCCCGCTCCGCAGGCGCTTCATATGCTGATGTTTCGGCGGGTGGGTGGTCGGTGGCTGCGGTTCCGGTTTCCAGCGAGCGGGCGGAAGCCGGCTGTGGGGGCACCGCTTCGGCAATGACTGGCGCCGGCGTTTCTCCAGCGACAGCAGCCGGGGCTTCGGGCGTCCGGGTTTCAGCGGCAATGTCCGGCGTCTTCCCGGTCTCGCTCGTCGCCGCCGTGATCGACGTGGTTTCGGTGGCGTTCGCAGCCGGTGCTTTCTCCGCGCCGGTGGTGCTGTCTTTCTTCAGCCGGTCGCCGATTTCCCGGAACGCATTGCGCTCGACCGGCGTCAGCCCCTTGTCGTTGGCCGGGGTACGGTGTTCGGCAAGCCGGATAACCTTGTCGCTGAAGCGCCGTTCCTGCTTCGGTACGATGGTCAGCGCTGGAACCTCACCCTTGAACGGGTCGGGTTTGCCGTCTTCGGAGGATCGTTGCAGGATTTCCGAACCGTCCGGGCTGGCCGGTTCGATGCCGCCGGATGTCGGTGCTGTCGTCATTGGTCCGCGCACCAGCGCGAGGCCGAGCTTTTCCGGGTCGGCGACGGCGTCGCCGCCGCGGGCGACGCCGAACCCGCGAAAACCTTCGAAATTGCGGTCGCGCCCATAGACCGGCAGCGCTGCAAGGTCGACGGGAATGCGCAGATCGGTTCCCGAAACCGGCCATAGTACGGAGCGGCCCGACCATGTGTCGCGGCGTTCGAGCAGGCCGCCGATCTCGCCGCCTGGGTCGAAGCCGAAGATCATGGCGACGTCGCCGAACTTGCGCCCGACGATATCTGCCGCCGGTTCGCCAACCGCACGCGCGAATTCGGGCGAGATGGTGCTGAAATTGCCGTTGGCGTCGGTGCGCCAGACGAAGCGGACCGGGCCGGTCTCGCGCTGGAAGGCAGCGGCCGGCGCTGCAACTGTCGCACTGGCGCCGTTGTCCTGCGCGATCGCAAGCGGAGCGGAATCGCCGGCCGGTGTCCTGTCGGTGTTGAAATACCAGCGCTCGTCCGGCTTGGCGTTTCCAGGCGTTGGCCGAACGGTTTCAGCAGGAGACGATGGAGCTTGCGGTTCGCGTTCTTCGGTCCTTGCCTCGATGGCAATGCCGCGCGGCTCGGTCTCGTCCTGCACTTCGTCGACGACGACAAGCAGATGCAAGGCCGGGTCGTCGGTCAGCCTCGCGAAACCAACGGGCAGACGTCCGCGTGCTGCCGGGATAAGCCGCTTCACCAACCGGTCGGACTCGCGCTTCACTTCGGCGACGAGGCCGGCAAGCGTATCGGTGGCAATGCCGAGCTGACCGAACCCATCGGGGGAGGCAATCACCGTGCCATCGGCGCCCACCAGCGCCGCGAAATGACCGGGTTCGTTGAGGCCGCCGATTGTCCGCTCGGCGCGTTCCTGTTCGCTGAACGAGGCAGTTTTGCCCGCTGGCGCCGCAAGCAGGATCGCCCGTTCGCCATCGGGCAGGGTGATCGCACTGGCCAGGAACGATACCGCCTGGCTGGTCATCCCGGTCGCAAGGCGCACCATCAGGCCCTTGTCGCGGCCGATATCCGGATAGCCCGCCGTCGCCATGATCTGGCGGCGCGCCACGAGGCCCAATCGCGTCGATGCGCCTATGATCGCCTCGATGTCGGGATAACCGAAAACCGCAGCGCCCGGCCCGTTGGCCCAGATCACATCCTCCAGGTCGGTCGACAGTATGGCCAGCGCATCGCCTGCGGCGAAACGCTGTCGCACGTCGTCGAGGACGGCGATGTCGATGAAGGAATATGTCGCTGACGGCATATAGCTGACCGGACCTGCTCCTGCGCGCCGCGTCTGATGCGCGGGTTTAACGGTTCGTTAATAAAAGCTGCCAGCCTGAAGGTCCAGAAAGCAGCACGTGTACCCGATGGAAATTCGGCTAATGGTTAACCGCGGCGACAAATTTTTGGTGCGTAGCAGCAAAATTGTTGCAGTGCACAAAACTCTCGTTTATGGTCGGGGGGCAGAAAATAAAGGGGCATGGGAAAGAAACCATAGCCAAACGGAAGGATAGGAAAATGTCCAAGACCGCCACCAAGACCTCCGAGACTGCAGAAGCCATCGAATTCCCCGCATTTGACCCCAGCAAGGCCACCGATCAGCTCCGCTCTTTCGCCGAAAAGGGCGTCGAGCAGTCCAAGGAAGCCTACGATAAGCTGAAGACCGGCGCCGAAGAGGCCCAGAAAGCCATCGAATCGACCTTCGAGACCGCCAAGTCGGTGGGCAGCGAACTGTCGCTGAAGACCATCGCGGCTCTTCGCGCCAATGCCGAAGCCAATTTCTCGCATCTCGAAGCGCTCGTCGGCGTCAAGTCGCTGTCGGAGCTCGTCGAACTGCAGACCGCGTTCCTGCGCAAGCGTGTCGAAATGACCGTCGAGCAGACCAAGGAACTGCAGAGCCTGACCACCAAGGCGGCAACCGACGTCTCCAAGCCGGTCAAGGACGCTTTCGAAAAGGCCTTCAAGGACCTGAAAGTCGCCTGATTCGAACCGAATGCCCGGAAGGCGAAATCCTCCTCCCTTCGCCTGACGGACAGGCCAGCACCTCCTCCCGCTGGCTGGACATGGAAAAAGGCCGGATCCTCCCCCGGCCTTTTTCTTTTCGCCGCAGGAACCGCATTGGCCCGACTTCTGCAGCCTACAGCGCCGCGCGTCTTTTCAGACGCGTAAAAGGTCGCTGCAGCACTTGGAAATGGCTGCATGATTTTGCCCTCAAGATCGATTGAGATCTAAGGAATTACGCAGCAGGCGAACAGATTGTCGCGCCTGCCTGCCATCGGTCTTGAAAAGCGCATCGTTTCTCCGTAAAGGACGCTTCGTCAGACGCTGGCACGTGCGGTTGTAGCTCAGCTGGTTAGAGCGCCGGATTGTGGATCCGGAGGTCGCTGGTTCGATCCCAGCCAACCGTACCATTTCACCGATACAGTTTCGAACTCAGAACAAATCGCCCTGGCTGCCGGTTTCCCTCGGCTTCGGCTGGGTTTTCTGCGCCGGTTTCGTGCGCCCGTCGCCACCGGTGGCGATCGCCCCCGCCGTGCCGTCGGCGAATCGCAGGCTGAGCGCTTCGCCGGGTTTCATCTCGGCGGCGCGCTTGATCAGCGCCCCCGAAGAATCGAGCACCAGCGCGTAGCCGCGTTCCAGAATTGCCTGTTCGGAAAGTTTCAGCGTCGAAAGCAGCCGGTCTGATTGGGTGAGGCGGGCGCGCAGCCGTTCGAGGCGAACCAAAACTGTCTGGTCCTTGCGGCGCGCGGCAAGCACCAGGCGGTTACGTGCCGATTGCGCCGTCCGCAACAGTGGCTGGATGCTGACGCGCGCCTGGGCATTCGCGAAGCGGCGTTTCTTGTGTTCCAGCGATGCGCTGGCGCATTTCGGCAGCTGCTCGGAGGCACGCCGGAATTTTGCCCGGCGCTCGCGGGCGATGGCGCGCAATGCGGCCTGCGCCCTGAGCACGTCGCGGTCGGTCAGTTTGCGCCATTCGTCGATGCGGCGCGACAAGGTCGCCGGCGACAGCTTGATGCCGGCAAGGCGCGCCCGCTTGCGCTCGGTGCTGACGGTGAGCCCGCGTCCGAGCCGGCTGGTCACCTCGTCGAAATGCCGCCGGGGCAGGGCCAGAAGCTGGTCGGCCGAAGGCAGCGCGCGTGACGCAGCCCGCAAGGTCTGCCTTCGCCGGGCGATCGAGCGCGTCATGCAGGCCCTGAGCCGCGCCGCAAGGCTGGCCAGCGTGGCTTCCAGTTCGGCTTTCACCGGAACCGCGATTTCGGCAGCACCCGTCGGCGTCGGTGCGCGGACATCGGCGACGAGGTCGATCAGCGTCCAGTCCGTTTCGTGCCCGACCGCAGAGATCACCGGGATTTTCGAAGCGGCGACGGCCCTTGCCAGCGTCTCGTCGTTGAACCCCCAAAGGTCTTCGAGGCTGCCGCCGCCACGCGCCACAATCAGAAGGTCGGGACGCCTGACCCCATCGCCGACGCCCAGCGCGTTGAAGCCGTTGACCGCGGCCGTGACTTCCGCGCCCGCCGTTTCGCCTTGCACGCGCACAGGCCAGACGATGACGTGAAGCGGAAAACGATCGGTGATGCGATGCAGGATGTCGCGGATGACCGCGCCCGTGGGCGAGGTGATGACGCCGATGGTTTTTGGCATGTAGGGCAGGGGCCGCTTGCGGTCCCGCTCGAACAGCCCTTCAGCCGCGAGCCGCCGCTTGCGTTCCTCCAGAAGCGCCATCAGCGCGCCGGCGCCGGCCGGCTCCAAATTGTCGATGACGATCTGGTAGTTGGACTTGCCGGGATAGGTGGTCAGCCTGCCGGTGGCGATGACCTCCATGCCCTCTTCGGGACGGAATTTGAGCCGGCTCATCGTGGTTTTCCACACCACGGCATCCAGCTTCGCGCGGTCGTCCTTCAGCGCGAAATAGGCGTGCCCGGAAGAGTGCGGGCCGCGATAACCGGAGATTTCGCCGCGCACCCGCACATTGCCGAAGGCATCCTCGACCGTGCGTTTCAGCGCGCCGGAAATCTCGCTCACCGTGTATTCGGTGGCGTTGGTTTTCGAATCGGCAGTGAAAATGTCGCTCATCGCCGGATTGGTGCGCTTCGGCTGCCACAGGTCAAGGGTTTCGCTCCCTGCGCGTTAGAGCAGTTCCGGTTCTTTCAGAACCGGTAACTCGCTCTAACTATTTGTTTGCCGCATTTATGCGGACGCCAAATGATTCCATTGGCTGCAAAATGCTCTAAACGCCCCGAACTTGCTTGCCTCTGTCGCTACCAGCCCGGCATGACATGGCTCGGCTTCAGCCGCCGGCCGCGCAAGGCATTCAATGCCGCGAAATCGAAGCTGCCGGTGTCTTCCGCCATCGGCACCGAGATGTTGTCCAGGCTTTCGGTTATGTGGCGGGCCAATGCATCGACGATCTCTGGCTTGGTCGAATGGCCGCGCATGATGCCGATCTTGATGTCGGGCAGGGGGCCGAAGCCGTCGGCTTCGCCAAGCACGCGCATGCCGGGGCGCAACGCGCACTCGGGCAACACCGAGATGGCCAGCCCCGACATCACCGCCGCGATGATGACGGTCGCCGACCAACTGGTGAACAGGATGCGGTATTCGCGGTTCATCGCGTCAAGCGCATCGCAGGCATGGCGGCGCCACTGGCAGGTCGGCCGGCCAAAAGCCAGCGGCAGCGAATCCTGCTCGTGCGTGGCATGGTTGGCAGAAGTGACCCACAGCAGCGGCTCGCGCCGCACCACTTCCGACTGGCTGCGCACATCGTCATGCGTCACCAGCGCCAGGTCGAGATTGCCGCGCTTGATGTGCTCGACCAGATTGAAGGTCGGCTCGCAGACGACCGAAAGTTCGACGCGCGGGTTCGATCTAGAGAACCGCGCCATGATCTCGGGCAGGAAGCGGTCGGCGTAGTCGTCGGGGGTGCCGATGCGGATATGTCCCTCCAGACTGGAATCGTCGAAGGCGGCCAGCGTCTCCCGGTTCAGCCGGATCATGCGCCGCGCATAGGAGAGCAGTTTTTCGCCTTCCTCGCTCAGCCGGTTGGTGCGGCCGTCCTTTTCGAACAGCGGCTTGCCGATGCGCTCCTCCAGACGGCGCATCTGCATGGACACGGCGGACTGCGTGCGGTGCACCTCGTCGGCGGCCTTGGTGAAGCTGCCGGTGTCGGCAATCTGGATGAACGTCTGCAACTGGTCGAGATCGAGCGGGGCGGCCATGATTTCAATCCATCATCGTCGTTGATGCTAAAGATTAAAAACATTCGTTAGACTAATCAATAGCACTTTGGCATTCTCCGACCGTCCACAAGACGCGTGTGAAATCGAGCTGGAACGGCTGCATCCTCCCGGGCGCCGCTCCAGTAGGTTCGCCTGCGTCCGGCCTGATGAAAAGGAGAACGGCCATGACCACGCTCGACCACAGCACCACGGCGATCCATTCCGCGACGCGCCCGGCTCTCGTGACGCGTGCGAAAAATGCCGTATCGACCTTTTACCGTTCGTGGAAAAATCGACGCGAGTTCTATCACCTCGGCAATATGTCGGATGCCGAACTCGCCGATATCGGCCTGACCCGAGCAGACCTCCACGTCGCGGTCAGGTCGCCCTTCGATTTCGACCCGACCGGGCAACTCAACGCATTGGCGCAGGCGCGCGCCGAAGCCGGCGAAGACGCTGCTCGCCGGGTCTGCTGAATACTGCAGGCGTTCCCCCACACTCCCCACCGGTTCCCGCCGGTTGCCTGCACTCCTGCCCGGCCTCATCGAGGCCGGGCTTTTTCTTTCATCCCGGGGAAGGCGACCGGATTCCTACAACGCGTCGCGCCGAATTAGGCGCCGCCCGCCGCTTCGCCAGCTAAACGACGTTTATGCCCGTTAATCCCGTTTTCCACAGGGGCGTCGGGCTTGGCGTCACGCAAAGCCTGTCATAACGTTGGGTCAACTTAAGTCCCTTGATTGACCCGGACTGGTCGACGGATCGAAATCTTGGGGTAGCTTGAGGCCCGCGCCGGACAGGCGAGCAGGCGGCTTCGGTCGCATGCGAGAATGTTCGGGGACCCACGGGGAGCCATCGAAGACGGTTGCAAACGTGATCGATGGACCGATGCTGCCATGAAAGCCGGACAATGCTTTCGATGGTGCGCTGAGCGAAGCCTTCACAGGTTGCGCGGGCGCGGTCTGAAACGGACGTATCTCAAAAGGAAACGAACGGGTCGGGCCGTCAACATCAGGGCCATTTCGGTGGACTTGAATTGACAGGGAGGCGCTGGGAGAAATCCCGGCGCTTTCTCCTTTTGGCGCTGGAGCATTTTGCAGCCAAATGGAATCATTTTGCGTCCGCATAAATGCGGCAAAACAAATAGTTAGAGCGAGTTACCAGTTCTGAAGGAACCCGGAACCGCTGTATGCGCGCGGCGGGCTTGCCCGCGCCGCCTTACCGGTACCGGTCCATGCCCTTCGTGAACTGGTCGAAGATCGATTCCATGCCTTTCTGGTAATCGTCGCGCTGCTGGCGTCCGGTCTCGAACATCTTGCCGAACAGATCGTCATAGGGGTTGCCGGGTCGGCCGGATGGATTGGCGCGCGGCTGCGGCGCCGGCTCGGGTTCGGGCTGGCCGCGGCCCTGGCCTGCGCCCAGCATCTCTTCGAAAATCTTGCCGAGCGGATTGTCGCCATAGGGATTTTGCGGAGCCTGCTGGCGCGATTGCGGCTGCTGCTGTTGGGCAGCGCCTCCGCCGAACATGTCTTGCAGAACCTTGCCGAATGGATTGTCGAACGGGTTCGCCGGCTGTTGCGGCGCCTGCCTCGGCTGCGGCTGGCCGCCGGCCATTCCGCCTTGCCGCATCATTTGCTCGATGATCTCCTGCAGCGGGTTGCCGCCCGCGCCGAAGCCGCCGGCGGCCTGCATCTGCCCGGTCGATTGTTTGAACAGGCCGCCCATCACCATCGACGCGATGACCGGCAGCATCTGCTGCAGCACCTGAGTGCCGATACCCGTGGCTTGTGCCGCCTGGCTGGCAACGGCGCGTGAAAGCTCCTTTGAGCCGAAAAGGTGGCCGAGAATGCCGTTGCCTTCTTCGACGCCCTGCTGGGTGAACGCCTTCGACGCATCCTCGAAATATTTGGCGTGCTGGCCGCTCGCCATCGCCGTCATGAACGAGCCGAGCCCATAGGGATCGGCGGTGTTGCGCTTCAGTCCCTGGCTGAAGGCCGGCAGCAGCGCCTCGACCGCAAGTTGTGCCTGCTGTTGCGAAAGATTGAACTGCCTGGCCAGCATCTCGATGCCGTTGCCATTCTGAGCATTCGCCAGCATGTCGAAAAGTGGAAGCATCACAGTTCCTCCTCGTAAGCCGTATCCGGTTGGGGGGAACCTAACCCAAAGCGTGGCGTCCGCCTATGGGGTTGCTTTCATGCCGTAAGATGCGCGAGCAGGCATTCCTCAATAAGCGTATTCCAGGAACACCGGCTCGATCGAACCGCCCCAGCGCGTGTGGAAGGCGTTGCGCATTTCTTCGGCGCTCGTGGTGCCTCGCGCCACAACCTCTTCGAGCGGCGCGAGGAAGCTGGTCTCGTCGTAGCCGTCGCGGTTGAGGCGCGCGCGGTTCTTGAGGCCGGTGCGAGAGATCGCCAGAACCTCCCGGGAAATATCACGCAGATTGCCATTGCGGAACGGCGCGCCGATGCCGGCCGCGGGCACCGCATTACGCATTGCCAAAACTTCGTCGTAGCTCCAGTCGGCGGTCAGTGTCTCGGCGGCGTCGAGCGCCTCGTCATCGTAGAGAAGCCCGACCCAGAATGCCGGAAGAGCGCAGATGCGCCGCCAGGGTCCGCCATCGGCGCCGCGCATTTCGAGGAAGCGCTTCATCCGGACATCGGGGAAAAGCGTCGACAGGTGGTTTGCCCAGTCGCCTATCGTCGGCACGCCCTGCGGCACCGAATTGCGCAGCGCCCCATCCATGAACTGACGGAAGGTGACATGGGTGACGTCGTGGTAGTGTCCGTCGCGGATGACAAAATACATAGGCACGTCGAGCGCCCATTCGACATAATCGGCGAAGCCGAATTCCGGCGAGAAACAGAATTCGAGCAGGCCGGAGCGCTGGTTGTCGGTGTCGCGCCAGATTTCACCGCGCCAGCTCTGCAATCCGTTCGGGCGGCCTTCGGTGAACGGCGAATTGGCGAACAGCGCGGTCGACAGCGGCTGCAGCTTCAGCGAAACCTGCATCTTGCGGCGCATGTCGGCTTCGGAGGCGAAATCGAGATTCACCTGGATCGTACAGGTGCGGTACATCATGTCGAGGCCGAGCTTGCCGACCTTCGGCATGTAGCGCGTCATGATCTCGTAGCGCGATTTCGGCATTTTCGGCGTTTCGGCGAGCGTCCATTTCGGGCTGCCGCCGAGACCCAGGAAGCGGATGCCGAGGGGTTCTGCTATCTCGCGCAACTGGGCAAGATGGGCATTGCCCTCGCGGCACGTCTGGTGGATCGTCTCCAGCGGTGCGCCGGAAAGCTCGAACTGGCCGCCGGGCTCCAGCGAGATGGCGCCCTGGCCGGTCGGTTCGACCAGCCCGATGATGCGGCTGTCGTCGACGATGGGATCCCAGCCCAGCGTGCGTTGCATGCCTTCCAGCAGCGCACGGATGCCGCGGTCGCCGCCGTAAGGCACGGGGCTGTTGCCGTCGATGTAGAAGGGGAATTTCTCGTGCTCGGTGCCGATCCGCCACTTGTCCTTGGGCTTGTTGCCTTCGGCAAGATAGCCGACGAGCTCGTCGATGCTCTCGACGGGCCGGAAATCGGTCGTGTCACGCGCCATGAAATCCTCCGGCCGCCAGAATGGTGGCGTGAGATGGACGAAATGTCAGTAGCCAATCAAGCAAAAAATCCTGATCGAGGCTTCAACAAGGATTGATCTGCCTTGACCCACCGAAGAGTCGGGCTGCCGGGCTCGCCGGACGCGTCAGCAAAATCACCAATCCCCGATCGTCGCCTGGATGACAGCGAGCGCGGCAACCGCCGCGGTGTCGGCGCGCAGGATGCGGGGGCCGAGCGGAATCGGCGTCACGAAGGGCAGCGCGCGCAGCTGTCGTCTCTCGTCTTCCGAAAAACCGCCTTCCGGACCGATCAGCAGGCCGAGCCTGCGGCTGGGAATTGTTTTCAGGATCGGCGCGGGATTGTTGGTTTCAGCGCTTTCGTCGCAGAAGATCAGCTGCCGGCCGGGTTCCCATTCCCAAAGCACGCGGTCGAGCTTGACCACCTCGGCAACCCGCGGGATGGCCAGGATGCCGCATTGCTCGGCTGCTTCGATGACGTTTGCACGCAGCCGGTCGATGCCGACCGTTGACATTTGCGTGTGCTGCGTGATCACCGGCTGCAGCAGGCCGGCGCCCATCTCGACCGCCTTCTGCACGAGATAGTCGAGCCGCCCCTGCTTCAACGGCGCGAAACAATAGACGAGATCGGGGTGCTCGGGCTGGATGCGGGTCTGCGTCACCGGGGCGAGCGTCACACGCTTCTTCGCCACGGTGGCGACCTGCGCCAGCCATTCGCCGTCGCGGCCGTTGAAGAGAAGCAATTGCGCGCCCTCGCCGAGCCTCAGCACATTGGCGAGATAATGACTCTGTTGGGTATCGGCCTCGATTTCGAGGCCCTGGGCGAGATCGTGCGGCACGAAAAGCCGCTGCATCCGGTAGTTTGCGCGCATGGTCTGGAGACATGCTTGAGGCGCTGCGTCCGGTCAATACCCTCCTTCGAGGAGGCGCCGCAATTGCCCCGCTACCTGCCGGCCGTCGAATGCCATTCCGGCCGATAGCCGGCCGTGAGTACGGCGACGGTCGTGGCGGGCGTGATCAACAAGATTCGGTCGGTGGGCAGGGACTCAGTCGCGACCGGCGCGCCGTAGCCTGCAAAACTCCAGGGCAAAGCCATACCATCCTTCAGCGCGCAGGCTTGTTTTCCGGCGGCCACCATCGCGCCGTCTGGCAGACCGGCAAGATCGCCGATGGTCAGCGGCTTGCCCGTGCCGCCGCCGGACGCCCACCGCTCCTTGTGCAGGCGCCTGTCGATCTGCGGCGCCCGCGGCTCGGCGATACCGAACGCATGGCCGAACCGCGCGGCGAAATCCCTGGCCCTTTCGCGCTGGCAGAAGAAGCAGGGCCGGTGGCCAGCCGATAGTGCGGTCACCTCGTCCATGAAAAACAGCTCGGTCCAGCCTGGCTTGCCGCCTGGCCGGTTGCGGCCCATCGGCTCGCGCTTGCGGCTCCCGAATTCGCAGACGCAGATGATCCAGGCTCGCAAGGCCCAGCGCTTCCTGAGCAGCGTTTTCGTCTCCGGGTCGTGGATGATGCCGCGATTGCCGAGGAACATGCCGCGTTCCGGCACCGCATGGATCTGGCCGAAGGGGTCGACGCGGTTCTGAAGTGGCATAGAGCTTCCTTCTTGGCTGGAAAACGGCCTTCATGATACTGCTCGCCGGCCCCTTTTCATGTCAGGAGTGTCATGCGGGTTCTTGTTGTCCAGAATTTCGACGGTACCTTGCTCGGCCAGGTCGGGGTCGCACTCGAGGAAGTAGGCGCCGAGATAGACGTGCGCACCGCGCATCGCGGCGGCCTGTTGCCGCAAACCGCCCACGAGCACGACGCGCTTGTCGTGCTGGGCGGTGGCCAAAACGCGCTCGACGACGCGAATTACCCTTACATTCCAGCGCTGCTCGAATTGATGCGCGGTTATGTCGAAGCCGACAAGGCCGTGCTTGGCATTTGCCTCGGCAGCCAACTGTTGGCGCGTGCCTACGGTGGAAAAAACCAGATCGGCGGCGCCGAGGAGTTCGGCTGGTGCCGCGTCGCCCCGACGTCTGAGGCCGCGGGAGATCCGGTGCTTGGCGGTGTGCCCGAGGAGTTTCCGATCTTCCAGTGGCACGACGACACGTTCAGCCTGCCCGACGGCGCGGTACGGCTCGCCGGCAGTGCTGTCGCAGACAACCAGGCTTTTCGGGTCGGTCGCGCCGGCTACGGCATCCAGTTCCATTTCGAGGCCGACCGCACCCTGGTGCGTCACTGGAACGAGACATTCGCGCAGATGATCGCCAACCGCCACCCTGAATGGATTGCGGCGTTCGAGGATGAGGCAACCCGACACGGGCCCGTCGCCGACGCCATTGGCCTGGCGCTCGCCAGGGCCTGGGTGGCGACGATCCACCCGGCCCGGGCAAATGCTGCCGCGCCAGTTTCGAAGCTGGCTGTTTCAGCCGGTTTGTAGGGCCGAAAAGCCGCGCTGTGGGTTGCAAACGCGGTGCGTTCTCCGGGGCGTTCGAAGCCCTCGGGGATGCCGCAGCGTGGCATAAAAATCACGCCGGCGATTTGATGTGGAACACCGCCTATTCGACGCTGGCTTTCCGCCATGGCGGCGCATAGAAGGGCGCCGCTTCAGGGCGTGCAACCAATTCCCTCCCTATCCCGTTGCTTGTGTCGAAGCGAAACCGATTCGTAACCGTGTTCGTGTAAGAAGTTCAGGAAGCCGAAACCGAGATGACCCCCTTGCGAGCCACGCTCCTGTCCTTTTTCATGCTCTTCGCCATCACGGCCTGGGGTGTCGCGATCTACACCGCCGATGCTGCCACCGGGCATACCGTCGTCGATGGCTACGGCGTCACGGCGCTGACGCGCTAGAGACTTCACCCGCATTTGTGCGACGCCAGGTGAATCCACCTGGCTGCAAAAAAATGCTACAGCGCGTCGCGCCGAATGGGATTCGGCGGCCGCGCAGTAGCTTCTCAGTTGTGCATGTCGTTTCTCCCGAAACCGAGGACACTTTCGGGCGACATGCGTTAGAGCAGTTCCGGTTCTTTCAGAACCGGTAACTCGCTCTAACTATTTGTTTTGCCGCATTTATGCGGACGCCAAATGATTCCATTTTGGCTGCAAAATGCTCTAGGCATCGCCCACCACTGCCAGAATCTGCTTTTCGGGCCCGTCGATGACGAGCGCCGACAGCCGGCCGGATTTCCACGCGCCAGTGTCCAAATTCACCCTGTTGGCCAACACCTCCACATCGGCCTCGGGCGTATGGCCGTGCACGATCACCTTCGGGTGCAGGCCGGAATAATTGAGAAAATCCCAGCGGATCCAGATCAGGTCGTCCGGGTCCTGGTCGTCGAGCGCAATGCCGGGTTTGATACCGGCATGGCAGAAGAAGAAATCCCCGAAGGACAGGTGGCGGCCGAGGCCGCGATAGAACGCGAAATGGCTGTCCGGGACCGCATCAAGCAAGGCAGCATGGCCTTCGCGCAGGCCGCCAGGTGTCCAGAAATCGATCGCGACGCCGTAGGAACGAGCGGTTTCGCCGCCGCCATTGTGGGCGAACAAGCCTTCTGCGCTCGGTCGCGCCAGGAACTCGAGGAAACCGATTTCATGATTGCCGGCAATGGTCTGCATGCGGCTGTCAGCCTTGCCCGCCGCGATCAGGAAATCGGCAACGCCTTTTGAGTCTGGTCCGCGGTCAACATAGTCGCCGAGATGGATGACGCGCCAGTCGCGGTGCGGATGATGCGAAAGGTCCTCGGCGATCGCCTCATGCATCTTGCGCAACAGGTCGAGGCGGCCATGGACGTCGCCTATCGCGTAGATGCGGATGCCTTCAGGGCCCTTCGCGTCGAGGAAATGGACGCCTTGATCGGTCAATCTCTATGCCACGGCTTCTCTTGCAACGGTTCTGTACAATAGATCAGGCCCGACATCCTGAATGTTGCGTTTCCCACACAGCGCCAGGGTGATGTCGAGCTCCTTTCGGATGATTTCCAGGGCCAGCGTGACGCCCTCCTTGCCCAGCGCGCCGAGCCCGTAGAGGAACGGCCGCCCGATATAGGTACCCCGGGCGCCGAGGCAGAGTGCTTTCAGCACATCCTGGCCGGAGCGGATGCCGCCGTCCAGATGCACTTCCAGCCTGTCGCCCACCGCCTCGACGATTTCCGGCAGTACCGAGATGGACGAAGGCGCGCCGTCGAGCTGGCGGCCGCCATGATTTGAGACAATGATCGCGTCGGCGCCGGTCTTCAGCGCCATCAATGCGTCCTCCTTGTCGAGGATGCCCTTCAGGATCAGCTTGCCGCCCCAGCGTTCCTTGATCCATGCGACATCATCCCACGACAGCCGCGGGTCGAACTGTTCATTCGTCCACGCCGAAAGCGACGACAGGTCGCCGACCCCCTTGGCGTGGCCGACGATGTTGCGGAATGTCCGCCGGCTGGTGCCTAGCATGCCGAGGCACCAGCGCGGCCGCGTCGCCATCTGGTAGATGTGCTTCGGCGTGAATTTGGGCGGCGCCGACAGGCCGTTGCGCAAATCTTTATGGCGCTGGCCGAGGATCTGCAGGTCGAGCGTCAGCACCAGCGCCGAGCAGCCGGCGGCCTTGGCCCGATCGATAAGGTTCAACACGAAATCGCGGTCGCGCATCACATAGAGCTGGAACCAGAACGGCTTTTTCGTCACCGAGGCGATGTCCTCGATCGAGCAGATGCTCATCGTCGAAAGAGTGAACGGCACGCCGAACTCTTCCGCGGCCCGGGCCGCCAGCATCTCGCCGTCGGCGTGCTGCATGCCGGTGAGGCCTGTCGGCGCCAGGGCCACCGGCATTGTCACCTCCTGGCCGATCATCGTCGACGCCAGCGAGCGGTCCGTGATGTCGACCAGCACGCGCTGCCGCAGTTTGATCTTGGCGAAATCCTCCTCGTTCGCCCGGTAGGTGCTCTCCGTCCAGGCGCCCGAATTGGCATAGTCGAAGAACATCTTCGGCACGCGCCGCTCGGCCAGCTTCTTCAGGTCGTTGATTTCCAGTATCGCGCCCATCGTTTTCCCTAAAAGCTCTTTGTTCATTGGTCCCCGGCGGGAGCGGCGTTCCGCGAGCCCGCGCGGACGCCAATGGGTGGCAGGTCCGCCATGCCGGCGAGCACTTCGGCCACGTGCCGCACCGCGATCGTGGAGCCCTGCCGTTTCAGCTTACCGGCCATGCCCATCATGCAGCCGAGATCCGAGGAGAGCAGGAGTTCAGCCCCGGAAGCCTCGATGTCAGCTGCATGGCGCTTGCTGATCGTGTCGGCGAGCGCCCGGTACTTCATCGGAAAACCACCACCCAGGCCACAGCAGGCGTCAGGGCTGCCAATGTCGATCAGCGTCAGGCCTTCGACCGAGGCGAGCAGCGTGCGTGGCGATGCGTCGATACCCGAGGCATCCGGCAGGCAGCTATGATAAGCGGCGGTCGCCTCGGTTTTCGCGGCCACGGCGCTCAATCCACGCACATCGACCAGGAAGCGTGTCAATTCGTATACCTTTGCGGAGAACGCTTCGGCGCGCTGCTCCCATTCCACATCGCCCTTGAACAGGCCGGGGTAGTGCTTCTTCAGCATGCCGGCACAGGAGCCGGACGGCGCCACCACATAGTCGAATTCCTCGAATGCCTGGATGGTGCTTTCAGCGATGGCGCGGGCGTCGGCACGGTCGCCGGATTTGTAGGCCGGCTGGCCGCAGCAGGTCTGCGTCATCGGCACATCAACGGTGCAGCCTGCTTCTTCCAGCAGCTTGGCCGAGGCGAAGCCCACGGAGGGCCGGAACAGGTCGACCAGGCAGGTCACGAACAGGCCGACGTTCGGTTTGTCACTCATGGCTTGATCACGCCGTCACCTTGCCGGTTCTTCATTTCCGCCGTCCGGCACCTTTCCACCGGCGTTATCCAGACGCTGCCGCAGTCTCAGGCGCGACACACGTTGCCAGTCTCCGGTGCGCTCGGCGTCGGTCATTGCCTGCGCGACGAAGTCGATATGGGCCATCGCGGCCTCGCGCGCGCCCGTGGAATCGCCTTCCGTCACCGCCTTGTGGATCGCCCGGTGCTGCTCGAGCAACCTCTCGCGCGCGCCCGGCAGATTGTAGACCAGCAGCCTGTTGTGGAAGACCCCATCCGACAGCAACCGGTAACAGGAGCGCAGCGTGTGCAAAAGGATGATGTTGTGAGCGCATTCGCCGACCGCGCTGTGGAATTCGACGTCGATGGCCGCTTCGTCCGCGAAATCGCCGCCCCGGTGCGCCGTTTCCATGCGCTGCATGATCTCATTCAGCATGGCGCGGTCGTCGGCGGTTGCCCGCCGCGCCGCGTAATCGGCGGCGATACCCTCGATCTCGCGCCGATACTCCATGTAGTCGGCCGCCGCCTTCCTGTGCGTGGCGATCAGGTCCATCACGGGCTTCGAAAAAACCTGGCCGATGACATCGGCGACGAAGGTGCCGCCGCCATGCCGTGAGACCAGCAGGCCGCGTGCTTCCAGAACCTTGAGGGCGTCGCGAAGGATCGGCCGCGACACTTCGAACTGCGGCGCCAGTTCGCGCTCGCCCGGCAGCCGATCGCCAACACGCAGCACGCCTTCCAGAATAAGGCTCTCGATCTGCTGCACCACTTCGTCGGCGGTGCGCGAATGTTCTATCCTGGAGTAGATCTCGCCCAATGCGATCCCCGGCGGCGACTGAATTGTTTCAATTTAGGAGCAAGCCGGGCAACTGGTCAAATTATTTATCCAATCTCGTGTTGGTTGCTTATCCCGGTTATGTTGCAATGCAAAAATAAACTATGCTGCGCTGCGACAAAGATGTCCGATGCGTCGGGAATTCGAATGGCATATTGATTTCTGACGACAGCGCGGAGCGCGATGCGATGAACGACGAGGCGGTGAAGCAAGAGCCAGGCCAGTGGCTTGCCGGCACGGTGCTCGGCATGCCGTCGCACGAGGCGTTGCCGGCGGCGATCGGCGAGGTTCATGCGCGGCCGTCGCCGCTGATCGAAGCGCCGCGGCTGTTGCTGCAGCTCTCCTTCATGACCGAAAGCGGTTCGACGCTTGATCAGGCGGCGCTTGCAGACCTGTCGCGGCGGCTGGGCATCGCGGCGCCCGACCGCCACGCCCGCCACCACGCGATGAAGTGGGGCAAGGGTTCGCTGTCGTGGGAACGCCATACCGAATTCTCTACCTATCTCTGGGATTGCCCTGCTGACGCGCGCACCGGCAGGCCGCTCGACGACTCGCCGTTCGGTAATGGCTTCAGCCCGCCCGGCAAGGTGATTTCGGGCGTCAAACTGGATATCCGCAAATGGACGCCCCAGAACGAACGGCTGATTGCCGGGTTCGATGCGGCCAGCCTCTGTTATTCGTTGGTGGAGAACGGCAAGGCCGCCGCGGTGACCGATTTCCGCCAGGATGGCGACGGGCTGACCCGCATTCTCATCCTTGACGGAGGCTTGTCGCCGGCGCGAACCGGCGCGCTGTCACAGCGGCTGATCGAGATCGAGACCTATCGCACGCTGGCCATGCTGGGCCTGCCGCTGGCGCAGTCGCTTTCGCCGCGCATGCGCCGCATCGAAGACCGGCTGGCCGCACTCACCGGCGAAATGCGCGCCAGCGACCATCGCGACAGCCAGGAGCTTCTGGCCGAACTCACCGACCTTGCCGCCGAACTCGAGGCAGATGCGGCTGCCAGTCTTTACCGGTTCGGCGCCAGCCGCGCCTATCACGGCATTGTCGAGGAGCGGCTGGAGGCGCTGGGCGAGATCGCGGTTCCCGGCTACGACACCTGGAGCGCATTCCTGCAGCGACGTGTCGCGCCGGCGATGCGCACCTGCCGTTCGATCGAGGCGCGGCAAGACAGCCTGTCCGAAAAGCTCGCCCGCGCGGCCACCTTGCTGCGCACCTGGGTGGATGTCGATGTGGAACGGCAGAATCGCGACGTGCTCGCCTCCATGAACAACCGCGCCCGCCTGCAGCTGCGCCTGCAGCAGACTGTGGAAGGCCTGTCGGTCGCCGCCGTGTCCTATTACGTGGTGGGGCTGATCGGTTACCTCGCCAAGGGCTCGGCGATGTTCGGCGAGCCGGTCAAACCGGAAACAGTCACCGCCATTTCAGTGCCCTTCGCGGTGCTGGCGATCTGGTGGCTCGTCCGTCGCATCCGCCGTTCGCATCGCGACGAAGCCGGCAAATAGAGGCTTGTCCTAAGGTTTCGCTTGCGCCAAATTGCCCAACTGGTAAATGAATTTTACCAGTCTGGTGCGGAGATGGCGCGATGTCGGGACTGACGATGCCGAAAGCCGATGCGGCGACACTGGCGCGCCGCGCCGAGATCGTTGGCGACATGCGCATCATCGTACCGGGCGAGGGCGTCGTCGATGCGGTCAATTCGATGCGCGCTTTCGAAAGCGATGGCCTCACCGCCTACCGCCAGCTGCCGCTGGTCGTGGTGCTGCCGGAAACCGTGCAGCAGGTTTCGCGCATCCTGAAATATTGCAATGAGCGCAACATCAAGGTTGTGCCGCGCGGCTCCGGCACTTCGCTCTCCGGTGGCGCGCTACCGCTGGAAGACGCAGTTCTTCTGGTGATGAGCCGTTTCAACCGTATCCTCGACATCGATTTCGCCAACCGCGCCGCGGTCGTGCAGCCGGGCGTGACCAATCTCGGCATCACCAACGCGGTCGAGCAGGAGGGCTTCTATTATGCCCCCGATCCATCCTCCCAGATCGCCTGTTCGATCGGCGGCAATGTCGCGGAGAATTCAGGTGGCGTGCACTGCCTGAAGTATGGCCTCACCGCCAACAATGTGCTCGGCATCGAGATGGTGCTGATGGACGGCGAGGTGGTGCGCCTCGGCGGCAAGCATCTGGACAGCGAAGGCTACGACCTGCTTGGCGTCATGAGCGGCTCGGAAGGGCTGCTTGGCGTCGTCACCGAGGTGACGGTGCGTATTTTGCAGAAGCCGGAGACGGCGCGTGCGCTGCTGATCGGTTTCCCGTCGAGCGAAGAGGCTGGCCAGTGCGTCGCCGACATCATCGGCGCCGGCATCATTCCGGGCGGCATGGAGATGATGGACAGGCCGGCAATCCATGCGGCGGAGGATTTTGTCCATGCTGGCTATCCACTGGATTGCGAGGCGCTGCTGATCGTCGAGCTGGACGGTTGCGGCGACGAGGTCGACCACCTGATCGGAGCTGTAGAGGCTATCGCGCTGAAGAACGGATCGACCGTCTGCCGCGTATCGCAGTCGGAGCAGGAGCGGCTGGTTTTCTGGGCGGGCCGCAAGGCGGCGTTTCCGGCGGTCGGGCGCATTTCGCCGGATTACTACTGCATGGACGGCACCATCCCGCGCAAGGAACTGCCAAAGGTGCTCGCCGGCATGCGCGAACTGTCTGAGAAATACGGGTTGCGTGTCGCCAACGTCTTCCACGCCGGCGACGGCAATCTGCATCCGCTGATCCTCTACGATGCCAACGTGCCCGGCGAACTGGAAAAGGCCGAAGAGTTCGGTTCCGACATCCTGCGGCTCTGCGTCAAGGTTGGCGGCGTGCTGACCGGCGAACACGGCGTCGGCGTCGAGAAACGCGACCTGATGCCCGAAATGTTCAACGAGATCGATCTCGACCAGCAGATGCGGGTGAAGTGCGCTTTCGATCCCAACCATCTGCTCAACCCAGGAAAGGTGTTTCCGCAGCTTCGGCGCTGCGCGGAACTCGGCCGCATGCACATCCACAACGGCAAACTGCCGTTTCCCGACATTCCGAGGTTTTGAGAGGAATGCTCTTCAAGCAGGCCACCCTCGACGGCATTTTGCGCGGCGACATCACGCTTGCCTTCCGCCGCTGGAAACGGCCGACGGTGAAGCCCGGCGGCCGTGTCCGCACCGCTGCCGGCGTCGTTCGCATCGGCGCCATTGAGACAGCTGACGCCGCCGCGTTGACGGAAGAGGATGCGCAGGCGTCCGGCTTCGCGACGCTTGCCGCCTTGCAGAAGATGCTGGGGGTCGAAAACGGCGATCCCGTGTATCGCATCGGCCTTGCCGGCATCGAGGCCGACGAGCGCGTCAGCAAACGTGAGATGGTGGAGCTCTCCGAGGTTGAATGGCGCGATATCCAGGCGCGGTTCGCGCGCTGGGAGAAATCCGCGCCGGGCTATTTCCCGGCCATCCTGAAGACGGTCGCCGAAAAACCGGCTGTCGCCGCAGCAATCCTGGCGGCGGCGCTCGATGTCGAGAAGCTCCGGTTCAAGCAGGATGTGCGCAAGCTGAAGGAACTCGGCCTGACCGAAAGTCTGGAAGTGGGGTATCGGCTCTCGCCAAGGGGCGAGGTGGTGTTGAAGCGGTTGGGGACGCCCCAGGACTTGGGTTCCTCGCCCCCGCGAAGCGGGGGAGAGGTGGCTCGGGCGAAGCCCGAGACGGAGAGGGGGGCTGCTGATTTCCAAAGCCGTCGCTCACCGGGAAAGATCGCGCGCGCTCGGGAGTTGCGCCGAGGCGACAATATAGCCGAAGCCACTCTGTGGAATGAACTGAAGGCCAAACGGCTAGGCGGTTACAAATTCGTGCGACAGGTGCCGATTGGACCCTATTTCGCGGATTTTGTGTGCCGGAGCGGTAAGCTGGTTGTCGAGTTGGATGGCAGTCAACACGCCGAGAGCGCCTACGACCGAAAGCGGGACGAATTCATGCGGGGCGCAGGTTTCTCAGTCTTGCGGTTTTGGAGTTCTGATGCACTGAAGCACATGGGAAGCGTTTGTGAGACCATCCTGGCTGTCTTGGATGGTCGACTGAGCGAGGATGTCGTCACAGCTGATCTGCGGTTTGTTTTCGCGAGATCAAGAAAAAATCCCGAGAGCGTCGCTCGATGATCGCCCCCTCTCCGTCTCGCCCTTCGGGCTCGCCACCTCTCCCCCGCCTTCGGCAGGGGCGAGGAACCACTGCCGCGATCTGGGCGCCTCTCCCTGCTTTGCACTCATGACCACCTTCGCCCCAACCTCGGCTGCCGAGACCCTCACCGCGGTGCAGTGGGCGCTGGCCGAGGACCAGCCGCTGGAAATCCTCGGCCACGGCTCCAAGCGCGGCATCGGCCAGCCGGTACAGGCAGCGCACACGCTCGACCTCTCCGGTCTCTCCGGCGTCACGCTCTACGAGCCGGAGGAACTGGTGCTTTCGGCGAAGGCCGGCACGCCGCTGGCCGGTATCGAAAAACTGCTCGGTGAGCACAAGCAGCAGCTTGCCTTCGAGCCGATGGACTACGGCCCGCTGATGGGTGGCCCGGCGGGACGCGGCACCATCGGCGGCGTGCTGGCGGCCAATCTTTCAGGTCCGCGACGGCTGAAGGCAGGGGCGGCTCGCGATCACATACTGGGCATCGAGGCGGTGTCCGGGCGCGGCGAGGCGTTCAAGTCCGGCGGCCGCGTGGTGAAGAACGTCACCGGCTACGACCTCTCCAAGGCGATGGCCGGCTCCTGGGGAACGCTGGCGGCACTCACCACGGTCACCTTCAAGGTGCTGCCCGCGGCCGAAACCGAAATCACCCTCGTCGTCCGCGGTTTGATGGAAGGCGAGGCAATCTCCGCCATGGCGCTGGCGCTCGGTTCCAGCGCGGAGGTGGCAAGTGCGGCACACTTGCCGGAAAACGTCGTCGGCAGGGTTCTGGATGGTGCGCTGGCTGGTAGTCCGGCGACCTTGCTGCGCCTCGAAGGCTTCGGGCCCTCGGTCGCCTACCGGCTGGCGAAACTGAAAGACCTGCTCAAGGCGGCGCCCGCGCTCGACCGGCTCGAGACGGATCAGTCGCGCAGGCTCTGGCGTGAGATCCGCGACTGCCTGCCTTTCGCCGACGGCAGCGAGCGGCCGGTTTGGCGGGTTTCGATGGCGCCTTCGGACGGGCACAGGATGGTTGCGGCGCTGCGCATGGAAGCCGGCGCTGACGCCTTCTACGACTGGCAGGGCGGCCTGATCTGGCTGCGCATGGAGAGCGATCCGGAGGCCGGAACGGTGCGGGGCCTTGTCAGGAAGTTTGGCGGCGGCCATGCGACGCTGGTTCGCGCCGGCCTGCAGTGGCGGGCCTCGACGCCGGTGTTCGAACCGCAGCCACGGGCGCTTGCCGCACTTTCGCAACGGCTGAAAAGCGAGTTCGATCCGAAGGGTATTTTTAACCCCGGGCGGATGGCGACCGGGCCGGTCGATGCGACGGGCATTTCGGCGTAGGGGCGGATATCATGCAAACCAATTTCACTCCCGCCCAACTGCTCGACCCGCATGTCGCTGAATCGGAAAAGATCCTGCGAAACTGCGTGCATTGCGGCTTCTGCACCGCGACATGCCCGACCTATGTGACGCTCGGCAATGAGCTGGATAGCCCACGCGGGCGCATCTACCTGATCAAGGACATGCTGGAGAACGGCAGGGCGGCCGACAAACAAATCGTCACCCATATCGATCGCTGCCTGTCCTGCCTCGCCTGCATGACCACGTGTCCTTCGGGCGTCAACTACATGCACCTGGTCGACCATGCCCGTGCCCATATCGAAAAGACCTACAAGCGGCCGCTGCCCAATCGCGCCATCCGCGCGTTGCTGGCGTTCGTGTTGCCTTACCCCCGACGCTTCCGGGCGGCGCTGAAACTGGCAAGGCTTGGCCGCCCGTTTGCCGGACTGTTCCGCGCGGTCAAGCCGCTGCAGCCGGTGGCGGCGATGCTCGCGCTGGCGCCGGCCTCGGTGCCGTCGCCGTCGCCGATGGCTTTGCCGGCGGTTCATCGTGCGGTCGCAGGCAAGCGCGAAAAACGCGTCGCCATCCTCACCGGCTGCGCCCAGCCGGTGCTGGAGCCCGGCATCAACGAGGCCGCGATCCGCCTTTTGACGCGGCTCGGCGTCGAGGTGGTTGTGCCACAAGGCGAGGTTTGCTGCGGCTCGCTGGTGCATCACATGGGGCGCGAGGAGGCAGCGCTCCAGGCCGCTCGGCGCAATATCGATGCGTGGACGCGCGAGATGGAGAATGGCAACCTCGATGCCATCGTCGTCACCACCTCGGGCTGCGGCACCACGATCAAGGATTACGGCTTCATGCTGCGGCTCGATCCGGCATATGCCGAAAAGGCCGCGCGTGTCTCAGGGTTGGCCCGGGACGTCACCGAATTCCTGGGTTCGCTCAACCTTCCCGAACCGGCCGAAAAACCCGGCTTGGCCGTCGCCTATCATTCGGCCTGCTCCATGCAGCACGGCCAGAAGATCAAGACCCTGCCGAAGGAATTGCTGGCGAAAGCCGGCTTTGCCGTATCTGAACCACGCGAAGGGCATCTCTGCTGCGGTTCGGCAGGCACCTACAACATCATGCAGCCGGAGATTTCGGCGAAGCTGCGCGACCGCAAGGTGAAGAACATCAAGGCCACCGGCGCCGATGTCGTGGCCACCGGCAATATCGGCTGCATCGCACAGATCGCCGATCGTGCAGGCATGCCGATCGTGCACACGGTAGAACTTCTGGACTGGGCCTATGGCGGCCCGAAGCCGAAGGGCATTGCGGAGGGCAGGTTGGTTGTAGCGGCGGAGTAGCTACTCAGCCGCCAGCCTTCCGCCTGCGTCCGTTGCGCCATAAGTCCTTCGGTAGAGTTCACGCTGCCTGTTCAAGGCCACCATCGTGTTGCGCAGCAGGATCGCCACCGTCACCGGTCCGACGCCGCCCGGCACCGGCGTGATCCACGAAGCCACGTCCTTGACGCTGTCGGTATCGACGTCGCCGACGATGCGGGTCGAGCCGTCCGGCGCGGTTTCTGCGTTGATGCCGATATCGATTACCGCCGCTCCGGGCTTTACCATGTCGGCCTTGATCAGCCGGGGTTTTCCCACCGCGACGAACAGCGCGTCCGCCCGCCTGGCGTGAGCGGCGACAGAGCGTGTCATGTGATGGCAGACGGTCACCGTGGCGCCCTCGCTCATCAAGAGAAAGGCGATCGGCTTGCCGACGATTTCGGAATGGCCGACGACCACCACCTCCAGGCCCTTCAGGTCGAGCCCGGTCTCCTTCAGCAGTTCAACCGAGGCCGCGGCCGTGCAGGGCGCCAGGTCGAGCTGGTTGTAGACGATGTTGCCGATGGAGGCCGGATGCATGCCTTCGACATCCTTCAGCGGATGGATGGCGCTCTGCAACGCCTTGATGGGGATGTGCGCCGGCACTGGACGCTGGATGATTATGCCGGTAACGCGCGGGTCGGCGTTCATGCCGGCGATCGCCGCTTCCAGCTCGCCCGCGGTGACATCGGCCGGAAAACGGCGTTCGTCGAAATCGACCGCCGCCTGTTCCGCCTTGGCGCGCTGGTTGCGCACGTAGACGTCGACCGCATCGACATCTCCGACGGTGATCGACACCAGCCGCGGCGCGAAACCGTCCGCGGCTGCTTCCTCAGCGGCGGTGCGGACTTCGGCAATGATGCGGGCGGCGACCGGGCCGCCCTTGAGATAACGGGTGTCTGCCAGCGCGGGCATAGGCATATTCCTCTTCGGAAACAATGTTTCACAACAAGAATGGCTCTATCTTGCATACCAGACGCAAACGAACAAGGGCAGCACGTTTGCGAACCGTGCTGCCCCTGCCGCGACGTTGAAGCGGTATCTGCTTTTATTGTGCCGCCTTGCCCGAACTTTCCCTCCGTTCAGGCCCGTCCCCCGAACTGTTGCGCGCTCCCCGGGCAAGGGGGAACGCGCGAAGAAAATCACATCACCACGACCTTGGTGCCGATGCCGACCTGTTCGTAGAGGTCGACAACATCCTCGTTGCGCATACGGATGCAGCCCGACGACACCGCGCCGCCGATCGTCCATGGCTGGTTGGTGCCGTGGATGCGGTAAAGCGTCGAGCCGAGATAGAGGGCGCGGGCGCCGAGCGGATTGGCAGGGCCGCCTTCCATGTGTACGGGCAGGACGCGGCCCTTGGCGCGCTCGCGCGCGATCATCTCGGCCGGCGGCCGCCAGTCCGGCCATTCGCGCTTCTGGGTGATCTTGTGGGTGCCGGCCCATTCGAAGCCCGGCTTGCCGGTGCCGACGCCATACCGGCGGGCCTGCCCGTCGGCTTTCACCAGATAGAGGAAGTTCTGCGTCGTATCGATGATGATGGTGCCGGCTTTCTCCTTGCCGTCGTATGCCACGTCCTGCGGCAGGTACATCGGGTCGATCTGCGGTTGGACCTCGCGCTTTGCCGGCGCCGCTATGCCCGCGGTCTGGAAGGGCGAGGGCGGCCGCTGCCGGTAAGTGCGCCGCACCTGGTTGAGCGTTGGCTGCGCCATGACCCCCAACTGGCCGGGCTGGCCGTACTGCACCTGCTGCCGGCTGTAGCGCACTTGCGGCTGCGGCCGGCGATGCTGCACCTGGGGCTGTGGCTGCCGCTGGCGCAGCTGTTTGTTGCCGCGGAGTTGCATCACCCAGGGAGCTGAAAGATCGGGACTGACCATGACCGGCGGCCGCTGGCCATAGCGATCCTGGGCGCCAGCGGGGGCCGCCGCAAGCACCAGCATGGCTGCCGCCCCCAGAACAAAAATCTTGGCTTTCATGAACGCACTCTCTGCTTTTCGTCACCCGGATTTCGCGGAATGGTTGCCCGCGCGTGGCAACTGAAAAGTGAATCGCGGCGCCTAAAATGCCGGCTTTCCGGTAAACCTTCCGGTGTGGTTACCGCCCGGTTCAGGAATCTGGTAAAGGCCTCATGAATCGGGTGGCGCACCCGATGAGTGGAATGCATTTGAGTTGAATCGTGCATTCCGTTCTATCTGCTTACTTTAGCCGCATTATGCGACGTCAGGTGGTTCCACCTGACTGCAAATGCTCCAACGATCGAAAATACGGGAATATGGACGACGAAAACACCGGCCTGATCGCAGGCGAAGACGGAAAGCTCCGCTGCTCATGGCATGGCAGCGACGCGCTTTACCGGCGCTATCACGACAAGGAATGGGGTCGACCCGTCGCCGACGACCGCCGCCTGTTCGAAAAGATCTGCCTCGAAGGTTTCCAGTCCGGTCTGTCCTGGTTCACCATCCTGAAAAAGCGCGAAAATTTCCGCGCCGCCTTCGATGGCTTCGATTTCCATAAGGTGGCGAAATACGGGGAAAGGGATGTCGAGCGGCTGCTCGCCGATGCCGGCATCATCCGCCACCGCGGCAAGATCGTCTCCACAATCAACAACGCAGCGCGCGCACAGGATCTGGTCAAGGAAGCCGGTTCGCTGGCCGCCTGGTTCTGGAAGTTCGAGCCGAAGCCGGAGGATCGTCCGGCGAGGGTCGATCGCGCCGCGGTGGCCGCCAACCCGACGACGCCCACATCGACGCTGATTTCCAAGGAACTGAAGAAGCGTGGGTGGAGCTTTGTCGGCCCGACCACCGTCTACGCCTTCATGCAGGCGATGGGCATGGTCAATGATCATTTCGAAGGCTGCTTCTGCCGCGCCGAGGTCGAGGCCGACCGGGCGCGATTCAAACGCCCAGCCTAACGATGCGGCTCAGCCTGCGATGGCCGGCAAGGCAAGGCTGAACAGCACGACGATCGCCGCCACCGGATACATGACGAGCAGGCCGGTCATCAGCGCGCCGCCGAGCGCGCCGTCGCGAGCGCCGGCTGCGTTGGCGCTGAACGGGCCGGGCGCCGGCAGGTTGCGGTTGCCGGGACCATGCGCGACGGTGGAGCGCAGGGCGGTGGCATCTGTGTAGCTGGCGTTGGTGGCGCGGACCTGCGGGCGCACGATGCAGACTTTCCGAAAGGGTGGCGGGCCTCTCGGCTGGTCCGATCCCCAGTCGATGTCGCTCGGCGAAACGAGTGTTTCAGCGCCGCTCAAAAAACATCGCTTGTCGACCGATTTCCGGCTGCTTTGCGGCAAAAGCAAGAAATTTCGTTAATATTCATAAGGTTAATAGATTCTTTTCGCAGACTGGAGTCGGGAAGCCCGGCGTTCCCTTGTGCCGGGAAATGCAGCCCGACCTCCGACGCAGCACTCGCCACAACCCTTGCCGCTCCGGGCGCCATCGTTTAGAGACCCGCCTGTCGGTTTCGGTGGCCGGCAATGGCGGACATTCAACCAAGAAACGACAGACACGACATGGCCGAAAAGACGGAAAAAATGAAGGCGCGGCTGCCGCGCGGCTTTGTCGATCGCTCGGCCGAGGATATCCGCGCTGTCGAAAAGATGATGGCGAAGATCCGCGAGGTCTACGAGCTTTACGGTTTCGAGCCGGGCGACCAGCCGCTGATCGAATACACCGACGCGCTGGGCAAGTTCCTGCCCGACCAGGACCGGCCCAACGAGGGCGTCTTCTCTTTCCGCGACGATGACGAGCAGTGGTTGTCGCTGCGCTACGATCTCACCGCGCCGATGGCGCGTTACGTCGCCGAGAACTTCGAGCGCCTGCCCAAGCCCTACCGCATCTACCATTCCGGATGGGTGTTCCGTAACGAGAAACCCGGTCCTGGCCGCTTCCGCCAGTTCATGCAGTTCGATGCCGACACGGTTGGCACGCCGGGCGTGGCCGCCGACGCCGAGATGGCGATGATGATGGCCGACGTAATGGAAGCGCTGGGCATTTCGCGCGGCGACTACGTCATCCGCGTCAACAACAGAAAAGTGCTGGACGGCGTACTGGAAGCGATCGGATTGGGAGGCGAAGAAAATGCCGGCCGCCGGCTGACGGTTCTGCGCGCCATCGACAAGCTCGACAAGTTCGGGTCGGAAGGCGTGCGCCTGCTGCTCGGCCCCGGCCGCTGGGACGGCGGCAAGGAAGGTGAGGGCGATTTTACGAAGGGTGCCGGGCTGGACGCGCCGGCAATTGCCAAGGTGCTCGCTTATGTCGAGACCGGCGAGATAGAAGCCAACGAAGGCGTTGAGGAGTTAGCGCAAATCCGGGCGCTGTGCGCCGCCGCTGGCTACGCTGAAGACCGCATCAAGATCGATCCCTCGGTCGTGCGCGGCCTCGAATATTACACCGGCCCAGTCTTCGAGGCCGAGCTTCTGGCCGAAATCCCCAATGACGAGGGAAAAGTCGTGCGCTTCGGCTCGGTCGGCGGCGGCGGACGTTATGACGGGCTGGTGTCGCGTTTCCGTGGCGAGCCGGTGCCGGCGACGGGGTTCTCCATCGGCGTCTCGCGCCTGATGACGGCGCTGAAGAATTTGGGGAAACTCGACACGTCGGACGTCATCGCACCGGTCGTCGTGCTGGTCATGGACAAGGACACGGAAAGCCTCGGCCGCTACCAGAAGATTGTCGCCGATCTGCGCGCCGAAAAAATCCGTGCCGAAATGTATCTCGGTGGCTCCGGCATGAAGGCGCAGATGAAGTATGCCGACCGGCGCGGCAGCCCCATCGCCATCATCCAGGGCGGTGACGAGCGGGCCAAGGGCGAAGTGCAGATCAAGGACCTGATCGAGGGCGCGCGGCTTGCCCAGGGTATCGCCGGCCACGACGAATATCGCGAGAGCCGGCCGGGCCAGATCACCGTGCCGGAGGCCGACCTGGTTGCCGAGGTGAAGAAGATATTGGAGGCACAAAAGGCGGACCGCGAGCGTGTTCGGTAGCATTTCTTCGCGCCCCCCTCTGTCCTGCCGGACATCTCCCCCACAAGGGGGGAGATCAGCCGGCCGCTTGCTTCCCGCCAACCTCCAACCCCGAAGAGGAGGCTGTATCATCGAAGCTGCCAATCTCCCCCCTTGTGGGGGAGATGTCCGGCAGGACAGAGGGGGGCGACGTCGAGCGCAGACGTTCGCGATCAACGTGCTGGGCGCCCGCCCATGAAGCCGCGCTACCCCAGCTTCGCGCCCGACATTCTCGCGCTGTTTGCCGAACGCCGCGCCGACGCGGTCGACGTGCCGGTGATCCAGCCGGCCGACCCGTTCCTCGACATGGCGGGCGAAGATCTGCGCCGCCGCATTTTCCTGACCGAGAGCGAAACAGGGGCTTCGCTCTGCTTGCGGCCGGAGTTCACCATCCCCGTCTGTCTCGACCACATCCAGTCGCAATCGGGCACGCCGCGTCGCTATTCCTATCTCGGCGAGGTGTTCCGCCAGCGCCGCGAGGGCGGCAACGAATTCTTCCAGGCCGGCATCGAGGATCTGGGTGACACCGACACGGCGGCAGCCGACGCTCGCTCGATCGCCGATGCGCATGCGCTGCTGCAAAAGACCCTGCCTGGCCTGTCGCTCTCGGTCACGCTCGGCGACCAGTCGATCTTCGAGGCCGTGCTGGCGGCACTCGGCCTGCCGCGCGGCTGGCAGAAGCGGCTCGCCCGCGCCTTCGGCTCGCACGCGGCACTGACCGCAGCCCTTGCCGACCTCGCCAATCCCGCCAGCTTTGCCGCGCTTGACGACGGCGTGGCCGGGCTGGTGATGGCAGGCGAAGAAGCGCCGCTCGCCGCGCACATCACCGAGGCCATGGAAGCTGCCGGACTGTCGCCGACCGCCGGCCGCACGCCTGAAGAAATTGCGCGACGGCTGCTGCAGAAGACCGAACTGCGCAGCGTGCGGCTGGCCGACACCGCACTCGAGGCGCTGAGGCGCTTCCTCGCAATCCGCGTGCCGCTCGATGCCGCCCATGAAGCGCTGGAAAGCTTTGCCCGAGATGCCGGGCTTTCGCTGTCGGCAGCCCTGTCGCGTTTTGCCGCGCGGGCCGAAAAGATCGCCGCCAATGGCATCGCCATGGACACGATCCACTACGACGCGGCATTCGGCCGCCCGCTCGATTATTACACCGGCCTGGTCTTCGAAATCACCGCCGCTGGCAATGAGCGCGTGCTGGTCGGCGGCGGACGCTACGACCGCCTGCTGACCCTGCTTGGCGCGAAAAAGCCGATCCCAGGCGTCGGTTTCTCCGTATGGCTCGACCGCATCGGCGAATTGCGGGAGACTTCGTCGTGAAGGCCAAGCTGCCTTTCGAGACCCCCACCCCTAACCCCTCCCCACAAGGGGGAGGGGAATACCGGGGCGTCGACGCCAAGTCCCCCTCCCCCTTGTGGGGAGGGGTTAGGGGTGGGGGTGCCTTACGCCGAACTTTCCGCGAGGCAGTTTCATGGCAATGACCCTCGCACTGCCCTCGAAAGGCCGGCTGAAGGAACAGGCGCTGGAGATTTTTGGCCGCGCCGGCCTGCCGGTCAGCCTGCCCGGCGACGACCGCAAATACCGCGCTCACATCGAGGGGCGCGCCGGCATCGAGGTGTCGTTCCTGTCGGCGTCCGAGATCGCCAACGAGATCGGGCAGGGCAATGTCGATCTTGGCGTCACCGGCGAAGACCTTCTGCGTGAAAACCTGGCGGAGTGGGAAGCCCGCGCAAAAATCGCGGCACGGCTCGGTTTCGGGCGCGCCGATGTGGTGGTGGCGGTGCCTGACGTCTGGCTCGACGTCGACACGATGGCCGACCTCGACGATGTCGCCTCCGATTTCCGCCAGCGCCATGGCCGCCGGTTGCGCATCGCCACCAAGTACTGGCGGCTCACCCAGCAGTTCTTCTCGCAAAAGCACGGCATCCAGGTCTATCGCATCGTCGAAAGTCTGGGTGCCACCGAGGGTGCGCCGGCCGCCGGATCTGCCGATGTCATTGTCGACATCACCACCACCGGTTCCACGCTGCGCGCCAATCACCTGAAGGTGCTCGACGACGGCGTTATCCTGAAGTCGCAGGCTTGCCTGGCCGCCTCCCTGCGCCAGCGCAATGCAGCTGACGAGGCGTTGCTGCAGGAGATCGCGGCGCTGGTGAATGCAGCGGTTTCCGCAGCCTGACCTGTACTTTGGAGGAATTTTCGCCTCCTGGCGTCGCTGATAGTTTCATCGGCTGCGGCAAGGCGCGTCATAAGTTGCCTGCCGCCGAGCGGAATGGGAGGAGAGCGCCGTGGCGACCAGTCATCAATCCAGCAGGCACGCCGGCGCCGAAACCTTCATTGCACCGCGTGATGGGCTGTCGCATGTTTCCGGCGACCGGTCCGTTCCGCTTCTGCGCAAGACCATTCCCGAACTGTTTGCCGAGACGGCGTCGAAACACCCCGGTCGGGATGCTGCGGTGTTCGTCGAACAGGGCAAGCGGTTTTCGTGGAGCGAACTCGGCGAGGCCGTCGACGCGCTGGCCGCGGGGCTGCTGAAGCTCGGCTTCGAAAAAGGCGACCGCGTCGGCATCTGGTCGCCCAACCGGTGGGAATGGCTGGTCACCCAGTTCGGCACAGCCCGCATAGGCGTCGTCCTGGTCAACATCAACCCGGCATACCGGCTTTCCGAACTCGACTATGCGCTGAACAAGGTGGGCTGCAAGGGGCTCATCACCGCCGCGAAATTCAAGACATCCGACTATCTCGGCATGCTGAATACGCTGGCGCCCGAACTGGCGAACGCCGAGCCGGGCAAGCTGTCCGCCGCCGGGCTACCGCATCTGAGCACGGTCATCCGCATGGGCGAGGAAAAGACGCCGGGCATGTTCAATTTCGGCGATATGCTGGCGATGGGCGGAGAAGGGGAAAGGCGACGGCTCGACGCCATCACCGCCGGCCTGCGCCCCGACGATGCCGTCAACATCCAGTTCACGTCAGGCACCACAGGCGCGCCGAAGGGTGCGACGCTGACGCATTCCAACATCGTCAACAACGCCAACCTCGTCACCGCCGCGATCCGCCTCACCTCGCAGGACCGGCTGTGCATCCCCGTGCCGCTCTACCACTGCTTCGGCATGTCGATGGGCACGATGGGTTGCGTGTCGAAGGGCGCGGTCATGGTCTTTCCCGGCGAAGGGTTCGATCCCGGCGCGACGCTGCGCGCCGTGCAGGCCGAGCGCTGCACGGGGCTTTACGGCGTGCCAACGATGTTTGTCGCCCTGCTCGATCATCCCGACTTCAAGTCGTTCGACCTTTCCAGCCTCCGTACCGGCATCATGGCCGGTTCGCCTTGCCCGATCGAGGTGATGAAGAAGGTCGTCTCGCTGATGCATATGGATGAGGTAACGATCGCCTATGGCATGACCGAAACGAGCCCGGTCTCATTCCAGAGCGATGTCGGCGATCCCCTTGAAAAACGCGTGTCGACGGTCGGCCGCATCCATCCGCATGTCGAGGTGAAGGTGGTCGACGCCGACGGCGGGACTGTGCCGGTCGGCGAGCGCGGCGAACTCTGCACGCGCGGCTATTCGGTGATGAAGGGCTACTGGGAGGACGACGAAAAGACCGCCGAGGCAATCGACCCTGAAGGCTGGATGCACACCGGCGATCTCGCGACGATCGATGCCGAAGGCTATTGCAACATTGTCGGACGGGTCAAGGACATGGTGATCCGCGGCGGCGAGAACGTCTATCCGCGCGAGGTGGAGGAGTTCCTCTACCGCCACCCCAAGGTCAAGGAGGTGCAGGTCTTCGGCGTTCCGGATCCAAGATATGGCGAGGAACTGTGTGCGTGGATCGTCGCGTTGCCCGGCGAGCAGGTCACGGAAGAGGAGATCAAGGCGTTTTGCCAGGGCCAGATCGCCCACTACAAGATCCCGCGTTATGTGCGCTTCCGCAATGAACTGCCGATGACGGTGACCGGCAAACCGCAGAAATTCATCATGCGCGACCAGATGGTCGACGAACTCGGGCTGGTCGTAGCCAAAACCGCGTAGTCGCTTTCGCAGGGCTTTTTTCAGCCCGGCGACAGCATCGACAATGATGTTTCAACGCCTTACGGCTCGCGGATGCTCTCATCCAGCCCGCGGATCAGCGGGTAGAGGAAATAGGAGATCACCGTTCTGCGCCCGACTTTTATTTCCGCGGTCACCGTCATGCCCGGAAGCAGCCGCACCAGTTCCAGGGATTGGTTCAAGCGCATGTCTGCAAGGGGAATGAGAGCCTTGAAGAAGGGAAGCGAGGCGGTTTGGGTGGCGCCGGGCTGCGGCTCGGGCGTGAAGGCGTCGCGGCTGATCATGCGGATGGCGCCTGTGGCGGTGCCGAACTTCTGGAACGGATAGGCGTCGAACTTGATGCGCACCGCATCCTCGGCCTTGACCCTGCCAATGTCGCGCGCGTTGACTGAAACCTCCGCCTCCAAGGGCACGTTGAGAGGAACCAGCGTGACGATGCGTTCCGCTTCGCGGACGACAGAGCCGATAGAGCGTGGAGCGAGATCCAGCACCACCGCGTCGGCGGGGGCGGTCAGCGACACCATGTTGCGGCGCAACTCCATCTTCTTCAGCTCTTCGCCGGCGGTGTTGAGCTGGCTGCGCAATTCGACGAGGCGTTCCATCGAGGTGCGGCGAAAATCTTCGATGAAGGCCTGCCGGTCCGCATTGAGCTTGGAGAGCGTATGCTCCGCCGCCACCGCGTTGCCTTGCAACTGGGCGAGGTTGGCGTCGACGTCGAGGCGCGCATCGCGTGAACTCAGCAGATTGAGGCGCGAGCCGAACTCCTGCTTGTAGAGTTTCTCGCGCGCGGCTTCGATCTCGCCGAGATTTGCGAGCCGCTCCTTCAGGATCACCTCCTGGCCCGCGGCCGTGGTGATCGAGGATTCCTGCCCGGCGATCTGCTGGTCGAGATTTTGGAGCTGGGCCATGAAGAAGGCGCGCCGCTGTCCGAACAACGCGACCTGCAACTGCTCGTCGGCACTATTGCCGGCCAGTTTCGAATAGTCGGCGCCGGCAAGCTCGGCATCGATGCGTTTCACCTGCGCGTCCAGCGCGGCGTACTTGGCGCGCTGCTGGTCGACATCGGACTGGCTGAAGGTCGGATCGAGCGTTGCGAGCGTCTGCCCGGCGTGGACGACATCGCCGGCCGCAACGTCGATGGAGCGGATGATCGATGTTTCCAGCGGCTGGACGATGATGGTCGGCTGTTTGGTGATCAGCCGGCCGGGAGCGACGACGATTTCGTCGATCGAGGCAAGCGATGCCCAGGCGACCGCTGCGGCAATCAGCGCGGTTATGCCGTAAAGCGTCAGTCGTGCGATCCTGGGCGGAGTACGTTCCTCGAGCTCCACCGCGTCCGGTTGGAATTCCGAGATGATGACCGGAAGCGGCCGCACGGGGACGACGCTGCGTTCCTCGCGGCGGGCCGGAAGTGCCGGGGTCTCGTCTTTTCGTTTGGGGAGCGCGCTCATGCGACCTGCCTCATCTGTTGGCTCCAGAGATGCCGGTAGGTCATGCAGCGCGACAGCAACTGGTCATGTCGGCCCAGATCGGCGATCTTGCCGCGCTCGATCACCAGGATGGCGTCGGCGTCGGCCAGCGTCGAAAGGCGATGCGAAACGATGATGACGGTGCGGCCCTCGGCGATCTGGCGCAGATTCTGGCGAATGATCGCCTCGCTGTCGGGGTCGAGCGCGCTGGTTGCCTCATCGAGGATGAGCAGACGCGGATTGGTGATCAGAGCGCGGGCGATGGCCAGGCGTTGCTTTTGCCCGCCGGACAGGTTGGAGGCGTTCTCCTCCAGTTTCGTCTCGAAGCCGCGCGGCAGCCGTTCGATGAATTCCTCTGCACCCGCCATGCGGGCGGCGGCCGCGATTTCCTCCATGGTGGCATCCGGCTTGGCGGCGGAAATATTCTCCCGCACCGTTCCACGGAACAGGAAACTGTCCTGCAGCACGACGCCGATGCTCTTGCGCAGATGCACGAGGTCGATCTCGCGGCTGTCGTAGCCGTCCATCCGCACCAGGCCCTGCTGGGTTTCATAGAGGCCCTGGATAAGCCGGGTGACCGTCGTCTTGCCGGAGCCGCTCTTGCCGACGATACCGAAGACCGACCCTGCAGCAATAGCGAACGACACGTCGTCGAGCGCTGGCGCACCGTCGGCATTGTAGCGGAAAGAGACATTGTCGAACTCGATCCGGCCTTGCAGGTCCGGCCTCAGGCCACGCCCGCGGCCATACTGTTCGGGCCGCTGGTTCATGACTTCGCCCAACATGCGGACGGAAAGCGCAACTTCCTGGTACTCGTGGATCATTGTCACGATCTGGACCAGCGGGCCCGAAACCCGGCCGGCCAGCATGTTGAACGCCACCAGCGCACCGATGGTGAGCGCGCCCGAGAATACGTCGAGTGCGCCAAGCCCGATGATCGCGACGCTCATCAGCTTTTCGAGCAGTCCGGTCAGCGATTGCGCGACGGCGGAGATCTTCTCGACCCGGAAACGGACGGAGATCGACTCCGCGGACCGGTCGTCCCAGACGCTGCGCTGGCGTGGTTCAAGCGCCAGGGATTTGACTGTCGGCATGCCGTGGACGGTTTCGACGAGCAGCGCCTGCCGCTCGCCTTCTGCCTGATAAAGAGCCTGGAGCCGCCGCTGGAACGGGCCGACCAGCACCATCACGACCAGGCCGACGAGAGCTGCGAAGCCGAGCACCACGAGGGTGAGCTTGACGCTGTAAAGCATCAACACCGGCAGAAACACCAGCAGCGACAGGCCATCGAGAAGAGTGAGGAACAGGCGTCCAGTCAGGAATTCGCGAATGCGGCCGGTTTGCTGCATGTGCTTGACCAGCACGCCGGCGGATGCGTGCTCGAACAGCGCGATCGGCAGGTTGAGAAGGTGCCCGAACGTCCGTGTTGCCACCCTGATGTCGATCTTGTTGGTGGCATAGAGCAGCAGATAGCGTCGCAGGAATCCGAACGCTGCATCGAAGATCAGTGCGACGCCTATACCGATCGTGAGCACCGTCAATGTCGCATAGGTCTCGTGGACCAGCACTTTGTCGATGACGAGTTGGAAGAAGATCGGCATCGCCAGGCCTAGCGCATAAAGCACGAAGGCTGCGATCGCGACATCCACGAACAGGCTGCGCTGGCGCACCAGCTCTGGCACGAACCAGCGAAAACCGAAGGGTTGATCGGCGTCTGAGAGGCGGAAGTTGCGCTTCGCGAGGATGACGGTGCCGTGCCAGCATTTGGCGAATTGCTCTTCCGTCAGGAGCAGCTCTTCGGGGCGATGCGCCAGCGGATCGAGAACCCGGATCATCTGCTGGACGCCGATCCCGCCGGCCGTCGCGCTGGCGATCACCACCCAGTTGCCGTTGTCGAGCTGGGCGAGCACCGGATACGCCTCGCCCAGCTGGACCAGCGACGTCCATGAAAGCGTGGCCTGGCGGGCACGCAGCCCCGCATCCTTCGCCATCCGCAGCAGTTGCCGGTTGGTGACCGGTTTGTCCGTTATGGCGTAGTCGTGCATCAGCCGTTCGGGTGCAAGGTCGATGCCGTGATGCCTGGCGATGAAGGCCAGGCATTGGAGACTGGTGTGCGGGTCGGTGTTCATGGATGCGTCCAGTAAGCGCGGTGTGTGGGGTTTTCGCCGGTCAGTTGAAGTTCGGAGATGCGTTCACCGGCTGCCCTGAGCCCTGTTTCGCCTCGGTTCGCGCCGCACTCGCCTCAGTCGCTGGCAGCTTCTGCACGTCCGAAATGCGCCGTACCGCACCGGCCTCGACAAGGCCGCCAAGCGCCTTCTGCATCAGGTCGACCGCGTTGGCGAAGGCATCTACGGGCATGATGATCCTTTGGCGGAAAACCGCTTTCGGATTGTTCTTTTCGTCGCGTTCGGTCGCCGACAGGCTCATCAGGTCGACCCTGACAATCGAACCGGTAACCGTGATTTCGCCAATTCCGTCGGCATAGATTTCGTTGCTCATGATTATCTCCTGCTGCGTTTTGGGTCAGGCGACATGGCTTAATTGCCAGGTCGGGAAGGGGTCGTAGAGGTTGTTGCCAAGCTGGGGGTCGAAGCCGGTCTCCTCGCCGACAAGGCAAGCGTCGAGGGCCGCACGTATTGCCGCTTCCGGGAGATCCGACCCTATGAACACAAGCTCCTGCCGGCGGTCGCCCCAGGCTGAATCCCAGTGCTGGCCGATGAAGTTGCGGAACTGCGGGAAGCGGGGCCAGTGATTGCGCGGCACGGCGGCCCACCAAAGGCCCTTGGCATCCGCCCGCCGCTGTACGCCGGCAATCGACAGCAGACCGATCCAGTCCGGACGCGTGGCGAGCCAGAAATGGCCCTTGGCGCGGATCAATCCCTCCCAATCGCGATCAAGGAATGCGTGAAAGGCTGCAGGATCGAACGGGCGACGCGCGCGGTAGACGAAACTGGAAATTCCGTATTCCTCGGTTTCGGGAACATGATTGCCAGCCCCGAAAAGCTCCTTGTGCCAAAGCGGATGGGTCGCCGCCTTCGCTTCGTCGAAGAGGCCGGTGTCGAGGATCTCGCCAAGCGGCAGACGTCCGAAGTCGGCTTGTACAACCCGCGCGTCGGGATTGAGCGCGGCGATGACGCGGCGCACGGCAGCGCGTTGCGCGGACGGCACCTCGGAGATCTTGTTGACCACCACGACATCGGCAAACTCGATCTGCTCGACCAGAAGGTCGACCAGCGTGCGCTTGTCGTCGCTGTCCCGCGTTTCGCCACGATCGGTCAGGAAATCGCGGCTCGAATAGTCGCCGAGCAGGTTGATGGCGTCGACGACGGTCACCATGGTGTCGAGCCTGGCGACATCGCAGAGCGCCGCACCCGTCTCGTCGCGGAAGGAAAAGGTCGCCGCCACCGGAAGCGGCTCGGCGATGCCGGTGCCTTCGATCAGGAGATAGTCGAAACGCCCTTCGGCGGCCAGGCGGCGGACTTCGCCCAGAAGGTCTTCCCGCAGCGTACAGCAGATGCAGCCATTGGTGAGCTCGACGAGCGTTTCGTCGGTACGCGACAGATTGGCGCCGCCGTCGCGAATGAGTTCCGCGTCGATGTTGATCTCGCTCATGTCGTTGACGATGACGGCGACGCGACGCGATTCCCGATTTCTGAGAACGTGGTTGAGGATCGTAGTCTTGCCGGCTCCGAGGAAGCCGGCAAGCACCGTCACGGGCAGGCGTCGATCCTCGCTGGAAATGTTTGCCCCCATTTCCTCTCCCCTACGCCGCGAGCTGCGGTTTGAAGGCGACGTCGACGTAGTAATTCGAGTTGTTGTAGCTGTTGGTCGGGAAAAGCCCGCTCGCGCCGTAAGCGTATACGCCGTTGCCGCCGCTCAGAGCGCCCGAAGGAGCGGTGAGGTTGCCCGACGACCGTGCCGTGTTGAAGAAATTGCTCGTCGCCGAATAGAAGCCGTTGGTGTGATAGGACACCACGTATGTGGCGCCGGCGTCGACGGCGACCGGTTGGGCGAGATCCACGGACTGCCAGCCGCTGGCGGTCTCGTTGGTAAAGGTCGCGTTCGCAAGCAGAGTGCCGGTCGAAGTCCACAAATGGGCCTGATGCGGGCCGGTGTTGTTGGGACCTTTGTAGAATTTGAAGCCGGTGATCCAGCCCGCTGCATTGGTCGTGAACTTCATTCCGAGCGTCACCGGGCTGCTGTCGTTGACAGTGACGGTCGACGGCGTGTCGGCTGCGGTGAAAAGGCTCTGCGGAGCATCCGGCGGGGTGATGTTGAGGGATACCTGAGCCGAAGCGGTGCCGCCTTCGCCGTCGGACACGCTGTAGGTGAAGCTTGCGTTACCGGAAAAGCCGGCCGCCGGCGTAAAGGTGACGACATTGGACGGGCCGTCGAAGGCAACCGTGCCGCCGACCGCGTTTGTGACACCGGTGATTACCAGCGGATCGGCGTCGGCGTCGGTATCGTTCGCCAGGAGGGCGGAACCCTGAATGGCAAGCGGTGTCTGATAGCGCGACGTGAAGCCGGTGTCGTTGTTGGCGACCGGCACCATGTTTTGCGTCGCCGGATCGAAGATGACGTCCACCCAGTAATTGGTCGCGTTGTAGGTGGAGGTCGGGAACAAGCTGCCGGTGCCGTAGCGGTAAAGGCCGTTTCCGGCTCCCGAGACGCTGGCCGGAGCGGTCAGCGGGCCGTTGGTGTGGCTTGACGTGAAGTAGTTCGGGCTGGCGGCATAGAAGCCGTTGGAGTGATAGCTCGCGACGTAGCTGGTACCGGCGGAAACCGCGATCGGCTGTGCGAAGGTCACCGTCTGCCAGCCGCTGCCGGTCTCGGCGGTGAACGTCGCCGACGTCAAAAGGGTGCCGGAAGTCGTCCACAGCGATCCCACATGCGTGCCGGTATCCTGGGCGCTCTTGTAGTAGCGCATTCCGGTGATCATGCCGGCGGCCGAAACGGTGAAGCGGACGCCGAGTTCCACGGAGCCTGGATCGTTGACGGAAAGCTGGCTCGGCGTATTGGACGTCGAAAACAGGCTGACCGTGGTGTCGGGGGGCGTCACATTCAGGCTCACGGTCGCCGATGAGGTGCCGCCGCGGCCGTCGGAGATCGTATATCTGAAGCTCGCCGAGCCGGCGTAACCGGTGGTGGGGGTGAACGTGACCTGGTTGGTCTGGCTGTTGAACGAGACTGAGCCGTTGATTGCGTTGTCTGCGCCGGTGATGGTGAGCGGGTCGCCATTCGCGTCGTTGTCATTGGAAAGCAGCGACGCGGCGGCCAGCGAGATCGGCGTATTCTGGGTTACGGTGAAGCCGTTGTCGTTGTTGGCAACCGGTGCGACGTTCACTGTCGACTGGTTGAACACGACATCGACCCAGTAATTCGTCGCGTTGTAGGTGGAGGTCGGGAAGAGATTGCCGGTGCCATAGGCATAGAGACCGTTGCCACCGCCGCCCGCCGACGAAGGCGCCGTCAATGGTCCGTTGGTGACCGAGTTGGTGAAGTAGTTTGCATCCGCGGCATAGGTGCCGCTGGAATGATAGGACACGACGTAGCTCGCGCCGGCAGTCAGTTGGACAGGGCTGGTGAATTTCGCCGTCTGCCAACCGCTTATCGATTCATTGGTAAAGGTCACAGTACCAAGCAAGGTGCCGGTCGACGTCCACAATGAGCCGGTATGCGGCCCGGTATCGCTCGCCATCTTGTAGAAGCGGATCGCGGTGACCTCTCCGGTGACGGAAGCCGAGAACCTCATCCCGAGTTCCAGCGACCTGCCGTCGACGGCTGCGGGGCCAGTCGGCGCGCTCGTCGCCTGAAACAGCGATACACCGGGAGGCGCTTGCTCGACGGTCACCGCTGCGCTTGCCGACGACGTGCCGCCACGCCCATCCGAGATCGTATAGGTGAAGCTTGCGGGACCACTGTAGTTGGCGTTGGGCGTGAAGATCACGGTGCCGTTCTGCGCGTTGAGCGTCACGGTGCCGTTCGACGGATTGCTGACTGCGGTGACTGTCAGCGCGTCGCCGTTGGGGTCGGTATCGTTGGCCGTCAGCGAGGCGAATGAAATGACGAGGCTGCCGCCGCGTCCCACGCTGAAACCGGAATCATTGACGGCGACCGGGGCCTGGTTCGGCTCCGGCACGAACACGACGTCGACCCAATAGTTCGAATTGCCGGCTGAGTTGGTGGGGAATGTGCTGGGGTCGGCGGTGTAGCGGTAGACGCCACCCAGGGCCGTTAACGTGCCGTTGGTGTAAGGGGACGTGAAGTAGTTGTCGTTGACCGAATAGTAGCCGCCGGTGTGGTAGGATGCGATGTAGGTCGTGCCGGATGAAATCTGAACCGGCGATGAGAATTTCACCGTTTGCCAGCCCGAAAGCGTTTCACCGACCGACGTTCCGGTCGCAATCAGCGCCCCGGATGAGTTCCACAGGCTGACGACGTGTTGGCCGATATTGTAGAAGCCTTTGTAGAAGCGGATGCCCTCCACGAATCCGCTGGCGCTCGTCTGGAACCTCATTCCCAGTTCGACCGGATCGCGGTCGAGAGCTGTCTCGAGTTCGGGCTTGTTGGCGAAAGTCCACACGCTCGATGTGGAAGGAAGCGTTACCGTTACCTGTGCGCTCGACGTCACATTTTCGATGTTGAGGCTGTCGTCGACGGCGCGCGATCTGATCGTATAGGTGCCGGTTGCCTGGGCGATCCAGGTAAAATTCCAGGTCTCGCGACCGGTGGCCTTGAACCAGCTCAGGCCGCCATCGGTGGAAACCTCGACGCCGGCGATGATGCCGCCGCCGCTGTCCTGCGCGGTGCCGGTGATGGTGACGCGCTGTCCTTCGACGAAGTGCGCTCCCAGTACGGGCGAGGTGATTGTCGAGGTCGGCTTGGTCAAATCCGTGGACTGGGTGGCCAGGATCAGGCTCGCGTCCAGCGTCTGTGGCTGGATGCCCATGTCGGCGAACATATTGACCATCGCCTGCTGGACATTCGGGTCGGTTGGCGTTGCAGCCCCTTCGTGCTCGGAATCGAGACCCCATGACCAGAAGACCGTACCCGCGCCAAACACCAGCGCGCCGCTGGCGGCGCGGTACATGGTCAGGCTGTGCGTGGCGTTAGCCGGGCCGATCGACGTTCCATAGTCGCGCAGATAGGTATCCACCGAAACGGTGGAGAGCGACATGTTGATCAGGCCGGCGGGCCGGAAGCCGTTTTCGACGTCGGAATCCCACTCGTATCCGAGCAGGTTCTGCACCAGAGAGGCTGTCTGGCCGGGCTGCAGGTTGGCGATGTCCGTGTTGCGCCAGAAGCGCAGGTTCGAGTATTCGTAAGGGATGGTGATCGTGTCCAGCCGGTAGCTGTCCACCTGGAACATCGTGCCGGTCAGGGCGTTTTCGGGCTTCTGGCCGGGATCCTGGAAGCGTGGATCGCGCCATGTTCCCGTCGATACGTCGCTTGGGTCGGGCGTTCCGCCCCAGGTCTCCTTGTAGGTGACCATCGTGCGGTACGGCGTGCCGTTGCCGTCGATGCTGGTTTCCCAGCGGACCTTCCAGTAGATCTCGTTGCCGCTCCAGAAGGCGAGGTTGACGCCGGCATCGCGCGCTGCCTCGACATTGGTGCGCTGTTCGGCGGACCAGTATTCGTCGTGGCCAACGGACAGGAAGGCGTCGTGGTTGAGGAGCAGGCTGCCCGAACGCGTAGCATCGACGCCAGAGATATAGGAGACGTCGTAGCCGTTCTGCTCCAGCCAGCGGATGGCCGAATGCTCGACGCCGAAGATGAAGTCGTGCGTGCCGCCACGGGTGCTGGTGTTGGTGACGAACGGACGGTTATAGCTGACCGCGACCGCGCGACCGATCGAGTTGACGCCGCAGCCGCAATTGGGCGGCAGATAGCCGATCATGTGAGCGGGGTCGACGGGGACGTCGCCGAAATAGAGGCTGGCGCCGCCCCATTCGTTGTAGGCTTGCCAGGTGGTGTCGGATGTCTGGAAGACGATATCGCTGGTGGAACTGTCGTCGCGCACGATGAACGGGATCATGCTTTCGCCCGCCGTGCCATCGAGACGCGTAAGCCTGGCGAAGTAGACACCGGACACCGCGTCGGACGGGATGGCCCAGCTTGCCGAGACCCCCCAGTTGCCGGCGTCGATCAGCCCGCGCGCTGAATCGACGATCGGGTGCGGCTGGATCTGCGCCGAACTCAGCGTCTTGTCGATGGTCGCTATCTTGCGGGCGCCGTCGCCGCCGTAATAGCCAAGGCGGTAGATGTCGATCTTGTAGTGGGTCGAGTCGGTGGCGATCTTGAAGTCGACCGTCTGCCCGACATTGCGGCTGATTTCGGTGGCGAAACCCTGGATATTGCCGTCGCCGTCGCCGTCGATGCCCCATTCGCTGCGAGGTGTGCCCTGCTTCTGGTTTTCGAGGACGATCTTGTTCGGCGTCGAAGTAAGGGCGGCAGTTGTTGTCTGGCCGGTGGGCCCTGCGGCGGCGGGCGCGGAAGTACGAGACGCGGGCGCGGATGAAGCGGGGTCGCTCGAGGTGCTGCCGCTATCTGACGGAACAGCAAGCAAACCAGTTGCGGTCGTGGGAGTCGAGGGCGTGCCAGTCGAGGTCTGCGTTCCACTATCGAACAGCAGCGTGGACGGCGCGGCCTTGGAAAATTCCGTTTCGCCTCCGGTCGGCGAAAAGGCAGCCGTGACGCCGCCCGCCGAACCCGCCGAGATCGTTGCCGCTTGGAATCCGGCAGTAGCCCCTGACATATCGCCAGATACCGATCCGGACGAAAACACGCCTTGCGGTACTACGGCAGCGCCGTCTTCCGGCAGCACTTGGCCCAGGATCGGCAGCTCCGTTCCAAGGCCAAGGGACTTTTGAACATAGGCGGGGGCGCTGCCAGCGCTCTGCGGCGACTGATAGGTCGCGGTGACCATTTGCGAGGCGGCCAGCAGCGTGGGAGCCGTGGCGTCGGCTACGCTCGCACCGGCATTGTCGGTTCCGACCAAGGCAGCTTTGGGGGCGCTCGCGAGAGTATATATGACGGCCGTACCGCCGAAAACGCTCAGATATCCCTGCACCTTGTTGTCGTCGGTCTTGAGCATTTTCTTTGCCCTCTTGTGTGCGCACGGCAATTCCGCCGGCCGTACTTCCAGTTGGGAGAATTCTGGCAATTTCCTCCTTGCGCGCAAAGAAACACGTTCGATAAGCGCCTACCGCCCAAAGTTGAAGCGGCAGGTGAGGCATCCGCCAATATGATTATGGTTTGAGATTGTAGGGTATCTGCAGCGGGCAAGCGGGGCGGCTTTTCAGACGAACCGTCGCGGCCGGGGCTCGATCCGTTAGCCGGCAAGGCGCCGCCGCTACCCCCGATCGCTGCGTGAGTCGAGCGAATAGGCTCCGGGGCCGAAGACCGCCAGAACCAGGAACCCGCCAGCCATGGCAAGGTTCTTTTGGAAGTGGATCAGCTGGTTCACATCGTCCCAGCCCATATGGGCGACCAGCGCGGTGGCGATGCAGTAGAGCGCCAGGGCGTAGGCCGCGATGCGGGTCTGGAAGCCGATCAGCACGGCAAGGCCGCCGAACAGTTCGAGGATGCCGGTCAGCACAGGGAGAACTGTGGGGGCAGGCAGGTTGTAGGTTTCGAAATAGGCCGCTGTGCCGCTGATGTCCATCAGTTGGTGGAAGCCGCCAAGGATGAAGATGACTGACAGCAGGACGCGGCCGACAACAACGATGAGCGCGTTGGGCATTTGTCCCTCCCGTTCCGGAGAAGCCGCAGGATGCGCCCATAGCCGCGGCTTGTCACCGGTCGGCAGTGTTGACCAAAAGAAAAACGGCCCGGATCGCTCCGGGCCGTTTTCGAAAAAAGATGCCAGTACTCAACCGCGCTTGGCGTCGACCGACAGCGCGCCGGCGCCGACCGCCGCTAGGATCAGGAAGCCGCCGGTGACGCCGAGGTTCTTCTGCAGCATGAGGACCTGTATCTGGTCGGCGAAATCGAGGTGCGCAATAGCGGTCGCTGCCAGCGTGAAGACCGCAAGAACGAGAGCGGCAATACGCGTCTGGAAGCCGATCAGGATGGCGATGCCGCCGAGCAATTCAACAAGGCCAACTACCACCGCGACTATCGTCGGTGCAGGAAGTCCGATGCTGCCAAACCAGCCGGCGGTCGCGCCGATCGCCGTCAGCTTCCCGAAGCCGGCGAGGATGAACATGACGGACAAGAGGATGCGGCCGAGAAGGATAAGAACGGCGCCGCCGGAAGCGGTGTTTGCACCAGCAGTTGAAGAATTGATCGACATTGATGCTCTCCTGGGAGGGGTGAAGGTTTCCGTGACCGTCAAATAGAAAATATCAGACGTTTACAAAAGTCGCTTTCTTTTCGACAGTTCGTTCACAGTTGGATTGGTTTTCCACACTTCAGCCCGGATGCGTCATGTCCTCGGGGCGAACGAGGCGTTCATAGTCGGCTTCCGTGACGAGGCCCGTCTTCAGCGCTTCTTCCTTCAGCGTGGTGCCGTTCTTGTGCGCGGTCTTGGCTATTTTGGCGGCATTGTCGTAGCCGATGGTGGGCGCCAGCGCCGTGACCAACATCAGCGAACGCTCAAGTGCAGCCTTGATGTTGTCCTCGCGCGCCTCGATGCCGACGACGCAGTTGTCGGTGAAGGAAACAGCCGCATCGGCGAGCAACTGCACCGACTGCAGGAAATTGTAGGCCATCAGGGGATTGTAGACGTTGAGCTCGAAATGGCCCTGGCTGCCGGCCACGGTGATCGAGGTCTGGTTGCCGAACACCTGCACACAGACCTGCGTCAGCGCCTCGCACTGGGTCGGGTTGACCTTGCCCGGCATGATCGACGAGCCCGGCTCGTTTTCGGGCAGCGCCAACTCACCAAGGCCCGAACGGGGGCCGGAGCCAAGCAAGCGAATGTCGTTGGCGATCTTGAACAATGCGGCTGCCGCCGTATTGATGGCGCCGTGCGAGAACACCATGGAATCGTGGGCTGCCAGCGCTTCGAACTTGTTCGGCGCGGAAACGAAAGCGAGGCCGGTGATCTCCGCGATACGCCCGGCCACCTTTTCGGCGAAACCGACCGGCGCGTTGAGACCGGTGCCGACGGCGGTACCGCCCTGCGCCAATTCCATCAGGCCGGGCAGCGTAAGTTCGATGCGCTTGATCGACGAGGCGACCTGCGCGGCATAACCTGAAAACTCCTGGCCGAGCGTCAGCGGGGTGGCGTCCTGCGTGTGGGTGCGGCCAATCTTGATGATATGGTCGAAGGCCTTTGCCTTGACGTCGAGCGCGGCATGCAGGTGCTTCAGCGCCGGCAGAAGGTCGTGCACGACGCGTTCGGCGCAGGCGATATGCATGGCCGTCGGATAGGTGTCGTTCGACGACTGGCTCATATTGACATGATCGTTGGGGTGCACGGGTTTCTTCGAACCCATCTCGCCGCCCAACATCTCGATGGCGCGGTTGGAAATCACCTCGTTGGCGTTCATGTTCGACTGCGTGCCCGAACCGGTCTGCCAGACGACCAGCGGGAAGTGGTCGTTCAATTTACCGTCGATGACTTCCTGCGCGGCAGCGACGATCGCCTTGCCAAGCGCTGGGTCGAGCCGGCCGAGATCCACGTTCGCCTCGGCGGCGGCGCGCTTGACGATGCCCAATGCCCGGACGACGGAAAGCGGCTGCTTTTCCCAGCCTATTTTGAAGTTACCCAGCGAACGCTGTGCCTGTGCACCCCAGTAACGGTCGGCCGCGACCTCGATCGGGCCAAACGTATCGGTCTCGGTTCTGGTCTTTTGCGCGCTCACGAGGTCTTCTCCGGTTCGAATGCAGGCAACGGCCTATCGCGTTGCACAATGGGCTTCAAGCGGAGATTGCGGGCAAGACGGATGCAAATCGGTTCAAAGGAAATCCAAGAGTGTGGGACGCTCGCCCTCTTCAAAAACGAACAAGGCGATGTCACGCAAGGAGCGAGCGGGCAGTGGGCACGAGGCGGTAGCTTTCCGCCGGCTTCGAAAGATGCCTGCCAAGCTGTTCCGAAATCGCTCTCCATTCCTGTGACGCGGCGAGGGCTGCCCGATGGCTGGCAAGGGCAGTGCGGTCGGCAAACCGCGAGAATGCGATAAAGACATTTTCGTTCGCCCGCACGGGCAGCTGCGCGAAAGTGTTTTCCGCATGCTCGGTGACATATGCTGCAATCGGCTCCGCACCGAGCAGGGCAAGCAGGGGTGCGGCTTTGCTTTCGAAACCTGCAACGAATGCATCTTCGCCCTTGGGCGTGACGTGATAGGTGCTGGCGAGCAGCACCGAGCGGTCAGGAGAGGGTGCATCGGCTGGGGCATCCTGTGGACCACGCGAGGAGCCGGCTAGCTCGAAGGCTGTGCCTGGCCGGGCAGGGCGCAGCAGCAGCACGTCGTCGGAATCGATCATCGTTGCATTGGCCGCGTCGCGGTGCGCGCGCCACACCGGACCGTTGTAGAAGGTTTCAAGCGATTGCCGCCGCGCCTCCATGTCGTCGAAGCCGCGCATCCAGACGAAATGATCGGGCCGGTCGAGATCCCGGAATTGGCCGATAATGTTCATGCCGGTGTCTTCCTGGCCCTCCACGAGGTAGCGGTCGAAAACGTCGATCAGCATGTCGCGCTTACCGGGATGGAGCGTGTATTGGCGCAGTTCCACCACCGGCGAAAACCTGTTCGGCGTGGTTTTGCGTGACTTCTGATGTTGATCCATGTGTATTCCTCAAAACAAACCGGTTACCCTGTTTTATAACAGACCGGTTGCCCGGTTTTGTCAATCTGGTATTTTGGAAGCCAGAAAATTTGCCTTTCTGCTGAAAAGGAGCACCGATGCCGGAGGAAGCACGCCGAAGGACGCGCACCAATGACCCCGAAGGGCTGCGCCAGAAGATACTGGACGTCGCCGAGGCGGCGTTTCAGGAAAAGGGGTATCACGCCACAAGCCTCGGCGATCTGATGAGGGCGGCGGGTGTCACCGGCGGGGCGCTGCATCACCACTTCCCGACCAAGAAGGCGATCGGGCTGGCCGTGATTTCGGAGCGCGTGGCGGCGGCGGTCGAAGAAACGTGGATCCGACCGGTCTCAACGGCATCCTCGGCCCGCGACGGGGTTCGCAATGTGTTCGCGATGATTGCCGATGAACTCGACGCACAGGGTTTCGTACGCGGTTGCCCGCTCAACAATCTGGCGCATGAATTGTCGCTGGCCGATTCGGATTTCCGGGCCGCGCTGGAGCGGATTTTCGCGCGATGGCGCGACAGCATCGCCGACAAGGCTCGCAGCGATCGAGATGGTGGAAACAGTGATGGAGCAACCGACCCGGATGGTTTTGCGGCGCTTACGGTGGCCATCTATTCCGGCGCCATGTCGATGGCAAAGACTGCTCAGGATGCAAGCATGCTGCGGGTTTGTGCGGAGGGATTTCTGGAGGTCCGTCCGAGATCGCCGACTTGACTGAACCGACCGCTTGCCGGAACGCCGGGCAGGCTCCTAACGGCGGGCGGGCCTGCGGCGGGATAAGCCAGCGACCTCCCGCCGCGGTGCGGATCGGCTATTCGAGAACGCGGACGATCTTGCGCGTTTCCGGCTCGACCAGCACGGTGCGGCCGTCAACGATGACATAGCGATACTGCACGTCCGGCTCGTCGATGGGGTAGAGTTCGACGACGTCCGGCAGCGGCGTGCCGACGGTGATTTCCACACCCGGCGGCAATTCAACCGGATCGACCGGGTGTTTGACCACGTATTCGCGGATGACAGTTTCCTGTTCGGGAACGATTAAGACTTCCTGGGCGGCGGCGGTGCCTATACCGGCAAGCAAAACAAGTCCGGCCGAAGCGGCCGAAAGACGGATTTTCATGACTTTCTCCTCTGCTGTCCTGGTTCTAAACTCGTCACATCGCGGGATGTTCCGGGAAACCTCGTCATCGACTGGTTCGGAGGCCTGGCAGAAGCGGGTCGCTTGCCTGTACCGATGGCGCCGTCCGGGGTTGGGACGGTACCCATGCGTCGGAAACAAAAAAAGCGCCTCTCGCACCTTTATGGAGTGCGGGAGGCGCCTTTGTCGAAGGCTCTTCTTCGGATTGCTCCATCTGAAGTGCTTTCAACACCACAATAATGTCGAGCCAGCGAAAAGGTTCCGTCGGAGTTGCGGTTTTTTTATCGCCGGCAAAATTCTGCGCTGCCTGACTTTGTAGACAGGTATTCCAAGGCCCCTTCAGGAATCCTCGTCGACCGGTGGCGGACCTTCGTAACGTGCGCGCGGACGGATGAGGCCTCCCGTCAGCGCCTGCTCCATCGCATGCGCGGCCCAGCCGACGCTGCGACCAAGCGCAAAGAGCCGGAACGGCGCGTCGGGCGGCAGGCGGAAAGCGCGGGTGAGCGCCACCAGCGCGAAGTCGATGTCCGGCTGCCGGCCGGTCGCGGCGAACACTGCGTCGCGCAGGCGCGCCACCGCTTCGTCGCACTCGACGGCGGCGAGCAAGGCCTTGGCGCGTGGGTCGCCGTCCGGATAGAGCGGGTGGCCGAAGCCGTACAGTGGCCTGTCGAGGGTGAGCCAGAGCGCGACCGCGTCGGCGGCGCCCAGCCGGACGGCGTCGTCCAGGAACACCGTTACCGCCGCCTCCGCCGCGCCGCCGTGGCGCGGACCGCAAAGCGCAGAGAGCCCGGCGAGCAGGCAGGCTGCGAGCGGCGCGCCGGTGGATGCGGCGACGCGCGCGGCGAAGGTGGAAGTGTTGAGTTCGTGGTCGGCGAGCAACACAAGTGCGCGGCGGATCGCATCCGCGCCTGCATTGCGCACCGACCAGGCTTCGGCGAGGCGCATATGCACGGGGCGGGAACCGGGCAGGGCGCCAAGACTTGTGGCGAGACCGCCAATCGCCGCTGCCGCGTCCGCATGCAGCCGCGCAGGGCTGCGCCCCAGAGATGGCTGGCCGTTGGCGGCAAGCAAGGCAAGTGCCGAAAACGCTTCCGCCCGACCACCTTCGGAAGCTGTACCGCCCGGCTTCGGCGCGAAAACCACTGGCTCGGAATCCGCCCACAGCAAGCCGGCGGTCTCCTCGAGCGTCATGTGCCCGGACAATGTGCAAGCGTCCTCGCCCCTATAGACGAGCCTGCCGTGGACGACTGTCGAAATGCTGGTGGCAATCGCCGGCTCGCCCCAGGTCATCGCGCTTTCGGCTATTGCCGAGGCCCGGCGTCCGCGACCCCTACGCGTTATCAACTGAGCGATATCGTCGGTCCGGTACAGGCTGCGCCTCGGATCGGCGGGATCGGGCTGCATGCCGATGCGGCCTCGGCTGACATAGGCATAAAGCGTCTGCGGCCGAACGCCGAGCCTTGTCAGGGCTTCGTCACGGCTGATCCATGCCGGCATATTGATTCTCTTGATCAAGATTGATGACTTTCTCGGCCACCATTATTTCCATTCCCATAGCGGTCAAGGAGAAAAGAACGTGGCAAACGGGCTTGATGATGTGGTGGCGGCGGAAACGGTTCTTTCCGACGTCGATGGACTTGGCGGCAATCTGACCATCCGCGGCCATGCGCTGCCGGCACTCGCCGGACACTGGACATTTCCCGCTGTCGTGCAGCTGCTTTTCGATGGGTTCTTCGATCAGTTGCCGCATGACAAAAAACTGGCCGCGGGGATAGGGCAGGCGCGTGTTGACGTTTTCGAGCGCCTCTTGCCGCTGTTGCCGGCCCTGGCAACGCGCGACGTCTATAGTGCTATGCGGGCCGGTGTCGCGCTGATGCCGGACGGCGGCGACCTGGAAGATGCGCTGCGGCTGATTGCGGCTCCCGCCGTGCTGACGCCGGCGCTGCTGCGCCTGCGTCGCGGCGAAAGCCCGGTCGCACCGGACGCCGATGCCGGCCATGCTGCCGACTTGCTGCGCATGACGGCGGGAGCACCGGCATCTCCGTCGCTTGCGGAGGCGCTCGATACCTATCTCGTCACCGTTTGCGACCATGGCCTCAATGCCTCGACTTTCGCCACCCGGGTGGTGGCGTCGACGCAGGCGGGGCTGACCTCGGCGGTTCTCGCGGGTCTCGGCGCGCTGAAGGGACCGTTGCATGGCGGCGCGCCGGGCCCGGTTATCGAGATGCTGGACGCGATCGAGGCGCATGGGGATGCCGCCACATGGTTGCGGGACCGTATCGCCCGCGGCGAGCGCATCATGGGATTCGGGCACCGGATCTACCGGGTGCGCGACCCGCGGGCAGACGTTCTGAAGGCCGTGGTGCGCCGGCTTGGCGGCGTGGGCGAGGGTGCACGGCTGGCATTCGCGGAGAAGACCGAGAAGATCGCCCTCGACGTATTGCGGGTCGCCAAGCCTTCGCGGTCGATCCAGACCAATGTCGAGTTCTACACAGCGCTTCTGCTGGAGGCAGCCGGCTTCCCAGAGGAAGCGTTCAGTTGCGTATTCGCCGCCGGCCGCATGGCGGGCTGGATCGCACACGCCCGAGAGCAGCAGGCGACGGGCCGGTTGATCCGGCCGCAATCGCGTTATGTCGGCCCGATGCCGGACATGGTGGCGTGAGCGCGAGGGACGGTGAAGGATTTTAGCAGCGCCGGTCACGCGGCGGGAGGCACCTCGCCGAGGTCGAAATAGACCGGCAGGCCGCGTTCCCTTGCCAGACGGACATCCTCGTCGGCGCCTTTCGAGGCGCCGGCAAGCCGCAATACGGCGTCGCAGTGCTGGAGCAGGCGCTCGGCCACGGGATAGGCGAATTCGTCATAGATCGGATCGGCAACGCCGGTCGAGCCGGCCTGCCTGCCGAGCGGGAGCGCGACCCATTCGCCGATCATCGGAATGTGGCCGGCGCGGAACAAGGGTACACTGACGCTTTCCAGTCGGTCCAGATTGGCGGCCATCTTGACGGGATCGTCGCCGGTGCCGGAGCGATAAGGGCCGGCGATCAGGATGAGCATTGATTTTGCACGCTTTGTCATGTGATATCCCGAAGTTGCACGAATTGACGGGATTTTTATACTATCGTGCAGATTCGTGCAATATCATAAATTATCGTGCAGGCGGCAAAAAATGCTCACCAGTCAACGAAAGCGCCTTATCCTCGATGTGCTGGCCCGCGACGGACAGGTGGTGGCCAAAAAATTGAGCGAGGATCTGGCGCTTTCGGAGGACACCATCCGTCGCGATTTGCGGGAACTGGCGGCGGAGGGGTTGCTTCAGCGCGTCCATGGCGGAGCACTGCCAGCTTCGCCGACCGTTGCCGATCTGCACGCGCGTCGTGGCATGGCTGTCGAGGCGAAGGCCAGACTCGGACAGGCGGCAGCCGGGTTGATCGAACCCGGGCAGACGGTGATCTTCGACGGGGGCACATCGAACGCCGAGATCGTGCGCCATTTGCCCACCGATCTGCATTTCACCGCCATAACGCACAGTCCGGCGATCGCAATGGAACTCGAGCATCACGCTCATGTCGACGTGCTGCTCATTGGCGGAAAGCTTTTCCGGCACTCGATGGTCGCCGTCGGCGCCCTCGCGATGGAGACGATCTCCCGCCTCCGCGCTGATTTGTTCTTCCTCGGCGTCACCGGTGTCCATGAAGATGAAGGGTTGACCACCGGCGACATGGAGGAGGCCGCAATCAAGCGCGCCTTGATCGCTCGCTCGGCGGAAACGGTGGTATTGGCGACAAACGACAAGCTCGGCGCGGTCTCCCCCTACCTTGTCGCCAAGCCGAATGAGGTGGCGACGCTGGTTCTCCTGAAGGACGCACCGGTGGCAACCGCCGCGAGGCTCCAGCAGGCTGGTGCGACAATTTTGCTGACGTAGCGGGCGAACGGTTTTGGATGGGGTTTACCGCTGGACAGTCTTGCGCCGGATGCGCACGATCGTGACGTCCCGCATCAGGCCGGACACGTTCTCAGGGCGGGGTGAAATTCCACACCGGCGGTAAGGGCAGGCAGGGCAATTGCCGCGGTGCGCCGCCGGCGTTAGCTTTGTAGGCGTGGGGCAGGATTCTTCACGCGGACGGAGAGCCGGATGAACATCACGACGATTGCCTACTGGGCCAGCACAGTGCTGGTTTCGCTGCTCTATCTCACCAGCGTCACACCGAGGCCGCGATCGTTGGCTTCGGGTTTCCCGCCTACATCGTCTGGGTGCTGATTGTGGTGAAGCCGCTCGGCGTGCTGGCGATCCTGGTGCGCAGGCCGGTGTGGCTGGCCGAACTCGCCTACGCCGGCATGTTCTTCCACCTGCTTCTGGCAGCGTCCGCACACATCAATGCGGGCGACGGCGGCTATCCGCCGGCGCTGATCGGCGTTGCCCTGCTGCTGGTGTCGTTCTTCACGCAAAACGCCGCAAGGGCGGTGCCATCGGCGGTGGTCACGGAGATCCGGGGCGCTTAGCCAGGTTGGGGGACACCTCAGTCCACGATTTCCCGGCGCGCCGCCGAGGCGAGGAACGCGGAGCGCGTCTGGCCGCGCTCGCGGGCGGCGGCGTCGATAGCTTCAAGCAGGCCGAGGTCGAGAGAAACATTGATGCGGGTATTCGATCCGCGATCGCGGACCAAGGGGATGGCGGTCGTCATGGCGCTGTCGCGATCCTCAGCGAGGTCCGGATCACTCATGATGGCATCGAAATCGCGCGGAGCAGGGACCGGATCGCCGTCTGCTTCGAGCATCCGGATATGACCAGATAGTGCCTCCACTCCGTTGCGCACGGCCTCGTCGATCGTGTCTCCTGCTGAAATGCAACCGGGAACGTCAGGAAAACTGACGCCGTAGACGCTGTCGGGCTCTTTGTGGATGAAGGCGATGTAGCGCACGCTTTACTTCTTATTCAGCAGCCCTGCCTGACGGAGCAGAGCCCTTACGGTTCCGGTCGGAAGGTCCTTCCGTGGATGGGGAACAGTCACCTTCCCTGGCTTGGTGGGATGCTTGAAGTGATGATGTGAACCAGTGGTGCCGATATGCACCCACCCATCCTCTTCCAACTCCCTGATCAGTTTGCGACTGTCCCGCTCCACAGATTGTTCTCCGTGTAAGATAATACACACGTCTTCTTGCTACAAGTCGTGTAGTAGCAGGGGCACGCAGTTTTCAAGCGCGAATTAACGACGCAAGCCAGGTGACTGGAGAATCAAACAAAAAGGGCGCCTTTCGGCGCCCTTTCCGTATGCTTGCCTGAGAAACTGGCGTGGCTGGATTAGAAATCCATGCCGCCCATGCCGCCCATGCCGCCGCCAGGCATACCGCCCGGCATGCCGCCAGCCGACTCCTTCTTCGGAGCCTCGGCGATCATGGCTTCGGTGGTGACCAGCAGGCCGGCGACCGAAGCCGCGTCCTGCAGAGCCGTACGGACGACCTTCATCGGGTCGACGATGCCCATGGCGATCATGTCGCCATACTCACCGGTCTGGGCGTTGAAGCCGTAGGTCACGCCCTTGTTGTCGAGGATCTTGCCGGCAACGATCGATGCTTCCGCACCGGCGTTGGCGGCGATCTGACGGGCCGGAGCCTGCAGTGCGCGGCGCACGATGTTGATGCCGGCCTGCTGGTCCGAGTTCGCACCGGTCGCCTTGATGGCGAGCGAAGCGCGCAGAAGTGCTACGCCGCCACCGGCGACAATGCCTTCCTCGACGGCCGCGCGGGTCGCGTTGAGGGCGTCGTCGACGCGGTCCTTCTTCTCCTTGACTTCCACTTCAGTCGCACCGCCGACACGGATGACGGCAACGCCGCCCGCCAGCTTGGCGAGACGCTCCTGCAGCTTCTCCTTGTCGTAGTCCGAGGTGGTCTCCTCGATCTGCTGCTTGATCTGGGCGACGCGGCCCTGGATCTCAGCCTTCTTGCCGGCGCCGTCGACGATGGTGGTGTTCTCCTTGGAGATCGACACCTTCTTGGCGCGGCCGAGCATGTTGAGGCCGACGTTCTCGAGCTTGATGCCGAGGTCTTCCGAGATGACCTGGCCGCCGGTCAGGATCGCGATGTCCTCGAGCATGGCCTTGCGGCGATCACCGAAGCCCGGAGCCTTGACGGCAGCAATCTTCAGGCCGCCGCGCAGCTTGTTGACGACGAGCGTGGCCAGAGCCTCGCCTTCGACGTCTTCCGAGATGATGACGAGCGGCTTGGAGGTCTGCACGACAGCCTCGAGCACCGGCAGCATCGCCTGCAGGTTGGAGAGCTTCTTCTCGTGGAGGAGGACGTAGGCGTCCTCGAGGTCAGCAACCATCTTGTCGGGGTTGGTGACGAAGTACGGGCTGAGGTAGCCGCGGTCGAACTGCATGCCTTCGACGACTTCGAGCTCGGTCTCAGCGGTCTTGGCTTCCTCGACGGTGATGACACCCTCGTTGCCGACCTTCTGCATCGCCTTGGCGATCATTTCGCCGATTTCGCTCTCGCCGTTGGCAGAGATCGTGCCAACCTGCGCGACTTCCTCGGAGGTCTTGATCTTCTTGGTGTTCTTGTTGAGGAACGCGACGACCTCGGTCACGGCGAGATCGATGCCGCGCTTCAGGTCCATCGGGTTCATGCCGGCGGCAACGGCCTTGTGGCCTTCCTGAACGATCGACTGAGCGAGAACGGTCGCGGTCGTGGTGCCGTCGCCGGCGATGTCGTTGGTCTTCGAAGCGACTTCGCGGACCATCTGGGCGCCCATGTTCTCGAACTTGTCTTCAAGTTCGATTTCCTTGGCGACGGTGACGCCGTCCTTGGTGATGCGCGGGGCGCCGAACGACTTGTCGATGACGACATTGCGGCCCTTGGGGCCGAGCGTGACCTTCACGGCGTCGGCGAGGATGTTGACGCCGCGCAGCATGCGCTCGCGGGCATCACGGGAGAATTTTACGTCTTTAGCAGCCATTTTTGTGCTCCTGGGCGTTGAGCCCGAAATTCAGATTGATGGTGCGGGTTAAATGGAAATCAGCCGATGATGCCCATGATGTCGGATTCCTTCATGATCAGAAGGTCTTCGCCATTGAGCTTCACTTCGGTACCGGACCACTTGCCGAACAGGACGCGATCGCCTGCCTTGACGTCGAGCGGAACGAGCTTGCCGGCTTCATCGCGGGCGCCGGAACCGACGGCGATGATCTCGCCTTCCTGCGGCTTTTCCTTCGCGGTATCGGGGATGATGATCCCGCCTTTGGTCTTCTCTTCGGATTCGACCCGGCGAACGACCACGCGGTCATGAAGCGGGCGGAACTTCGACTTTGCCATTTTTGGTATCCTCGATTGGGACGTGTTGAGAAGGTTCCTCCGTCCGGCAGACCGGACAACGATTAGCACTCACCTAAGAGGAGTGCTAATCGTGGCGGTGAGATAGGCTGTGGGATTTGGAGAGTCAAGAAGAAGCCTGGCGACGGCGCGAAAGATTTCGCCGACAGGCGTGCTAGGGGCGTGAAGCCGGTGTCTCGCACAATGCGCGTGCGTTGAGCAATCCCCAGCCGAATACCGGATCCTTGCCGGGCTCGCCAAGGTCTTCCGCCGCGCTTGCCAGCGCCTCGTGAATCTTGCTGACCGTGTTCATGCCGGAGGATTTCGCCAGTGCGGCTGCAGCGGTGACGAATGGCGCGGCGAAGGATGTGCCGGTCTTCGGCCGGCCGCCGCTGACCGAGGCTGCCGTCCATACCTCGACGCCGGGCGCGGCGAGGTCGATATGTTCGCCGCGGCCGGCGCGGCGGTAGGCCTGTTTGCGGCTGTCGACCGCGGTTACGGCGAAGACTTCGGCATAGGCGGCAGGATAGGCCGGCTCCGCCTTGGGTCCCTGGTTTCCAGCGGCAGCGACCAGTGCGACTTCGGAGCCGGCCTTGCGCACCAGCTGCTCCAGTACGGTGTTGGGCGGCCCCGACAGGCTCATATTGATGACATCGACCTTGCGCCCGGCAAGCAGGTCGATGGCGCGGACGAGATCATAAGCCTCCGAGCGGTCATCCTGGCGGGCGCCGCGGTGGAAGGCGTCGACGGCGACCAGCTTCGCCGCCGGCAGGAGCCCGGGTGCGGCGCTGCCTGCGCTTCCAACAAGCAGCGCCGCCACGGCAGTGCCATGCTGGCGGCCGGATTCGGGCAGGTCGCCACCGCTCAGCCTGATGACCTCGACCCGGTCCCCGGCAAAAGCGGCATGGTCGGGATTGATCGCGGTGTCGATCAGACCGATGGTCATCGCGCCGCCGCATGAAGGCGGCGCGGTGCCGACCAGCGGCCATCCGACAAGGTTTGGCGCGACGCAATGATTGGCGTCGCAATCGACACTATCCTGGCCAGGCCGGAAATAGTGGTTGAAGTCCACATCGGCGCCGGGCGCGATAGCATGTATCCGGTCGCGGGTGGCATCGATCGTTGCGTCCGGCGGGAAGTGCAACTTGACGATCTCGGAGCCGGCAAATTGCAGGCTGGCGCGCTCGATTACAATGAAGCCTGCAGCAGGAAGCGCGTCCGCCTCATCAACGGTGAGGCCGGCAGCAACGATTTCGTCGGCCGCGCGCGTCGACAATGCCGGTGGTGGGGCGGGTCGGCGAACGGTGGCGCGCCTTTGCTGGCGCGGCGCGATGCGTTTCTGCAGCCCGCGCAGGAAATTCCCGCCCAAGGCCCGCCGTGGCCCCACCGAGCGATCGCCGCCACGCGAGCCGCTTCCTGCCGACGAGCCGCCATCATCGTCGTCATCAGCGAAGGCGGCTTTGCTACCGGCAAGTTCGGACATGAACCCATCACCGGCGGGAACGCCGCCGACCAGCGCGATGGCGAGAAGCAGCCGCCGCAGCACCTTCGATTCGCCGCTTGAAAGCCATGGTTGCATTCCTGGACTCTCCTACAACGACTTTCCGTCAGCCAAGCCGGTATCCAGCGCGACTCGACAACACAGATTGCTTTTGCGAAACGGGCCGGGCGGGGTTTTATTCCCGCCACCGAAACCGGACAACAGCATGACCGATAGGACGGACCGCGTCGAGGACCTGCTGGTCGCCTTTCTGCCGAACCTGCGCCGGTTCGCGATCTCGCTTTGCAGGTCGCGCGATGTCGCCGACGATCTCGTCCAGGCCGCCTGCGAGCGGGCGCTGGCCAGCGCCGACCGGTTCGAGCCGGGCACGCGCTTCGACGCATGGATGTTCCGCATCCTGCGCAATCTCTGGATCGACGTGGTGCGCAAGCGCAAGACCGCCGGCGTCGAGGAGGATATTTCCGAGCGCCAGGACATTGCTGGCGCCGTGTCCGGCGAGCGTGAGGTCGAAGCAAGGATGACACTGAAAAGTGTCGCCGACGCCATCGACGATCTGCCCGACGAACAGCGCGAGGTGCTGCTTCTGGTCTGCGTCGAGGACTTTTCCTATCGCGAAACGGCTGAAGTGCTCGGTATTCCCATCGGTACGGTGATGAGCCGGCTGGCGCGAGCCCGGCAGAATTTGGCATCGGCGGCCGGAATATCGGCGGCACCCGCACGTTCTGGCGTCATGAAAGGTAACGCATAATGACAAAGCCGGATTTTTCCGACGAAATGCTGATGCGCTTCGCCGACGGCGAACTCGACCCACAGACCGCAGCGGCGATCGAGGCGGCGATGGAGACCGATGACGACCTAGTCGCTCGGGTCGGTCTCTTCATCGAGACGCGGGCTGAAGCCAAGAGCGCGCTGAAGCCGCTGCTCGACGAACCGGTGCCGGAGAAGCTTGCCACGGCCGTCGAACGCATGGTCAGGGAAAAACAGGCGCGTGAGGCCGCGGTTCCACCATCCGTGAAAGTCATCCCGCTGCGCCCCGCCGTGCCCAAGAACGTCGCCGTGCGCCATTGGACCTTACCGCTTGCTGCCTCGATCGCTGCTGTGATCGGTGGCCTAACCGGATATTGGCTGGCGCTCTCCCCAGTCGGCGAACAAAGCGGCCTGCAGGTCGCAGGCGTCGACAGCGCGGCGCTTTACCAGGCGTTGGCGACTGTCGCGTCCGGCCAGGAGAAGCAGCTTGCCCCCAGCCAGCGCTTCCGGGCAATCGCCACCTTCCGCGACAGCGCCGGCGCCGTGTGCCGTGAGTTCGAAGTCGATTCGCCAGACCGTTCGACAGTGATTTCCGTTGCTTGCCGCCAGGCCGAAACATGGCGCTTCAGTTTTGCCGTTGTCGCGCCGGGCACCGATTCCGGCTATGCGCCAGCATCATCGACCGAAGCGCTCGACGCCTATCTGACTGCCATCGACGCCAAGGCGCCGATGGAGGCTGCCGAGGAAGCCACGCTGCTGCGCGCTATCGCGGCGAAATAGCCGCCGCCGGGTTCTCGATTTTTGGCGTGGAATAAGGTCGGACCTCGCCCGTTACTCCGCCGGACCACCCCCGGTCCGATGCAAAGGAGTAAATCCCAATGACCAAGTCCAGAATGTTTGCGTCTGCTCTCGTGGCGGGAATCGCGGCTGTCGCCGGCACTGCCGCGCAAGCCAAACCGTATACCGCGCCATCTATCGACGTCGAGCGTCCCGCCGGAACGGCAACCAGCCGCAGTGACGGCGCTATCATCGTTGCCGGCAACAGTTCGTCGAATTCGTCCAGCAATTCGAGCTCCAACTCATCCAGCAACTCGAGCTCGAATTCGTCATCGAACAGTTCGTCGAACTCCAGCTCGAACTCGTCCAGCAACTCCAGTTCGAACTCGTCGTCGAACAGTTCGTCCAATTCCAGTTCGAACAGCTCGGACCGCGCGCGCGGCTGGCGCTACAAACGCTAACTTTCGGCAAACAAAAAGGAAACGGGGGCCAATGGCCCCCGTTTCTTGTCCGGCGATTGAAACGATCTAGCGAGCGACGCGCGCCCATTTCCGGTACCAGCCTTCGCCGGCGATGGTGTTGCGGTGCGCGGTTTCGCGCTCCATCGCTTCGTTGTCTTCCTCGGCACGGATCTCGGCTTTCATCGACAGGCTGTCGCGGCGGAACGGAATGACCTGCACCAGCGGCGTTCCCTTTTCGATGACATGAAGGCCGTCGGGCGCCGTGGCGAAAAACGGGAAGTGGATGTTCGCGGCATAGGTATCGGTATCGACCACGCCGGCCACACATTCGAAGGGTTGAGCTGGCCGGTTGAGCGGTGGCACGAACAGGCAGCTCCAGCCCGGCGGTGTGTGGATCGTCCAGTGATTGTGGAACTTGCAGGGCGGGCTGGGCTCCCTGGGATTGCCGGCCACCTGGTGCGGGCCGTGGTTGCTCACCATCACCCGGTCGAACTCCCATCCGGCTTCGACGACGCTGCCGCTATCCTTGATGTCGAGACGCACTGTAGCGGCAAGCGGCAGTATCCATCCCGCGGTCATTGCATCGAGGAAAGGCATGCAACGTTTGACGGTGAGGCCGTTGTTGGTGGCTGAAAGCGCTCTTTGGTCCACCGCGGGCAATTTGCGGAACCAGTCCGGCAGGATCGTCTTGGCAGGCACCGGTGGCGCGATCACGTCGCGGTCTTCGGGGCGGCAGAGAAAGCGGATCAATGCAGGGCTTTTCCGGAAGTGAAACATGAGGGGCTCTCCATGGCGGGGACTGCCGGAAGAACGGGCCAGGGCGGCTGTTATTCCAGGCCGCAGGAGCGGTCTCGACCACCGAAAGCCGCGACAGAATATCGGATATCACGAGGGCGTGATCGCCCGTCCGGCTCTTGAATGATAAGCACGCTTATAATATATGCCGCTCATGAAATTGGACGGCACCGAACGACTGGGCTTTCTCATCCACGACGCAGCAAGGCTTATGCGCAAGCGCTTCGAAACACTCGGAGCCGCACATGGCCTTTCGGCGGCGCAATGGCGGCTCATGGTCCGCCTGGTGAAGGAAGAAGGACAAACGCAGGCGAGGCTCGCGGAACTGCTCGAAATCGAGCCGATCAGCGTGTCGCGGCTGCTCGACCGCATGGAAGAAAGCGGCTGGGTCGAGCGGCGCCAGGACGCCGGCGACCGCCGGGTCAGGATGATCTTTCCGACCGAGAAGAGCCGCAAGACGTTCCAGGCGGTCAAAGGTGTTGCCGGCGAAGTGTTCGAGCAGGCGATGGCAGGACTCTCGCCGGAAGAGCGCCGGATAACGATCCACGGTCTCGCCACGATCGTGGAAAATCTCTCGGTCGCCGAAGCGGCTGCCGAGACTGAATTGACTGCATTGAAGGGTTCCGCAGCATGAATGCCGTGTCGAAAATGGACAATAGCGCGCCGGATGTGAAGGTTCTGGACGAAGCGCCGCCGCTGGCGATGACGCCGGTGCAGGTGCCCGAAATCCCGCCCGCGCCGAAGAAGAAGCGGCGCGGCGGGCGTTTCCTGCTGATGGCAGCACTGCCGCTCGCACTGATCGCCGGCGGCGCCTATGTCTGGGTGACCGGCGGGCGCTATCAGGAAACCGAAAACGCCAATCTGCGCCAGGCCAGGGTGACGATCACCTCGGAAGCCGCGGGACGCATCACCGACGTTTCCGTCGCCGACAATGCGATCGTGAAGGCCGGTGACGTGCTGTTCACGGTCGATGCCGAGCCTTACCGCATCGCATTGTCCCAGGCCGATGCATCGCTAGCCGCCGCGCGTCTCAGCGTCGAGCAGCTGCGCGCCGCCTACAGCCAGGCGATTGCGCAGGAAAGCATCGCCATTGGCGAGGTGGACTATGCGCAGGCGCAGTTCGACCGCGCCACCGATCTTGCCGGCAAGGGCATCAACACGCAGTCGGCGTTCGACGAGGCGCGGCGCGACCTCGACAAGGCGCGCGAGGAACAGACGGCGGCCCGCCAGGGCATTGCCAGCGCACGCGCGGCACTTGGCGGCGATCCCGACATCGAAACCGACAAGCACCCCGCCGTTCTGCAGGCGCTCGCCGCTCGCGACAAGGCCGCCTACGACCTCGCGCAGACGACTGTCCGCGCACCTGCTGGCGGCATGGTCGCGCAGGCTTCCTCGGTGAAGGTCGGCCAGTTCGTTGCCGCCGGCACGCCCGTGTTCTCGCTGGTCGAGACCGGCGACACCTGGGTCGAGGCAAATTTCAAGGAAACCCAGCTCACCCACATGAAGCCTGGCCAGAGCGCCGACATCACGCTGGACACCTATCCCGGCCGACCTTTCCACGCGACCGTGCAAAGCATCGGCGCCGGCACCGGCGCGGAATTTTCGCTGCTGCCGGCACAGAACGCCACCGGCAACTGGGTGAAGGTGACGCAGCGCATCCCCGTGCGGCTGAAGGTCGACGATCCGGATGCGAGCGTCGCCCTGCGTACCGGCATGAGCGCGTCGGTCACCGTCGATACGGGCGTCAGCCGCGGCTGGCCGAAGATCTTCGGAACGGCCAGCGCCGCCGAATAGCACCACCTGAGAAGCCGAAACCATGGCACAGCCAGCCGGGGTCGACCCGAATAAAGTTGCGCATCGCGGCCTGATCACTGTTTCGATCATGCTGGCGACCGTCATGCAGGTGCTCGACACCACGATTGCCAACGTCGCGCTGCCGACGATGACGGGCGATCTCGGCGCGTCGCCGGACACCATCAACTGGGTGCTGACTTCCTATATCGTCGCGGCGGCGATCATGACGCCGGTGACCGGCTGGCTTGCCGACCGCTTCGGCCGCAAGGAACTGTTCCTGACCACCGTCGTCGGCTTTACCGTCATGTCGATGCTGTGCGGTGTGTCGTGGAGCCTGGAGAGCATGGTCCTCTTCCGGGTGCTGCAGGGCCTGTTCGGCGCGGCCATCGTGCCGCTGTCCCAGACCTTCCTGCTCGACATCAATCCCAAGGAGCGCCACGGCTCGGCGATGGCGCTGTGGGGCGCCGGCATCATGGTCGGTCCGATCATCGGGCCGACGCTGGGCGGCTGGCTGACCGAGAGCTTCAACTGGCGTTGGGTGTTTTTCATCAACCTGCCGGTTGGCATCGTCGCGTTCCTGGGCTGCGCCGCCTACCTGCCAAGCATTGCAACCCGACTGCGCGGTTTCGACTTTTTCGGCTTCGCCATGCTTTCGCTCGGCGTCGGCGCGCTGCAATTGATGCTCGACCGGGGGGCTGAAGTCGACTGGTTCTCGGCCGCCGAAATCTGGATCGAACTCGGACTCGCGCTCACCGGCTTCTGGGTCTTCGTCGTGCACACGATGACGGCGAAAAGCCCTTTCATCGATCCGAAAATCTTCGCCGACCGAAATTTCGTTACCGGCCTGGTGTTCATTTTTGTCGTCGGCATCATCCTGCTTGCCAGCCTGGCGCTGCTGCCGCCGATGCTGTCGCGCATCTTCAATTACCCCACCATCACCACGGGCGTAATCATGGCGCCGCGCGGCGTCGGCACCATGGTCTCGATGATCCTCGTCGGCCGCATCATCCAGAAGGTCGATGCGCGCTATCTGGTGGTGCTGGGGCTCATGCTCACCGCCTATTCGCTCTATGTGATGACCGGTTTTACGCCGCAGATGGACAGCTACCTCATCATCGAGAGCGGCATTGTTCAGGGCCTGGGCCTTGGGCTGGTGTTCGTGCCGTTGTCGACTGTTGCCTTTGCAACGCTCGCGCCGCACTTCCGGACCGACGCGGCAAGCCTGTTCAGCCTGGTCCGCAACCTCGGCTCTTCGATAGGCATCTCGATCGTGACGGTGCTTTTGACCCGCAACGTCCAGATCAACCACGCCGAACTGTCGGCAGGGATGACACCGTTCAACCCGAACCTTTGGGCTGCTTCGCCTGCCGCAGCAGGCGGCGACCCCACCGCGCTTTTGCAGATCGACGGCCTCGTCTACCAGCAGTCGCTGATGATTTCCTACGTCAACGATTTCAAATTGATGATGATCATCACGCTGTGCGCCATCCCGCTGGCGATGCTGCTGCGCAAGCCGAGGATGATGGCGGCGGCCGGCGGCGCGCCCGCAGCGCACATGGACTGAGGGCGGTTCCACCGACCGGGCATCTCACCGTCGATCCTGCATGCGGGTTGGCGCACGGCTGAGGCAGCTTTCTTTATTCATTGCACCAGCGCAGGGATGCTGGCCAAGCCGTGAAATTTGGTGCAGAATTTTCACAGAGGAGACCTTTGCCGGTAACAATGGGAGAAAGCATGTCCAACGAACTCGACTATCTCAGCCATCATGTCGCCAGCGGACGCCTGTCGCGCCGCGACTTCCTCGGCCGCGCAGCGGCACTTGGCGTCAGCGCGACGTTTGCGAATACGCTGATCTCTGGTGCGGCCCGAGCGCAAGGCCCTGTAAAAGGCGGCCTGCTGAAGGCCGGGATGGTGGGTGGTGCAGCAACCGACAGCCTGGACCCCGCGACCTGGGCAAGCCAGGTGCCCTATACGTTCGGCCGCTGCTGGGGCGAACAGATGCTGGAAATCTCGCCGACCGGCGACATCGAGCCGCGCCTTGCCGAGGAATACACCGCTTCTGATGACGCCAAGACGTGGACCTTCAAGATCCGCAAAGGCGTGACTTTCCATAATGGCAAGGAACTGACGCCGCAGGATATCGTGGCGACGCTGGAACGCCACGCCGACGCCAATTCCAAATCGGCCGCGCTGCCATTCCTGCAGGAGTTCGACAGCATCAAAGTGGACGGCGGCAATGTCGTTATCACGCTCAAAGAATCCAATGCAGACCTGCCTTACGTGGTGGCAGACTACCATTTGATGATCCAGCCGAATGGCGGCAAGGACGATCCGACTGCCGGCATCGGCACCGGCCCCTACAAGATGGTGATCAATGAACCCGGCGTGCGCCATGTCGGCGAGTTGCAGAAGGGTTATTGGGGCTCGGACCTGCGCGGTCATGCCGACCAGATCGAGATCGTCGTCATCAACGATGCAACCGCCCGCACCGGCGCGCTGCAGAGCGGCCAGGTCAGCATGATCAACCGTGTCGAGCCGAAGATCGTCGACCTGATCAAGAACGTACCGGGCGTCACCATCCGCAATGTCGCGGGCAAGGGGCACTATGTGTTCATTGCCCACTGCAACACCGCACCGTTCGACAACAACGATCTGAGGCTCGCGTTGAAATATGCCGTCGACCGCCAGGACATGGTCGACAAGATCCTGCGCGGTTATGGCTCGATCGGCAACGACATGCCGGTGACCAAGGCCTATCCGCTGTTCGCCGAAGATATAGAGCAGCGGGCGTTCGACCCAGACAAGGCAGCCTTCCACTACAAGAAATCCGGCCACAGCGGCCCGGTGGTGCTACGCACCTCCGACGTTGCTTTCCCCGGCGCGCTCGATGCCGCCCAACTCTACCAGCAGAGCGCGGCCAAGGCTGGCATCACGCTTGAGGTCAAGCGTGAGCCAGGGGATGGCTATTGGTCGGAAGTCTGGAACAAGCAGCCTTTTTCGATGTCTTACTGGACGGGCCGGCCGACGCAGGACCAGGTCTATTCGATCGCCTATCTGTCGAAGGCCGAATGGAACGACACCCGCTTCCAGCGCTCGGATTTCGACAAGCTGATCCTCGATGCGCGCAAGGAACTCGACCAGGCCAAGCGCAGGGAACTCTATCGCGCGGCAGGCGTGATGCTGCGCGACGAGGGCGGTGTCATCGTGCCGATGTTCAACGACTATATCGACGCCACCAACGACAAGGTGGGTGGCTGGGTCGACAATCCGAACAGCGAACTGATGGGCGGCCACGCGCTGACCAAATGCTGGGTCGTCGCCTGATCGGGCTTCAAGTTGGAAAGGCCGGTCCGCTTGCCGGGCCGGCCTTTTCTGTCAGCGTTGCGCTTCTGTCGCCATGCGGAAGGCGAGGCCGGTCAGCACAGTCGCCATCAGCCAGCGCTGAACCACGGCCCAAAACGGCCGGCCGGCGAGGAATGCGGCGATCGAACCGGCCATGACGATGAAGATCGCGTTGAACGTGACGCTGATGATGATCTGCGTGGCGCCGAGCACCAGCAACTGCGCCAGCACGCTGCCCTGCTGCGGGTCGATGAATTGCGGCAAGAGCGAGAGATAGAGAACGGCGATCTTCGGATTGAGCAGGGCCGTTACGAAACCCATGGTGAACAGCTTGCGCGGGCTGTCCTCGGGCAGGTCGCGGACCTGGAACGGCGAACGCCCGCCGGGCCGGATCGTCTGCCAGGCCAGCCAAAGCAGGTAGAGCGCGCCGGCAAGCCGCAAGGCATCGTAGGCGTAGGGAACGGCGATCAGGAGCGCCGTGATGCCGAAGGCGGCGGAGAAGACGTAGAAAAGAAAGCCGAGCGCGATGCCGCCCAGCGAGATGAGGCCGGCCAAGCGGCCCTGGCAGATCGAGCGCGACACCAGATAGATCATGTTGGGGCCCGGCGTCAGCACCATGCCGAGCGCGACGAGCGCGAAGGCGACGAAATTTCCGAATTCGGGCATGGGCATTCTCCAGCGTCGAAAGAGAGGTGCCCAGGCGCGCGGCATCGAATAACGTTCGCGCTCCCCGATGGATTTCCATCTTGGGGCGGCGGCTTCAGCCCCGCCCCCTCGCCAGTCACGCGAACGGCGGCACCCTTACGGCGAATTTTCCAGACTTCAAGCCGCTGACGGGTGCAAACCGTTGCGCCAGAACTGATTGATCAGCTCACGATGCGCAGGTTCGATAGTTCGTCGGCGATTTCCTTGAATTTTTCAGCAAGGTTGCTGCCGGTGGCGTTCCAGAACAGCTTGGCAGGCTTGGAGGGATCGGCCGGATCCTTGCGGAAGCGCGATTCCGATGCGCAGGCCTTCAGCGCCTCGATTGCCTTGTTCTCTTCGTAGTCGCGGGTGTCGAGATCGAGCGAGACGGTCATCAACAGCACCTTGCCGGCCTTGGCATTGTTGCACAGCGTCGCCATCTGCTCGTTGAGCGCGTTGGTGTAGTTGCCGCTGTCGTAGCTGGCGCGGCCGATCGCCGAACTCGTGCCCATGAAAAGACGGGTTTCCGAGGTGTTGTTGTAGGCTTGGCCGGTATAGCCGTAAGCGGCGTATGTAGATCTGTTTCCAGCCGGGTCGCTATTGCCAAGATCGCCATAGGTGTTTGCGCCGTCGGTCAGCACGATGACCACCTTGTCGTTGCCCTTTTCCGTATCCGGCCTTCCCTGGGTGAATGGCTGGCCGTGCGAAACGGTGCGCCAGCCCCAGGCCGTGCCCTCCGGAACATTGGTGTTGCCGTTCGGCGCCATCTGGTCGATCGCCGCCTTGACCACTGCGAGCCCGGCTTCGGTGCTGACGTCGGTCAGCGGCATGATCGGCCTTGTCGTGCAGCTGTAATTGGGGCCCTTGCCCGAACCTGGAGCGTCTGATCCATAGGGCTTCACCCGGAAATATTTCCGCATGTCTCTTTGCCGTGGACGGGCCGAAGTGTCTTCCCAGTCCGCCCACCAATTGTTCCTGGCGGAAAACGTGTTCTCGTTGAGGTCATATATGCCGTCGCGGTTCAGATCGCGCCACAAATGCCCGGCCTCGTCCGGCGCAAACATCGGCACAAAAAGAGTTGCCGGATCGGACGAGCTTGGTGTGGTGTCGTCGGTATTGTAGGGCGATGGGCGTGCCTCCACGCAACCCTGCCAGCTTGCGAATTGGCTGGTCGTGTAGTTGTAGTCCCAGCGATCTTCGTATGTCCGGCAGGATCCGCTGGAATAATAACGAACGCAAACACGATGATAGGAACCGGGAATCTCCTCGCGGCTGGATTCGGCAAGCATATCGGAATACAGGCTGAACCGCGTCAGCGGCTGGTTTTCGGATACGCCCCAGCCGGTGCCGCGCTTGTACCAGACACCGCCGACAGACACCGCGTATTTGTTCGGGTCGTTTTCGGCCGTCATCTTCGACCAGTCGAAATTCTCGTGGTGGACGGGAGAAATCCCCATCGTGTCCATCCATGGCTCGGCGTCATTCGCGGGGGCGATATTGACTGACGCCGCGAACGGCACCAGCGCGAACTGGACCGGCTTTTCCACCTGTTTGATGAGGTTCGCCTGCAGGGCCAGCGTGTCGACCAACTGTTTGGCCGCGGTCTTGAGCAGGTCGATGCGTTTTTCGCCCGAACCTGCACCGGTTTCGCTCATCGACCCGGAATTATCGAGCACGAGCGCCACTTCGAGCGTGTTCTTCAGGCGTATCTCCGAATTCGCGTTGAAGCTCAAGTTGGATGGGCTCGTATCCCCCATGAGGCTCTTGAACGGCGGCAGGAAATACGGCCGGTAGGTCAGTTTCGCTGAAAGTTTCAGGGTGCCGCCGCCGGCGGTGTTGTTCGGCAACCTGACATCGAGTTGCGTGTCGGCAGCTTCAATTGCGCCGAGATTGGCCTCGAAAAAGTCCTTCGCATAGGCGATGACCTCGGCATCCGTGGCGCCCGAGACCATGTAGCGGGCCGTTGCGATGCCAGCCGCGTCGAGCGCGTTGAGCGTTGCCTGCTTCTGGCGCGTCATCTCTGTGTAGTCGATGGCGAGCGCCAGGCAACCCAGCAAAGGCGCCATGGCGATCGCAAACATCATCGCGAAATTGCCGCGCTGGTCCCGGAGAAACGTGCCGATCATGGAAGCGGCCCCCGCCGCGAAGCTGTTGACCTCTTACCCTTTCACAAAGCCCTGAACGTCCGGTTTGGAAAACTCGTCGATTTCTCGGCTGTCCGTTGACGATGGCGTAACCAAACACGATGCGCCGGACCGAAACGAAACACCCCGCCAGTGGCGGGGTGTGAAGAATTCGCCAGGAAGGTGACGGTCAGCTAACGATGCGCAGGTTGGAGAGTTCGTCCGCGATTTCCTTGAAGACCTTTTCGAGCTCGCCGCCGGTGGCGTTCCAGAACAGCTTTTTCTCCGGGTTGACTCGCGAGAAGGATGCGCAATCTTGCAACGCGTCGATCTGCCTCTTTTCGTAGTTGTCACTGGCATTCAGATCGAGCGCGACAGTCATGACAATGACGTGAGGGTCATTGCCGCCCTGCGTTTTGGGCGCCTTCGCGTTGTCGCAGAGCTTCTTGAAATGCTGGTTCATCGCGGCGTTGTAGTTATCCGCTGTGAACGTAGTCTTGCTCACGCTGGTGTCTTTGAAGATGCGGGAATCGCCGCCGTTGTATGCCTTTCCAGCATAAGCGTAGGCCGCATAGGTCGATCTGTTCCGGAGCGGGTCATTGTAGGTCGAGTCGTTCAGATCGCCGTAGGTGTTCTCGCCGTCCGTGAGCACGATGACCACCTTGTCATTGCCTCTTTCGTTGTCGGGGCGCCCCTCGGTAAACGGCTCGCCATGCGACACCACGCGCCAACCCCATGCCATGCCTTCCGGGACGTTGGTGTTGCCGGTTGCCTGCATCGCGTTAATCGCCGCTTTCACGTCATCCTTGCCGCTTCCCTTTGTGACGTCCTGCAGGGAAGTGATGGGGGTTGTCGTACACGATTGATTCGGGCCGCTTGCGCCGAAACTCGATGCCTTCCGGAAATACTTCTGTACGTCCTCTTGCCTATGTCTCACGGTATCTGCGAGCCTGTCGGGCCACCAACTGTTGCCGTAGGTCCCGTAGAGATAGTCATCGTCGTCTTCCACTCGATCGGGTTCATCAGGTGCGAACATCGGCACGAACAATGTTGCTGGATTGCTCGCGGTCGGCAGAGTGTCGTCGTTGTTGTAAGGCGATGGCCGTGCCTCGACGCAGCCCTTCCATGCAACCTTTTCACCGGACAAGGTTTGGATGTCCTCGTAAAGGCTGAAACGCGTCGCTGGCTTGCCGTTGCTTGAGCCCCAATCCGTGCCTTTTTTGATCCAGCCGTTGCCGTTCTGCTCGACCTTCTTTTGAGCGCCCAGTTCCCCATCTCTGACCTTTCTCCAGTCAAAATTCTCGTGATGCACCGGCGAAATTCCCAACCCATCCATCCACGACTTGGGGAGCCCGGCCGAATCCATGGCGTTTCCCGGCCCGACGTTCACCGACGCCGCGAATGGCACCAGGCCGAACTGGACCGGCTTGTCGATCTGCTTCAGTGTCTCACCTTCCTTGGCTATCGTATCGACAAGCTTGGTCGAGGCGTCCTTCAGAAGCTCAAGACGGGTCTTCGTGGAGCCTTTGCCCTTTTCACTCATCGAGCCCGAATTATCCAGCACCAGGGCGACTTCCAGCGTGTTCTTGAGCCGCACTTCGGTGCAGGCGTTGAAGCTGATCTCCTCTTCCGCCTTCTTGATCAGCATGTAGAACACAGGAACGAAATACGGGTGATAGACGAGCTTCGAACAAAGCTTCAGCGTGCCACCGCCAGTGTTGTTCTGCGGCAGAACCACGGTGAGCGTTGTGTCGGCGGGATTGATCGCTTTTGAAAGGTTCGACTGGAAGAAATCGGTCGCGTAGGTCGTCAGCTTGGCGTCTGTTGCGCCGCTGACGAGTTCCCGCGCCGTCGCGATGCCGGCGGCGTCGAGCGAATTCAGCATAAGCTGGCGCTGGCGCGACATTTCACCGTAATCGATCGCCAGCGTCAGCGCTCCCATGATGGGAACCATCGCGATCGCCGTAAGCATCGCGAAATTGCCGCGTCTATCCCCAAGAAACCTGCGGATCATCTGCCTCAGCACCCCTGCCAGACCCATATGAATGGCGCAGTGTGGCAGACAATCGTTAAATTCCCCGTTCTGGAATTTCCTCGAAATAGGAAGGCGGATTTTATCGGGAATTAACCATCAGGAGCCCTGCGCCAGTTGAGGGTTAGGCCATCGACACCGTGCCCAGCCCGCAAATCGGGGAATCGTCTTGCGATGCTGGCGCCGCAACCAGCCGAAATGAGAGAGGTGACAGGGAAGGCCGGTTCGGTTAATTCCGGAGCGGTTTTTGGCGAACCGCCAGGCCGGATGAGATTTGAGGAGACGTGATGACAGGTTCGCCGAAGATGATCGGCTCGCTTGATGCGCTGGCCGGCGAATACGCCGCGATATTCTGCGACGTGTGGGGTGTCATCCATAATGGCGTGGAAAGCTTCCCGGATGCCACCGCTGCGCTGAAGCGCGCAAGGCAGAAAAGCGTCGCTGTCGTTCTGATCACCAATGCGCCGCGTCCGTTTGGTCCAGTCGAGGAGCAGCTTGCAGCGCTTGGTGTGCCACGCGATTCCTGGGATCGCATTGTCACGTCGGGCGATGTCACGCGCGACCTCATCCGCTCCGGTCCGCGGCGCGTCTTCCATCTCGGTCCGGAGCGCGACACGTCGATCTATGACGGCATCGACGTCGAACTTGTCGAGGAGTTCGAGGCGCAGGCGGTTGTCTGCACCGGTCTCTTTGATGACGACACCGAGACGCCTGACGATTATGCCGACATGCTGAAGCGGCTGCGGGCCCGCAACCTGCCTTTCATCTGCGCTAATCCCGACATCGTGGTGGAGAAGGGTGACCGGCTGATCTTCTGCGCCGGCGCGCTGGCGCGCGACTACGGCCAGCTTGGCGGCCGCACCGAGATTGCCGGCAAGCCGCACCGGCCGATTTACGAGGCCGCGCTGAAGGAAGCGTCCGACGTGCTTGGACGCCCGGTTACGGCAGACGATACTTTGGCAATCGGCGACGGCGTACTGACCGACGTCAAGGGCGCGGAATCGAACGGCGTCGATGTGCTCTATGTTTCCGGCGGCATCCACGCCGGCGAGTATGGCGACCCGCAGGACCCGGATTCGGAAAAGCTGGCGGCTTTCCTCGGTACCCGCGGCCATCACCCGGTCGCCGTCATTCCCCGGCTTCGCTAGGCATTCCGCGTGGGCCGGCCGTTTCGCCATATCACCGACATTGCCGAGCTGCCCAGAGAGCTGCGCGGTGGGGTGGTGGCGATCGGCAATTTCGACGGCGTGCATCGCGGTCATCAGGCAGTGCTGGAACGTGCGCTGGCCGAAGCCCATCGCAGGGAAGCGCCGGCGTTGGCGCTGAGCTTCGAGCCGCATCCGCGCACCTTGTTTCAGCCGGAGGTGCCGCTTTATGTCATCACGCCGCCGCCGATGAAGGCGCGGCTGCTGGCCGAGCTCGGTTTCGATGGCCTCGTGCAGCAGCCGTTCACGCGGGAGTTTGCCAGCCAGTCGGCGGAAGAATTTGTCACCCGTATCCTGGACCAGGGGTTGGGCATCGGTCACGCCGTCACCGGCTTCGACTTCCATTTCGGCAGGAATCGCCAGGGCGGACCGGCGTTCCTGATGGCCTCGGGCGAGAAACACGGCTTCGGCGTCACCCTTGTCGATGCATTTCGCGATGAGGCAGGCGAGGTGGTTTCGTCAAGCCGCATTCGCGCTCTTCTCGAACAAGGCGATGTCGTGCAGGCGGCAGGTCTGCTCGGTTACCGCTATACGGTCGAGGCCGAGGTGGTGCGGGGAAAACAACTCGGCCGCGAACTGGGCTTCCCCACCGCCAATATGGCTTTGCCCGCCACGACCGGACTGAAGTACGGAATCTACGCCGTGCGGTTGCGGCGCGCCGACGGTTCGCTGCACGACGGCGTCGCCAGCTTCGGTCGCCGCCCGACCGTCGACGATGACGGCGCGCCGCTGCTCGAGACCTTCGTCTTCGACTTTTCCGGCGACCTCTATGGAGAGCGGTGCGCGGTTTCTTTCTTCGGCTTCCTGCGCGGCGAAGTGAAATTCGACGGGCTGGATGCGCTCATCGTACAGATGAAACGCGACGAAGCGGAAGCGCGCGCGCTGCTTGCGGGCGCGCGGCCACTCTCCGATCTAGACCGGCAGGTTGCCTTCGATGGCGGCTGACTGACGCCTATCGTTTCAGCGCCAGCCCGAATGCGATGTACGACCAGCCCTGGAAGATCAGGTCTATCGCCAGGAACATGCCGAGGATCCACAGGCTGTTGACCGGCCATCCGATGGCGATGATCACGCCGAGGAGCAAGGTTATGACGCCGCCGGCGACGACCCATCCCCAGTTGGCGTCGGGGCGAGCCTTCATGCCGACCCATATGCGCAACACACCGCCGGCAATAAGCGAGATCGCCAGGATGAAAGTCAGAACTGCGGAGGCCAGCAACGGGTTCATCAGGGTAACGACACCGGCAACGGCGTAGACAATGCCGCTGAGCAGCCACCAGAAGAAGCTTCCCCAGGTCTTGACGCCGAAAGCATGGATAATCTCCGCGACGGCGCCGATCAGCATCAGCCAGCCGACGAAAAAGACTGAAGCGACGGTCGCGATGACCACGTTGTAGAAGGCGATCACGCCAAGCACCAGGAATGCGATGCCAAGTGCGACGAACCAGCCCCATTTGGAACGGACCTCTGCGATCGATCCGCCAAGGCTTTTCGGCGAGTGCGGTATGTCAGTCATGGTGGCCTCCGTTGGGCTCGCCATTCACCCGATCACGAGCCTGCCGGCAGGATAGCGCGGAAGCACCAACGCGTCCATTTCCCCGCAAGTGCAAAATCGGTCCACCGTTGACGCCATGATTATGAATTAAATCAATTTTTGCCGGTAGGCGCCGGCGGCGCCATCACGTGGAAGACCACCGAGCGGATCACCACCAGCATGTTTGGCGAATATTCGCGGCTGATGGGCCCGACGGCAGATTCCAGCCCGGTGAAGGAACGCGGCTCGAAGAACCAGTGGCTGTTCGGCGTCTCGGCGACCTATCGTTTTCGATTTCCAGCTTTAGACCCTTGCATTATCCTCTTTATTCCCCGGGCTGCGTCAGTTAAAAGGCGCGGCCATGACGATCTTTTCGCACAAATTGGCGATACGAATTACCAGCCCGGTCTTCCCGGCGGCCTGAAGCTGCCCGAAGATCCGGGACATTTTGCGCGCCAACACCTCGCGCTTTTTCCAATTCATGATAGTTGAACGCCCGGGCGCCCCGCCCACGGGCTGTTGATATGGCAAGACGATGACCGATACGTCAGAAAAACTCGATTATTCCAAGACGCTCTATCTGCCGCAAACGGAATTTCCGATGCGCGCCGGCCTGCCCGAAAAGGAGCCGCTGGCGGTCGCGCGGTGGCAGAAGATGGACCTTTACAGGCGCCTGCGCGAAACTTCGGCCGGCCGCGAGAAGTTCGTGCTGCATGACGGCCCACCCTACGCCAACGGCAACATCCATATCGGCCACGCCCTGAACAAGGTGCTGAAGGATGTCATCACCCGCTCCTTCCAGATGCGCGGCTACGACTCGAATTACGTGCCGGGCTGGGATTGCCACGGCTTGCCGATCGAATGGAAGATCGAGGAGGAGAACTACCGCGCCAAGGGCAAGGCCAAGCCGGATCTGAAGGAACCGGCGGCAATGGTGGCGTTCCGCCAGGAGTGCCGCGCCTATGCGGAAAAGTGGATCAAGGTTCAGGGCGAGGAATTCCAGCGGCTCGGCGTCGTCGGCGACTTCAAGAATCCCTATCTGACAATGAGCTTCCACGCCGAGTCGCGCATCGCCGGCGAGCTCCTGAAATTCGCGACCAGCGGTCAACTCTATCGCGGCTCCAAGCCGGTGATGTGGAGCGTGGTCGAGCGCACCGCGCTGGCCGAGGCCGAGGTAGAGTACCAGGACTACGAGTCAGACACGATCTGGGTGAAATTTCCGGTCGAATCTGCCGGGGATCAGGATGTTGCTCATGGCGACGTGCTTGACGCCCACGTTGTCATCTGGACGACCACGCCCTGGACCATCCCCGGTAACCGAGCCGTCAATTTCTCGCCGCGTGTCAGCTACGGCCTTTATGAGGTTACGGCGGCGGAGAACGATTTCGGTCCTCAGCCGGGCGAGAAGTTGATCTTTGCCGATGCACTGGCCGAAGAGTCCGAAGCGAAGGCGAAGGTCAAGTTGAACAAGCTCCGCGGTGTTTCGGCGGAAGAGCTCGGTAGCCTTACGCTCGCCCACCCCTTCGAAGGACTCGGCGGGGGCTACGAATTCCCGGTTCCCATGCTCGCCGGCGACCATGTCACCGACGACGCCGGCACGGGCTTCGTTCACACTTCGCCAAGCCATGGCCGTGAGGACTTCGACGCCTGGATGGACGCGGTAGCCGAACTGGAGAAGCGTGGCATCGATACGCGGTTGCCCTTCCCGGTCGACGACGCTGGATTTTACACCAAGGATGCGCCGGGCTTCGGGCCGGATCGCGAGGGCGGAGCGGCGCGCGTCATCGATGACAACGGCAAGAAGGGCGATGCCAACAAGGTCGTCATCGACGAGTTGATCGAGCGCAACGCGCTGTTCGCGCGCGGCCGGCTGAAGCATTCCTATCCGCACTCGTGGCGGTCGAAGAAGCCGATCATCTTCCGCAATACGCCGCAATGGTTCGTCTACATGGACAAGGAGCTGGGTGACGGCACCACCTTGCGCAGCCGTGCGCTGAAGGCGATCGACGACACCCGCTTTGTGCCGGCCGCCGGCCAGACCCGGCTGCGCTCGATGATCGAGGAGCGGCCCGACTGGGTGTTGTCGCGCCAGCGCGCCTGGGGGGTGCCGATTGCCGTCTTCGCCGACGCTGACGGCACCGTCCTGCTTGACGAGGCCGTCAACCAGCGCATCCTCGACGCCTTCGAGAAGGAGGGCGCCGATGCCTGGTTCGCGGAAGGTGCGCGCGAGCGTTTCCTCGGCAGCCGTGCCAACGAGCCGTGGACGCAGGTGATGGACATCCTCGACGTCTGGTTCGATTCGGGCTCTACCCACACCTTCACGCTGGAAGACCGGCCCGACCTCAAATGGCCAGCGGACGTCTATCTCGAAGGCTCCGACCAGCATCGCGGCTGGTTCCATTCCTCGCTTCTGGAAAGCTGCGGCACCCGCGGCCGCGCGCCCTACGACACGGTCGTCACCCATGGTTTCACCATGGACGAGGAAGGCCGCAAGATGTCGAAGTCGCTTGGCAACACGGTGGTGCCGCAGGACGTGATCAAGCAGTCCGGCGCAGACATCCTGCGCCTGTGGGTGGTGACGACCGACTACTGGGAGGACCAGCGCCTCGGCAAGAATGTGCTGCAAACCAACATCGACGCCTACCGCAAGCTTCGCAACACCATCCGCTGGATGCTGGGCACACTTGCTCACGACGAAGGGGATGTGGTGCCGGTAAAGGAGATGCCGGAACTGGAGCAACTGATGCTGCACCGGCTGGCCGAGCTCGATGAGGTGGTCCGGACCGGTTACGACGCCTTCGAGTTCAAGCGTGTCACCCGCGCGTTGCTCGACTTCATGGTGGTCGAGCTGTCGGCCTTCTATTTCGACATCCGCAAGGACGCTCTTTATTGCGACGCGCCGTCGAGCATAAGGCGCAAGGCGGCCATGCAGGTGGTACGCCACCTGTTTGACCGCTTGGTGACCTGGCTGGCGCCGATGCTGCCGTTCACAATGGAAGAAGCCTGGCTGGAGCGATATCCCCAGTCGGAATCGGTGCACCTCGAACAGTTCCGGGACACGCCGGTCGATTGGAAGAACGATGCGTTGGCCGAGAAGTGGCGCAACATCAAGCAGGTTCGGCGCGTGGTCACCGGCGCACTGGAAATCGAGCGCGCCAAAAAGACCATTGGCTCTTCATTGGAGGCAGCGCCGGCGGTTCATATCGCCGATGCGGAGCTGCGCGCCGCGCTTGACGGTGTGGATCTCGCCGAAATCTCCATCACGAGCGGAATCTCGATCTCTGATAAACCAGCGCCTTCCGGGGCTTTCGCCATCGAGGATGTGAAGGGCGTCGGCGTGGTCTTCGCGCCTGCTTCCGGCACCAAGTGCGCGCGTTCCTGGCGCTACACCGACGATGTGGGCTCCGATCCGGAGTTCCCGGATGTCTCGGCGCGGGACGCAGAGGCGCTGCACGAACTGCGCGCGCTCGGCAGGCTTTGATCCAACAAGCGCGTCGACAATGCACAGGTGGGGACGACGATTCGGTGGTCGTTGCCCTTGCCGCCGGCTTGAGGTAAAAGCGCAGCCGGGTCCGAACGCCTTGTTGTCGCCGGATTTTCAGTGAAAACCGGTTTTCGGACGGGGATCCGGCATGTGCCGGGTTGGTTGAGAGGCTCTTGGCAGTGAGAAATTTGGGCATGGCAGACAAGTATCGCGCACGGCTGTGGCTTGGCGCGCCCCTCGTCGCATCGAGCCTGATGCTGGGCGGCTGCATGGGGTCTCCGACCTACGGGACCGATAAGACGTCGACCGCGCAGCTTGCCTCGGATCTCACCGGAATCCTGTCCATTGCCCCGAAGCCTCGCAATCCGATCGACTACAAGCCACGCCCTGAACTGGTGAAGCCCGCTCCCGGCACTGCCGCGAATGCGGTCCTGCCGGCGCCACAGCAAAGTGTCGCCGCCGCGTCCAACCCGGCATGGCCGGAATCGCCCGAGGCGCGCCGGGCCCGTATTCGCGCTGAAGCAACGGCCAACCAGAACAATCCCAATTACGAACCGCCGATCATTCAGGATGTCGCTGTCGCGTCTGCAAACAGCACGCCCGGCGCTGGCCTGCCAGAAAAGGGCAACGATTCGGGCTCCAACCAATCCATTCGCCGGCCAGAGTTCACCAACACGCGTGAGGCCTACAAAGCACGTCTAGCCGAAACGAAGCAGGGCAGCGAGACCAGCCGGAAATATCTGAGCGAACCGCCGCTGGTTTACCGTGCTCCCGCGGCAACTGCGCCGTCGGGTGATATCGGCGAGGACGAGTACAAGAAGGAACGCCGCGCCAAGGCGGCTGCCCGCAAGGGCAACTGGTCGTGGCGCCAGCTCATTCCCGGCACATGATGAAAAAGGTCAGGTGTCGCGCCTGACCTTAAAAAAATCCTTAAGGAGCGTGGCAGCGCTGCTTTCGCCGATCCCGGCATAGACGTCCGGTACATGGTGGCAGGTGGGCGAAGCGAAGAACCGCACGCCGCTGACGACCGCGCCGCCCTTCTCGTCGGTGGCGCCGAAATAGAGGCGGCGCAACCGGGCGAAAGCGATTGCGGCGGCGCACATCGTGCAGGGCTCCAGAGTGACGTAGAGGTCGGTCTCGTTCAGCCGCTCTGCCGACAGGAGCGAAGCGGCCTCGCGGATCACCAGCATCTCGGCATGAGCAGTCGGATCGTTGAGCTCGCGGGTTCGATTGCCAGCACGCGCCAGCACCCGGTCGCCGCGAACTAGCACGGCGCCGATGGGCACTTCGCCGCGCTGCGCGGCGGCTTCGGCTTCCGCCATCGCCATCGCCATGAAGTCCGGGCGTTTCACGCGTCCGTCATCCCCCGACATTTCCCTCGCACCTTGATGGTGTTCCTGTTATCTACCCGCGCTGAAGGGCAAAGGCCACATATGGACGACGAACGAAAGAAGGGACCGCGCAAGGGCGGTCCGAAATCCCCGGGTGGAGCACGTGGCGGCGAACGTCCCGCGCGTTCCGGCAAGCCCGGGTTCGCGGGAAAGCCGCGTGCCGAGGGAGCCAACAAGCCATTCCGGAAGCGTCCCGCCGACAGTACTGGCGAAGCGCGCAGCGAGCGGCCCCAATCCAAATTCAGGCGCGACGACCGCCCGAGGACCGATGGTGAACGCCCGCGTTCGGGAAAGCCCGGATTCGCGGGAAAGCCGCGCGCGGACGGCGACCGCAAGCCGTTTGTCAAACGCGACCAGGCAGGTGGCGAACGTCCCCGTCCGAATTTCAAGCGCGACGACCGTCCGGCTGGCGAGGGCGTCCGTGCGGAGCGCGCCGACCGGCCGTTCCGCGCCGGTCCGCGACCAGAGCGCAAGCCATTTGAGAAACGTCCGCCGCGCGAGGGCGAACGCCGCTTCGAACGTAGCGAACGCCCGGCGGGCGACCGGCCGGAGCGCCGCGCCAAGCCCGCTGGTTTTGGCGGCGAACGCAAGCCGTTCGTGCGCAAGGCTGAAATTCCCGGCTCCAGCGAAGGAGAGCGGATCGCCAAGCGCCTGGCGCGCGCCGGCATCGCCTCGCGCCGCGACGCCGAGGAACTGATCGCGGCCGGCCGTGTCCGGGTCAACGGCAAGGTGCTGTCGTCGCCTGCCGTCAACGTCACCGCCAACGATACGATCGAGCTGGACGGCACCACCATTCCGCCGATCGAGCGCACCCGGCTGTTCCTGTTCCACAAGCCCGCCGGTGTCGTCACCACCAATCGCGATCCCGAAGGCCGCAAGACGGTTTTTGATGTGCTGCCGAAGGACCTGCCGCGCCTGATGACGATCGGACGCCTCGACATCAACACGGAAGGCTTGCTGCTTCTCACCAACGATGGCGGGCTGGCGCGGATGCTGGAACTCCCGACAACCGGCTGGTTGCGGCGCTACCGGGTGCGGGTGCACGGCAAGCCGGACGAAAAGGCACTGGCGGAGCTGAAGAACGGCATTGCGGTCGAAGGCGTGTTCTATGGCGCCATCGAAGCGACGATGGATCGCGCCCAGGGCACCAATGCCTGGCTGACGATCGGACTGCGTGAAGGCAAGAACCGGGAGGTGAAGAACATTCTCGGCGCGCTCGGCCTCGACGTGACGCGGCTTATCCGCATCTCCTACGGGCCGTTCCAGCTCGCCGAGCTGCCGGAAGGCCATATCTGGGAAATGAAGGGCAAGACGCTGCGCGACCAGCTTGGCGAGCGGTTAATCGAGGAGTCCGGTGCGAATTTCGACGCCGACATCGTCAAGCCATTCTCCAACAAGCCGACCCGGCGCGAATTCGAGCGCGAAGAACAGCCGGAACGTCCGAGAATCGTGCGCGACGGCGAACGCGGAAGGATCGGCGAGGGCGGCCTGATCAAGAACCGCAAGCGCCGTGAAAACACCCGTGACGAAGCTCTGGGCAAGCTCTCGACACGGCCGGAAAAGGGCGGTTTTGGCGAACGCGGCCCAAAGCCGGAGCGCGGATCGTTTGGTGAACGCAGCGAGAGGCCATCTTTTGGTGAAAAGAAACCAAGAGGCGGCAAGGGCGAACGCGAACAGCGGCCGATAGAGCCGCCCGGCCAGCGCAAGGCAAACGTCTGGATGGCGCCGGGCGCGCGGCCGATCGGCAAGGGCAGGGCGGAAGCTGAAAAGCACGATGCCGAAGCCAGGAAGAACCGCAAGCCGAGGTTCGACAAGCCGGGCGGAAAGCCGGACTTCGACAAGCCGCGCGGCGGCAAGGGCGGCGATCGCCCGCGTGGCGACGGCCCCAAGGGACCGCGCGGGGGCGGAAGAAATGCGGATCGTCGGCGGTGAGTTTCGCGGCAGACCGCTGGCCGCGCCGCGCTCCGAAGCCATCCGCCCCACCACCGATCGCACCCGCGAGGCGCTGTTCAACGTGCTGGCGCACCGTTATGCCGACAAGCTGGACGGTGGCCGGGTGCTTGATCTTTTCGCCGGCACTGGTGCACTCGGTCTCGAGGCGCTGTCGCGTGGCGCTTCCTATGGCGTTTTCATCGAAGAATCGGCGGAGGGACGCGGCCTGATCCGCGGCAATGTCGAAGCATTCGGCCTGACCGGCCGCACCAAGATCTTTCGGCGTGACGCAACCAACCTCGGCGAGGCCGGTACGATGCAGGCCTTCGATCTGGTTTTCGCCGATCCACCCTACGGCAAGGGCCTCGGCGAACGGGCGCTCCAGAGCGCCAGGGCAGGCGGGTGGCTGGCCGCCGGAGCGCTCTGCGTGGTCGAGGAGGCTGCGTCCGCAAGTTTCAATGCGGGGCCGGGTTTCGCGGTCGCCGACGAGCGCAGCTACGGCGACACCGTCATCCGTTTCATCGAAAGCGCCTGAATCCGGCCTTGTTTGGCGGGCGAAGTGCCAGCCGGATTACGAACAATTCACTTGCTTGACGGGGTGGAGCCTGTAACCACCTGCTGCAAGTTTCGAAAGGCGACCCATGATATCTTGTTTTCACTCGGCGCGGTTTGCGCGGATAGGTTCTGCGTTGGCCGTCGTCCTTGTGCTGATAGCGCCCGCTGCGGCTGAAGCGCCGCGCGATTCCGCGGAGGTCGAGAATTTCCTTCTCGACAACGGCATGGAAGTCGTCGTCATCCCGGACCATCGGGCGCCGATAGTCACCCACATGGTGTGGTACAAGACTGGCAGCGCCGACGAGCCGCCCGGCAAATCCGGCATAGCGCATTTCTTCGAACACCTGATGTTCAAGGGCACCAAGGCGCATAAGGCCGGCGAGTTCGGCGCCAGGATCGCCGAGATCGGCGGCAGCGAAAATGCCTTCACGTCTTATGACTATACCGCGTATTTCCAGACCGTGACGCCCGACGCGCTGGAAACCATGATGGCGTTCGAGGCCGACCGGATGCGCGGCCTCATCCTCACAGACGAAGTGATCGGCCCTGAGCGCGACGTTATCCTTGAAGAGCGGCGCTCGCGTATCGAAAACAGCCCTGACGCGCTTCTGTCGGAAGAGGTCGACGCGACACTTTACCAGAACCATCCCTATCGCGTTCCGGTCATCGGCTGGATGCACGAGATGGAGCAGTTGAACCGCACCGACGCGGTGGCCTTCTACGACCGCTATTATGCGCCCAATAATGCGGTGCTCGTGGTCGCCGGCGATACCGACGTCGAAACAGTGCGGAAGTTGGCCGAAAAGACGTACGGCAAGGTGCCGCGCGGACCTGACCTGCCACCACGGGTGCGCCCGCAGGAACCGGAACAGAACACCAAGCGCACGGTGACCCTAACCGACCCACGCGTCAGCGTTCCGAGCTTCCAGAAATCCTGGGTGGTGCCGTCCTACAATCATTCGGAGCCCGGCGAGGCGGAAGCGCTCGACCTTTTGTCGGAAATCCTCGGCGGCGGCACCCGCAGCCGGATTTACCAGCAACTGGTCGTCAAGCAGGGCATCGCATCGACGGCCGGGGCCTCCTACCAGGGCACCTCGTTCGATCCGTCGAGCTTCACGATCTACGGCGCACCGCGCGGCGAGGCGGGACTTGAGTCGGTCGAAGAAGCCATAGATACGGAAATCCGTGGTCTCATCAAGGATGGCGTCACCGAAACGGAACTCGAGAAGGCCAAGAATCGCTTCGTCCGTTCGATGATTTTTGCGCGCGACAGCCAGTCAGGGATGGCCAACATCTATGGCTCGACGCTCGCCACCGGCGGCACCGTTGAAGATATCCAGAAATGGCCGGACCGGATAAAGGCGGTCACCGCAAAGCAGGTGCAGGACGTGGCAGCCAAATATCTCAACCCCGACCACTCGGTCGCAGGTTACCTGCTGCCGACCGCCGAAGCGAAGAAGTGAGAGACAGGGCCATGATCATGCCAAGCCGCTCACAACTTCTCGCCGCTACCGCTACGCTGTTCCTGGCGCTGGTTTTCCTGACCTTGCCGGCGATCGTGGCGGCGCGTGCCGCCGTCACCATTCAGGAAGTCGTCTCCGAAAAGGGCATCAAGGCCTGGCTCGTTGAGGACTATTCCGTGCCGATCATCTCCGTTCGCTTTGCCTTCGGCGGTGGCAGCACGCAGGATCCTCCGGGCAAGGAAGGCCTCGCCAATCTGATGACCGGGCTGTTCGATGAGGGCGCCGATAATCTCGACAGCGATGCCTTTCAGGAGCGGCTCGACGACGCCGGCGCGGAGATGGGTTTCAACGCCGGCCGCGATTCACTCTACGGTTCGATGCGTATGCTGGCCGACCAGAAGGATGAGGCCCTGGAATTGCTGCGGCTGGCGGTCGAGAAACCGCGCTTCGACCAGGCGCCCATCGACCGTATCCGTGCGCAGATCGTGGCCGGAATCACCGCCAACGCCAAGGATCCGCAGACCACGGCACAGCTTGCCTGGGCCAAGGCGCTCTATGGCGAGCATCCCTATTCCCGCCGTGACGAAGGCACCCAACAGACACTGGCCAGCATCACAACCGATGATCTCCACGCCTTCCACAAGCGGCTGTTCTCGCGTGGCAACCTGACCATCGGCGTCGTCGGCGCGATCGATGCGGAAACGCTCAAGCGCGACCTCGACAAGGTATTCGGCGACCTGCCGGCTGAGCCCTCACTGGAGAAGGTCGACGCCATCCAGCCGAAGCTCGATCAGGAGATCCGGGTCCCCTACGATCTGCCGCAAACCTCCCTGCAACTTGCCTATCCTGGCATCGAGCGCACCGATCCGCAGTTTTTCGCAGCGTTCCTGATGAATCACATCTTGGGCGGCGGCACCTTCACGTCGCGGCTGTTCGATCAGGTGCGCGAGAAGCGCGGTCTGGCCTACGGCATCGACTCGTCGATCGTGAACAACGAGTATTCGTCGGCGCTGGTCATTTCGACGGCAACGCGCTCCGATCGTTCCGCCGAAACGCTGGACATCATCCGCGCCGAGGTGAAGCGCATGGCCGATAGTGGGGTAACGGATGAAGAGTTGGACGCAGCGAAGAAATATCTGATCGGCTCTTATGCCATCAACAATCTCGATACGTCGCGCAGCATCGCCGGAACGCTGGTCGAGTTGCAGATTAACAATCTCGGCATCGACTATATCGAGCGCCGCAAAGGCCTGATCGAGGCAGTCACCAAGGAACAGGTGCAAACTGCCGCGAAGCGGCTTCTTTCAGCGCAGCCGGCGATCCTGATCGTCGGACCGGCCAAGGCCGAGGCGGAAAAAACCGAGGGGAACAAAGGGTGAGCAACACGCGGCCCCGCGCGGCTGTGAAACTTGGCAGCAGCGAGCCGAGCTTCTCCATAGCTTTCGGCGGTGGCGGCGCGCGTGGCCTGGCGCACATCCACGTGATCGAGGCGCTCGACGAACTGGGCGTCCGTCCGATCTCGATCGCTGGTTCGTCGATCGGCGCCATAATGGGCGCCGGCATGGCCGCCGGGATGCGCGGAGCGGAAATTCACGAATATTCGCGTTCCATTCTTGGCCGCCGCGCTGAAGTTGCCGCCCGCATGTGGCGCGCCCGTCCGGGCAGCCTGGGTGAGATGGTGACCGGTGGTTTGCGCGTTTCGCAGTTCAACATAGAGCGCATCCTGAAAGCCTTCCTGCCCGACGCCATACCACTCACATTCGGCGAGCTGAAAATCCCGCTGAAGGTGACGGGGACGGATTTCTTCGGGCACAGGCTGGCAATCTTCGACAAGGGCGATCTCCATTCCGCGCTTGCGGCGTCGGCGGCCATCCCCGCAGTATTCCGGCCGGTTCGTCGCGACGGCATGCTTCTGATCGACGGCGGCATCTACAACCCAGTGCCGTTCGATCTCATCGATGGCGACGCCGACATAACCATTGCCATCGATGTCGTCGGTGCGCCATCCGAGAGCGGAAGACGGCGGCCGAATTCCATGGAACTGATGTTTGGCGCCACGCAACTGATGATGCAGTCGATCATCGCCATGAAGCTGAAGAGCAAGCGGCCCGAGATTTTTCTCAGGCCGCCGGTGTCGCGTTTCCGTGCGCTCGACTTCCTGAAGATCGATGCGGTGATGGCCGAGACCGCGTCAATCAAGGACGAGCTGAAACGTGCTGTCGAGGCTGCCGTCGAAACCCGGCGAAGGCGCAGCGGCAACCCCGGCTGAGACAAGGGCTATTGCAATGTCGCCGTCTTGCCAGTGGAGAACGGCGATTGTGCCGACGGCGGCGGCGGGGGAAGCGGCATTTCCGGCGGCGGCTGCTTGCCAATGCGTGCGATCACCCGGAAGCAGACGATCACCGAGACGACGCCGAATACCACCGCGCCCAGTCCCCAGCCAGCAATGACGCCGAGCGCGCCGTAATAATGCGCGCCCGCCCAGACGAAGGGGATGACGCCAAGCGTCGAGCGCCCCCAGTTGAACACGGTCGAATATGTCGGGAAGCCGAGATTGTTGAATGCCGCGCTTGATACGAAGATGGCGCCGTTGAAAAGGAAACTGCCGGCGGCGAACATGCAGAAGAACACGATGAGGTCGTGCGTTTGCTGCTTGGCGCCGAACAGCGAGGAAATGGGCTCGGAAAAAAGCGCCAGCAAGGCCCATACCCCCAGCACATAAACGATGGTGAAAAGCAGACTGTCGCGCATGGTCGACATCAGGCGGTCGTATTTGCGGGCGCCGTAATTCTGGCCGAGAATCGGACCGACCGCGCCGGAAAGCGCGAAAATGACCCCGAAGGCGACAGGTACGATGCGGCCGATAATCGCCCAGCCGGCGACTGCGTCGTCGCCGAATTGTGCGATCTGCGTGGTTACGTAGGCGTTGCCGACCGGCGTGGCGACTTGAGTAAGCACGGCGGGAAGGCCGATCGAGAAAAACGGCCGGAAGGCGGCTACCAGCCTTTCCCAATCAGGCAGCTTGATCAGGTGGTGAACAACATGCGCGCCATGGATGCCGATGGCCAGCATCACCGCACGGGAAAGCACGGTGGAGATGGCTGCGCCGTCGATACCGAGATCGAGCCCGAAAATGAGGATTGGGTCGAGGATGGCAGCGGCGATTGCCGCGCCAAGCGTCACATACATTGCCCGCCGCGCGTCGCCGACGCCGCGCAATATACCGGTCGTGCATATGCCGAGCGCGACCAGCGGCGTCGATGGCAGCACCATCTGCAGAAAGCGCGTGGTCAGGTCGAGGGTTTCGCCTTGCGCACCGAGCAGCGCCGAAAGCTCGCGCAGGAAAGGCCATGTGGCGAGTGTCATGGCGGCAGTGGTCAACCCCATGAACACCATCGAAGCGCCACCCATGCGGGCCGCTTCGTCGCGACTGCCCCGGCCAAGGCAGCGTGCGACGAGCGCGGAACAGGCGATCGTGAAACCAATCGTCACCGAGATGGTGAAGAAAAGCAGGGTGGAGGCAAAGCCGATCGCTGCTGCGAGTTCCTGGATGCCGAGCAGCGAGATGTAGAAGAGGTTCAGCGCATCGACGATGAACACGGCGATCAGTCCAACGGAACCCGTCGCCGTCATGACGATGACATGGCGCATCGTCGAACCGGTGACGAACCGGGCATCTGGCGCGGGCTGCGGCTTGGTGTCCATGGTAACTCCCGGCTCGTCCGAATCGGACGGCAGCCGCCCACCCCGCAATCTAGAGAGACGGACAGGGATTACCATGCTGACCTGGCCGGCCAGCCAGTACGCGGGCAACCGCCGCCCGCAGCGTCCTAGTGCGCGAAAACCTGTTCCATCGAGCGGAAGCCCTTGAATTCCAGCGCGTTGCCGGAAGGGTCGCGGATGAACAGCGTGGCCTGTTCGCCAGGCTCATCCTTGAAGCGCACCATCGGCCTTTCCAGCCAGTCGGTGGCGCTGTTGGCTTCGAGCCGTTCGGCCAGTTCGCGCCATTGATCCATCAGAAGCACCACGCCGAAATGCGGGATCGGCACCGCGACGCCGTCGACCTGTCCGTCGCGTGCCGCCGCGGTGGCCTGCGGGCGCAGATGCGCCGACATCTGGTGGCCGAAGAGGTCGAAATCGACCCAGGTGTCGGATGAGCGGCCGATCGTGCAGCCAAGCACGTCCTGATAGAAGCGGCGGGTCTCCTCGAGATCGCGGACCGGGAAGGCGAGATGGAAGGGCGTCATGGAAATTCCTGCAGGGATTGAGTTCAGGTGTCGACCGTTTCCGGGGTTTTGTCGTCCAGGGCTTCCTTGTCAAGCCGCTTGGATTCGCGCGTCGGCTTGATGAGCGGTTCGGGTGTAACCGGCTTGGTGTGCCAGCGGTCGCGTCCGGCCTGAATGCCCTCGACCGCCTGCAGCGCCAGCCGCTCCTCGTCACGGCGGCGCACGTCCTCGCGGATCGCTGAAGCCGTGTCCTCATCCATACCCAGCGCCTCCAGTGTCCTTTGGCCGAACAGCAGGCCGGACTCAAAGGTTTCACGCAGCTCGTAGTCGACGCCCCTGGCTCGCAGCTGCAAGGTGTGGGTGCGATCGTAGGAACGCACATAGAGCTTGGTATCGGGGTATTCGCTCTGGATCAGCTCGACGATCTTGTCGGTGATTTCCTTCTTGTTGGTGGTGACCGCGACTACCTTGGCGCGGCGAATGCCCGATGCCTCCAGCACGTCCTTGCGGGTGCCGTCGCCGAAATAGATGCGAAAACCGAACTTGCCGGCGCTGCGCACCCGTTCGGCCGAATGATCGATGATGGTGACGGCAGAGCCGCCGGTAAGCAGGATCTGCGCGGCGATCTGGCCGAAACGGGAGAAACCGATCATCAGTACGTCAGCGCCCGCACCGTCGAAGTCCTCCTCCATCTCTTCCGGCTGATCGGGCGTCAGGAAGGCTTTCGACGCGGGCGCGAAGAGCGGCATCAGCGCCATCGAGAGGGTGACGATGGCAACCAGGATCGACGCGGTCTCAAGCGGAAAGATCGCCGCAGAGGCCGCCACCGAAAAAAGCACAAATGCGAATTCGCCACCTTGCGGCAGCAGGAACGCAACGCGCACAGCATTGTCGTGGGTACAGCCGAAAACCCGGCAGACCGCGTAAGTGGTGACCACCTTGACCGCCATCAGCACCGGCACCGCCAAAAGAATCGTCGTCCAGTTGCTGACGATGACGTTGAGATCGAGCGACAGGCCGACCGCCATGAAGAAGAGCCCGAGCAGGATGCCGCGAAACGGTTCGATATCGGCTTCCAGTTCGTGCCGGTAGGAGGATTCGGCCAGCATCACACCGGCGATGAATGCGCCCATCGCCATCGAAAGGCCGGCGATTTGCATCAAGGTAGCAGCTCCGAGCACCACGAACAGCGCCGCCGCGATCATCGCCTCCTTGGCGCCGGTGTTGGCGATGACGCGAAACAGCGGGTTGATCACATAGCGGCCGGCGACGACAAGCACGACAATTGCCACCAGCGTGATGCCGAATTGCGGCAATGCGGGTGCTTCCCCGGTCTCTCCGCCTGGAGACAGCATGGGGATCAGAGCCAGAAGCGGAACGATCGCCAGATCCTGGAAGAGCAGGATTGAGAAGGTCGTCTGCCCGTAGCGCGCGTTGGTCGTGCCTTCCTGTTGCAGAAGCTGCATGGCGAATGCGGTGGATGAAAGGGCAAGCCCGAAGCCGATGACGAACGAGGCAGGCCATGCCAGTCCAGCAAGGGTGTTGGCCAGCAGCGCCAACACCGCCCCAGTAACGACCACTTGCGCGAGGCCGAGACCGAATATCTCTCGCCGCATCGCCCAAAGCCGCGACGCCTTCAGCTCGAGACCGATCAGGAAGAGCAGGAAGACGATGCCCAACTCCGCGACATGCAGGATTTCTTCGCCGCCGGTTATCAGCCGCGCCGCGGGGCCGATGGCGACGCCAGCGGCCAGATAACCGAGAATGGTGCCGAGGCCGATGCGTTTGAACAGCGGCGCCGACACCACGGCGCCGCCGAGCAGCAGCAGCATTTCGGAATAGATCGTTCCTTCGACTGCCAAGACAATTTCCTGAAATTGCGCCGCGTGCGGCATTTTCGCTGCAATTTGCCGTAATGACCACCCATTGCACATGGATCGCCGGAACAATAGATGGTGCCGAGGATGCGCTGTGCAAGCGCAGCAGAAATGCGAATAACCAGGATCGACGAGATGACCGACGCCATCGATGCCAGCAAGCTCGTCGACCGGGTAGCAGCCCTTGTCGAAGCCGCGAAAAAGGCCGGAGCGGATGCCGCCGACGCGGTGGCGGTGCGTGGCCGGTCGACCGGCGTGTCGGTGCGGCTGGGCAAGGTCGAGAGCACCGAGGCTTCCGAAAGCGATGACATTTCGCTTCGCGTTTTCATCGGCAAGCAGGTGGCGAGCGTCTCGGCGACCGCCTCTTCGAACCCGGCCGAACTTGCCGAACGTGCGGTTGCCATGGCGCGTGTCTCGCCGGAAGATCCCTTCCAGGGCCTGGCTGATGCGTCACGACTGGTGAAGAAACTGCGCGATCTTGATCTCTTCGACGGAACTGTCGTTTCGGCCGAACGGCTCCGGGAAGACGCGCTTGCGGCGGAAGAAGCGGCACTTGGTGTTGCCGGCGTCACGAATTCGGGCGGTAGCGGCGCCAGCGCCGGTCTTGGCGGCCTGGTACTGGCGACGTCGGAAGGTTTTCTGGGCCAGTATGTGGCGACGCGGTTTTCCCGCTCGGCGAGCGTCATCGCCGGCGAGGGCACGGGCATGGAGCGCGATTACGATTTTTCATCGCGCCAGCATTTTTCAGACCTCGATTCGCCCGAGACGATCGGCCGCAAGGCCGGCGAGCGCGCGGTCAAGCGGCTCAACGCCCGCAAAGCCAAGACCGGACCGGTCAACGTGGTCTTCGACCCGCGGGTCGCGCGCGGCATCGCCGGCCATCTGGCCGGTGCAATCAACGGCGCTTCGGTGGCGCGCAAGACAAGTTTCCTGCGCGACATGATGGGCAAGCGGGTGGCCCGTGCGGGCATCACCGTCACCGACGATCCGCTGCGCGTGCGGGGCCAGTCGTCGAGGCCGTTTGACGGCGAGGGCGTCGAGGGCATGCCGCTCAACATGGTCGAGGACGGCGTGCTCAAGCACTGGTTTTTGTCCACCTCGGCGGCGCGCGAACTCGGCCTTGAGACCAATGGCCGGGGTTCGCGGGCAGCCTCGTCGGTCTCTCCGTCGTCGACGAATCTCGCCATCGAGCCCGGCAGCGAAACCCCGGAAGAGCTTATCAAGGCGGTGAAGACGGGCTTCTATGTGACCGAAGTCTTCGGCCAAGGCGTCAACATGGTGACCGGCGAATACAGCCGTGGCGCAAGCGGGTTCTGGATCGACAACGGTGAACTCGTCTACCCCGTCTCCGAGGTCACGATTGCGTCAAATCTCAAGGACATGTTCCTGAACATGATTCCCGCCAGCGACCTCGACCGCAATTTCGGCACTGCTTCGCCAACCCTTCTAATCGAAGGGATGACCCTTGCCGGCAGCTGAGGCGCTTCATTCATCGCAGGTGGCGATCGACCTGCAACTGATCCGCGCCGCGGCCATGGAGGCCGGCCGGATCGCCATGCGCTTCTTCAAGGCCAATCCCGAAGTCTGGATGAAGGGCGGCCAGTCGCCGGTGAGCGAGGCGGACTACGCCGTCGATACCTATTTGCGCGAGACGCTGCTCGCGGCACGTCCTGATTATGGCTGGCTGTCGGAAGAAACCGTCGACTCGCCGGCGCGGCTGGCTTCCCGGCGCACTTTCGTGGTCGATCCGATCGATGGCACGCGCGCCTTCCTGGAAGGGCGCAGCACGTGGTGCGTCTCGATCGCCGTGGTGGAAAATGGCGTTCCCCTTGCCGGCGTACTGGAATGCCCGGCCAAGAGTGAGACATTCTGGGCGCAAGCTGGAAGCGGTGCGTTCAAGGACGGGGCGGCACTGCATGTAAGCCCACCCGGCGAGACGTTTGTCGTCGCCGGCCCCAACCACTTGATCGACGCTACGCCCGAAAATCTGCGTAGCCGCTTCACGACCGTTTCCTATATTCCCTCGCTCGCCTATCGGGTGGCGATGGTGGCCAGTGGCGAACTCGACGCGACCTATGTGAAGCCTAACGCCCATGACTGGGATCTGGCCGCAGCCGACGTGATGTTGCGGGAGGCCGGCGGGCGACTGCTGGACTGCGATGGAAAGGCTCTGCACTATGCCGGTCCGAACCCGCGTCGCGGCGCGCTTGCGGCGGGCAGCGGCGCTTTGCTTGAGCAAATGACGGCCGTGATCGCGGCGTTTGAGCACGGATAGAAGCTCAAAGCGGTTTCAAACTGCGGCTTTTTGATCTAAGCAGCACCATCTTCGTGATTTGGGATTTGAACGGACATGACCGGTGAAGACGGTAAAAAGCAGCTTTTGCACCTGGTTTTCGGCGGCGAACTGACCAAGCTTGGCGGCACCGAGTTCCGCGATCTCGACGGACTTGATATTGTCGGAATCTATCCCGACTACAAATCCGCCGAATTCGCGTGGAAGGCTAAAGCGCAGGCAACGGTGGACAATGCGCATATGCGCTACTTCATCGTTCACCTGCACCGGCTGCTCGAACCGGAAAACAAGAAGGCCGGTCAGAACTGACGTGATGGACGAAAAAACTGCAACGCAGGCGGTGGGAGCCGCAGCAGAGCCGCGCCGCCCCGGTGCGATGAAGGCCTTCTGGAAGTCGGTCCGCAGGCCACTGGCGCAGTCGCGTTTCGCGAAGAACGCGTTGGCCAGCGTTCTCGCTTCGGTGTTGCGCCTGATCAGGCTGACGAACCCGTTCGTCGAAGGTTCGTCGAACCTGGAAAAGGCGTTCAAGGAAATGACGCCGGGCATCATCGCGCTCTGGCACGGCCAGCATCTGCTTACCCCGACCATCTACAAGTCGGGCGCCCGCGGGATCGCCGCCATGGTGTCGCGCAGCGCCGATGCCGAGATCAATGCTCTCGTGCTGGAAAAGTTCGGCCTCGAGGCGGTGCGCGGCTCCGGCGGCCGTGACAACTCAAATCATTCCGAGAAGGGCGGCGCCCGTGCGCTGATCGCACTCAAAAGGGTACTCGCCGCAGGCCGCAACGTCGCCATGATCGCGGATATTCCAAAGGGCACGCCGCGCCAGGCAGGATTGGGTATCGTGACGTTGGCAAAGCTCTCCGGCCGCCCGATCGTCGCCTTCGCGGTCGCCACCAGCCGCCGCAAGGTGCTGGAGAGGAGTTGGGACAAGACGACCATCAACCTGCCTTTCGGGCGCGGCACGGTCGTCATCGGCGAGCCCATCTATGTGCGGTCCGACGCGGATGACGCCGAAATGGAACGGAAACGCCAGGAAGTGACTGCCTCCCTCAACGCCGCTACCGAAAAGGCGTATCGTCTGGTGGATCGCGCCTGATGAGCGAGCGTTGGGCGCGCGCCATGCTTTCGGTCTACCGCTTCGCGGGGGCCGCCGCCTATCCGCTGGTCGGCGGCTATGTCGGCTGGCGAGCCAACCAGGGCAAGGAAGAGCGCAGCCGCAGGCGCGAGCGCTACGGTATTGCAAGCCGGCCACGGCCGAGCGGGCCGTTGGTCTGGGTCCATGCGGCAAGCGTCGGCGAGACGATTGCCGTCATTCCTTTGATCGAACGCATCCTTGGCTTCGGTATCAATGTGGTCCTGACGACAGGTACGGTGACCTCGGCGCGGGTCGCCGACGAGCGGCTCGGCGAGCGCATCATCCACCAATATGTGCCGCTCGATTTGAAGCCTGCGGTCAGCCGCTTCCTCGATCATTGGGAGCCGGATCTGGCGATCATTGCCGAATCCGAGATTTGGCCGATGACGATCCTGGAGCTCGGCGCCCGCCGCGTCCCGCAGGTTCTGGTCAATGGCCGGCTGTCCGACCGTTCGTTCGCTTCATGGCAGAAACGCGCCTTCCTCGCCGAGGCGCTGTTCGAGAACCTTGCGCATGTGGTGGCGCAGTCCGAGGTCGACGGAGAGCGGTTTCGCGCACTCGGAGCCCGGCCTGTCACCGTATCCGGCAATCTCAAGGTCGATACCGATCCGCCGCCCGCCGACGAGAGGTCGCTTGCCGACCTGAAGTATCAGATCGGCTCCCGGCAGACCTGGGCTGCGGTATCCACGCATGACGGCGAAGAAGCAGTTGCCGCGGAAGTGCACCAGATGCTGCGCCCGCGCCACAAGGATCTGCTGACAATCATCGTGCCGCGGCATCCCAACCGGGCCGAGGCGCTGGTGGCGGAATTCGCGGCGGCGGGTCTGAAAGTCGCTCGCCGCAGTCTCGACGAGCCGATCACCCCTGACACCGACATCCTGCTTGGCGATACGATCGGCGAGATGGGGCTTTACCTCCGCCTGACCGAGATCGCCTTCGTCGGCCGCTCGCTGACGTCCGAAGGCGGCCAGAACCCGCTTGAGCCGGCGATGCTCGATACAGCGGTGCTGGCCGGCCGTAACGTGCAGAATTTTCGCGAAACCTATCAGCGGCTGATCGACGGTGGCGGCGCCAAGCTGGTGCGCGACCGCGACATGCTCGCCGGTGCGGTGAACTTCCTGCTCAAGAACGAGCAGGCCCGCGAAGACATGATCGCGGCGGGCGCGGCGACTGTCGACGACATGCGGGGCGCCCTCGCGGCGACCCTGAAGGCGCTGGAGCCATACATCCATCCGCTGATCGTGAAATCGCGACTCAAGGAAGGCAACGGGGGATACCCCTAGGAATGGCGAGCGAAGCGCCTCCGTTCTGGTGGGAAAGGCCGGACTGGCGCGCTTACGCGCTTTATCCGCTCTCGGCGATCTACGGGGCCGTGGCGCGCCGCCGCATGAATGCGGCAAAACGCGAAAAGATCGATTGTCCGGTGCTCTGTGTCGGCAATCTGACGGTGGGCGGGGCCGGCAAGACGCCCGTGGCGATTGCGCTCGCCGCAGCCGCAACCCAGCTTGGCCGCAAGCCGGGGTTTCTGTCGCGCGGCCATGGCGGCAGCTTTTCCGAGCCGCATCTGGTCGATGCGCATCATGACAGCGCCAGGCATGTCGGTGACGAGCCTCTGCTGCTTGCCGAACACGCGCCGGTGGCGGTGACGCCGAACCGCGCTCACGGGGCGCGTCTGCTGACTGAAAGCGGCTGTGATTTCCTGATCATGGACGACGGCTTCCAAAGCGCGCGCATCCACATCGACTTCGCCCTGCTGGTGATAGATGCGCGGCGCGGTCTCGGAAATGGCCATATCATCCCTGGCGGGCCGATGCGGGCGCCGCTGCTCGATCAGCTGCGGTTGGCCGACGCGGTGCTGAAAATGGGCGAGGGAAGTGCCGCCGATCTGGTGATCCGTCGTGCCGCGCGTGCTGGCAAGCCGATTTTCGAAGCCGTGGCGAGGCCGCGCGACCCTGGCGTGATCGCCGGAAAGCGCCTGCTTGCGTTTGCTGGTATCGGCAACCCCGACAAATTTTACGCCACCATCGCCGAGGCCGGCGGCACGGTGGCGCTGACGCGCTCCTTCGGTGACCATCATTTTTATTCGGACGACGAACTGATCGACCTTGCGGCGGCTGCCCGCTCGGACGGACTGGAGATCGTCACCACCGCGAAGGACGCCGCCCGGTTGCGTCATGGCTCAGCTGCCGCGCAGGCGCTGCTGGAACAGGCGCATGTGCTGGAGATCGACACGAAGTTCGAGCCGGATAGTGTTCCCGAACGGTTGATCGAAGAGACTCTGAAAAACTGGCGCGACCGCAAGCTTCGCAATGGAGTATGACCCCGGCGATGCAGGGTCCAGTTTCCGACAGATATCCTAAACAAGAAGATCCGCCGAACCGGAAGGGCCTCAGCGCCGCTTGCGCAGTTCAGGATTGACGTCCAGTTCGCGCTGCAGGGAGACGGCCGCGTTGATGTACGGTTCCTGTCGCGCCACGCTCCAGTATTTCAGTTCGTCGAGCGGGATCGTTTCGCCGGTGACAGCGCAGCGCACGAAGGCGCCAGGGCTGGTGACCTGGAAATCCCCGTCGAGATAGCGGATGCGGGCCTCCCTGGCGCCGGGACCCTCAAAGCGGTTCATCATATGAGCCTTTCAACGGATTTCTTCGGCCATAAAATGACGGCGAGGTCAAGCGGCCGCGCTCAGCGTCGTCCGAACAGCCGTTCGATGTCGGCGAGTTTCAGCTCGATATAGGTCGGCCGTCCGTGGTTGCAGGTTCCGGAGCCAGGTGTCGCTTCCATTTGGCGCAGCAGGGCGTTCATTTCTTCCGCCCGTAACTGCCGCCCGGAGCGCACCGAACCGTGGCAGGCCATGGTTGCAGCAATGGCGTCGAGCCGCTCCTTCAGCGTCTCGGCCGTATCGGTATCGGCGATCTCGTCGGCGAGGTCGCGGATGAGTTGGGCAGCGTTGGTCTCGCCGAGCATCGCGGGCGTTTCGCGCACAGCGATGGCGCCCGGACCGAAACGCTCGACCGACAGGCCGAAGCGGCGCAGTATTTCGGCATGCGAGGCGACGCGCTCGGCGTCCTCTTCCGGCAGGTCGACGATTTCGGGAATAAGCAGCATCTGGGCCGGCACCGGCCGCGAATGCAGCGCCGTCTTCAGCGCTTCGTAGACCAGGCGCTCGTGTGCAGCATGCTGGTCGACGATGATCAGCGAATCGGCCGTCTGCGCGACGATGTAGTTTTCATGCACCTGCGCCCGCGCCGCACCCAGCTGCGACGTCAGCAGTTCCGGTGCGGCCTCGACGTTTCCGGCACGGGTATCGGCGCTGGCGAGCGGTCCAGCATCGAAGCTTGCCTGCCCACCCTCGCCGAAACCCTGCAGCGGCCGGCTCGGCGAAGCGGCAAAGTCGAAAGCCCCGGCCGATGCGGAAGCGCGGAACCCGGCATGGAAGGAGCGGTGCCCGTTGGCGGGTCCGGCATGTCCGTAGCTGGTCGGTCCCGGCCGGAAGGCGCCCATCATGGCGGCGGCTCCCGTCGTCGCCGGGCGGATGCCGGCCTCCGCCAGCGCCTGCCTGATCGCGCCGACGATCAATCCGCGCACCAGCCCGGGATCGCGGAAACGCACGTCGGCCTTGGCTGGGTGGACATTGACGTCGACATGCCCGGGATCGAGCGTCAGGAACAGCGCCGTCACCGCGTGGCGGTCACGCGGCAGAACGTCGGCGAAGGCGCCGCGGATGGCGCTGGTGATAAGCTTGTCGCGCACCGGCCGGCCGTTGACATAGGCATATTGCTGCAGCGCGTTGGCGCGGGTGAAGGAAGGCACCGAGACGTAGCCGCCGAGATGAACCCCCTCCCGCGTCGCATCGATGCCGATGGCGTTTTCCGGGAAGTCCTTGCCCATCACCTGAGCGATGCGTTCGAGGCGGGCGTCGGCAGTGTCGCCGACAGCCAGCAGGTCCAGCGTCGAACGATCCGTGCCCGACAGCGTGAACCGAACTGCGGGGAAGGCGATGGCGATGCGTTTGACGACATCGGCTGCTGCGGTCGCCTCAGCGCGCTCGCCCTTCATGAATTTCAGCCGCGCCGGCGTGGCGAAGAACAGGTCGCGCACTTCGACCAGCGTGCCGCGGTTGGCGCCCGCCGGCCTGACTGGCGTCAGCCTACCGCCTTCGACGCGGATTTCCGCGCCGCTGTCGGCCGATGCGGTGCGCGAACGCACCGTCAGCCGCGACACCGAGCCGATCGACGGCAATGCTTCGCCGCGAAAACCCAGCGAACGGATGTCGTGAATGTCGTCCGACAGTTTCGAGGTGCAGTGCCTGGCGATCGCCAGTTCGAGTTCGCCGACCGGAATGCCGGCGCCGTCGTCGCTCACGCGGATCAGCGCCAGCCCGCCGCCGGCGGTCACCACCTCAATGCGGCTGGCGCCCGCGTCGAGCGCGTTCTCAACGAGTTCCTTGACGACGCTCGCCGGCCGCTCGATCACCTCGCCGGCGGCGATCTGGTTGACCATGGTCTCGGAAAGTTGGCGGATGGGCATTTCGTGATCTTACCCGGATTCGCCGTGGGCGCGAAAGGAGATCACGCCTGCGCGGCCAGCCAGTCGCGCACTTTTTCGGCACTTTCCGACAGCGGCCGGTTTTTCGGCCAGGCGACATGGAACCCATCGCCCGTGGTCATGGCATGGTCGGTCAGCCGCACCAGCAGTCCGCTGGCAATCAGCCGGTCGGTCAAGTGCCGCCAGCCGAGCGCAATGCCCTGGCCTTCCATCACCGCCTGGATGACCAGGACATAATCGTTGATCTGCAGGCCGCGATTGGCGACGGCGCCATTGACGCCGGCCGAGCGGAACCACTCATTCCAGGTCGCCGCCGGCCGGAATGGCTCCTCAAGATGGATCAGTTGGTGCGAGACCATCTCGGCCGGGCTTGCCGGCATGCCGGAGCGGGCGACATAGGCCGGGCCGGCGACCGCATAGATTTCCTCCTTGGCGATCGGCAGCAATTCGTAATCCGGCCAATCCTGCGCCGAGCCGCCGCGGATGCCGAGCGGAATGCCTTCGGCGATCAGATCGAGGTCGCGGTCGGCGGTCTGGATGCGCAGATCGATGCCCGGCAGGTCGTCACGGAATTTCTGCAGGCGCGGCATCATCCAGAACGAGGCGAAGGCAGTCGAGGCCGATAGCGTCACATGCATGCCGCCGGCGAGCGCGCGCAGCTCTTCCGCCGACTTTCGGATGTGGGACAGGCCGAGTGTGACGTCGGCAAAGAAGCGGCCGCCGGCCTCGGTAAGCCGCACCTGGCGATGGCGGCGCTGGAACAGCTTGACGCCGAGCTGATCCTCGAGCCCGCGCACGGCATAGGATACCGCGGCCTGGGTCATGCCGAGCTCGCGTCCGGCGGCGGTGAAGCTGGAGAGCCGCCCGGCCGCCTCGAAGACGATCAGGCTGCCGGCCGAGGGCAGCAGGTGGCGTAGACTTTGCATAAATCAAGCTTATGCAAGCCATCAGGATTTTCAAGCGTCACAGCTGCGGTGGCAGACGGTAGTTTCATGGTTGCGCACCGCTGGAGCCATCAATGACCGCAGCCACAGCCGAAATCGCCGACCATCCCGCCAGACGCCGCGAGCGCGGCGGCCGCGTGGCGCGGCGCGAAATGCGCTCGCATGGCTCGGAAGGCCTGGGTCGGCCCTATATCGTGCGCAACATCCCGACCTACGACATCCTTTCGGAAGACAATCTGATTAGGATCGAGGAAACGGCCGACCGTATCCTCGCCGAGATAGGCATCGAATTCCGCGACGACGCGGCAGCTCTGGACCACTGGAAACGGGCAGGGGCCAAAGTCGAGGGCGCGCTGGTCAAATTCGAGCCGGGCATGCTGCGCGAAATCCTGAAGACCGCGCCGGCTGCTTTTACCCAGCATGCGCGCAATCCCGCCAATTCGGTGGAGATCGGCGGCAAAAGCGTCGTCTTTTCCCCGGCCTACGGCTCGCCTTTCGTCATGGATATCGACAAGGGCCGCCGCTATGGAACCATCGAGGACTTCCGCAATTTCGTGAAGCTGGCGCAGGCTTCCCCCTGGCTGCACCATTCGGGCGGCACCATCTGCGAGCCGGTCGACGTGCCGGTCAACAAGCGCCATCTCGACATGGTCTACAGCCACATCAGATATTCCGACCGAGGGTTCATGGGCTCGGTAACGGCGGAAAGCCGCGCCGAGGATTCGATCGACATGACGCGTATCGTTTTCGGCGAGAAGTTCGTCGACGAGAACTGCGTCATCCTCGGCAATGTCAACGTCAATTCGCCGCTGGTCTGGGACGCCACCATGACGACGGCGCTGCGCGCCTACGCCCGCGCCAACCAGGCTGCGGTCGTGGTGCCGTTCATCCTCGGCGGCGCCATGGGACCGGTCACCAATGCCGGTGCGATCGCCCAATCGCTGGCCGAGACCATGGCGGGCTGTGCGCTGACCCAACTGGAGCGGCCTGGCGCGCCGGTGATCTTCGGCAACTTCCTGTCCTCGATGTCTCTCCGTTCAGGATCGCCGACCTTCGGCACGCCGGAGCCGGCGATCGGCTCGATGGTGGTCGGTCAGCTTGCGCGGCGGCTGAACCTGCCGCTCAGATGCTCCGGCAACTTCACCACATCGAAGCTGCCGGACGCGCACGCGATGAACGAAGGCACGATGTCGATGCTGGCCGCCGTGCATTGCGGCGCCAACTTCATCCTGCATTCGGCGGGTTTCCTGGATGGACTGCTGTCGATGTCCTACGAAAAATTCGTAATGGACACCGATTTCTGCGGCGCGCTGCACACCTATCTCGACGGCGTGAAGATCGACGACAACCAGCTGGCGCTCGACGCCTTTCGGGAAGTCGGTCCCGGTAGCCATTTCTTCGGCTGTGCGCACACAATGGCGAACTACGAGACGGCCTTCTGGGATTCCGAGATTGCCGACAATGAGCCGTTCGAGAAATGGGAGGCCGCCGGTTCGGAAGACGCCGCCATCCGCGCCAACCGCCGCTGGAAGAAGGCTCTCGCCGAATATCAGCCGCCGCCGCTCGACGAAGGCATCGACGAGGCACTGCAGGATTTTATGGCGCGCCGGAAGACGTCTATGGAAGATGCGTGGTATTGATTTTGTCCACGCAGAATCCGGATGGCGTCATGACCGGCCACGCTGCCTTTGTTCCGCTTCTCCTGGTGGCGACGGCCTCCATCGCGCAGGCCGGCGAGGCGATCGACGCCGTTCAGCCTTTCTATGACCATCCCGGCCTTGAACTGGAAGCTTCGGCGCGTGACCGCTTCGTCGATCCCGCACGCAGGATTCTTGACCTCAACGACGCGATCAAGAAGGGCGGCGAGGATGGCTGCCTCGACCCCGCACTTGCCTTCGACGACGCCGATGAAGATCCCAACCAGATCGCCAGGACATTGAAGCTCTCGGAATCGATAGAAGGCGATCTGGCGAAAGTGGTGGCTGCTTTCAAGGCAGACGGCGAGGTATCCCGGCTCGAATGGAAGCTGAAGAGGGTCGACGGCGCCTGGAAGGTTGCCGACATCGTTTCCATGTCGAAGGACTGGGCCTTGAGCCAGTTCAACTGCGAGTAGGCCGTGGAAACCGCGCCGTCGAAATCGCCCTCAGCCGCGCCCGCGATAGGGCGCGACGCCAGTTTCCGGCAGCCAGGCGCCCTCCGGCGGTGTTCCAGTCTGCCAGAAGACGTCGATTGGAATGCCGCCGCGCGGATACCAATAGCCGGCGATGCGCAGCCACAAGGGCTTCGTTGCCTCAACAACGCGCTTGCCGATAGCGACCGTACAGTCCTCGTGAAACGCGCCGTGATTGCGAAACGACGTCATGAAGAGTTTCAACGACTTCGATTCCACCAGCAGTTCGTCGGGCGCATAGTCAATGACGATATGTGCGAAGTCCGGCTGTCCGGTGACCGGGCAAAGCGACGTGAATTCCGGGCAGGTGAAGCGCACGATGGCCGGCGGGCCGTCGGTGCGCGCAAACGGCACGGTCTCGAGAATGGCAAGTTCGGGCGAGGCCGGCGTTTCGACCTTCGTGCCCAGTTGGGTGAGATTTCCGGTAGTGGTCATAGGTTGCTCCTTTGCCGGAGCTTCTAATCCTCTTTGGGCATGACAATAAAGACCATGCAAAGCAACGATCCGATCCTTCAACCCTACCAGCTCAAACATCTGCGGCTGAAAAATCGCGTCATGTCGACCAGCCATGAGCCGGCCTATTCCGACGATGGCCTGCCGAAGGAGCGCTACCGGCTCTACCACGCAGAGAAGGCAAAGGGCGGCATGGCGCTGACCATGACCGCCGGCTCTGCGATCGTCGCACGCGACAGCCCGGCCGCTTTCGGCAACCTGCAGGCCTACCGCGACGAAATCGTGCCGTGGATGAGGGAACTCACCGAGGCGTGCCATGAACACGACTGCAAGGTGATGATCCAGCTCACCCATCTAGGTCGCCGCACCGGCTGGAACAGGGCCGACTGGTTGCCGGTTCTGTCCGCTTCGCCGGTGCGCGAGCCGGCCCACCGCTCCTTCCCGAAGGAGGCGGAGGATTGGGACATCGAGCGTATCGTCGCCGACTACGCAAGTGCTGCGCAGCGCATGCAGGCGGCGGGCCTCGACGGCATCGAATTCGAAGCCTACGGCCACCTGATGGACGGGTTCTGGTCGCCGGCGACCAACCGGCGCACCGACGATTACGGCGGCTCGCTTGACAACCGGCTGCGTTTCACCTGGCGGGTCATCGATGCGGTGCGCGCGGCGGTCGGCGCGGAATTCATCGTCGGCATCCGCATGGTCGCCGACGAGGATTTTGCGGCGGGCCTGTCGAAGGACGAAGGCATCGAGATCGCGAAGCGGCTGGCGGCGTCGGGAAAGTTCGATTTCCTGAACATCATTCGCGGTTCGATCGAGACCGATGCAGCGCTGACCAAGGTGATCCCGATCACCGGCATGCGTTCCTCGCCGCATCTCGACTTTGCCGGCGAGGTGAGGGCGGCGACGAAGTTCCCGGTGTTCCATGCGGCGCGAATTTCGGACGTCGCCACGGCGCGCCACGCCATTGCGACGGGCAAGCTCGACATGGTCGGCATGACCCGGGCGCATCTGGCCGACCCGCACATCGTGCGAAAAGTCATGGAAGGCCGCGAGCACGAGATACGGCCCTGCGTCGGCGCCACCTATTGCCTGGACCGCATCTATGAAGGCGGCGAGGCTCTCTGCATCCATAATGCGGCGACCGGGCGCGAGGCGACCATCCCGCATATCGTCGGCAAGGCCGGAGGGCAGGGGAAGAAAGTCGTGGTGGTCGGCGCCGGAGCCGCCGGGCTTGAGGCGGCGCGTGTCGCCGCCGAGCGCGGGCATAAGGTAACGGTACTGGAAGCGTCGGGCCAGGCCGGCGGCCAGATCCGTCTTGCGGCACAGAACCAGCGCCGCAAGGAGCTCATCGGCATCGTCGACTGGCGGCTTGCCGAACTCCAGCGGCTCGGCGTCGATATGCGCTACGACACATGGGCGGAGCCGGACGATGTCCTGGCGCTGTCTCCCGATGTCGTGGTTGTGGCAACCGGCGGCGTGCCGCAGAATCCCCCGCTGGAAGCCGGAGACGATCTCGTTACCTCGAGCTGGGATATCGTGGCCGGCGCCGTGAAACCGGCGGAGAATGTGCTGCTTTACGATGACAATGGCGGCCACCCGGGTATGACGGCGGCCGAGTTGATCGCCAACAGCGGCGCTAGGCTGGAACTGGTTTCACCGGAACGTTTCTTCGCCCCCGAAATGGGCGGCATGAACCACGTTCCCTATATGCGGGCCTTCCATGAGAAGGGTGTGAGGATCACCATCAACACCCGACTCAGCGCGGTTCGCCGCGAGGGAAACCAGCTTGTGACGACGCTTTCCTCCGACTTCGCCGATGGCTGGCGCGACGAACGGCGGGTCGATCAGGTCGTTGTCGAACATGGCACGCTGCCACTCGAAGATCTCTATTTCGCGTTGAAACCGCTGTCGAAGAACGGCGGCGCCATCGACTACGGCAGACTGGTCGACGGCGGCGATATCTTTCCGCAAACGAGGCCGGAAGCCGGCTTTGTGCTGCTGCGCATCGGCGACGCGGTCGCCTCGCGCAACATCCACGCTGCGATCTACGACGGCATCAGGTTCGGGATGCGGATGTAGCGTCGGTGCGCTATGATGGCCGTTTATAACCCGAGCGGGTGATGGATAGGAGCGCACTGTGCCTATCTTTATGGACCGTCACGATATGAAGGGGGTGACAGCCGCCGACATCGCTGATGCGCATCGCAAGGATCTCGAAATCCAGGATCAGTATGGGGTAAAATTCCTCACCTACTGGTTTGACCAACAGCGGGGCACCACCTTCTGCCTCGTGGACGCGCCCGACAAGGATACCGCCCAGTGCGTGCATCGCGAGGCGCACGGCCATATTGCGGGCGAGGTCGTCGAAGTCGCGCTTTCCGCGGTGGAGGCCTTTCTGGGCCGGATTCAGGATCCTGAGCCGCCTTCCGGCCACACGCATCACAATGTGGATTCGGGATACCGGGCGATCATGTTCACCGACATCGTCGGTTCGACCAGGATGACGACGCGCCTCGGTGACCGCCTGGCCACCGAGTTGATCCGGGCGCATGATTCTATTGTCCGCCGATGCTTGAATGAAACAGGTGGGCGTGAGGTGAAGCACACCGGCGACGGGATAATGGCGTCATTCACCTCGCCGGCAGAGGCCGTCGATTGCGCTGTTTCCATCCAGCAGGGATTCCAGCGCTACAATCGCGGGAACGCGGAACCGATCCATATAAGGATTGGCCTGGATTGCGGCGAACCCGTCGAGGACAGCAACGACCTGTTCGGCTCCACGGTTCAACTTGCCGCGCGGCTGTGTTCAGCCGCTTCAAGCGATCAGATCCTCGTGTCTAAAAACATAAGGCGGCAGCACGGGGGCCGTGACCTCTTCGTGCAAACAAAAGACAAGCGGCTGAAGGGATTTTCCCATCTCGTGCCCGCGTTCGAATGCTCCTGGACCGCGCCCGGCCACGATTAGGCAAGCGATTGGGGCGGTTCAAGAATCGGTCGGATCAGGCCCTGCTCCCCTGCAACACCGTCAGCGCTGGCTTCTTCGGCGCGCGCGCCATCAGCCAGGCGCGCGCCTGGTCGTCGGGCATTGGAAATGCGATCGAATAGCCCTGCACCTGGTCGCAGCCGATCGACATCAGCGAATTCAGTTCGGCCTCTGTTTCGGCGCCTTCCGCGATGATGGAGATGCCGAGGCCGCGCGCCAACTCGGTGATGGCACGGACGATTTTTGTGTTGTCGCCGTTGGAGTTGATATTCTGCACGAAGCGGCGGTCGATCTTCAGACGGTCGATCTCGTTTGGATTGACGTGGCTGAGCGAGGCGTAGCCGGTGCCGAAATCGTCGAGCTCCAGGTGCACGCCGGCCGCACGGATCTGGCGCAGCTTCGCCGCGATGCCCGTCTTCTCGTCGTCGAGAATGACGGACTCGACAATTTCCAGCGACAGTTTTTGCGGCGGCAGCCCGGCCTCTTCCAGCGTTCTGAAGAGGAAGCTGTCGAAGTCGTGCTCGCGCAACTCCGAACCGGAAACATTGATCGCAAGGCGGCCAAACTGAATGTCGGCATTGTACCAGGCGGCCGCTTCGTGCACGGCCTTGCGCGCAATGATGCGCCCGATCTCTGCCATCAGGCCGGATTTTTCAGCGACCGGGATGAATTCGCCGGGCGATATCATACCGCGCTCCGGATGCTTCCAGCGGACCAGGGCCTCAACACCTGTGATGGCGCCATTGGCCAGCGATACCTGCGGCTGGAAATAGACGCTGAAGGTTTCTTCCGCGATGGCGATCTTGAGATCGCGCTCCAGTTGCTTGCGGTGTTCGAGTTCCTGCCGCAATTCGTCGGAAAAGAACGAAAAATTGCCGCCGCCGAGTTTCTTCGCCGAATAGAGCGCAAGATCGGCGTGCACCAGGAGATCGGCGGCATTGTCGGCATCGACTGGATAGACGGCGATGCCGGCGCTGGCGCCGGGGTGCACCGTGGCGCCCTGGAAGCTGATCGGTTCGTTGATGCGGTCGAGGATGCGTTTGGCCAGCGCGTGAATGTCCTCGCTGGTTCCGGCGCCGTTGAGGATCATCACGAACTCGTCGCCGCCGAGACGAACGCAGAGGTCGGAGGCGCGGCAGGATTCGCGCATGCGTTGCGCCGTCATCACCAGCACATAGTCGCCGGCGGCATGGCCCAGCGTGTCGTTGATCTGCTTAAAGCGGTCGAGATCGAGTTGCACCACGGCAAGCCGTTCGCGCCGGCGGTGCGCGCCCTTGATCAGCGTGTCGAAATGATCGGTGAGGAAAGTGCGGTTGTGCAGGCCGGTCAGCCCGTCGTGAACGGCGATGAAGGCCATCGAGTTGCGGGCGTCGACCAGTTCATGTGTGCGCCGCATGATCACGTTGGACATCGGCCGGAAAATGAACAGCGCGACGAGCACGATGACTGCGAGAGTGGAAAGGAACAGCATGCGATGGGTGCTGAGCATGTTCTTCAGTCGCGCATCCGACGTTGCCCGGATGCGGTCGGCGAGCGCCGTGTAGCCGGCAAGCGTGGCCTTGGCGACCGTCGCGTCGAGCCGGGCTTTGTCCCTGCTCGCCAGATAGCCGGTAACGGTGCTGTTGCCGATACCCAGCTCGGAGCGGACTGCCGCAGCGAAGCGCTTGCCGTTGGCGGCGAGACTGGTTGAGAAGTAATCGAGATAGAACGGCTTCGAAAACAGAATGTTTTCGAGCGTTGGATCATCATTCCGGTCGGGCGAAGGCGTGTCGGCCGCCATTCGCTCCAGCAAAAGGTCGTAGTTTGCTTCGAATTCGGCCGTTCCGTCGTTGAGTTCTGCGATCAGGCCCGGTTTTTCGACAAACGGCGCTCTGTCGGTGACGGCGACAAGGAAGACGACGCGTTGCGAGAGCGCCCTCTGCGCATTGGCAAGCGCAAGCAGCGCTTCGTCGCGCTGCTGCGCGGCCATCATCTGTTGGAGAAGCACATAGGAGGCCAGCGCCATCGCGGCGATGATCGAAAGAGCGACCCAGTAGGCTCCCTTGAACAGCAGGATGAGCCTACCCGACCCAGTCGGTACCGTTTGCTGCGACATCGCCCCCGAAGCCCTTGCATGTTCAGTTTCTTGTTGTTGGTGGCGATCTTGACCGGCAGACGTTAACAGGCTGGAAAGGTTTCGTTTTTGGTGTCTCTTCGATCGTTGATTTTGGCCGAATGGTTAGCGTCGCCTTTCCGGAAAGGCCGGCTTTTGGTCTTTTCCGCAAGAAAGTCCGGAGACCGGCTTCGCGTTGCTGCGACCCGGTGATCTCCTCCGGGTCGGTCTCAGGATCTGAGCGATTGTGCCGAGGCTTCGGCTGTCAGCCAGCGGACGAATTCGCGCAGGCCCGGCCGGTCCTCGCTGCCGGGTCGGAAGGCCAGCCGGTAGGGTACTTCGCCGGCGATGCGGTTGGGCGAAGCCATCACCAGCCTGCCAGCGGTGAGCTCGCGCTCGGCCAGCACCTCCGGCACCAGCGCGACGCCGAGGCCGGCGATTGCGGCTTCGACGACCATCGAGAACTGCTCGAAGCGATGGCCGCGCAAGGTGGTGCGCGGGTCGATACCGGCGACCTGGAACCATTGCAGCCAGAGCGTCGGTCGGGTCGACTGCTGCAGCAGCGGCAGTGCGGCAAGCGCGGCATCGTCGAGAGCAGCGCGGCCGTCGAGCAGGGCGGGGGATGCAACGACGACAAGCTCCTCGTCGAACAGGCGAACGATGCCCGGCTGCCTCGGCTCCGCCGGGCCGCGCTGGATAGCAGCGTCGAAGGCTTCCGTCTCAAGGTCGACTGTCTCCAGCCGAACCGCAAGGTCGATGGCGACATGCGGATGGGCCGCGTGGAAGCCTGCAAGCCGCGGGATCAGCCAGCGATCTGCCAGCGTAGGCAGCACGGCGATGCTGAGCACATCGGACTGGCCGCCGAATGCCATGGTGCGCACTGCCGCCTCATGCAGGCTGTCGAGGATCGCCTCGGCGTCGCGGGCGAAGCGCCGTCCCGCATCGGAAAGCACAAGCCGCTGCCGGACGCGGTGGAACAGCGCCACGCCCAGCCGGTCCTCGAGTTGGCCGATCGAGCGGCTGACCGAACTCTGTGTCAAGCCGAGCTGATCGGCGGCGCGAATTGTCGTGCCGAGGCTCGCGCAGGCGCGAAAGGCCTCAAGTTCAGCAATCGTTGGGACATAGCTGCGGCGCATCGGCTGGCCTACTGTCAAGTTGATCGAATTTGCGCATAAACTCTGAGATATTACTTGTTAGCGAAAAGTGCCGAAGCAGTCTAGGATGGACGAAATCACCCATTTTCGGAGGAACCATGAGCGCATCCAAATCGGCAGGCGGCAGCTTTGTCTGGGCCGACCCGTTCCTGCTTGAAGACCAACTGACCGAAGACGAGCGCATGGTTCGAGACGGCGCAGCCGCGTTTGCCGCCGACAAACTGGCGCCGCGCATCGAGGAGGCCTATCTCGACGAAAAGACCGATCCGGCGATTTTCCGCGAAATGGGCGAGGCGGGTCTGCTTGGCGTCACTATTCCTGAGGAATATGGCGGTATCGGCGCCAATTACGTCACCTATGGGCTGGTCGCCCGTGAAGTGGAGCGGGTTGATTCCGGCTATCGCTCGATGATGAGCGTCCAGTCGTCGCTGGTCATGTATCCGATCTATGCCTATGGCGACGAGAGCCAGCGCAGGAAGTTTTTGCCGAAGCTTGCTTCCGGCGAATGGATCGGCTGTTTTGGCTTGACCGAGCCAGATGCGGGCTCCGATCCGGGCGGCATGAAGACGCGGGCGGAAAAGACCGCCAACGGCTATCGCATCTCCGGCTCGAAGATGTGGATTTCCAACGCCCCGATCGCCGACGTTTTCGTGGTGTGGGCCAAGTCGGCTGCACACGACAACCAGATCCGCGGCTTCGTTTTGGAAAAGGGCATGAAGGGTCTTTCGGCGCCGAAGATCGACGGCAAGCTGTCGCTGCGCGCCTCGATCACCGGCGAGATCGTCATGGAAGGCGTCGAGGTCGGCGAGGATGCGCTATTGCCCAACGTCTCCGGCCTCAAAGGCCCGTTCGGCTGCCTCAACCGCGCCCGCTATGGCATTTCATGGGGCGCTTTGGGTGCTGCCGAGGATTGCTGGTTCCGCGCCCGCCAGTACGGGCTCGACCGCAAGCAGTTCGGCAAGCCGCTGGCCGGCATGCAGCTCTACCAGAAGAAGCTTGCCGACATGCAGACCGACATCGCTCTGGGGCTGCAGGGCTCACTGCGGGTCGGACGGCTGATGGACGAGGGCAAGATGGCGCCGGAGATGATTTCGATCGTCAAGCGCAACAATTGCGGCAAGGCGCTCGACATCGCCCGCCAGGCCCGCGACATGCATGGCGGCAACGGCATCCAGATCGGCTACCATGTGATGCGCCATGCGCAGAATCTGGAGACGGTCAACACCTATGAGGGTGCGCACGACGTGCATGCCCTGATCCTCGGCCGGGCGCAGACGGGTCTGCAGGCGTTTTTCTGAGCCGGCAACGGCTCTCCCGTCTCGGCAATGCGTCGAGGCGGGTTTCGCAGATCAGAGCTGGCAGGCGAAAACCGGATCGCCAAATGTGTTCACGTCGACCTCGATGCCAAGACCGGGGCCAACCGGAATCGTCATCGCGCCGTCCGCGATGCGGAAGTCGGCCTTCGCGTTGGAGACCGTCACCCAGTTGTGGAAGTCGACGGTGTGTTGGCGGAGGGCCTCAGGTGTCGACAGCATGAGCCCGCAATAGGCTGCCGTGTCGATCTCGGCGCCGCCAGTGTCTTCGATTGTCACCTTGAGATTGCGGGCAATGGCGATGTCGCGCACCAGCTTGGCCTTGGTCAGTCCGCCGACGCGGGCGAGCTTGATGGTGATGCCGTCGACCAGTCCGTCGGCCATGGCGCGCAGCAACACGTCGACGCTGTCGATTGTTTCGTCGAGCACCAGCGGCCGGTCGCAGACGCGGCGGATCGCCAGATTCTCATCGTAGCTCGCGCAGGGCTGTTCCAGCGTATAGTCGAGGTCGCGCGTCGCCATCAGGAAGCGCCGCGTATCGGCTGTGCCCCAGCTCGCATTGGCATCGCAAAACAGCACCGTGTCGGCCGGAACGGCAGCACGCACCGCCTGAAGCCGTGCGATATCGTCGTTGACGTCGAGCCCGACCTTCACCTGCAGGCGGCGATAGCCTTCGACGATGTATTTCTGCGCACGCGCCGCCATTGCGTCGGGCGCCTGTTGGGCAATCGACCTGTAGAGTGCCAGCGTGGCACCTTCCGCGCCGCCGCTCATCGTCGCCAGCGACAACCCGCAGTGCTTGCCACGAAGGTCCCAGAGCGCCATGTCGATCGCCGCCTTCGCGTAAGGGTGGCCGTTCAGCAGCAAATCCATGCGGCGGTTCAGCGCCTCGATGCCGGTGGCATCGGCTCCCAACAGGTGCGGCGCAAGCTCGCGCATCGCCGCTCGCGCGCCCTCGGCGAAGGCCGGGTCGTAGAAGCTGCCGAGCGGCGCCATCTCCCCATAGCCGAGCAAGCCATCGCGCGAGGTAATCTCGACGATCGAGGAATCGAATCCTTCGGCGCTGCGCCCGCCGGAGCAGCGATAGGTACCGTCGCGAAACGGCTGCCATTGCCTGTAGATACGAATGCTCGATATGGTCGCGGCTGACATGGATTTCCTTGCCGATGTCTGTTGACAAAACCGGTCCACTCTAGCCTCGTGCGCCCGCGTTCGACGCCAGGGAAGCGGCGAGTCGCCAAGTCGTATTTGTGATAGATCTCCGCTGCTGCGGGGCGGTACGAGGGGCAAATGCCCAGGAACAGGTGCTGAATGAGCAGTAATTTTCTGTCCCACATCGCAGCCGAGCTTGAAGGGCTGAAATCCGCCGGCCTCTATAAGTCCGAGCGCGTCATCACCTCGACCCAGTCGAGCCGAATCGAAGTGGCAAGCGGCGACAAGGTGCTGAATTTCTGCGCCAACAATTATCTTGGCCTTGCCGACAATGAAGAGTTGCGCGCCGCCGCTAAGGACGCCCTCGACCGCTACGGCTATGGCATGGCCTCGGTGCGCTTCATCTGCGGCACCCAGGAAGAACACAAGCAGCTCGAGGCGACCATATCGAACTTTCTGGGCATGGAAGACACTATCCTCTACGGCTCGTGCTTCGACGCCAATGGCGGGCTGTTCGAGACGCTGCTCGGCGAAGAGGACGCAGTGATTTCCGACGCGCTCAACCATGCGTCGATCATCGACGGCGTGCGGCTCTCCAAGGCCAGGCGCTTCCGCTATGCCAACAACGACATGGCAGCGCTCGAGGAAGAGTTGAAGAAGGCGGAAGGCAGCCGTTTCAAGCTTATCGCCACCGACGGCGTGTTTTCCATGGACGGCATTATCGCCAATCTCCAGGGTGTCTGCGATCTTGCCGATAAATACGGCGCGATGGTCATGGTCGATGACAGCCACGCCGTCGGCTTCGTCGGCAAGAATGGCCGTGGCTCACCCGAATATTGCGGCGTCGAGGGCCGGGTGGACATCATCACCGGCACGCTGGGCAAGGCACTCGGCGGCGCGTCCGGCGGCTACACGTCCGGCAAGCGTGACGTGGTCGACTGGCTGCGTCAGCGCTCGCGGCCCTATCTGTTCTCGAACACGCTGATGCCGGCGATAGCCGGCGCCTCGATCAAGGTCTTCGACATGATCGAGAATGGCGCCGCCTTGCGGGAGCGGCTTTATACAAACGCCGAACGTTTTCGTGAAAAGATGTCGAAACTAGGCTTCAAGCTGGCCGGCGCCGGCCATCCGATTATCCCGGTCATGCTGGGCGAGGCCACGATTGCCCAGGAGATGGCGGCAAGGATGCTGGAGCGCGGCATCTATGTGATTGGTTTTTCGTTCCCGGTCGTGCCCAAGGGACAGGCGCGGATCAGGACGCAGATGTCGGCTGCACATTCGACGGAAGATATCGACCGTGCTGTGCATGCGTTTGGCGAGGTCGGCCGCGAACTTGGCGTGATTGGTTAGGAACGAAAACATGTCGAACATGATGCGTGCGCTGGTGAAGGCCAAGGCCGAGCCAGGCATCTGGATGGAAGAAGTGCCGGTGCCGGAGATCGGCCCCAACGACGTGCTGATCAAGGTCAGGAAGTCCGCGATCTGCGGCACAGACGTGCACATCTGGAACTGGGACGAATGGGCACAGAAGACGGTGCCGGTGCCGATGGTCACCGGCCACGAATTCGTCGGCACCGTCGCCGATTTCGGGTCGGCGGTAACCGAATACAAGATTGGGCAGCGCGTTTCGGGCGAAGGACACATCGTCTGCGGCCATTGCCGCAACTGCCGCGCCGGCCGCGGTCACCTCTGCCGCAATACGCTGGGCGTCGGCGTCAACCGGCCGGGCGCCTTCGGCGAATATCTGGCGATCCCGCAACACAACGTCGTGCCGATCCCCGATGATGTGCCGGATGAGATCGCGGCGATCTTCGACCCGCTCGGCAACGCCGTGCACACGGCGCTGTCCTTCGATCTCGTCGGCGAGGATGTGCTGGTCACCGGCGCCGGCCCGATCGGCATCATGGGGGCCATGGTGGCGCAGTGCGTTGGAGCCCGCAAAGTCGTCATCACCGACATCAATCCGGTTCGCCTCGAACTGGCGCGCAAGATGGGCGTCCAGCATGTCGTCGATGCCTCGAAGTCGAAGCTGAGGGACGTGATGCGCGAAATCGGCATGAACGAAGGTTTCGATGTCGGCCTCGAGATGTCGGGAGCAGCCCCCGCCTTCCGCGACATGATCGATACCATGAACAATGGCGGCAAGATCGCCATTCTGGGTATCGCGCCGACCGGTTTCGAGATCGACTGGAACAAAGTCATCTTCAAGATGCTGCATCTCAAGGGCATCTACGGCCGCGAGATGTTCGAGACCTGGTACAAGATGATCGCACTGGTACAGGGGCCGCTCGACGTTTCCGGGCTGATCACGCACCGCATCGGCATCGACGACTACAAGGCAGGCTTCGAGGCGATGCGCAGCGGCAATTCCGGCAAGGTTGTGATGGACTGGTGAGATGTCAGGCCTGATCGGAAATGACGGTCAAGTTTTCGGCCAGGGCGGCTTTGGCCAGCTTGTTGTCCAGCGTGGCTATTGTTCCCCCGCGCCTGATCGCCAGTTCCAGATACGCGGCATCATAGGCTGAAAGCGTATGCCGCCTGGCCAAGGCCAGAATTGCCGAATGCCCATCGAGTTCATCGACATTGGGAGAGAGGTCGGCAACCGCGGCGAGCCCCGTGTGGACCTCATCGGACGTAAGCCTGCCGCGCCGCTCGCTGACGAGAAGAACATTGCGCAGTTCGTGCCAGAAAAGACTGGGCACGGAGGCGCCATCGGACGATGCGATTGTGAGCGCCCTTAGAGCCGCGGGTGAATCCTCATCGGGAATGCTCCAGCTTGCGGCGACAGAACTATCGATGACAAGCGTCACAGCGGCTTCCGGCCTTCATCGCGCGCCGACAGAATGTCCTCGACGGTGATTCCGGTCTTTCGCCCAGATCTCTTAAGGTCAAGGATAGCCTGTACCGCACGTTTTCGGCGCTCCGCTTCGTCTGCTTCGGGCACGATCCGCGCGATCGTCTTGCCATGACGCGTGATTTCGATCACCTCGCCACGCTCGACCTCGCTGAGCAGAGCGGAGAATTTCGCTTTGGCCTCGGATGCCTGAATGGTCTTCATGAATTGCGGCCTTTATTGACCGGTCAATTTAACCAGTTAATTTAAACAAACAGATAAGCCAGCCATTGGTAGTTGTCAATTTGGCTAGCTTGCTGCGGCCATCGCCTGGCATCACGATTTTTCCGCTTTCGGGCTGAAAATTCGAATTTTGATCGTTGCAGGCGGTTCACGGCGTTTGCTATCGAGGCGGGCTTCCTGATCCGGACCTGCCGATGCGCCGCCATATCCGCTCCCTGACAGCCAGACACGAACCGCGGGGGCAATTCCTGTCCCATCTGAAATCGGGCTCGGGCGCTATCCTCGGCATGTCGCTGGTAGGCGGTCTGTCGTCGCTGACAGGGTTGCCGCTGCTGATCGCGCCGCTCGGCGCGACGGCCGTTCTTCTCTTTGGCCAGCCGGCCAGTCCGCTTGCCCAGCCAATGAACATCTTTGCCGGTTATCTCATAGCCGCGATCGTCGGCGTCGCTGCCGCGCTCGCCTTTCCCGGCGCATGGTGGGCCGCCGCTATCGCGGTCGGCATCGCTATCGCGCTGATGCTGATGTTGCGCGTGACACATCCACCCGCGGGAGCATTGCCGCTGGTGGCGACGGCGTCGCCGTTTCAGGGGGCGACGCTTTTTGTGGTGGTGTTGATTGGCAGCGCCAGCCTCGTCGTGCTTGCCCTGATCCATCACTGGATACCGCCGCGGGTTCAATATCCTCGGCCGGTGGAGTAGGGCGGTTGGTCCTATTTGAGCAGTGCTGCTTCAATGGCCCGGATACCGCTCGCGACATCGTTTCGTTCCCGCGCTGACATTCGGGCGAGCAGGGTCTGCTCGTAAGCCTTCGCCATCGGCACCAGTTCCCGATAGACCGATTCTCCCTTTTTCGTCAGCGTCAGGTTTTCAACTCGGCGGTCGGCCGGATCCTGTGTGCGGACCAGCCATTTGCGCCTTTCGAGCTCGGCAACCGCCCGCGAAACCTTGGTCTTGTGCATAGCGGATTGTTCGCCGATGGCTGTCGCCGTCATGGTGCCGTGCTGGCCGAGCCCGGCCAGCGCGCGCCATTCCGGGCGTGTCAAACCATGGCGGTCACGGTAGATTTTCGAGAATTCCCGGCTGACGGCGTCGGCCAGCCGATTGAGCCGGTAAGGCAGGAACATCTCGAGTTCGAGGATTTCGGTGTCCATGATCTGGCTCCCGGATTTGAGGCCGTACGGCGGCCCTCGGCTGTTGATAGTTACATTTTCAATGGTTACAGATGAAACGAATTTGGTCAATCGGGAGGAGAAAGCCATGACCTTCCAGTATATGCCGGGCTTCGGAAACGACTTCGAGACGGAAACCCTTCCGGGCTCGCTGCCGCAGGGCCGCAATTCGCCACAGCGCCCGGCTTACGGTCTTTATGCCGAGCAACTTTCCGGCTCACCCTTTACAGCGCCGCGCGGCACCAACGAGCGCTCCTGGCTTTACCGCATCCGGCCGAGCGTCAAGCACACGGGCCGTTTCAAGCCGGCGAGCTATCAGCAGTGGAAGACCGCCCCAAACATTCACGATCACGAGCTGGCGCTCGGGCAATATCGCTGGAACCCGGTGCCGATGCCGACGGAACCCACCGACTTCATCGCCGGCATGCGCACTATCACCACGGCCGGCGATGCACTGGGGCAGAGCGGCATGGCGGCCCATGTCTATGTCGCAAACCGTTCGATGATCGACGACCATTTCTTCAACGCGGACGGCGAGCTGCTGATCGTGCCGCAGGTCGGGCGGCTGAATTTCGTCACCGAGATGGGCGTGATCGAACTCGCTCCCGGCGAAATCGCGGTGCTTCCGCGCGGCCTGGTGTTCAAGGTCGAACTGATCGACGAGACGGTGCGGGGCTATGTCTGCGAGAATTACGGCGCCAAGTTCACCATGCCCGACCGCGGACCGATCGGCGCCAACTGCCTTGCCAATCCGCGCGACTTCAAGACCCCTTGCGCCTGGTTCGAGGAGAAGGAGACGCCGTGCCGGCTGATCGTCAAATGGTGCGGCTCCTTCCATGTCACCGAACTTGGCCATTCGCCTCTCGACGTCGTCGCGTGGCATGGCAACTACGCGCCCTACAAATATGATCTGGCTACGTTTTCGCCGGTCGGTGCGATCCTTTTCGACCATCCCGATCCGTCCATCTTCACCGTGCTTACCGCGCCGAGCGGCGAGGAAGGCACGGCCAATGTCGACTTCGTCATTTTCCCGCCGCGCTGGCTGGTGGCGGAAAACACCTTCCGGCCGCCCTGGTATCACCGTAACATCATGAGCGAGTTCATGGGCCTCATCCACGGTCAGTACGACGCCAAGGAAGAAGGGTTTGTCCCCGGCGGCATCAGCCTGCACAACATGATGCTGGCGCATGGACCGGACGCGCCGGGCTTCGAAAAGGCCTCGAAGGCCGACCTGAAGCCGGTGAAGCTCGACAACACGATGGCCTTCATGTTCGAGACCCGCTTCCCGCAGATGTTGACCCGCTATGGGGCGGAACTCCCGACTTTGCAGCAGGACTATATCGACTGCTGGAAGGACCTGAAGAAGCGCTTCAACGGCACCGTCGAAGGCGATTGGAGTTAGCACCGAATCTTTCCGGCCGGTTGTCGGAACCATCCCTCGCGGTTCGTCCTTAGGTCGTTGTGACCACAAAAGGAGAAAACCATGACTTATGTTGATGGCTTCGTTCTGCCCGTGCCGAAGGGGGAATGGGAAGAATACAGGAAGAACGCCGAACTTGGCAAAACCGTCTGGATGGAACACGGAGCTCTGTCCTATGTGGAGGCCGCCGCCGACGATGTGCCGGATGGCGAGGTCACGTCGTTCCCCCTTGCGGTGAAAAGGGAAGAGAATGAGACGGTCGTCTTCTCCTATGTTACCTACGCGTCACGTGAACACCGTGACGAGGTGATGAAGAAGGTGATGGAGGATCCGCGCATGAAGGCGGGCATGGACAAGATGCCGGCTTACATGAAACGCTTGATCTATGGCGGCTTCCAGGTGTTCGTGGAAGCATAACGGAGAGCGCATGAAACTTGCAACGCTGAAGAACGGAACGCGCGACGGAAAACTGGTTGTCGTGTCGCGCGACCTGACCCGCTACGCCGACGCATCCTTCCTGGTGCCGACCTTGCAAGCGGCACTTGATGACTGGCAGCGCATTTCACCGCATCTCGCCGCCCTTGCCGAAAGCCTGGAGCATGGATCGGTGCCTTCGGCGCGTTTCCATGAGCATGACGCGCATTCGCCGCTGCCGCGCGCCTATCAGTGGGCGGACGGCTCTGCCTACGTCAACCATGTCGAACTGGTGCGCAAGGCGCGCGGCGCCGAGATGCCGGAAAGTTTCTGGACCGATCCGTTGATGTATCAGGGCGGCTCCGATTCCTTCCTCGGGCCACGCGATCCGATCGTGATGGCTGACGAGGCCTGGGGCATCGACATGGAGGGCGAAGTGGCCGTGGTTACCGGCGACGTGCCTGCTGGCGCCACAAGCGACGAAGCGCGCGGTGCGATCCGACTTGTCATGCTGGTCAACGACGTTACGTTGCGCGGGCTGACCGCCCCCGAACTCGCCAAGGGTTTCGGGTTCTTCCAGTCGAAACCGTCGTCGGCCTTTTCGCCGGTCGCGGTCACTCCGGACGAACTCGGTGAAGCCTGGGACGGCGGCAAGCTGCATCTGCCGCTCTGCGTCGATCTTAACGGGCAGCCTTTCGGTCGCGCCAACGCCGGCATCGACATGACGTTCGATTTCCCGGCGCTGATTGCACATGCTGCGAAGACACGCCCTCTTGCGGCCGGCGCCATCATCGGATCGGGCACTGTGTCCAACAAGCTCGACGGCGGGCCGGGCAAGCCTGTCCCCGCCGGCGGTTCCGGCTACTCCTGCATCGCCGAACTGCGCACCATCGAAACCATCGAGCAGGGCGCGCCGAAAACCCCGTTCATGCGCTTTGGCGACCTCGTGCGCATCGAGATGAAGGACAAGGCCGGTCATTCGGTCTTCGGCGCCATCGAGCAAACAGTCGAGAAATACAAAGGATAAATGATGGCCAAGGCTTTCGCCTCACAGGGCGACCTGGCGGAAAAGAAGGTTTCCTTCACCGAAGTCGGACGCGACCTGTGGGCCTTTACCGCCGAAGGCGATCCCAACACCGGGGTCATCATCGGCGACGACAGCGTGATGGTCGTCGACGCGCAGGCGACGCCACGGCTTGCCGGCAAGGTGATCGAGAATATCCGTACTGTCACCGACAAGCCGATCAAACATGTCGTGCTTTCGCATTACCATGCTGTGCGCGTACTCGGCGCATCGGCCTATGGCGCTTCCGAAATCGTGATGTCTGAGAAGGCGCGTTCGATGGTGGCCGAGCGCGGGCAGGAGGACTGGGATTCGGAATTCGGCCGTTTTCCCCGGCTGTTCCAGGGCCACGAGTCGATCCCCGGATTGACCTGGCCTACGCTCACCTTCAACGACCGGCTGACGCTCTATCTGGGCAAGCGCCGCGTCGACCTGATGTTCCTTGGCCGCGCGCATACGGCTGGCGACATCGTCGCACATGTGCCCGACGAGAATGTCATGTTCACCGGCGATATCGTCGAATACCATTCGGCCTGCTATTGCGGCGATGGTCATTTCACCGACTGGCCGGCCACACTTGAGGCTATCCGTTGCTTCGATCTTGCGGCGATCGCGCCAGGCCGCGGCGACGCGCTGGTTGGCGAAAAGCTGGTCAACGAAGCGCTGGACAACACCGCCGACTTCGTCCGCTCGACGTACCGGCCGGTGGCTCGGGTCGCGCAGGGTGGCGGCTCGCTGAAAGAAGCGTGGGACGCCTGTCGGACCGTGTGCGACCCGAAGTTTTCCAACTACGCCATCTATGAACACTGCCTGCCGTTCAATGTAGCGCGGGCCTACGACGAGTCACTGGGCATCGATACGCCACGTATCTGGACGGCGGAACGCGACCTCCAGATGTGGGAGGCGCTGCAGGGCTAACCAAAACGGGAGGAGGGAGGATGGATCTTCTCACGCACAATCGCCGGATGGCGCAGAACAGTCTCTGGTCGAACGACCGCATCTATCGTGCCGTGCTGGCGCTGAAGCCAGGCGAGTTCGAGGCGCCGCGCACCAGCTTTTTTCCGTCGATCAAGGAAACGCTCAACCATATCCTGGCGGTCGACCATCTCTATCTGGATTTCGTGGAAGAGGGCGGCCTCGGCGCCAGCGCCCATGACGATTTCGTTCCGTTCGATGACCCCGCCTTGCTCGCCGAGGCGCAAGCGGATTTCGATCGCCGCCTCATCGGTTTTTGCGATCGCCTGACGGCGGCGGCTCTCGAGCGCCGCGTCGTCACCGACCGCCGCGAGGATGGCATGATCCCAGAGCGCATCGGCGATCTCCTGGCGCATCTGTTCATCCACCAGATCCACCATCGCGGCCAGGTGCATGCGATGCTGTCGGGAACATCGGTCAAGCCGCCGCAACTGGACGAGTTCTTTCTCGACTACGATCTCAAGCTCAGGGATGCGGAGGTCGAACGGCTCGGCCTGGGCGGAATTTCCTGATGCCGCGTTACGACTACAAACCGTTTGCCTATGCAACGCCGCCGGAACTGCGCGGTGCGGAGCGAGAGCGTTACCCCGTGCTAATCGTCGGCGCCGGCCCGGTCGGGCTCGCGGCAGCGATCGACTGCGCGCTGCGCGGCGTAAAATGTGTGGTTCTTGACGACAACAATGTCGTCTCGCTGGGCAGCCGCGCCATCTGCTGGTCGAAGCGGACGCTGGAAATCATGGATCGCCTCGGTATCGGTGATCGCATGGTCGATAAGGGCGTCACCTGGAAGGTCGGCCGGCTGTTTCATCGCGAACGCGAGGTCTGGAATTTCGACCTGCAGCCGGAGCCCGGCCACAAGATGCCGGCCTTCGTCAACCTGCAGCAATATTATGTCGAGCAGTATCTGGTGGAACGCGCCCGCGACTTTCCTGATCTGATTGACCTGCGCTGGAAAAACCGCGTCACCGCAGTTGAGCAGTTAGGCCACGGCGTACGTGCAAGCGTCGAGACGCCGGACGGCGAATACACCATCGAAGCGGAATGGCTGATCGCTTGCGACGGTGCGCGCTCGTCCGTTCGCGGCATGCTTGGGCTCGACTTCGAAGGCAAGGTATTCGAGGAACGGTTCCTGATCGCAGATGTCGAGATGCAGGCGGATTTCCCGTCGGAACGCTGGTTCTGGTTCGAGCCGCCATTTCACGCCGGCCAGTCTGCGCTGCTGCACAAGCAGCCGGACAACATTTACCGCATCGACCTTCAACTTGGCTGGGATGCCGATCCCGACGAGGAGAAAAAACCTGAAAACGTCATTCCCCGCATCGAAAGGGTCATCGGCCATCGCGATTTCTCGCTGGACTGGGTTTCGGTCTACACCTTCCAGTGCCGCCGGCTGCAAAGGTTTGTGCACGACCGGGTGATCTTTGCCGGTGACAGCGCCCATATCGTCTCGCCATTCGGTGCACGCGGCGGCAATGGCGGCATCCAGGACGCAGACAACCTGATTTGGAAACTGGCCATGGTGGTCAAGGGAGAGGCGCCGGAAAGCCTGATTGTCAGCTATGACGAGGAGCGTATTTTCGGCGCCGACGAAAACATCCGTAATTCCTCCCGTGCCACCGCCTTCATGACGCCAAAGACTGAAATGGAGAAGATCTTTCGCGATAGCGTGCTGGAGCTTGCGGACGAGCAGGATTTTGCCCGCAAGCTGGTCAACTCCGGGCGGCTGTCGCGGCCTTGCTCGCTGGCGGGTTTTTCGCTGCAGACGCGAGCGGCTGGGAAACAAGGGCTGGCGGTAGGTTCGGCGATGGTCGATGCGCCGGTACAGAATGGCAAGACTGGCTGGCTTCTCAATCATGTCGGCGCTGGTTTCACCGTCATGGCGGTCGAGGCCGACCTGCCCGACGCCGTTCCTGATGCCTTGGCAAAGCTGTTTGTGACCCGCGATCTTTCGCGCAGGATCAATGGTGCAGTCACGCTGATCGATTGCGATGGAATTGTTGCGGACCGCTACGGCGAAGGTATGATTTATCTGATCCGCCCCGATCAGCACGTGGCCGCGCGTTTTGCATCGGCGGAGGGGCATAGGATCACCGCAGCGTTCGAGCGCGCAACCGGGAGGCGCTGATGGCTGACGATATCGGATGCGACCGTTTCGGCGCGCATGGTGACGATTTTTATGCCGCCCTGATGGAAGCACATGACGGGCTGACACCGGGGGAAAGCGCGCGCCTGAACGCGCGCCTCGTTCTGATCCTCGCCAACCTTGTCGGCGACCTGAGGACACTCAAGCAGGCGTTGGTGGTGGCGAAGAAATAGCCGCCGCCTCGCCGCTACCTACTCTGCCGCCTCGACCTTGAGCACGCCGCGGCGGATCTGATCTTCCTCGATGGATTCGAACAGCGCGCGGAAATTGCCCTCGCCGAAACCTTCGTCGCCCTTGCGCTGGATGAACTCGAAGAAGATCGGTCCGATCACCGTCTTGGAAAAAATCTGCAGCAGGATCTTGGTCATGCCGCCATCGACCACGCCTTCGCCGTCGATCAGGATGCCATGCTGCTTCATGCGCTCGATCGGCTCGTCATGGCCGTTCACGCGGGCGTGGCTCTTCTCGTAGTAGGTATGCGGTGGCCCCGGCATGAATTTCAGCCCATTGGCGGCAAGCTTGTCGGTGGCGTCGTAGATGCCATCGGTGCCGACCGCGATGTGCTGGATGCCTTCGCCCTTGTACTTTTTCAGGTATTCGACGATCTGGCTGGTTTCGTCCTTGGATTCGTTCAGTGGGATGCGGATCTTGCCGCAGGACGAGGTGATGGCGCGGCTGACCAGCCCGGTGATGCGGCCGTCGATGTCGAAATAGTGGATCTGCTTGAAGCCGAACAGGTCGCGGTAGAACGCCCACCACTTGTCCATGTTGCCGCGATAGACATTGTGGGTCAGGTGATCGAGATAATAGAAGCCGACGCCGATGGGCTTTGGGTCGCGCTCCCCGATCCAGTCGAACTCGGCGTCGTAGGCCGAGCCCTTTTTGCCATAGGTCTCGACGAAATAGAGCAGCGAACCGCCAATGCCGACGATCGCCGGCACGTCGAGGGCCTTGTCGTTTCCTTCATAGGGCGTCGCCCCCTTCGAAACCGCATGGTCGAACGCGTGCTTGGCGTCTACCACCCGCCACGCCATCGAGGCCGCGCATGGGCCATGCTCTTCGACGAAGCGCATGGCATGTGAGCCGGGTTCGGCGTTGACGACATAGTTGATGTCGCCCTGCCGCCAGACCGTGATTGCTTTGGTCCGGTGCTTTGCGACTGCCTGGTAACCCATGCGGGTGAACAGTTCGGCGAGTTTCTCCGGCTCCGAATGAGCGAATTCCACGAACTCGAATCCGTCGGTGCCTGCCGGGTTGGCCTCGCTCACCGTTGCCGGCGGAGCATCGTGTGGAAAGGGTCCCATGGCATTCTCCTGAATCTTTACCGTGCCTCGGATCATACGCCTGCCGGCATGCAATGTGCTTGCAATGCGAAGCTCGCAATGCTCAAAAGGTGCATGTATCGTGCGCAATTTCGGAGAAATTCATGACTGTCGCACAGGTTGATCAGTTCGATCGCAAGATAATGGCGCTTTTGCAGAACGATGGGCGGTTGACCAACAACGATCTTTCGGACCGGGTGAACCTGTCGCCGTCCCAATGCTCGCGCCGTCGCCAGCGACTGGAGGAGGAGGGTTTCATACGCGGCTACCGCGCCGTGCTCGATCGCGACCGGCTGGGTTTTTCGCTGGTCAACGTCATCTCGGTGACGCTTGCCACCCACAACCGCGACAACGCGCAGCGTTTCGCCGATCTGTTGTCGCGGCTCCCCGAGGTGCAGGAGGCGCATGCCCTGACCGGCGAGATGGACTATATCCTGAAAGTCGTCACGCCGGACCTGAAGTCGCTGTCCGAATTCGTCAACGGTGTTCTCCTGCCACATGAATCGGTGCAGCACGTGAAAACCGCGATCGTGCTGGAAACGCTGAAGGAGACAGGTTCGCTGCCGTTGTGATTGAGCGCTACAAATGATGAGAGCGGGGATTTATAGTTTCATAAGCTGCTGACATTATGCGCCAATTGCAGGCCGTGTTCGATGAGGGTCGAGCATCGGTCGAGGGAGAAGAACGGGAGGAAATTCATGAAGCGTTTCTCGATGAAATCGCTGGCGCTTGCCGGCGCTTTGACGGCGGTCGGGTTGATGGCCGGAGCCGGCATGACCTTTGCGCAGGAAGTGACGCTGCGGCTGCATCAGTTCCTGCCGGCGCAGGCCAATGTACCGAAATTCGTGCTCGATCCCTGGGCCGACAAGGTCGAGAAGGATTCCGGCGGCCGTATCAAGATCGAGCGCTATCCGGCCATGCAGCTTGGCGGCAAGCCGCCGGAACTGATGGACCAGGCGATAGATGGCACGGTCGACATCGTCTGGACCTTGCCAGGCTCCACGCCCGGCCGCTTCCCTTCCACGGAAGTCTTCGAACTGCCGTTCATGATGACGAATGCAGAGGCCACCTCGCGCGCCTATTGGGACATTTTCAATTCCAAGATGAAGGACACCGAATTCAAGGACGTGCACATCATCGCTGCCTGGGTGCACGGTCCCGGCCTCATTCATTCGCGCGAGCCGATCGCCAAGCTCGACGACATGAAGGGCAAGAAGCTGCGCGCGCCGACCCGCATCGTCAACGCGTTGCTCGGCCAGCTTGGTGCGACGCCTGTCGGCATGCCGGTGCCGGCGATCACCGAGAACCTGTCCAAGGGGGTCATCGACGGCGCTGTCATTCCCTGGGAAGTCACCACCGCGCTGAAGGTTGCCGAACTGGTCCAGAACCACACCGAATTCGGCGGCGACCACGCCCTTTACACCACGACTTTCGTGCTCGCCATGAACAAGGCGCGTTACGATGCGTTGCCGGATGACCTGAAGAAGGTGATCGACGACAATTCAGGCGCGGATGTCTCGGCTCTGTTCGGCAAGACGCAGGCGGGAACCGATGCGGCGGGCCGCAAGGTTGCCGTCGATGCAGGCAACAACATCATCGAGTTGAGCGCAACCGATGTCGAACCGTGGAAGACCGCCGCGCAGCCGGTGATGGACAACTGGGTGGTCGAGATGCAGGGCAAGGGCGTCGACGGGCAGGCATTGCTCGATGAAGCGCGCACCCTCATCGACAAATATACGCAGAAGTGAGCCTTCCGGCTCGCCAGGCGCTGGCCGGGGCGGTGTTCATCCGCCCCGGTCCGCCTGGGCTGCAGCGCAGCGCTGCGGCCGCTAGCTGGAAAGTCCGAGTTTCGCTTTATCGGGGAGGACGGGCATGATTCTGCCGCGGATCGTCGAGTGGCTTGCGCGGGCGTTGGCCATCGTCGGCGGCATTGTGCTTGGCGTCATCATCGTCCTGACGGTTGTCAGCGTTACCGGGCGCGCGTTGATCTGGGCAGGGTTCGGCCCGATACTGGGTGACTTCGAGATCGTCGAGGCATTGACCGGCTTTGCCGTATTCTGCTTCCTCCCATACTGCCAACTGATGCGCGGCCACGCGATCCTCGATGTCTTCACCAACATGATGGGACCGACGGTGGTTCGCGCCATCGACGCTTTCGCCGAAATCGTCGCTGCAATCGTGCTGGCGCTGATTGCATGGCGCCTGACCCATGGCTTCGTGGACAAGTTTCGCAACGGCGAGACCAGCTTTATCGTGCAGTTTCCGATGTGGTGGGCATATGCCGCCTGCCTGCTGCCCGCCTATGTCTCGGTTGCCACGGCCATACTCACCTCCGCCAGGGGTGTGAAAGCGGCTTTGTCGGGGCGCGACCTGCTGCCTGAACATCATGGGATGGAATGATGAGCAACCTTACGCTCGGCATGGTGTCGTTTGGCGTGCTCCTGGCGATGGTGTTCCTACGGATCCCGATTGGCCTGTCGATGTTTCTCTGCGGCGCCGTCGGCTCGTGGATCATCACCGGGTCTACGGCCCCGATCCTCGGGCAATTGAAGCAGATCGCCTATTCCACCTTTTCCGACTACAACCTTTCCGTTGTGCCGCTGTTTCTATTGATGGGGCAGTTCGCCGCCTATGGCGGCATTTCCGGCAAGCTGTTCCGGACCGCCGAAAACTGGCTTGGCCACCGTCGCGGTGGGCTCGCCATGGCGACGATCGGCGCATGCGCCGGCTTTGGCGCGATTTGCGGTTCGTCGATGGCGACGGCGGCGACGATGGCGCAGGTCGCGCTGCCGGAACTGAGGCGCAATGGCTATTCCGGCGCCCTTTCCACCGGCACGCTGGCCGCCGGCGGCACCCTGGGCATCCTGATCCCGCCGTCGATCATCCTGGTCATCTACGCGACCTTGACCGAGCAGAACATCGCCAAGCTCTTCATCGCCGCGTTCGTGCCCGGCATTCTGGCCGCGATCGGCTACATGATCGCCATTCGCATATTCGTCTGGAAAAATCCCGACGAGGCAGGCGAGCTCAAACCGCGCATGCCCTACCGCGACCGCTTTGCTGCCCTGCTGCGCGTCTGGGATATCCTGCTCCTGTTCCTGGCGGTGCTCGGCGGCATCTATGGCGGCTATTTTACGCCGACCGAGGCTTCGGCGGTCGGCGCCTTCGGCGCCGCGCTCATCGCCTGGGCCCGCCGCGGCATGACGGTTCACCAGCTCAGGGACGCGATCTTCTATACGGCGTCCGCGTCGGCGATGATGTTTTTCATAGTGCTCGGCGCCATGCTCTACAACAGCTTCCTGGCTCTCACGCAACTGCCGCAGGAAGCCGCCGCCTATGTCGTCGAACTCGGCCTCAACCCATGGGTCGTGATGTCGGTCATCCTGGTGCTTTACCTCATCCTGGGCGGGCCGATGGACTCGCTATCAATGATCCTTTTGACGATCCCGATCTTCTTCCCGATCATCATGGGACTTGATTACGGTCTGCCGCCGGAAGAGCTGGCGATCTGGTTCGGCATCCTGGTGCTGATCTCGGTCGAGGTCGGGCTGATATCGCCGCCTGTCGGCATGAACCTCTTCGTCATCCAGTCGATGGCCAAGGACGTGCCGACGCGTGCGGTGTTTCGCGGCGTCATCCCTTTCATCATCTCCGATGTCATCCGCACGGCGATCCTCGTCGCCTTTCCGGCGATCACCTTGACCCTGCTGCGCTGGGTGTACTGATCAGCTCTTCCCCAGCGCCTGTGCCGGGCCGTAGATGTTGGCCGAACGGGTTCCGGAGCGGCAATAGGCAAAGACCGGTCCTTCGACATCGCTCAGCGCCTGGTGCATGCGTTCGGCGTCGGCCGGGGTGATCGGCTGGCCGCTGTTGACCGGGACATGGCGAAACTTCATGCCGGCAGCCTCTACCGCCGCCTTGATCTCGGCGACCGTCGGCTGGCCCGGATCCTCGCCATCCGGCCGGTTGCAGATGACGCTTTTGAACCCGGCGGCCTTGATTTCGGACACCTGGTCGACGGTGATCTGCTTCGAAACGGCGTAGTCCTTGTCGATCTGGCGGAATTCCATTCTGTCGTCCTTTTGTCGGGGGGCGTGCGGGTCAGAGCGTGTTGACCGGCACCTTGAGGAACGTCTTGCCATCCTCGTCCTTCGGCGGCAACTGCCCGGCGCGCATATTGCACTGCAGCGAGGGAATGATGAGACGCGGCATGGCGAGCGTCTTGTCGCGCGCCTCGCGCATGGCGACGAACTCGTCTTCGGTGGCGCCGTCCTTCACATGGATGTTGTGGGCGCGCTCGTCGGCGACGGTGGTTTCCCATTTGATGTCGCGGCCATTCGGCCCATAGTCGTGGCAAATGAACAGCCTGGTGTCGGCAGGAAGCGACAGCACCCGCTGGATCGAGCGGAACAGCGCGCGCGCATCGCCGCCCGGGAAATCGGCGCGCGCCGACCCGCCATCCGGCATGAACAGCGTGTCGCCGATGAAGGCGGCGTCGCCGATGACATGCGTCATGCAGGCGGGGGTATGGCCGGGCGTATGCATGACATGCGCGGTCATGAAGCCGATCTGGTAGAAATCGCCGTCGCCGAACAGCCGGTCGAATTGCGAGCCGTCGCGCTGGAACTCGGTGCCTTCATTGAAGATTTTCCCGAAAGTGTCCTGCACGACGGTGATGTTCTCGCCGATGCCGAGTTTGCCGCCGAGCTGTTCCTGGATGAAGGGCGCGGCAGACAGATGGTCGGCATGCACATGGGTCTCGATGATCCATTCGAGATCGAGGCCATGTTCGCGGATATGGGCGATGATCTTGTCTGCGCCGTCATGCGTGATGCGGCCGGCGGCATAGTCGATATCCATGACCGAATCGATCACCGCGCAGGCGTCGGAAAGCGGGTCCTTGACGACATACGAGATCGTGTTGGTCTGCGTGTCGAAGAAGCCTGTCACCTCCGGCTTGACCGAAAGATCGGGCGTGAAGGGGATGGGATGCGTCATGGCGTGCTCCGGTTGGGAACCTCCCTGATCATATGGGGCATGATAATCCCGCCGGCCACCACGGCAAAGGGGAAGGGGTTCATTCGTTCGCGGGAGATGCGCTGCCTTGGTTTGAAATTCCCCCTCTCCGGTTTGCTGCGCAAACCACCTCTCCCCCCGCTTCGCAGGGGCGAGGAACCGCTGCCGCGATGCCAGCGCTTCTCCAGCTTGGGTTCCTCGCCCCTGCGAAGCGGGGGAGAGGTGTCGAGGCGAAGCCGAGACGGAGAGGGGGCTTTTCATCATCAAGGGGGGAAGATAGCGCCGGCGCCACGATCGCCGCCAACCGCCAAGGGGCAACAGTCGCTACACGGCCATCAGCCCGCCGGCGTCCGCCAGTGCACGGAGGTGGAAATCATGGTCGCCGAAGGTAAGGTCGATCATCGTCATGCGCTTGAAATAGTGGCCGACGGCATATTCCATGGTCATGCCCACGCCGCCATGCAGCTGGATGGCGTTTTCGCCGACCAGCCGGCCGCCGCGGCCGATCTCGGTCTTGGCTGCATGCACGGCCCGAGCCCTCTCGGTGTCTTCGTCGCTGTCGGCCATCATGGTGGCGTAGAGCGTGATCGAACGCGCCTGCTCCAGCGCGACATACATGTCGACCGCCTTGTGCTGCAGCACCTGAAAGGCGCCGATCGGCACGCCGAACTGCTTTCGCACTTTCAGATAGTCGAGCGTCAGCCCATGCATTGCCGACATGACGCCCACCGCTTCCGCCGACAAGGCAGCGATCGCCTGGTCGACGACACGGCGCACCAGCGGCAAGCTGTTTGCCGGGTCACCGAATGCAGCGCTTGCCGGGACCCGGACATTGTCGAACGAAATCTCGGCGGCGCGCTGGCCGTCCTGCATGACATAACCGCGCCGGCTGACGCCAGGCGCATTGACATCGACAAGGAAGACGCCGATGCCCGTTTTGTCCCTCATATCGCCGGCTGTGCGGGCCGTGACGAAAATCTTGCCGGCGCTGTCGCCATGCAGCACGACGCTTTTTGCGCCGGTGATGAGATAGTCGCCGCCATCCTTCCTTGCCGCTGTCTCGACATGATGGAGATCGAAGCGGGAGTTGCGTTCCACCTGCGCGAACGCGAGTTTCAGCGAACCGTCGGCAACCTGCGGGATCAGTTCCGCTTTCTGCTCGGCGCTGCCGCCGAGGCGGAGAAAGCCGCCGCCGAGCACTACCGTGGCGAAATAGGGCTCAAGCGCCAGCGCCTTGCCCAGCGCTTCCATGACGATCATCGTTTCGACCGGGCCGCCGCCGATGCCGCCATCGTCCTCGGCGAATGGCAGCGCCATCAGGCCCATTTCGGCATAACGGTCCCACATATCGGCGCTCCAGCCCTCCGGCGAAGCCATATGCCGCTTGCGCTCCTCGAAGCCGTATCTGTCGGCGAGCAGGCGTTCGACAGCATCCTTCAGGATCGACTGTTCTTCGGAGAGATCAAAGTCCATTTACGCTCCTCGCATTTCGAAAATCACGCCGCCCCTCACCTGCCTGCCGGCATCCTCTCCCCGTAAGGACGGGGAGAGGAGAGCGGCTCCGGCGCCGCGCCTTCTCCCCGCAGGCGGGGAGAAGGGAGCCCTCACAGCCCCAGCACCGCCTTGGCGATGATGTTCTTCTGGATTTCGTTCGACCCGCCGTAGATCGAGACCTTGCGGAAGTTGAAATAGGTGGGCGCGGCGGAGCCGGCATAGGCCGGCTCGATCGGCGGCTCGTTGGAGCCTTCGTCTGGCTCGCCCTGGTAGGGCATTGCATGCGGGCCCATCACGTCCATCAAGAGATGCGTGGTCGCCTGCTGGATCTCCGATCCCTTGATCTTGAGGTAGGACGAGGCGGGATCGGGCTTGCCGGTGTTGCCGCGCCTGGCGTCGGCGGCCACGACCCGAAGCTGGGTCAGTTCCAGCGCCTTCAAGTCGATCTCCACCGAAGCGAGCTTTTCGCGGAAACGCGGGTCGTCGAGCAGTGGCCGTCCACCCGAAAGCTCCTTTGCCGCGAGTTCGCGGATGCGCGCGATGCGCTGCTTTGACATGCCGACGCGCGCAATGTTGACGCGCTCGTTGCCGAGCAGGAATTTGGCGTAGTCCCAGCCCTTGTTCTCCTCGCCGACCAGGTTTTCGACCGGCACCTTCACATCGGTCAGGAACACTTCATTGATCTCGCGGCCGCCATCCATGGTGACGATCGGGCGAACCTCGATGCCGGGCGTCTTCATGTCGATCAGAAGGAACGAAATGCCTTCCTGTTTCTTGGCTTTCGGATCGGTGCGGACGAGGCAGAAAATCCAGTCGGCATATTGCGCGAGGGTCGTCCACGTCTTCTGGCCGTTGACGATATAGTGGTCGCCGTCGCGGATGGCGCGGGTCTTCAGCGAGGCAAGGTCGGAGCCGGCGCCGGGCTCGGAGAAACCCTGGCACCACCAGTCGTCGAGATTGGCGATGCGCGGCAGATAGTGCTGCTTCTGCGCGTCGCTGCCGAAGGTGTAGATGACCGGGCCGACCATGTTGACGCCAAACGGCAATGGCTGCGGCGCCGGGAATTTCTGCAACTCCTCAAGGAAGATATACTGACGCATCGGGTCCCACCCGGTGCCGCCATATTCCTTCGGCCAGTGAGCCACCGCCCAGCCCTTGTCATTGAGCGTGCGCGTCCACTGCACGAGGTCGTCGCGGTCCATGTGGTCGCCGTCGACCAGCTTGCGCCGCGTCTCGGCAGGCAGGTGATCGCGAAAAAAAGCGCGCACCTCCTCGCGGAAGGCGGTTTCCTCGGGCGTGAAACGAAGGTCCATGGTTATTTCTCCATACCGCTTCGACCCCCACTCCGCCTCGTTTTGCTCGGCACCTCTCCCCCGATCGACGGGGGAGAGGAAACACCTGCTACATGAGGCGCACTTCCTCTCCCCCGGGCAGGGGGAGAGGTGCCGAGCAAAGCGAGGCGGAGTTGGGGGTGCTTCATCTCAATTGATTTCCAGCAATCCGGCCGCACCCATGCCGCCGCCTACGCACATGGTGACGACCGCATATCGGACGCCACGCCGTTTGCCTTCGATAAGCGCGTGTCCGGCAAGGCGCGCGCCGCTCATGCCATAGGGGTGTCCGACAGCGATCGCGCCGCCATCGACATTGAGTTTCGCCGGGTCGATGCCAAGCCGGTCCCGGCAATAGATCACCTGAACGGCGAAAGCCTCATTGAGTTCCCAGAGGCCGATGTCGTCGACACCGAGGCCGTGGCGTTCGAGCAGGCGCGGCACCGCGAAGACCGGGCCGATGCCCATTTCGTCGGGCTCGCAGCCGGCAACGGCGAAGCCGCGAAAAACGCCGAGCGGTGTCAGGCCACGACGCGAGGCTTCCGTGTCACTCATCATCACGCAGGCGCAGGCGCCGTCGGAAAGCTGGCTGGCGTTACCGGCGGTGATCGTGAAACCTTCGCCGCGCACCGGCTTCAACCCAGCCAGCCCCCCAAGCGTGGTGTCGGCGCGGGGTCCCTCGTCGTGCTCAAGTTCCACCGGCTGGTGGCTGACCTCCTTGGTCTCCTTGTCGACCACGGCCATGCTGGTCCTGACCGGCACGATCTCGGCAGCGAAGCGGCCAGCCTCGCGTGCGGCGGCGACCCGGCGCTGGCTCTCCAGCGCATATTCGTCCTGGCGCTCGCGGGCGATGTTGTAGCGCTTGGCGACCACTTCCGCCGTATCGATCATCGGCATATAGACGTCCGGCTTGATCTGCATCAGGAGGTCGTCCTTCATGCGGAACAGGTTGCGGTGGTCGTTCTGCACCAGGCTGATGGATTCCAGCCCGCCGGCGATGCCGACGGGAACGCCGTCGTTGCGGATCGCGTTGGCCAGAACCGCCATCGACTGCAGACCGGATGAACACTGGCGGTCGATCGTCGTGCCGGCGGTGGTGACGGGCAACCCGGCGGCCAGCAGGGCGCGGCGCGCCACATTGAGGCCGGTGGTGCCCTCCTGCATGGCGCAGCCCATGATCACGTCCTCGATCTCTTCGCCGTCCACGCCGGCGCGCTCAAGTGCGGCGCGGATGGCGTGCGCGCCGAGCGTCGCGCCGGTGGTGTCGTTGAGAGCGCCGCGATAGGCCTTGCCGATCGGCGTGCGGGCTGTGGATACGATGACGGCATCGACCATTGTTGTCTCCCCTTGGTTTGTGTCAGGCGGCCTGGGCGGTCTTTTCCGAGAAGGAACCGCCGGATGCGGCGAGTTTCTTCAAGAGGGCCGCCGGCTTGAATGCGTCCTTACCGGTGCGGCCATGCCAGTATTCCAGCCGCTCGACGATCTTCTTGATGCCTTCGAGCTCGGCGAAAAACATCGGCCCGCCCTTGCCGATGGGGAAGCCGTAGCCGTTCACCCAGACGATATCGATGTCGGAGGCGCGCGCCGCGATGCCTTCCTCGAGGATTTTCGCGCCCTCGTTGATCATGGGATAAAGCGTGCGTTCGGTGATTTCTTCCGCTGAAATGTCGCGCCGCTCGATGCCGCGTTCGCGCGCCTTGTCGGCGATCAGTCTTTCGACGTCCGGGTCGGGGGTCGGCGTGCGCGAGCCGTTTTCGTAGAGATAGAAGCCCCTGCCGGTCTTCTGGCCGAAGCGGCCCTGCTCGCACAGCGGGTCGGAGATGACGGCCGCCTTGCCGGTCGCCTTGCGGTTGCGCCAACCGATGTCGAGGCCGGCCAGGTCGTACATCTGGAACGGCCCCATCGGCCAGCCGAAATCGGTGAATGCCTTGTCGACCTGGTTTGGCGCCGCGCCTTCAAGCAGGAGGTTTTCCGTCTCGTCGGAGCGTGCGCCAAGCATGCGGTTGCCGACGAAGCCGGGACAGACGCCGACCACCACCGGCACCTTGCCGATCCTCTTGGAGAGGGAAAGCAGCGTGGCGAGCACATCCGGCGCCGTCTTCCTGCCGCGCACGATCTCAAGCAGCTTCATCACATTGGCCGGCGAGAAGAAATGCGTGCCGACGACATCCTGCGGGCGGCCGGTGAAGGCCGCGATCTGGTCGACGTCGAGATAGGAGGTGTTGGAGGCGAGGATGGTGCCCGGTTTGGCTGCGGCGTCGAGTTTGCCGAAGACATCCTGCTTGACGGACATGTCCTCGAACACGGCCTCCACGACGATGTCGCAATCGGCGAGGTCGGCATAGTCGGTGGTGGTGGAAAACAGCGCCATGCGCCTGGCTTTCGCCTCCTCGGTCATGGAGCCACGCGAGACCGAAATGGCATAGTTTTTCTCAATAGTGGCGATCCCGCGGTCGAGCGCTTCGCGGTTCATTTCCAGAAGGGTGACCGGAATGCCGCCATTGGCGAAGGACATGGCGATGCCGCCGCCCATGGTGCCGGCGCCGATGACGCCGGCGCGGCGGATTTCACGCGGCGCGATATCCTTGCCGACGCCGGCAACCTTGGCCGCTTCGCGCTCGGCGAAGAACAGGTGGCGCTGCGCCCGCGACTGGTCGCCGGAGACGAGTTTGACGAAAAAGTCGCGCTCGCTGGCGAGCGCCTCGTCGAACGGCAAAGTGATGGCGTTGCGCACAGACTGGGCGCAGGCGACCGGCGCTTCGAGACCGCGCGCCTTTTTTGCGAGTTCGGCGGCTTGCCTGTCGAAGGCTTCGAGGTCGGCCTTTTCGATTTTTTCGCGGCGGTCGCGCACGGCGCTGAATTTTTTACCCTCCGCGGCTCTGGCGCGCGCGAATTCAACGGCGACGGCGACCAGATCGTTCTCGGCGATCGCATCGACAAGCCCGCCCTCCAATGCTTCGCCAGCCGTGATCGGGGTGCCGGAAACGATGATCTTCAGCGCCTTCTGCGGACCGATCAGGTAGGGCAGGCGGATGGTGCCGCCGGCTCCGGGCAACAGGCCGAGCTTGACCTCGGGCAGACCGAGTTTCGCCGCCTTGTCGGCGACGCGGGAATGACAGCCGAGCGCCAGTTCGAGGCCGCCGCCAAGTGCTGTGCCATGGATCGCGGCGACCGTCGGCTTTTCGATCTTTTCCAGGGTCGCGATCAGGTCGCGCAGGTCGGGCCGCTGCATCGGCTTGCCGAACTCGGTGATATCGGCGCCGGCCACGAAGGTGCGGCCGGCACAGGCCAGCACGATAGCCTCCACCGTGGCATCGTCGCGCAGGGTCTCGAACGCCTTCATCAGCGGCTCGCGCACATGGAAGGAGAGCGCGTTCACCGGCGGGTTGTCGATGGTGATGATGGCGACGGCGCCGTCACGGGAAACTGCAACGGATTGGCTCATGGAAACTCCTTCAGACGGATTGCGCTGCCTGGCTTGATTTAACGTATCCAGCGTCCCGCAGGAATGTGTCGATCAGGCTGGCGACGGCTTCGGGCTGCTCGACGCAAGGTATATGGCCGGCGCCCGCGACGATGCGGAATTCGGATCCGCGGATCAGCTGTGCCGTCGAGCGGACCAGGTCGGGAGGGGTCGAGCCGTCCTGGTCGCCGACCATGCAGAGCACCGGCATTTTCAGCGCACGCGTGGATTCGGTAAGGTCGGCGTCGCGAATTGCAGCACATGTGCCGACATAGCCCTGGACAGGGGATCGCGTGAGCATCGTGAGATAGCCGACGAAATCGGCGTTGTCGGGCGACCGGTATGCCGGCGTGAACCAGAGCTTCATGATGCCGTCGGCGATCGAAGCGATGCCCTTTTCGAGCACGGTATCGATGCGCGTGTTCCAGGATTCCTCCGTGCCGATCTTGTGCGCGGTGTCGCAGAGCACCAGGCCGGCAACGAGATCGGGGCGAAGTGCCGCCAGTCCCTGCGCGATCAGCCCGCCGACGGAAAGGCCCACAACCGCCGCCTTTTCGATGCGGTGGTGGTCGAGCAGCGCGGCAAGATCCTTGACATGATCCGACATCGCGTAAGGCGCCGGCGTCGCTTCGGAAAGGCCGTGGCCACGCTTGTCGTAGAGAAGCACGCGGTAGCGCCCGCCAAGACGCGCCGCGACATCGTTCCAGATGCGGAAATCGGTCCCGAGCGAATTGGCGAAAACCAGCATGGGCTTGCCGGCCGCGCCGCGGAATTCGTGATGCAGGACAACGCCATTCACGCGCAGGAACGCCACGCTGAACCTCCTCCCAGGAACATACTACCGAGTATGTTGAAAATGGCAGGCGGGGTCAATCGGAGGCGGCGGCTTTTCGTGCTGCGTCAGGCGGTATCGTGGTCAACCACGATGTCCGCGGATTCGATGATATAGCGGGCATAACGGAAATCGCGGATGCCGGTAACGGTACCGTCCGCCCAACGTAGCAGTATGAAATAGGCCGGCGGCGCGGAAAGGTTGCCTGGGTCGCATACCAGGATCGCCGGTCGCCCGTCTGCCAGTCCAGCGACCAGGCGCCAGTCGCTGATGCTCGCGTAGTTGCCGAAATAGCTGGAAACCTCCTTGCGGCCGTTCAAGCGGAGATGGCTGACCAGTTCCAGCCGCACATTCTCGCCAAGCATGTTGCGCAAGGCGTCGAAATCGCGGGCGTTGAAGCGGTCGATATATGCGGCAAGCAACGAGCGTTCGGGCTCGGCAAGAACCGGTAACGGGCGGTCGTCGGGTTCGTCGGCTATCTCGCGCAACCGGGCCCGGCCGCGATGCAGCGCTGCCTTGACCGCGGGCAGGGTCATGCCCGTCACCGCAACGACTTCTTCGAGCGAATGGCCGAGCACGTCCATCAGGATGACGCAGCTGCGTTGGGTCACCGGCAGGCGCATGAAGGTGCGCAAGCTCGCCGCCGCGACGTGGCGGCTGTCCGCAGAGGCGGAAGCGTCCGCGATCAGCCCCATGTCCTCATCCGATCGGTTGTTTTCCTGGCGTGCCCGGCGGCGCAGGAAATCGAGCGCGGCATTGTGGGCGATGCGAAACAGCCAGGCCTCGACATTGGCGACGGGGCCGGCGTCCGGAAACGCCGACACCGCCTTGAGCAGCGCATCCTGCAGCACATCCTCGCCGTCGACGGCCGAACCCGTCATGCGAGCGCAATAGCGGTGCAGGCGCGGGCGCAGGGATTTCAGCAGCGCGTCGAGCGGCTGAGGCGTGGCGGCAAGGCCCGCCAGCGTCGCATTCATCAAAACCTCCGCGGCGCCGGTGCGCCTCATTCTTCGAACATCCGGTAGTTGCCGACGACCGTCGCCGCGCTGGCCTTGGGCAACTCCACGCAGCGGTGCCTCAGTCCGTCCTGGAATTTCCTGAAGGCGTCCAGTTCGTGGATGGGATCGGCGTCTTGCGCATCATCCATCTTGATATGGACGAATGTACCATCTTCGAGCCGCAAGACGAGATAGCGATAATCTCTTGGCGGGCCGGCATGCAGCTCGCCGAACACGCCTTCGATGAGGCGCTGGTTGTCGCCGGCATCTTCGGGTCTGGTCTTGTAGCGTACCAGCGTCTTTTTCATGTTCTTTCTCCTCTGCGGCGTTTGCGAAGCCATCCTGCGTGGGACCGCGCGCGCTGCCTGTCTTTGGCTAAGACGACCGCCGCACGGCGAAGGATTCGGTGGGTTCCAGAATTTTGTTCGAATCCTTCGATGGCCTTCGAGCGTCTTCCCGTCATGGCCGGCATTCGCCAGGCCAGAATGGAAAAACCAGGAGACGAGCATGCCCATGTGTTTCATCGAGGCCCCGCAAGGTCTCAATATCGATGGCAAGAAGAAACTCATCAGGGATAGTCACGTTGCCCTGCAGGAAGCCTATCCGCTCGACGATTTCCGCGTATTCATTCGCGAATATCCGCTGGAGAACGTCGGCCAGGACGGCAAACTCGCCACGGAAGTGCGTCCGGTATGTTTTCTCGAGGCGCCGCAACTGCGCAACATCGGCAGCAAGCGCAGGATGATAGAAAGGCTCGACGCGGCGATTGCCGATGCCTTTCGAGGCTTGGCCAACACCGACGAGATCATGATCTTCGTCAACGAATATCCGCTGGAAAATGCTGGCTGGGCCGGTCGCCTGCAATCCGACAATCCGGAGGCCGTGCAGGCGCTGGCGGCTGTATGACCTGCTTGCGAGAAGGCGACACGGCGCCTGCGCCGTGTCGCCTTCCGCCTCAATGCGTTTCGCCGGAGCCCCCGACGGCGACGATGTTGAACGGCTTGCCATCGAGCGGGATATCCCCGGTCTTGGCAAAGCTCGCCGCCTCGACCACGCGGATAGTGCTTTTCAGCGGATCGGTGACCAAAATGTTGTCTCCGGCAACCGCGATGCGCGGCCGCGGATCGCTCCAGTGGCCGTCCATGCTGTAAGGCTCCGTGAGGGCGAGCGACTTGGTGATGGAACCGGCCAGTACGTCGATCTGGTGCAGCCTGCCGTCCTCGGTGAAGACGTAAGCGAATTTCGGCCGCACCGGGTCGACAGCGAAATGCACGCGGCGTGCCGGCAGTTCGATCAGGCGGAAGGCGTCTTCCGTTTCCGGATCGATCAGCACGACGGCGCTCGACCCGTAATTGCCAAGGAAATATTGCAGGCCACGGCCGCCGGCCAGCGTCGTCGATTTGCCATTGGGCAGGTTGTCGGGATAGGCGAGGAAGTCGGTCTGCGGGCTGTCCTTGCCGGATTTCGCTACCAGCAGCCCCTTGGCACAGGCAATCGCAGTGAGTCGGCCGGAAGTGGCTTCCCCATGCAGGTCCGGGCATTCATGCAGATTGCCAACGCGCGCGCCGGAGCGGTCTAGCACGCGAATGCCGACCGGCAGTTCCTCGACAGGCTTTTCGGGATGCGGTTCGGTCACCAGCATATGCTCGCCAAAGGCGATGGCGACGCCGTGGTGCGGCGAAGCGGTCCTGACCTCGCGGATATGCGGCAGGCCGTCGAGCACTGTCTTTTCCGACGCGATGCGCGCCACGCCCTCATCGTCGAAGAACAGCGCGATGTCGCCGTGATGGTCGACGAAGTGCACCGGCTTCTTGCCGGCGATATCGGCATCCAACCGTTGCGGCGCCTCGATCTCGATGTCGCCGTGGTCGCCATGGTCATCGACGGAGATGCCGGTGGCGATGGCCGAGACGAGATTGCCGTCGCGCTGCACGGCAAAGACGGTGCGGCCGCTGTCGCTGGCATAGAGACTGGCAGGGCTCTTCAGGCTGAACGTGCCGATCTTTTTGCCGCCGGCCGCGTCGAGGACGTGGACGACCGGCGCGCCATGATCCGACACGAACAGCCGCCATGCCGATTTTTCGTCGGCTAACGATGGCACGGGTACGCATGCCATGATGATGGTGAGCGCGGACAGTGTCTTGCGGAAATCGTGCATTTTTCTCTCCGTTTGTAATGTTATGACATAACAATCAATGATCAAAGAAAAGGCGGAGTCCGACCCCGCCCTTCATGGAATGGCCGCTCAGCTGCCAAGTATGGCGCCGCGGATCGTAGCGACGTTGCTGCGCATCATGTCGATGTACGTGGCCGCCTTGCCTTCGGAAGACAGGGCGTCCGAGAACAGCACGCCACCCACCTTGAGGCCGGTCTCGGCTGCGATCTGTTCGATCAGGCGCGGATTGGTGATGTTTTCGAGAAAGATCGCCGACGCCTTGTCTTCCCGAACCTGCGTGATCAGAGCAGCCACGTCGGCGGCCGAGGCTTCCGCTGCGGTCGAGATACCTTCGGGCGCCAGGAAGGTGATGCCGTACTGGTGGTCGAAATAGCCGAAAGCGTCGTGCGAGGTGATGATCGTGCGCTTGTCGTCGGGGATCGACGCAATCGCCGCCTTCACCTCGTCATCGAGGGCCTTCAGCTTGACAGTGTAGGCCATGGCGTTGGCCTGGTAGGTCTGGCAGCCGCTTGCATCGGCGGCGCAGAAGGCGTCGGCGATATTCTTCACATAGATCTCGGCATTGGGCACCGACTGGAAGGCGTGCGGGTCGATGTCGCCATGGTTATGGTGGTCTTCAACCGAAGCCGGCTCCTCGCCATCATGGTGTTCGCCTTCCGCCATCTTGATGGTCTCTACCCCTTTGGTCAGCTCGACGATCGCGGCCTTGGTGGCGCTGGCTTCGACAAGGCGCTGCAGGAAACCTTCGAATTGCAGGCCGTTGACCAGCACGACATCGGCGCCGGCCATGGCGACCGCGTCGGTGGGTTTCGGCTCATAGACATGCGCGTCGCCATCGGGGCCGACCAGCGTGGTGAGTTCGATGCGATCGCCGCCGACATTCTTGGCGAAGTCGCCGATGATGGAGAAGCTGGCGACGACTTTGAGGTCGGCGGCCGCAGCCGGAAGAGCGGGCGCGGATAGAAGCGTTGCCGCGCCGAACAGCATCATGGTCCGGAGTGTCTTGCGCATAAAAAAATCTCCTGGCTGGAAAAATCAGGCGGTGCGGTGCCGGTGGTGGCGGACGCGGGAATTCAGGATGCCGCGCGTGCCAGCGACGATCGAGGCGAGGTAGATGACGCCAGCCGAGAGAATGATCGCCGGGCCGGACGGCAGCGAGAAATGGTAGGAGATGAGCAGGCCGGCGACACATGAGACGGCGCCAATAAGGATGGCCAGCGCGATCATCGGCTCAAGCCGCACCGTCCAGAAGCGGGCGGCGGCAGCCGGCAGCATCATCAGCCCTACCGAAAGCAGGGTGCCGAGTGCCTGGAAACCGCCGACGAGGTTGAGCACCACCAGCGCCAGGAAGATGAAATGCACCGGCGTGCCGAAACGGCTGACCGACCTCAGGAACAAGGGATCGAGGCACTCGGCCACCAGCGCGCGCCAGAAGATGGCCAGCGTGAAGAGCGTGATGGCCGTTATCACGCCGATCAGCGTCAGTGCGTCGTTGTTGAGGGCGAGCACGGTGCCGAACAAAACATGCATCAGGTCGACGCTGGAGCCGCGCACCGACACCATCAGCACGCCGAGCGCCAGCGAGATCAGGTAGAACGCCGCCATCGAGGCGTCCTCCTTCTGGATGGTGAAGCGGGACACCGCACCCGCGCCGAGCGCCACGACGACGCCGGCAATAAGGCCACCGATGGTCATCGGCACGATCTGCAGGCCGAACAGGAGGAAGCCGGTGGCCGCACCCGGCAGGATGGCGTGCGCCATGGCGTCGCCGGTCAGGCTCATGCGGCGCAGCATCAGGAACACGCCGACCGGGCACGAGCTCAGCGCCAGCGCCAGCGAGCCATAGAGGGCGCTGCGCATGAAAGCGAAATCGGCGAAAGGGGCGATCAGGAAATCATACATGGATCAAGCCTTGCCGCTGCCGGCGTGGAGATGCTCGGCAGGCCCGTCATGGTGATGATGGTCGTGGTGGTCATGATCGTGGTGATCGCGGCCGTCATGGCGGTGCGGGTGGGCGTGGGCTGCCGTCTCCGGCGCCTCGCACCAGGGCGCGTCGTCGCTCCAGGCTTCGTTGAATCGACGGGCCTTCAAGAGGTTTTCCGGCCGCAGGGTTTCCCTTGTCTCGCCCCAGGCGACGGGCTGGCGCGCCAGGAGCAGCGTTTCGGGAAAATGCGTGCGCACCAGGTCGAGATCATGCACGACAACCATCACGGTGCGGCTCTCACCGTGCCAGCGCTTGATGAGCGCGATGAGGTCGCCGACGGTCTTGGCGTCGACCGCGTTGAAGGGCTCGTCGAGCAGGATGAGGTCGGCGTCCTGCACCAGCACCCGGGCAAAAAGCGCCCGCTGCAACTGGCCGCCGGACAGCGTGTCTATCGGCCGGCCCTCGAACCCTTCCATGCCGACAGCCATCAGCGCTTTGCTCACGCTGGCCCTGTCTTCGGCGGTGAAACGGCCAAGCAGGCCACGCTTCGGCCACAGGCCGAGCGAGACGAGGTCGACGACGCGGGCGGGGAAGGAGCGGTCGATCTCCGACTGCTGCGGCAGGTAGGCGACGCGGGCGCCGTCATTGTGCTGGACTTCGCCAGACATCGGTTCCAGGACGCCGACGATGCCCTTCATCAGCGTCGACTTGCCGGAACCGTTGGGGCCGACGATCGCGGTCAGCGAGCCGCGCGCGACGCTGCCGTTGAGATGATGGACGGCGGGATGGCTGAAATAGCCCAGCGTCAGGTCGCGGAAGGTCAGGCTGGCTTCGGTCATGGGCTGTCCGGAAAATTTGGGGCACTGCGGCGCCCGGTGGCAATGGATATGTAACGTTATTACATATGTCAATCGAAAACGTTATGTTATTATGTTAACGAGGTGCTGCTGTCGGCTTGACCGCTATTGGTGCGACGCCATGTAATTACACTTGGCCGCAAAAATGGTCTAAGCATGCGGCCGAGCCCTTGGAGTCAAGCCATTGATCACCGTTGACCTGACCAAGAACCAGACGCTGGTGTTGAACACGCTGTCGCGCGCAAGCGGCCCGCTCAGCGCCTATACCATCCTCGACCAGTTGCGCGCCGAGGGGTTCCGCGCCCCGCTGCAGGTCTACCGGGCGCTGGAAAAGCTGCTGGAGCGCGGCCTCGTCCACCGGCTGGAAAGCCTCAACGCCTTCGTCGCCTGCGCCCACGACCATGACCACGCGCATGGGCTGACCGCCTTCGCGATCTGCGAGAAATGCGGCCAGGTTTCGGAGTTTTCCGATGAGATCGTCGAAGGGCGCTTGAAGGACTGGGCCGGGAAGAGCGGATTTCGCGCCGCCAAGACGACGATCGAGATCCGCGGCAACTGCGCCAATTGCGCGTAGCTGGCAGAAGCGGCGGGATCGCCGCGAACAACCTGCTGCCGTGTGAAAGCCGCCTGGCGCCGCGGACCGTGCGGGTCCGCAGCGCTGGCGGGCAGGCTTAATTCAAACTCTGATCCTTCTGGAAGAAAACCTCGTCGCCTTGCCGGCAGACCTCGACGGTATCGGCTGCCGTGTTCACGGCACCAGGCGTCGAAAACGATACGCACTCACCCGAGGCAAGCACGGCCTGGACCCGGATGGGGGCGGCGTCGCTGCCTTGATGGGCGAATGTGCTGACGACATTGAAGCCGTTTTCCTCGACGGTGTAATAGGCGGTTCCCGATATGCCGCTGAGCACGATGCTCTGAGCGTGGATCGGTTCAAGCCCGCCGGCGTTTGCCGGATAGGCGGCAAAGAGGGCAAGGCTGGCGGCGGCGAAGATTTGAAGCGGTTTCATGGAAATTCTCCAAGGGTTCTGTTGTTGCGTCGAAGGCGCGGCATGAGCGCCGTGTGGGTGTTCAGGCGGCCTTTTCGCGGCCGATTCCGTATCGGGCTGCCGGCGCGGCGCGCGACAGGTTCGGCATCAGCTTCTGGCGGGCTGTCTCGAAGGCGTTCCAGTCGGCGATGTCGGGCAGCGACGGGATGGTGACGAATTCGCCCTGGTCGAGCCCGGCCAAAGCGGCGTCGACCAAGTCGTCCGCCGACATCACGATCGCCTGCGGCAGGTTCTCGACCGGATTCCCGGCGATCTCCCAGAATTCAGTCGCTGTCGCGCCGGGCAGCACCGCCTGGACGCGGATGCCCTTGTCGGCAAGTTCGTGCCGGAGCGACTGGCTGAACGCGAGCACGAAGGCCTTGCTGCCGCCATAGACGCCGTTGAGCCGTTCGGGGGCGATGGCGACGACCGAGGCGATGTTGACGATCGTGCCGGTTCCACGTGCGACGAAACCCGGCACGGCTGCGTAGGTGAGCCGGGTCAAGACGCCGACATTCAGCGTGATCATGTCAGCCATCTTGCCGATGTCCGACTGAAGCAGAGGCGCGGCCGCGCCCACGCCCGCGTTGTTGACCAGCATGGCGATGGAAGCGTCGGTGCGCAGCACCTTTTCGATGCCGGCGAGATCCGCGGCATTCGTCAGGTCGGCGATGATCGTCTGGACCGACCGACCGGTGTCGTCGGTGATGCGTTTTGCCAGCGCCCGCAGCCGGTCGCCGTTGCGGGCGACGAGGATGAGGTCGTGGCCGCGCCGGGCGAGCCGGTCGGCATAAATCGCGCCGATGCCCGAAGACGCGCCGGTAATCAGGGCAGTTCCGCGGCCAGAAGAAAGTGTCATGTGGGTATCTCCTTTACCTGCCGGCCGTTCGCCGGTTTCAAAAGGGTTGTACTACCACTGGCGCGTGACTTAAATGTCGTATATACCACCTTTTAGGACATCACAGGAGGTGACCATGCATCGTCTTGGCTATCTTGTCGCTCCCGATTTCCAAGTGATGGGTTTCGCTGCGATCTCGGCTTTTGAATTCGCCAACCTGACCGCCGGCGAGAAATTCTATGAGGTCCACATCCTGTCCGAGACGGGCGGGTCGGTGAGCAGTTCGTTGAAAATGAGCGTCGAGACCGAAGCATTCAACGATGGCCGCTACGACACAATCCTGGTTGGCGGCGCCGTCGGCCCCATGCCGACCACGCCGGCTCTTGCCGCTTTCCTTCGACAGAAGTTCCGGGAGGCGCGGCGAGTCGCAGGTATCTGTACCGGGGCGTTCGCTCTGGCCGAAGCCGGTCTTCTCGACGGCCGCCGGGCAACGACCCATTGGGCATACGCGCGCGAGCTTCAGAAACGGTTTCCGGCGGTGAAGGTGGAGGACGATCGCATTTTCATCATCGACGGAACGGTGTGGACATCGGCCGGCATGACGGCCGGCATCGATCTGGCGCTGGGCATGGTGGAAAAGGATCTGGGCGCGGACATAGCGCGCCTGGTGGCAAAGAAGTTGGTCGTCTACCACCGGCGCGCCGGCGGCCAGTCGCAGTTTTCGGCCTTGCTCGAACTCGACCCCAAGTCGGACCGCATCCAGAGCGCCCTCGATTACGCCAAGCAAAATCTCCGCACGCCGCTCTCCGTCGAGCAGTTGGCCGAGGCAGCGCATCTCAGCCCCCGCCAGTTCAGCCGCGCCTTTCGCGCCGAGACCGGCCAGTCGCCGGCCAAGGCCGTCGAGAACCTACGTGTCGAGGCGGCCCGGCTGATGATGGAACAAGGGCGGCACCCGATCGATGTCGTCGCCAACGAGACCGGATTTGCCGACCGCGAGCGGATGCGGCGGGCGTTCCTGCGCGCCTTCGGACAGCCGCCGCAGGTGATGCGGCGCAATGCCAGGCTGGCGTCCGCAGGATGACGGCGGCCAACAAGACTTACCTGTTCTGCCTGAAAGCTTCCGTCGCTCTGGACCAATGGGAAAAGTGCGACGGAGCCGCTAGGAGTGTCGAAACTCAGGTGATCCTGGCCTGCAAATGGCGGCTCGGCCTGACCTGAATCTCGACACCCCTAAGGGGGAAGCATTCCCTGGAAGCGGCTTTGACATGCGCACCATCGATGCCGACATCGCGATCATCGGAGCCGGCATTGCAGGCGCCGGCGTCGCCGCAGAGCTTGCCGGCGACTTCAAGGTGGTGCTGGTCGAGCAGGAGGACCGCGCGGGGTATCATTCGACCGGCCGCTCGGCCGCGATCTTCATCCGCAACTACGGCAACGCCACGATCCGCGCGCTGAGCAACGCCAGCGCGCCCTTGTTCGAAGGCGCCGACAGGACGTTATTCCCGCAGCCGCTGCTTACCCAGCGCGGCCTGCTTTATGTCGCCGGCGCGGATGGCCTGGACAAACACCGGGAATTGATGGCGTCGGCAGACGGTCTGCGCGAGATCGACGCCGGCGAGGCGGTTGAGAAAGTGCCGGTGCTGCGTCGGGAGGCGATCGCGGCAGCCGCCTATGAGGAGGATGCGCAAGACATCGATGTGGCGGCACTTCACGAAGGCTGGCTGCGCAAGGCGCGGGCAGCCGGCGCCGAAGTGCTGACCGCCGCGCCATTGCTCAGCGCCGCGCATGAGGGCGGCAACTGGCGGATCGAAACGCCGGCAGGCCGCATTACGGCAAAGATCCTGGTCAACGCCGCCGGCGCCTGGGCCGATAAAGTGGCGGAGCGGTGCGGCGTGGCAACGCTCGGAATGACGCCGATGCGGCGCTCCATGGCTGTTATCGCGGCGCCGGCGGGACTGGACATCGGCCGCTGGCCACTGGTCGCGGACGCCGCAGAAGGCTGGTACTTCAAGCCGGAAGCCGGAAAGCTCTTTGTTTCGCCGGCCGAGGAAATTCCGGTCGAACCGCATGACGCCTATGTCGACGACATGGTGCTGGCCGAAGGGCTCTACCGGTTCGAACAGGCCGTCGACGTGCCGGTGACCCGGGTCGAACGCAGTTGGGCGGGCCTGCGCACCTTCGCGCCCGACCGCACGCCGGTGGCCGGTTTCGATGCCGCCGCGGCGAACTTTTTCTGGCTGGCCGGGCAGGGCGGTTACGGAATCCAGACCGCGCCGGCCTTGTCACATCTTGCCGGACAGTTGATAAGGCGCGCGAGCCTGCCCGGCGATCTTGAGGCACTGGTTCCGGCGCTGTCGCCGGACCGTTTCCGCAGCTGAACGCAGGCGCGGCCCGAAAACCCCAAGCAGAAGGAAATATCCATGAGCATCCGTCGCATCGAAGCCGGCCCCCGCATGAGCCAGGCCGTCATCCATGGCAACACGGTCTATCTCGCCGGCCAGGTCGGAACTCCCGGCAAGAGCGTCGCCGAGCAGACCAGCGATATCCTGGCGACGATCGACCGCCTGCTGAAGGAAGCTGGCTCCGACAAGTCGAAGATCCTGCAGGCGATCATCTGGCTGGCCGACATGGCCGATTTCGCCGAGATGAACTCGGTCTGGGACAAGTGGGTCGACGGCCCGAACGCACCGGCCCGCGCCACCGGCGAAGCGAAGCTGGCGACGCCGGAATACAAGGTCGAGATCATCATCACCGCGGCGATCTGATTTTCCCTTCTCCCGGGAATCGAATGTGACTGGTCGACCCTACCCAGCAAGGGCAAGGTAATCGTACATAGGTTCTGTCTTCGCCCACTCCGGCCCTTCGGGCCACCTCTCCCCCCTCCGGAGGGAGAGGAAGGGAGCCCGGCATAGCGGCAACTTCCTCTCCCCCGTCGAACGGGGGAGAGGTGGTTTGCAAAGCAAACCGGAGTGGGGGTCGACCTCTCATATATGTAATAGCCCTGCCGGAACGGGGAGAAGAGCGCTATCCCTGTGGCGGCGTAAAGCGCGCCACCAGCGCATGGCTGTCGCCTGCATAGGTCAGCCGCACATGCGTGACCGGCTGGTCGGCGCTCCAGGTCTTGCGCTCGATCACCAGGCATGCCGTGCCCGGCGCGATGCCCATTGCGCCGGCGGTGGCGGCATCCGCCCCGGTTGCCCGGATCGTGTTTTCGGCGGCGCTCCATGGCACCCGGTCCACCAGCCACGATCCTGGCGCCGTCTCGGCAAAACTTTCTTCCGCCGCTTCCGGCACCGCCTCCAGGCTGATCAGCCGGTCCTCGATGCAGAACACCGGTCTGCCGGCAAAATGCCGGCACGACAGTTCCAGAACCGGGCTCCCCGGCAGGACATCCAGGCGGATGAGGTCGGTTTTCGTCGCTTTGCGCCGGTTCCGCAAGGCAAGCTCGTAGCGGTAGGGCAGGCCGAGCGCGTCGACCTCGGCCTTGATATCGTGGATCTCGAGAATGGCCGACTGCAGTTGCGGTTGGCGCACAAAGCTGCCGGAGCGCCGCCGCCGCTCGATCAGCCCGGCACGCGCCAGCTGCGACAGGGCCTTGTTCACCGTCATCCGCGAGCAGCCGTACTGGGTGGTCAGTTCGTGCTCGAAAGGGATGCGGTATCCTGGCGGCCATTCGCCGGACAGGATGCGGTCGCGGATGTCGCCCAGAATGCGCTGGTAAAGCGAGACGGGTTCGCTAGCCGTTCCTTCCTCCCGAAACGTGTCCATGTCGCTCATTGTCGATCTTCCAAAACCCGGCAAAGAGTCGGTGCAGGGTTTAGCCTATGCCACGAGTTCCAGCATTGTCTTGCGGAATTTCGCGGCGATGGCGTCGCGCTTGCGATGGCGCCCGCCTTCCACCAGTTTTTGACCGCGCACCCAGGCGCAGTCGATGCCGCAGCCGTTGGCGAAGATCCATGCGTCGAGGATGGCGTCGCCGAATTTGCCGGCAAGCGAAGGACTGGTGGCGTCGAGCGAAACGAAATCGGCCGAAGCGCCGGCTTCAAGTTGCGACGTGCCGCTACCCAATGCCTGCACTCCGCCCGCAAGAGCTGCATCGAATAGCGCCCGGCCGGTCGAGCCGCCGGCGACCGCCAGCACGTTGCGGGCGCGGTGGGCGAGGCGCTGCGAATATTCGAGCTGGCGCAGTTCGTCCGGCAGGCCGATCAGCACATTGGAATCCGAACCGACGCCGAAGCGGCCGCCATGCCCGACGAAGGCGGGGGCCGGAAACGTGCCGTCACCCAGATTGGCCTCGGTGATCGGGCAAAGCCCGGCAATGGCGCTGCTTTTCGCCATCTCTCGTGTCTCGGCTTCATTCATGTGGGTGGCATGGATCAGGCACCAGCGGCTATTCACCTCGGCATGCGAGAGCAGCCATTCGACCGGGCGCTGCCCGGACCAGGCGACGCAATCGTCGACTTCCTTGGTTTGTTCGGCGACGTGGATATGGACCGGCGCATCGCCGGCCATTTTTACCACCGCGGCCAGCTCTTGCGGCGTTGCCGCGCGCAGGCTGTGCGGGGCCACCCCGACCACTGAACCGTCGACCCGCGATGCGGCCGCGCGGCAGCCTTCGAGAAGGCGGGCAAAACCATCGACGTCGTTGATGAAGCGGCGCTGGCCGTCATTGGGCGCGGCGCCGCCGAAAGTGGAGTGCGCGTAAAACACTGGCAGCAGCGTGAGCCCGATGCCAGTTTCGGTGGCGGCCGCGGCGATGCGCTGGCCCATCTCGGCGATGTCGGCATAGGGTTTGCCGTCGCGGTCGTGGTGCAAATAGTGGAATTCGCCGACGCGCGAAAAACCGGCCTCGAGCATCTCGACATAAAGCTGGGCGGCGACCGCCTCGACCTGGTCCGGCGTCATCGCCAGCGCGAAACGGTACATTACCTCGCGCCATGACCAGAAACTGTCGGCCGACGCTCCGCGCAGTTCGGCCAGCCCCGCCATGCCGCGCTGGAATGCGTGACTGTGCAGGTTGGGCATGCCGGGCAGCAGGATGGCGTGGCGCTCGTCGTCGGCCTGGGCGGATTGGTCCGGCTCGACGGCTGAAATAGCTCCATTACGGACAGAAATGCGGACATTCGATCGCCAGCCTTCAGGCAAAAGTGCGGCTACAGCAAAGATGTCGGTCATTTGCAGAATCCCAATCAAAATCAAACGGTGCTTATATGTATATACATATATGCGCCGCTTGGAAAGGGAAAGAGCGATGAACTTTAGACGGCAGCTTTGATCATGTCCGCCGCTTTCTCCGCGATCATAATTGTCGGCGCATTGGTGTTGCCGCCGACCAGCGTGGGCATCACCGAGGCGTCGACCACGCGCAGGCCGTTGATGCCGCGCACGCGCAATTGCGGATCGACCACCGCCATGTCATCGATGCCCATCTTGCAGGTGCCGACCGGATGATAGATCGTGTCGGCCCGGTTGCGGATATGCTGCATGATATCGGCGTCGCTGGTAACGCCTGCCATGTAGAATTCCTTGTCCCTATACTTTGCCAATGCCGGTGCTTCGAGAATCCGCCGCACCATCTTCACGCCCTTGAGCATCAGTGCGGCGTCGCGTTCATCAGCGAGATAGTTCGGATCGATGCGCGGCGGTGACAAAGGATTGGCGTCGTAGAGGCCGACTTCGCCGCGAGAATATGGACGCAGCACGCAGACATGGCATGAGTATCCGTAGCCCATATGCAGCTTGCGGCCGTGATCGTCCACCACGGCGATGATGAAGTGCAATTGCAGGTCCGGTCTGTCGAGCGACGGGTCGGATTTCAGGAAAGCACCGCTCTCGGCATAGGGCGTGGCGATGAGGCCGGTGCCGTTCTTGCGCCATTGCAGGATGCCCTTCACGATATTGATGGCGCCACGCACCCCTAAGCCGAACATGTCGGGGTCTTTCGACTTCCAGTTCAAGATGAAGTCGAGATGGTCCTGCAGATTGCGGCCGACCCCCGGCAGGTCGTGAACGAGGGGAATCTTGTGCCGAGCCAGTTCGTCGGCCGGGCCGACGCCGGACAGCATCAGCAGTTGCGGAGAGTTGAAGGCGCCGCCGCACAGGATCACCTCGCGCCTTGCCGCTATGGTGTGGTCCGCGCCCTTCCGCCGGTAGGAAACACCGGTGGCGCGCTTGCGTGCGAATTTGATCGCGGTGGCGTGAGCGCCGGTAATGACCGTCAGATTCTTGCGGTCCATGACCGGATGCAGATAGGCGGCCACCGCCGAGCAGCGCTCGCCATTGCGCGCCTTGTTCCTGAACTGGGTGACTTGAAAATGGCCGGCGCCCTCCTGTTCGGGGCCGTTGAAGTCGTCGTTGCGGCGAACCTGGCTCTCGGCGCATGCGTCGACGAAGGCATGGCTGACCGGCCGTGGCGTTTGCTGCTCTGAAACCTGCAGCGGCCCGTCGCCGCCGTGCAGAGCGTCGGGGCCGCGCTCATTGCTTTCCGAGCGCTTGAAGTAGGGCAGAACCTCGTCGAAGGACCAGCCTTCGCAGCCGAGTTCGGCCCAATGATCGTAATCGCTGCGATGACCGCGAATGTAAAGCATAGCGTTGATGGCGCTGGATCCACCCAGCGTCTTGCCGCGCGGCTGGAAACCCTTGCGGCCGTTGAGGCCGGCTTGCGGCGTCGTCTCGAATGCCCAGTTGTTGATTTTCGGTCTGCCGGGAAGCATCGCCACCACGGCGGCCGGCACGCGGATCAACAGATCTTTGCCGCTCCCGCCCGCTTCCAGAAGGCATACGCTGACGGTGGGGTCTTCGCTCAGTCTTGCCGCAAGGGTCGCGCCGCCGGAACCGCCACCGACGATCACATAGTCAAAAACCATGGACACCTCCTCTGATACGCCTGTCCGGCCATGTTCAACTATAAGTGTTATCGAAATATGCATAGCCGACAAAATTTGGTCAGTTGTCAAGTTTTGCATTTTTTCTCGCACAGGGGTTGGCAGCTTCGACTAATATGTATATACATATAGAAATTGGAGAGGATAATGCCGTCGGGAGAAGCCATGCAGGGTCCGGTCCGGATTTGGCGCAATGCGCGACTGGCGACGCTTGCCGAAGGCGCGCCGGGTCTGGGTATCGTCGAAAAGGGCGCGGTCGCGGTCCGCGACGACCGCATCGTCTATGCCGGTCCGGAGGCCGAACTTCCGGCCGCCTTGAAATCCTCCGCCGAACAGATCGATTGCGAAGGCCGCTGGATCACGCCGGGCCTCATCGATTGCCACACCCATCTCGTGCATGCGGGTAATCGCGCCAACGAATTCGAGATGCGCCTCGCCGGCGCCACTTATGAAGAGGTGGCAAGGGCCGGCGGCGGCATCGTCTCGTCGGTCAAGGCGCTTCGCGCCGCGAGCGAGGACGAACTGGTCAGGCAGACCTTGCCGCGCCTCGATGCGCTGATTGCCGAGGGCGTCACCACGGTCGAGGTGAAGTCCGGCTACGGGCTCGATCTCGAAAACGAAGCCAAGTCGCTGCGTGCGGCGCGCAGGATCGGGAAAGAGCGCCCAGTGACGGTGCGCACCACCTTCCTCGGCGCGCATGCGCTTCCGCCCGAAGCCAATGGCGACAAGGCCGCCTATATCGCGAAGGTCATCAGTGAGATGCTGCCGGCGATCGCGGCAGCCGGCCTTGCCGACGCCGTCGACGGGTTCTGCGAAGGCATTGCTTTCTCGACCGACGAGATTGCCCGCGTCTTTGCCGCCGCCAAGGCGCTCGGCCTGCCGGTGAAGCTGCATGCCGACCAGCTTTCCAACCTGCATGGCGCCGAACTAGCCGCCGGCTTCGACGCGCTGTCGGCCGATCATCTCGAATACACCGACGACAAGGGTGCCGCGGCGATGGCCGGGGCCGGCACCGTCGCGGTGATCCTGCCCGGCGCCTATTATTTCATCCGCGAGACCAAGAAGCCGCCGGTGGCGCTGTTTCGTCAGCACGGAGTGAAGATGGCGGTCGCCACCGACAACAATCCCGGCACCTCGCCGCTGACGTCGCTGCTGCTCACCATGAACATGGCGGCGACCCTGTTCGGCATGACGGTCGACGAATGCATCGCCGGCACGACGCGCGAGGCGGCCCGTGCGCTCGGATTGCTTGGCGAAACCGGTACGCTGGAGGCCGGCAAATGGGCCGACCTCGCGGTCTGGGACATCGAGCGGCCGGCCGAGCTTGTCTATCGCATTGGTTACAATCCGCTGCATCGGCGGGTGTGGAGAGGAAAATGACAGAGCTGACATTGAAACCCGGCAGCGCGACGCTGGCCGACTGGCGCGCCATCTATCGCGGCGCGGTGCCGAAACTCGACGAGAGCTGCAAGCCGCGCGTCAAGGCAAGCGCCGAGGCGGTCGCCCGCATCGTCGCCAAGGGCGAGCCGGTCTACGGCATCAACACCGGCTTCGGCAAACTGGCCAGCGTGCGCATAGATGCGGCCGACCTTGCCACCTTGCAGAAGAACATCGTGCTGTCGCACGCCGCCGGCGTCGGCGAACCTATGCCGGAAAAGGTGGCGCGCCTGATGATGGCGCTGAAGCTCGCGAGCCTGGCGCAGGGCGCTTCCGGCGTGCAGCCGAAGACGCTGGAATTGCTGGAGGCGATGATCGCCGCCGAGGTCATCCCGGTGGTGCCGGCGCAAGGCTCGGTCGGTGCTTCCGGCGATCTCGCGCCGCTCTCCCACATGACGGCGGCGATGATCGGGGTAGGCGATTGTTACACGCCGCACGGCATCTTCCCGGCCAAGGTCGCGTTCGTGTCGCATGGGCTGGAGCCGGTGACGCTCGGGCCGAAGGAAGGGCTGGCGTTGCTCAACGGCACCCAGTTCTCCACCGCTTATGCATTGGCCGGCCTGTTCGAGGCTGAAGTGCTCTATCGCTCGGCGCTGGTCGTCGGCGCGCTGTCGACCGACGCCGCCAGGGGCTCCGATGCGCCGTTCGACCCGCGCATCCATGCGCTGAGAAAGCATCGCGGCCAGATCGAGACGGCCGACGCGCTGCGCAACCTGATGGCCGGCAGCGCCATCCGAGAGTCGCACCGCATCGGCGACGAGCGCGTGCAGGACCCGTACTGCCTGCGCTGCCAGCCGCAGGTGATGGGGGCGGCCCTCGACGTGCTGCGCCAGGCGGCCGCTACGCTCGAAACGGAAGCCAACGGCGTTTCCGACAACCCGCTGATCTTTGCCGAGGATGACACCGCGCTTTCGGGCGGCAATTTCCACGCCGAGCCGGTGGCGTTCGCCGCCGACATGATCGCGCTGGCGGTTTGCGAGATCGGCAGCATCGCCGAACGGCGCATCGCCATGCTGGTTGATCCGGCCCTGTCGGGCCTGCCGGCCTTCCTGACGCCGAAGCCCGGCCTGAATTCGGGCTTCATGATCCCGCAGGTCACGGCCGCAGCGCTCGTTTCAGAAAACAAGCAGAAGGCCTACCCGGCGAGCGTCGATTCCATCCCGACCTCGGCCAATCAGGAAGACCATGTGTCGATGGCCGCGCACGGCGCACGCCGCTTGGTCGGCATGGTCGAGAACGCGACGGCCGTCATCGGCATCGAACTGCTGGCCGCCGCCCAGGGCTGCGACTTCCACCAGCCGCTGCAATCCAGCGAGGCGCTGGAAGCGGTGCGCGGCAAGATACGGGCCGAAGTGCCGCATCTCGACAACGACCGGCATTTCCATCCCGACATGGAAAAGGCCATCGCACTGGTGCGTAGCGGCGCGATTGTTGCTGCGGCAGGCGCCATCGGGCTTCCGGCGATTTCGGGGGACACGGCATGAGCACGCCCTCCTGGCTCACGGTCACTCGCGGCGATGCGCCGTTGCTGGTGAGCCTGCCGCACACCGGCATCGATCTCGCCGAGTTCGAGCCGAGGTTGGCGTCGCGCTGGCTCGGCCAGCGCGATTGCGACTGGTGGATCGACAAGCTCTATGATTTCGCCGACGGTCTCGGCGCCACCGTCGTGCACACGGCGATCTCGCGCACCGTCATCGACGTCAACCGCGACCCGTCGGGTGCGTCGCTCTATCCCGGCCAGGCAACCACCGGCCTGTGCCCGACCGAAACTTTCGACGGCGATCCGCTCTACCGCGCGGGCGAAGAGCCGGGGCCGGAGGAAATCGACCGGCGGCGCAAAGCCTATTTCGAGCCCTACCACGCAGCACTGAAGACCGAGCTCGATCGTCTGCGCATGCTGCATCCCAACGTTGTGCTCTATGACTGCCATTCGATCCGGTCGGTCATCCCGCGGTTGTTCGACGGGACGCTGCCGGTGTTTAACCTCGGCACCAATGACGGCAGGAGCGCCGATCCGGCTTTGCAAGGAAAGGTCGCGCAGATCATGGCCGAGAGCGGCCAGCCGCAAGTGGTCAACGGCCGCTTCAAGGGCGGCTGGATCACCCGCCACTATGGCGAACCAGCAAACGGCGTGCATGCGCTGCAGATGGAACTGTCCAATCGTGGCTACATGCGCGAGCCGATCGGCCCTGTCGGGCCGGAAAACTGGCCGGTTCCCTACGACGCCGAATTTGCCGCGCCGATGCGGGCCACACTGACGAAGATTTTGGGAACCGCATTGAGTTGGGCGAGGGGACAATGAGAGGCTGCGCTCTTTCGCGCCCCCCTCTGTCCTGCCGGACATCTCCCCCACAAGGGGGGAGATCGGCCGTCATCTTACGTACAGTCAATCGTCGCCGTCGCAAGACGAGCATCATCATCAACGCCGCCAATCTCCCCCCTTGTGGGGGAGATGTCCGGCAGGACAGAGGGGGGCGACGTAATGCTCCTCGCCTGAGATCAGAGGGAGCACCCACATGACCCAACACACCCGCATCGACAATGCCCGCGTCATCCGCGCCGCCACCGGCACCGAACTCACCGCCAAGAGCTGGCTGACGGAAGCGCCGATGCGCATGCTGATGAACAACCTCGACCCGATGGTTGCCGAAAGGCCCGGCGAACTGGTCGTCTACGGCGGCATCGGCCGCGCCGCGCGCGACTGGGAAAGCTTCGACCGCATCGTCGGCGCGCTGAAGACGCTGGAGAACGACCAGACGCTGCTGGTGCAGTCGGGCAAGCCGGTCGGCGTCTTCAGGACCCATGCCGACGCGCCGCGCGTTTTGCTCGCCAATTCCAATCTGGTGCCGCATTGGGCCAACTGGGACCATTTCAACGCCCTCGATAAGAAGGGCCTGATGATGTACGGCCAGATGACCGCCGGCTCCTGGATTTACATCGGTTCGCAAGGCATCGTTCAGGGCACCTACGAGACCTTCGTGGAAATGGGCCGCCAGCATTACGGCGGCGACCTTTCCGGCCGCTGGATCCTGACGGCTGGCCTGGGCGGCATGGGTGGCGCGCAGCCGCTCGCCGCAACCATGGCCGGCGCCTCCTGCCTTGCCGTCGAATGCCAGGCAAGCCGCATCGAGATGCGGCTGAAGACCGGCTATGTCGACGTGCAGGCCAAGGATCTGGACGACGCGCTGGCCATCATCGCCAAGGCCGGCAAGGACAAAAAAGCGATTTCGGTGGCGCTGCTCGGCAACGCCGCCGACATCTTCCCCGAACTGGTGAAACGCGGCGTCCGCCCCGATGCCGTCACCGACCAGACCTCGGCGCACGATCCCGTCAACGGCTACCTGCCGCAGGGCTGGACGGTCGCCCAGTGGGAGGAGAAGCGTGAGCGCGATCCCAAGGCTGTCGAGAAGGCCGCGCGTACCTCTATGGCAGTGCATGTGCGCGCCATGCTCGATTTCCACAAGATGGGCGTGCCGACCGTCGACTACGGCAACAACATCCGCCAGATGGCGCTGGAGGAAGGTGTCGAGAACGCCTTCGATTTCCCCGGCTTCGTGCCGGCCTATATCCGCCCGCTGTTCTGCCGCGGCATCGGCCCGTTCCGCTGGGCAGCGCTCTCCGGCGACCCGGAGGACATTTTTAAGACCGACGCCAAGGTGAAGGAGCTGACGCCCGGTAACAAGCACCTGCACAACTGGCTCGACATGGCGGCCAAGCGCATCCACTTCCAGGGGCTGCCGGCGCGCATCTGCTGGGTCGGCCTCGGCGATCGCCATCGCCTCGGCCTCGCCTTCAACGAAATGGTCGCCAAGGGCGAACTCAAGGCGCCTGTTGTCATCGGCCGCGATCACCTGGACTCGGGCTCTGTCGCTTCGCCCAACCGCGAGACGGAAGCCATGATGGACGGATCGGACGCCGTGTCCGACTGGCCGCTGCTCAACGCGTTGCTCAACACCGCGTCGGGCGCCACCTGGGTGTCGCTGCACCATGGCGGCGGCGTCGGCATGGGCTTCTCGCAGCATTCCGGCATGGTCATCTGCGCCGATGGCACGGACGACGCGGCGCGCCGCCTCGAGCGCGTGTTGTGGAACGATCCGGCCACCGGCGTCATGCGCCACGCCGATGCCGGCTACGACATCGCCGTCGACTGCGCGAAGAAACACGGTCTCGACCTGCCCGGCATCCTGGGCTGAGCACTATGCGCATCCTGCGCGCCAGCAGCTACCGCCGCATGCCGTGGAAAAACGGCGGCGGCGAGACTACCGAAATCGCGGTGTCGCCCGAAGGGGCGGGCCTCGACGATTTCGCCTGGCGCATCTCCATGGCGCGGGTGGAAGGCGACGGGCCGTTTTCGACTTTTTCCGGCGTCGACCGCACGCTGAGCATTCTGGAAGGCGAGGGGTTGCGGCTGGAGATCGCCGGCCGTCCGGCGGTCACGCTCGACCGCGACGCCCAGCCTTTCGCCTTTCCCGCCGACGAGAAGACGGGCTCAACCCTGCTTGGCGCAGCGGTGACCGACCTCAACGTCATGACACGGCGGACAAGCCACGCGCATACGGTGCGGCGGCTGGAAGTCGCCGGCCAGACCGACATTGCCTCCAGGGCGGATATCGTGATCCTGTTCTGCCATCGCGACTCGGCGAGCCTGTCGGCCGATGGTTTGACTGAGGAACTTGGCCCGCTGGATACAGCCATCCTGAAAGGCCCGGCTGAAATCCGGCTGCGCGCCGACATGGCCGCATCGCTCTTCCTGGTGGAGATCAGAAACCGGCCGGCCCGGAACTGATAGACCGCTATTTCCCGCAGCCGTTGTGCGAGGCGCAAAAGTACGCGATTGTCGCCACATGTCTAACCGGCGTCTGATGGATGAGCAAAAGCCAGCGTAAACGGGCGCGCAGATCGACGGCCCCGACGATGCTACACGTGGCCGCGGCAGCGCGCGTGTCGGTGGCGACTGTTTCGGCGGTGGTCAATGGCACCGCGGCTGTAAGCCCGGCGCTGACAGCCAGGATCGAGGCCGCGATCAAGGAGATCGGCTACAAGCGCAACGCGATCGCCCGCAGCCTGAAGCTTGGCAAGACGCGCACCATCGGGCTGACGGTCGCCGACATCACCAATCCATTCTTCACCGATGTCGTGGCGGTCATCCAGGAAGTGCTGCATCGCGCCGGCTATGCGGTCATGCTGTGCTGCAATGACGAGAACATCGAGACACAGGACGAACAGGTCCAGTTGCTGCTCGACCGCATGGTGGATGGCCTGATCATCGCGCCCGCCGGCGACGACGCCAATCTGGAGCGCATTCTTCAGGGCACCAACGTTCCGGTCGTGCTGATCGACCGCGCCTGCGACGGTGTCGAGACCGATGCCGTGACCCTCGACAACCAGCGTGCGGTGTTCGACGCCGCAACCTACCTGCTGCATCTCGGACATAGGCGCGTCGGCTACATTTCCGGCCCGCTCGACACGTCGACCGGCCGCGACCGGCTGGCCGGCTATCGCGGCGCGCTGGAAGCCGCCGGCATCGCCTTCGAGGACCAGTTGGTCAGGTTCGGCAATTTCCGCGAAGCCGAAGCATACAAGGCGGCGATGCAGCTTCTGACGCTGTCGGAACGGCCGACGGCGATCTTCTCCGCCAACAATCTGATGGTCATCGGTGTCATGAAGGCGATCCGCGACATCGGCCTTTCCTGCCCGGAGGATATTTCGGTCGCCTGTTTCGACGATTTTCCATGGGCGGACGTGTTTCGGCCGCAACTGACTACGGTGGCACAACCGGTGCGCGCCATCGGCGAGCAGGCAGCCCAACTGATGCTCGACCGGCTGGGTGGCGGCAGCGAAGGCGGGCCGCGGCGCCTCGTGCTGCAGGGACGCCTCATGGTGCGCAGTTCCTGCCGTCCGCATGCGTCGCTGGTGCAGGGGGCAAGGCAGGCAGCAGGCGGCGAGTAGGCCGAACCACCGCTCGCATAGCGCGGATCCAGAGCATGATCCCGAAAAGTGGAAGCCGGTTTTCGGAAAAGATCATGCTCCAACAAAGAGATAGAGCCCCATTCCGATTCAATCGGAATGGAACGAGCTCTGGCCGCTAAAGTGTCGAAAACAGGTGAAATCACGCAGCAAGACGGGAGCTTGTGGTTGGCCGTGCTGGTGGGCATACTCCCGCCGCTTCGAAGCTGGATGGTAAGAGACCGTTTGAAAATTCGTGATGGCGGGCTGCAAATGGCAATTTCTGCGCTTCCGGTGCTCACGTACCCAAATGTACGCTGCGCTCCGGCTCTCGAAATAATCATTTTCGCCACGCCCTGACGTATTTTCAAGCGGTCTCCAAGGAATAGAGAAAGTCCAATGCTCTACGCGATCCTCTGTTACGATTCCGAGGCGGTGACCACCGCAATGAGCGCCGAAGAAGATGGCGCGTTGATGGACAGGCTTTTGGCCGTTCAGGAAAAGCTCGCCAAGCGCGGCAAGCTGGGTCCGGTTGCGCGGCTCATGCCAACCAACACCGCCTCCACATTGCGCAAGGGGCCGCAGACGCTGGTTCTGGACGGACCGTTCGCCGAAACCAAGGAACAGCTTCTCGGCTTTTATGTCGTCGACTGCGAGACGCAGGAGGAGGCGGTTGGCGTGGCGAGCGAACTCGCCAAGGCCGGAACGCACGGTACGGGTACTTACGAGATCCGACCGTTGATGATGTTCAAGCCGAACGCCGCGCTGACATGAAGGATGCGGCGTGGATCGACGCCGCGCTGACTGCCGCGCGTCCGCAGGCTGTGGGCGCGCTGCTGCGCTATTTCCGCAATCTCGACACCGCTGAAGAGGCTTTCCAGGAAGCCTGCCTGCGCGCCTTGAAGAACTGGCCGGAAAAGGGCCTGCCGCGTGACCCCGCCGCCTGGCTGATTTTTGTTGGGCGCAACGCCGCATTGGACGACGCCCGCCGCCGCAGCAAGCAGCAGGCGTTGCCCTCCGACGATCTGATTTCCGACCTCGAGGATGCCGAGACGGCGATCGCCGAGGGCATGGACAGCGGGCAATACCGCGACGACGTGCTGCGGCTGCTGTTCATCTGCTGCCATCCCGAACTGCCGGCCAACCAGCAGATTGCGCTGGCGCTGCGCATCGTCTCGGGACTTTCGGTGAAGGAGATCGCCCGCGCCTTCCTTATCACCGAAACGGCGATGGAGCAGCGCATCACCAGGGCCAAGAAGCGCATCGCCGAAGCCAACGTCCCCTACGAGGCGCCGGACGCCAGGGAGCGCACCCAGCGCCTCACCACGGTTGCCGCCATGATCTACCTGCTGTTCAACGAAGGTTATTCGGCGAGCGGCGGCACCGTGCACGTTCGGGTGCCCTTGTGCGAGGAAGCGATCCGCCTGGCGCGCCTGCTCCTGGCGCTTTTCCCTGCCGAGCGCGAAATCATGGGATTGACCGCGCTGGTTTTGCTGCAGCATGCGCGGACGCCGGCGCGGCTCGACGCCAACAATGCCATCGTGCTGCTTCAGGACCAGGATCGCAGCCTCTGGAACAAGGACATGATCGCCGAGGGGATCGAGCTGGTGAAGAAGGCGCTGGCCGCCCGCCAGCCCGGCCCCTACCAGGTGCAGGCGGCGATCGCCGCCGTGCATGCCGATGCGGCCCGGGCCGAGGATACCGACTGGGCCGAGATCGACCAGCTCTACGCCGTCCTGCAAGGGCTTCAGCCGTCGCCGGTGGTCTCGCTCAACCGCGCCGTCGCGGTGGCGAAGCTCCATGGCCCCGATGCCGCGCTGGCGATGATCGAGCCGCTCGGCGAACAGCTCACCACCTATTTTCATTTTTATGGCGTCAAGGGTGCGCTGCTGAAGCAGCTTGGCCGGGTGGACGACGCCCGCGAGGCTTTCGACAGGGCGCTGGCGCTCGCCAACACTGCGGCAGAGGCCGATCACATCAAGATGCAGATCGAGCAGTTGCCGAAGCGGGGCAAGGCCTCGGCCGCTTGATGTAGCACTCGCGCTGCAGGCCCGCGAAAAAAATAAAAAAAATCTGATGAAGCTGTCGGATTCGGCGGTTCTCGCACGTCCTTGGTTGAACCCGGAGCGGTTCCGGTTCTCTCAGAACCGATAACTCGCTCCAACTATTTGTTTTTGCCGCATTTATGCGGACGCCAAATGATTCCATTTGGCTGCAAAATGCTCTGGTGCGCAACCCGGCCTTGGAGAAAACGATGAAATATTTGTGCCTTGTCTACGGGGAAGAGCAGAAGCTCGAAGCCATGTCCAAAGCCGAGATGAAGCGTCTCGACGCGGATTCGATGGGCTATGACAAGGAGCTCGAAAAGAGCGGCCATCTCATCGTCGCCGAAGCGCTGCAATCGGTTCGGAACGCCACGACCGTCCGGGTGCGGGACGAGCAGGTCGACATCCTGGACGGGCCTTTCGCCGAGACCAAGGAACAGCTGCTGGGCTTCATCATGATCGAAGCCAGGGACAAGGACGACGCGATCGGCGTCGCATCGAAGATCCCGCTGGCGCGTCTCGGCACCGTCGAGGTGCGGCCGATCGTGATCTGGGACGAATGACACGCAACCGCAATTCGAACCAACAGGAGGCAGGAATGACACACCCGAACGTCGTAAGCCGTGATGAATGGGTCGCCGCGCAGAAGGCGCACCTCGTGCGTGAAAAGGAGCTGACCCGCTTTCGCGACGAGTTGAGCGCGGAGCGGCGCGCGTTGCCATGGGTCAAGGTCGACAAGCGCTATGTCTTCGACAGCATCGATGGCGAGAAGACGCTCGCCGACCTGTTCGAAGGGCGCAGCCAGCTGATCGTGCAGCATTTCATGTTCGGCCCCGACTGGCAGGAGGGCTGCGTCGGCTGTTCCTTCCAGGCCGACCATGTCGATGCCGCCCGCCAGCATTTCGAGCATCGCGACGTGTCGTTCGTCGCCATCTCGCGCGCGCCCGTCGACAAGATCGAAGCCTACAAGCGCCGCATGGATTGGCACTTCAACTGGGTCTCGTCCTTCGACAGCGATTTCAATTTCGACTTCCACGTCTCTTTCCGGCCGGAAGAGCTGGCGCGGGGCGAGGTCTATTACAATTACCGCCTGATCGAGAATTCCAGCTCCGAGCTGCCCGGCGTCAGCACCTTCTACAAGGACGAAGCCGGCGATATTTTCCATGTGTTCTCGTCGTTCGGCCGTGGCGACGAATTGCTCATCGGCGCCTACAATTATCTCGACCTGACGCCCAAGGGGCGCGACGAGACCGGACCGAACGGCGATCTCACCGACTGGGTGAAGCACCACGACAAATACGAGAACAAGGCGTCAGCGCGGCAGGAAGGTGCAATGGATTCATGTTGCGCCGGAGCTGCGCAAGGCCGCTAACCCGCCCGAGCTGAAGAGGAGAACGCTATGCTTCGAAACAACGATGCCGTCGCCACGGTTGCGGTCAGCGACCTCAAAACGGCAAGGATGTTCTACGAAGGTAAGCTCGGCCTGCAGCCGCTTGACGGCGAAGAGCCGGGGGTCATCACCTACGCCACCGGTCGGTCGACGCTGTTCATCTATGAATCGCAGCATGCCGGCACCAACAAGGCCACCGCCGCCACCTGGGTCGTCGGCGACGGCATTGCCGGGATCGTCAAGGATCTGAAAGCGAACGGCGTTGCCTTCGAACGCTACGATTTTCCCGACACGACGATGGAAGGCGACGTGCACGTGACCGGCGCCATCAAGGCGGCATGGTTCAAGGATCCCGACGGCAACATCCATGCGGTGGTGAACGGATAGGTCCGCCACGCCACCGGAATGCCCGGGATGCTGCTGACGGAAGGCTGTCAGCAGGCGGAGACTAGTTTGCCCGCTCCAGTTCGCAGGGACAGAAAGGACCGCTACGATGACCGCGCCCGCAGTTGCGCCCAAGGCAGGCCGCCGTGAATGGGTCGGCCTGGCGGTGCTCGCGCTTCCTTGCCTGCTCTATTCCATGGACCTGACGGTGCTTAACCTTGCGGTGCCTCATCTGGTGGCCGACCTGCAGCCCAGCAGCACGCAACTGCTTTGGATCGTCGACATCTACGGGTTCCTGGTCGCCGGATCGTTGATCACCATGGGCACGCTGGGCGACCGCATCGGCCGCCGCAAGCTTCTACTAATCGGCGCCGTAGCGTTCGGGCTCGCCTCCATCTTCGCGGCTTTTTCGACCAGTGCCGAAATGCTAATCGCGGCGCGGGCTTTGCTCGGCATTGCCGCAGCCACACTCGCGCCATCGACATTGTCGCTGCTTCGCAACATGTTCCACGATGACAAGGAACGGACCTTCGCCATTGGCATCTGGATCGCCAGCTTTTCGGCCGGCGGCGCCATCGGCCCGCTGATCGGCGGCGCATTGCTCGAATATTTCTGGTGGGGTTCGGTGTTTTTGATCGCGCTTCCGGTCATGGTGCTGCTGCTGGCTGTCGGGCCATTCCTGCTGCCGGAATATCGGGATGCGGACGCCGGCAAGATCGACATCCAAAGCGTCGTGCTTTCGATCGGTTCCGTGCTCGCCGTGATCTACGGCATCAAGAACTTCGCCGAACATGGCGCTGGCTGGCTGCCGGCCGCGGCGATCCTTGCGGGCCTGGCGGTGGGGTATGTTTTCGTGCGGCGCCAGCAGAAGCTTGCCGCGCCGCTGATCGACCTCAGTATCTTTCGATCGCTGCCCTTCACGACCTCGCTGTCGATCAATATCCTCTCCTTCTTCATCGCCTTTTCGGCCTTTCTGCTCATCGCCCAGTATTTGCAACTGGTGCTTGGCATGGGCGCACTCGAAGCCGGCCTGTGGAGCGCGCCGTCGGGGATCGGGTTCATCGTTGGTTCGACGCTTTCGCCGGCGATCGCGCAGCATTTTCGCCCGTCGTATGTGATAGCGGGAGGACTGCTGATCGCAGCCATCGGATTTGTGCTGCTGACCCAGATCGGCGGGCCGAACGAACTCGCCGTGGTTGTGGCCGGCTATGTCGTCTTCTCGATTGGCCTGGCGCCGGTTTTCACCATGACCACCGATCTGATTGTCGGCACCGTCGCGCCGGAAAAGGCCGGTGCTGCCGCGGGCATTGCCGAGACCAGCTCGGAGTTTGGCGGAGCGCTGGGCATCGCGCTGCTCGGCAGCATCGTCACCGCGCTCTATCGCGCCGATATGAGCGCTGTAATAGGCGCAGGGCTGCCGCCGGAGGCGTTGGATGCGGCGCGCGACACATTGGGTGGCGCGGTTGCGGTGGCGGTGCAGGTTTCGGGAGAACCCGGCATGCAATTGCTGGCGGCCGCCCGGCTCGCTTTCACGCAAGCGCTGCAACTGACAATGGCGATCAGCGCGGCCATCGCCCTGGCGGCCGCGATCGTGACTCTGGTGCTGTTGCGGCAGAGTGCCGAGAGTGGAAAGAGTCCGCTGGCTGAAACGTCGACATGAGACATCTTTCGCGGCCGATGGCTTGTATCACCCAAGTTTGATGGAAAGGTTTTCCTCTCCGCACTATATTGGTTGGTGGGCATTGACCTGTGTACGAGGAGAAGCGGATGCGGTTGCCGGTTCGGACTGCCTGGACGATCTTTCTGGCAGCGGCAACGATGATGGCTGCGGTCGTGTCCACGTCAGCGCAGACCTATTCTACCGATCCGCTGACCCGGGCGGAGCGCAACCGCGTCATCCTCAACGGGCAGCCCGGCACGTTGCAGTCGATCGACCGTGTTCAGGGCATGCGCGATTTCCAGCGCCAGCATCAGCAATTCCGCGAGCAGGACCGCCCGCTGGTGCAACCGCAGCGGCCGAGAGTGCCTCGCATGAAGCAGCAGGATTGCAGGCCGCGCCTTTTCGGCAACAAATTCCTCTCCCCTTGCGATTGAAACGCCGGATGGGCTGCCGCCGTGCAATTCCTGCCGCATTGCGGTAATGAATGCTTGCTTCGCTGATAAATAATGCTCAAATCAGAAGCATGGAAGCTTCTGGAGGTCTCGCATGTCGAGCACACTCGAATTAAATGGCGTGATCCGCTTGCATGCCAGGGACAATGTCGTCGTGCTGACCAAGGCATTCGGCGCCGGCGAGCGCCCTGCCGGGGTCGGTGCAGCACTGGAGCGGCTGGTGCCGTCGGGCCACAAGATCGCCACGACCGACATCGCGGAAGGCCGGCCCATCATCAAATTCGGCCAGATCATCGGTTACGCCAGCCGCGCTGTCGCCGCCGGCGAGCACATCCACACCCACAACTGCCTGATGGGTGCGCATGACCAGAGCTACCATGTCGGCGAGGATTACCGGCCGGTCGACTATGTTCCGGAAGCCGAGCGGCTGACCTTCCAGGGCTACCGCCGCGCCGATGGCGGCGCTGCCACCCGCAACTACATTGCGCTCTGCGCCACGGTGAACTGCTCGGCCACTGTCGTGCGCCACATCGCCGACCACTTCAACCGCACCGGCGCGCTCGACGATTATCCCAATATCGACGGCGTCATCGCGCTTGCGCACGGCACCGGCTGCGGCATGGCTGCTTCCGGCGAGGGCTACGACACGTTGCAGCGCGTGCTCTGGGGCCACGCCACCCATGCCAATGTCGGCGCCGCCATCTTCATCGGGCTCGGCTGCGAGGTCATGCAGATCGGCCGCATGCGCTCGATGTTCGGTTCAAAGGGCGAGGAGCGCTTCCACGGCCTGACCATCCAGGAAACCGGCGGCACGCGCAAAACCATCGAAGCCGGCATCGCCGCCATCAAGGCGCTGCTGCCTGCCGTCAACGCGGTCAGGCGCGAGCCGATCCCGGTCAACGAGCTGGTGATAGGACTGCAATGCGGCGGCTCGGACGGCTTTTCCGGTGTGACGGCCAACCCGGCGCTTGGCGCCGCGACAGACATGCTGGTGCGCCATGGCGGCACCGCCCTTCTGTCCGAAACGCCGGAAATCTACGGCGCCGAGCAATTGCTGGTGCGCCGCGCCGCCTCGCAGGAGGTCGGCGACAAGCTGATCGAACGCATCCGCTGGTGGGAAAATTACACGGCGATGAATGGCGGCTCGATGGACAACAACCCGTCGCCGGGAAACAAGGCGGGCGGGCTGACGACGATCCTCGAAAAATCGCTGGGTGCTGCCGCCAAGGGCGGCACCCTGGCGCTCTCCGACGTGCTGCTCTACGCCGAGCGGGTGAAGAAGCCCGGCTTCGTGTTCATGGATTCGCCGGGCTACGACCCGGTCTCGGCCACCGGGCAGATCGCTTCCGGCTCCCAGATCATCGTCTTCACCACCGGCCGCGGCTCGGCCTTCGGCTCCAAACCGGCGCCGACCATCAAGCTCGCCACCAATTCGGCGATGTACCGCCAGTTGGAAGAGGACATGGACCTCAACTGCGGCGACATCATCGACGACGGCATTTCGATCGAGGAAAAGGGCCGGCAGATCGTCGAGCGCATCGTCGCGGTCGCTTCCGGCGAAAAGAGCAAGAGCGAAGCGCTCGGCCTTGGCGACAACGAGTATGTGCCATGGCAGCTCGGCGCGGTGATGTAGCGAGACTGCTTGATAATTCTACCCTGCCGGCCATCTGACGTGGCTTTCTCCGCTTCCGTTGCTTACGGACTGAATGTCCGCTCCGCTCCGGTTCTCGAAAAACCACGCCATATGACTTGGCAGGGCGAATTCTGAAGCAGTTTCGTGGTGCTGAGCCAGATCAGTTCTTGATCCCGTAAAACCGCGCTGCGGTTCCGCCGAAAATCTCATCGCGGTCGGCCTCGCCCAAGCCTGCGGTGAGCGCTTCCGCGGCCTGGCGCCAGTCGGCATAGCTGGCGCTGAGCAGGCAGACCGGCCAGTCCGATCCCCACATCATCCGGTCCGGTCCGAAGCTTGCCAGCAGGCGCGCCGCATAGGGGCGGAGGTCTTCGACGTTCCAGCCGTCGTTTGCTTCGGTCACCAGGCCCGAAAGTTTGCAGTATGCTCCGGTCTCGCGGGCAATCCGCGCCATGCCGTTCGCCCAGAACGCAAGTTCCTCGCGCGCCGTGCCGTGATCCCTGACCTGTGGCTTCATACAATGATCGACCACTACGCGCAGCTTCGGGTAGCGCTTCAGCAGTGTCAGGAAATTGCCGAGGTGGCGGGAAAAGCCGAGCGCGTCGAAGGTCAGGTCGAGATCGGCGAGTGCCGAATAGGCCCATTGGACATCGTCGCGCAGCATCCAGTCGACATCGGGGATGTCCTGGATCATCGGTCGCACGCCAACGAATTTCGGATGGTCGCGCAGGCGTTCCAGATGCCTGAGATGGCTGCGGTCCTCGAAGTCGATCCAGCCGACCACAGCGGCGACGGTGTCGGTCGCGTCGGCAATGCCAAGCATGTATTCGGTTTCTTCGACACTCGCCGCCGCCTGCACCAGCACGGTTTTGGCAATGCCGGCCTCGGCAAGGCGTGGCGCCAGGTCTTCAGGCAGGTAAACGCGGTTCAGCACGGCATTGTCCCTCGGCATCCAGTCGTAGTCGCCGCGGGCCGGATTCCAGAAATGCTGGTGTGCGTCGATACGGATGGTCATGCCGCTGCCTTTCCGGCCACGGTCGGCGCATCCGGCCGCATCAGGCCTTGACCCTTCAAATCGTCCCAAAGTGCTGTGGGAATTTCGACGTTGAGGATCGACCGATTGCTGCGCACTTCGGCGACCGATTGGCCTCCCGGAATGACCGAGACGACGGAAGGATGCATCAGCGGAAACTTCAGCGCTGCCTCGATCAGCCTGACGCCGTGGCGCTGGCACACCGCCTCGATACGCGCCACGCGCTTAATCACGGTTTGCGGCGCTTCCGAATAGTTGAAAAAGGCGCCGGCTTTGGGCCCGGCCGCCAGGATGCCCGAATTGTAGGGGCCGCCGAGCACGATGCCGATGCCGCGTTGCTGGCAGAGCGGCAGGAAGGTTTCGAGCGCCGCCTGCTCCAGCAGCGTGTAGCGACCGGCCAGCAGGAAAAGATCGAAATCGCCGCGTTCCGCCAGCCATTGGCTGGCCTCGGATTCGTTAAGGCCGCCGCCGAACGCGCTGATCACCTTCTGGTCACGCAGCGAGACGAGCGCGCTGTAGCCGGAGCGCATGAATTCTTCACGCTTCGGGTCGAGTGCTGCCTGCGATCCATGCGTGAAAAGGTCGAGATCGTGAACGTAGAGGATGTCGACGTGGTCGACACCCAGCCGCTCCAGCGATGCTTCGAAGGAGCGCATGACGCCGTCGTAGCTGTAGTCGTAGCGCTCGCGCCGGGTCGGCGTGTCGAAGAATTTGCCGATGCCGGTGCGCTCTTCGGGAGCGCACACTTCGAGGATGCGGCCGACCTTGGTGGAGAGCAGGTATTCGTCGCGCGGTTTGCCACGCAGGAACCGGTTGAGGCGCGTTTCGGAAAGCCCGAGGCCGTAGAGCGGCGCGCTGTCGAAATAGCGGCAGCCGGAATTCCACGATTCGGCCAGAACGGCGTCGGCATCGTCATCAGAAATCGCGCGGTAGAGGTTCCCGAGCGGGGCCGAACCGAAGCCGAGTTCGGTGAACGCCAGCCGGGCATTTCCGCCGCGTTGCCAGTGTTTTGTCTTCATTGATGACGTTCCTTCCAGTCTCTTTGCGCCGGCAAACCAGCGCAACGCCATGACGCCAAAAGCCCGCTTGAGCATTGGACAGCAGACAGGCGCGTTGTTAGCTTCGCCGAGCGATTTTTCCCCCGTGCGGGGCGATACAGGGCGGCATATACCCCATGCGTTACGAACTCATGTTGCCTCATCAACTGCGCCGGGCGATCGACGAAAACTGGCCGGTCGTGCTGCCGCTCGGCGTGCTCGAATACCATGGCGAGCACATGGCGTTCGGCATGGACACCATTGCGGTCATCAAGCTCGTGGACCTGCTGGAGCAGGAGATGCAGATGGTCGTCCTGCCGCCCTTCTATTACGGCGCGGCGAGCTATGCGGTCGAGCCGCCGGAGCGCAACGGCTCGGTCCACGCCGACGCGGGAAAGCTTGCGCTCTTCGCCGAGGAATTGTTTCTCGGGCTGTTGCGGGTCGGCTTCCGCAACATCCATGGGTTCATCCATCACCAGACGGAGAATTTTGTCGCCGGCATGCCGACCGACCTCGCCTTCAAGTTTGCCGGGCGGCAGGCGATCTTCCGGTTCCTGGAAAAGCAGCGGGGCGAGGGCTGGTGGGGCAACAACGAGATGGCGGATTACTACGCCCAGCATGCCACCGGCAGCGATCCCTTCAACTGGATCAAGATCCATCCGCTCATGGATGCGGCCATCATCGCGCAATATCCGTTCGACCATGCCGGCATCGGCGAGACGTCGCTGATGATGGCGCTGTGTCCGGAAGCGGTGGACATGGACAGGTTTCCCGAAAACAAGGGCTGGTACACGGCGAGCGCCAAGGATGCTTCCGCCGAGCTTGGCCGCAAAGGCCGCGATCTTGTCCTGGCCCGCATGCGGACGCTGCTTAAGGGGTAGGGCGCAAGACATCGGCGAAGCCCGGAACTATTTCACCGCGCCTGCGGTCATGCCTTGGATGATATAGCGTTCGAGCACGACGCCGATGATGACCAGCGGCGCGATCGCAGCGGTCGAGAGCGCCGCCATCGACCACCAGTTGATGCCTTGCGAGCCGGTCTGGCTGGCCACCATCACAGGCAGGGTCTTGGCGTCGGTGCTGGTCAGAAGTGCTGCGAAGAAATATTCGTTCCAGCACAGCACCAGCGACAGCACGAAGGCGGCGACCATGCCGGGCAGCGCGATGGGAAGCACGATTTGAAAGAATGCGCCCCAGACCGAAAGGCCGTCGACGAGGGCTGCTTCCTCCAGTTCGATCGGGATCGACTTGAACTGGTCGCGCATGATCCAGATGACGATGGGCAGCACCATCAGCGCGTAGAGTAGGATGAGGCCGATGCGCGAATCCAGGAGGTTGAGTTCCTTGTAGAGGACGAGGAAGGGCAGCGCGAGGACGACGGGCGGCAAGATCAGCTGCGACAGGAAGAAGAACGAGATGTCGTCATTGCGCATCCATGCGAAGCGGTACTTGAAGCGTGTCAGCCCATAGGCCGCGAGGCTGCCGATGACGATGGCGAGCAGAGAGGCGCAGACGCTGGTGATGACGCTGTTGGTGAAACGCTTGACGAATTCGTCGCGCACCGTCGATGTCGTGCCGATCGTGTCTGGCGACAGGCCGAGCGACCGCCAGCCCTTCCAGTCGGGCTGGAAATCGACCCACGGAATAAGGTGGCCCTGGGTCACGTTCACTGCCTGTTTGAAGGAGGTGGTCACCGTCCAGTAGAGCGGGAACAGGCAAATGAACGCCCACAATAGCAACGCGCCGTAGATCAGCGCGCGGCTGCCGAGAAACCGGGCCTTCATTCCCGGCGTAACCGCGCTCTCCCCGATCATGCCGCTGGAAATCACTTCAGTTGACATCGCGGGTCCACCGGCTGACGAATTTCAGGAGCAGGGTGATGAAGATGATGATCAGGATGAGGTAGACCATCGCAAGCATGGTGCCGTAGCCGACATTGGAGCGGTCGCGGTATTCCCGGAAGATGAAGCTGGTGACCGTATCGGTGGCGCCTCCCGGTCCGCCCGAGGTGACGTTGATGACGATGTCGGCGAGCTTCAGCTTGAAAATGATGCGCAGGATCACCGCGGTGATCGACACCGGCAGCATCAGCGGGAAAGTGACGCCCCAGAAGGCCTGCCAGGGCGTTGCGCCGTCGACATGGGCGGCCTCCATCACATCTTTCGGCAGCGCCTGCAGGCCGGCGAGCAGCATGATCATCATGAAGGGGATGAACGTCCAGGCGTCGAGGAACATGATGCTGAGGCGGGCGATTTCGGGCGTGGCGAAGAAGGCCGGCGTATCCCAGCCAAGCCAGCGCGCCAGCTTCGCCGCCGGCCCGAAGCGGTATTCCATCAGCGATTTGCCGATCATCCAGGAAACCGCGACGGGCGACAGCATCAGCGGCAGCAGGAAGACGACGCGGAAGAATTTTCGCGCGCGGATCTGCGCGTTGAGCAGCAGCGCAAGCCCGAAGGCGACGACATACTCGACCAGCACCGCCAGCACGTAATAGATCATGTTGACGAGCGCGTTGCGGTAGTACGGGTCGGCCAGCATCTGCCAGAAATTGTCGAGGCCGTTGAACTTGCGGCCGGAAAAGCTCGACAAGTTCCAGTCGGTCATGGCGATGTAGAAGCCGAACAGCGTCGGGAAGATCACCATCGCCACGGTGAACAGCACCGCCGGCAGGATGAAAAGCGCCCGCCACCCGGCCTCGCCGCGCATCAGCACCTGGCCGATGCCGAGCGCTGCGCCCCAAACCACATAGGCATAGAGCACCACGCGCCACGTGTCATAGCCGAGCGGTGTGGCGCCCGATTTGTACAGAATCTGCATGGCGAACGCCGCCACGAGCAGCAGCGAACCGAGCCCGATGATCAGCTTGCCGGCATTGCGCCGCGCCGCCGGTATGTCGTCCGTCACGACCTCAAGTGCCATGCACGTTCCGGATCGTAGTGTTCATTGCATCGTCACCGATGGCCTTGGGTTGCACCGATATGCGAAACGAAAGGCTGGCGGCCTTGTCCGCCGCCAGCCCTGTGTTGCGCCGTCACATGCCCAGTGAAGCCTTGTAGAGCTTGATCTGGTTCTCGCGGCCGATCTGGTCGGTGATCTTCTCCCACGCCGCCGCGATGCGGTCGGCGCCCTCCTGCGCGGTTCCCTGGCCGGCGAAGGTTTTCGCCAGTTCGTCTTCCGCGACCGAATAGTACTGGAAGATGCCGGGAATGCGGGGTTCGATCGCCGCGTTCGGGTGGTTGTAGCTGTCTGCTTCCGACTTGAGATAGGACGAGATGAAGGCCTCGTCGTAGCCCGCCGCCACCCATTCCGGAATGTTGAAATGGCTGTTGCGGTAAGGCTGGAAGCCTGAGGGATAGGCTGCGCACCAGAGCGACAGGTCCTTGCCGCCGAGATGTGCCGCCGCCGACCACGCCGCCTTCTTCTTCTTTTCATCGCTGTCGACGCGCGCCATCACATAGACGCCCCAGCCGATATAGGCGCAGTTCGGCGCATAGTTCGGGCCGCTCGCCAGCTTGTCCCACTGGCCGGTCTTGGAGTTGTAGACGTCGTCCGAGCCCGGCAGGATCGAGAAGCCGGTGATGTCGCCGACCACCGAGGAATCGTTGGTCTTGACGTTGGAGCCGACATCGCCCCACCACACCACCATCGAGCCGGTGCCGGCGAGGAACTGCTGGAACGCCGTCTGGTTGGGATCGGCGTTGATCTGGTCCGGCGGCTCCGAAGGCAGCGCGTCGATGACGTCCTGGATCGCCCGTACCCAGGCCGGGTTGTTGATGCGCGGCTTCATCGTGTCGGGGTCGAACAGCCAGGCCTTGTCGTCTGGGTGCTTGGCGTAGGCGGAAGCGCGGCTGCCGAGGAAATAGAAGCCGAAACCGCCCCAGGCCTTTGGCGCGTCGAGATAGCCATAGACATCCTGGCCGCCGACCTGCTTGCCCTTGAGAAACTTCGTCGTTGCCTGCACCTGCTGCCAGGTCTTTGGCACGCCCCATTCGGCCAGGCCGGCCTTGTCACCGGTATCGGCTTTCCACGCTTCGGCAAGCGCTGCGTCGGAGAACACGTCGGTGCGGTAGTTGAAGTTGTGGGCGTCGCCGTCGACGGTAATGCGGTATTGCTTGCCGTCCCAGGTGCCGACCGGCGGCTGCAGGTAGCTGACGACGTCCTGCATGTCGATCTGCGCCTTGACCCAATCCGGCATCTCGGAGGTCAGGCCTTTGCCGCAGACATCGCCCTCGAAGGGCGCCCCCATCTGCAGGATGTCGAAGTCGACGGTGCTGGTGGCGATCGACTGCTGCAGGCGGGCGTTGTAGTCGGCCTGCGCCAGGTCGATCCAGTTGATCTTGGCGCCGGTATAGGCCTCCCACGGTTTCAGGAAGCCGCGGAACAATACGTTGTGCAGGTTCTGGTTGTTGAGACCCATGAAGGTCAGTTCGACGCCGGCGAACTCGCCTTCCTTGACGTTGGCCTTGGTGGCGGCGAGGCACAGTTCGCCGACTTTCTGGAAATCGGCGTCGGTCGGCTGTCCTTTGCCGACGCCCGGGATCTGCAGGATCTGCGCGCGCAGATCGTCCTGAGCGCTGGCGGGCCGGGTTAGCGCACCTATGAAACCGGACGATCCTGCGGCAAGCGCGCCAACCGCCGCAGCACCTTTCAAAACGTTTCGACGGCTGGATTGCAACTGCATCAGCCGGTCGTAGACCTCTTTTCGCATAGTCATTCCTCCCTGAAGTGATCGGCCCAGCGCTGTGGCTGGAACTCTTCGGCAGGTGGCTTCCGGTCGCGCTGTGCAACGGTCTCTCGGCAGGCTCCTTCCCAAACCCGCCGCGCTGCATGCTTCCTCTTCCGGGAAACAACACCAGTCCAAGCCAAAGCAGTATGGATCAAGTCGCCGGGAATTTTCAATCGATTGTTAGCGCGGTGGACACTCGCCAATCGGTCGGCTAATCGTTTCGCACGGCCAGTCGCCCGGCCGCATGGGAGGAATGATGGCGAAGGTGACCATTCGCGACGTCCGCAAGGCGTTCGAAGCCGTGGAAGTCATTCACGGAGTCTCGATCGACATAGCCGATGGCGAGTTCGTCGTGCTGGTGGGGCCGTCCGGCTGCGGCAAGTCGACGTTGCTGCGCATGATCGCCGGGCTGGAAAGCGTCACCGGCGGGCAGGTGGCGATCGGCGACAAGGTCGTCAACAACCTGGCCCCCGCCGAACGCGACATCGCCATGGTATTCCAGAATTACGCGCTCTATCCGCACAAGACGGTGGCGCAGAACATGGCTTTCGCCCTCAAACTCAGGCGCACCGATCCCAGGGAAATCGAGGAACGCGTTGGCAGGGCCGCCGATATCCTTGGCCTCAAGCCTTATCTACAGCGCTACCCCCGCCAGCTTTCCGGTGGCCAGCGGCAGCGCGTCGCCATGGGCCGCGCCATCGTGCGCAACCCGCAGGTCTTCCTGTTCGACGAGCCGCTTTCCAACCTCGACGCCAAATTGCGCGTCCAGATGCGCACCGAGATCAAGGAACTGCACCAGCGCCTGAAAACCACCACCGTCTACGTCACCCACGACCAGGTCGAGGCGATGACCATGGCCGACAAGATCGTCGTCATGCAGGACGGGCGCGTCGAACAGGTGGGGGCGCCGCTCGAACTGTTCGACCGGCCGGCCAATCTCTTCGTCGCGGGTTTCATTGGCTCGCCTTCGATGAACATATTGACCGGTACGGTGGCAGGTGGCGACAAGCCTGCTGTTTCGCTCGAAGGCGTCACCTTGCCCGTCGCCGGCAGGCATGCCGTCTCCGACGGCCAGCCGGTGCTGTTCGGCATCCGGCCCGAACATCTCGAACTGGCCTCCGACGGGTTTCCCGCGCAGATTTCGGTGGTCGAGCCGACAGGCTCGGAAACCATGGTTTTCCTGCGCGCCGGCGAAAGCAAGCTGGTGGCGCTGTTTCGCGAGCGGCATGATTTCAAGCCCGGCGACACCATCCATCTCAGGCCGCGGCCGGACCGCGTTCACCTGTTTCACGCGCAAACCGCGCAACGGATTTAGCCGGCTATTGATTTCGCGATGGGGAGAAAGACATGCTGAAAGGGATCAGTCCGCTTCTGAACGCCGAGGTGCTGCAGGCGTTGCGGGCAATGGGCCATGGCGACGACCTGATCGTGGCCGACACCAATTTCCCTTCCGATTCCATAGCCCGGCAAACGCGCCTGGGCAAGCTTCTCAGGATCGACAACGTCACCGCCGCGGATGCGGTAGCCGCCATCCTGTCGGTCTACCCGCTGGATACGTTCGTCGACGATGCCGCGGGCCGCATGGAGATCGTCGGCGCGCCAAAAGAGGTGCCGGCGGTGCAGCAGGAGGTGCAGAAGGAGATCGACAAGGCCGAGGGCAAGTCCTGGCCGATGATTTCGGTCGAACGCTACGCTTTCTACGAGCGCGCCAAGCAGGCCTATTGCGTCATCCAGACCGGCGAGCGGCGTTTCTATGGCTGTTTCGCCTTCCGCAAGGGCGTCATCCCGCCGGACGCCAAGTGAGCATGATGGCGAAGCCGATCGTCATCCTCGGCATCTTCGTTGCCGATACGGCCTACCGGGCGGCGCGAGCGCCGCGCATGGGCGAAACGATCCTGGGCACCGGCTTCAAGCTCGGTCCGGGCGGCAAGGGCTCGAACCAGGCGGTCGCGGCGGCGCGGCTGGAAGCCGATGTCTCCTTCATTACCCGGCTCGGCAAGGACACCTTCGCGGAGATGGCAATGCGGACCTGGGCGGAAGCCGGCGTAAACCCCCACGTTATCGAGACGCCGGAGAGCTATACGGGCGCGGCCTACATCTTCGTCGAGGAGACCACCGGCAACAACGCGATCATCGTTTCGCCAGGTGCGGCGTCACTGATCTCGCCGGCCGACATCGACGCCCACGCCGATCTGATCCGCTCGGCCGGCGTGTTCGTCACGCAGCTCGAACAGCCGGTCGAGGCCGCACTCCAGGCGCTTCGCACGGCGCGGGCGGCGGGTGTCGTCACGGTGCTCAATCCCGCACCTGCTGCACCGCTCGCCGACGAGATTTTCGGGCTTTGCGATTACGTCACGCCGAACGAGACCGAGACGGAGGAACTGACCGGCATGAAGGTCGAGACCGTCGATCAGGCGCGGGCGGCGGCGGCCAGGCTGATGGAGCGCGGCGCGGGTGCGGCCGTCATCACGCTCGGCGACAAGGGTGCGCTCCTGCACACCAAAACGCAGTCCGAGCTTGTGCCTGTCTACCGGGTCGGCCCGGTGGTGGAAACCACCGGTGCCGGCGATGCCTTCAACGGCGGCTTCGCGGTCGGGCTGGCGCGTGGCTTCACGCCGCTGGAAGCGGTGCGTTTCGGCTGCGCTGTGGCGGGCATCTCGGTGACCCGCCCGGGTACGGCGCCGTCGATGCCCAGCCTTGCCGAAGCGAATGTAATCTTCGCCGGGCGGTCGTCGGGGTAGGGACGCCAGCCGCCTTCAAATGTGGAATGTCTGGTGTTGTCATCGTTGACAACGGCGAGTATGATGACATCAAGGACAACATGAAAGCCGAGCTTGTCCACAGGGCGAAATCGATCCTCCCCGGTGGCGAAATTGTCGAGATGGTTGTCTGGCGGTTGCCCCGTCCTGTTGCTGGAAGCAGCCATCCTTACAAGTACCGTTTGTTTTTCGGGCGGGACGGAAAACGGATCGTCGGTTTCGACAATGAACGGGGAAAGGGGGATCACTGCCACCTCGATGGCAAGGAATACCCTTATCGGTTCACCTCCGTGAACGAGCTGATGGCCGATTTCCTTGCTGAAGTTCGAAAAAGGATGCCGACATGAAACGCGCGATTATTCAGGTTCGGGCCGAACAGGATGCCTCCGCTGTGCTGGAAAGCATGGGCAGGGATTTCGTCGACGCGTGGAATGGCGCAAAGGCAGCCGACCCCATCGCCACCTTTACGTTCAGCTCGCCAACCCAACTGTTTTCGGTGATCAGCCCCAAGCGTTGGGAACTGATCGAGCATTTGCAAAGAATCGGGCCATCAAGCATCCGAGGCCTGTCCCGCTCCCTGGAGCGGGACATAAGGCGCGTTCACGACGATGTGACAGCCCTTATCGAATGGGGAATCATCGAGCGGGACGATGACGGCAAGGTGTTGGTGCCTTTCGACGTGATTCACGCCGATTTTGATTTGCGCGCCGTCGCCTGATTCAAACCACCTGCCTCTGGCCCGTCTCCGACGAGCGCAGGATCGCCTCGATCAGGCGGTGCACCTTTAGCGCCTCGCGTCCTGTCACCAGCGGCGAGCGATCCGATTCGATGGCATCGAGGAAATCGGCGATCACCGCGCGGTGGTGATGATGCGAAAAGGCCATGGGGTCGGCGCCGGCGCCGCCGGCCGCCTCGTCCGTCGCCGAAAGTTCGGTGCCGTCGTGGAACTGCGCCGAAAGCTCGGTTCCATGCAAGCGGGCCATGCCTTCGGTGCCGATGATGTCGATGGCGTCAGGCAGGCCGGGATAGGCTGTCGTGGTGGCGCTGACGGTGCCGATTGCGCCATTGCCGAAGCGGATCGCGCCCATCGCCAGGTCTTCGGTTTCCATGCGGTGAACAGGGCTCGTCGTCGCATATGCGGTGACCTCGACCGGCAGGCCGGCCAGCGAGATCAAGAGGTCGAGCGTGTGGATCGCCTGGGTCAAAAGCACGCCACCGCCGTCGCGGGCCTTGGTGCCACGCCCCGACTGGTCGTAGTAGCTTTGCGGCCGCCAGTTGGAGAGCCGCGCGGAGGCGCTGACCATGGCGCCGAGGCGGCCGTCATTCATGATGCCGGCGAGTGCCCTGCTGACCGGCCGGAAGCGGTGCTGCAAGACGATGCCGAGCTTGACCCCTGCCTGATCCGCAGCCGCAACCAAAGCTTCGGCGCGCTCGAGACTGGTTTCCAGCGGCTTTTCCAGAAGGATGTGCTTGCCTGCAGAGGCGGCTCGCCGCACGAGTTCCAGATGGGTGTTGGGTGGCGTCAGCAGCAGCATCGCGCCGATCGACGCATCAGCGAAAATAGTTTCGGCATCATCGCATGTGGGAAAGCCATATGTTTGTGCGAATGCCTGCCGGCGATCTGCACTCGGGCTGAACGCCGCCGCCACCTCGACGCGGTCGCTAAGGTCGCGCAGGCTTTTTGCATGCGGCGCTGCCGCCATGCCAAGCCCGATGATGGCAAGCCGTGTCTTTGCCATCATCAATACCCGAACGTGTCGATGGTGCGCATGATGCCGCGCAGTTCCGCAAGGCCCTTGAGGCGGCCGATGCAGGAATAGCCGGGATTCACTTTCTTGCCGATGTCGTCGACGATGGCGTGGCCATGGTCGGGCCGCATCGGGATTTCCCAGTCGTCGCGTCCTTCGGCTTTGCGCTTGCGCTCTTCGGCCATCAGCAGCGCCACGACCCGCACCATGTCGGTGTCGCCTTCCAGGTGTTCGGCCTCATGGAACGAACCGTCTTCCTCCTTGGTCACGTTGCGCAGATGCGCGAAATGGATGTCGGGAGCGAATTCGTCTGCCATGGCGACGAGGTTGTTCTGGGCTCCCGCTCCGTAGGAGCCCGTGCAAAGTGTCAGCCCGTTCGATGGCGAGCGGCGCGCGGAAAGCAGCGCGCGCGCGTCGGCAGCGCTTGAGACGACGCGCGGCAGCCCAAAGATCGGGAAGGGCGGGTCGTCGGGATGGATCGCCATTCGAACGCCCGCTTCCTCCGCGGCGGGCACGATCTCGCGCAGGAAAGCGAACAGGTTTTCCCGCAAGCCTTCGGCCGACAGGTCGCGGTAGACATCGAGCGCGCGGCGGAAGCTGTCGCGGTCGTAGATGAATTCGCGCGCCGGCACCCAGCCGATCAGGTTCTGCTCCAGCCGCGCGAGGTCGCTTTCGCTCATTGCGGCGAGGCGCTTGTGGGCGGCAGCGATACGCTCTGCGGGATGATCGTTTTCGGCGTTGCGGCGCCTCAGCACCAGCACGTCGTAAGCGCAGAACTCGACGATGTCGAAGCGCAGCGCCGTGCCCCCGTGCCACATCGGATAGTCGAGGTCGGTGCGCGTCCAGTCGGTGATCGCCATGAAATTGTAGCAGACGGTCTTGATACCCGCGGAGGCGACGGCCTGGATCGACGCCTTGTAGTTTTCGATCAGTTCGCGAAAACGGCCGGTCCGCGTCTTGACGTCCTCGTGGACGATAATGCTCTCGACCACCGACCAGGTGAGGCCTGCCGCTTCGACCTCGGCCTTGCGCTTGGCGATTTCGTCGTCCGGCCAGATGCGGCCGTCGTTCAGGTGGTGCAGCGCGGTAACGATGCCTGTAGCGCCCGCCTGGCGCACATGCGAAAGCTTCACCGGGTCGTCGGGCCCGAACCAGCGCCAGGTCTGTTTCAAGACGGGGAATCCTTCTTCTTCGCGAGTTCTAAAAGGGCAAATGCGACGCCCTTTCCACGGATGGCTTGGAGGTGGCTAGCCGTTGCCTTTGCGAGCCGATCCCGGCGTGTATGGCCTTTGGCAAACCCGGCGGCATCGAACACCCGGGTTACGGTATCGGCCGCTGAAGGTTTGTCCGCGGCGATCGCCGCGAGCGGCCCGTCCAGCGGGTCGGTGAAAAGGCCTGCGTCAAGCTGCGTTCCACGCGCTTCGCACGCGGCAATCCAGGCCGCAACCACCAGCATCAGGTGGCTGATATCAGCGTTTTCACCAGCTCGCTGCAGCGCCGAAGCAATGATGCGCTGCGGCAGCTTCTGGCTGCCGTCAATGGCTATCTGGGCGGTGCGGTGTTGCAATGCCGTGTTGTCGTAACGGTCGGTGAGTTTTTTCGTATAGGCGGCAGGGTCGAGCTCGGCATCTTTGGGCAGGGTAGGGATAGCTTCGCCCCACAAGCCTTCGACGAAGCGCCGGATAGCCTTATCCGCGAAGGCCTCGGCTACGGTCGCGTGGCCAAGCAGCAGGCCGAGATAGGCAATCGCCGAATGCGAGCCGTTGAGCAGCCTGAGCTTCATGTCCTCGAATGGGCTTACATCCTCCACCATGGTCACGCCGAAGCGTTCCCAGTCCGGCCGGCCGGCGGTGAACCTGTCCTCGATCACCCATTGGCAGAAGGGTTCGGTCATCACCGGCCAGGCGTCATCGACGCCGAGCTGCTCGCAGATGCGTGCCCGATCCTCGTCGGTCGTTGCCGGAACGATGCGGTCGACCATGCTCGACGGGAACGCGACCTGGCTTGCGATGCCCTCCAGCCCGTCGCCGCGTTTGGCGGCAAACTGCAGGAGGAGCCGCCGCAGCGTCGCGCCATTGGCCGGAAGGTTGTCGCAGCAAAGCACGGTGAAGAGCGGTGCTCCCGCCGCTGTTCGGCGAAGCAGGGCTTTGGCCAGAAAACCGTACAAGGTTTTCGGCTTGCCGGGGTTCGAGAGATCCCAGGCGATATCCGGATGGGCGATGTCGAGATCGCCGGCGGCGTCGCGCAGATAGGCTTTCTCGGTCACAGTGAGTGTCACGATGCGAATACCGGGATCGGCCAGCGCATCAAGCAGTGCTTCCGGGTTCTCCGGGGCGACCAATGTCGAGACGATCGACCCGATGACGCGCAGATCTTCGCGCTGGCCGTGGCGAACGGCAAGCGTGTAGAGCCCGTCCTGCGGCGCCAGCGCATCGCGCGTGTCGGCGCTGCGCAGCGAAGCGCCGACGATGCCCCAGCCGGCTTCTCCGGCGGCCAGGCATTCGTCGACATAGGCTGCCTGGTGCGCGCGGTGGAACGCGCCGAGGCCGAGATGCACGATGCCGGGTACAATTTTTGCGCGATCGTAAAGAGGCGCTGCAATTGATGCAGGCAGGGATTCTAGCGTTGCTTTGGAAAGCCGCCAGGTCATCGCCACGATCCAAGGACGACTGCCGGCGGACGCTCTACGTTGCCCCCCTCTGTCCTGTGGGACAGGGGGAGATGTCCGGCAGGACAGAGGGGGGCAACGTAGAGCGTCAACATATCGCCTCAAGCAAGCACTTTAAAAGCCTAGCATCGAAAATACGGCGGCTGCAATAAAGTCATCATACAACTATACACTTTTTGTATGTTGACATTATCAGTCGTCGGCCCTAGCCATTGATTGCCGAAGGAGGAGCGGCAGCGCTGGCATGAGCATGCTCATCGACCCCGATCTGTTGTTTCCAGCCGAAACGCGCATCCGTTCGATTGCGCGCGACCTCTATGCCGGCGTCAAAAACCTGCCGCTGATCAGCCCGCACGGCCACACCGATCCGAGGTGGTATGCCTTGAACGAGCCGTTTCCGGACCCGGCGCGGCTGCTCATCGTTCCCGATCACTACATTTTCCGCATGCTGTTCAGCCAGGGCGTGCGCCTGGAGGATCTCGGCGTCCCGACGCTCGATGGCTCGCCGTTCGAAGCCGATGGCCGCAAGATCTGGCGGCTGTTTGCCGAGAACTACCACCTGTTCCGCGGCACCCCGACCCGCATCTGGCTGGACTATGTGTTTTCGGACCTGTTCGGCATCGCCGAACCGCTGAGCGTCCAAACCGCCGACGCGCATTACGACTCCATCGCCAGCCTGCTCCAGACCGACGGCTACCGTCCCCGGGCGCTTTTCGAGCGCTTCAACATCGAGGCGATCGCCACCACCGACGGCGCGCTCGACGATCTCAAATGGCATGCGATGATCCGCGACAGCGGCTGGAAGGGCCGCGTGGTGACGGCCTACCGGCCGGATTCGGTGGTCGACCCGGACTTCGAAGGGTTTCGCGAGAACCTCGACCGTCTAGGTGAAATGACCGGCTGCGACACCGGAAGCTGGCGGGGCTATCTGGATTCTCACAGGTCACGCCGGGCGTTCTTCAAGTCTTTTGGCGCCACGTCCACCGACCACGGCCATCCGACCGCGGAGACCGCCAATCTCTCCACCGCGGCAGCCGAAGAATTGTTCAATCGCATCTGGGCCGGTTCGGAAGACGAGCGCGAGCGGCGGCTTTTTCGCGCGCAAATGCTGACCGAAATGGCGAAAATGAGCCTCGACGACGGGCTCGTCTTGCAAATCCACCCCGGTTCCTGGCGAAATCACTCGCCCTCGATGCTGAAGAGGTTCGGCCGCGACAAGGGTTTCGACATCCCGACCCGCACCGACTACGTGACCGCGCTGAAGCCGTTGCTCGATGCGGTCGGCACCGAACCGGACCTTTCGGTCATCGTCTTTACACTGGACGAAACGAGCTATGCCCGCGAGCTTGCGCCGCTGGCCGGCGTCTATCCGGCGCTGCGGCTCGGTCCGGCCTGGTGGTTCCACGACAGCCCGGAAGGCATGCGGCGCTTCCGCGAAATGACCACCGAAACCGCGGGCTTCTACAACACGGTCGGCTTCAACGACGACACCCGCGCCTTTCCATCCATTCCGGCCCGCCACGATGTGGCGCGCCGGGTCGATTGCGCATTCCTCGCGCGCCTCGTCTCGGAACATCGCCTGAGAGAAGACGAGGCGCACGAGCTTGCGCACGAACTGGCCTATACGCTGGCGAAAAAGGCGTACCGGCTCTAACGGCGGCTCGCCCCGCCATCCATGCAAACGGGAGGAAACCATGTTGCATTTTTCGAAACTGGCGGGGGCCACATGGCTTGCTGCTTCGCTGTTGATCGGGTCGGCGTCGGCGCAGACCGTGCTGCGTTCATCCGACACCCATCCGGACGGTTATCCGACCGTCGAGGCGGTGAAGTATTTCGGCGAGCTGGTGAAGGAGCGCACCGCCGGACGCTATGCGGTGGAAGTCTATCACTCCGCGCAGCTCGGCGAGGAAAAGGACACGATCGAGCAGGTGCGCTCCGGCGTCATCGACTTGAACCGCGTCTCGATGGCGCCGTTCAACGGCCTCATCGCCGAGACCACGGTGCCGTCGCTGCCTTATCTCTTCCGCTCGGAAGAGCACATGCACAAGGTCATGGACGGCGATGTCGGCAACCAGATCGCGGCCGCCTTCGACCAGGTCGGCCTGGTGCTGCTTGCCTTCTATGACGGCGGCGCACGTTCCTTCTACAATTCCAAAAAGCCGATCAACACGCTGGAAGACATGAAGGGCATGAAGTTCCGCGTCATCCAGTCCGACATCTTCGTCGACATGGTGGCCGCTCTCGGCGCCAACGCGACGCCGATGCCTTACGGCGAAGTCTATTCGGCGATCGAGACCGGCGTCATCGACGGCGCAGAGAACAATTTCCCGAGCTATGACACCGCCAAGCACGCCGAGGTGGCGAAGTTTTATTTGCTCGACGAACACACGATGGTGCCCGAGGCATTCGTCATGGCGAAGTCGAGCTTCGACAAGCTGACGCCGGAAGACCAGGCGATCTTCAAGCAGGCCGCCAAGGACAGCGTTGCCAAGCAGCGCGAACTGTGGACCGCCAAGGTGAAGGAATCGCGCGCCAAGGTGGAAGCTGCCGGCTCGCAGATCACCACGCCGGACAAGCAGCCTTTCATCGACGCCATGGCGCCGGTCTACGAGAAGCACGTCAAGGACGCCAAGATCAAGGCGCTCGTCGACGCGGCGCGGGCGGTGCAGTGAGGCGCTAACGTTGCAGCTGCTCTCCTCTCCCCGTCGTTGCGGGGAGAGGGTGCCGGCAGGCAGGTGAGGGGTAGCGTCGAGCAAGGAAACGAAGGCACGAGAGCACAAGATGTCCGCCACACTGGAAAAAACAGGCCGCGTTCTGTCCCGCCTCAACACCCTCGTGTTGTGGGCGGCGGGCACCGGCCTCGTGCTGATGACCATCTTCGTCGCCTGGCAGGTTTTCTGCCGTTACGTGCTCAACGATTCTCCGAGCTGGACCGAGCCGGGCGCGGTGATGCTGATGAGCTGGTTCATCTTCCTGGGCGCTGCGGTCGGGGTGCGTGAAAACTATCATCTCGGCTTCGACGTGCTGCTCTATGCGCTGCCGAAAGGTGGCAAGAAGTGGCTGAGGATGATCTCCGATCTCGTCGCGCTTGCCTTCGGCATCGGCATGATCTGGTACGGCTGCCAGCTGGTTGCCCTGACCTGGGGTTCCGTCCTGCCCTCGCTCGGCATTTCCGGCGGCTGGGACTACGTGCCGCTGGTCGCCGGCGGCGTGCTGGTGGTGCTGTTCACGCTGGAACGCATCGTGCTGCGTCTCGCCGGGGTGCCGATCGACGATGCTCTTGACGAACTGCCGCCGGCCGAAGTCGCCGCCGAACTCGATACAGCAAACGTGAAGGTCTGACGCCATGGAACTCTGGATCTTGTTCGGCGTCTTCACGCTTCTCATGATCATCGGCACGCCGATCGCCTTCTGCCTCGGCGTCGCCAGCTTTGCCACGGTCATCTATATGGGCCTGCCGCCGCTGGTCGTGTTCCAGCGGCTGAACTCCGGCATGAGTGTGTTTTCGCTGCTGGCGATCCCCTTCTTCATCTACGCCGGCGACCTGATGGTGCGGGGAGGCATCGCACAGAAGATCGTCGCCTTTGCCGCATCGATGGTCGGGCATCTGCGCGGCGGACTGGGGCAGGTGAACATCGTCACCGCGACGCTGTTCGGCGGCATTTCCGGCTCGGCGGTGGCCGAGGCTGCAGCGGTCGGCGGCCTGATGATCCCGCAGATGAAGGAGCGCGGCTACGGCGCCGACTATGCGGTGAACGTCACCTCGATGGCGGCGCTGATCGCGCTGCTGCTGCCGCCCTCGCACAACATGATCATCTATTCGATCTCGGCCGGCGGCAAGATTTCCATCGCCGATCTCTTCACGGCGGGCATCATCCCCGGCCTGCTGCTTGCCCTGTCCCTCATGGTGACCGCCTATTTCGTGGCGCGCTCCCGCGGCTATCCCACGGAGCGGTTCCCCGGACTGGCGACGGTGGTGCATCTGGCGGCCGTCGCGGTGCCCGGTCTCCTGCTGATCGCCATCATTTTCGGCGGCGTGCGCTCCGGCGTCTTCACCGCCACCGAGAGCTCCTGCATTGCCGTCATCTATGCCTTGCTGGTCACCGTCTTCGTCTACCGGCAGATGAGCTGGGAAGCTTTCGTGCACGCCACCCATGGCGCGGTGCGCACCACCGCGATGGTGCTTCTCATCATCGGCATGGCGGCGGCATTCTCCTGGCTGATGGCCTTCCTCAAGGTGCCGGCAGCCCTGATCGCCTCGATGAACGCCGTCTCCGACAATCCGCTGGTCGTGCTTCTTCTGCTCAACCTTCTGATGCTCTTTCTCGGCACCTTCATGGACATGGGGCCGACGATCATCATCTGCACGCCGATCTTCCTGCCGGTGGCGCAAGCCTATGGCATTGATCCCGTGCATTTCGGTGTCATCATGATCCTCAATTTCGGCATCGGGCTGAACACGCCGCCGGTCGGAGCTGTGCAATTCGTCGCCTGCGCGGTGGGCAAGATCAGCGTGTGGGAAGCGATGCGCTCGATCTGGCCGTTTTATGCCGCCGGGCTCGTGGTTCTCGGGCTGGTGACGTATATCCCGGCGATCTCACTGTGGCTGCCCAGCGTGTTCAGATAGGGGCTCGACATGACCGACATCGCGACCGACCAGCGCATCGAGCGCAAACCGAAGCTCTCCGAACATGTCGTCGCGGCCTTGCGTTCGCAGGTCATCGGCGGCGAGATCATGCCCGGCCACAAACTGCCGACCGAAAGCCAGCTGACCGAGACTTTCGGGGTAAGCCGCACCGTCATCCGGGAGGCGATCGCATCGCTGGCGGCCGACGGACTGGTCGAGTCGCGGCAAGGGGCGGGCGTGTTCGTGCTGGAGCACCCGGCCTCAACGTTCAGTTCGTTCAGCCAGGAGATCAAGAAGGTCAGCCAGGCAATCAACGTGCTGGAAGTGCGCATGGGCATCGAGATCGAGAGCGCGGGGCTGGCGGCGACACGCCGCAACGCAGCGCAGGAAGCGCTCATCCAGGAAGCGTTTTTCGAATTCGAGCGGCTGCTCAACCTGGGCGAGCCGACCGGCAAGGCGGATTTCGCCTTTCACCGGGAGATCGCCTCTGCGACCAACAATCCCTTCTATGTCGAAATCCTCGACGCGCTCGGCGACCGCACCATTCCGTGCGACCGCAATTCGCCCTGGTATTCGGTCGAGGTGTTGTCGACTGAATATTTGACTGGTCTGCAGCGCGAGCACCTGTTGATCCTCAAGGCGATCTCGGCCGGCGACGCGCAAGCGGCCCGCGACGCCATGCGCGCCCATCTGATTGCCGCGCAGGACCGCTATCGCAACCGTCTGACCAGCCAGCAGGCCGAATACCTTGCCGCCAGCCCGCGGGTCAGAACGACCTAACCGCAAATCCGAAAAGAAGAACTCGCGACATGCCAGACAGCACCAGCTATTCGTCCCGCTTTGCCATCGACCCCAACGCCGCGGCCGCGATGGGCACGGACGAACTGCGCCATCATTTCCACATTGGCGACCTTTTCCAGGCCGGACGGATAAATCTCACCTATACCCATTACGACCGCATGATCGTCGGCGGCGCCATGCCGATGGACGAACCGCTTGCGCTCGAAGCGATCAAGCCGACGGGTACGAAAAATTTCCTCGACCGGCGCGAACTGATCGCCGTCAACGTCGGCGGCGCTGGCAGCGTGAAGGCCGGCGACGAGACCCATGCCATTGGGCCGCGCGACATGATCTATGTCGGCATGAGCACGCAAAGCGTCGCCTTCTCGTCGGACGACGCGGCTGCGCCTGCGAAGTTCTATCTGCTCAGCGCACCGGCGCATCAGGCTCATCCGACCAGGCGGATCGCCATTTCCGACGCCAAGCGTATCGATCTCGGCAGCCAGCAGACCTCGAACGAGCGGTCGATCTTCCAGTTCATCCATCCGGAGGGCGCAAAGACCTGCCAGCTCGTCGTCGGCATGACACAACTGGCTCCCGGCTCCGTCTGGAACACCATGCCCTGTCATATCCACGACCGGCGCATGGAGGCCTACTTCTATTTCGACCTGGCGGAGACTGCGCGGGTCTTCCACTTCATGGGCGAACCCGACGAAACGCGGCATGTGGTGATGAAAAACGAGGAGGCGGTGCTGTCGCCCGGCTGGTCGATCCACTCCGGCGCGGGAACCTCCAACTATTCCTTCATCTGGGCAATGGCCGGTGACAATGTCGACTACGCCGATGTCGACATGGTGGCGATGGAGGACCTGCGATGACCGACCTTTCCGCATTCAGCCTTTCGGGCAAGAAAATCATCGTCACCGGCGCCAACACCGGCATCGGGCAAGGCATCGCCTTGTCGGTGGCGAAGGCGGGTGCGACCGTCATCGGCGTCGGGCGTTCGTCTATGGACGAGACGGCGGCAAGCGTCGCCGCGGTGGGAGGCTCGTTTATCCCCATCGCCTGCGACCTTGGCGATCACAAAGCGGCAGCCGCGATGCTCGACGCGGCGTGGAGCGAACACGGCCCAGTCGATGGCCTGGTCAACAATGCCGGCATCATAAGGCGCGCCGATGCGGTGGACTTCACCGAAGAGGACTGGGACGACGTCATGGACATCAACCTGAAATCGCTCTTCTTCCTGACCCAGGCCCTTGCCAGAAAGGCGATCGCCGCGGGACGGGAAGGGCGCGTCGTCAACATCGCTTCGATGCTGTCCTTCCAGGGCGGCATCCGCGTCGCCTCCTACACCGCGTCAAAGCATGGCGTGCTCGGCGTGACCCGGCTGTTGGCCTGCGAGTGGGCTGCCAAGGGCATCAATGTCAACGCGATCGCGCCGGGCTACATCGTCACCAACAACACCGAGGCGCTGCGCAACGATCCCGACCGCAGCACCGCGATCCTCGGGCGCATTCCGGCGGGGCGCTGGGGCGAGGCGTCCGATATCGGCGATGCCGCGGTGTTCCTTTTGGCGCCGGCTTCCAAATACATGCACGGCGCAGTCGTGCCCGTCGATGGCGGCTGGCTGGCGAGATAAGGATACTTCGATGGCCGAAACCAAACTCTTCTCGCGCGCCGGCGAAGGCGAATGGACGACAACGCCCGATGGCAACCGCCGCCGGGTGCTGCTGCACACCGACGAACTGATGATGGTCGAGTTCGGCTTCGAAAAAGGCGGCGTGGGCGCCCTGCATTCGCACCCGCATGTGCAGTCGAGCTACGTTGCCGAAGGCCGTTTCGAAGTGGTCATCGACGGCAAGGTGGAAACACTCTCGGCCGGCGACGGCTTCATCGTGCCATCGAACCTGGTGCACGGCGTGAAGGCGCTGGAGGCTGGCCGGCTGGTCGACACATTCACCCCGCACCGCGCCGATTTCCTGGCCTGATCAGGGCCGGGTTTTCCCCGCCATGCGCGCCAGCCAGTCCTTGCCGACGCCGTGGTCGCGGATGATCGACAGCGGATCCTCGGCGTCGAGGCGCGAGCAGGTGCGGTAGACTTCCAGCGTTTCGGCGCTCATTTCGCCGCGCTTGTAGAAAAACATCGCCGCCGCATAACGGGTGCGGCCGGACCATTCCTCGCCGAGCGGCGTGTTGACCAGCGCCCATTGTTCGGCGGTTTCGTCGTCGTCCATCTCAGAAATCCGCTGGCGGATTGGCGGTGCGGCGTTCGAGCTTGATGAACGGGCGCGGCACCACCTTGGCGCGCTTCATCAGCCTTTCGTATTTCAGTTCGCGCATGGCGTAGATCTCCACCCAGAGATCGTCGACCACCGTGTCGCCATAGGGCCGCGACAGGCTGGCGATGGCGATGTTGCGCTTGCCGGTCGGCGACCAGATCGCGGCGCTGACAAGCCCGATTTCCTTCTTCTGCCTGTGATAGACGATGGCATGTTCGGCCGGAATGTTGCCTTCGATCTCCAGGCCGACCAGGACATGTTTCATGCTGCGGTTGGCGCGGGCGGCAAGAATGGCGCGGCGGCCGTTGAAATAGCCTTTTTCCGCGTCGACCATGAAGCCGAGGCCGATCTCGTCGGGCAAGCGCAGGCGGTCGGTGCGGATGGCATGTTCGGCGGTGACGAAATCGGCGTTGGCGACGATCAGCCCGGCCTCGATGCGGGCGCGGTTGAGCGCGGTGTAGCCGATGGCGCGGATGCCGTGCAGGCGCCCGGCCTCGAACAGACGGTCCCACAGCGAGAGCGCCAGCCCGACCGGCACGAACAGTTCGTAGCCGAGGTCGCCAGTGAAGCCGGTGCGTGAAATGGTGACGCTGCCGCCCTCGTGCGGGAATTCGGCGATGTCGAAAACCTTAAGCTTTTCAATGTCTTTGAACCCAGCGTCGCGCAATACCGCGAAAGAAGTCGGACCCTGCAAGGCGAGGCCCGCGACGGCCTCGGTCTCTTCCTCCACCGACACGTTGAACCCGATGGCGCTGTCGAGCAGCCACGGCAGATGCCGCTCCTGGCAGCAGAGGCGGAAGCGGTCCGGCGACAAACGAAAAAGCGTACCGTCATCAAGCACATGGCCGGCATCGTCGCACCAGGCGGTGTAGTGGACGCGGCCGGGCTTGAGCCTGGTCACGTCGCGCAATGTGAGGCGGTTGCAGAACGCTTCGGCGTCCGGGCCTGCGATGTGGTATTTCACCATCGGCGAGATGTCGAAGACGGCGGCCTGGCTGCGGATAGCGAAATATTCGAGCTCTTCATCCCACAGCGAAAGCGGCGCCTTGTAGCCGGCCCATGTGTACCAGTCCTCGGTCCTGGCCAGCGCATCGATGCGCGGCTGGAAGGGCGAGGGCAGGCGCAGCATGCGGAAATGATCCTGCGCGGCGAACCGGGGCTGCAGGCTCAAGCTTTTGATTTTGCTGGCGGTAATTGCCATGGCCTAGCCCTTGATCGCGATGATGCGGCGCGCCGCATTGAGGCCGGGAACGCCGGAGACGCCGCCGCCCGGATGCGAGCCGGCGCCGGCGAGGAACAGGTTTTCGAGCGGCGTATCGTAGCCGGCCGCATCCGAGACGGGCCGCGACACCAGCATCTGGTCGGCCTGCAACTCGCCGTGGTGCCAATGGCCGCCGGGCATGCGGAAACGCTGCTCGATGTCGGGCGGCGTCAGCAGTTCGGCATGCCGCACCGTCGCGCCGATGCCCGGGGCCACGGCTTCGAGCGCTGCCATTATCGCCTTGAAAAACTTCGGCTTTCCGCTCTCCCAGCCTTCCTTCAATGTGTATGGCGCGTACTGCACAACGGCCGACAGGACGCAGGCGCCGTCGGGCGCGAGCGAGGGGTCGGCGAGGCTCGGCAAGGTGATTTCCATGACCGGTTCGGGCGAAAATTCTCCATATTTACAAGGGTTGAAGGCGCGCTCGACGTGGTCGGCCGACGGCGCGAAGACCAGCCGGCCGCGATGGTCTTCGCCGCTGACGCCAAGGAATTGCGGCGGGCGGTCGAGCGCCAGGTGAAGCTTGGCCGCATCGCCCAACATACGGATATTCCTCACCTTTCGGACGAATCCGGTGTCGAGCTCCCTGGCGCCCACAAGATCGAAGGTGGTGGATGGATTGATTGCGGAGACGATTGTGCGCGCTCGAATTTCCTCAGCGTTTTCAAGCACAACGCCAATAGCGCGGCCTTTCTCGACGAGGATCTTGTTCACAGCGGCTTGCGAGCGCACCGAAACGCCGGCTTTCGCCGCGGACGACGCGATTGCAGCAACGATTGCGCCCATTCCGCCTTTCGGGAGCATCTGGGCGCCGTCGACCCCCGCCACCTCGCCGGCGAGACGATAGTAGAGACCGAGCAGCGAGGTCGGCGAACGTGGACCGAGATGCGCGCCGAGGACCGCGTCGAAGGCGAGCAAACCCTTCAGGCGGTCGTCCTCGAGTTGCTCGTCCACGACGTCGGCGACGTTCATCAGGAGCATGCGCAGGAAGTCGCGCATGTCTTCCTTGCCGAGACGCTTGAGCGACAGGCCGGCCATGGCGAGCGCGGAGGTTTCCGACAGCGACATGCCGGCAAGGTCAGGCGGGCGGCGGGCAAGGAACGGCTTCAGGATGCCGGCGTAGCGGAAAAGCTGGGCGCGCAACGCACGCCATGCCACGGCCTCGCTGGCGGACGCGCCGACAAGGCTTTCGCCATAGGCGCCGCGCAGCACCAGCGGGTTGCCGGATGGCGACAGGACGACCGAGGACATGCCGGCACCTTCCAGGGCGAGGCCATGTCTTTCCAGATCGAGCGCCTTGACCACCTCGGGATGCAGGCGGTTGAGGACGTGGGCGACCGAGGAGACGCGGAAGCCGGGGAAAAATTCTTCGGTGCGGGCAGCGCCGCCGATTTCGCCGGCGGCTTCGAGCACCAGCACCTTGCGTCCCGATTTTGCAAGGACGGTGCCTGCGACGAGGCCGTTGTGGCCGCCGCCGATGACGATGCAATCATATGACGTCATGGGCCGGGCTCATGTGCTTGGCGCCTTGCTTCAGGTCGCGCAGGATTTCCGAGGCCGCGTTGCGGCCGGGCGCGCCCATGACGCCGCCGCCGGGATGGGTGGACGAGCCGCACATGTAGAGCCCGCCGACCGGCGAACGGTATTGCGCGTAGCCCGGCACCGGCCGGTTGAACAGCAACTGGTCGAAGGTGAGTTCGCCCTGGAAAATGTTGCCTTCTGTGAGGCCGACCTCGGCCTCGATCTCGCGCGGCGTGCGCACCTCCATGTGGACGATGCGGTCGCGGAAGCCCGGCGAATAATCGGCGATCTGGGAGATCACCGTTTCGGCGAAACCGTCGCGGTCGGCGTCGGTCCAGTCGCGCCCCTCGATCCTGGGCGGGGCGTATTGTACGAAGCAGCTCATGAAATGCGTGCCGGGCGAGGTCATGGTGGGGTCGAGCGCGGTCGGGATCATCATGTCGAGCGTCGGGTCGGCGGACCAGCGCCCGGCTTTCCAGTCGTCGTAGCCGCGTTCCATGCGCTCCATCGAATCGGTGAAGTGCAGGTCGCCGCGATAGCAGGGCGAATCCTTCGGCAGCGCGGGAAATTCCGGCATCGAATCCAGCGCGATGTTGACCTTGCCGGACGAGCCGCGGATCTTGAAGTTCTTCACGCGGCGCAGGAAGATTTCCGGCAGCTCCTTCGCCTCGACCAGCTTGAGGAAGGTGCGCTTCACGTCGGCATTGGAAACGACGAGCTTGCCGTAGATTTCCTCGCCGCCGGAAAGCACCACGCCCTTCGCCTTGCCGCCCTGAACGAGCACGTGGTCGACCTCGGCATCGGTGCGGATGACGCCGCCGCAGGCGCGAAACGAATCCGACAGCGCCCTGGTGACCGCGCCCATGCCGCCGCGCGCATAACCCCATGCGCCGACCGAGCCGTCGACTTCGCCCATGTAGTGATGGAGAAGCACATAGGCGGTACCGGGCGACATGGGCCCTAGCGCCGTGCCGATGATGCCGGAGAGCGCGAAGTTCGCCTTGATGACATCGGTTTCGAAATATTCGTCGAGGAAGTCGGAGATCGACATGGTCCAGAAGCGCAGCGTCTGCGCCATGTCCTCGGCGCCGAGGCCGGCGAACTTCCTGCCGAGATACATCAGCTCGCCGATGTCGCGCGGGCGAAAGCTGGTCGGATCGGGCGCGGTGCGCATCAACAGCGGCTGGATGAAACGGCACTGCCGGGTCACGTCGCGGGCATAGCGGTCATAGGCTTCGGCGTCGCGGGCGGAGAAGCGCGCGAACTCGCGGCGGTGGGCGTCGTGGTCGCGGTAGTTGGCGAGATAATCGCCGTCGCGCGTGAACACCGCGCCGCCCTCGTAGGAGATGACCTGCAGGCCGAAACGCGGCAGCTCAAGGTCGCGCATGATCTCGGGTCGAAACAGCGAGCAGACATAGGAGCAGTTGGAATAGAGATAGCCGGGCGTCAGCTCGCGGCTGGTCGCGGCACCGCCGATCCAGGCGTTTTTCTCGACGACCAGCACGTCGAGGCCGGCCCGCTGCAGGTAGCATGCGTTGACCAGGCCGTTGTGGCCGCCGCCAATGACGATCGCATCCCAGGTCTTCATTTTTCGTCCCGGCCTCTCTCCCGTGAGCGGGGCTATCGCGTATGCCCCCTCCACCATGCTTCGCATGGTCCTTCTCCCGCTCGGAGGGGCTATCGCATATGAGTGGTCGACCCCCACTCCGGTTTGCTTTGCAAACCACCTCTCCCCCGATCGACGGGGGAGAGGAAGCGCCGGCCGCTATGCCGGGCTCCCTTCCTCTCCCTCCGGAGTGGGGGAAGACAGAACCCTAATGCGATAACCCTTCCCGCTGCGCAGGGGAGGATCAAGCGTCTCCGCCGGTCAAATCTGGCACGGCTGATTGGCATTTGTCCAGCCATATTGAATGAATGTTCAACAAATGGTGTTGCGTTTTCCTGTGTTCGGAGTAGGTTTTGGAGAAATGCAGGCTAGAGCGGAATGCATTCGAAGTCGCACCGGGCATTCAGCTCTAGCTGCTTGTTTTGGCCGCATTTGTGCGACGCCAGGTGAAACCACCTGGCTGCAAAATGCTCTGGGAATTGCCGATGCTCGAATCCCATAGTGCAGTGCCGGAATATGACGATGTCGCGATCCGTTTCCTGGAAGCGCTGTGGGGCGAGGGGTATCTCTCGCCAGGCGGCCCGGATGAGGTCGACCGGGTGCTCGACGGGTTTTCGCTGGCGGGCAAGCACGTGCTCGATATCGGCTGCGGCGCCGGCGGCATCACGCTGCATCTGATCGAGAAGCATGGCGCTGCCCACGCGACGGGCTTCGACATCGAAGGCCCGGTGATCGAAAGCGCAAGGCGGCGGGCGGCTGCGCGCGGATTGTCAGGGCGAGCCGATTTCGTGCAGGCGCCGCCCGGCCGATTGCCATTCGCCGATGCTTCCTTCGACGTGGTGTTCTCCAAGGATGCGCTGCTGCATGTGCCCGGCAAGGAGGCGCTGTTTGCCGATATTTTCCGGGTGCTGAGGCCCGGCGGGGTGTTTGCCGCCAGCGACTGGCTGATCGGCCACGACGGGGAGCCATCGCAAGAGATGGCCGACTACATCGCCGCCGAAGGATTGTCGTTCAGCATGGCCTCGCCGGAGCGCTACCGCCGGGCGATGCAGCAGGCGGGTTTCGCCGAGGTGACTGTCACCGACCGCAACGGCTGGTATCGCGAGGTCGCGCGCGCCGAGCTCGCCAGGCTGAAAGGCCCGCTTTACGACACGGCGGCCGCAGCCGTGGGCAGCGCCTATGTCGACAAGAACATCAGAACCTGGGAGGCCATGCAGAAGGTTCTTGACAGCGGCGAGCACCGTCCCACTCATTTGCGCGGACGAAAGCCGGGGCGATGAGTCTGGACCGGCGGTGCTGAAGATGGACACGCTCATGAAATCGGCATCGCCGAAAGAGGCCACCCAGGACAACGAGAAGCGCGGCCGCAAGGCCTCCAAGGAAGTCAGGCAGCTGCAGCTGATAGAGGCGACGATCGATTCGCTCGCCAAGCGCGGCTATGCCGAGACCACGATGGCCGATGTCGCCGACGGCGCCGGCCTGTCGCGCGGCATCGTGAACTTCCACTTCGAGAGCAAGGAAAAGCTGCTGATAGCGACCTTGCAGCATATGTACGACGAATATTCCGCGCATTGGCGGGCGGCGCTGCTGAAAGCCGGCGACGACCCCGCGCAGCAGCTGCGGGCGCTGGTCGCCGCAGATTTCGACCGTGCCATCTGCACCAAGCGCAAACTCGCCGCATGGTGCGCATTCTGGGGCGAGGCGAAATCGCGGCCGACCTATCAGTCGCTGTGCGGCGCAAGGGATGCGGCCTACCAGAAAATCTTCGTCGATCTTTGCCGCACCTTGAAGGAAGACGCCGGCTACGCGTTTGAACCACAGGCTACAGCGTTGGCGCTGAGCGCGATGCTGGAGGGCCTGTGGCTGAGGCTGATGATGGGGACCGAGGACGTGACCCGTGAATCGGCGCTGCAGGCGGCGTGGGAATTTCTCTCGTCGGTGTTTCCGCAACACTATCCGCGCCAGGGAGAAAGGGTGCGGGACGTCGGTTGAGCTCAACGACAACAACAAAGAGGACGGAACGATGAGAACAATCAGCAGGCGCGTGACGCTGGCCGCGGCGCTGTCGGCGGCGCTCTCGGCGTCGGCCGCCACCGCGGCCCTGGCCCAGGACACCGACCTGACCATCTTTGACTGGTCGGGCTATGAGATACCGGAATTCCACCCCGACTATATCGCCAAATATGGCGACGGGCCGACCTTCACGTTTTTCGGGGATGAGGAAGAAGCCTTCCAGAAGCTGCGGTCTGGCTTCAAGTCCGACCTTGCGCATCCCTGTTCGCAGAACGTGGTGAAATGGCGCGACGCCGGCCTGCTGCAGCCAATCGACACGTCGAGGATCGCCGGCTGGAAGGATCTCAATCCGTCGATCATGGCGATGAAGGACCTGGCAACGGCCACCGCCGACGGCAAGGCGTGGTTCATGCCGTGGGAGTGGGGCAACACGCTGTTGACCTACAATGCCGAGAAGGTCGACGAGAAGGACATCCAGTCGCTGCGTTCGTTTGCCGATCCCAAATTCAAGGACCGCGTGTCGATCGGCGACAGCGTCGACGATGCCTACGCGCTGGCAAGCCTGGTCGTCGGCGTGAAGGACTGGACGCAGATGACCGACGAGCAGTTCAAGGAAGCCTCCGCCTTCCTGCGCGAGGTCCACAAGAACGTCCGCCTTTACTGGACCGACAACACCGAGATCGTGCAGGCGATGACCAGCGGCGAGGTCGATCTCGCCTGGGCGTGGAATGATGCTGCCGCGCAATCGGTGCTCGCCGGAGCGCCGATCAAGATGAAGCGCGATACGGCGGAAGGCCTGTCGACCTGGGTCTGCGGCTACGTCAGGCTGAAGGATGCGCCGGGCAGCGAGGAAAAGGCCTACGACTACCTGAACGCGATCGATACGCCGGCGGTTGCCAGCTACCTGCTCTCCGACTGGGGCTACGGCCATGCCAACGCCAAGTCGATGGCGACGATCGACCCCAAGGTGATCGCCGACCAGGGATATGCCGACGTCGACAAATTCGTCGACAAGACGCTGTTCCAGTCGCCGGTGCCGACCGAGCTGAAGCAGAAGATGATCGCCGAATTCGAGAAGATCAAATCGGGGTATTGAGGGGCGCTTCGACCCCCACTCCGGTTTGCTTTGCAAACCACCTCTCCCCCGATCGAAGGGGGAGAGGAAAGGCGCCAAGGTTTCCGCTCTTCCTCTACCCCGGGCAGGGGGAGAGGTGGCGAGGCGAAGCCGAGACGGAGTGGGGGTGAGGATTCAAAAAGAGGGTTGGCGTTTGTCGGCTCGGACCCCACCCGTCCAACCGCTTGCAGCGGTTGTCCAGCCTCCCCTCAAGGACGAAGAGCGCCCGCTTCAATCCGCCATGGCGACCAGCGCGTCGGGATCGTAGGCGAGGCGGATCGGCGCGCCGACCGGAATGTCGTCGGCGCCGAAATTGTTGGTTTCCGAAACCGACAGCGGTTTCTCCAGCCCCGGCACCTCGACGATGAGGTGGGTGATCTCGCCGAAATAGTGGCGGTCGACGACTTTTCCCGACACTTCATGCGGGCTGGTGGCGTCGTCCCACAGCACGCGCAGGCGTTCGGGCCGGATGCCCAGCGTCGCCGCCTTGCCGTTGCGCACGAAGGCCTGCGGCTTGTCGGTCCGGACGCGGCCGAAGCCGGTGGTGTCGACGGTGATGGAGGCGGCGTTTTCCTCGACGATCTCGGCCTTGACGAAATTCATGCCGCCGAGGAAATCGGCGACCTGGCGGTTGACCGGACGCTGGTAGATCTCCTTGGGCGCCGCCACCTGCGCGATGCGGCCGCCGAACATCACCGCGATGCGGTCGGACATGCCGAGCGCCTCGTACTGGTCGTGGGTGACGAGCACGAAGGTTATGCCGACCGCCTGCTGGAGGCGGCGAAGCTCGACCTGCATCTGTTCGCGCAGCTTCTTGTCGAGCGCCGACAAGGGCTCGTCGAGCAAGAGCACCTTCGGCCGCATGACCAGCGCGCGGGCCAGCGCCACGCGCTGGCGCTGGCCGCCGGAGAGTTCGGTGGCGCCGCGCGCGTCGAGGCCAGACAGCGACACCTGCGCCAGCGCCTCCTCGACGCGGCGCTTTTCCTCGGCCGAAGGAAGCCGCAGCCGCTTCAGCCCGTAGGCGACATTCTGTGCGACGTTGAGATGCGGGAAGATGGCGTAGCTCTGGAACACCATGTTGGTGGGGCGGCGGTTTGCCGGGATGCCGTCCATCGGCTGGCCGTCGACGGAAATGGTGCCGCTGGTCGGCGTGTCGAAGCCGGCGATCATGCGCAACAGCGTGGTCTTGCCGCAGCCGGAGGGGCCGAGCAGCGAGAAGAACTCGCCCTTGGTGATGCTGAGCGAGGCGTTGTCCAGCGCCTTGAACGCCCCGTAGCTGCGCGAGACGCTGCTGATCTCGATCATCGGCCTGTCAGACAAAGGCTCCCCCTGTGTTGCGGGTGCGGCGCTCGGCGCGGCGGCGCATGATTTCGGCGAAAGTGAGAAGCACGAAGGAGCCGACGAGCAGAAGCGAGCCGAGCGCCAGCACGCTGGGCAGCTTGGCTGCGAAGCGCAGCTGGCCCCAGATGTAGACGGGCAAGGTGGTGTCGGTGCCGCTGAGGAAGAAGGCCATGATGAAATCGTCGAGCGAGATGGTGAAGGAGACCAGCAGGCTGGAGATGATGGCCGGCGCCACCATCGGCAGCGTCACCCGCCGGAAGGTGCCGAAGGCGGTTTCGCCGAGATCGGTGGAGGCCTCTTCCAGGCTGCGGTCGAACCCTTCGAAGCCGGACGTCAGCACGGTGACGGAATAGGGGATGCAGATCAGCACATGGCCGAGCACGACGGTGAACAGCGACAGGCTCAAACCGAGCTGCAGGAGCACCAGCAGCAGCGACACCGCCACGATGATCTCGGGCAACACCAGCGGCGCCATGATGAGGCTGCTTGCGGCGCGCTGGCCGGGGAAGCGGTAGCGGGTGAGCGCGCGCGCCGCGCAGATGCCAAGCAGCGTGCTGACCACGGCCGCGGCGAAGCCGACGACGAGGCTGTTCCAGGCCGCGTCGAGCAGCGCGGGCGTGTGCGGCAGGCTCTCGTACCATTTGAGCGTCAGGCCGGTGAGCGGGAATTTGGGCACCGCCGAAGTGTTGAAGGAAAACACCGGCAGGAGCAGGATCGGCAGATAGAGGAAGGCGATGTAAAGCGCCGCGTAGAGCGGCAGCCAGTTGGTCAAGAGCCTGCGCGCCGCCGTCATCGCGCCCGCCTTGCCGCCCAGCGCAGGATGAAGACGGTGACGCCGGCCATGGCGGTGACGATCGCCATGGTGGTGACCGAGAGTGCGGCGCCCAGCGGCCAGTTGGCGGCCTTGCCGAACTGCGCCTGGATGGCGTTGGCGATCATGACGCCATCCTTGCCGCCGACCAGCCGCGGCGTCACGTAGTCGCCGACGGTGGGGATCATGACGATCAGCAGCGCCGCGATCACGCCCGGCATCGACAGCGGCAGGGTGATGCGCAGGAAGCGGCGGACCGGCCCGTCGCCGAGATCGGTGGCGGCCTCCAGCAGCGTGCGGTCGACTTTCTCCAGCGAGACGAAGATCGGCAGGATGGTGAACGCCGCCCAGGCATGGGTGAGCGTGAGGATGACGGCGGTGGTGTTGTAGAGGAAGGCGGTCGACGGCTCGTCGATGATGCCGAGGCCCATCAGCCCGGAATTCAGGACGCCGCCATAGCCGAGGATCACCTTCCACGACATGACCCGCAGGAGATAGCTCGTCCAGAACGGGATGGTGATGAGGAACAGCCACAGGCTCTTGCGGCTGCCGCCGTGGAACGAAATGAAATAGGCGATGGGGTAGGCCAGCACCACCGTGAAGAAGCTGACCGTCAGCGAGATGTAGAGCGAGCGCATGAGAAGGTCGCGGTAGATCGGCTCGGTCAGCGCCAGGCGGTAGTTTTCCAGCGTGAAGGTGCGGTCGATGGTGAGGTAGTCCTGCGTCCAGAAGCTGTGGGCGATGACCACCAGGACGGGAACCGCAAGCAGGACGAGCGCGTAGAGAAGCGTCGGGCTGATCAGCGCCATACCCTGCGCCTGCTCGGATTGCAGAAGGGAGCCGGCCGCAGCGCGCTTTGCACGCAATGGAGGCGATCCTTCCGCAGCAACCGTCATTGCAGCGCTCCAGGTGCAGGCTCGATGTCATGCGTGGCTGTTTCGGCCATGCGAAATCCCATTCGACAGCGCCGGTCCGCCAGTTCCCGTTGGCAGCCGACTTTCTTCATCATGAGCGCATACGCGGATTGAAATCAAGCGCTATTTCTGTAATATTGATTGAACGGACATTCAAAATAGAGATGTATTAGCTTTGTTTCCCTTGCGGTTCCGCCCCGCTTCAACGATCCCGGCGGCATCAGAAAAATGTGAGGTGACCGAGATGGCGGCAATGCGGGAAATCAGGAGGAATGCGTTGACGGCGACGGCGATCGCGGCAAGTGAGGATGCCGTGGAGACCGCCAGGCGGCACCTCGTGCAGCCCTGGCCGTTCGCCGGCTCGGTGGGCGCGGAGGCGCGCGCGCTGATCGGCGAGGGCGACGGCATCTACATCACCGATGGCGACGGCAAGCGGCTGATCGACGGCCCGGCCGGCATGTGGTGCGTCAATGTCGGGCATCGCCGCAAGGAGCTGGCCGAGGTGATGTACGACCAGGCGATGGCGCTTTCCTACAACACGCCGTGGTACACGATGAACGCGCCCTCGGCCGAACTCGCCGAACGCATCGCCGGCCACGCGCCGGGCGATCTCAGCCACGTGTTCTTCACCACCGGCGGCTCCTCGGCGGTGGAGACGGCGCTGCGCTTCATGCAGTTCTACAACAATGTGCGCGGACGCCCGGAGAAGAAGCTGATCCTCAGCCGCGGCGGCGCCTATCACGGCTCGACCTATCTGTCGGCCTCGCTGAACGGTCGTCCGCGCGACCGCGACTGGATGGACGGCGCCGACGAGCTGATCGTCAAATTGTCGTCGCCCAACCCGTTCCGGCGCCCGGCCGGCATGAGCGTCGGGGACTTCGCCGATTTCCTGGTCGACGAGTTTGCCGAAACGGTCGCCCGCATCGGCGCAGGCCGGATCGGCGCCTTCGTCGGCGAACCGGTGCAGGCCTCGGGCGGCGTGGTGATCGCGCCGGACGGCTATCTCAGGCGCATCCGCGAGATCTGCCGGCAGAACGACATACTCTACGTCTCCGACGAGGTGGTGACCGCGTTCGGCCGCCTCGGCCATGTGTTCGCCTCGGACGACGTGTTCGGCATCGAACCCGATATGATCACTTTCGCCAAGGGCGTTACCTCGGGCTATTTCCCGCTCGGCGGCGTGGTGATCTCGGCCCGGCTGATGGAGGAACTGCGGCGCTCCAACCATCCCGACGCCATGTTCGGCCATGGGCTGACCTACACCAGCCATCCCGTCGGCTGCGCGGTGGCGCTGAGGAACCTCGACCTTCTGGAGGGCGGCGTGCTGGAACATGCGCGCCAGGTCGCTCCGTATTTCCAGGCGAAGCTGAAAACGCTGGAGGAACTGCCGCTGGTGGGCGAGGTGCGCGGCGCCGGCCTGATGGCCTGCGTGGAGTGCGTGGCCGACCGCGAAAGCAACGACCCCTTGCTGATCGACAAGGACGTGGGAAAACGCATCGACGCCCATTGCCACGAACTCGGCCTTCTGGTGCGCCCGCTGATCAACATGTGCGTGATGTCGCCGCCGCTGGTCATTTCGACGGAGCAGATCGACGACATGGTGGCGATCCTGCGTGAAGGCATTTCGCGCACGATGGAGGATTTGCGGCGGGAGGGCGTTTGGAGGGGATAGCTTCCTTCTCCCCGTTTACGGGGAGAAGGTGCCAGCAGGCGGATGAGGGGCGGAGCCAACATCTGCGAGTGTTGCGCGGCGAGGGAGCCTGTGACCTCAGCGCCCCAAAATCCGCCGATGCACACCGTCGAGGCTTTCGGCAAACGCATCGAAGAGGCCGCGCGCGGTCAGTTCGCGCAGGACCTGCTCGTTGATGCCGCCGCGCGTCGCATAGTCTTCCGCAAGAAGGGTGAAGCCGGCATCCGGCATCGTTTCCGGGGCGCTTCCCAGCGCCTTGAAGAGGGCGGCGACATAGTCGCGTGCCTTTGCGTCGGCGACGCCATGGTTTTTCAGCCAGGCGTGGAGCGTGTCGAGGTATTTAAAATAGGTGGCGAATGTCGCGGTGGCGACGCTGAGCGCGTCGAACTCGGCGGCGTCTTCGACCTCGATGACTTTTCCGAGTTTTCCGAACAGTGCAGCGATAGCAGGGTCGGGCGGGCAGATGATGGTCGCGCCCTGCCGGGAGGCGACCATCGGCATCGGAAGGGCTTTCGTCACGCGCTCGACGGGAGCGATCAGCGCGGCGACTTCCTCGCGCGACAGGGTGGCGATCAGGCTGACGACGTGATGGTCGCGGCGAAACCGCAACTGCGCGAGCACGTCATGCGCGATCTGCGGCCGCACCGCGAGCATGACGGTGTCGCAATTGTCGAGGACCGTCTGATTGTCGGGCGCAACGCGCACATCCGGATAGCGGGCAGCCAGGCCGGCGGCGATCTCTTCATTGCGCGGCGAAAGCAGAACCGGGGTGTGATCACCGGGGGCGGATTTCAGTCCGGTGACGATCGCCGATGCGAGTGCGCCTGTACCGATGAAGCCGAGTTTCATTCAGGCGTCCTCTGCCGTTCGATTCCTGGAGATCGTCAGGTGATAATATGCCGGACGCTTCGTGAACAGGCGGTATGAAAGCACCAGGGGTATCGAGCGGTCAAAACGCTGCTGCTCCGTCGAATGTCCGCTTTGGTTGGATACCGTTGAAGAAGTCGGCTTCTGGTGACGGGTTGGGTCTGACGATCTTTACGCGCAACGAGCCGCAACCGGTCTTATGCCGGTTTCAGCGCCGGCATCGGGATCAGCTTTGCGAGTTTGCGGAGGTTCTGGGCTGCGGCGGCGAGATGGAATTCGTCTTTTGCGCCATTCGGTCCGCGCAAGCGCAAGCGGTCCAGTCTCAAGATGCGCTTGAGGTGTGCAAACAGCATCTCGACCTTCTTACGTTGTCGGCGGGAGACGACGTAGGCGTCGGTCGTTGCAATATTCCGGGCCATGTCGCGGGCGCCTTCGTGGATGGAGCGCAGGATTTTGCGGGCCGGCGCCTTCGGGCAGCATCTGGCCTTTAAGGCGCATGCATCGCAGTCGGCCTTGCGAGCGCGGTAACGAACCATGCCGATGTCGTCGACCGCTGGCGGACGCTCATTTGTGAAGTT
>NZ_FOSL01000008.1 GCF_900114255.1 Neomesorhizobium albiziae | reverse complement strand
ATCGATGCTGGCCTCCTATCCAGCCAGCATCTTGAATCACAAAATCAAACCAACTGGAATCCCTAACGATTCGGTCAAACTCGGAAACGCTCTAGAGCGAGTTGTCGGTTCTGAAAGAATCGGAACCGCTCTAGGCGCCGGTGGCGCGGTAGTCCTCGACGATATCGCCAGACGCCATGATTTCGTTCTCGTGACCAACTTCGCGCCAGGTCTCGGCGAGAGCGGCATCATACCATTCGCGCATCGCTGGCAGATCGCGGATCATCTGCGCATAGGCATTGCCGCGTTTTCCGAAATCCAGCCCGAACACCAGGGCGCGGAACGTCACGGGCGCAAAGAAGGCATCGACGCCACCGAAAGCTCCACCTGCCAGGAACGGACCGCCGAAGCGCTCCAGCCCCTCGTTCCACAGCTCGCCGATGCGCGCGATATCGCGTTCCAGTCCCGCCGGACGCTGCCTTAACTTCACGCGCACCCCGCAGCTCATGCCGCAGACGTTGCGCAGGTCCTGAAACGAGGAGTGCATTTCGGCCGATGCGCAGCGCGCCCAGGCGCGCGCCACGGCATCCTTCGGCCAGACGCCGGGGTGGCGCTCGGCGAGATATTCGACGATCGCGATTGAGTCCCATACCGCGATGCCTCCATCCCTCAGGCACGGCACCCGTCCGCTCGGCGAGAACGGACGGTACGTCTCGTAGCTCGGACCCGCCGGGAATGGAATCTGCCGTTCGCGGAAGGGAATGCCAAGGGTGCGCATCAGCAACCAGGGTCTCAGCGACCAGGATGAATAGTTCTTGTTGGCGATGAGAAGTTCGTACATTCCGGTCCCCAAGACATCACAGGCATTCTCTTCAAGCGATCACGCCGCTTGCTGTGCTTTCGGTGCGAAAAACATCGACCACGAATAGATGGCCAGCGCCACCCAGATGAGGCCGAAGGCGAGCGCGTGGATGGCGTCGAATGGCTCGCCGAATACGAAGACGGCAATCAGGAAGACGATGGTCGGTGCGATATACTGCATGATGCCGATGGTCGAAAAGCGCAGCAGCCGTGCGCCAAAGGCAAACAGCAGCAGAGGCACCGCGGTCACCGGTCCGCAACCCAGAAGCAGCAATGTGTCGCCCGGTGCCCCGGTGAGGAAATGCCCCTGCCCCGTCGACTGCAGCCAGATGACATAGCCAAGTGCTGGAACCGACAGCAAAAGCACTTCGAGGAAGAACCCCTGGCTCGGGCCGATCGGCAGCGTCTTGCGGAAATAGCCGTAGGCGGCGAACGAGAAAGCCAGCGCCAGCGAAACCCAGGGCAACTGCCCTGCCTCGAAAGTGAGCACTGTTACCGCGACAGCCGCCAGCGCCACTGCGAAAATCTGGGCCCGGCCAAGCCGCTCGCTGAGAAGCAGCGCTCCGACGACGACGTTGACCAGCGGGTTGATGTAGTAGCCAAGTGCGGTCTCGACTGTCCTGTCGACGGCGATCGCCCAGACATAGATGCCCCAGTTCACGGTGATCAGCGTCGCCGTCAGCGCGGCCATCGCCAGCATGCGCGGCGAGCGGATGGCCACCTTGAAATCAGCGGTGCGGCGCAGCCAGACGAGCGTGGCGCCGGCAATCGGCACCGACCACAGGATGCGGTGCGCGACCACTTCGGTCAGCGGCAGATGCGCCACCGCCTTCATGTAAAAGGGCAGCAACCCCCACAGGAGATAAGCGCCAAGCGCCAGCGCGAAGCCCCGTGAGGCATCGGTCTGGGCAGGTGGAGGCGTCGATTGGGCTGTCATGGCCGCACTCTATGCGCCGTGGCAGGCCAAAGGACCATTTCAAACTTCTTATGGTCCATGAAGTTTCCGCTGATGGTTCAGTGGCGTTTTGCTACTCCGCCGCCACCAGCCCAGCCATTTCGCGGTTTTTCATCAGCTTGTAGACAATCGAGTCCATCAACGCCTGGAACGAGGCATCGATGATGTTGTCGGAAACGCCGACCGTCCACCAGCGTGCCCCGGTCGCATCGTGCGATTCGATCAGGACGCGGGTGATCGCCTCGGTGCCGCCATTGAGGATACGCACCTTGTAGTCGACCAGTTCGAGATCGCCGATCTCGGCCTGGAATTTTCCGAGATCCTTGCGCAGCGCGATGTCGAGTGCATTGACAGGCCCGTGGCCCTCGGCGACCGACATCTTCTCCTCGCCGTCGACCAGCACTTTCACGATCGCTTCCGACACCGTCTTCAACTGGCCGTTGGCGTCGAAACGACGCTCGATCATGCAGCGGAACGAGGTGACCCGGAAGAATTCCGGCACGGTGTGCAGCATTTTTCGCGCCAGAAGCTCGAAACTCGCATCGGCGCCTTCATAGGCATAGCCTTCGGCCTCGCGCTCTTTGACCACCGAGATCAGCGCGTCGAGCCGATGATCATCCTTCGGCACGTCGATGCCGCGGCGCTTGAGCTCGGCCACGAAATTCGCCTTGCCGCCCTGGTCCGACACCATGACCTTGCGGCGATTGCCGACCGTTTCCGGCGGCACGTGCTCGTAGGTTTTTGGCTCCTTTGCCAGCGCCGAAGCATGGATGCCGGCTTTCGTGGCGAATGCCGAGGTTCCGACATAGGGCGCCTGGGCTTCGGGCGCACGGTTTAGCAATTCATCGAAGCCGCGCGACAGCCGCGAAATGCCGGCAAGCTGCTCTGCTGAAATGCCGGTCTCGAATTTTTCCGCGAATGCCGGCTTCAGCGCCAATGTCGGAATGATGGAGATGAGGTTGGCGTTGCCGCAACGCTCGCCGATGCCGTTCAACGTGCCCTGGATCTGGCGTACGCCGGCTTCCACCGCGGTCAGCGAATTGGCGACCGCCTGGCCGGTGTCATCATGGGCGTGGATACCGAGGTTGCCACCTGGAATGCCGGCGGCGATCGCCTTGGCGACGATCTCGCGCACTTCCGAGGGCTGCGTGCCGCCATTGGTGTCGCACAGCACCACCCAGCGCGCACCGGCGTCATAGGCGGTCTTGGCGCAGGCCAGCGCATAATCGGGATTGGCCTTGAAGCCGTCGAAGAAGTGCTCGCAGTCGACCATCGCCTCCTTGCCGGCCGCGACCGCCGCCTCGACGGAAGCGCGGATGGCGTCGAGGTTTTCCTCGTTGGTGCAGCCGAGCGCCACGCGAACGTGATAGTCCCAGCTCTTGGCCACGAAGCAGACGGCATCCGACTTCGCCTGCACCAAAGCGGCCAGGCCCGGATCGTTGGACGCCGATACCCCCACCCTCTTGGTCATGCCAAAGGCGACGAATTTCGAGTGTGCCGTACGCTTTTCAGTGAAAAAAGCCGTATCGGTGGGATTGGCGCCGGGATAGCCGCCTTCGACATAGTCGACGCCGAACTCATCCAGCAGCTTTGCGATGGCGATCTTGTCCTCGACGGAAAAGTCGATGCCCGGCGTCTGCTGGCCATCACGCAGTGTCGTGTCGAAGAGGTAGAGGCGTTGTTTTTTCATTGAAATACCAATGAAGGTCGCGGTCCTTCGCGCCCCCCTCTGTCCTGCCGGACATCTCCCCCACAAGGGGGGAGATCAGCCGGCCGCTTTGTTTTCGCCAATCTCCAACGCTTCAGAGGAGGCTGTATTGTCGAAGCTGCCAATCTCCCCCCTTGTGGGGGAGATGTCCGGCAGGACAGAGGGGGGCAACGTAGCGCGCAAAAGGTCACGACGATTTCCCCGCAAAACCGTCCGTCGCGCGGATCAGGCGGTCCATGATCGCCGGCTCTGAATAGGCGTGGCCGGCATTTTCGAGAATGTGGAACTCGGCCGCCGGCCAGGCCTTGTGCAGTTCCCATGCTGTCGCCGGCGGACAGGCCATGTCGTAGCGGCCCTGCACGATGACACCTGGAATGCCCTTCAGCTTTCCGGCGTCGCGGATAAGCTGGCCCTCGTCCATCCAGCCGGCATGGACGAAATAATGGTTTTCGATGCGGGCGAAGGCCAGCGCGAATTCGTCCTGGCCGAAGGCGCCGCTGGTCACGGGGTCCGGCAGCAGGGTGATCGTCTCGCCTTCCCACAGGCTCCACGCCTTGGCCGCAGCGATGCGCACCGCAGGGTCGTCGCTGGTCAGCCGCTTGCGGAAGGCTGATATCAGGTCGCCGCGTTCGGCATGCGGAATCTGCGCGATGAAACGCTCCCATTTGTCGGGAAACATCAGCGAGGCGCCGTGCTGATAGTACCACAGCAACTCCGAGCGGCGCAGTGTGAAGATGCCGCGCAGCACCAGTTCGCTCACGCGCTCCGGGTGCGTCTCGGCATAGGCCAGCGCCAGCGTCGAGCCCCATGAGCCGCCGAACACCAGCCATCGGTCGAAGCCGACCATTTTGCGCAGCCGCTCGATGTCGGCGACCAGATGCCAGGTGGTGTTGGCTTCCAGTTCCGCATGCGGCGTCGACTTTCCGCAGCCGCGCTGGTCGAACAAAATGACGTCATAAAGCTGCGGATCGAACAAGCGCCGGTGCTTCGGCGAAACGCCGCCCCCGGGGCCCCCATGCAGAAACACCGCAGGCTTGGCGCCCTTTGTGCCGGAACGCTCCCAATAGACCTTGTGGCCGTCGCCGACGTCGAGCATGCCGGTCTCGAACGGCGTGAGTTCCGGATAAAGGTTACGCAAATCGCTTGTCATTTCTTGCCTGCAACTGGCCATTGGTCGGTATCGTGATCGGGATGCTGGTGGTTGGACGGTGCAACTGCCTCATACCAGGAGGTCTCGTCCGCCGCCGGCTCCATCCCGTCGAGTTCCCCGAACCACGGCATTTTTTCGTCTGGGCCGCACTGGAATTCCGGCTTGACCGATGCCGGCTCGTCGAGGGCGCCGAGCACCACATTGATGCTGTCCCTGTCGACGACATCGAAGAACAGCGGCGTGCCGCAGCTACGGCAGAAGCCGCGCCGCACGACATCGGACGAATGGAACCAGCCGACCTCACCGCGTGTAATCGTGAGTGAAGCCTTTGAAGCGCGCGCCAGCGGCAGGAAATAATTGCCGGAGGCTTTCTGGCACATGCGGCAATGGCAGATATGGGCGTTCTCCAGCGCCTGGTCGATGCGATAACGCACCGCGCCGCACTGGCAGCCGCCGGTTGTCGGTTCGTTCATTTGCGCTCCTTGGGCGGCCATTGATCGGTATCATGGTCGGGATGCTGGTAGGAGACGAGGTCGGCGAGGTAAGAGCTGGTCTCCTCGTCGGTGATGGTCTCCGCGCCGAGCAACGCGGGGATGCCGTCAGCATAAGGTAGCTTCGCCTCGATGCCCCACTGAATGCTCGGCGCGATGACGGACGGGTCGTCGAAAGCGCCAATGGCCAAGGCAGTTCCCTCGGGCGCTTCGAAGGTCAGCGGCGTGCCGCACGCCTCGCAAAACCCCCGGAAGCCATGGCTGGAGGATTTGAACCGCTTCGGTTCGCCCCGCGTCCACACGAGTTTGGCGTCACGCACGGAGACGAGCGCGGCATAAAAATTGCCGCTGGCCTTCTGGCACATGCGGCAGTGGCAGATGGATGCTTCGCCGAGCGCGCCCTCGACGTGGAAGCGCACCGCGCCGCACTGGCATCCGCCCGAGTAAACCGGCTTGTTGTCGAGGCTCATGCCGATTCCGCCGCGTGGCAGACGGCTTCCACATTGTTGCCGTCGGGATCGTAGACAAAGGCGGCGTAGTAGTCCTTGTGGTAATGCGGGCGTGGTCCCGGCTCACCATAGTCCTTGCCGCCCGCGGCGATCGCGGCGGCGTAGAAGGCGTCCACGTCGGCGCGGCTCTTCGCAGTGAAGGCATAGTGGCGGCCGGGTCCCGTCGGCGAAGCCTCATGCAGCCAGAACACCGGCCGCTCGCGCCCGTAGCCGCCGACCTTGACGCCGCCGGTGTATTCGGCCGGCACCATCATCAGCAGCGAAGCGCCCAGCGGTGCAAACGCCTTGTCGTAGAAGGCTTTGGCCTTGTCGAAATCGGCAACAGCGATGCCGGTGTGATCGATCATGCGAATTCCTCCGGTTGCGTGGTTTTGCCTGATGCCTGCCGAAGCGCGTCCTCCGCCGCCAGCCCGGCTGAAATGACGATGTGCTGGCACACGCCATCGATATCGGCAAGCACGTCGCCGTTCCAGAAGCGCAGCATGGTCCAGCCGTCCTGCTCAAGACGCCTAGTCCTCGCTTCGTCGGCATCCGAACGTTCGGCGTCGGCGTGTTGTGACCCGTCGACCTCAACGATCAGCGTTTTGGCCGAACACGCAAAGTCAACGATGTATCCCGCGATGGGTACCTGTCTGCGAAAACCTAGGCCCATCAGACGATGCGCACGCAATTCATTCCACAGCTTCAGTTCCGCGTCCGTCATGACCCGGCGCATGGATTTTGCGCGGGCGCGATTTTTCGGAGGAAGCGGCGTATGGGGCATGATCAGCAGGCCTCGCCTTCGGTCAGACCGAACCAAGCTTAAGGCAGTCGCTCTACGTTGCCCCCCTCTGTCCTGCCGGACATCTCCCCTACGAGGGGGGAGATCAGGCCGGCCGCTTGCACGGCGCCTTACTTTGCAACGTTCGCGATTGACGGAAGCGAAAATGGCAGCTGATCTCCCCCCTTGTGGGGGAGATGTCCGGCAGGACAGAGGGGGGCGCTGTCCCGCAGACCTTTCCGCAATCTGACGCCTCACCGTTTGACCTCCCAGGTGGTGACGCGCTCGCCGGTGGCTGGGTCCTTGCCGTCCTTCAACTGGATGCCCTGCGCCAGCAACTCGTCGCGGATGCGGTCGGCTTCGGCCCAGTTTTTCGAGGCGATGAGGGAGAGGCGTTCTGCGATCCGATTGGCAACTTTAGCTCTGCTTATTCCGCTCGCATCGGCCGCCATTTCTCTAATCCTCAAACCAATAGCGCTCCTAGCTGAAGCCATCTCAGGATAGCCGAGCTTTTGAGCGTATTGATCGTCTGTAAGATCAAAGCGCTCCTGGGCAAAAGCGACAGCTAAGCCTAGGAAAGCAATGTCAATTCCGAACTGACGGGCCCCTTCATTCGAAGACCGGCCCACGTTTTCCTGCTTGGTCAAGTAAGCTATTGCAGCAGAAGTATTGAGATCATCACCCAGAACTGAAACCAGACCATCACTAGGTGATCCCTTAAGTTCCTGCAGAGTAAGTTGGTCCATGATCGACCACCAAGTGGTGAGTTTGCTTTCCGCTTCCTCCAGTCGCCTCAAACTAAAATCGATCGGCTCACGGTAGTTGGTCATCAGCATCGCCAGTCGCAGCACCTCGCCCGGCCACTTGCGCCCGCCAAACGTCTCGGTGTTCAGCAACTCGTTGATCGTAACGAAATTGCCTTCGCTCTTGGCCATCTTCCTGCCTTCGACCTGCAAAAAGCCGTTGTGCATCCAGATGTTGGCCATCTTCTCCGAGCCGAAAGCGCAGCAAGACTGCGCCAGTTCGTTTTCGTGGTGCGGGAAGACGAGATCGATGCCGCCGGCATGGATGTCGAAGACATTCTTCTCCGGGTCGTCGCATTTCAGCCCCCCGCCATAGGGCTCGAGCAGCTTCGCCATCGACATGGCCGAGCACTCGATGTGCCAGCCCGGACGGCCGAGAACTTCGATACGCGCGGGCGACGGCCAGCCGGGTTCGCCTGGCTTCGACGGCTTCCAAAGCACGAAATCCATCTCGTCGCGCTTGTAGGCGGCAACGTCGACGCGGGCGCCAGCCAGCATGTCGTCCAGCGCGCGCCGCGACAGCGCGCCATAGCGCGGCCCCTTGCGCGCATTCATCGCCGAGGGCGAGAACAGCACATGGTCCTCGGCGACATAGGCGACGCCATTCCTCACCAACCGCTCGATCAGCGCCCGCATCTCCTCGATATGCTCGGTGGCGCGCGGCTGGCTGGTGGGCGGAAGGCAGCCGAGTGCGGCCACATCGTCCTGGAACTGCTGGTTGGTCTTTTCGGTGACGATGCGGATCGCCTCGTTCAACGGCAGGTCGGGATAATCACGCGCCGCGCGCGCGTTGATCTTGTCGTCGACGTCGGTGATGTTGCGGACGTAGTTGACGTGATCGGCGCCGTAGAGATGGCGCAGCAGCCGGAACAGGACGTCGAAGACGATCACCGGCCGTGCATTGCCGATATGGGCGAAATCGTAGACCGTAGGGCCGCAGACATACATGCGCACGTTGTTGGCATCGATGGGGACAAAATCCTCCTTCGTGCGCGTCAGCGTGTTGTAGAGCCGCAAACCCCTGGAACCGTCAGACATAAAAAACCCCTGGCCTGCTGGCCGGGGCGTTTGCTTGTCTGTCGAGAGAGAAGGCGAAAACGTCCGGTCCAGCGCTTGGCGCTAGCCAATAATGCAAATGCCGCAAATGGCGAAAAACGTTTTCATCGCGGGCTTTATCGCCCTGCCGACTGTTGCCGTCAAGCCGCATTCTCAATGGAAAATGGTCGCTTTTTCGGAACCAACCCGCTCCGTAAGTTTTTATTAAACATGTCTATACAAGAAAACAGGGTTACCGGCGGTTTTATTGGGTTGGCGTCACGATTTCGACCCATTCAGCCATCACTTCCGGCCCCCTCAACGCAACATGACCCAAGGGAAGAGAACAATGCCACGAAAACAGAGCGAAGCCGAACGTGCCCGCGCTCAACACGCTGATCTCACGAAACAGTACCGCGCCATCGGCCTTGCCGCCGTACAGGCCGCGCTGATCTGCTCTGCCAAGAAGCGGAGCGTCAACACCACCAAGACCGTGAAGGCCGCCTGAAAGTCAGGCGAGACGGGCGATCAGGCCAAGTCCGATCGCCGTCATGACGACACCGATCAGGATGTCGAGCACGCGCCAGGCCGCGGGTCTGGCAAAAATCGGCTGAAGCAGCCGGGCGCCGTAGCCCAGGCCAAAGAACCAGACGAATGACGCGACTACCGCGCCGGCGCCGTAAGCAATGCGCGCCGAGCCCTCGAAGCTTGCCGACAGCGAGCCGAGCAGCACCACCGTGTCGAGGTAGACGTGCGGGTTGAGGAAGGTGAAGGCGAGACATGCGGCGATCGCCGCCTTCAGGCTGCCCTCGCCCCTTTTTGCGGCGTACAGGGCTTCCGGGTGCATGGCGCGCCGGAACGCCAGTAAAGCATAGGCAAACAGGAACAGCGCGCCTCCAACGGTGACCGCCAGGATGAGTTGCGGCGACCTGGCAATCAGCGTGCCCAACCCGGCGACTCCTGCCGCGATCAGCAACGCGTCCGACGCCGCGCAGATCAGGCAGAGAATGAAGACATGCTGCTTGAGCAGCCCCTGGCGCAGGATGAACGCATTCTGGGCGCCGATCGCCAGGATCAGCGAGGCGCCGAGCAGAAATCCGGAAATGGCGGCGGAAGCGAGCGATGACGACATGCCGCCTTCTGGCGTTCTTGGTGCAGCCGGCGCAATAGGCCAGTTTCAGACAAAATCGGCCATTCGGGAATCTCAGCCTAAAAAAGCGTCAGTTGGCCGGGGTCCGGGTCGACGGCTGCCTTCTTCGGCCTTTCCACGGGCGCTGTGGCAACCGGCTCGGCACGTTCCTGGATTTCGGGGCCAGTATTCGCTGGTTTGTTGACCTTGTCGGAGACAGGAATGGCCTCGAAGAAGCCGGGTTCGGCCGGACGCAGCAGATCGGCCACGTCGCGCGGCTCCTGAAAACGACAATCCAGCCAGCGCGCGAAATCCTGCTGTTGGATGACGATGGGCATGCGGTCGTGAATTGCTGAGAATTCCGGGTTGGCATTGGTAGTCAGGATGGCCCCGGTATCGATCTCGGAACCGCCGGGTTCGGACCAGGTTTCCATCAGGGCGGCAAAGGCGACGATGCCGCCGGCCTTCGGCCGCACCCAATAAGGCTGGGACTGCTTGTTGCCGATGCGTTTCCATTCGTAAAAACCTGATGCCGGGATCAGCGCGCGGCGGTGCCGCATCGCTGCCTTGAACGAAGCCTTTTCAGCCGCCGTTTCGGAGCGCGCGTTGAACAGAAGCGGCAGATCGCCGGGATTCTTGGCCCAGCCGGGAATCAGCCCCCAGCGCACCAGAAGCGTGCGACGCTCCGGCAGATTGGAGCCCGGGGCGCGAGGCGGGGCGGCAATCGCCATCAGCACCGGCTGGGTCGGCGCGATGTTGTAGCGCGCCGGGAACTCCTCGACCTCGTCGAGCCCCAGAAACGCCGCCGTCTGGTCCGGCCCGGCTGTAAGGGCAAATCGTCCGCACATGAATGCGCCTGCATTTCTCCAGTGCGGCTTGCCCGCAACTCTATGTGGGCGCTGGATCATGGCGGCTCAACCGAATCCGTGCCAAGACTGTGCCCGTCCACAAAAATTTGCACTGCAAATGAAGCCATGAGCAGCCTCGCCGTTCCCGCCGTTTCCGTCGCCCTGGTGCGCGGCGACCGCATCCTGCTCGTGCGAAGGGGTCGCGCACCGTCGCTCGGCCTTTATGCGTTTCCGGGCGGGCGCGTGGAGGCCGGCGAAACCATCGAAGAGGCGGCGCGGCGCGAGCTTCTGGAAGAAACCGGGCTGACGGCGGGCGAGCTTTCACCGCATCGCGAATACCTGATCGCACGAGAGCCGGACGGCAAACCCGTCGATTTCCGGTTGCAGGTCTTCAAGGGTCTTTACCGTGACGGTGAAGCCGAAGCCGGCGACGACGCAGACGAGGCCGGCTGGTTCACGCTGGCCGACATGGAAAGCCTGCCGGTCATTGCTTCCGTGCTCGAAGTCGCCAGGGAGCTACTTACCGTGCCGGACGCTGATCTCCGGTCGTAACGGCGGCGACAACCTCCCGCTTCGACGCCTTGCAGGTGACAAAATCTTTCGCCACAAGGGCTTATGGTCACTCGCTCAGTTCTTTTCGCCGCGTCCCTCGCCTTCGCCACAGCGATGAGCAGCACTGCGCAAGCCGCCGAGGCGCCTTTCGAGAGCCGGTTGATGCGATTGGCCGAGGTTCTGGGGTCGCTCCATTATCTACGCAATCTTTGCGGCGAGACCGGCGACCAATGGCGCGGCCAGATGGAAAAGCTGCTCGCGGCGGAACATCCGGATGCCGCGCGGCGCGCCCGATTCATTGCCAATTTCAACCGCGGCTACCGCTCGTTCGACGAAATCTACGTCGCATGCACCCCTTCCGCAGCCGAAGCGATCAGTCGCTACATGAAGGAGGGTGAGGCGTTGAGTCGCGAAATTGCCGGGCGATATGGCAATTAAATGACTGTTAACTTTTCCAGCAATGGCTAAAATACAAGCTGGGGTAGTCGTGCTAAAACCCTTAACGGGACATTAAAAGGGACGACTCAAGTTGATCCGTATTTGAACGGATATGTGCTTGAAAGGGTGGAAGTTGAGTATGGAACATACCGCTAGCGATATCGACGCCCTGGTCAGGGAAGAAAAGCGGCTGACCGCTGTCGAGAGCCACAACGAAGCCTGGGCGGAAGGCCTTTCCGCCGGCATCGAGCCCGACATCATCGCGGAGGCGGCCCTTGCCACCGCTTTTGCCGAACTGCTGCGCACCAACGGCGAAAACGCAGCGCTGGCCTTGCTCGACCGCATGCGCGACAAGGTCATCGCCGGCGAGTTCGAGGAAGACCGCCGCTGCCATTGAGCGGCTGACACCGGTCATCATTCCCGCGGGTGTTGCTCTGCCGCATCCCCAAGCCCGGCATTTCTGTGTATATGATCGCGGGGATGAACCGGGCCAGCGGCGGCCCGGTGCCGAAAAAGTGCGATTGCGATAATGAATTCTGGAATGAACGCGGCCGGTTCCGGCCACGAAAGGCGCGCCTCCCGCTGGCTGCTGCTTGCTTTTGCCGCGATAGCCTTTGGCCTGCCGGCTTTCGCCACACCCGCATGGTCGCTCAGTGAGATAAAACGCGAGCAGGCGCCGGCGCCGAAAGGCGAGGAAGCGGTCGAGCAGGAGCCGCTGCCGCCGGTCGACGGCGTGCCGCTGCCCGATCCGATCCAGAATACACCGCGCGCCGACGAGCCGACGCCGGACGACCAGACCGAGCCCGGTGAAGCCACGCCGGATAACGCCAACCCTGAAGGCACGCCGGGAGACAACTCGGCCAGGCACACCGTCGATCCAGGCGCGCCGCTGCCGGAAGTCGTCTACGACCTTCAGAAACTGCCTGAACCGGTCAGGCGCATGCGCCAACTGATCGTGGACGCCGCCCAGAAGGGCGACATCGAGGCACTGCGGCCGCTGATCGGCAGCGGCGAGAGCATCACCCAGCTTTCGCTGGGCGGCCTCGAAGGCGATCCGGTCGAATTCCTGCGCGAACTGTCAGGCGACAAGGAAGGCCAGGAAATCCTCGCCATCCTCGAAGAAGTGCTCAATGCCGGCTATGTGCATCTCGACGCCGGCACGCCCAACGAACTTTATGTGTGGCCGTATTTCTTCGCCATCCCGCTGGACAAGCTCGATGCGCGCCAGCGCGTCGAACTGTTCAAGATCGTTACCGCCGGCGATTACGAAGACATGAAAACCTATGGCGCCTACATCTTCTACCGCGTCGGCATCACGCCGGACGGCCGCTGGTCATTCTTCGTCGCGGGCGACTGACCGCCATCCGTTCCTTCTCCCGTGAACGCGGAGAAGAGAGACTAACCCCGCCCCGCTTCCGAAAACTCCACCGGCTGCCCCTGCCCCGGCATGACGATCTCGCCGTCCCACATCACGCGGTTGCCGCGCACGATGGTGCCGACCGGCCAGCCGGTGACTTCCTTGCCATGGTATGGTGTCCAGCCGGCTTTCGAGCCGGCCTGTTCGTTGGTGATCGTCTCGCGACGCTTCATGTCCACGACGGTGAAATCGGCGTCGTAACCGGCGGCGATCCGGCCCTTGCGGGCCATGCCGAAGATGCGGTTGGGGCCATGGCTGGACAGGTCGACAAAGCGTTCGAGCGTCAGTCGGCCGGCGTTGACGTGGTCGAGCATGATCGGCACCAGCGTCTGTACGCCGGTCATGCCAGACGGCGAGGCCGGATAGGGCTTTGCCTTTTCCTCAAGCGTATGCGGGGCATGATCGGAGCCGAGCACGTCGACGACGCCTTGCGAAATGCCGCGCCAGATGCCGTCGCGATGACGAGCCGCACGCACCGGCGGGTTCATCTGGATCAGCGTGCCCAGCCGCGCATAATCGTCGGCGGTCAGCGTCAAATGATGCGGCGTCGCCTCGCAGGTCGCGACGTCCTTGTGCTGCTCCAGGAAAGCGATTTCTTCCGCTGTGGAGATATGCAGCACATGGATTCTGGCCCGCGCGGCGCGGGCGATCCGCACCAGCCTTTCGGTACAGCGCAGCGCGGCGATCTCGTCGCGCCAGATTGGATGCGAAGCCGGATCGCCTGCCACCTGCTCGCCGAGACGTTCGCGCAGCCGGAATTCGTCCTCGGAATGGAAGGCGGCGCGCCGTCGCGTATTCCTCAAAATCGAAGCGACGCCCTCATCGTCCTCGACCAGAAGGTCGCCGGTCGACGAACCCATGAAGACCTTTATTCCGGCAGCGCCCGGCAGCCGCTCCAGTTCGCCGACGTCGGCGGCATTGTCGCGGGTGCCGCCGACCCAGAAGGCAAAATCGCAGTGCATCCGGTTGGTGGCGCGGCGTATCTTGTCGGCAAGTGCCGCTTCACTGGTGGTCAGGGGCTTGGTGTTGGGCATTTCGAAGACGGCCGTCACGCCACCAAGTACGGCGGCCCGCGATCCGGTCTCAAGGTCTTCCTTGTGTTCGAGCCCCGGTTCGCGGAAATGCACCTGGCTGTCGACGACACCCGGCAGGATGTGCAGGCCCCGGCAGTCGATCGTCCCGCCAGCCGAGGCTGCGCCGAGGTCGCCGATCGCAGCGATGCGCCCGCCGACGATGCCGATATCGCGCTTGCCCTGGCCGTCGTGGTTGACCACCGTTCCGCCGGTCAGGATGAGATCGTAGGTTGACGCCATGCTGGTACCGCTGCTCTTGCCGTGGGAATGCCAGCGGCTTACGTAAAGGCCTCCCGAAATGCAAGCCATCCAAGGCCCATGACCGTCGTTCACCTTGCCAACCGCACGCTCATCTCGGTCTCCGGACCCGACGCCGAGCATTTCCTGCAGAACATTCTCACCACCGATCTCGACACGCTTGCCGATGGGACTGCACGGCCCGGCGCGCTGCTTGCGCCGCAAGGCAAGATCATGTTCGACTTTCTGATCTCCCGTTCCGGGACGGACGGCTTCCTGCTCGACTGCCGCGACGACATTGCCGACGATTTCATCCGCCGGCTGATGCTTTACAAATTGCGTGCCAAGGTCGAAATAACCAAGCAGGACCAGGCGCTTGTCGGCGTTTCATGGGATTCCGATTCAACGGCTTCGCAAACTGATTCAACCGGCGTTCGCGATCTCCGTTTCCCGGAAACCACTCCGGTGCATCGTTCTTACGGCAGCGCGGCCGCCGCTTCCGGAAACGAACACGATTGGGCGGCGCTGCGCATCGCGCACGGCATCGCGGAAAGCGGCGCCGATTACACGCTCGGTGACGCCTTTCCGCACGACGTGCTGCTCGACCAGATGGACGGCATCGGTTTCAAAAAAGGCTGTTACATCGGCCAGGAGGTGGTGTCGCGCATGCAGCATCGCGGCACGGCGCGGCGGCGGGTGCTGGTCGCCACGGCGGAAACGCCCTTGCCGCCAGCCGGCACAGAGATCACCGCCAACGGCCGCCCGGTCGGCGCGCTGGGCAGCGTTGCCGGCATGGCCGGCCTGGCGATCGCCCGCATCGACCGCGTCAAGGACGCCATCGACGCCGGAACGCCGCTGTTGGCAGGCGATCTCACGGTGAGCTTATCCATCCCCGGCTGGGCGCGGTTCACCTTTCCGCAGGACGCAGCCAGTGCGGAGGACGCCTGATGGCGGACAAGGCCGGAGCGCCGCCGCGTGCCTGGCAACGCATGCTGTCGGGCCGCCGGCTCGACCTGCTCGACCCCTCACCGCTCGACATCGAGATCAGCGACATCGCGCACGGGCTTGCCCGCGTCGCCCGCTGGAACGGCCAGACCAGCGGCGACCATGCATTTTCCGTCGCCCAGCATTCGCTGCTGGTCGAGGAGATTTTCAGCGCGGGCTGCAAGAGTGCGACACCCTCGGCCCAACTTGCTGCACTTCTTCACGACGCGCCGGAGTATGTCATCGGCGACATGATCTCGCCGTTCAAGGCGGTCGTCGGCGGCGGCTACAAGGACTGCGAACTGCGCTTGCAGCGTGCGATCCATATGCGTTTCGCACTGCCTGCGGAACCCGCTGCCGGCCTGCGCAAGGAGATCAAGAAAGCGGACCAGATCGCCGCTTATTTCGAGGCAACGGTCATCGCCGGCTTCTCTGTCGCCGAGGCGACGCAGTTTTTCGGTCGTCCGCGCGGCGTTTCGGCCGATCTTTTCGATCTTGCCTCCCAGCCGGCAAAAAAGATCCAGCAGCGCTTCCTGGCGCGTTTTCATGCCATCGAAAAGCAGCGCAGCGCCTGAACTGCAGGCTGCGGAGCATCACGGCTTTCGGCGCCGAACCGGTCGGGTAGCCTTTTACCGGTCCAATTTCTCCAAAAACCATTGGGTCAGCCGAACCCAGACCTCGTCCTTCTCGCCGGAATCCTCCCAGCCATGGTCGAGGTTGGGATTGTCGTTGACCTCGATGACATAAACGCCGTCTGACGTTTCCTTGAGATCGACGCCGTAGAGACCGTCGCCGATACAGCGCGCCGCCCGCACCGCTGTTTCCACGACATGGGCGGGCGCTTCCTTCAGCGTGAAGGTCTTGATGCCGCCCTGGTCCGGCTTGCCGTTCGCCTTGTGGTTGACGATCTGCCAGTGCTTCTTGGCCATCAGGTAGTGGACAGCAAACAGCGGCTGTCCGCCCAGCACGCCGATGCGCCAATCATATTCGGTCGGGATGAATTTCTGGGCGATCAGCAGGTCGGAATCCTCCAGCCACTGCGTCGCCAGCGCCTTCAGCTCCTCGAAATTCGAGGCCTTCTTGACGCCGCGCGAAAAGGCGCTGTCGGGAATTTTCAGCACCAGCGGAAAGCCGAGAGTCTGCGCCGCGATCTCCAGGTCGACGGGGCCGGCGATCATTACAGTGGGCGGCACCGGCACCTTATTGTAGGTCATCAGTTCGTTCAGATAGACCTTGTTGGTGCAGCGGATCATCGACAACGGGTCGTCGATCACCGGCATGCCCTCCTGCTGGGCGCGCCTGGCAAAGCGATAGGTGTGGTTCGAGATCGATGTCGTCTCGCGGATGAACAACGCGTCGTAGTTGGCTAGCTTTGCAAGGTCGCGTTTGGTGATCGGCTCGACTTCGACCCCCATCTTTTCGGCGATCTTGGCCCAGTACCGCAGCGACTGGACCTCGGATGGCGGCAGTTCTTCGTGCGGATCGATCAGCGTGGCGAAGGTGTAGCGCGACGGCGTTCTGGCCTTGGTGTCGCGCCATTCGCGGCCGGTATAGGTTTCCAGGCACTCCAGGAAGCGCGCTTCTTCCTCGTCGGTCATGCGGGCAAGCGGCAGGAAGCCTATCTTGCGGACAGACGCCCATTCGGCGCTGTCCGTGATCGAAACCTCCAGCGCCGGCGCGCGAAACCAGTCGAACAGAAGTTTCGCGAAACGATCCCAGGCCTTGGAGGGACCTATGCCAAAAAAGATCGCGACCTTGTGCGGAAAGGCTCCGCCGAGGTCCTTGCGGCATTTGTTGAGCGCCAGTTCGAGCTCCGGCAGCGCATGCTCGTAAAGCTTGCGCTCGGAAAGGTCGATCATCGTCTCGACGGTCGGGATGACCTTGTGGCCGCGCGAACTGGCGAGCAGCGAGGCATAATAGCCGCGCGACTGATAGCCGTAGTTGTTGGACAGGTTGATGACCTTCGGCCGCTGCCCGCGAAACAGAGCCGGATGGGCCAAATAATCGCGGTTGGTGATGATCTTGTGCGGTGTGGCGAACTGATCGATGTCGTTCTGCCGTCCGGTGAGAATGACCCAAGTCATCGTGTCGAATACTTTCCAGAGATTCTCTTTGCAATCCGGCCGCCCCGTGGGCCGCGGAAGCGGGAATAGGAACCGAGTCGCGCGCCGGCGTCGAGCGCCACTTCGAAATCCAAGCGGACGCCGAACGCTCTATGCACGCCGCAGTTCCATCACGGCCGGCGCGCCAGCCTTGGCTGCGCCGATGTTCATCGGTTTTTCATATTTGAACGCAGTGGCGCCATCGGCGTAATAGCCTGCTACTTCGCCTATCCGCCGATAGCCGTTCTTCTCGTAGAGGATGCGGGCGCGGTCGTTGTCGTGACGCACCTCAAGGCGCAGCGAGCGGGCCCCCCTGTCACGGGCAGCGCGCTCGGCAGCATCCAGCAGTTTCCTCCCATAGCCGTTGCCCGCGTCCGGGGCCGCCGCGATGGAATAGAGGCGTGCGCCGGCATTCCCCTTCCTGAACAGCACGACCGCGTAACCGGTTAGCTTGCCGGCCGCCTCGGCAATCAGCACCACGGCCGTATCGGCGCTGACAAAGTGGCGAAACGATTTGCGGGAAATGCGGTCGGCCTCGAAAACCGTGTTTTCGAGCGCTACCAGAGCGTCGATATCGGACACGCGGGCCGTTCTGATGTCGGCGGGCATTCGGACCACAAAACCTCGAATTCGAAGGAGGAAAGTCCAGTGTTGCTAGTGTCGTTCGATTCTGAAACTCGCACACTGCCCCTGATCTCTAACTCATGCGAATTTCAGAATCGGGACACTGGTGCGATGCGAGACCCGTCATGGCCTGCACCGGAGACGCTTTCCGCTCCTCGATTTGGGCCGAATTGTGACTGTTAAAGCCGCCGGGAAGCCGTTTCGCAATGTAATGAAGGGCTGGATGATCTCAACCCGGAACGGCTTCAACCAGCTGCTTCCAGGCGGTTTTCGCCACCTCGGCCAGCCGCTGCTCGGGTAAGGAACCGACGATGGCGCAGCCATAGTTCTTGTCCAGCCAGTAGATGGCGGTCGGACCGCCGGTTTTGGCGGTGTAGGTTCCCTTCGCCTTAGCGTCGCCCTTGGCGATCATGTAGATGGAAATCTGGGCCCCCTTCTGATCCTTGTAGACCAGCAGCGCGGCCGGGCTTTGCCCACCGGGCAGCAGACGTCCGCCGAGCAGTTCGAACCCTTCCGACTTCAAGTCTGGCGCGACGAGCTTCAGGCCGGTTCGCTTCGAAAGCCATCCCTCCAGATAGGGCCTGTCGGTGCCGCCGACCTCGACAGTGTGGCCCTGGTCGGCTGCGTAGGTGACATAGGCGCCGATCGCATTCTCGACGAGTTCCTCTTTCGCCTCCGCCTGCGTCCGCAAGCCGCCGGCGCCGGCAAGATATCCGCCGGCGACGCCGGCCGCGAAAATCACCGCTGCTGCAGCCGCCGACCGCCAGGCCGGCAACCATGAGGTTCTCGTAGTCCTCGGTTGATCTTCTGTCACCACTTCCGTCAGCCGTTCCGGCACGGGTTCCTTGAGCACCGACGCAAGAACATTCTGCAGGCGTGCTCGGTCGGCGGCAAAACGCGTGCTCATCGCCTTCATGTCCGGGTTTGCGGCGAGCCAGACCTCGAAAGCCTCGCGGTCCTCGGCGGGCATCTCGCCGTCGAGCGCCATGTGGATGTCCCTGAGGGTGTATTCGCGCCGCGTCATTTCTCGACAATCCTGATCGTGCGCCGACGCGCCGCATCGTCGAGAAGCACGCGCAGTTCCTCGCGTCCACGCGCGATCCGCGACATCAGGGTTCCCGCCGGAATTCCCAGAATGTTTGCTGCCTCGACATATGAAAACCCCTCCACTGCGACCATCATGATGGCGGCGCGGCGCTCCGGGCTGATCGCCTCCAGCGCGTCCAGTACGTCGCGCACGGCAAAATTGTCCTGCTGCGCCGGCGCTTGTGGCAGGCGCTCGGCCGCCTCCACCGGCACTGTCGCGTTGCCGCCACGGCGGCTCACCTTCCTCATCTGGTCGACAAACAAATGATGCATGATCGTAAACAGCCAGCGGCGCGGGTTTTCACCGGTGCGCCAGTTGTCGAGCCGCGTCAGCGCCCGCTCAAGGCTGTCCTGGACGAGGTCGTCGGCAGCGTCCCTGTCGCGCAAAAGCGCGCGCGCATAGCGGCGTAACCGGGGAATCTCCGCAAGGATGGCCGTTTTCTTCTCGTCCATTAGCTCCGCCGGCGTCTCCTGCCCGATCGTCACGCCTGCGATTGAACCCCCGTTTCCGCCGCCGCACAAGCAGCGAAAGCGTCCGGAACCCCGGCAGGCAGCCAAAAGCCCCGCCGACGCATTCCCTGGCCGACAACGCATCAGGACGGGAATTTATTCCCGCGGTTGCATCAAAGGAATTGAACCGACTGATCCAACCAATTCATTTGATTGGCGACGCCAATCCTATATCAATTGTGTAACTACACGGAGGTTCCCATGTCCAATGTTTCGGCAGCCGCCCGGCCCGCCGCATCCCACCTGCCCTGGCTGATCATCGCCTGCGGCTGCGTGATTGCGGCCATGACATTCGGCCCGCGCTCCGCCATGGGTTTCTTCCAGTTGCCCATGCTTGCCGAAAAGGGCTGGGACCGCACCACCTTCGGCCTCGCCATGGCGCTGCAAAACCTGTTCTGGGGCGCTGGGCTGCCATTCTTCGGGGCCATCGCCGACCGCTACGGAACCTGGCGGGTGCTGGCGCTCTCCGGCATCATTTATGCAGCCGGCCTGTTCCTGATGGCGACGGCGACGACGCCCACCATGCTTCATATCGGCGGAGGCGTGCTGGTCGGCCTCGGCGTCGCAGCCGGCGGCTTCGGCATCGTGCTCGCCGCGTTCGCCCGCCATGTGCCGGCGGAGCGGCGGAGCCTGGTTTTCGGCATCGGCACGGCCGCCGGTTCGGCGGGCATGTTCATCTTCGCGCCGATTAGCCAGGGCCTGATCACCGCCTATGGCTGGTCGGACACGCTGATCATCATGAGCGCGGCAATGCTTCTCATTCCAATCATCGCCATTCCGCTCGCCGGCAATTCGAAGTCGGGCACGGTCTCGCAAGTCGAGATCGAGCAATCGGTCGGCCAGGCGCTGCGCGAAGCGCTGGGCCACCAGAGTTTCCTCCTGCTCACTTCCGGCTTCTTCGTATGTGGTTTCCAGGTGGCGTTCATCACCGCACATTTTCCCGCCTATATCGGCGATATCGGCATCGAAGCCCGCTATGCGGTCATCGCGCTGGCGCTGATCGGCTTCTTCAACATCATCGGCTCGCTCGCTTCGGGCTTCATCGGCCAGCGTTATTCGAAGCCGATCTTCCTGGCTTGGATCTATATCGGCCGCTCGGTCGTCGTTACCGCGTTCCTGCTCTTCCCGCAGACCCCGACAACCGTCATCCTGTTCGCCATCGCCATGGGTCTTCTGTGGCTCTCCACGGTGCCGCCGACCAATGCGCTGGTCGCCATCATGTTCGGCACAAGGCATCTCGGCATGCTCGGCGGTGTCGTCTTCTTCTCCCACCAGATCGGCTCGTTCCTCGGCGTCTGGCTCGGCGGCTATCTCTACGACCGGTTCGGCTCCTATGACGGCGTCTGGTGGTTGGGTGTCGCGCTGGGGCTGTTTGCAGCGGTGGTGCACTGGCCGATCGCCGAGCGGCCGGTCGTCCGTCCGGCACTGGTACCGGCGCAGTAGTCAGCGCACTGCGCCCGCCTCCGTTGCCGACAGAGCCCCGAACTTGGCTAAGCCGGCGCTAAAGCATGATTCACATCGCCGTCATCGCCGCGCTGTCGCAGTGAGCATACGCTGATAGAACAACCCGATGCCGATCAGCACCGCGCCGAGGCCGATGAAGGACAGCGCGCGCAGCACGCCTTCGAGTTCCGACATGTCGAACAGGAAGACCTTCGCTACGGCCACCACCACCAATGCAGCGGAAGCGATGCGCACGACGCGCGAGTTCAGCCTGAGCCCCGCGACCAACAGCAACACGCCCATGGCCAGCCACAAGGCGGAATATGAATAGGTTTCTATCTGGCCCATGCCTTTCCACGCGCCGATAAACTCGCCGTGGAACAACCGGCGCACCGAAAGGGTCGCGTAGACGAAGGCGAGCACCGCCGCAACGGTCGCCAGCATCGCGACATACCAGTCCGGCCGCTTTCCCCACGCGTAGAATGCGACCCCGGCCATCGCCACAGCCGGCAGCAGATAGGCCAGCAGCAACAGGTTGAAGAACACGATGGTTCCGGTGGATTCGTTGGTGAACAGCGGGTTGAGCATGGCCAGATGCTGGAAGGCGATGAACACCACCGACAGAACGCCGATACCCATCGATCCGTAGCGGAAGACCGGGCTCGGCGCGCGTGCATCGAGCGCCACCAGGATGGCGCTGCCGCCGATGGCGATCAGCGTATAGATCGCCTGCTCGGCCAACGTCGGCGCGCTGTCGTCGATGATGCCTCCATTCATCGCGTGGCGCACCAGCATGGCCACCGTCAGCAGGCCGAACAGCGCTGCCACTGCTTCCATGACGAAGCGCGGCCGGCCCTTGGTGGTTTTGGCCAGCTGCCAGGCGGTGAAGCCGAAGGCAATCGCGGGAATGCCGTATCCGGGCAGCAGCCAGTTGAACACCGGCGTGGTCTGCAGGAACTCCGAGCCGACGATGGTCGGGTCGAAGGCGACGCGCGCCAGCGTGATGGCGGCGGCACCGACGCTCATCCAGCCGAGGATCGGATAGCCCCGGTAACGCGTGGCGAGAGCCGGCAAGACCGCCGCAAGGCCGATCAGGATGGTCGTCAAGCCGGCGCCGAACGCCATCAGGATCGTCAGCACGAGAGCGAGACCAGACCCGGCAAGCAGCAGCGACACCGCGAGATCGCCCTTCAGCGGCCGGGCTTCGGCGCGCGCCACCCATTCGCCGCCCGCGACGAGAAGCAAAGTCACCACAAGTGCGGCAAAGGCATAGTTGAAATCGCGATCAATATTGCCAAATGCCAGCCAGGTGGCTGCGAGGATGGCGAGCGACACCAAAGCCGCCCAGCCGGCCCACGAGCCTGCCCTGTAGCGGCTGGTGGAGGCGAATTTTCGCGCCATCCACAAGCCGGCGGCAAGGAATACGGCGCCGATGGCGATGCCCAGCGGCACGAAGTTCACCGAGGCGGCGGAAATCGGCAGGCCGTCGATTGCAATATCGCCATCCCAGAACTCGACCTCGAAATCGCCGCCGAAGGCCGACTGGATGTAGATGAGGATGGTGGCTACACCCGACCCGTAGAGCAACGGTATCGCGCCGTAGCGCAGGAAGGCCACCAGCACCAGGGCAATCAGCAGTGCCGCCGAAAGCCAGGTGCCGCCACTGGCTGAGAACACGGGATCGACACCGAGCCCCATTGCTGCAATGGCGACAAGCAGCGCCGGCACCATCGACGGCTTGTCGATGCCGGCCAGCACGCCGGCCTCATCGCTCAGCGCCGCATCACCACGCAGCCAGACGAAAGCCAGCACTGCAAGAGTGACCACATTGATGAAGGCCACCGCCTTGAGGTCGGCAACGGGTGCGGCGACCATGTAGGCAAGGCACCAGAGCCCGGTGCCGGCAAATGCCGCCGCCATCAGAAGCGGCCACGACCGCATGCGGGCAATGACGCCGGTCGCCGCCAGAATGATGGCGAGGAAGCCGAACAGCGACCACGGGCTCGGCGCATTCGATGCGACCAGCAGCGGCGTCAGGAACGAGCCGAGCAGGCCGAGGCCCGCCAGCGCCTGCCCATGCACCAGCGACGCCGCGATGGCGCCCAGGCCGACGATCGCCATCAGGATGAAAGCCGGCGCCGGCCCGATGAAACCGTAGATGCCATGCGCGGCATAGATGGTGCCAAACAGCGTGAAGGCGCCGGCGGCAGTCAGGATGCCTGGCACATAGGCACCCTGCACGCCCTCAAGAGGCACCTTGAAACCGGTGCGGCGGATGAATTCGCCGCCGGCAACCAGCAGCAGGCCAAGCAGACCAGCCATCGTCAGGCGCATGCCAGGGCCGAAAATGCCGGCCTCGATCGAATAACGGACGAGGAAAATGCCGCCCAGCGCCAGCGCCAGCCCACCGACCCACACCGCCCACCGCGTGCCAAGCGCAGTCTCGATGTCAGGTTTTTGGGGAGCGTCTTTTATGCCCCCGGCAGGAACGGCCTCGTCGCTGGAGGGGCGAACCGTGACCGCCTCACTCGTCTCATCGGAAGCGGTCGTCACTGCCTCGGGCAATGCCTGTTCGGCATCATTTGCGGTGGCGGGGATCGCGGCGTCTGCCGGCAAAGCCTCGCGTAGCGAATCTTCGGCGGTGGCTGCCGGTGCGGGCGTGGCTGCGCCCGAAAGGACAAAGCTGCGCAGCGCGCCAAGCTCGCGCTCGATCAGGCCAAGCCGGCTCTGCTGGCGCGCTACCACGATGATCAACCCGACGATCGCGACAAAACCGATCAGACTTTCGAACATCGTGGCCCCCGTTCCGCCAGAACAGTTCGTCTACGAAATATCGGCACGCCGCAAGGTTTTGCTGCCAAAGGCGAACGGCTTGCCATCCCTGCCCTCCGGCACGACCGGCCGTTCCAGACGGATCTCACTCACGCTGCGGTCCCTCCATCCAAGGCAGGCTTCGGCGCGGCGAGGCTTTTCCGCAAGGCTGCGATAAAACCGGCGCGCGCATCCGGTTCGGCAAGCCCGCGCGGTTCGTAGACGTGGCGCTCGAAAAAGAAGCCGGTCAACCTGAACGCGTCCTCGATGTCGGCCGGCCCTGCGCGAACGCCAGCGCCATGTTGCAAGAATGCCGGCAGCGCCAGCATCTTGTCGCGCCAGGGAGCAGCCGCAGCGCGCGAGACGGCACGGCCCGACTTCGGCGAGACATAGGCCAGGTCGTCGCGCGTGCCGGTCGCAGCACATTCGGTCAGGTCGAGCCCGAAACCCAGTTCGTCGAGGATCAGGAGTTCGAAGCGCACCACCAGTTCGGCGGCAGCCTCCGGATCGTCGAGATGGCCGATCATCAGCACCAGCGTCTCGAACAGGCTCGCATGCGGGTCGCGCTCCGGCAAAAGACGCAGATGCGCCGCCAGCGTCTGCAGGCCATAGACGGCGACCGCGCTATCGATGAGGCGGGCGGCGTTGAGTTCCAGTGCTTCGGCCTGGAAGATGCCGAGATGTTCGTCGAGCCTGGCGCGCCACAATAATTCCACCCGGTTTCCCGGCTGCAGAAGTGGCTGCAATTTACGCGACCGCCCGCCGCGAACCAGACCGAGATGCCGGCCATGCGCGCGCGTCATCACCTCGAGGATGGCGCTGGTTTCGCCATGCTTGCGGGTGCCGAGAATGATTCCCTCGTCGCGCCATTCCATCCGCAAAGCCTTTCACCGCTTCGCTGGCGAAATCAAGAACCATGGCATTCAGCCGAGATGCGGGCCGCGCCCGAAGCCGGGCTGCCGCAACCAGCTTCTAGGCGCGTTCTTCCCAGACCTTTGCCAGCTCGACGATGGTCTTTACCGCCCTTTCCATGTCCTGGCGGCTGACCCATTCGAGCGGCGAGTGGAAGGCGTGGCCGCCGGCGAAAATATTGGGGCACGGCAGGCCCATGAACGACAGCCGCGAGCCATCGGTGCCGCCGCGGATACTGCCCCGCACTGGTTCCATGCCGGCGCGGCGCACAGCCTCCAGCGCGTTGTCCACGATCTCGGGGTGACGGTCGAGCACGACCTTCATGTTGCGATACTGCTCCTTGACCTCAAAACTGTAGGTCGAGCCGGGATAAGTCGTCATCACGTCCTTGACGATTTCTTCCAGCATCGCCTCCTTGGCGGCGAGGCCCTCGTCGGTGAAGTCGCGGACGATGAAGCTGAGCGCTGCCTTTTCCATCGATCCGGAAAGGCCGGTGGGGTGGACAAAGCCTTCGCGGCCCTCGGTCGTTTCGGGCGCCATGTCCTTTGGCAGGCGGGCAACGATCTCGCCGGCGATCTTGATGGCATTTTCCATGCGATCCTTGGCGAAGCCGGGATGGATGGCGACGCCCGCGATCGCGATCTCGACGCCGTCGGCCGAAAAGGTCTCGTCCTCGACGTGACCGGCGGTCTCGCCGTCCATGGTGTATGCAAAGGCCGCTCCCAGCTTTTTCAGGTCGACCTTGTCGACGCCACGGCCAATCTCTTCGTCGGCGGTGAACAGAAGCCTGATGGCGCCATGCTTGATGTCGGGATTGGCCACCAGGAATTGCGCCGCCGTCATGATCTCGGCGATACCGGCCTTGTCGTCGGCGCCGAGCAACGTCGTGCCGTCGGTGGTGATGATGTCATTGCCGATCTGGTTCTTCAGTTCGGGGTGCTCCGCCACGCGGATGACCTGCTGCGGGTCGCCCGGAAGCACGATGTCACCGCCGGCATAGCTGCGCACGAGCTGCGGCTTGACGTTGGTGCCGGTGAAATCGGGCGCGGTGTCCATGTGCGAGCAGAAGCAGATGACCGGCACCTGCTTGTCGGTGTTGGACGGGAGCGTGGCATAGACGTAGCCATGCTCGTCGAGATGGGCGTCCGAAAGGCCGATCGCCAAAAGCTCCTCGACGAGCAGCCGGCCGAGGTTCTTCTGCTTTTCGGTCGAAGGCTGGGTCGGCGATTTAGGATCCGACTGGGTGTCGATAACGACGTAACGGAGGAAGCGATCGATCACGGTGTCGGTCATGGGTGATATCCAATGCGTCGGGGAAGATGTGGGAGCCGCGCAGCCCCTACCCCGGAAAATCCAGCCCCATCTCGCGGTAGCGCTCGGGATCGTTGCCCCAGTTCTCGCGCACCTTCACGAACAGGAAAAGATGCACCTTCTGTTCGAGGATTTCGGCGATTTCCATGCGCGACGCCTGGCCGATGGCTCGGATCGTCTCGCCCTTGTGACCGAGCACGATCTTCTTCTGGCTGTCGCGCTCGACATAGATCACCTGCTCGATGCGCACCGAGCCGTCGGGCTTCTCTTCCCATTTCTCGGTTTCGATGTGCGACGAATAAGGCAACTCCTGGTGCAGCCTAAGATAGAGCTTCTCGCGGGTGATTTCGGCTGCGAGCTGGCGCATCGGCAAATCCGAAATCTGGTCCTCAGGATAGTACCAGGGGCCGGCCGGCAGCTTCTCTGCGAGGTAGTCCAGCAGATCCTTGCAGCCGGAGCCGGTCAGCGCCGAGACCATGAAAGTGCGCTGGAACGGCACCCGTTCGTTGGCAGCCGCGGCCAGCGCAAGCAACGCTTCGGGCTTCACGCGGTCGACCTTGTTGAGGATAAGCACCATCGGCTGGCGCACATCCTTCAACCGTTCAAGAATGGCGTCGGCGTCGCCCCTGATGCCGCGCTCGGCATCGATCAGCAGAAGCACGATATCGGCATCCTTGGCGCCGCCCCAGGCGGTCGTCACCATCGCGGTATCCAGCCGCCGCTTCGGCTTGAAGATGCCTGGCGTGTCGACGAACACGATCTGCGCATTGTTGTGGGTGGCGATGCCGCGCACGATGGCGCGCGTGGTCTGCACCTTGTGGGTCACGATCGACACCTTGGCACCGACCAGCTGGTTGACCAGCGTCGATTTACCGGCGTTCGGAGCGCCGATCAGCGCAACGAACCCCGACCGCGTGGCGGCCTGTTCGGTTTCAGTCATGCGCCCCTTCCTTCTGCCAGACGCCTTCGCGCAGCAGTACGGCCGTGGCGGCCGCTTGTTCGGCTTCGCGTTTCGAGCGGCCAACGCCGGTCGCGGGTTCGAAGCTGCCTACCCTGACACTGATCGTGAACACCGGGTCGTGGTCCGGGCCTTCGCGGCCTTCCAGCGTGTATGCCGGCGTGGTGCCCGCCGCCTGGTGCGCCCACTCCTGCAATTCGGTCTTGGGGTCCCGCCGCGCCTCACGCACCGCGCTGGAGCGCGGCTCCCAATAGCGCCGGATAAATTTTCGGGCGAGTTCCAGACCGCCTTCGAGAAAGAGCGCGGCAATCAGCGATTCCAGTGCGTCGGCGCGCAGATTGACCCGCTTGCGTCCCTCGATCGAGCGCAATTCGCTGCCGGTATGGACAAGCTGCGGCAGCCCGACTTCCTCCGCGATCTCGGCCAGCGTCTCGGCGTTCACCAACGCATTCAGCCGAAGCGACAGTTCGCCTTCGGGTGCATCGGGATAGGCGTTGAACAGCATGTCGGCGATGACCAGACCAAGCACGCGGTCGCCGAGAAACTCCAGCCTCTCATAGTCGGCGCCGGTGCTGCCGCGCGCGCTGGCATGGGTCAGCGCACGGCGCAGGCGTGCGTGGTCGCGAAACAGATGACCCGTCGGCGCCTGGAGTGCTATCGCCAGCGCCTCACCCGACAGTTTTCGCGTTGCCATGGGAACGCTGCGGCCTAGGGCCTGAACCATTCCGACAAAATCGGAATGGAGGTCCAGTCTTCACGGCTGACCATGATCTCGTTCGAAAACCGGCGCCGATTTTTTGGGGTCATGGCCTAATGAACCGGGTTGAGGAAGCGCGACAGACGGACCGAACCCCACCGCCAGAGTTCCAGCGGGCTGGCGCCGTCGGCGATCGAGAAGAAGATGATGTTGGCGCGGCCGACAAGGTTTTCGGCCGGCACGAAGCCCACGCCGCTCGGCGGCGAGAAACGGCTGTCCGTCGAGTTGTCGCGGTTGTCGCCCATCATGAAATAATTGCCTTCCGGAACCACGAACTCGCGCGTGTTGTCGGCAATGCCATTCGGCGTCAGGTCGAGGGTTTCATAGGAGACGCCGTTCGGCAGGGTCTCGCGGTAGACGTCGACCGGGCGGTTGACTTCCGTGATGTCGGGATTGTTGATCTCCCCGACCTTTTCGCGCGGCACCGGCACGCCGTTGATGATGAGCTGGCCGTTCTGCACCTGGATGCGGTCGCCGGGAAGGCCGACCACGCGCTTGATGTAATCGAGCGACGGGTTGGGCGGGAATTTGAAAACGACGACATCGCCGCGCGCCGGTTCGCTGCCCCAGATACGACCCGAGAAGATCGGCGGCGAGAACGGCAGCGAATGGCGGGAATAGCCGTAGGCCCACTTGGTTACGAAGAGATAGTCGCCTTCGAGCAAGGTGGGGCGCATCGAGCCGGACGGAATCGAAAACGGCTGGAACAGAAGCGTGCGGATGACCAGGGCAAGCAACAGCGCCTGAACGATGACGCTGACGGTCTCGCTAAGCCCGCCGGACTTCTTTTCGGTTTTTTCAGCCACGCTCATGTCGTCCTCGATTGTACGCGGGAATCGTCTTAGCCAGTTGCGCCGTCCTGGGCAACGGAATTGGGCCGCGCGACGGCTCCAAAGCGCAGGACTATGGCGGTTATTCGACCGGAAGCGCCTCGATGATGACGAATGCCTGCGCCAGCGGGAAATCGTCGGTGATGGTCAGGTGTATCACGGCGCGGTGGCCGGTCGGCAAAAGCCGCTCGAGTTTTGCCGCCGCTCCGCCGGTCAGATGCATGGTCGGCTTGCCCGAAGGCAGGTTCACCACGCCCATGTCGCGCCAGTAGACGCCTTCGGAAATGCCGCTGCCCAGCGCCTTGGAACAGGCTTCCTTGGCGGCGAACCGTTTGGCGTAGGATGCCGCACGCCCCCTGCGGCGCTCCGAGCGCGCCCGCTCGATATCGGTGTAGATACGGGTGATGAACCGCTCGCCGTGGCGTTCAAGCGATTTTTCGATCCGCCTTATGTCGATCAGGTCGCTGCCGATGCCGAGGATCATCGAACGGTGGAACCGGAGTTTCCGGACGCGGGCACGACCGCGCGGCGGCCTGACCTTTCGGCCATGCGCCTGAGACGCTGGTTGCGGAAAGCAGTCATGCCCCAGCGTGTAATTCCATAGAAAACCAGCCCGAAGAACACGCCGAGCGGGACCGCGCCGACTGTCATCGGCTTCAGCACCGGTTCCCACAATTGCGCGAAGGACAGGTCCTGGAGCATGGCCCCGAGCCTTGCGGTCGGCGCATGGATCGTCTGTTCATGCAGGATCAGCTTGCCGGTCTCCCACGATGCGCCCCACAGAAGCGGAAACGTCAACGGGTTGCCGAATGCCGTGCCGAGGGCGGCAGCGACCACGTTTCCGGCGATCAGCCAGGCAACGATCACCGCGATGATGAAATGGAAACCGAGCGGGAAAAACGACGCGAACACGCCTGCCGCCACGCCGGCCGCCACCGCATGGGGCGTCGCCTTCAGCCGGAGCGCGCGTTTCGAAAAATAGCGAAGCGAACGCGAGAAAGACCGGCGCGGCCAAAGGAGGACCCTCAGCCTTTCCGCGAAACTCGCCGATATTCTGCGTCTGAACAACATGGGATTGTCTATTACAGCCGAAACGCTGTGCCTTCAAATGTTCCTGCTGCCCGGTTTGATCGGCGGAATTGCGGCAAGTTCCGGCGGCAAATTGTCCGCCGGATAGGCCGGCACCTCATATTCGGCGAGTGCGACCAGCGGCACCCCGACATCGGACTTGCCGGCAGAGCGGTCGATGATGCAGGCAGCCGCCGCCACCTCGGCGCCGATCGCCCGCAGGCAGTCGATCGTCTCGCGGATCGACAGGCCGGTGGTGACGATGTCCTCGACGATGACGACGCGGGCGGCCTTCTCGATCTCGAAGCGCCTCAGCCGGAAGGTGCCGTTCTCGCGCTCCACCCAGATCGCCGGCACGCCGAGATGCCGCGATGTCTCGTAGGCGGGGATCAGTCCGCCGATCGCCGGCCCGACCACGTAATCGATCCGGCCGGGGACTTCCCGGCGGATCTTTTCAGCAAGTGCACGGCACAGCTTTTCGGTCTTGTCGGCGTGCATGAACACGCGTGCCTTCTGCAGGAAGACCGGGCTGCGCAGGCCCGACGTCAGGATGAAATGACCTTCGAGAACCGCGCCAGCTTCACGAAAAACCGCCAAAACGTCGTCTGTTTTCATCAAGATCTTCCCAGAATTCGCAAATTTTCAGCCCGGAACATCCGGTCTTCGCAACCGTCAGCCGTTGACGCGGCGCGCCTCGCTGACACTCGAATTGTCCTTCAGCTGCGACAGCAACCGGTTCAGATGTTTCAGATCCCAGACCTCGAGGTCGATCAGCATTTCGGTGAAGTCGGGCGCGGTGCGGATCATCGACAGCGTGTGGATGTTGGCATCGTTGGCGGCGATCACCTGGGCGATATCGGCCAGCGAGCCCGGCGCGTTGATCGCCGTCACCGAGATGCGGGCCGGGAAACGCTCCTTGGTGTCTTCGTCGATGTCCCAGCGCACGTCGATCCAGCGCTCCGGCTGGTCGTCGAAAGCGGTCAGCGACGGCGACTGGATGGGATAGATGGTGATGCCGGATCCGGGCTGCATGATGCCGACGATGCGGTCGCCGGGCACCGCGCCTTCCGGCGCAAAGCGCACCGGCAAATCGCCGCGCACGCCCTTGATCGGCACGGCGCCGTCGCGCTGCTCCTTGGCTTCCTGCGCCTCGCGCCGCGATTTACGCGACGAGGCGCGGCCGGGGATCTGGAACAGCATGCCGGCGGCGTTGCGCAGGTTGAACCAGCCCTCCTCGCGCGCCTTGGGAGCCTGGGTGACGCGCTCGTCCTTGAAATCGGGGTAGACCGCCTTCATGACGTCGGTCGAGGCGAGTTCGCCGCGGCCGACAGCCGCCAGCACGTCCTCGATGTCCTTGCGGGCGAGCCGGTGCAGCACCGGCTTCAGGCTCTCCTTGGAGAAGCTCTTGCCGCTGCGCTCGAAGGTGCGCTCCAGAATGCGGATGCCTAAGCCCGAATACTGCTTGCGGATGGCGTTCTTGGTCGCCCGGCGTATCGCCGAACGCGCCTTGCCGGTAACCACCACCGATTCCCATGCGGCGGGCGGCACTTGCGCCTTCGAGCGGATGATCTCGACCTCGTCGCCGTTCTTCAACTCGGTCATCAGCGGCATGATGCGGCCGTTGACCTTGGCGCCCACGCAGGTGTCGCCGACGTCGGTATGGACGGCATAAGCAAAGTCGATCGGCGTGGCGCCGCGCGGTAGCGCGATCAACATGCCTTTGGGGGTGAAACAGAAGACCTGATCCTGGAACAGCTCAAGCCGGGTGTTCTCCAGGAAGTCTTCCGGATTGTCGCCTTCCGCCAACGCCTCGATCGTGCGCCGCAACCAGGCATAGGCGTTGGTTTCCTTGGAAATGGTGTGCGTGGAGCCGTTGGTCTTGCCGCCTGTGTCCTTGTAAATGGTGTGGGCGGCGACGCCATATTCCGCGACCTTGTTCATCTCGCGGGTGCGGATCTGCAATTCGATACGCTGCCTCGAAGGCCCGACGATCGTGGTGTGGATCGAACGGTAGTCGTTCTGCTTCGGCGTCGAGATGTAATCCTTGAAACGGCCCGGAACCATGGACCAAGTGGTGTGAATGGCACCCAGCGCGAGGTAACAGTTTTCGACGCTTTCCACGACGACCCGGAAACCGAAAATATCGGAAAGCTGCTCGAAGGAGAGCGCCTTGGCTTCCATCTTGCGAAACACCGACCACGGCTTCTTCTGGCGGCTTTTGACTATCGCCTTCAGCTTGTATTTTTCGAACAGTTCCGAAAGCGACCTCTCGATCTCGCCGATGACACCGCGGTTGCGTTCAAACGTGTCGGCAAGACGTGCGGTGACGGTACGGTAGGCTTCCGGATTGATGTAGCGGAAGGCGAGCTCTTCCAGCTCCTCGCGCATACCCTGCATGCCCATGCGGCCAGCCAGCGGCGCATAAATTTCCATCGTTTCTTCGGCGATGCGCAGCCGCTTGGCTTCGGGCACGTGGTCGAGCGTGCGCATGTTGTGCAGCCGGTCGGCGAGCTTGACCAAGAGCACGCGCACATCCTCGGAAATCGCCAGCAGCAGCTTGCGCAGGTTTTCCGCCTGCTCGGCTTTCTTGGAGACGAGATCGAGCTTCTTCAGCTTGGTCAGTCCCTCGACGAGCTTGCCCATTTCGGGACCGAACAGCTCGTCGATCTCGGCCCTGGTGGCCGTGGTGTCCTCGATGGTGTCGTGGAGGAGCGCGACCGCAATCGTCGCCTCGTCCATGTGCATGTCGGTAAGAATGGCCGCGACTTCGAGCGGGTGCGAAAAATACGGATCGCCCGAAGCACGTTTCTGATGGCCATGCTTCTGCATGGCGTAAACGTAGGCCTTGTTGAGCAGCGCCTCGTTGACGTCGGGCTTGTAGCGCTGAACGCGCTCGACAAGCTCATATTGACGCATCATGGGCGGGTTTCCGGCGGTCGAAATGAAACATGCGCCGCATCGGATGAGCAGCGCATGTCATAGATAGCCACGAAATTGCCGCCACGGAAGTGGCGGCGCTCAACGTGCTCAGTAATCGTCGCTTTTCTCTGGCGGAACAAGACCTTCGATGCCGGCAAGCAGGTCTTCCTCGGTCATGCGGTCGAACGTGATGTTGTCCTCTTCGCGGTCAGCATCGGCAGCAATAGCCGTCGTATCGGTCTGGTCGGCGATTTCCTGCGCGTCGGCTTCCGGCTCGTCGACTTCGACATGCTTCTGCAGCGAATGGATCAGGTCTTCCTTGAGATCGCCCGGCGAGAGCGTCTCGTCGGCGATTTCGCGCAGCGCCACGACCGGATTCTTGTCGTTGTCGCGATCAATGGTGATCATCGCGCCCTGCGAAATCTGGCGGGCGCGGTGGCCGGCAAGCAGAACGAGCTCAAAACGATTGTCGACCTTGTCGATGCAATCTTCAACGGTTACGCGGGCCATGGATTGCCCCTTTCAAACATTGGATGTCGGGAAACTGGCCGGGCCTTACACTGAACGACCGTGAAATTCAAGCATAATGGCATTGTTGGGGATATGGCTAGACCTTAATGCCTTGTCGCGCCCTGCCCCTTGAGCTGGTCGAGACGGGCCTCCAGGAAGCGGCGCTCCACGGGCTGGCTCGCCAGGTCGAGCGCGCGCCGGTAGGAAGCTTCAGCTGCTTCGTTTTGGCCGAGCCTGCGCAGCATGTCGGCGCGCGCCGCATGCGCCAGATGATAATCGTCCAGGCCACCATGCCCCAGCACGCCGTCGATGGCCAGAAGCCCAGCCGCTGGCCCGTCGCGCATGCCGATAGCGGCCGCGCGGTTCAACGCCACAACCGGCGACGGATCAACGCGCAGCAGCACATCGTAGAGCGCGACAATTTCGGCCCAGTCGGTTTCGGCCATGCCCGGCGCGCTAGCGTGGACCGCTGCGATGGCCGCCTGGAGCACATAGGGCCCGACACGCCGCGTCGCCAGCGCCCGCCTGATCAGGCCATCCGCCTCGGCGATGAGCCGGCGATCCCATTGCGATCGGTCCTGATCCTCAAGCAGCACGAAATCACCCGCAGCATCCGTGCGCGTGGCGCGCCGCGCTTCATGCAGCAACATCAGGGCGAGCAGGCCGAGCGCCTCCGCATCGTCCAGGAGTTCGACCATCAGCCGGCCGAGCCGGATCGCCTCCGCCGACAAGTCGGCGCGCGTCAGGCTCGGCCCTTCGGTCGCGGCGTAACCCTCGTTGTAGATGAGATAGATCACCTGCAGGGCGCTCTCCAGCCGGGCCGGCAGTTCCGTGCGGCCAGGCACTTCGTAGGGAATCGCGGCTTCGCGTATCCTGGCTTTGGCGCGGACTATGCGCTGCGCGATCGTCGGCCCACGGGTCAGATAGGCGCGTGCGATCTCCTCGGTGGTCAACCCGCCGACCTCGCGCAAGGTGAGCGCGATGCGCGCGTCGGGCGCCAAAGCGGGATGACAGCACACGAAAATCAGCCGCAGTTCGTCGTCCTGGATCGGTTCGGGCATGGTCGGCTCCGCCACGGGTTCGGCCAGCGCCGTCAGTTCCGGCAAGACGCCCGCCAGCCGCGCCTGGCGGCGCCACCGGTCGATGGTCTTGAAACGGCCCGCCGAAACCAGCCAGGCATAAGGATTTACCGGAACACCTTCCCGCGGCCAGCGGTCCGCAGCCGCGGCGAAGGCTTCGTGCAAAGCCTCCTCCGCAGGCTCGAAGCCGCCCAGCAGGCGGATCAGCGTTGCGAGCACGCGCCGCTTCTCGGTGCGGTAGGCCGCCTCGATGGCGGCGCGTGCTTGCGGATCGCTCACAGTTCCGGCCGCGGCTCGCTGAAATCGACGACCGGGCGGACTTCGACCGAGCCGATCTTCGCCAGCGGGTGCGCGCTCATGACCTGCACCGCTTCATTGAGATCGGATGCCTCGATGACGATGAAGCCGCCCAGCACCTCCTTCGTCTCCATGAACGGCCCGTCGACGGTCGACATCTTTCCGTCGCGCACCCTGATCGTCATGGCCTCTTCGGGCAGCACCAGCGCCTCCGAGGCGACGTAGTGCCCGGTTTCCGTCAGCTTTTCGCCGAAGCCGGCGCATTCTTCGAGGGCGGCGTTGGATTCGGGTGCTCCGCCGAAAAGCGTCTTGGGGTGGTAGTAGATCAGACATGCATAGCGCATGATGGGCTCCTTGTGTTGACACCTTTGAACGCAGGTAGTCGTCTGGCGCCGCAGGAATTCGACATAGGTTTAGATTTTTTTTCGGAATTGTCGAAACACGGCCGCGCGCGGCGCTCTCGCCATCATCAAGTCAGGGGCCGTTGCGGAAATCCGACTGGTCAGGATCGCATCGAAGTGGGCTTTGAGAGCCTGTTTCGAAATTCGTCAGGGCGTGGCGAAAATGGTTATTTCGAGAACCGGAGCGCAGCGTACATTCGGGTACGCAAGCACCGGAAGCGCAGAAATTGCCATTTGCAGCCCGCCATCACGGATTTCCAAACGGGCTCTGAGTGCGCCATCACATTTTCTTGCTTTTCCCGAGGAATCTCTTGGAATGGTCCCGTCGGAGCGTTATCTCATATTAGGCAGCGGTGAAATTGCGCCGCACAGGGCCCGGGACCGAAAATTTTTCGATCTTTTATTGACCAAAAGGATTTTCCGGCATGTTCGACCCCCGCGAAAAGATCGCCTTGTTCATCGACGGCGCCAATCTCTACGCCACGTCGCGCGCGCTCGGCTTCGACATCGATTACCGCAAGCTACTGTCGAGCTTCCAGAAACGCGGCTATCTCCTGCGCGCGTACTATTACACCGCGTTGATCGAAGACCAGGAGTACTCGTCGATCCGGCCGCTGATCGACTGGCTCGACTACAATGGCTTCAAGGTAGTGACCAAGCCGGCCAAGGAATTCACCGACTCGACCGGCCGCCGCAAGATCAAGGGCAACATGGACATCGAACTCACCGTCGATGCGCTCGAACTTGCCGATGTCGTCGACCACTATGTGATCTTTTCCGGCGACGGCGATTTCCGCACTTTGGTGGAAGCGCTGCAGCGGCGCGGCCGCAAGGTCAGCGTGGTGTCGACAATGGCTTCGCAGCCGCCAATGATATCCGACGACCTGCGCCGCCAGGCCGACCACTTCATCGACCTGACGACGCTGAAGAACGAAGTCGGGCGCGATCCGTCCGACCGCCCCGTCAGGCGGCCCGAGCCGGCCGACGCCGAAGACGACGACTATTGATGTCGGCGGAAAATCTGGCGTTGCTCGCAGAGCCGTCGCGCGACTGCCCGCTGTGCCCCAGGCTGCATGATTTCATCGCCGGCTGGCGGCAGCGCGAACCCGGCTGGTTCAACGGGCCGGTGCCGACGTTTCTGCCGCCGGAAGGCGACGCCGCGGTGCGCTTCCTGATCGTCGGCCTGGCGCCCGGCCTGCGCGGCGCCAACCGCACCGGTCGCCCCTTCACCGGCGACTACGCAGGCGACCTGCTCTACGCGACGCTGATCCGCTTCGGCTTCGCGCGCGGTGAATTCAAGGCGCGGCCCGACGACGGGCTCCAGCTAATCGGCACGGCGATCACCAACGCGGTGCGCTGCGTGCCTCCCGAGAACAAGCCGGTCGGCGCGGAGATAAACACCTGCCGGGGCTTCCTGAAACCCACGATCGAGCGGTTTCCAAACCTCGAGGCCGTTCTGACGCTTGGCGGCATCGCCCACCAGACGACGGTGCGAGCACTCGGCGGCCGCGTCGCCGCAATGCCGTTCAAGCATGGCGGCCGTCATCAAGCCGGCCCTATTTCAATTTTTTCCAGCTATCACTGCTCGCGCTACAACACCAATACGGGGGTGCTCACCGAGGAGATGTTTGTCAGCGTTTTCAAGGACGTGGCCGAATTTCTTGAGTCCCGCCGATCCCGCTGACAAAGTGCTCCAGCAGCTAGAGTTGTCCTCGTTCTGACAATTCGGCAAGCCGGAAACTCACCCCCGCTCCTTCAACAAGCGCCCCTTCTCACGCGCCCAATCGCGCTGCTTTTCGCTCTCGCGCTTGTCGTGCAGCTTCTTGCCGCGGGCAACGGCGAGCAGCAGCTTGGCGCGACCGCGGTCGTTGAAATAGATCTTCAACGGCACCATGGTCATGCCTTCCCGGTCGACGGCCTGGCCGAGGCGCGCCATCTCGCGCTTGTTGAGCAGCAATTTGCGGCGGCGGCGCGGTTCGTGGTTGAAGCGGTTGCCCTGGAGATATTCCGGCAGATACGAATTGATCAGCCAGATCTCGCCGTCTTCCAGCGATGCGTAGGATTCCTGGATGTTGGCATGGCCCTGGCGCAGCGACTTCACTTCGGTGCCGGTGAGCATCAGCCCGGCCTCGATGGTATCGAGCACCTCGTAAGAGAAACGCGCCTTGCGGTTCTCCGCCGCCACCTTGTTGTTGGGATCGGATTTCTTGCCGGGGGCCATGACTTTCGAAGCGGTTCGTCCCGCCAACTCCTTGATTTGAAACGATGTTCCGAGCCGTCTGTGAACTCGCGCGAATGTCGCTCTAGTTGATCAGGCCAGCGTGTTTCATCGCCGCGTCGATCTTCTCGGCGGTCGAATCCTCCACCGTCATCAGCGGCGAGCGCAGGGCGTTCTCGACCTTGCCCAGCCGCGACAGCGCATATTTTGCGCCGGAAACGCCGGGCTCAAGAAAGATCGCCTTGTGCAGTGGCATCAGACGGTCCTGCAGTTCCAGCGCCTTTTCCTTGTCGTTGTTGAGCGTCGCTTCCTGGAACTCTGCGCACAGGCGCGGGGCGACGTTCGACGTCACCGAAATGCAGCCGACGCCGCCATGCGCGTTGAAGCCGAGCGCCGAGGCATCCTCGCCGGAAAGCTGGATGAAATCCTTGCCGCAGGTCATGCGCTGTTCGGAAACACGCTCCACCTTGCCGGTCGCATCCTTGACGCCGACGATGTTCTTGAAATCGTGAGCCAGCCGACCCATCGTTTCCGGCGTCATGTCGATGACCGAGCGCGGCGGGATGTTGTAGATGATGATCGGCAGGCTGGTTGCCTTGGCCACCGCCGCGTAATGCGCATAGAGGCCGCGCTGCGTCGGCTTGTTGTAATACGGCGTCACCACCAGCACCGCATCGGCGCCGACGCTTTCGGCATACTTCACCAGACCGACAGCTTCCTCGGTGTTGTTGGAGCCGGCGCCGGCGACAACCGGCACCTTGCCCTTGGCCACCTCGACGCAAGCCTTGACGACCTGCCGGTGCTCATCATGCGACAGCGTCGGCGACTCGCCGGTGGTGCCGACTGGCACGAGGCCGGTCGTGCCCTCGGCAATCTGCCATTCGACGAATGCGCGAAAGGCTTTCTCGTCGAGACGCCCGCTCTTGTCGAACGGTGTCACGAGCGCGGTAAGCGAGCCTCTCAGCATGTCGTCCAACTCCCTGGAACGCTTGGGGTTTCAAAGTCTTTGCGATGTCACGGATTTTTTAGCCGAAAGCAAGGCGGCTCACCATAGTCCTGACATTCCTGTGCGGCAATACCAGCCAAACACGGTTCTCGAAGGAATCGAATCCAGCGATGATAACCTTTCGTTTACATCCTCTTCACCGCATCTCGGTAAGGTCCCCGTAACCCGCTCCACCTTGTATCGTGTATGGACAGGAAATGAAAAACGCCATGCCATCCAGAGTTCTGGTGCGTCTTGTGCTTGCGGGCACTGCGCTGGCCACAGTTACGGTGGCGTTCGGCCAATCTGGTCACATGAACTACGCGCCGGTGCCCAAAGCCCGGCCGCAAGCAGCCATCAGCGGCAATCTCGACAAGGAAACGACCGGTGCGATCCGGGTGCGACCAGAGCTTCCCGGCGACCGGCAGCCGGTTAAATCCGCTGACATCGCCGCGCTGAAAAGCGGCCTCGACGCACTGACCGCGAAGGACCTCGGTCGCGCGCGCGCCGTGCGCGACGCGCTGCCGGCGGCTTCGCTCGATCACCATATCCTCGCCTGGGCGATCGCGCTGCAAGGCGGCAATGACATTTCAAGCGGTGAGATCGCCGCCGCGGCGGAGGCACTGCCAGGCTGGCCCGGCATGGCAGCACTTCGCCGCAACAGTGAAAAAGCCCTGCTGCGCGAGAACCCCGCGGCCAAAACCGTGGTGCAGGCATTCGGTGCGACGAAGCCGCAGACTGCCGAAGGAATGACCATTCTGGCGCGGTCGCTGGTGGTGCTTGGCCAGCCGGAGCGCGCCCGCGCCCTGCTGTCGCCGTTCTGGCGCACGGAGAAACTCGAGGCAAAGGACGAGGTCGCGATTCTCAAGGAGTTCGGCGCGCTTATCCCGGCTGCCGACCACCGCTTTCGCATGGAGCGCATGTTGTATGCGGACCGGGTGAGCTCTGCGCAGCGTGTCGCGGGACTGGCCGGCGCAAAACAGCTCGCCGATGCGTGGAGCGCCGTGCTCAGGAACGACAAGAACGCCGGCAAGCTGCTCGATGCGGTTCCGTCGGCACAACGCTCGGCCGGCTACCTGTTCGCTGAAGCCAAATATCTGAGGCGCGGCGAAAAAATCTCCGAGGCGGCCGCGATCATCCTGAAGGCGCCGAAAGACAAGGCGTCGCTTGTCGATCCCGACGCCTGGTGGATCGAAAGGCGGGTCCTGTCGCGCGAACTGGTTGACGCGGGCGACATGAAAACGGCCTACAGGCTTGTGGCGGCGCATTCCGCCGAAAGCCCGTCGAATGCCGTCGATGCGGAATTCCACGCCGGCTGGTATGCGCTGCGCGGGCTCAACGACGCACAGACGGCGGCGAAACATTTTTCCCGCATCGCGGAGATCGCCGACGGCCCGGTTTCGCTGTCGCGTGCCTATTATTGGCTTGGCCGAGCAGCCGAAGCCGGCGGGCCTGGCGATGCCAAGGCCTATTACGAACGCGCCGCCGGCTACGGCACCGCGTTCTATGGACAGCTCGCGGCTGCGAGGATAGGCCGCGGCGGCATCACCGTCGCCTATCCCACTCCGACCTCGGCCGACCGACAGCAATTTTCGCGACGCGAGGCCGTGCAGGCGATCCGCCGGCTGGAAAATGCAGGGCACGCGTGGCGCGCCGACATTCTTTACCGCGATCTCGCACAACAGTTGACGGCGCCTGGCGAACTGGCGCTGCTGGCGGTGATGGCGGAAAAGCGCGGTAATAACTTCCTTGCGCTGAAGGTAGGAAAAATAGCAGCCGGACGCGGTATCGACATCGGCGCGTTATCGCATCCACTCGGGGCCATACCAGAATCGGCCAAGATCGACGGCTCCGGCAAGGCGCTCGCCTATGCGATTGCGAGGCAGGAAAGCGAATTCAACACCGGCGCCGTCTCGCGCGCCGGCGCCATGGGGTTGCTGCAGCTGATGCCGGGCACGGCAAAGGAACTCGCCAAGCGGTCTGGCCTGCCCTATTCAATGCAGCGTCTTACCTCCGATGCCGGCTACAATGCGACCTTGGGCGCTGCCTTTCTCGGCGAACAGCTTGGCAAGTTCGACGGCTCCTATGTGCTCACTTTCGCCGGCTACAATGCCGGGCCACGCCGCACACAGGAATGGGTGAAGCGTTACGGCGATCCGCGCGGCAAGGACATCGATACCGTGGTCGACTGGATCGAACGCATCCCCTTCGCCGAAACGCGCAGCTACGTGCAGCGCGTGATGGAGAACTACCAGGTCTACAAGATGCGGCTTTCCGGACAGTTCAACATCGCCACCGACCTGGTAAGCGGGCGCTGATTCTTCGACCGGCTTTGCTTTCTCCGGGGGGGTCGCCGTGCCGGCCGGCGCTGGCGTCACGCGCCCACGGCTATTGATTCTGCGCTGTCGAACCGTCTAGCAATGCCAAGGCGGCGGTCCGCCGACGGGAGTTCTCATGGATATATCGACCGGCTTTTCCGACTTTTTCTATTCCGCGCAGGACGGGCTGAAGCTGCATGCCCGAATCTATGGGGACGATGGCAGCGCCGGATTGCCGGTCATCTGCCTCCCCGGCCTGACGCGCAACGCCCGCGATTTCCACGATCTCGCCCTGTTCCTGTCGCGCGACGCCCAACAGCCTCGCAAGGTCATCGCCTTCGACTATCGCGGGCGTGGACGCTCGGCCTACGATCCCAACTGGAAAAACTATGATGTGGTCGTCGAAGCTGGCGACATCCTCGCCGGCCTCACCGCCCTCGGCGTCGAGCACGGGGCCTTTGTCGGCACCTCGCGCGGCGGCCTGATCATCCATGTTCTGGCGGCGATGCGGCCGGCGGTGCTTAAAGCGGTGGTGCTTAACGATATCGGTCCGGTTGTGGAAGGCGAAGGCCTGGCGCATATCCGCGCCTATCTCGAGCGGGCGCCGAAGCCCAAAAATCTCGCCGATGCTGTCGCCGTTCAGAAGGCCGTGCATGCGCAGGCGTTTTCGGCGCTGAGCGACGCGGACTGGGAGCGCTTCATTCGTGCCATTTACCGAGAGGAAAGCGGCGTTCCGGTTCCCGATTTCGACCCCGCTTTGCTGAATGTCGTCAAGGGCATGGACCTGACGCAACCTCTGCCGGTGCTCTGGCCGCAATTCGAGGGGCTGAAAGCTGTTCCAATGCTGGCGATCCGCGGCGCGAACTCGAAACTGCTGTCTGCAGCGACCCTCGCGGAGATGGCCAGTCGCCATCCAGATTGCCGAACGGTTACCGTCGACGGCCAGGGCCACGCGCCCCTGCTCGAGACGGGAGAATTGCCGGCGACCCTCGCCGCATTTCTAACCCACGCCGAGCAGAAATCATCGACAGACTCATAGGCCGGAGACCGCCGAATTTTCATTGCGCCGCCGTGTCGACGAGGCCACGGCGGCACCTGAAGCGCGACACAATTGCCTTAAGGCTAGACCCTCAAAGCAAAAAACCCGGCGGTTGCCCGCCGGGTTTTTCTATCAGCCGTGAAGCCGATTAGAAGTTGCGCTGGAAGCGAAGGAAGCCACCAAACGAGTCGGCATCGTCGCCGGCATCATCAGCGAAGTTGTCGATGTAGACAACTTCAGGCGTGATGGTGAAGCCCGGAACGAGCTCGTAGTCGACGTTACCGACTGCCACGAAGTTCTCGAAGTCGTCATACGAAATCTGAACGTTGACTGCGGTCTTCGGCGACACGACGAAACGACCGCCGCCCCAGATGGCCCAGTCGCCACCCCAGTTGCCGTAGAAGTTCAGGTTGGTGATATCCGCAACGCCGTCGCCGTCGATATCAAAGTCATCCGAGTCCTTCCAGCCTGCCATTACGAAGAGGCTCAGAGCCTCCGTCGCTTTCACGTCCAAGCGGCCCTTGACGGCGAACTGTTCCCAGACCGAGTCGTAACCGGCAACAACCTTCACGCCACCCCAGCCAGCAGTGTAGCCGACACCAGCAGCAACATGCGGCATGAAGCTGTCCAGCGTGTAGACGTCTGCCGAAACAAAGTCCAGGTCGCCATCAGCATCAATGTCGACAAGAACGTCATCCGTGCCGGTGCCTTCTTCGAGAGCGATACCGGCGGTGAAGCCGTTGCCCGCGTCGAACTTATACTGGATGGTGTGGGTGTCGAACGGACCATAAGGAATGAGGTCGTCGTTGATGATGGTACCGGCATAGTCGGTAAAGGTCGTGAAGAACGAGTCGGTCTTACCAACCAGGAAACCGCCCAGCTCGATATAGGCGTGGTTGATCGCGACTTCTTCGTTGGTCTCAACGAACGGAAGGTCGGTATCTGCGACACCATCACCGTCAGTGTCGATCGTGCCCAGGTTGCCCTGGTCAGCGTCATAGTTGAAGTTGATCTGGAAATATGCACGCAGGGTGCCGAGCTCGGTCTCGGTGCGGGCGTCGAGACGCAGGGCCGCACGAGCGCGCTTGTAGTAGGTGTCGTTGATGTCGACAACGCCATCCTCAAGCAGGTCGAGCTTGTCGAACGACTGCTGACCTAGAAAGCCGTCCTCGCCCACGCCGATGTCGTAACGGACATAGCCGCTGACCTTCAGGCAGGTTTCGGTGCCGGGCATGTAATAGAAGCCGGTGCCGTACACGTCGCAGACGCGAACGTATTCGACCGGCTCCGGCTCGGCGACGACGACCGCATCGGCGGCGCGCGCACCGGAAACTGCGACGAGGGCCGCAGCGGAGCCGAGAAGAAGGCTCTTGATGTTCATTTTCTGACCTCCAGTCAAAGTTAATAAACGGGTCTGGGTATTTATTGCTGAAGGACAGCGTTCCCTGCCCCATCCCCAATGGCGAAAAAGACGCAAATCGCTCCTTCTTCAGTGCTGACTTTTACCGAACCCGTTTGCCTGTTCAACAACGATCAGGCGTTTGTACCTGCGCTGCCGCCTCTATGCCCAAAGCCTGTTGCACAAATGACACGATTTTGCCCACCTTGTTCATTCCTTGGTAACCATCAGCCGCTTTCGACCCCTTGTTTCCAGCATATTCGCCCAAATGAAACGGGCAGAATCGCCCGCAGCACCGGGTGCTCCAGCGTCGAATCGGCCGGTTATTCGGGTGTGCAGGGATCGGCGGCGCCAGCTCGGCAGAATTCGCACCGCCCGCACTCTTTACCTGGCTGGCAGGCATTTTCGAGAAATCACGACCTCTCCTTATTGATTGTCATGCCGGATTTCTCTATCCAGCGGTGCGCCGGAGAGGTGGCCGAGTGGTCGAAGGCGCTCCCCTGCTAAGGGAGTAGACCTCAAAAGGGTCTCGTGGGTTCGAATCCCATCCTCTCCGCCAGCGCTTTGGTTCACATCGACATCCCAAGTCTTTTCAACCACTTACCTGCCATTCGCTGGGCGAGGGGCGCGGATTTTGCGCCCTAAACCGGCATTTTCTCGCGCTCCTGTCACGATTCTGACTGGAGGTCAGAAAATGAACATCAAGAGCCTTCTTCTCGGCTCCGCTGCGGCCCTCGTCGCAGTTTCCGGTGCGCGCGCCGCCGATGCGGTCGTCGTCGCCGAGCCGGAGCCGGTCGAATACGTTCGCGTTTGCGACGTGTACGGCACCGGCTTCTATTACATGCCCGGCACCGAAACCTGCCTGAAGGTCAGCGGTTACATCCGCTACGACATCGGCGTGGGAGATATCCTCGGTCTGCAGGACGTGCTCGACAAGGAAGACTTCGCCAACGGCGTAACGAACCTGAACGACACCTACTACAAGCGCGCTCGTGCGGCCCTGCGTCTCGACGCCCGCACCGAGACCGAGCTCGGCACCCTGCGTGCATATGCCCAGATCAACTTCAACTGGGATTCGACTATCGCTGGCCGGACGATCGATACTGATGGCGACGGCATTAACGACGCAGGCGGCTTCTCCACCACCGCCCAGAGCACCTCGCTCAACCACGCCTACATCGAGCTCGGCGGCTTCCTGATCGGTAAGACGGACTCGCTGTTCACGACCTTCACCGACTACGCCGGTTCGGTCATCAACGACGACTTCGCCGTTCCGTACGGTCCGTTCGACACCCACACCATCCAGTACAAGTTCGATGCGGGCAACGGCTTCAGCGCCGCGATCGCCGTCGAAGAAGGCGCTGGCCTGACCTACACGATCGACGACTACGTCCCGCACGTCACCGGCGGCGTCGGCTACACCGGCGGCTGGGGTTCGGTCCGCGTCGTCGCTGGTTACGACTCGGTCTGGGAAGAATACGCCGTCAAGGCGCGGTTGGACGTGAAGGCGACCGAAGCCCTCAGCCTCTTCGTGATGGGCGGCTTCAAGGATGACGATGCTGGCGAGCCGAACTTCTACGGCACCTGGGGTGGCGACTGGGCCATCTGGGGCGGCGGTCGTTTCGTCGTGTCGCCGAAGGCTGCCATCAACGTTCAGCTGGCGTACGACGACTACGAGAACTTCTCGGCTGTCGCCAACGTCGACTACGAGCTGGTTCCCGGCTTCACCATCACGCCGGAAATCGCTTATGGCGAAAACTTCGACGTCGATGACTCCGATGCGTTCGGCGGCTTCATCCGCTTCCAGCGCAACTTCTAATGCGCCAAGCGCGATAGCTTGAGTTGACGGCCCGGGGTCCAAGGGGGATCTCCGGGCCGTTTCATTTTTCAATCTGCGTTGGCGAGGGGGCTGACAGAACAGGGGGCTCGCGACTTGAACGAGGCATGACCTTGATGTGTGGATTCAAAGACAAGCGTCTCAAATTTCGCGTGAATTTCGCGAGAGAGCCGCACTTCCCAATCTCACAGAAATGTGATCAACGGGTCCTTATCGGTTACAAGAACGTGATCTCGGCAGGGGGCCGGGTTCACTTCCACAGCAAAATTGTACCGGTTGGGGGCGCGTTGTTGTCATGAGTACGAGTGTAAAGAGTGACTTTTCGAGTCATACAATTTCATACACTGCCAATTACGGCAGCGGCGCTGCCCTTCATGACAGACTTTTTAATGTCGTCGAAAAGTTCTCGGTCGCGGAGCTCTTCGAGAGATACAAGAACATTCTGTGGGAAGACGGAAACCACAAATACAACGTCACCTCATTCCTGGGCGAGTTAAACGAAATAATGCTCGGAGAGCGCTTCAGCGCCTTCGATCAAAGCACCCTGGACGATCTGATCGGCAAGCTACGCGAACGCGGTAACAGCAACGCCACCATCAACAGGAAGATGGCTGCGCTGAGCAAACTGCTGCGAAAGGCGTACAAGATGGGGGATATCCACAGCTTGCCGGAGTTCCGGCGTCAGAAGGAACGGGCCGGGCGCATCCGGTTCCTGGAGTATGACGAGGAAGATCGCTTGTTCGGCGCCATAAAGGCCCGCTGCGAGGACAGCTACCGGCTGAGCCTGTTCCTTGTTGACAGCGGCTGCCGGCTCGGCGAGGCGCTGGGCCTGATCTGGAACGATATCCAGGAGCACCGGGTGAGTTTCTGGATCACCAAATCCGGCCGTAGCCGCACGATCCCGCTGACCGAGCGCGCCGAAAGAGCGATCAAAGGGGTAGATGCCAGAGGCAACAAGGGCCCGTTCTCGATGCTGACCGGGGTGCGCTATCGCATGCTGTGGAACGATGCCAAGGCTGAAATCGGACTCGGCGACGACACCCAGGTCGTACCGCATATCCTCAGGCACACTTGCGCGTCTCGCCTGGTGCAAGGCGGCATCGACATTCGCCGTGTCCAGATGTGGCTCGGCCACCAGACCTTGCAGATGACCATGCGTTACGCGCATCTCGCGACCAACGATCTCGATTCCTGCGTCAATGTGCTCGATCGCGATCGCTGCCGCCGGCATCATCCGGAGCGGGCCTGGCACATAGCCTGACCGAACGGAAAGGCCAAGCGTCTCACGGGGGTCGTGCAAGCGTATCCGCGCATGCAATACCCCCTCGCACGGGCACAAGGGGCTCCGGGCTAAATCGGCGTTCGCCCTTGCTCCCTGAAGCGGTAACGGGCTCACATTGATAGATGAACTGCATCCGTTCAGCCGCTGGTCGTTCCAGCACCTCCAGGAGTTCGCGCCCGTTGCGGCGATCGCATCGCCGCAACCAGAAACCGGGCGGCCGGAAGCGGCGGGACTGCTGGCGGACTTGAAGCTGACTGCTTCCGACGGTCGCGGTATATCCGCTATCGAAAAGCTCGACAGTTTCGTGGTCATGCGCACTGGAAAATCCTCGACGAATGGCATGGGGCCATGTCGACCCCACTGCCCCACACTTTCTTTTCGGCGCTGACGGAAATCGACATGCTCGGACAGGTCGCAAGGGCGCTTTGAACATCGAGGGGTTTGTTTCACTTCCGATGCGACGCGAAAGAGAATTGCTTCCCCGACGGCGGACCAATATCTAGGCCCACAATCTTCCCATGCCGAGCGAGCCAGACGATGCCCAAAACTCCGCGCCTCACACCTTTGGTGGCATCCTTGCCGACGACGGTGCCGTTTGTCGGCCCGGAAGCGCAGGAGCGCGCCAGCGGCAGGAAATTTCGCGCCCGCATCGGCGCCAATGAAAGCAGCTTTGGCCCCTCGCCTGCCGTGATCGCCGCCATGAATGCCGCTGCACCCGGCATGTGGATGTACTGCGATCCCGACAATTACGATCTCAAGGCGGCACTCGCGGCTTTCTTGCGTGTCAACATCGGCAATGTCGTGGTTGGCGAAGGCATCGACGGCCTGCTCAATCTCGTCGTTCGCATGTATGTCGCGCCCGGCGAAACGGTGGTGACTTCGCTTGGCGCCTACCCGACCTTCAATTTCCATGTCGCCGGCTTCGGCGGGCGCCTGGTGACGGTGCCGTTCGAAAACGACCGGGAAAACCTTGACGGGTTGCTCGCCGCGGTGAAGCGCGAGAACGCGCCGCTGGTATATCTCTCCAATCCCGACAATCCGATGGGAACCTGGTGGGAAGCTTCGGAAATCGTCCGTTTCATCGAGGCGCTGCCGGAAACCACGATGCTCATCCTCGACGAGGCCTACGGCGAGACCGGTCCCGCTTCAGCGCAGCCGGCGCTCGACGTTGCTCGCCCGAATGTAATCACCATGCGGACGTTTTCGAAGGCCTACGGGCTTGCCGGCATCCGCTGCGGCTATGCTATCGGCGAAGCCAAAGTTATCGGCGAAGTCGAGAAGGTGCGAAACCATTATGGCGTCAGCCGCATGGCGCAGATCGCTGGCCTCGCAGCACTTGCCGACCAGGCCTACCTGAAAGAGGTCGTGGCGAAAGTCGCGGCCGGGCGTGAACGTATCGCCAGAATTGCTAGGGAAAACGGGCTGTCACCGATCCGTTCGGCGACGAACTTCGTCACGATCGACTGCGGCGGGGATGGCGCCTTTGCGCTGAAGATCATGCAAGGCCTGCTGTCGCGCGATGTCTTCGTACGCAAGCCGATGGCGCCGAAACTGGATCGCTGCATCCGCGTCAGCGTTGGGCTCGACCACGAACTGACTATTTTCGAGGAAGAGCTGCCGGGCGTTTTGGCGGCCGCGCGGGGCAACTGATCCATCGCGGCGTCTCCGATGCCGGAGTACTTGGACGGTATAGGGAATTAATGCATCTCTGGAGGTGAACCGATGCCGAAAGCCGTGCCGATGCTGCATGTTTCGGATGTCGACGCCACCGCCGACTGGTACCAGTCGATCGGCTTCACGATCGAAAACAAGGGCAGCGACGGACAGGACATCATCTTTGCGCTACTGTCGTTCGGGGAGAGCGAAGTGATGCTGAGCGCCGGCGGCTCTGTCAGCCAGGCGCCTCGCCGCGACGCCGATCTTTATCTTTATGTTGACGACGTCGGCACCATTTTCCCGCATGTCAGCCGGCAAGCCGAACTGGTCGAAGGGCTGCACGACACGTTCTACGGGATGCGCGAATTCATTGTGCGCGACATCAACGGATTCTGGCTGACCTTTGGGCAGCGTTTGCCAAAGCGGGCGAATTGAAGCGTGGCTACAGCGCCAGTTCCCATGTCTGGCCGACCAGATCCTTGCCGAAGCTGTGATGCCGGTTTTCCTCGACGAGCCTGAAGCCGGCGCGCTCATAGAGTTTGCGCGCCGCGACGAGCACGTCGTTGGTCCACAGAACCATGCGCCGGTAACCACAGCGGCGCGCCTGCTCGACGCACTCCTCGACCAGCCGCGCGCCGATGCCATGGCCTCGCGCGGCTTTTTCGACATGCAGCATGCGTAGTTTTGCCGATCGTCCATCATCCTCGTGGACCAGAAAGACCGCCCCCACCGGCTGGCCATTCAATTCGGCGATCCAGCAGAAATCGAGGCCGGGCTGGCAATTGCGGATGAATGCGGCGCCGATCTCCGCCAGCAAGGCCTCGAACTCGATGTTCCAGCCATACTCTTCCGCATAGAGCCGGGCTTGCCGCTGCACCACCCAGCCGATGTCACCGACGCGATGCGGGCGCAGCGCAATACATGGCGGCCGGGCCGTCTCGCCCAAAAACTCCATCATGATGTGCAAGGCATTGCCGAGTTCGGGCTGCCTCTCGCCGGGAAAAGCAGATACGAGGCGCGTAATATCCTCGTCGGCGGCGGCCTGGAGTTTGGCGAGGGCCGCAGCACCCGCCCCGGTGAGCGACAGGATGCGGCGGCGGCCATCGGCGGGATCGGCGCGTGCTTCGGTGAGACCGGCGCCTGCGAATTTTTTCAGGATGCGGGTCAGGTATGCAGGGTCGAGCCGCAGATCCTCCGCAATCTCGGATGCCGCAGGCCCGACCTCCAGATGGAATGTGTCGGCGAGAAAACCCAATTCTCCATTTGCCTTGGCGGAAACCGGACTGCCGCGGTGGCCGATTTCAAACAACACGCGTGCTTCAGTCAGCGTAAAGGCGCTGCGGGTCAACGTCTCTTCGAGAAGGCCAATTGTGCGGGTGTAGAGCCGGTTGAAACGCCTGACGTCAGCAACCAGACCATCGGTGTCCATCAATATTCCTCACTGCATTTTCGTTGACTCAGTCAACTAAATTTAATGGACTGAGTCAACGAATATGTGAAGAAAACGGGCAAAAGCATGCTGGCGCGCCTCATCTGCTGCATCTGCCGAGCAGCAAAAGCGGCCATGAAGCGTCACGCGGGTAACGACTACCGATTGCGTCACAAGCAACATACGGCTCGCAGGGCATCTTGAATTAATTGAACGTTTGTTTTATTATTGATCCAAATCAAAACGAGGCTTATCCATGGCCAGAACCACCGGTTCAGACGGCGAGAAGACGGAAGCCGCGCTGCGCGAAGCGGCGGTCAGCCTGATGGCGCGCCATGGCTATGAGGCGGTGTCGATGCGCCAGCTCGCCGCTGAAGTGGGCGTCCAGGCCGCCGCGCTCTACCGCTATTTCCCAACCAAGGAAGACCTGCTGTTCACGCTGATGCGCGAGCATATGGAAGGGCTGATCGGAGCGTGGGAAGAGACGCGGCCCCTGATGGCTGGCCCGGCGGAGCGCCTCGAGGCCTTTGTCGGCAACCATATCCGCTTCCATGTGGCGCGCCGCCACTCGACGCACGTTTCCAACATGGAATTGCGCAGCCTGTCGCGTGAAAACCTCACCCACATCCTCAGGCTGCGCACGAGCTACGAGAAGGAGCTGCGGCAAATCCTGCGCGACGGCGTCGAGACCGGCGCCTTCCTCGTCGACGATACCGGGCTGACCGCGATGGCGATCATTCAAATGGTGACCGGCGTGATCGTCTGGTTCCGCCCCGACGAGCGACTGTCGGTCGACGAAGTGACCGAAACCTACCTTTCCATGACCTTGCGCCTGGTCGGCGCCGAGACAAAAAACATCAAAAATTCCAGGGAGAAACGCGATGTACACGCATTCGATGAATTTCGGGCTGGGTGAGGACATCGATGCGCTGCGCGACATGGTGCAGCGTTTCGCGCAGGAGCGTATCGCCCCGCTCGCTGCCGGCATCGACCAGTCCAACCAGTTTCCGGCAGCGCTATGGAAGGAACTCGGCGAGCTCGGCCTGCTCGGCATCACCGCCGACCCCGACCATGGCGGCTCCGGCATGGGCTATCTCGCGCATGTGATCGCGGTCGAGGAGATTTCGCGCGCCTCGGCCTCTGTCGGCCTTTCCTATGGCGCCCATTCCAATCTCTGCGTCAACCAGATCAACCGCTGGGCAAAACCCGAGCAGAAGGCGAAGTACCTGCCCGATCTCTGCAGCGGCGAAAAGGTCGGCGCGCTCGCCATGTCGGAGAGCGGTTCGGGTTCCGACGTCGTCTCGATGCGGCTGAGGGCGGACAAAAAGAACGACCGCTATGTGCTCAACGGCACCAAGATGTGGATCACCAACGGCCCGGACGCCGACACGATGGTGGTCTACGCCAAGACCGATCCGGAGCGGAAATCGCGCGGCATCACCGCCTTCATCGTTGAAAAGGAGATGGCCGGCTTCTCGGTCGCGCAGAAACTCGACAAGCTCGGCATGCGCGGCTCCAACACCGGCGAACTGGTGTTCGAGAATGTCGAGGTGCCGTATGAAAACGTGCTGCACGAGGAAGGCCGCGGCGTCGAAGTTTTGATGTCCGGCCTCGACTATGAGCGTGTGGTGCTGGCCGGCGGGCCACTCGGCATCATGGCCGCCTGCCTCGATGTCGGCATTCCCTATGTGCACGAGCGCAAGCAGTTCGGCCAGAAGATCGGCGAATTCCAGCTCATCCAGGGCAAGCTCGCCGACATGTACACGACCATGAATGCGGCGCGCGCCTATGTCTATGCGGTGGCAAGCGCCTGCGACCGTGGCGAGACGACCCGAAAGGATTCGGCCGGCTGTGTCCTGTTCGCCGCCGAACGCGCCACCCACATGGCGCTTGACGCGATCCAGCTGCTCGGCGGCAACGGCTACGTCAACGACTATTCGACCGGGCGCCTGCTGCGCGACGCCAAGCTCTACGAGATCGGCGCCGGCACGAGCGAAATCCGCCGCTGGCTGATCGGACGGGAGATCATGGCGGAGGGCGTCTAGATTGGCAACTTGCAAAAAATTGCCATTAGGGTGAGATTATGACATAATCGGCTTGTTTGCCACTTGAGCGCGATTGTCATGAAACACAAAAAGAAAACGGCGGGTTTCCAGGAGCATGCCCAAGCGCCATATGATACGCGCCAGCGGGAGAGCTTGCTCGGGAAGCCGCCGCGCTATGAAAAGCTGAAACTCGGCGAGGGCGGGCGTTTCGTCATCCCTGCGGCGATGCGCGAGGAGATAGGCGTGAAGCCGGGCGAAGATCTGATCCTCTACGTGGAAAATGGCGAACTCCGGGTAAGGTCATGGCTTCGGAACTTGAGGCGCATCCAGTCGGAATTGTCGGCTTTGAAAAGGCCGGGCGAAAGCGTCGTTGACGATTTCCTGAAAGAGCGGCGAGAGGAGCAGCGTCGAAGCGACGAGCGATTCGACCGGCTTCATGCCGAAGGCATGGCGATGAAGAAAGCGCCTGGATGATCCCATACGTCATGGACAGCTCCGCAGCGCTTGCGATCCTGCTCGACGAAAAAGGCGCCGAAACAGCAATGGGCTTCTTGCCGGGGGCCCAGTGCTGTTCGGTCAACGCCGTGGAGATCATCACCAGACTGATCGACAGGGGGCGCTCCGCAGAGGAGGCCGCAGAGGATTTCGCCGGCCTGGGCATGCCGATCGCCGCCTTCGACGGAGCCCTGGGAATTGCCGCAGGCCAGCTTCGCGCGGCGACCAAGCATCTTGGTCTCTCGCTTGGCGATCGCGCCTGCCTTGCCCTGGCAATTCGCGAAGACCTCGTTGCCGTCACCGCCGACCGCAACTGGGCCAATCTCGACGTCGGCTGCAAGATAGAACTCATTCGCTAGGGAAAAAATGGCCACCTTAACCTCCCAGATCTCCCCCTCCTCCGAAGCCTATCGCGACAATGCCGCCCGCATGCGCGAGCTGGTCGCCGACATCGCCGACAAGGCAGCGCTGGTACAGCGCGGCGGCTCCGACGAGGCGCGCGAACGCCATGTATCGCGTGGCAAACTGCTGCCGCGCGAGCGGCTGGCGCAATTGCTCGACACTGGCTCGCCCTTTCTCGAAATCGGCCAGTTCGCCGCCTGGAACATGTATGACGGCGACATTTCTTCAGCCGGCATGATCGCAGGTATCGGTCGCGTCGAGGGCCGCGAGGTGGTGATCGTGGTCAACGACGCCACGGTGAAAGGCGGCACCTATTACCCGGTGACCGTGAAGAAGCACCTGCGCGCGCAGGAAATCGCGATGCAGAACAACCTTCCCTGCGTCTATCTCGTCGACAGCGGCGGGGCTAACCTGCCCAATCAGGACGAGGTGTTTCCCGACCGCGAGCATTTCGGCCGCATATTCTACAACCAGGCCAACATGTCGGCTGCCGGCATTCCGCAGATCGCCTGCGTCATGGGTTCGTGCACGGCGGGCGGCGCCTATGTGCCGGCGATGGCCGACGAATCCATCATGGTGAGGAACCAGGCGACCATCTTTCTCGGCGGCCCGCCGTTGGTGAAGGCCGCCACCGGCGAGGACGTGACGGCGGAGGATCTCGGCGGCGCCGACGTGCATACCCGCCTCTCCGGCGTCGCCGACCATTACGCGATGGACGACGAACACGCGCTGGCGATCACCCGGCGCATTGTGAAAAACCTCAATCGCAGGAAAGAGACAAGCCTCGACCTGCGTGACTCCCGGCCGCCGCTCTACGCCCCGGACGAGATATACGGCGTCATCCCCGCCGACCTGCGCCAGCCATACGATGTCCGCGAGATCATCGCGCGCGTGGTCGATGGCTCCGAGTTCGACGAGTTCAAGCAGAACTACGGCACCACGCTGATCACCGGCTTTGCCCATCTGCACGGCATGCCGGTCGGCATCATCGCCAACAACGGCGTGCTCTTTTCCGAAAGCGCGGTGAAGGGCGCGCATTTCATCGAATTGTGCTGCCAGCGCAAAATCCCGCTGATCTTCCTGCAAAACATCACCGGCTTCATGGTGGGCCGCAAATACGAGGCCGGCGGCATTGCCAAGGATGGCGCCAAGCTGGTGACCGCGGTGGCGACCGCCCAGGTGCCGAAGGTCACGATGATCATCGGCGGCTCGTTCGGCGCCGGCAATTACGGCATGTGTGGCCGCGCCTATTCACCACGCTTCCTGTGGATGTGGCCGAACGCCCGCATCTCGGTGATGGGCGGCGAACAGGCGGCCACGGTGCTTGCCATGGTCAAGCGCGAGGGCATCGAGCGCAAGGGCGGCGAATGGAGCGCCGAAGAGGAACAGAAATTCAAGAAGCCGATCCTGATGAAATACGAGCATGAGGGCCACCCGCTCTATTCCTCGGCCCGCCTTTGGGACGATGGCATCATCGACCCGGCCCGCACCCGCGAGGTGCTGGCGCTCTCGCTCTCCGCCGCGCTGAACGCCGAAGTGAAGGAGACGAAATTCGGCGTGTTCAGGATGTAAGGGCCATCCCGCAACGGAAATCTCGCTTCCCGTTTGTCCACCCCCATTCCGCGTCCCCTTAAGCTTTTCCTCGAGCAGTCGAGGAAGGGTGATGGACGAAAGCGCACACACAAGGTTCAGAACACGAAGCCAGATCGCAGCGGGAGCGATCCTACAACAACAATGTACGGCGCTTCGATCTGGAGAATCGCAGCTTCGGTGAACAATATGATGACGGTCTCGGGCTGATTGAGGAGACGTTGGGGGAGTATGGCTATGACCTCTCGGATTTCTGAAATATCGGTGCATGAATTGCTCAAAACGTTTCTTAAATATGAAAATCTGCGCTTGCGCGCTGTCAGAAGGCTTGATGTCCCGGCCACCAATAGGAATTTCCTCAAGGCGGTAGCTGCATCAGACTCGCTTTCACAAACTGCCGCAGGCAGAGCGGAAATCGAGAAGCTTCTTACGCACCCGATGCCCTATATCCGTGTCAGGGCGGCAGGTGCGGTGATGACGTGGGCGCCCGAAAAAGCAATACCGGTTTTTGGCCGCATGCTCGATGCCGATCTGAGCGCCATCAGTTCAGTGGATGAGCGGCTGGATATACGGATCGATTCCCAGGACTGGCTTTACCAGCATTTTCAGATCCGCAGTTCCGATCGAAACGATCTCATAGAGCCATTGAAGGCTTATGGCATTGAATTGTCTTATCGAGATCGCACGGGATGGCGATGAAACCGCGAAGGACATGGGTTATGAAATCGATCCATTTTGATCCAGAAACGACGCAACTTGTTTCTATCCTGGTCGAGCATCAGCGGGAAATCGCCATTTCGACAGAATATTCTCGGTAGCAAAGCAACTTTCGAAAATTCTCGCGGACGTGACGCCCTCGAACATCTAATGACACACGATATGCCGGAAGTTTGCGTCGTGGCCGCTGGTCAAGTCATGGCATGGGCGCCCGACAAGGCGATTCCCGTGCTCGGCAAGTTGGTCGTGGAATGGCTGCGCAAGGATCCCCGCAAGGGATACGTAGCGGTGCGCACGGAGGCCAAGGCACGGCTCTACGATCATTTCGGCATCAAGGATTTCGATCAGAACAAGCTGATCGAGCCATTGAAGGCGTTTGGCATCAACTTGCCGCGACAACCGGAAGGAGGGTCGTTCTGACAGCGCGGCCTTTCGGTGACCGCCAGGTGGAGCGACTGGCGCATAATGGCATGGCCGCCTGCGATATGGTGTGGAGGCCTGCAGGGGAATGGCAAGTACGACGACGCAGCAAGCACATGGCGCTCATAGCCACCAGTGGCCTCGCACACGATGAGCATTGCCCATTGTCAGCATCTGTTAGCAGTCTTCCCCCGGTTTTGTCCACACCCCTTTGCCGCTCCCGCATAATGGCTGCATCGCCCTCACGGGAACACGGGTCATGAACCGGATGAGCGTGGAGGGGACGGTGCCGGATCGGCAGCGCTACGGTGGCGTTGCTGGGGGAATGAACCCGTAGGTCCGGGCCCTGACCGAGGCTAGTTCGCGGTGTGAAAGCCGCGCTCCCTGCGGTAGGGCAAGAACACCGGCGGCGCCTGGGAGACCGGGCCTCGTATAAATTTGAAACGGCACGGTCCCAGGCGCCGCTTCCCACTCCTGAGCCTGTCGAAGGGCTCCACTCAATGGCCAGACCGGAAACGGGGCGTGGCGACGGAGAAGCTTGTGCCGATGGAAGTTGGAGCCTGCGATAAAAGACCTCGCCGGCGGAGAGCTTGAATTGACTTACTGGGATCGCGCGAGCTGTGAATAATGACAACCGTACACCATTACTTCTTTTCACACGCACAGATTGCAGCTAACCCTTGTCCCGTTCAAAGGGGGAATACAGAGAATGGGACTGAAATACGTGCGGCCGGCAATCGCTTCGATGCTGGCGGGAATGATGCTTGTGGCCACACCGGGTGCAGGAATGGCGGAATCGCTGGCGGGGAAAATCGGCAACAAACGCTATCCCGTGCAATTCACACCCGGAATGACCGGCCCTTGCCAGAAGGTCTACAAGGACTACATCGCGGCCCCTGGCCACTCCGCCTATGCGCAGACACCCTTGCGAGATGGGGTCGAAGCCTTCTTCTGCGGACGCGCCTTCAATGCGCCTTCACAGAAGGCTGCCGAGGAGCGCGCACTGGAGAACTGCAGGTCCGTGGGCAAGAAGTACAAGGTCAAGATCGCAGGAGCTTGTGCGGTTTACGTTTCGAAATAAAGAAAGCGACGGGAGCAGGCGAACAGGCCGGCTCCCGTCGTGGGCCAGATGACGATGTTGGCCGAGGCCTGTCTCGCGGGTCGGTCGGACACTGCAAGCGGCAGGTTAAGCCCCTCGCCCGCCATGCGCTTCAACAACCTTGTGGCAGGCTTCGGAAAACTTCTCCCTGTCGCGCAGACAGGCCTGCATCTGCGCCAAGACCGGGGCAACCGTCCGCGTCAAATTTCATCGCATGGGCGCACTCGCAGCCCGTGCGGCAAACCAACAAGTCATCAAACACGCCGGCTGCGTCGCGCGGGACCCTCCACAGGGCGGTTTCGCCGGGTTGCACGATGCTTGTCTTCGCGTCGTCAAGATTGTGATGTCAGTATATTGCCGTTCGCCCTTTCCGGGCGCAACGTCACCGCCTCGCGATCGAACATGCTCCGGCCGGCGCTGGCCGGGGGCGAAAGAGTTCGACACCAACCAAGGGAGCGAAACATGGCCTCGAAATTCATCTGGTATGAACTGATGACTTCCGATCTCAAGGCGGCGGAAAAGTTCTACAGCGAAGTTGTGGGCTGGAGCACCGAGGATTTTGGCGGCGGTGATTTGCCCTACACCATCGTCAAGGCGGGCGAGACCCCCGTCGGCGGTTTGATGAACATTCCCGCCGAAGCGGCGAACATGGGCGCACAGCCAGCCTGGATGGGCTACATCTACGCCGCCGATGTCGACGCCAAGAGCGAAAGTATCCGGGCGGCTGGCGGCGCCGTTCAGCGTGCGCCCGAGGATATTCCGGGCGTCGGCCGGTTCTTTGTGGTAGCCGATCCCCAAGGGGCGATGTTCATGCTTCTCGCCCCGCAAGGTCCGGAGCAGCCGCCGGCGCCGATGGGCACGGTCGGCCATATCGGCTGGCGCGAACTCTATACCGACGGCTGGGAGAAGGCCCTCGACTTCTATTCCAGCCAGTTCGGCTGGACCAAAGACCAGTCGATGGACATGGGCGAAATGGGTACGTATCAGCTCTTCGCGATCGACGGTGAACAGGCTGGAGGCATGATGAATCGAACGCCGAACATCCCGATGCCGTGCTGGGGTTTTTACTTCAACGTTTCCGGCATCGATGACGCGGCGGCGCGCGTTACCGCGAACGGCGGACAGATCCAGATGGGGCCGATGGAAGTGCCGGGCGGCAGTTGGGTCATCAACTGCGTGGATCCGCAAGGCGCGGCGTTCTCCCTGGTCGGCCCGAGCCGATGAATTGACAGTGACAAACGAGGGTACATGTTCACCAAAATACTGATTGCCAACCGCGGCGAGATCGCTTGCAGGGTCATTCGAACCGCCCGCAGGATGGGCATCCGGACGGTTGCCGTCTATTCCGATGCCGATGCGCGCGCCCTGCATGTCGAAATGGCCGACGAGGCCGTGCATATCGGCCCGTCGCCCGTCACGGAAAGCTATCTGCTCGGCAACAGGATCATCGAAGCCGCGCTGGAAACGGGCGCCCAGGCAATCCACCCCGGCTATGGTTTCCTGTCGGAAAATCCGGACTTCGTCGATGCGGTCGAGGCGGCCGGGCTGACCTTCATCGGTCCTTCCGGCGCCTCGATCCGCGCCATGGGCCTGAAGGACGCAGCCAAGCGGCTGATGGAAAAGGCCGGCGTGCCGGTGGTGCCCGGCTATCACGGCGAGGACCAGGGGCTTGTGCTGCTTGCCGGCAAGGCCAAGGAGATCGGTTATCCCGTGCTGATCAAGGCGCGCGCCGGCGGCGGCGGCAAGGGCATGCGCCGGGTCGACAGCCCCGACGATTTTCCCGAGGCGTTGGCCGGCGCCCGCCGCGAGGCCAAGGCCGCCTTCGGCGACGAAAGCGTGCTGGTCGAAAAATATGTCGACAAGCCCCGGCACATCGAGGTGCAGGTGTTTGGCGACAATCACGGCAACGCGGTGCATCTTTTCGAGCGTGACTGCTCGGCTCAGCGCCGCCACCAGAAGGTGATCGAGGAGGCGCCGGCGCCCGGCATGACGCGCGAAATGCGCGCGGCGATGACGGCAGCGGCCGTGAAGGCCGCCGAGGCCATCAAATATTCCGGCGCCGGCACCATCGAATTCATCGTCGATGCCTCGGACGGGCTGAAGGCCGACCGTTTCTGGTTCATGGAGATGAACACGCGCCTGCAGGTCGAGCACCCGGTGACCGAGATGGTGACCGGCATCGACCTCGTCGAATGGCAGCTCAGGGTCGCCGCCGGCGAAGCGCTGCCGAAATCGCAGAACCAGATCGCGCTCGACGGCCACGCCTTCGAGGCGCGCATCTATGCCGAGGATCCCGGAAAGGGCTTTCTGCCGGCGACCGGCACGCTGCATCATTTGAAATTTCCACCTCAGGATGCCGATCTGCGGGTCGAAACCGGCGTGCGCGCCGGCGATGCGATCTCACCTTTCTACGATCCGATGATCGCCAAGCTGGTCGTCCACGCAGACAGCCGCACGGAGGCCCTCCAGGCGCTGGACAACGCTCTGGCGGCGACCGAAATCGCCGGTTCGGTAACCAACATCGCCTTTCTCGCCGCTCTTGCCCGCGACGCCGACTTCGCGGCAGGCGACGTCGATACCGGATTGATCGGGCGCAAGCAGGACGGGCTCGTGCAAGTGCCGCCACCGGGCGCGGAGGCGGTCGCAGCCGCGGCGCGCGAAGCGGCCGGCATCGGAACCCTGCCGGCTTCCGGCGATCCATGGGCGTCACTGCCCGGCTACGCGCATTTCCACGCCACGCCGCGGCGCACGCGGCTGAAATTTGGCGATACGGACATCTCGGCGCACGTTTCGGTCGTCAACGGACGCTGGTCGGTGGAACTGGACACGCCGATTTCCCCCGCCCCCTCGCCTGGTGGAACACCACGCGTGGCGCGCTGGCCGGGCCACATCACCGTCTTCGACGGAGCCGCCGGTTATACCTTCGCCGTCCACGACCCGCTGGCGCAAGCTGCGGACGCGGCCGCAGGCGACAGCATGCGGGCGCCGATGCCGGGCCTGGTCAAGATCGTGCGGGCAGCCGCCGGCGATATCGTAACGAAGGGCCAGCCCCTGCTGGTGCTGGAAGCCATGAAGATGGAACATACCATCGCGGCATCGCATGACGGCGTCATCGCCGACATCGTCGCCGAAGGAATGCAGGTCACCGACGGCGCGGTTCTGGTGCGGTTCGTGGAAGCCGATGCGGCCTGAACAGGCGGGACGTCCTTCAGGCACCAAAAAAGGCCGGGACGAACCCGGCCTTTTGCACTGCTTAAGCTGCGAAGCTTACTGCTTGATCGGCGCGTACTTGCCGTCATGCCACTGGTTGATGTCGTAGCTGGCGTTCTTCAGGTCGCCCTTTTTATCGAAAGTCACCTGGCCGACGACGGTGTCGATGGGCTGGCCGTTCTTCAATGCCTCGGCGACCTTCATCGGGTCGTCGCTGCCGGCACGCTTGATGCCCTCGGCGAATGCCTGGATCGTTGCGTATGAGAACAGCGTAAAGCCTTCCGGCACGAAGCCGCCGGCCTTGATCTTCTCGATCGCCGCCTTGGCTTCGGGTTTCGACTGCGGGTCCGACGGGAAGACGAACATGGTGCCTTCACCGGCCGGGCCGGCGATCTGCCAGAATTCCGGCGATGCGATGGAGTCCGGCATGATCAGCTGGAACTTGAAGTTCTGCTCGGCCGCCTGGCGCAGGATGAGGCCCGCTTCGGGGTGATAGCCGCCGAAATAGACGACATCGGCCTTCAGTTCTTTCATCTTGGTGACCAGGGCCGTGTAGTCCTTTTCACCGGCGTTGATGCCGTCATACATCACTTCGTTGAGGCCGCCGGCGTTCATGGTCGCCTTTACCGCATCGGCCACGCCCTGCCCGTAAGCGCTCTTGTCGTGCAGGATGACGACGTTCTTGCCCTTGTACTTCTCGGCGATCCAGGGGCCGATAAAGGCGCCCTGCGCGTCGTCGCGGGTGTAGAGGCGCATGATGGTCGGCCAGCCGTTCTTCGCCGCGTCGTCGGTCAGCAGCGGGTTGGACGATGCCGGCGTCATCATCAGCGCAGCGCTTTCGGCATAGACGGCCGAGGCCGGGATGCTCGAACCGGAGCAGGCATGGCCGTCGATGAACTTGATGCCGTTGGCGATGATGCGATTTGCCACCGACACCGCCTGCTTGGGATCGCAGACGTCGTCTTCGATGGCGATCTTGATCTGGCGGCCGTCAATGCCGCCCGCCTCGTTGATCGCAGCGGCAGCCGCTTCCGCGCCTTGGCGGAACTGGTCGCCGATGTTGGCGAGTTGGCCCGTCATCGGTCCGACGACGGCAAAGGTGATGTCGTCGGCGTGAGCCGGCGCTACCAGAAAAAGCCCGGAAAAAGCCGCGCCCAGAAGGGTTTTCCTGATCATATCTCTGTTCCTCCACGGCATCCGCGATGCCCGAAGCATCCTGATATCGCGGCAGGACGCGGATTGCCACATATGATGCGGTCTATCGCGCGGGGCCAGCCGAAAGAAACGGATAATCCAGCTGCAAGAAAGCCGCGCCGGTTGTTCCCACCGGTCGCGGCTTTTCCTGTCAGCTTCGTCCAGGCGTCCCCTTGCCTGTTTCGCGCCGTTGTCCCGGATGGCAGCTTTTGCCGCTCTGTTTTGCCGGGAACTCCCTGTTTAAGGTCGGTATTCCTGTCAGTGTGCGGTCATCCATTCGCGCGCTTCGCGCAGCGCCTTGGCGATTTCCAGCTTGGACATCGAGGCCGAGAGTTCGGCGCGGACTTCAGCCGCACGGTCCGATCCCTTGATGGCTGCGATGTTGAACCATTTGTGGGCGGCGACAACGTCGACGGCGCAATCGCGGCCGGTCGCATACATCATGCCGAGTTCGAAAAGAATGTCGGCCTGGGCCGAGCTACCGATGCCGCCGAAGCCGGCTTCCTGGATTTCAAAACGTGCCATTTCTTCGTCCCCTGTCTTGCTCCGAGAGCCGCTTCTTTCGTCCCGTTCGAGCTGCCCTTTCGATGCTTCCGAGAATGCCGCCGAGGCTTGAATCCGTCGTTAAATGGCGTGCTTAATTTGCCGCAAACAAAAATCAAACAAGAGGTAAACCTCGGATTTTATTAAGGATAGAGTCGCCGCTGCGGCGCGGATTCGGCGAAAAATCGTCGAAAATTTGGGCCTGGCAAAAGAACTGTTTGATAACCACGAAACCGGAAGCGGGCTCAAGAATTTGCGCCCCGTCTGAAAAACCAACGCAAAAAAAACCGCCCGAAAATCGCCGCAACCTGACGCTGCGTCATACTTTTGTTTTCCCCCGGACTGGATTAGCTTACGTTTGCGTAAGGGGAAGCGGCGGAAGGATCCGGGCCGGCAACCCTCGGAGGGAGGAACCGATGTTTCGCAAAATGAGCATGGCCGTTGCGGCGGCAACACTGATGACCGGCGCGGCGCTGGCGGCAGAGCCTATCGAAGGCACCTGGAAGCGCTCGAACGGCACACTGATCCAATATGCCGCAAGCGGGGGACAATTCTGCGGCACCGTTATGACCGGCGAATACAAGGGCAAGTCTATCGGCTGCATGGCCGGCTCCGGCGGCAGCTACAAGGGCAAGGTCAACAAACTCGATGAGGGCAAGACCTATTCGGGCAAAGCCTCCGTCAGTGGCAACACGCTCTCGCTCTCCGGCTGTGTGCTGGGCGGGATCATTTGCAAAAGCGAGAGTTTGGCCCGCCAATAATTAGTCGTGTCGCGCGCCGCGGCCACCGCGCTCATACGGTGGCCGCGAACACATGCTCTCAGGCTCTCGCACGCTGGCCGAACAGCACCTTCTGGGCTTCCTTGTCATTGGCGAGATTGGATTTCTCGCGCTCTTCCTTGCCCACCTCCATCGCCCTTTCGACGGCCGGCCGGGCCATGATCGCCTCGAACCAGCGCTTGAGATTGGGAAAGTCGTCGAGATCCTGGCCCTGGTTCTTGTAGGGCCTCACCCAGCCGATGCAGGCCATATCGGCAATCGAATAGTCGCCAGCCAAGAACTGCCGGTCCGCGAGGCGCTGGTTCATGACGCCATAGAGCCGGTTGCACTCGTTAGTGTAGCGGTCGATGGCGTAAGGGATCTTCTCCGGCGCATACTGGCGGAAATGATGCGCCTGTCCGGCCATCGGACCCAAGCCACCCATCTGCCAGAACAGCCATTGGTCGACCTCCACGCGGGCGCGCTCGTCCGCCGGATAGAATTGCCCGAACTTGCGGCCGAGATATTGAAGGATGGCGCCGGACTCGAAGACCGAGATCGGCTCGCCGCCCCCTTTTCCGTTGGAAGAAGGCCCCTCGGGATCCACGATCGCCGGCATGCGGTTATTGGGCGCGATCTTCAGGAATGACGGCTCGAACTGCTCGCCACGGCCGATGTTGACGAATTTCACCGTGTAGGGGATGCCGAGTTCCTCCAGCATGATGGTGATCTTCCAGCCGTTTGGCGTCGGCCAATAATGCAGTTCGATCGGCTTGGTCTGGGTGGCCATCGGGCATGCTCCTGTTTGAATTCCGGCGCAGATTGCCCGCCGGGGCCACCCGCGTCACGTCAAAGTTTTTGAACGCAGGATGAACGGCGGTCTCAGGGCCGGTTCAGCCCGCAACAGGCAAAGTGTGTCCATGAATTGAGGGATACACCGATGCTCGCTCGCCGCTTCACCATCGTCTGCCTGATTACGGCGCTGTTTGGACTGTTCTTTGCCCTTCTCGTCGCAGAGGCAGGGCGCTCCGACCGCCACCGTGGCATCGCCGCGCCTTGCGCATTCTCCTGCAGCACCCCGCGCGGATAACAACCCAACCCGTTCAACCCAAGGCCAACGTCTATGAACCGCTCGATCAACCCAGTTCTCAAAGTGCTTCGCCACCTGCCCCGCGCAGCAGCGATCATGCTGGTGTTGTGGAGCCCGCTGCTCGCGATCCAGGGTGTTCGCGCCGACAGCCGCGTCACGACGATCGAAGCGCCGGCGCCGAAGAAGAGCGGCATGGGTTTCGTGCTGCTTGTCAGCCTGCAGCGCGGCTGACGGCTGGGGTGTCGTCAGATTCTGGAATGGCCCCCCTCCCATGGGCTGACCCAAATCTCTATATTGGGTCATGGAAAAGCGAATCTACCCAGAACCCATAGAATCCGTTGCCAGTCCGGAGCCATTTGCCCGGCAAAGTTTCACTGACGCTGCCGAAGCGGTAGCCATGCTGCGCGTTCTCTACGAGCGCAACACAGCGTTCCTGCGCGACTCCTTCAAGAAACTCGCCGAGGGCGACCACAGCCCGCAACGCTTCCGCGCCTTCTATCCCGAAGTCAGCATGACGACGTCTTCCTTTGCGCAGATAGACTCCCGCCTCGCCTACGGACACATGCCCTCTCCCGGCCATTATTCGACAACGGTAACGCGGCCCGATCTCTTCGAAAGCTATCTTACCGACCAACTGCGGGTGATCATGCGCAACCACGGCGTACCGGTCACCATTTCGGAATCGGAAACGCCGATCCCGGTGCATTTTGCGTTCCTCGAAGGCACGCATGTCGACGCTTCGTCGGCGGACCGCATCCAGCGACCCCTGCGCGACATCTTCGACGTGCCCGACCTCAACGCAACCGACGACCACATCGCCAACGGAACGTTCGAGCCGATCCCCGGCGAGCCGCTGCCGCTGGCGCCGTTCACGGCGCAACGCATCGACTATTCGCTGCACCGGCTTTCGCACTACACGGCGACCAGCCCGCAGCACTTCCAGAATTTCGTACTGTTCACCAACTACCAATTCTACATCGACGAGTTCTGCGTGCATGCGCGCAACCTGATGGCCAATGGCGGCGGCGGTTATACGGCCTTCATCGAGCCGGGCAATTTGGTGACGCATGTCGGCGAAACGGCGCCGCAGGATGGCGCCTCGCCGCTGCGCATGCCGCAGATGCCGGCCTACCATCTGGTGAAGCCGGGGCACAGCGGCATCACCATGGTCAATATCGGCGTCGGTCCGTCCAACGCCAAGACGATCACTGACCACATCGCTGTGCTGAGGCCGCATGCCTGGCTGATGCTCGGCCACTGCGCCGGGCTGCGCAACACGCAGGCGCTCGGCGACTACGTCCTGGCGCATGCCTATGTGCGCGAGGATCACGTGCTTGACGACGACCTGCCGGTCTGGGTGCCTGTGCCGCCGCTCGCCGAAGTCCAGGTCGCGCTGGAGCAGGCGGTGGCGGAGGTGACCGGGCTTTCCGGCTACGACCTGAAGCGCATCATGCGAACCGGCACCGTGGCCACGATCGACAACCGCAACTGGGAGCTGCGCGAGCAGCGCGGCCCGGTGCAGCGCCTTTCGCAATCGCGCGCCATCGCGCTCGACATGGAATCGGCGACGATCGCGGCGAACGGCTTCCGCTTCCGGGTGCCTTACGGCACGCTGCTTTGCGTTTCCGACAAACCGCTGCATGGCGAGTTGAAGCTGCCGGGGATGGCGACCGAATTCTACAAGCGGCAGGTCGCTCAACATCTGACGATCGGCATCCGCGCCGTCGAAAAACTCGCGGAAATGCCGCCGGAACGGCTGCATTCACGCAAGCTCAGGAGTTTTTCGGAGACGGCGTTCCAGTAAGGGATTTGGTCTTCAGGGATTCACCAGCCGCAGTATCAGCTGCTCGATGTTGCCGCCCTTGCCCATTTCGACGCGGTCGAAATCGCGGCTTTTCTGCCGCTGGGCAAGCGACGCCGCCGAAAGCGGCTTTTTGATTTCTTCCCGGATCTTCTTGCATTTTGGATCATCGGGAACGGAAAATCCTACGGTGGCGCTTAAAATCGTCTCCACCATCTCCCTGATCTGATCGCCATGCACTTTTTCGTGGTCGCGAATGCCCGCGTAAAATGTCTCCCACTTCTTTGCTATCGGCTCCGGCAGGTGCTGGGACGGCTTGGGCAGCGTGTAAGTGATGATCAGCTTCGGCCGCGCCGAAACCAGCGTGCAACCGCCGTCTTGCGGTACATAGTCCCTGATCCAGGTCAGCTTGAAATCGGTATGCGCGACAGTGCGGACCTTGCCGCCAATCAGCGGTCCCCGCTCGCCGATCGAGGTGTAAAGCTCGATGCCGGTGGTTCCGGAAACGGCATAGGTCTTGACCTTTTCGACCGCCTGCCATTCCGCTGCCTGCGCGGCTGTGGGCAGCACCGCGAGACAGGCAGGCAAAGCCAGCAGCCAAAATCGACGCACCATTTTCACGCGAATCCCCGCAGCAGTTGGATATGCGCGCGCAAGATATGGGTGACGCGACGCACGGGCAATGCATCGCATCATTTCCCTCAAGCACCGCGGGCCGGACTACCTGCCCGCGAGGAACGGGATGAAGGCTCCAAGCACACCCTCGGGATTTTCCTCGGGCACGAAATGACCGGCCTTTACCTCGTCGCCGGTGACGGTTTTCGCCCAGGCCCGCCACAGGCCCATCGGATCACCGGTCTTTGCCGGGAAACCGTGGCTGGACCAGACGAAATGCAAAGGCGCCGCGATCTTGCGGCCGGCTTTGAAATCGGCGTCGTCCAACGCGCGATCGATGCTGGCGCCCGCCCGATAGTCCTCGCAGAAGGCGCGGATGCGGTCCGGCTCTGCATAAGCGCGCCGGTAGCTGTCGAGCGCGCCGGGGTCGAACGCCTCGAGCGAGCCGCTCTGCGACCAGGAGGCCAGCGTCCATTCCAGATAGGGCAGCACGGGATCGGCCGCGATCATCCGCTCCGGTAGCGGGTGCGGCTGCGCCAGGAAAGTCCAGTGATAGGCGCTCATCGCCATGCCGGCATCGAAGCGGTTCCACATTTCGGCGGTCGGCACCACTTCGAGAATGCCCAGTCGCTCGACATGTTCGGGCGTGTCGAGTGCAAGCCGGTAACCCACCCGCGCGCCACGATCATGCCCCAGCACGCTGAAACGCCGGTGACCAAGGCCGGCCATGATCGCCACGATATCGCTGGCCATCTCCCGTTTCGAATAGGTCCGGTGGTCCGCGGCCGGCTCGGGAATGGAACTTTCGCCATAACCGCGCAGGTCGGGCACGATGCAGCGGAAGTGCTTCGCCAGCGTCGGCGCGACGCGATGCCAGGCAGCATGGCTCTGCGGGTAGCCATGCAGCAGCACCAGCGGCGGCCCGTCGCCGCCAATGCGGCAGAACAGATCAGCGCCCTCACCCGCCAGCCTGCGGGTCTCAAACCCCGGGAACAAATCGGCGCCTGGCATCGGCTACCTCGCAGCTTTCCGAACAAAGATGACGTAGGATCACCGCATCATTTGACAACGATCTGTGAGGGGCTGAAATCGGCCAAAATCAAAAGTTCTTCTCAGCCAGCTTTTTTCAAGACATAAACAGGCCACATGATTTTTCGTATCATCCTTCCCTTCGCGACGCTGGCGATTGCCGCACTGCTGTCGCTGTCATTCCTGGCGCGGCTTCATCCAGCGTTCGATTCCATCGCGCATTTTCGTGGGCACCTGGCGGTGCTGCTGGGTTTCTTAGGCCTGCTTCTGCTGATGGTCGGGTACTGGAAGGAGGGAATCGTAGGGCTGGTGTTTGCGGCCGCAGCCTTTTCGTCGACCTTAGGCTCGTTTTCATTTCCTGGCATGACCAAGGTACATGCCGCACTCGCGCCGAAAGACGAAAACCGGGCGGTCTACCGGCTGCTGCAGATGAACCTGCGCTTCGACAACCAGAATCCGGGAATGGTGTTGTCGCTGGTCGGCCGTACGCAACCCGACGTGATAACCTTCCAGGAAGTCTCGGGAAAATGGATCCCTTCGCTCGACCGGCTGTCGGCGACCTACCCTTACCGCGTCATCTGCCAGGGCACGACGCGGATCGGCGGCGTCGCCGTCCTTTCGCGCCGCCCCTTCGCCGAAGGCGTTGCCGGGCGCTGCTTTGGCCGCGGCAGGCTTGCCATCGCGCCGGTCAACTTCGGCGGGCAGGTAGCGGATGTGGCCGCACTGCATCTCGGCTGGCCCTGGCCTTATTGGCAATGGGCCGAGGTCGACGACGTTTCGGGAGTTCTCGGCACGTTGAACGACAATGCAATCCTCGCCGGCGATTTCAACGCAGTCGGCTGGAGTGTCACAGCAAACCGCGTCGCGGCTGCCGGCGGGCTGACGCCAGTACCGTCGATTGGGCCGACGTGGCTGCACCGCAAGCTTCCAAACGCACTGCGGCCATGGATCGGCCTGCCCATCGACCATGTGATGGTAAGGGGCAATGTGATTGTCCATTCGGCGAAAACGCAGGCCTATGCCGGCTCGGACCATCTGCCGGTGCTGGTGGAATTTTCCCTGCAGCCCAATTCGCGGGTTCCGGATGAAGCGGCGCCAACCGAAACGGTCTCGCTTTCACCGCAGGCCGCACCTGGGGGCTGAGGCCAAATTGAAGCAGATAGAGTGGCTTGCGCGCTCCAACGGCGGATCGGCTAGTCTTTTAGACGGGCGATCAGGCGTTCGACATTGCCGCCGTCGCCATGCTCCTTGGTGTCGAAAAGGATCTGGCGCCTTTCATATTTGGCATAGATCGCGCTGACACGTTTCTTGACCTCGGCCTGCGCCTTGCGGCAGCCCCTGTCGTTGGCAATGGCCAGGCCCGACACTGAACGCTCGGCAGTCGTGACCATTTCCCGGGCGAGGCTGCCGTGCCATTCCTCATGTTTGCGGACACCGCTCATGAAGCTGGCCCAACGTTTGCGCATCGCCGGCGACATCCCACCCTTCACTTGCGGGTAAGTGTAGGTGATCGAAAGCAGTGCATCGGCACTCTTGACCCGGCACGCGCCATCCTTTTCCGCCCAGGTAACGTTCCATCCAACCGTGTATTTGGTCTGGGCGATGGCGCGGGTCAGCAGGCCGTGCTTCGGGCCATGACGCTCCATGGCGTCAAGCAGCGTCGCGCCTGACTTGCCGCTGATCTGATAGCTTGCTTTCGTGACGGTGACCTTGACCCCGGCCGAGGCGCCACCGGTGAGGCCGGCGAGCAAGGCCGCTGTCAGTATGCCGGTCCAGGCGATGGAGCGCATCTTATGATCTCCCGCTTCCCGAAACACAGCACATCCACGGCCGTGTTTCAATATCAGGATATGGTCCGCGACCCCGAGGTCTCAAAAAAGCAACCTAGGGACTAAAATCCGTACGGCTAGAGGACCGGAGATCGCGCCTACATACTCGTATAGACGGGTCCCTCGCCGCCCTGCGGCGGTACCCAGTTGATGTTCTGGTTGGGGTCCTTGATGTCGCAGGTCTTGCAGTGCACGCAGTTCTGCGCGTTGATGACGAACCGGGCGTCTTCATGGCCGGGGTCGCCCGCGATCGAATTGCCGTCCGCGTCCACCCATTCATAGACGCCGGCCGGGCAATAGCGCGACGACGGACCGGCGAAGATTTCGTATTCCGAGCGCTTCTGCAGATCCATATCCTTGACCTGAAGATGGACCGGCTGGTCCTCCTCATGGTTGGTATTGGACAGGAACACCGACGACAGCCGGTCGAAGGTGAGCACGCCATCGGGCTTGGGATAGGCGATCTTCTGGTGCTTTGCCGCCGGCTCCAGTGACGCGGCGTCCGTCTTGCCATGGCCCATGGTGCCGAACAGCGAGAAGCCGAACAGCGTATTCGTCCACATGTCGAAGCCGCCGGCGCCAACGCCGATGATGGTGCCGAAGCGCGACCACAGCGGCTTGACGTTGCGGACTTTCTTCAGATCCTTGCCGATGTCGGAATCGCGCCAGCCGCTCTCGTAACCTTCGAGTTCGTCATTGGCGCGGCCGGCTGCAATCGCCGCCGCTGCGTGCTCTGCCGCCTGCATGCCGGACAGGACCGCATTGTGCGACCCCTTGATGCGGGGAACGTTGACCAGGCCGGCAGAGCAGCCAATCAGTACCCCGCCGGGGAAGGAAAGCCTGGGCACCGACTGATAGCCGCCCTCGGTGATGGCGCGTGCGCCATAGGAAAGCCGCTTGGCGCCTTCGAACGTGCCACGGATCGAGGGATGCGTCTTGAAGCGCTGGAATTCCTCGAACGGTGCCAGATAGGGGTTCTTGTAGTTGAGGTGGATGACGAAGCCGACCGCCACCATGTTGTCCTCGAGGTGGTACAGGAAGGACCCACCGCCGGTCTTCATGTCGAGCGGCCAGCCGAACGAATGCTGGACCAGACCGGGCTTGTGGTTTTCCGGCTTCACCTGCCAGAGCTCCTTCAGGCCGATGCCGTATTTGCCGGGCTCGCGGCCTTCGGAGAGATTGAATTTGGCGATCAGTTGCTTGGCGAGCGAACCGCGCGCGCCCTCGCCGATCAGCACATATTTGCCGAGCAACGCCATGCCGGGAGCGAAGGCGGGGCCATGCGAGCCGTCACGCTCGACGCCCATGTCGCCGGTGACCACGCCGGTGACCGCGCCCTGGTCGTTGTAGAGCAGGCTTGCGGCAGCAAAACCCGGATAGATCTCGACGCCCAGAGCCTCGGCCTTGGCGGCCAGCCAGCGGCAAACGTTGCCCAGCGAGACGATGTAGTTGCCGTGGTTGTTCATCAGCGGCGGCATCATGAAGTTCGGCAAGCGGAAGGCCCCCGACTTCGACAGCACCATGAAGCGGTCGTCGGTGACCGGGGTCTTGAACGGATGATCGCTTTCGGACCGCCATTCGGGCAGCAGGCGGTCGATGCCGATAGGGTCGACCACCGCGCCGGAGAGGATGTGGGCGCCGACCTCGCCGCCCTTTTCGAGGACCACGACCGAGAGTTCCGGATTGATCTGCTTGAGCCGGATCGCCGCCGACAGGCCCGCTGGACCCGCTCCGACGATCACCACGTCGAATTCCATGCTTTCGCGTTCGATCTCGCTCATCAGGTCCTCCGCAGATTGCCCGCTTTTCACAGGCACTTACCCCTTGCAACCGCTCATAGCGCATCCGTTCGCGACGCGAAACCATCACACAAGCGGCGGGTCATTCGGTCGCGAGCTCAACGTCCCCGGAAAAGTAAATTACGTAAACGTAAACGTCAATATTCAGAAGGCGGTGGAAAATTGCGTTGACCTCGTCCCCTATCCTTTTCCAGTTTGCGAAAATCCGGTTCTCGGTCATAGTCGCGCGATGCGGCACCGCCTCTTGGGTCGAGTATCGGCATTCAGCGTCGTGGGAGCAGTTGCGCTGCTTCTGGCGACTTCCGGAGCTGGCGCCGATTCCGAGACCGATGGCCCCCGCATACTCGAAGCCGGCGCCTATTCCTTTTCCGACGAGTTGGGCGGCTTCCACCTCACCTCCGCCAGTGGCTCGGGAACACGGGACGACCCGGTCGTGATCACGCAGGAGCTGAATTCTTCAAGCCCGGTGACCCTTGTCATCCGCGCGATCCGCCCCATCCGGCCGTTCAGTAACTCGGAGGAAGTCGTCAACGGCTTCCTTTATCTGCGCAGTGAAATACTCAACAACAGCGGACAGGCCTGGATCGAATTCGAGTTCGAATTGCAGGAGTTGCTGCAAAAGCCGAGCGTGTTCGGCGATGGCCTGTCCTTCGATCAACGGCAGTCCAACACCCCTAGCATCAAGTCCGACAGTTTCGCCGAATTCAGCCGCGATTTCGAACCCTACGATCGCCTGCTCTTCCAGAATGGCCGGTTGGACCCGCTGAAAACCGGCTCGTTTTCGTTTCTGGTGACCGACTTCACGCCGCGGCCCAAATTCTTTCTGGTGCTAGACCCGCGCATTCCGTCGTCCTGAAACTTGCGTTCAAGCCGGCAATCTGCGAACCCGGTGGCAGCGAGAAGAACCTTGATCCAGGCAAAAGAACCACCACCCGACCTTGGCGACCTGCTGCGTTTCTACGCGGATGCGGGCGTCGACGAGGCGTTGGACGAGATCGCGCCGAACCGCTTCCAGGCAAACGCCACGAAGAATGTTCCGGCCCCGGCGGTGGAGCGCATTGCAAGCCCGGCCGCCGATTCGACGCCGCGGGCCGAGGAGGGGTTTCGCGATGAACGTTATGCCGCGGCGCCCGATGCTCCCGCGAGCGGCAGGCCGCAGGTTGCCGCCGTTCCCGACGGCGCGCAGGCAGCCCTTGCCCGGGAAGCCGCCAACCGGGCCGGGTCGCTTGCCGAACTCAAGGAAGCGATGGCTGCCTTCGACGGCTGCAACCTGAAATTCACCGCCAAGAACCTGGTTTTCGCGGACGGCAATCCGGAAGCCGACCTGATGCTGGTTGGCGAGGCACCCGGACGTGACGAGGACCTTGAAGGGCTTCCGTTCGTCGGGCGTTCGGGACAATTGCTCGACCGCATGCTCGCCGCGATCGGCTACGACCGCAGTTCGGTCTACATCGCCAACGTCATCCCGTGGCGGCCACCGGGCAACCGCGACCCCTCCCCCATGGAGACGGAAATCTGCCGCCCCTTCATCGAGCGGCAGATCGAACTCGCCAATCCCAAGGTGATGATTACGCTCGGCAACCCGTCGTCGAAGCTGCTGTTGAAGACGCAGACGGGCATCATGCGCCTGCGCGGCAACTGGGGAACGTACCGGACGCAGTCGGGCGCCGAGATCGCCACCATGCCGACATTCCACCCGGCCTATCTCTTGCGCAATCCCGCACACAAGAAACTCGCCTGGCGCGATTTCCTGGAGGTGAAGGCGAAGCTGAAGGGCCTCGCCTGAGCCGGCTACAGCGCGTCGCGCCGAATGGAATTCGGCGGCCATGCCGTAGTTTGTTGCTTGTGCATGTCGTTTCCCCCGAAACCGAGGACACTTTCGGGCGACATGCATTAGCCTGCCGGCCTGCGGAAGATGCGGCTGGTCACCGTTCCCTTGGCGATCAACGCTCCCTCGCAATCACGCACCGATACATCGGTGACGGTTTGGCTTCGCGTGCGATGGGCCACAACCGCCTCGGCGGCGATGTCACGGCCTTCGGCCGGCGCGAGGTAGGCCACGTTGAGATGGGTGGTTGCACCGCCCACCGTGTCGTCTCCGGCAATGCCCGAGGCCGAAGCGGCTGCGCCCGCGACGTCGATCAGCGTGGCGATGGCGCCGCCATGGACAATGTTGCCCACGGTGGCGAGGTCGGTCCGGAACGGGAGGCGCAGCGTCACCCGCTCGGGCTCGGCATCGACCACTTCGATGCCGAGCGGTTTGGCGAAAGGCGACTTTATGAGAATCTCGTCGATCCAGTAGCGAGCTGCCTTTTGCATCTGCCTTCTCCTTGCGCCATGCGTTCCGCGGTCAGGCGGCCGCCGCTGCGCGGCGCATGCCGACGAACTGCAACTCGGCAAACAGCGCGACCGTGATCGCCTGTGCGGCGACAAACAGGATCCCGAGCAGGTTCGGCGACACCGCACCGCTCACGAGAAGCGCGAAGCTGCCGATAACCCAGAGCGCGTTGATCGCGATGATGTCGATCATGACCAGCCGCGAAACGGTTTGCCGTCGAGCGATGACAACGAGCATCGCGACGAAGGGCACCAGCGCCAGCCCGGCCCAGAAGAGCAGCGGTGCCGGCAGTTCGAGGAAAGGGGAAAGAATGTTCGCGCCACCCATCATCAGCAGGCCGGCGACGCCGCTGACCAGTGCGTCGGCATTGATGGCATTGCGAAGGAATGGGGTAATCGTGACAGACATGATCGTCTCCTGTTGGGCGCCGTTCGTTCGGTTCGGCGGTTTCGACGATCGGGAAGATGCCAGCGGTTTTTCGGCCTGACGATTACGCGTGAGGTAATAGGATCGAAATCGCGGTTCGGTTACGGTCCAATCATGAACACGACAACCGACATGCCGATTGGCAACCTCATCCGTGAGTGGCGCACCAAGCGCCGCATGAGCCAGCTCGATCTCGCCAGCGAGGCGGAGATTTCCCAGCGTCACCTGAGTTTCGTCGAAAGCGGGCGCTCCGCCCCTTCACGCGAGATGGTGCTGCACCTGGCCGAAATGCTGCAGATTCCGCTGCGCGAGCGCAACCACATGCTGCTTGCAGCCGGTTTCGCGCCTGCCTTCGGCGAACGTCCGATCACCGATCCGACGCTGTCGGCGGCGCTCGATGCCGTCAATCTGGTGCTGAAGGGGCACGAGCCAAACCCGGCGATCGCTGTCGACCGGCACTGGAACCTGATCTCGGGAAACAATGCGATGCGGCCCTTCCTGGCCGCGGTGACCGAGCCGTCGCTGCTGACGCCGCCGGTCAATGTCTATCGCCTAAGCCTGCACCCCAAAGGGCTGGCGCCGATGATCGCCAATCTCAACGAATGGCGCTCGCATCTGATCGACCGCTTGCGGCGCCAGAACGACGCCGTCGCCGACCCCGTGCTGATCGAGCTCGAGAAGGAGGTGTCGGCATATCCGGGTGCGGCGCGCGGCGGGCCGGCGATCATCCACAAGGATCAAGCGGCGATCGCCGTGCCGCTCAGGATCAGGATCGGCAGCGACATCCTGTCGTTCATCTCGACGATCACCGTGTTCGGCACGCCACTCGACGTCACCCTGTCTGAACTTGCGGTGGAATCGTTCTTTCCCGCAGACCAGCGCACAGCCGAGATGCTGCGCGCCATGGCCGCGACCAACCCGGCGCAGCAGACTTCCTGACGGCTACAGCGCCGCGCGTCATTTCAGGCGTACAATGGTTGCTGTTTGAAGGTCATCCGTCAGCGCAGGCCCGGACGTTTCCCCTTGGCGCGGATGATGCGAGCAAGCCGCAGGCGCGCGCCGTCGACCGGGAAAGGCTGCACCAGCGCTGCTGCAACCTCCATCGGCGGGTTCGCCACGATCGGCGTCTTCAGCGCAATACCGTCCTCGACCAGCAGGATGCTGTGGTAGAAAGAGGCGCCGTTGGCGGCCTTCGGCGGCTCGAGTTCGTGCATGACGCTGATAACGGTGATGCCGGGGCAATTGTCCTTGATGGCCTGGTGGAAGGCGATCTTCGCATCCAGGTCGAGCGCACCGGTCGCCTCGTCGAGAAACAGGATGCCGGGCTGGTGCAGCAGGATGCGGGCAAGCATCAGCTTCTGCTTCTGACCGCCCGAGAGAACCTGATCCCAAGTCTTGCCCTCGCGATCTTCTGCCGCGAGATATTCGATGAAGTCGCCCAACCCGGCTTTGTGGAGCATGGCCGCAACGCGTGCGTCGGCATGGGCCTCGTCGCCATCAGGCAGGCAGACCAGCCGCTTCAGCGAAACCTGCTGCAGCTTTACGTCCTGCGCGGCATAGTAGGAGCGCACGCCTTCCGGGAACACGATGTCGCCCTGGCCATAGGGCCACAGGCCGTTGATTGCCTTGATGAGGCTGGTCTTGCCGCTGCCGGACTCGCCCTTGATGAGGGTCCATTCGCCACGGCGGAAGCGGATGTTGCCAGCGCTCAGGAAGGGCTGTGCATCTTCGCCCTGATGCATCAGTTCGAGGCGCTTGACGGTGAGGCCGAACACCGGATGCTGGGCGTCATAGCGGAAATCGGACCGGCCGCTCAGCCGGTAGAATTCCTGCGGCTGCTGCACGTTCTCGATGGCAATGGCGAGGTCCGTGATACGCCGGGCATTGGCTTTCAGCGTGGCGATCGACGGCATCACCTGGATGAACCAGGAACATTGGCTGATCAGCGAATTGACCAGTTCGGCGCCGGTTACATAGCGCTTGAGGTCGATCTGTTCGTGCATGTAGGGCAGCAGGCCGGGGCCATAGGCGACAATCCGCGCCGCGACGAAATTGTAGATCGTCTCGAACGACATGTAGCCGGCATTGATCCAGTTGAGGCGCCCCCAGGTGCGATCGATGCCGACGTAAAGCCGATCGTGCATTTCCTTCTGGACGTTTTCGCCACCAGCGGCGGCGACATGAAAGCTGCGGCGCAACAGGGTGGTCAGTTCGGCGCGATAGCTGCCTTCGGCCTGCTGGATGGCGATGGTCAGCCTTTCCAGGATGCCGCCGAGCTTCATGGCGATAAGCGTGTTTGCCGGCACGTAAAGCGCCACTGCCGCGAAGGCGAGTACCGCGCCGCCATAGTCGCCGAGAAACTCCAGCCCGGCCACCGAGGTCGAGGTCTCGATCAGCTTCTGGCCAACGAAATACAACGACGTCGCGACGCCGAGCACGCCCATGGCCAGGCCGATGGCGCCGCCCGTCATCTGCTTGATGGAATCCTGGACGCGCTGGTCGATGTTGTCCGGCGCTTCGGCAATCAGGCCGTCCTTGCCCCTTGCAGCGTGCTGCACGTGGAAATGCGTGTGGTTGCCGTCAAGCAGCGCCTTGTTGAAGCGGCTGTTCAGCCAGGCGCGCCATTTGCGGTGCAATGTCGAGGAGAACAGATGGCGGACGCCGACGAAGGCGACATCCTTGATCATCACCAGAAGAACCAGCATGCCCGCGTTTGTCAGCAGCGTCGCCAGCGGCGACATGTTGAGCGGGTTGTGGAAGAAGGCAATCGAATTGACGAGTTCGCCCGAGGCCTCGGCGATCCAGACGCTGGCTTTGCTGGCGACCGCCGTCAGAAGGGCAATGATGATGGTCAGAGCCCAAGCTTCCTTCCAGCGCTCTGAGAACCAGTAGGCCCGCATCAGACCCCAGAACCCGCGCATCGAGGAAACCGGCGTCAGTGGAGGGGGGCGCGAACCGCCATTCCACCACTTGTCGACGGAAGATGGTAGAGGCCTCGCGGCCAGTACCCGAATCACAACGAATCCCACCTTGCGTTTTTTTGTTACATAAGAGTAACACAAATTGATCTTTTGCAAATTGCTTTATGCCTACCGCTTCCGAAGGTGGCGGAATTGCTGGGTTTTTTGTCAACCCGGCTAACCTTGTGGCGGGGTCACCTTTCTGGCGGCGCCTCGTTTGAGGCCCAACTGGCGCTCGCGCCAGATGATGAAAATACCTGCCGCGACGACGATTGCGCCGCCGACCAGCATGTGCACGGTCGGCACGTCGCCGAAGGCCAGATAACCGACGACGATGCCCAGGATCATCGAGGTGTATTCGAACGGCGCAACCGTCGAGGCCTCGGCATGGCGATAGGCTTCCGTCATCAGGATCTGCGCGACGCCGCCGCAAAAACCCGCGGCTATGAGGAACGCGGCCTGCTCGGCTGTGAGTGCCTGCCAGCCGAACGGCAGGGTCATCAGGCCCACCACGCTGGCGGTAAGCGAGAACCATAGTACGATGGTCGCCGTCTTTTCTGTTCGTACGAGGTTGCGGACCAGAAGCAGCGCCACAGCCGAAATGCCGGCCGCCACAAGGGCCGCGGCGACGCCGACCGCTTCCTGATTGCTTATGCCGCCCGGCGAATCCAGAAGCGTAAGCTTCGGCCAGGAGATGATGAAAACACCGAGCAAGCCGACGATGACCGCGCTCCAGCGGTAGAAACGGATCTTTTCCCCCAGGAACAGCGCGCTGAAAACCACCACCAGCAGCGGCTGCGCATAGTTGAGGGTGATCGCTTCCGGCAGCGGCAGCCTAGTCAGCGCAAAGAAGCCCAGCATCATCGACGAAACGCCGACCACGCCGCGTGCAATGTGGTTCAACGGCCGGTTGGTGACGAGAGCGGTGCGCAGTTCACGCTGGTATGCGAGGAAGGCCAGGATGGGGAGAATGGCAAAGAAAGACCGGAAGAAAACGATCTGTCCGGCGGGAAGCTGGCCCGACGCCTTGATGAAGGAAGACATGCCGACGAAGATCGCCACCGACAGGATTTTCAGGCCTATGCCGATCAGCGGGCTTCTGGTGTCTACCTCTTCCGTCGCCGCCGGCTCGTCTTTTTGTTCATTCATCTTTTAGCGGGCATTTTTAGCGGGCATCTTTCAGCGGGGGCAGGTCACCGTCGCCGGCTGGCGAAGGCCTGAGGAGAAATACCTAGGACACGTCAGCCCGAAGTTCCGGCAGCCTGAATGGCGTTCCAGATCCGGTCGGGTGTCGCCGGCATATCGATATGACCTATTCCATAGGCGCGATAGAGCGCGTGGGTGATGGCGTTCAGCGTTGACGGCGTGGCGCCGATCGTGCCGGCCTCGCCCGCTCCCTTCATGCCCAGCGCATTGGTGGTCGAGGGCACGTTGCGCGTTTCGAAATGCAAGAAGGGCACGGTGTCGGCGCGCGGCATGCTGTAATCCATGAAGCTTGCAGTCAGCAGCTGGCCATCGTCGGAATAAACGGTATTCTCGGTCAGCGCCTGGCCGATGCCCTGCACGACGCCGCCATGCACCTGTCCGGCCAAAAGGATCGGATTCACGGTGACGCCGAAATCGTCGACGATGGTGTAGGCGACGACATCGGTATGCCCGGTTTCGGGGTCGATCTCGACTTCACAGATGTGGGTGCCGTTCGGGTAGGTGTTTTCATCCTGAACGAATTCGCCGAAGCCCTTGATGTCTTCCGGCTTTTTGGCCGCTCTGGCGATCTCGGAAAAACCAATCGAACGGTCGGTGCCGACGATGCGGGCAACTCCGTCGACCAGTTCTATGTCGGCAGCCGACGCTTCGAGTTCGTCGGCCGCGATCTTCTTGATCTTTTCTGCAAGATCCTCGCCGGCGCGAGCCGCCGACACGCCGCCAAGCGGGATCGAACGCGAGCCGCCGGTGCCGCCACCGCTGGCGAGACGGTCGGTATCGCCCTGGTGCATGTGGACGCGGGAAATATCGATGTTGAGCTTTTCAGCGACGAACTGCGCATAGGCGGTCGCATGCCCCTGCCCGTTCGACTGCGTGCCGATCAAAAGCGTCACCGAACCATCGGTGTTGAGTTCGACATGCGCGGGTTCGGAGCCCGCGAAAGCGCACGCCTCGATATAGGTCGCCATGCCGATGCCGCGGATCTTGCCGGCGGCCTTCGATTTCCGCAGCCGCTCGTCGAAGCTTTTCCAACCTGATCGCTCGATGGCCTGGTTCATGTGCCCCTCGAACTCGCCGACGTCGTAAAGACGGTCGGTCTGGGTGCGATAGGGAAACTGCTCCGGCCGGATGAAGTTGCGGCGGCGCAGCGCGTCGGGCGTCATGCCGAGATCGCGTGCGCAGGCATCGACCAGCTTTTCCAGCAGGAACGCCGCCTCGGGCCGCCCCGCGCCGCGATAGGCGTCTACGGGGCAGGTGTTGGTGTAGACGCCCACGATCGACACATCGAGCGCCTGGATATCGTAGACGCCGGTCGACATTGAGGCGCCGACATAGGGGATGAACGGGCCGTACTGCGAGATATAGGCGCCGAGATTGGCGATCAGCGCGACCCGCAGGCCGAGAAAGCGGCCCTCCGAATCCATCGCCATCTCGGCGGTCACCACGTTGTCGCGGCCTTGCGCGTCGGTCAGGAAATGCTCGGTGCGGTCGCCCGCCCACTTGACCGGCTTGCCCAGGCGTTTCGCCGCCTCCAGCACCAGAGCGTGTTCGCGGTAGACAAAGCTTTTCGGGCCGAAGCCGCCGCCGACATCGGGCGTAATGACGCGCAGCTTCTTGGCATCGATGCCGAACACGCCGGCAAGGATGTACTGCATGGAATGCACGCCCTGCGAACCCGTGGTCAGCACGAAACGGTCCTCGTCGTCGCGCCATTCGCCGATCGCCGATCGCGGCTCGATGTAGTTGCAGACCAGCCGGTTGTTGATGAACTCGATGCGCGTGACGCTTTTGGCCATGGCAAAGGCGGCGGCGGTCTTGGCCTGGTTGCCCATCGCATAGGTGAACGCCCTGTTGGAACCGAGATCCGGCCAGACCAGCGGGGCGTCGGGATCGAGAGCGCGCGCGGTTGCGGCAACGGCGTCTTCGCCGTCATAGTCGACCTCGATGAGTTCGGCGGCGTCCTGGGCCAGCGCCCGGCTGTCTGCGACCACGAAGGCGACCGCGTCGCCGACATAGTTGACGCGGTCGCGGCACAGGATCGGGATGTCGCGGGTCGGCGCCCGCGTGCCGTCGGGCTGGCGCTGCATCACGCCGGATTTCAGCGCCTTGAGATGGGCTACGTCGGCCCCGGTCAGCACGAGATGCACACCAGGTGCTGCGCGCGCCGCCTCGACCGAACCGACCGATAACCTCGCCTTGGCGACAGGCGAGCGCAGCACATAGCCGTGCAGCGTGCCCGCCGGCGAGATGTCGTCGGTGTAGCGGCCCTTGCCGGTGATGAAGGCTTCGTCCTCAAGACGCAGGACGGATGCGCCCATCCCGAATTTCGGTGTGACGATGGTCATGGCTGCTCCGCGGGATTGTTTGGGCGAGACACATATGCCCTCCTCCAGTTTTGTCGAGAGGTCAGGGTCTGTAAAGCTCAGTTTCCCGTTTTTGTTGTGCCAGTCCGCAATGACGGCTAAACCGCCACAGCTTTGAAGCGACAGGGGAAGCGTTCGATATGCGTTCAGATACCGGCCAGATCTTCCGGCTCGAGGACTACCGCGCAAGCGACTACCTCATTCCGCAGACGCAACTTACCTTTCAGCTGTCGCCGGAAAATACGCTCGTTGTCGCCGAACTGACCATAGAACGGCGCGACGGCGTCGCAAAGAACGCGCCGCTGGTTCTCGACGGGGACGAGCTGACGCTGAAATCCATACGGATCGACGGCGCGCCGCTCTCCCCATCGCAATACGAGGCGACACCGGACAAGCTCACCATCCGCAAGCCGCCGGCCGCGAAAAAGTTCGTTGTTTCGATGGAGACGGAACTCAACCCGTCGAAGAACGAAAAGCTGATGGGACTCTACCGTTCCAGCAACGTCTACTGCACGCAATGCGAAGCGGAGGGTTTTCGCCGCATCACCTACTTCCTCGACCGTCCGGATATACTGTCGGTCTATACGGTGCGGATCGAAGCGGAGCGCAGCGAAGCGCCGCTGCTGCTTGCCAACGGCAATCCGGGTGAGACGGGCGATCTTGCGAACGGCCGCCACTATGCGGTCTGGGAAGACCCCTTCCCCAAGCCGTCCTATCTCTTTGCGCTGGTTGCCGGCGACCTCGGCCGCGTCGGCGATGTCTTTGTGACGGAGTCCGGCCGCACGGTCGAACTCGGCATTTATGTCGAGCATGGCAAGGAGGCGCGCGCCGCTTACGCGATGGACGCGCTGAAGCGCTCGATGAAGTGGGACGAGGAGAAATTCGGCCGCGAATACGATCTCGACGTCTTCAACATTGTCGCGGTGTCCGACTTCAACATGGGCGCCATGGAGAACAAGGGGCTGAACCTCTTCAACGACAAATATGTCCTGGCCGACGACGAGACCGCGACCGACGCCGACTTCGCCAATATCGAGGCGATTATCGCGCATGAGTACTTCCACAATTGGACAGGCAATAGAATCACTTGCCGCGACTGGTTCCAGCTTTGCCTGAAGGAAGGGCTGACCGTCTTCCGCGATCACGAGTTTTCCGCCGACCAGCGCTCGCGCGCGGTGAAGCGCATTGCAGAGGTACGGACGCTGAAGGCGCATCAGTTTCCGGAGGATCAGGGGCCCCTGGCTCATCCGGTGCGGCCGCGTCGCTACCGCGAGATCAACAATTTCTACACGGCCACCGTCTACGAAAAGGGCTCCGAAGTGGTGCGCATGATCCGCACCATTCTTGGCGAGGAAAGCTTCCGCGCCGGCATGGATCTTTATTTCGAACGGCATGACGGCGATGCCGCGACGATCGAGGATTTTCTCAGGGTTTTCGAGGATGTTTCGGGCCGCGACCTTTCGCAGTTCGCGCTGTGGTACCATCAGGCGGGAACGCCCAACCTCAGCGTCGCCTCGTCGTACAATGCGACGGCGGCCGAGTTCACGCTGGAGATCGAACAGTCGGTGCCGCCGACGCCGTCGGAGAGCCGCAAGCGGCTGATGCACATCCCCGTCGCTTTCGGCCTTGTCGGTCCGGATGGCAAGGACATCGCCTACAGCCGCGTCGAGGGTGCTACGGTGGAGGGCGACATCATCCATGTCAGGAAACGCCGCCACTCGGTTCGTTTCTCTGGCGTTTCGTCCCGCCCGGCGGTTTCACTCAACCGCGGCTTCTCGGCGCCCATCACGCTCGCCATCGAGCAGAAGCCGGAGGGCCACTACTTCCTGGCGCGACACGACAGCGACCTGTTCTCGCGATGGCAGTCGCTGAACACGCTTTTGACCGATGAGTTGATTACCGCCTTCCGCAAGTGCCGCGGCGGCAAGGCCACCAACTACCCGGCCGAACTCTCCGCATTGGCATGCGACATCGCCGCCGACGAGGAGCTGGAACCGGCTTATCGCGCATTGGCGCTGACCTTGCCGGGAGAGGCCGACGTCGCGCGCGAAATCGGCACGAACATCGATCCTGATTGCATCTTCGAAGCGCGTGAGGCGCTGACGCGCTCGATCGCCCTGGCGAATGAAAGCCGCTTCGGCGATCTTTTCCGCAGGCTGCACAACAAGGGCGAGTTCAGCCCGGATGCCGCCAGCGCCGGGCGCCGGGCGTTGCGCAACGTGCTTCTGGATTACCTCTCGGTCGCATCCGGCGATCCGACTTTCGCCGAAAAGGAATTCGCCGGCGCGACCAACATGACCGACCGTGCTGCGGCGCTGACTATCCTGGCGCACCGCTTTCCCGGCTCGCCGCAAGCACTGTCGGCATTGGCGGCCTTCGAAAAGCGCTTCCGCTCGGATGCGCTCGTGCTCGACAAATGGTTCCAGATCCAGGCCACGGTGCCGGGGAAAAACGCCGTCGTCACCGTTGGCGCGCTGATGGAACACCCGGCTTTCTCGCTCACCAACCCGAACCGGGTTCGTGCGCTGGTGGGCACCTTCGCGACCGCCAACCAGACGGGTTTCCACCGTGCCGATGGCGCGGGCTACAGCCTTTTCGCCGACACTGTTCTGGCGGTGGAGAAGCGCAATCCGCAAATCGCCGCCAGGCTGGCGACCGCGTTGCGGTCATGGCGTTCGCTCGAGCCGGTACGCCAGGCCAAGGCGCGGGAGACGCTGCTGTCCATCGCCGCCGCGGACAACCTCTCGGCCGACCTGCGCGACATCGTCGAACGCACCCTGGCTTAAATCGGCTTGTAAGGCCCCAAGGCCGCAGCCGACCGGCAGTACCTGTGTCAGTAGAGTTGAGACACCTGCTGCAGACGCCACTTGAAAAATCCGTAACGCAACCCAAGTCGGAGCGGTCGGGTCTTTCAATGGTGCCGGCAGGCGGCTCGTAAGGCCCGGCTTGCGGCGTCGTGAATTCATCTCCTAGAGATACGTCTTTTCGAAGGGGCTATTGCGATGAACGATGCGGCGCAGGCGAATGTCTTCTCGCGGACACGCGACATGGTTCCGCTTGCAATTTCGGTACGCGGGCTCGTCAAGCATTTCGGCGATGTCAAGGCGGTGGACGGGATCGATCTCGACGTGCCGCGCGGCATGATCTTCGCCATGTTGGGGCCGAACGGCGCCGGCAAGACGACACTGATCCGCGTTCTCGCGACGCTGCTCTCACCCGACGCGGGCACCGCAACAATCATGGACCACGATCTTGCGGCGGAGCCACAGGCCGTGCGCGGATCGATTGCCATGACCGGGCAGTTCGCCTCCTTGGACGAGGACCTGACCGGACGCGAGAACCTCGTGATGTTGGCGCGGCTCTGGGGCTTCGCCGGCCGGCGCGCAAAGGAACGCGCCGACGAACTGCTGGCCGCTTTCGATCTTTCCGAAGCTGCGGGCAAACAGGTCAAGTCCTATTCCGGCGGCATGCGGCGCAAGCTGGACATCGCCGCCTCCCTGATCGTGACGCCGGGCGTCCTCTTCCTCGATGAGCCGACCACGGGCCTCGACCCGAAGGCGCGGCAAGGCGTTTGGCGGATGATCAGGCAGTTGGCGCAATCGGGCGTCACCATCCTGCTTACGACGCAATATCTGGAAGAAGCCGACCAGCTTGCGGCCCGCATCGCCGTTATCGACCACGGCCGCAAGATCGCGGAGGGCACGAGCCACGAGTTAAAGTCGACCATCGGCTCAGGCTTCCTGCATGTCGCTCTCGCCGATCCCGCGCGGCTCGACGAGGCAGAGGCGCTACTCGAGGCGCGGCTTCGCAATACCGTGCAGCGCAGCGCCGAAGGCGCCCGGCTTTCCATCATCGCCGGCACGCCGAAGGCCGCCAACGAAGCGCTGGCGGCGCTGATTTCCGCCGGCATCGAGTTGGCCGACTTCTCGATGGGGTCGCCCAGCCTCGACGAAGTGTTTTTCGCGCTTACCGGCCAGCCGCTGGAAGACGAAGCGGAGGAGGAACATCCATGAGCGACATCAGCCCGGCAACACTTTCGAACGTCGCCCGTCCGCCCCGCCCTTCGGCTTTTTCCAACGCACTGGTGTTCGGCTGGCGGGCGATCCTGAAATTCAAGCATGTGCCGGAGCAGCTCTTCGACCTCGTCATGACGCCGCTCATGTTCACACTGCTGTTCACCTTCGTGTTCGGCGGTGCGCTGGCCGGTTCGACGGGCGAATATCTGCAATTTTTCCTGCCGGGTATCTTGGTGCAGACCGTGGTCTTCAACTCGGTCTATTCAGGCATGGGGTTGAGCACGGATCTCAGCAAGGGCCTGTTCGAGCGTTTCCGCTCTCTGCCCATCTGGTCGCTTTCGCCCTTTGCCGGCCTCATGGTGGGCGACGTCCTGCGCCACGTCATCGCCGGGTTGATCATCCTCGGCGTCGGCCTGGTCCTCGGCTACCGGCCGGAGGCGGGCTTCATCGGGGTCGTCGCCTCGTTCCTGCTCCTGATCGTCATCGGCTTCGGCGTCGGCTGGATATTCATCGTGCTCGGCCTCCTCATCAGCACGCCGATGACGGTGATGACGATCGGCTTCACCTTCATCTTCCCCCTGGTCTTTGCCTCGAACATCATGGTGCAGCCGGAAACGATGCCCGACTGGCTGGAAGCATTCGTCGTGCGCAATCCGGTCTCGCACATGACGACGGCGCTGCGTGGCCTGATGGCGGGTACGGCGACCGGTGGCGACGTGCTGCTTGCGCTGGTGGCTCCGGCGGTCCTGACGCTGGTGCTGGCGCCGGTGACGCTTTGGCTATACCGGCGGAATTGACACCCGAGGGCGACTTCCCGGCCTCGGAAACATGTCCAGCGCAATAAAAATCGCGCTGCGCGATCTTTTTTCGCTCCAGCCTATGGACAACGCGAATCACGTTTGATTCTTTACTGAAGATTCGGATGTGCGGCGTTTCCGGATCGTCAACAGAAAACCAGGTTGGGGAGCCGGTTATGGCAAAGGCGGACGCGTGGCTCGCGGCCGGAGGGTGGATTTTTTCCCGGCGAAAGCGCCGTCGCGAGGGCAATCTCGCTGGCCATGCGCGCATCATCGCGGAACCTGCCTACCAGAAGCTGCTCGCAGCGGAGCCTCTCTTGCGACGGTCCATCCCGACCCTCATCGTCATCTTCCTGCTGGTGGTTAGCGCCGCCCGCGCGATGTCGTTGCTGGCATGGCGCGACGACGTGGAGCGCAACGCCAAGGCGGTGCTTGGTCTCGCCGCCGGCGAACTCGTCAATGCCCTGATGCTGGCAAAGGCCGATGGCGATCCCCTGCCCGGCGTGCGTCAGGATCTGCTCGAACGGACCGGCCAGCATGGGGCGATGGGCGACCGCTACATCCTCGCAGTGACCGACCGCTCCTTCACGGTACTGGCGGCGACGCCGGAGTCAGTGCAGCTCGAAGGCAAGTCGCTGCCGACGCTGATCAGCGGCGGGCAGCCCCTGTTCATGTTCGGCCAGCGTGCCGGCGTCATGGACGTAACCATCGACGGCGCCGACTGGTTTGCCGCGGTCGGCCTCACCGACAACCGGGACGGCGCGGCCGTAGCGCTGATTTCGCAGGACGCGGTGTTTGCCGAGTGGCGCAAGACCGTTTCGCTCAACGTCTCGCTGTTCGTGCTGACGTCGGGCATCCTGATCGTCATCCTCTACGCCTATTTCAGCCAGGCGGCGCGGGCACGTGCGGCCGACCGCATCTACCTCGAAGCGCATCAGCGCATCGACCTCGCGCTGGTGCGCGGCCGCTGCGGCCTGTGGGACTGGGACATGGTGCGCGGCAAAATGTACTGGTCGCGCTCGATGTACGACATGCTCGGCTACGAGTACTGCGACACGATGCTGTCGTTCGGCGAAGTGGCCGAGATCATCCACGCCGAGGACGGCGACCTCTTCCACCTCGCCAACCGTATCGTGTCGCGCGAAGTCGACAATATCGACCAGATATTCCGCATGAAGCACGCCAACGGCCAGTGGATCTGGGTACGGGCGCGCGCGCAGGTGGTCGACCCCGACGCCTCGGAAATCCAGCTCATCGGCATTGCCGTCGACGTCACCGAGCAGCGCAATCTCGCGCAACTCTCAGAAGTGGCCGACCTCAGGCTGCGCACCGCCATCGAGAACATCACGGAATCCTTCGTGCTGTGGGATGCCGCCAACCGGCTGGTGATGTGCAACACCAAGTACCAGCAGGACAGCGGGCTCAGCGAACGCGACGTCGTGCCGGGCGCCAGCCGCGAGGTACTGGAGCAAAAGATGCTCCCGCTGGCCTCCGAACGGCGGCTGGCCAACGCCAACGGGCCGCGTGGCGCGGCGACTTTCGAACGCCAACTGGCCGATGGCCGCTGGCTGCAGGTCAACGAGTTGCGGACCCGTGACGGCGGCACCGTCTCGGTGGGTTCCGACATCACGCAGATGAAACAGCACCAGGAAAAGCTGGTCGACAGCGAACGCCGCCTGATGGCGACGATCCACGACCTCAGCCTGGCGCGCAAGGCCGAGCAGGAGCGCGGCCGCGAACTGGTCGACCTCAACCGGAAATACATGAAGGAAACCGAGCGCGCCGAAGCGGCAAACCGGGCGAAATCGGAGTTCCTCGCCAACATGTCGCACGAGCTCAGGACACCGCTCAATGCGATCATCGGCTTTTCCGAACTCATGCAGTCGTCGCTGTTCGGACCGCTCGGCTCCGACCGTTACAAGGAGTATGTCAGCGACATCCATTCCAGTGGCAATTATCTGCTCGGCGTCATCAACGACATCCTCGACATGTCGAAGATCGAAGCCGGCCAGTTCTCGATGGACCGCGAGGAAATCGACCTTTGCCCGCTGATCCGCGAGACGGTGCGGGTGGTGTCGCTGCAGGCGGCCCAGAAATCGATCGCCGTCGAGACCAGGATCGCCGACAAGATGACGCTGTTTGCCGACCGCCGCGCGGTCAAGCAGATCGCGCTCAACCTCCTGTCCAACGCCGTAAAGTTCACCGGGCAAGGCGGTCAGATCATGGTGCGCGCCCGCAACGTCTCGGGCGCCATGATGCTGAGCATCGAGGACAATGGCTGCGGCATTCCGAAAGAGGCGCTGAGCAAGCTCGGACGGCCGTTCGAGCAGGTGCAGAACCAGTTCTCGAAGAACCATACCGGCTCCGGCCTTGGGCTGGCGATTTCCCGCTCGCTGGCCGAACTTCACGGCGGCGCGCTTAAAATCCGCTCTAGGCAGGGAGTCGGCACCATCGTGTCGGTGCGCATCCCCGTGCGCAAACCGCCGGCCCGCAGCGCCGCGAGGAAACTCAGGGCAGCCGCCTGACGGGCCTCGTCCTGCATCAGGGATTTATCCCTTTTGGAGCACTCTCCCGCCCTTCCAACCGAACGGCGGGGAGAACGCAAACCGGTCAGTTGTCGGCATTGCCGCGACGGTCTTTCCAGCGGCGCGGAATCTCGTCCTTGACGATCTTGCCGTCATTGTTGCGGTCCATCAGCGCAAACATCTTCTTTTCGCGATCCTCGATCGCCTTGGTCGTCAGTGCGCCGTCGCCGGCCTCGTAGCGGGCGAGGATGCGCTTGGCCATCCGCTCGAAACGCGCCTTCTCCAGCGCGTCGGCAAGCTGTGCGACCGTGACCTTGCCGCCGTTGTCAGCAACGATCTTCTTCAGCCGCGTATCCATCGCCGCGGAGAACTGGTCGAAGGTAAGGCTGCCATTTTGATCCTTCATGGCCTTGTCGAGACGCATCATCATGCCGCGGCGCCGACTGTCGCCCGATTGATCATCGGCATAGGCTGCGCTTCCGATCACGCCGGCCAAGCCGGCGAAGGCGATCGCGAGTGTGGTCGACTTTCTCATGGTCTTCTCCTGTTGCACCCGTTACCCCCGATGCAGTGGAAACGCCCTGGCCTGCCCATCGCCGGCGTCAGCGTTCCCCACGAAGCAGAAGGTCGAAGTCGCTTCGCACCTTCCGCGCCGTCTCTTGGACATGTGCCTCCAGCACACGGAAATCCGGCAGATCGCTGGTTCCGACCAGGAGGTCCGAAAGGCCCGGCGGAACATCTTCCGGCTCGAACGCGCCGGTCAGGCACAGCCTGATCATCTGCGTCAGCGCCGAATAAAGCGCATGCGCCTCCACAAGCTCGTGCCTGATCTGGGCGTCCGCCATCTCCGGTGCGAGGCGCGCGAGCTGCTCATGCGTACCGGTGGCCCTCGACACACCGGATATCTGGCCGGTCAGCGCCGCACACTGCCCGATGAATTCAAGATCGATCAGCCCGCCTGGAATGAGCTTCAGGTCCCATTTGTCGTGCGGCGGCTTTTCCTTCTCGATCATGGCGCGCATCTCCGCCGCTTCCCTGGCCACCTTCGCCCGGTCGCGCGGCAGCGCCAGGATTTCCTCGACTTCGGTTTCCACCGCCGCTGCGAGCCTTTCGTCGCCCGCCACCGCGCGCGCGCGCGTCAGCGCCATGTGCTCCCAGGTCCAGGCATCGTTGCGCTGGTATTTGCTGAAGGCCGAAAAATGCGTCGCCACCGGCCCCTTGTTGCCGGAGGGGCGCAGCCGCAGATCGAGTTCGTAGAGCACGCCCTCCGCTGTCGGCGCCGAAACGGCCGCGATCAGCCGCTGGGTCAGCCGCGAATAGTAGTGCGACGGCGCCATCGGCTTTTCACCGTCGGATTCTTCGGCATCTTCGTCGTGATCGTAGAGCAGGATCAGATCGACATCGGAGCCGGCGGTCAGTTCGCGGCTGCCGAGCTTGCCCATGCCGAGGATCACCACCCTGCCGCCCGGCACCTTGCCGTGCCTGGCCGCGAATTCGTCGGCAACCGCGTCGAGGGCAGCACCTATCGTCAGGTCGGCGAGATCCGAAAAAGCCCTGCCCGCGCGTGCCGGCTCGATCGACCCGGTAAGCAGGCGCACGCCGATCAGGAATTTCTGTTCCGCCGCGAAAATGCGCAGCCGGTCGAGGATTTCTTCGTAAAGAACCATGCCGTCGAGAAAGGCTTTCAGCCGTGCCGCCAGGTAGGCCCGGTCAGGCAGTTCCGACAGCAGCAGAGGGTCGAGCAGCCCGTCGAATACATGCGGGCGACGCGTGATGATGGCTGCAAGCCGGGGTGCCGCCCCCATGACGGTCGCCAGAAGTTTCAACAGCGCCGGATTGGATTGCAGCAGCGAGAAGAGCTGGATGCCTGCCGGCAACCCGGCAAGGAACTCGTCGAAGCGCATCAGCGCCTCGTCGGCCCGCTTCGTCTGGCCGAAGGCGCCGAGCAGCGCCGGCGTCAGTTCGGTCAGGCGCTCGCGCGCTTCCGCCGACTGTGTCGCGCGATAGCGGCCGAAATGCCAGCCGCGAATGACCCGGCAGATGTCGCTCGGCCGCTGGAAGCCCAGATTGGCGAGCGTCCGTAACGTGTCGGGGTCGTCGACATCGCCGGTGAAAACCAGGTTGCCGACCCCGGCGGAGAGCTGCGGCGCGGTCTCGAACAACGCGGCATAGTGTCGTTCGACCAGTTGCAGCGACTTGCGGAACGCCGCTTCGAACGCCTCGCCGCCGGCGAAGCCCAGCATCCTGGCGATCCGCTCGATACCCTCGTCGTCGTCCGGCAGCGTGTGCGTCTGCTCGTCGGCGACCATCTGGATCGCATGCTCGACGCTGCGCAGGAACCAGTATTGCGCAATCAGCGCATCGCGCGCTTCCGCCGTGATCCAGCCATGCGCTTCCAGCGCTTTCAGCATCGGAACGGTCTCGCGGCCACGCAGTTCGCGAAACCGCCCGCCGGCGATCAGCTGCTGCGTCTGCACGAAAAACTCGATCTCGCGGATGCCGCCGCGGCCGAGCTTCACATTGTGGCCCTTGACCGCGATCTCGCCATGTCCCTTGTGGGCATGGATCTGGCGCTTGATCGAATGAACGTCGGCAATCGCCGCGTAGTCCATGTACTTGCGCCAGACATAGGGCAGCAATTCCCTGAGGAAGGCTTGGCCTGCCTCGATGTCGCCGGCCACCGGCCGCGCCTTGATCATGGCGGCGCGTTCCCAGTTCTGGCCGCGGCCCTCGTAATAATTCAGCGCCGCCTCGACCGGAATGGCGAGCGGCGTCGAGCCGGGGTCGGGACGCAGGCGCAAATCGGTGCGGAAGACGTAGCCGTGCTCGGTGCGGTCCTGAAGGATACGGACCAGCCGGCGCGTCAGGCGGGCAAACAGGTCGACGCTCTCGAAGGGATCGGTGATCGCCGGGGCACCCGGCTCGACGAAGACGATCAGGTCGATATCGGACGAAAAGTTGAGTTCATGCGCGCCGAGCTTGCCCATGCCAAGCACGATCCAGCCGGAATCCGTGGCAGGATTTTTCGGATCCGGCAGCTTGAGCTTGCCCTGGCTGTGGGCATCGCCCAGCAGGAAGTCGACGGCGGCGCCGACGCAGGCATCGGCAAGGTCCGCCAGCCGCCCGACCGTCATTTCCGTCGTCGCCTCGCCGGAGAGCTCGGAAAGCGCGATCAGGAAATGCGCCTCCGTCTTGAGGATGCGCAGGTCCTTCATCAGGCTCGCTTCGGAAACGTCGGCAGCGCTGGCGCATTGACCGATCGCGGCGCGCACCTGCTGCAAGCGGTCCTCAAGCGCGACGTCGAACAGGCGGTCGAGCATTTCCGGCTGGCGGCGCGCGCAATCGCGCATGAAGGGCGAGAGATTGAACACCGCGCCGAGGAAATCGGCCGCCGCGCTTTTCCCCGCCAGCAACCCGGCAAGGCGCGTCAGGCCGTTTTCGGTGGCGACTTCCGCCATGTCGGAGAGTTCCCGGCGAGCTTCATCGGCATCGAGCGGAGCAAGTTCGCGCAGCGTGGCGCCAAACCAGCCCGCGCCTGTTTGCTTCTGCTTTGCCGAAACGACCGTCATTCGCCACCTTTCGCGTCCGGGAACACCATTGTGACGGATAATCCCGGATTGTTGTCGGAAAGATCAAGCTGCCCGCCGTGAAAACGAATGACTGCCTTGGCAAGGCTGAGGCCGAGGCCCGAGCCCGGCTGCGAACGGCTTTCTTCCAGACGCACGAACCGTTCGGTGGCGCGTTGCCGGTCCGCCTCGTCGGCAATGCCCGGCCCATTGTCAGCTATACGCAGGCGGATTTCCGCCGCCGTCTTCTCCAGCGACACCACGACGCGCGGACTTTCGGACGCGCCGGCGGAATATTTGATCGCATTGTCGACGACGTTGGAGAGGGCCTGGCCGATCAGCTCGCGGTTGCCGTCAACCACGAACGAACCGTCGACCGACGCCTCCAGCACGACACCGACATCTTCGGCGGCCGGCTCGTAAAGCTCGACCACGTCGCGCACCGCGTCGGCCAGGTCGACCTTGGTCACCGATTCGGCGGAATAACCGGCCTCCAGCCGCGAAATCATCAGGATGGCGTTGAAGGTGCGGATAAGCTGGTCGGATTCGGCGATGGTCGCCTCCAGCGTCTCGCGATATTCGGCCGGCTTGCGCTTGCCGGCGAGTGCCGCCTCCGCACGGTTGCGCAGCCTGGTCAGCGGCGTCTTCAGATCGTGCGCGATGTTGTCGGAAACCTGCTTCAGGCCCTCGTTCAGGGTGCCGATCCGGCCCAGCATGGCGTTGAGGTTTTCAGACAGGCGGTCGAATTCGTCACCGGCGCCGGTCACCGGCAGGCGGCGCGTCAGGTCGCCTTCCATTATGCGCGCGCTGGCTTCCGAAACGCTGTCGATGCGCTTCAGCGCCCGTCTGCCGACCAGAAACCAGATCAGGAATGCGCCGACGCCCATCATGCCGAGCGCGAACATCAGCGCCCGCTGCACGACACTGCGGAAGCGCTCGGGTTCGCCAAGGTCGCGGCCGACCAGCATGATCATCTGGTTGGGCAGCCGCAACACCACCGCGATGGCGTGGTGGCGCCCGTCGGCCGGCCGGGCGGTGGATTCCAGCGCCGTGTTGCGCTGCTCGCCGCCGCGCTCCCCCTCGCCGAAGCGCTGGTACGCAAAAGGTCGCTCGGTCCAGCCGTCACCCTCCAGCACGCCAGGTTCCAGATTCTCGACGTTGCCTGACAGGATGCGGCCGTTGGGGTCTGCGATCAGATAGAGATTGGCGCCGGGCTGGCGTGCCCGCCTCTCAATGGTGCGCACGAGAAAAGGCAGGCCGCCGCGCTGGTAGGCCTGGGCCAGACCTTGCACTTCCTCGTTGATCGTCTCCATCGTCTGGCCGGCAAGCATGCGGGCCGAGAGCGACGTCATGTAGAAAACCAGCACCACCGCGCAGACCGCGAACAGAAGCAGGTAGAGCGCGGAAAGCCGCGCCGCCGTTGTCCGCATCATCGCCGAAAGCTTGGCCAGCATCAGCCGGCCTTCAGCATGTAGCCGGCCCCGCGAACCGTGTGCAGGACCGGGCTTTCGAAACCTTTTTCGATCTTACCGCGCAGCCGCGAGACGTGAACGTCGATGACATTGGTCTGCGGATCGAAATGATAGTCCCAGACGTTTTCGAGCAGCATCGTGCGGGTGACCACCTGGCCGGCATGCCGCATCAGATATTCAAGCAGGCGGAATTCGCGCGGCTGCAGGGTGATCTCCTTGCCGGACCGCCGCACGGTATGCGACAGCCGGTCGAGTTCCAGATCGCCGCTGCGGTAGACAGTCTCGACCTCCTTGGCGCCGGCGCGCCTGTTCAGCACCTCGACGCGGGCGAGAAGCTCTGAAAAGGCATAGGGCTTGGTGAGGTAATCGTCGCCGCCTGCGCGCAGGCCGGTGACCCGGTCGTCCACCTCGCCGAGCGCCGAAAGGATCAGGACCGGCGTCGTGTTGCCATGGGCACGAAGCTCGGCGATCACCGACAGCCCGTCGCGGCGCGGCAACATGCGGTCGACAACCAGCACGTCATATTCGTTGGTGTCGGCAATCGCGAAGCCCATCTCGCCGTCGGAGGCCAGATGCGCGGTATGCCCCGCCTCGGACAATGCCTTCTGCAGATAGTCGGCCGCCTCGCGGTCGTCTTCGATGACCAGAATCTTCATGGGGTCCTTATACGCGAAATCCTTGAACGGTGCGGAGCCCATGACTTTGCCTCCTGGCGTGTAACTTCGAAAGCCGAAATCCTGTTCCGGCTGCGCAGATTAAGAAAACCGCGGTTTCCTGCCCCGCTGCGCCGGCGGATGCAGCCATCGAAGAAAGACGGCAGCAGGCGATGGGACCTGCTGCCGTCGGAACCGGACAACTCTACGCACCGGCTCCTTCTTGTCCGGACCGGCGGACCAGGGGGTGTTTGATCCGCCGCCCCGAAAAGAAGCACTCAACCCTTCGAGACAGGCAGCGCCACGAAGCGGCTGGTGTTGTCGCGGGTCACCTGGACGAGGACAGCCTTGCGGCCGGCCTTGACGGCGTCGGCCATCGCTGCGGAAACATCGGCGGAGCCGCTGACTTCCTTGGCGTTCACTGCCACGATGACATCGCCCGCCTGGATGCCGCGATCTGCGGCATCGCTTTCCGGATCGACATCGGTGACGACGAGGCCCTTGCCATCATCGGCCGGCGAGACGGTCAGGCCGAGGCTTTCCAGCGATTCGGCTCCTGGCGCCTCGCCGTTGCCCTGGTCGAGGTTTGCCTGCTTATCGGCGTTGGGCAGTGTGCCGAGATCGACCTTGACCGTCTCGGTTTTGCCCTTGCGCCAGACAGTGACGTCGACGGGCTTGCCCGGCGCCATATTGCCGATCAGGCGGGAAAGTTCCCTGGGCGAAGCGACCTCCTTGCCGTCAACGGCAGTGATGATGTCGCCGGCAACGATACCGGCCTTCGTGGCCGGGGTACCGGCTTCGGCTTGCGAGACGAGCGCGCCCTTGGTTCCGGTCAGGCCGAGCGATTCGGCGATCTCGGTGTTGACGGGCTGGATCTGCACGCCAAGGAAGCCGCGCTGTACGCTGCCATTCTTCATGAGATCTGCGACCACCTGCTTGGCGGTCGAGGCCGGGATTGCAAAGGCGATGCCGACATTGCCGCCCGACGGCGAAAAGATCGCGGTGTTGATGCCGACGACCTCGCCGTTGAGGTTGAAGGCCGGACCACCGGAGTTGCCACGGTTCACCGCAGCGTCGATCTGGATGAAGTCGTCGTAGGGGCCGGCGCCGATGTCGCGGCCGCGCGCCGAGACGATGCCCGCCGTCACCGTGCCGCCGAGGCCGAACGGATTGCCCACGGCAACGACCCAGTCGCCGACGCGAACCTTCGCATCGTCGGCAAAGGAGACATAAGTGAACTTGCGGCTGTCATCGACCTTGAGAACGGCAAGATCCGTGCGCGGATCGGTGCCGATCAGTTTGGCATCGAGTTCGGCGCCATCGTCCATCACGACGGTGAACTCGGAGCCACCTTCGACCACGTGGTTGTTGGTGACGAGATAACCGTCTTCAGAGATGAAGAAGCCGGAGCCTTGGGAGACGGGACGCGGGGCGCGGTCACGACGGCTGAATCGGCCATCGCGGTCGCCACCCTGCTCGCCATCACCGCGGAACTCGCGGAAAAAGCGCTTCAAGGGGTGGTCGTTCGGCAGGTCTTCGAAACCGCGCGGACCGGAAAACATATCCGAGCCGTCGTCCGCGGCGGGCTGGACCTTCGCCTTGACGCGAACGCTGACCACCGCGGGGGAGACGCGCTGCACGACGTCGGCAAAACCCGGGGCCTGCGGGCCGTCGACACGGACAGCCTCGGCAAATACCGGTACGGTGCCGGTGGTGATGGCGCCAAGGCCGATAGCGCCAGCTATCGCCATCGATGCGGCGGCAGCCAACAGGCGACTACGGGACTTCGACATTGATTTGGGGGAAGTAGGCATTTCGCTCATTGTCCTCTTCGTTGGAAGAATTCCAGGGATGCTTGGGGAGGTTTGCATCCGATAGGACAAGAGATAGAAGCCGTCACATTACGGCGCCATTTCCGGTTGATGAAACTTTCGTAATGTTGAGGGTGCGGTGGCGAAGATTGAAAGCCATGTTTCTGTGCAGGCCGCGATAACAAGCTGGCTGATCGGTCCCGCCCGGCGGCATGGCAGCCCAGAAGAAATCGTGGGCGGCCTGGCGGAGCGCCTGGTCGATGCAGGCATACCGCTCCGGCGCGTGCGCATCGGTCAGTCGGTCGCCAACCCGCTTACCGCCGCCTGGGGTGTAGTATGGACGTCCCATGCCGGCACGGAGCTCTACTCGGTGCCGCGCGGCATGCTGGCCACTGATTCCTACAAAGGCAGCCCGTTCGAACACGTCATCGTCACCAGGACGAGCGTGCGCCACTCACTGGAGAACCTCGTCGCTGGCCGCGACCATCCTGTCCTGTTCGAGGTCGCTGCCGGCGGCAGTACCGGCTACCTCGCCCTGCCCATCGAATATGGCGACGGCTCGGTGCAGGTCGGCGCCTTCACCACCGACCGACCCGGCGGCTTTTCCGATCGGGAGATGGATCTGATCGAGATGCTCGCCCCGGCCATCGGTGCCGCGCTGGAGCCGGCCGCCATGCGCCACTCGATGGCGAGCCTGCTCGAAGTCTATCTCGGCAGCGGCCCGGCCGAGCGCATCGGCAAGGGAGCATTCCGGCGCGGCCAGACGACGGAGATCGACGCTGCCGTCGTCATCACCGACCTGCGCGGCTTTACCGGCCTTTCGGAACGGCTGGCGCCGGCGGACCTGCTGGAGAGCCTTGGGACGTATTTCGAAGTGGTGGTCGATGCCGTGCGCTCGGAGGGCGGAGACGTGCTCAAATTCATCGGCGACGGCGTGCTTTCCGTCTTTCCAGCCGATGGCGACGGCCGCGCGGAAGCCTGCCAGCGCGCCGCCCGCAGCATCGTCCGGGCCTTCGGGCAGCCCACCGCCTCGGACAAGCCGTTCGTCGCCGCTATCCACTACGGTCCGGTCGTCTACGGCAATATTGGCAGCCTCGACCGGCTCGACTTCACTGTCGTCGGCCCGACTGTCAACTATCTCAGCCGGCTCGAAACCGCCGCCAAGCAGCTCGACAGGAAGGCAGTGTGCTCACAGGAGGTCGCCGCGGCCTTACCGCCGGAGATGGTCGCGGATCTTGGGCAGCACATGCTGAAGGGATTTGCCGAGCCGCAAGCGGTGTTCGAACTGAAAGTAACCGAAGCCAGCTTGCCCTGACCGGCGACGCTTCCACCTTTCCGGTTCTACTTCTCGGCCTCTTCCAGCACGCGGCTGAGTTCCGCCTTCTCCTCGTCGGACAGCACCGCCTCTGTGCGCTTGCGCGAGCGGGCCGAAACCACCGCGAAGATACCCCCGCCGATCAGGAGGATGATCGGCGTGCCCCACAACAAGGCGTTGCGGATGTTGAAGCGTGGTTTCAAAAGCACGAACTCGCCGTAGCGTGACACCACGAAATCCATCACCTCAGCGTCCGAATCGCCCGCCGCCAGCCGTTCGCGCACCAGCACGCGCAGGTCGCGGGCAAGTTCGGCGTCGGAATCGTCGATCGACTGGTTCTGGCAGACCATGCAGCGCAGTTCGGCCGACAGCGCCCGCGCACGCGCTTCGAGCGCCGGGTCGGCAAGCACCTCGTCGGGCTGCACCGCATGGGCGATGCCGGCTGCGGCAATCGCGAAAAGCGCCGCGGCGATACGCAATGAGAGGCACTTGCCGGTCACGACACGCTCGCGGCAGGCTTGTCGACAGATGGCTTCGCCCGCTTTGCCGGTGCGCCGACGCGAAGCCGCCGGTCCATCAGGGAGATCGTTCCGGCAATCATCATCATCAGGCCGCCGAGCCAGATCAGCGTGACCATCGGCTTCCACCAGACGCGCACGACTATCCCGCCGTCTGCGGTGGCGTCGCCCAGCGATATATAGAGCTGGCTCAGGCCCAGCGTCTTGATGCCTGCCTCGGTGGTAGGCATCTGGCGCACGGGATAGAAACGCTTGGCCGACATGATCTCGCCAAGCACCTGCCCCCCGCTTCCCGACAGGACGAAGCGGCCCTGGTCTTCGGTGTAGTTCGGTCCCTTGAACGGCTGCGTGCCCTCGAAACGCAGGGAGTAACCGGCGATATCGAGCGTCTCGCCGGGCCGCATGGTGACGATCCTTTCGGCTTCGAGCGAAACCACGCCGACAATGCCGAGAACGGTGAGGCCGAGCCCGAGATGCGCGAGTGCGGTGCCGAACACCGAGCGCGGCAGGCCGATCAGGCGGGAAAACGCCACCGACGGCTTCACTTGCGGAATGCCGGCCTTCAGCACGAGGTCGGTCAGCGCACCAAGGATCAGCCAGAACGCCAGCCCGGCGCCGAGAGCCGCAAAGACCGAAGCCCCATCGACGAAGAAAAGCACCACCAGGACCGCCAGCAAAGCGCCGCCGAAAGCAAACATCAGCCGCTGCGCCGCACCCAGCAGGTCGCCGCGTTTCCAGGCGAGCATCGGTCCGAACGGCACAAGCGCCAGAAGCGGGATCATCAGCAGTCCGAAGGTGAGGTTGAAGAACGGCGCACCGACCGAGATCTTGTCGCCGCTGACCGCCTCGATGAACAGCGGATAGAGCGTGCCGATCAGGACCGTCGCCGCGGCTGTGGTCAGGAACAGATTGTTGAGGACAAGCGCGCCTTCGCGCGAGATCGGCTGGAAGATGCCGCCGGCTGTGAGCGACGACGCGCGCAGCGCAAACAGCGCCAGCGAACCACCGATGAAGACGGTGAGGATGGCGAGGATGAAGATGCCGCGGCTCGGATCGGTGGCAAAGGCGTGCACCGACGTCAGCACGCCGGAACGGACGAGGAAGGTGCCGAGCAGCGACAGCGAGAAGGTGAGGATGGCAAGCAGGACCGTCCAGATCTTCAGCGCCGAGCGCTTTTCCATCACCAGCGCCGAGTGGAGCAGCGCGGTGCCCGCCAGCCACGGCATGAACGAGGCGTTCTCAACCGGGTCCCAGAACCAGAAGCCGCCCCAGCCGAGTTCGTAATAAGCCCAGTAGGAACCCATCGCGATGCCGCCGGTGAGGAAGACCCAGGCAGCCAGCGTCCACGGCCGCACCCAGCGCGCCCATGCCGCATCGATGCGGCCATCGATCAGGGCCGCGACCGCAAACGAGAAGCAGATGGAGAAGCCGACATAGCCGAGGTAGAGCATCGGCGGGTGGATGGCGAGGCCGATGTCCTGCAGGATCGGGTTGAGGTCCTGCCCTTCGAACGGCGCCGGCGTCAGCCGCGCAAACGGATTCGAGGTGGCAAGCAGGAACAGCATGAAGGCAGCGCCGATCCAGCCCTGCACGGCCAGCACGTTGGCGCGCAGCGAAGCCGGCAGATTGGCGCCGAAGCTTGCCACCAGCGCGCCGAAGAAGGTGAGGATCAGCACCCAGAGCAGCATCGACCCTTCATGGTTGCCCCAGGTGCCGGTGATTTTGAACAGCATCGGCTTCAGCGAATGGGAATTCTCCCAGACGTTCAGCACCGAGAAGTCCGACTGCGCATAGGCCATGGTGAGCGCGGCGAACGACAGCGCGATCAGTGCGAAACCGGTGATCGCGGCGGGACCGCCGACCGCCATCATTCGCTCGTTTCCGGTGCGTGCGCCGATCAGCGGCACCGTCGATTGAACCAGCGCCAGCGCGAAGGCGAGCACGAGGGCGAAATGGCCGGTCTCGACGATCATTGCGTGGTCTCCTGCCAGACGCCCTTCGCCTTCAGGCTGTCGGCCACTTCCTTGGGCATGTAGGTCTCGTCGTGCTTGGCCAGCACGCTGTCGGCGACAAACGTCCCGTCCTGCCTGAAGCTGCCTTCGGTGATCACACCCTGCTTTTCCCGGAAGAGGTCGGGCAGGATGCCGTTGAACACCACCTTCACCGATTTTTCTGTATCCGTCACCGAAAAGGCGACTTCGGTCCCCTGCCCGCGCACGATCGTGCCTTCTTCCACCAGGCCGCCCAGCCTTATCCGTTGGCCAGGCGCCACCGTCGCCTGCTGTAGGTCGGCCGGCATATAGAAATACGATGCCTTCTGGCCGAGCGCATAGAAGGTCAGCGCCGTCGCCAGGCCGAGGAAGCCCAGCGCACCGCCGATAACCGCCAGCCGTTTTTGTTTGCGCGTCACCGGCTACTCCGTTTTCGCAAGCCCGAGCGAGGCGGCGAATGCCTGAAGCCCCTTGGCTTCCTCGCTGTCGGCGCCAAGGGCTGCGACGCCGCGCTGCAATGCATCGCGGGCGGCGTCGGCATTGCCGAGCACCTGGTGTGAACGCACAAGGCGGCGCCATCCTTCCGCATCGCGCGGATTTGCCCGCAATCTTTCGTCGAGCTGCGCCACCATCGTCTCGATCATGGCGGCGCGATCCTGCGGCGACATTTCGGCCGCCGCGTCGATCTGATCCTGGCTTGGGCCGTCCGCGGGGGCGTTGCCGGCTGCAAGCGAGGCGCGGCGCTCGGCCTCGGCGATGGCACGCCCGATCGGGGATCGCCAGGGCGAATCCGCCGGCAGCGTGCCAAGCATTGCCTGCCAGGCAGCAGCGGCCTCCGTGAGCTTGCCCTCCTGCGCGAGCGCGCTCGCCAGGTAGAACTGCGCCTTGGCATTTCCGGGCTCGGCCGCCAGCGCGCGGCGGAAGGCCGCTTCCGCATCCGCCGAAATCATGCCGCCGGCGGCCATGGCGATGGCCTCGCCGAGCCCGCTTTCCCGATCGGCGGTGGTGCCGTTGATTGAGATCGTGTTGCGGTAGGCGATCACCGCGTCGCCGGCGCGGCCGATGCGCAGATAGATCGGCGCCAGCACATCCCAGCCGCGGCCATCTTTGGGATTGGCGGCAAGATGCGCTTCGGCGCGCGCCACCAGTTCGTCGACCGAGCTGTCGGCCGGATTTTTCGCCAACCGGTCCTGCAGCGGCTGCGACGGCAGGGCGGGCGAGCCCAGGAAGGCATAAAGCCCCCACGCGATGAGCGGTATGGCCAGCACGGCTGCCATGCCGGCGGCGCGCTGAGCTGTCCCGTTCGAAGTGGTTGCCGATGTCGGCTGGTTGCCGAGCCGCAGGATGCGGCGTCCGATCTCGGCGCGGGCCTGTTCTGCCTCGGCAGCGGCAATCAGGCCGCGGGCAGCATCCCGGTCGACCTCGGCGAGTTGGTCGCGATAGACTTCGAGGTCATGGCTCCCGGTGGAATCCCCGGCTTCCCGGCCACGCACCAACGGCAGCAGCACCGCCATGCAGGCAGCCAGTGTCAGAAGCGCGGCAACGACCCAGAAAAGCATATGACCTCAATAGCCACACACTTTACCCATGCCAATGCGGCCAATTGACGAGAAGATCGGCTCTTCAATGACATGCGCAAGAGAGGGTGTGTTGAGATTCAGGTCAGGCCGAGCCGGAGTCGAAGACGGGCGCGTCAGCGACCAAACAGGTGGATTTCGAGAACCGGAGCGCAGCGTACATTTGAGTACATGAGCACCGGAAGCGCAGAAAACCGTCATCTACAGGCCGGCATCACCTGAATCTCACACACACTAGGTCAGCGGCGTCCAGCTGCCGTCGGCATTGCGGCAGGCGGTGCCGCGCGCCCGCTTCGGCTGCCCGCCGGTGTAGACCGTATGGGCGTATTGGCGGCAATCCTGCGAGCCCACCCGGTAGGGCGAAGCCGCGACGACCTCGCCATAGCGGCCGCCGGCCTTGTCGCCCCAGACCACCGTCTGGGCGTTCGGGGTATATTCGAGCGCGCGATATTCGGCTTCGAGGGCGGATCGGCGCTCGCTCCGGCTGAGTTCGGCGCCGACCGAACCGCCGACAAGCCCGCCGCGCATTTCGGTGATGATCGCCGTCGCGACCTTTTCGGAGCCGGCGTTGCCGGTGACGCCTTCCGTCGCCGCCCCGATCACCGACTTGCTGCCTTGCGAGGCGCACCCCGTCACGGTCAGCATGCCAGCCAGAAAAGCCAAATAAATCTTCATCTTGTCACCGGAAGTCTTGGCTCTTCGGCCGGGTCGATCGTGCGTCCGTTTAGAACATGCGTAAAATCAAGACATAAAGCGCTAAATGCGAATGCGACGCGCTTTATGAACCATGTTTGGCCGAATTTTGACCATGGCGAAAGTAGGATTTCGATGAAACGTCAAAGCGCCGTCCGCAGTTGCACGGTCGCCTTCAATCCCCCCAGTCTGGAGCGTTCCAGCCCCAGTTTTCCGCCGTATTCGTTGACGAGATCCGCCACGATTGCCAGTCCGAGCCCGGTTCCCGGCTTCGTTTCGTCCAGCCGCCTGCCCCGCTTCAGGACGTCGCGCGCCTTGTCTTCGGGAATGCCGGGGCCGTCGTCCTCGATCGCCAGCTCGAACGCTCCGACACCCGGCTCCGGACCGTCGACGGCTTTCAGCGAAACGACAACCGCACTGCCCGCCCATTTCATCGCGTTTTCCAGCAAATTGCCGACGACTTCCTCGAAGTCCTGGCTTTCGCCGGCAAAGAGCAGCTCGTCCGCCGGCAATTCCAGCGTCACCAGCGTCTTCGGGTTCAGCTTCCCCATCACCCGCACCAGCCGCTTCAGCAAGGGTGACAGCGGCGTCCGGTAGACGACGCTGTCGCGCTGTGCGGCAATGCGGGCGCGTTGCAGGTAATGTTCGAGTTGCTGCTGCATCGCAGAGGCCTGCACCTCGATCAGCCTGCCCTTTTCGCCGCCGATGATGCGCGCTTCGTTGAGCAGGACGGCTAGCGGCGTCTTCAGCGAATGGGCGAGATTTCCGACCTGGGTGCGCGACCGCTCGACGATGCGCTTGTTGTTCTCGATCAGCGCGTTGGTCTCGTTGGCCAGCGGTTCGATTTCGGCCGGAAACTTGCCGTCGAGCCGTTGCGCCGTGCCCTCGCGAACCTTCGACAGCGCCTCGCGTACTCTCGCAAGCGGGCGCAGGCCCAGCATGATGGCAATCGCGTTGATGGCGACCATGCCGGCGCCGAAGATCGAGAGATAGGTGAACAGCCGGCCCTGAAATGCGCCGATCTCGTTTTCCAGTTCTGTCCTGTTGCCCATGACCCGGAAACGCGCAACGCGGTTCTCGGCATCGAGCACGAACTCGCTTTCGAACACCTGCAGGTCCTCGCCGGCGATGCCGTCGGTCTCGTAGCTGCGCTGGAATTCGGAATTGAACGGCACGGTCGTCGCCGGCGGCGACGGGATCGCCTCGCTCATCGAGAGCGAGCGCAACTGGCCGGTCAGCCCGCTGGAAACCGGCTCCACCGCCCAGTACCACCCGGAATCCGGCTCGGAGAAACGCAGGTCGCCGAGATCGACGCTGCCGGTCAGCGCGCCACCCTCGGAGACGCCGACCGAACTGATCAGGTTGAACAGATGTGCCGAAAGCAGACTGTTGAAGCCGCGCTCGCTTGCCTGCCGGTAGAGCGTGCTGATGATCGTCGAGATGATCAGCAGCGTCACGATCGCCCAGACCGTCGACAGCGCGATGATGCGAAAAGCCAGCGAGCGCGGGACGAGTGTCACGCCGCGACCTGGCGATGGTGAGTGAAGCAGGGTCTCGCCGGCCTCGCCGTCACGCCGCCGGCTCGCGCATCCGGTAGCCCATGCCGCGCACGGTTTCGATCATGTCGATGCCCATCTTCTTGCGCAGGCGGCCAACAAACACTTCTATGGTGTTGGAATCGCGGTCGAAATCCTGGTCGTAGAGATGCTCGACCAGTTCGGTGCGCGACACCACCTCGCCCATGTGGTGCATCAGATAGGCAAGCAAGCGGAACTCGTGCGAGGTGAGTTTCAGCGGCACGCCGTCCACGTCGGCCTTCGACGCCTTGGTGTCGAGGCGCAGCGGCCCGCACGAAAGTTCGGACGAGGCATGTCCCGCGGCCCGGCGGATCAGCGCCCGCACCCGCGCCAGCACCTCTTCGATATGGAAGGGTTTGGTCACATAGTCGTCGGCGCCGGCATCGATGCCGGCCACCTTGTCGCTCCAGCGGTCGCGCGCGGTGAGGATCAGCACCGGCATCTTGCGCCCGGCGCGCCGCCACCGCTCAACCACGCTGATGCCGTCCATCTGCGGCAGGCCGATATCCAGCACGACAGCATCGTAAGGTTCGGTGTCGCCGAGATAATGCCCCTCCTCGCCATCATAGGCGCGGTCGACCACGTAACCGGCGTCAGTCAGCGAATCCGCAATCTGACGGTTCAGGTCCTTGTCATCCTCAACCACAAGTATCCGCATGGTATCACATACACGCTCTTGGAGAAGTCAATCGAGGATAGGCGAAAGGCCCATCCGTTGGAAACGGCGAGGCCATCACCCCTGCGGCACCACCATCTGCACGCGGCGCGGACGCTCGCCATCCTTGCCGGGAACCAGCACGACGATGACGCAGACCGGCTGCCCGCCGCTCGTCGAAGGCGACGCCTTGGCCAGCGTGCCGCCGTTTTGCGCGGCGATCTGCTCGCCTATGGCGTAGCAGTCGCTTTGCACCGGTATCAGCAGACTGTCGGCCGTCAGAGGCGCGACAGGCATCGCAGCCGCTTGCGAGGCAAGCAGGGCCAATCCGGAAAAGGCAGCAATTGCAGATCGAAGCACTGAGCGAAATCCTTCCATGGCGCTCTTCTAGCCGATCGCTTCTGAACGTTAAATGAACGCTGGTTCAGCAATAACTAATGTAATCAACGGCATTGTTCTCCGTTTCAACAATATCGCCCGAACAACGCAGCACCGTATGTCAGCCGATGCGGTCCTTGGCCGAGAGCCTGCCGAAGATCGCAACCAGTCCCGCGATCGCCGCCACTGCCTGGAGCAGCGTATCGGCCAAAGCGGAATTGTCCAGCCCCTCGACCGGCAGTCCGAGCATCCCCGCCAGAGCCGTGGCGACGGTGATCAGCGACGCCCAGATGGTGCGCGAAAGATACCAGGCTTTTATCTCGTTCATGCTTCACCCTTTTCAGCTCGTGAAACTTTGTCGGTCAGAGAGCCTGTTTGATAACTCGCTGCGGTGGTCAAATGGCGGTGGTTTCGAACCGGAGCGGAGCGTACATTTTGGGTACGTGAGCACCGGAAGCGCAGAAATTGCCATTTGCAGCCCGCCATCACGGATTTTCTCAACCCAATGACAGCCGGCGGGTGCACGCAAGTCCCCAGCCGGCCGTGGCGCTCAGTTGCGAGACGGTCACGTCGATTGCGGACGGGATCGGCGAAAAATCGGCGGCCATCTGCGCCGCCCCACAGGTCCAGCCCTGCGTCGGCGATATCGCCGTTCGCACCGTCGGGCCGCCGGGCGCGGATATTTCGATGCGGTAGGTTTCGCTTTCTTCGCCGAGCGGAATGTCCAACCCCTGCCAGCTGTCGGCGTCGATGCGGCCGCACCGCTTCCAATCGATCGCAAAATCGCCTGCCGCGGTCTTCCTGCCCCTCAGGTGAACCGGCGCCAGCGGCAGGCTCGAGCGCAGCCCGCCCGTCACCGACTGCTGCACGAAATTAGCGTCGGAGAAGTCGTACCCGGCCGGCCCCACCCGCCAGTTCATCGGCAACCTGCATTCGGCCGGCAACAGGCCGGCGGAAAGCACAGCCTCGTCGATCAGCACGAAATGCGCGCCGGCGGCCGCACCGGCGGCCATGGCGTCGGTCGTTCCAAGCTGCCCCCGCAGCAGGCCGGAAATCTGCCACGCATCCGGCGCAAACTCCGCTGCGTTTTCATACTGAATCAGCTCCCAGACGCCCGTATTCGATCTTACCGCCGCGACATTGCCCCCGTTCAACAATTGCAAGCGGCTGACATCAGTGAGTTCCCCGTCGAAAAGCTTCACCCTGGCGATCGTATTAGTGTCGACGCGTCCCGAAAAACCCGGCCCCAGCGGTTCAAGAAGCTGTCCGACGGTCGCAGCCTGGGGGATCGACGCCCGCTGGACGAAGCCGGTTTGTTCGGGCGACGCGAAGGCGATCTGGCTTCGCCAGGCGCGGTTCCACGCCGCGATCCGCAACTGCCGATGCGGTTCACGCGCGCCAGGCGCCATCGGCAGGTCGAGCAGGATCGCCAGCGGCCTGCCCGCAACCGTCAAGCGCTGGTTGGGCGCCACCGGCAGCGCGCCGCTGGACGGCCGCAGCGCCGAACGCGTCACCTGCCGCGCCGAGACCTTACGGATCAGCCCGTCTTCGACTTCGGTGACGAGAAAATCCGCATTGCCTGCCGCCGGGATCTGGATGATGGCACCGGGCTCGATCCCGGCATCGGGCGCGGGAACCGCGAACGAAACGCTTTCGCGCCGCGACCATGCCCGCCGCATCCATTCATCCAGCAGCGCCGAGGCCTCGGCGGTCTCGAGCACGCCAGGAAAGCCGATCGTCTCCTGGCGGTGGCCCAGGCCGCCTGCTTCACATGCCTCGCCGATCCCGCCTGGTAATCGGCTAATGCATCGCGGAACCCCAGCACCGCCTCGGTCGGCAATTGATGGTCGGGAATGCGCACGACCTCGACGGCCGGATTGTTGCCGTCGACCACCAGTTCGGTAACCGCGACAGCCGCCGCCTGCCGTGCGCCCTCGCTTCGGAAGACCAGTTTCCCGCCGGCTTCGCAGACGGCGAGCCCGAACAGGTCGATCACCGGTTCGAACGCGGCGCGCGCCGACGGTGGATCCGAGATGACATAGCCATGCATCGTGCCGTCGGCATTGGCGACATCGGCCGGCGGCAATCCGTGCTCGGCCAGCACCGCATTGATCAGGTCGCCGCAGGCCACGCCGTTCAGGCGGCCGTTCAGCCAGTGCCCCAGGCGCCAGTTGGTGCCGTCCCGCCACAAGGAGCCATTCACCGGAAATGCCGGGAATGGCCGCGCGTCCCACGTCCAGGCGTAAATGCGGGTGGTATCCACCATGCGGCCGCCATAGACCGGCGAAACGGGATTGGCAGCGGCGGCAAGTGCGGGCTCGCCGGGTCCCAGTACTCCTGGTGCGCCTGAAGCAAACGTCCGACGGCGAGGTCAGAGCGGCCGCCGTTCGAAAAATCGAACGTCACCTCGCCATCGTGGGCGCCCGTGTATTCCAGCGCGGTGATCTGGAAAGGCTCCTCCACGGAGCCGAAGCTCGGCACCGCCAATTGCCAGCCGGCGATCTCGCCGGCGAAGAAGCGCTGGCGGATCGCCGCGTCCGACTGCGCGTCCTTGAAGATGCCGGAACCGCTGATGGCGGCGCGCTGCACGCCGCTGCCGGCCAGTAATTCGCGCCAGCGGCCGGCCGAATCCGCATCGGTGATGTCGACCGTCTCGCTGTTGAAGGCGATGCGTTTCGAACGCAGCCCGGCGACCGTGACGAAACTGCCCAGACCGTTGGAATCGATCTTGAGCAGAAGGTCCTTGCCCTTCTGTGCGACCATTGGGTGGTCTCCTTGTTGATGATTTTGCTGAGGCTGTCGGGCTTGCCGCGAGAGGCTTTTAAGAATTCGCCCTGCCGAGTCATATGGCGTGGTTTTCGAGAACCGGAGCGGAGCGGACGTTAAAGTCCGTGAGCACCGGAAGCGGAGAAAACTGCGTCAGATGGCCGGCAGGGTAGAATTATCAAAAGGCCTCGGCCTCCGTCACCGCCCGGAACCGCAATAGCCCATGATGCAGCGACAGGTCGTCGTCGTGGCGCGCCTCGGCGAATTCCAGGCGCAGGCTCACCAGATGGTGGCCGTCAAGCGGCAGCGACGCATCGGCGAGGCGCGCGCGCGCCAGCTCCATGATGTCCAGCGTTTCCTTCTTGCCCTTGGTCTTCGACCAGATATGCAAGGTGAAGAGCTGTTCGGTGCCGCTTTCGGTTCCGGTGCTCCAGTCGTAGACGCTGGTGCGCCCGAAGGTGATGTAGGGGAAGGCGACATTGGCCGGCGCCAGGTCGAAGATGCGTGCGCCGCCCATCGCCGCCACCAGCGCCGGGTCGCCTGAAAGCGACGCGAAAATCGCCTTCTGCAGTTCAGCGGCCGGCGCGGTCATTGCTATCCTCCCCCGAGATCAAAGGCCGCTTTCGAGGCCGTTGCGCGGATTTTTCGGCAGCGGTCCTGCGCGGACGGTAGCGGTATTCACCGTTCTCCGCCAGGGCATACGCCTTCCATTTCAACGCCTTGACCAGTCCGTCTAATGTCAATCGTATCCCCAGTTTCACAATCCGTCCTCCCTTGTCCGGCAGACGAGATAGCGGCCGCTCTCGTCCGGGTCGTGAATGGTGACGATGGCAAAAACCCGCGTCCCCTTGACGAAGCGCATGCCGCTCAGAATACCGTCGCGTTTGCGGATGGTGATGCGATGCGTCACCGTCTCCAGCGCCTGGTCGCCCCTGACGATGCTGTTGGCGCTCACCGGCTCGATCAGCCCGAACACCGAGGCGATTTCGTTCCACGTTTCCGCATGGCCGCCGAGCCCGTCCGCGGTTGGCGTCGCCGCCTGGAGCGTCAGTTCGTGGCGAAGCGCGCCGGGGTCGAGAAGCACCGAGCGCATCAGAGCTTCCTCGCTTTATGGCCGGCGATCAGCCGCTCGTAGCCGGCGGGGTAGGATGCCGGCTGGCTCTCAGCACCGAGGGCGCCGCGCAGTTCATACCAGTGCGCCGTCAAAAGCAGCATCGCCCGTTTCAGCGTGTCCGGAACGTCCGTTCCGGCCTCGCCGTAGCCTGCCGAAAAATCGATTTCGATGCCGTTCATCCGCCTCAGCGGCGCCGGCGTGTCGTCGAAATGAAGCCGCGCCGGGCGCGACAGCGTGTCAGCCTGATAGGCGGAAGGCGGGATCAACGCCGCCTCGCCGTCTGCCCCGTAGGCGGTGACGGAAACAACCGTGCGCACGGGGTGGCGGGCCAGAAGCACAGTGCCGTTGCGCGGCCAGCGATCGAGCGCCAGCCGCCAGCCTTGATTGATCAGGGCGATGCCGGTGGCGCGTTCGACTTCCTCGCGCGCCGCCCGGATCAGACCAGCGAGAAGCCCGTCCTCGCTGGCATGGCCAAGGCGAAGCTGCTCCTTCACTTCGGCGAGCGTCACCGGCTCGACAGCCGGTTCCACGGTTCGAAACAGAGTCATGAAACATCCTGAATCAATTGATTTTCAAGGGAAATGGCCGGGCGACGATTAGCCCTCTTCTCCCCGTTCACGGCAGGGGAATCGCAGATGGTTCTGTCTTCCCCCACTCCGGCCCTTCGGGCCACCTCTCCCCCCTCCGGAGGGAGAGGAAAGGAGCCTGGCATAGCGGCCGGCGCTTCCTCTCCCCCGTCGATCGGGGGAGAGGTGGTTTGCAAAGCAAACCGGAGTGGGGGTCGATTGCCCTGCTCCGGAGGGGAGAAGGAATGGCCGCCGGAGCAGGCTTCCGAACGAACCGTCAGCTCACGCCATATTTCAGCAGCTTGATCGCGTCGAAATCCTGGACACCGCCGCCAACCCGCTTGGTCGTATAGAACAACACGTAGGGCTTGGCGGAGTATGGATCGCGCAACACCTTCACGCCGGTGCGGTCGACGACGAGATAGCCGCGCGAAAAATCGCCGAACGCGACCGGCGTCTCGTTGGTCGCTGCATCCGGCATCTCTTCGGCCTCGACCAGCGGAAAGCCCATCAGCATCGCCCGCTGGCCGGCGGCCGCCGGCGGCTGCCAGAGATAGTTCCCGTCGGCGTCCTTCAGCTTGCGGATAGCGGCCTGCGTCTTGCGGTTCATCACCCAGTTGGCGTTCTGCCGGTAGCCGGCCTTCAGCGCATAGACTGTGTCGATCAGCACGTCGGACGGGTTGCTTGCCGGCAGCGCGCCGGCGACGCCGGTCGCCACGTAGCCGAGATTGCCCCAGCTCCAGCTCGCCTCGGCGACCGTCGCGTAGTCGAGGAAACCGCGCGGCTTGTTGACGCCGTCGCCGTTGACGAAGGCAGCGCCTTCCTGCTCGGCGAAAGCGGCCTCGACCTCGCCGGAAATCCACTGGTCGAGATCGACGACGCTGTCTTCCAGCAGCGAAGCGGTCGCCGCCGGCATGGCGTAGAGCTCCATCGTCGGAAACTGCAGCTCGGCCAACGTGGCGGTCGCCGTCTGCGGCCGCGCCGTCGTTTCGCCGACCCAGCCCACGGCCGGACCGTTGACCGCGAACGGCTTCTTCAGCACCGCGCCCGAAACCTGGCGAACCGAGGCGATCGAACGGATCGGCGACAGTGCCGCCAGCCGCTTGCCTATCTCGGCCTCGGTTTCTGACGGCACTAGGTAGCCGCCGTCCTGGCCGGAGCCGTAGGACATCGCCTTGGTGTCGAGCGCCCGCAGAAGCCGGTCGTCGCCGCTGCGCACATAGGTCTCGAAAGCCTGCTTGTGTTCGAGGTCGATGAAGCCCGAGCGCGTTTCGCGGCCGAGCTGCGGCCGGGCCCTCTTCAGCGCCATCGTATCGAGCGCCCGCTTCTGCTCGTCGAGCGCGCGGGAAATGCGGTCCACCTTGTCGGTGGTCACCACGTCGGCGCTCATGCGCTTTTCGATATCGGCCAGCCGTTCGTTGTTGGCGTCCTTGAAGGCCTCGAACGAATTCATGAACTCGTCGAAAGCCTCGGGCAGCTCGAAGTGGCCGGACTTGGTTTCAGGCGCTGGCGCCTGCATGTCATTGTGCATCAGAAAAATCCTTTCCGTTGATCATGCGTGTCGCCGCGCGGATCATCGCAACGATCCCGTCCGGCGTATTCCTCGCGGCGTCCCGCTCGCGCACAAGGCTGGCGAACCCCTTGGCGATCACCGCCCTGGCGTCGCCCCGCGTCAGCCCGGCATCCCGCGTGAGCCAACGTTCGAATTCACGTGTCGTCGGCAGTGCACGCCCGCGCCCGAAACCCTTGATCTTCTCGACGCGGGCGCCGGGCATCATCGGAAACGTCACCACCGAAATTTCCCACAGATCGGCCTCCAGGATGCGCCGCACCCCCGCGGCGGCGTCGTTCTTCGCCCGAACTGTGCGGAAGCCGATCGACAGCCCGTCGAGCGCGCCGCCGCGCATCAGATTCAGCACCTCCCGCGAGCGGTTGACCCCTTCGGTCAGCCTGCCGCGCACGAACAGCCCGCGGGCATCCTCCCGGACCTCGGTCCAGGCGCCGATCGGCTGGTTCGGGTCGTGCTGGAACAGCATGCGGATGCCGGCAGCACCGCGTGTCCTCAGCGACTTGGCGAACGCTCCGCGCTCGACCACGTCGCGGCCGAGATCCACGCGCCCGAAAAGGCTGGCATAGCCTGAGAAGGAACCGTTGGGTTCCAGTTCCTCGACCACCAGGTCGACAAATTTCCGCTCGCAGAGGCGGGTGATCCAGTCAGCGCCCATCGCTTTCCCTTCGCTCCTTTGGCCATGCCCATCCGCCGCGTTCGAAGGCGCGCGCCAGGAAGCCCAGCGCCCACCATGTGCACAGGCTCGCCGCCGCCGATCCCATCAGCATCGTCTCGAAGCTGCCGATCGTGCTGGCGATGCCGAGTTCGGTGGCGATCTTCAGTCCGGCGGTGCCGCCGAAAACCAGCCCGCAGACCACGCCCGCCGCAAAGCGCAGTGCGGCCTCGCGCCGCCCGCCGGGCAGGATGTAGGCCAGCGACACGGCCGACCCTGCGACCGCGCCAGTACCTTTCGCCGCCCACAGCCAGGCGGTTTCGTTGATTTCGGTCATGTGTGATGGTTCCAAGAGAAAGGGCAGTCGGCCTTAGGCAGTCGGCAGTCGCAATGCGCGATCTTGCCCATGCAGTCCGGGACGGAAACTGCCTACTGCCTACTGCCTACTGCCTTTCCGCAACGATCGATCCGTGCTATTTCTTACGAAGCATCGATCGATCAAGGATTGGTACGACATGTTCGACACTGCCACGCTCTCAGCCAAATTTCAGATCTCGATCCCGAAGGCCGTTCGCAAGGCGCGCCATTGGACGGCAGGCCAGGAGTTTGCCTTCATACCAAAAGGAGCCGGCGTTCTGCTCGTGCCGGTTCCGGAAGCCGAGGAGCTCGCCGGGATCGCCAAGGGCGCCAAGGCGACTGACTATCGCGACCGCAAAGACCGCTTCTGATGCGCCTCGTCGACACGTCGGCCTGGATCGAGTGGCTCATCGCTTCGCCAACCGGCCAGGCCATAGGCCCCCAGATACCGGCGCGCGAAGATTGGCTGGTGCCAACGATCATCCAGCTCGAACTTGCAAAATGGCTCACCCGGGAAGCCGGCGAGGACAAGGCAGACCAGGTCATCGCCTTCACGCAGATGTGCCGCGTCGTGCCGCTCGACACGACGATCGCGCTGCTTGCGGCTGAACTCTGCAGCAAGCACAAAATCGCGACAGCCGATGCGATCGTCTATGCTACCGCGCTTGAACATCAGGCCGATCTGTTGACCTGCGACGCGCATTTCCAGGGCCTGCCCGGCGTCAACTTCGTCGCAAAGAAGAAATGAGAAAAGGGAGACCGCAGACGGGAAACGCTGCCCATTGCCGACGCCTACTGCCTACTGTCCAATTCCCCGATCATTTCCCGGGCGCGCTTGAACAGCGTGCGTATCTGCTTGCCGTTGGTCAACCAGACGTCGGCCGGCGAGCTTTTCCACAGTTGGACCAAATCGTCGGCGCTGTAGCGCGGGCTTGTGATCTCATCGAGAATGGGCGCGAGTTCCCTCTTCTCCTCCTGGGTCAGCGATCCAAGACCCAATTTTGCAAGGTCATCAAGGGTCGAGTAGAACTCGTAAAAGCCGTCGAAAAAATTTTCGACAGAATTTGGCGAGAAGCGGATGCATTGTTGCACCGTGCTCAATCGTTTCGGAGATAGGCTGTGAAGACACAATATCCCCGGCTTGAGCGTGGATCGTGCCAAAACAGGACACCCACGCCATAAGTATTGTGCACATAGGGTTTCGCGTCCGCATTCGCCCGCCTCTTAGCGACCCCAAACCTTAAGTTTTGCCGGCTTCATCTGTTTGTTTCAAGACGGAGTGCATCCCGAAGCTGCTCGAGGAACGAAACGACCTGAGGTTCTGAAACGCACCAATCGGACCCGGCTTTCGCCCAAATCGCGGTAAGCTCCTCTTTGCTCAGGTTCGAGGACAGCAGGGTATCGATAAACCGCGCCGCCGCTTCGCGCGCCGCAAAATGCTCGCGCTCCCATCGCCGACGAACGTCAAGACCCCCACTACCCACTGCCTATTGCCTGCTCCCGTACCCCACCGCTTCCCGCTTCTCGTCGTCACTGAGGAAGTCGGCCGCCCCCACCCTCGCCCACAGCGCGTCGCGTTCACCCGAAAGCCCCTCGATCTGGTCGGCGTCGAACCACAGCCGCAGCTCCTCGCCGAACACGGGGCCGAGCCACGCGGATAGCTCCTTCGCCGTGCGGGCGACCAGCGGCAGGATGGTCAGGCGGTAGAAGGCGCGGTTCGCCTCCTGGTAGTTGGCGTAGGTGTTGTCGCCGGGAATGCCGAGCAGCATCGGCGGCACGCCGAAGGCCAGCGCTATGTCGCGGCTGGCCGAATTCTTCGCCTCGATGAAATCCATGTCCTTCGGCGTCAGGCTCATCGCCTTCCAGTCGAGGCCGCCTTCGAGCAGCAGCGGCCGGCCCGCTCGTGTGGCGCCGGAGTATCCTTCCTCCAGTTCCAGCTTCAGCCGGTCGAACTGCTCGTCGGAAAGATTGCCGCCTTCCTTCGGCGCATAGACCAGTGCGCCCGACGGCCGCGCCGAATTGTCGAGCAGCGCCTTGTTCCAGCGCCCGGCGGCATTGTGGGTGTCGAGCGCGATCAGTGCGGCCTCCAGTGGCGGAAAACCGTAATGGTCGTCGATCGGATGGAAGAGCGAGAGATGAAGTCCGGCTCCCGCCCCGAGCGCGATCCTGCGCCGCGCGCCGCCCGCGCGATATTCAAGCCCGCTCGGCCAGCCATCCGTGTCGGCCAGCACGGTCACGCGGTCCGGCCGCAGCAGGTGCAGTTCCCGCAACCCGGCGTCCGCCGCCGCTTCCGACCCTGAACCTGTCGAAGGGCCATGTCCTGAGCCTGTCGAAGGGCCATGTCCTGAGCCTGTCGAAGGGTCGATCAGTTCGACATAGGCATTGCCGGCCAAAAGCAGGTTGCCATAGAGCGCTTCAAGGAACGACGCGCCCGCCTGCCGCTGGTTGGGGCGGGCCAGCAGGTCCAGCGCCGGATGCACGTCGTGCTCGGTCGCGCCGACATAAAGCAGCCAGGGAACCGCCGATGCCGCCTCGGCGATCAGCCGGACTGAACGGTGCACGACGGGGTTGCGCATGTAGCCCTCGCGGGCAAGCGTCACGTAATCCCTGCGCGTCCAGCGCGCCTCCGCCTGTGCATGGATCGCGACAAAGCCCGATGCACCGCTCTTGCGCTCGGGCGGCGTGTTTTTCCTTTCCGGGCGCAACTGCCACGGCCAGCGAATTGGCATATCGTGTGTTCCTTTGATGTCAGAAGACTCAAGGCAATAGGCAGTAGGCAGTAGGCAGTCGAGAAAGCAGCAGGCGCGCGGAGTGCCCGGCAACGAGGTGCCGCAGCCGAACCTCGATTGCCTACTGCCTACTGCCTACTGCCTCATTGAAAATCCCTGATCCTCGGCCGCCCGCCACTCCGCGGCATCAGCTCGCCGATCGCCCATACCAGCGCATCGACGCGGTCGGGCGAGCGCCCGTTCGACAGGCCGTTCGGCCCGAAATCGCACATCTCGTCTTCCAGTTCGGGAAATCGCGCCGCATGGCGCACCCTGCCCTGCTGGTAGAGTGCCGCGATCGGTTCGGCGCGCAGCCATTTGCCGCGCCGCGCCCGCACCGGCTTCACCGGCACATCCGCATCGACGGTCGCGATCACCGCGCCCACCATGTCGCCGCCCTGGTTGATCTCCACCACCAGGCAATCCGCTTCCAGCCGGTGAAAGAGCCCGACCGCGGCGTTCGCCCATTCCCGCGGCTTTGCCGCGCGCACCGTCGCGTCGGCCAGCACCACCGCATTGCCATTCCCGTCCAGTCCGGCGGCGATGATGCCGCAGGCGTCCGACGTTTTCAGCGAACTCGCCGGCGGGTCGACCGCCACCACGATCCGGCGCAGTCCCGCCGGCATCGCCGTCTGCGCCTGTTCGATCGTGGCGCGCGACCACAAGGCGTCGTCGCGATCCTCGATCAGTTCGCCGTCCAGCTCCTGTCGTCCGAGCCGCGAACCGGCGTAGCGTTTGCGCACCGCCTCGACGAAACCCGGTGCCAGATTGCCGGCGTTGTCGGCGGTGCGCATGGTCACCCTCTGCACGGCCGGGTCCGCATAAAGCCGCTTCAGCAACGGCGTCGGCTTCGGCGTGGTGGTGATCAGCTGGCGCGGCGCCGTACCCAGTCGCACGCCGAACTGCAGCATGTCGAAACAGGCGTCGGCGTTTTTCCATTTCGCCAGCTCGTCGCACCAGGCCGCCTCGAATTGCGGCCCGCGCAGGCTTTCGGGGTCTTCCGACGAAAATATCTGCGCCACCGCCCCGCTGTCCCACACGAGCCGCCGCCGGCTCGGTTCGAAGCGCGGCCAGTCCTTGCGCGAAATCGTCCGGATGCCGGACGGCCCCTCGATCATCACGTCGCGAACATCGGCCAGCGTTTCGCCGACCAGCGCGATCAGCCCATACCGAAGCTTGTCCCTGGCGAATGGCGGCAATCCCCGCACCAGCGCATTCACCCATTCCGCGCCGAGCCTGGTCTTGCCGGCGCCGCGCCCGCCCGTCACCAACCAGATGGCGGGAGGGTCGACAAGCAGCGGGTATTGTTCGAGCCGGGCGAAATTAAACCATTCGTCCCTCGCCAGCCACGCACCGTCCAGCCCGACATGACTCTTCGACCAGCTGAGCTGCGAGCTCGCGGGCCATTTCGACGATGCGCGTGTTGATGCGTTGGAGGACCTCGGCCATGTCTTCATCCTGTTTGATCTTGTTCTCTTTGGCGACCATTTCGGGCCGCATGATTGTGTCGACCTTTTCGAGACCGCGGATTATCGTGATGAACCCGTCGATCTCGGCCTTGTTGATCGTGATGCCCTCTTCGGCAGCCTTGCGCCCGGCATCCTCCAACTTGTCCAGCAGCATGGCGGCGAACACCCTGAAGCGGGCCGCCAGATCTTCCTGCGGCGCCCTGTCGAGCGCCCATCCTTCGCGCTCCGCCTGCAGCTTCAGCATCCTCAGCGAGCGTCCGCTGGCGTCGGCCAGCAGGTCGAGGGTCGCCTTCGCACCCTCGGCAAGCGCGCGCAGCGCGTGCGTGCGTGCAAACGGTTTCCTCATAGCCGGCGTCTTTCCGGCGATTGTCTGCCCGGTTGTTTTGGAAGTGTCGGATTGTTCACGGACCGGAAACATGCCCGAGAGTACGAGGGTGAAATGTCCAAGCCGCTGGCCCGCCACCCACACTTTTCCGACGATAGCGATAACCTACCAGAGGACCGTTACGCAGTCAAGAATAAATTCCTATTCTTTACCGTATTTTTTCAAACCCTGGTGAGCGGCTGGATTTCCCTTGTTGGCCCATCCAAAATCAGGGAAAAGGAAATGGCTCCGCAGGATCACGATTGTTTTCGCCCTGAAATCGCCTGTATGCAATTTTAGATTGATCCAGGGTCGCGGCCGGACAGCAGAATGGAACATCCGTTCGAACCTCGAAAATCCAGGGCTCCGAAGGCCGGCAGGCTTCTCGCGGTCGATGCCTGGATCGATTCGACCCTCTATGAGGCCGGGTTCGCGGCGAGCCGCGCCTGGGAAAACCTCACCATATTCTTCCGCCGTTTTCGCTTCACCGGCTGGCGGCGCGCCGTCACGGAGCTGCTCAGCGAAGGCTTCACGCTGGGCGCGGCCGGTTCCGTGGTCATGCTGGCGCTTGCCATGCCCGCCTTCGAGGAAACCGCCGGCGACTGGCGCACCCAGGACGATTTTGCCGTCACCTTCGTCGACCGCTACGGCAACGAGATCGGCCAGCGCGGCATCATCCAGCGCGATTCGGTGCCGGTCGACGAAATGCCCGACCATGTGATCCAGGCCGTTCTCGCCACCGAGGACCGGCGGTTCTACAGCCATTTCGGCATCGATTTCCTTGGCCTCTTCCGCGCCATGCAGGAAAACGTGCGCGCCAATTCCGTCGTGCAGGGCGGCTCCACCATCACCCAGCAGCTCGCCAAGAACCTGTTCCTCTCCAACGAACGGACCGTCGAGCGCAAGGTCAAGGAGGCTTTCCTTTCGCTGTGGCTGGAAATGAACCTGTCCAAGAAGGAAATCCTGCAGCTCTATCTCGACCGCGCCTATATGGGCGGCGGCACGTTCGGCATCACGGCCGCCGCCAACTTCTATTTCGGCAAGGGCGTCAAGGATCTGACGCTGCCCGAGGCGGCGATGCTCGCCGGCCTGTTCAAGGCGCCGGCCAAATACGCACCGCACGTCAACCTGCCGGCGGCGCGCGCCCGCGCCAACGAAGTTCTCACCAACATGGTGCAGGGCGGCTTTATGACGGAGGGCCAGGTGTTATCGGCTCGCCTGCATCCGGCAAACGTCGTCGATCGTGGCGACGCGAAGAGCCCCGACTATTTCCTCGACTGGGCTTTCGAGGAAGCAAAGCGCGTCGCACAGAAATCGGGCGTTCACTCGATGGTTGCACGAACCACCATCGACATGAACATCCAGAGTGCGGCGGAAGAGGCGCTGGAGTTCCATCTGCGCCAGTACGGCAAGCAGTACCGGGTCACCGAGGGCGCCATCGTCGTTCTGGAAAACAACGGCGCGGTGCGGGCCATCGTCGGTGGCCGCGACTATGGCCAGAGCCAATTCAATCGCGCCACCAAGGCGCTGCGCCAGGCCGGCTCCTCCTTCAAGCCTTATGTCTATGCCACCGCCATGGAAAAAGACTTCACGCCGGACTCGACAATTTCCGACGGCCCAATTTCCTGGGGCGGCTGGTCGCCGAAGAACTATGGCCGCAGCTATTCCGGGCGGATGACGCTGACGACAGCCCTCGTGAAGTCGATCAACACCGTGCCGGTGCGGCTCGCCAAGGACCATTTCGGCGTCAAGCCGGTCGTCGAGCTTGCGCATGCCATGGGCGTCGAATCGCCGCTCGAAGTGTTCAAGACCACGGTTCTCGGCACGTCCGGCATGACCGTCATGGACCAGGCGACGGGCTACAGCGTGTTTGCCCAGGGCGGCCTTGCCGGCACACGGCACGCGATCAACCAGTTGCTCGCCCATTCCGGAGACGTGGTCTACGATTTTGACCGCGATGGCCCCAAGCCGCGCCGCGTCCTGTCGGAGAAGGCAGCGGCTGCGATGAACTTCATGCTGGTGCAGGTGCCGGAATGGGGCACGGCGCGGCGCGCCGCACTGCCGCTCGTGCGCACCGCCGGCAAGACCGGCACCACGCAAGGGTACCGCGACGCCTGGTATGTCGGCTATTCCGGCAACTACACGGCCGCCGTCTGGATGGGCAACGACGACTTCACGCCCACCAAAGAGATGACCGGGGGCCTGCTGCCGGCGATGACCTGGCAGCGGTTCATGGCCTATGCCCACCAGAACATCGAGCTGAAACCCATCCCCGGCATCGAAAAGCCGTTTGTCGATCCCAAGCTCGTCGCCGAGGCGGCCGCCGAAAAGAAGCCCACCGACGCCGCCGAGCCGGTCATCGACCGTCCTGCCGTCCTGTCGGTCGCAACGTCGAAGGCTCTCAAGGAGATGGCGGAGGAATTCCGTACCGCGCCGCCTATCCGCGTTCCACCCAAGGTCGAAACGCTCTCCGCGCTGTAGGGCATCGGAGGAGGCGATTCCGATTCAGCGTTCGTTGCTTGCCTCGCATGTACGACGCAGGCTAGAGCATTTTCCAGCCAGGTGGAATCACCTGGCGCGGCACAAATGCGGCTAAAACAAGCAGCCATCCCCGATGTCACCTGCCGGCGCCTGATGCTCAGAACCGTTTTCCTCGCAGTCCTCGTCCTTGCGATCGCCATCGGCGGCGGGGCGGCCAGCGTTTGGTACGCGCTGCAGGAGCAGGAAGGCATCGGCGCCGTCAAGGTCGGCGGATGGACGACCTTCCCCGAACTCGGCACGCCGCTCGCCGATCCCTATTCGAAAGCCCGCATCGCCCGCGAAGGCGTCTTGTCGCTCGGACTGGCGGAAGGCCTGACCTTCGTCGCCCAGCGGGATTCGGGCGGCGCCATGCTGCGCAAGAACTGCGCCTACCGGATCGAGGGCAGTTTCCCACCGGCGCGCTTCTGGACGCTCTACGCGGCCGAGCCCTCGCATGCGATGATCCGCAACGGAAATCTGAAATCGCCTGCGCTGCAGTCGATGCAGGCGCTGCGCAAGCCCGACAATTCGGTGAGCATCGCCGTTGGCCGGCATCCCGCTCCCGGCAACTGGCTGCCGGTATCGGGCGGCGGACCGATGGCGCTGGTGCTGACGCTCTACGACAGCCCGGCGGCCAGCAGTTCGGGCATCGCGGATCTCGCGCTGCCCGCAATCGCCAGGGCGGGCTGCGATGCTTAAGCAGATCGCCTACGCCCTCATCGTCGGACTGGTCGGCGCCGGCATCGTCCATATCGCGATCCTCCTGATGCTGCCGTCCTTTTCGGAGCGCGACGCCTGGTCGAAGCTCGCGGCGAGCGCCGACCTTTACGGCGTTACCCGCCTGACCTCCAGCGGCGCCCCGTCTGTGCTGGGTACGCCCGATCCCTTCTTCGACGCTGTCTCCTGCCGCTTCGATCTCAGCGAAGGCATCGCGCATCTGAAAGCCGCTGGTGCCGTGCCTTTCTGGTCGGCTTCGGTCTACGACCGCAACGGCCAGAACGTCTACTCCTTCAACGACCGCACGTCCGCCGACGGATCGCTGGATTTCGTTATCGCCACGCCACTCCAGATGACCGAAGTGCGCAAGAACCTGCCGCCGGAATTCGAGAAATCGGTGTTCGTCGAGGCGCCTATCGCGCAGGGCATCGTGGTGATCCGCAGCTTTGTTCCCGACGCGAGCTGGAAGCCCGGGATCAGCAGCTATCTCGACGGGGTTTCCTGTAACATCGAATGACGTGGCGACCTTTGGGTGCCTGAAAAGATGCACGGCGCATTTGGGGTGCGTCGAGATTCAGGTCAGGCCGGCATCACCTGAATATCGGCGTACCCTAATGCAGCGGAGCTGGATTGCGTGGATCGCCGCACTCGTCGTCGCCAGCCGGACTCTCCGGCGCGAGGTCCTTTGCCCGCTCGTAGCGGACGCCCGGAAAGATGATGACGGATGCCGCAACGGTGTGGTCTTCGCTGCGGCGGATTTTTGCCGCTGGCCGCGGCACAAAAGACACTATGCTGCCCATGACTTCGCGCTTTCCCTCTCGGCATGACCGGAGCAGTACGCAACGCCTCCATAGTGATTACGCGCAGCAGACGGTTAACACCTTCCTAACGGATCGCAGCTAAATTTATTCAAGTGTCGAGCTTTTCCTGTGCATCAGCGCGGTTGGTCTTGGCGCGATGTTTTTAAAAGTGCGTCAGGCGTTCCCACGTGTCTTCTTCGGATTTCAGGCAACTCGTCATCAGGGGCGAAGCGGGAAAGGCTGACAGGCTTTTCCGTGCCGCCGTTTCGGCGTTCTGCTCGCTGACGCGTCCGTCACGCCGCGAAGTCGACCAGCTTGAAGATCTGGCGCTGCCGCTTTTCGACGCCGTTTCGGTGGAAACGAAGCGGTTCGCGGCCGCGGCGCTCTCCGAATGCGCTCACGCGCCCGCCGTACTCATCCGGCGGCTCTGCGACGAAACCGTCGACATCGCAGCGCCGCTGCTCATCCGCTCCGCCGCACTCACCGACGTCGACCTCATCGCCCTCATCGGCCGCCACGGGCTGCCGCATGCGCGCGCCATCGCCCGCCGGCCTGGCCTCAACCAAACCATCTCCGATCTCGTGCAGGCGCTGTCCGGCTCCGGGTCGCAGTCCGACGCGCCAGGCGGTCCGCAAGGTTCCGCACAGCACGCCGCCTCGAACGACACCTCGCCGGCCGCACCGAAATCCGAAACCGAAAGAACCCTCAGCCGCCTGCGCGCGATGATGCGCCCAGCCACCGCGCCGGCTGGCGCCGACGACCCGTCCACGGCGCGGCAGAAAGCCGACGCCGACGACTTCGCAAAACTCTTGGCAACCGCGCTCTGCGGCAACCGCGCCTTCTTCCAGACCGCGCTTGCCGATCTGCTTGAAGTCCGCTTCCAACTCGCCAAGTCGCTGACCGAAAACACCCACTACACCAGCCTGATCCCCGCGCTGCGCGCATTGGAATTGCCGGAAGAACAGGCGTTCCTGCTGGTCGCCGCGCTGTTTCCGCTTGCCGTCAACGGCGCGGCGGCGATCCGCGTGTTCCTCGACCATTACCGGCTGTGCAATGTCGAGGCCGCGCGGGAGTGGCTGCGCGCCCATGAAAACGATGCGCCGGCCGGTCAGCCCCTGTCGTCTGCTCTTTAGGGTTCGCTGAGAGCGATCAATTCCGCCATTCCGGTTCGTCCTGGCTCGATCTCGACGATCCAGATATCGGAATCGAAACGCCGTTCCTTTTCCAGTCGGGCGTCCACCGCCTCGGCTTCAACCGTCGCCATCAGCCGGGAGAACCGGCGGTCGTCGGGACGCTCGGAATCGTAGGCGGTCTGCGAGGCCGGGCCGAACAGCGCGATCTCACCCAGCCTGTCCCTGGAGAGGATGAAGACAGCGCCCGCCTCGGTGGCGCCGCGCTTTACCACCGCCGCGAAGCCTCCGTCGGCGAAGACGCGGCGTGTCAGGGCCGAAACCCAAAGGTCGGTGGTTACGCGCATGATTTTTCGGGTCGCCTCGTTCAGGGCCGACTTAGCATCGCCCGGGCCGCGCGGCCAGCGGTCGCTGCGACAGCAGTTGCCCTTGAGATCGACGAGGGTTGCGGCTCTACGTTGCCCCCTTTGTCCTGCCGGGGGGCGCGAAGGAGTGCGACCTCAAACGAAAGCCGCCATTTGCAGGCCGGCCTCACCTGAATCTAGTTCGTCAGGCCGATCTCGCGCATTTTCGCATAAACGACCTGGTCCGGCTCGCCGGTCACCGGCAGGCCGAACAGCGATTGGAACTCGCGGATCGCGTTCTTGGTCTTGGCGCCCATGACGCCGTCCACTTCCATGCCGTCATTGCCGAACGCCTTCAGGCCCGCCTGGATCTTGAGAATGAGCGGGTCGGAAACCGGCGACGTGGCGTCAGGCGAAGCGGCCGCTGCCTGTGCGCTTGTTTCGCGCGGCGCCGGCGCCGGCGTCACCGGGATCGCCGCCGTCGTCTGCCTGGCGCCAAGCTGCGTCAGCAATTCGTCGTCGATTGCTTCCGAGGCCGGCAACCCGACCTTCTTGCGGTAATTGGCAATCGCGGTGCGCGTCGCCGGGCCGGTAATGCCATCGACGGTGCCGGCGTAGAAATCGAGATCGCGCAGGATTCCCTGCACCTGTTCGACAACGGGATCGGGTTTGGGCTGCGGCAGGTACTGCGGACGCTCGATCTTGATCGTGGTCTCCGCCTCGTCGTCGCCAAGGGCTATCCCGTTCCCGAACTCCGGCGCGACATAGGAACTGCCCTGGTCGCGCGTCGAGAAGAACGCGCCGGAATGGAAATGCGGCTGATACCACAAGGCATTCGCCGAAACGAAGGACAGCGCGACCAGGAAAGCGGTGGTGCCGCCGACCAGTACCGGGTTGCGGGAAACCACGCCGCCGAGCGCGACGGCTCCATTGCGGGCAAGCACCATGTGGGCCGGCTTCTTAGGCCGTTTTGCGGAGCGAGCCATTCGTTCCCTCGTTGCTTCCCGTTGTCTTGATCGCGATGTCGCGGAAATCGTGATGGTCCGCTTTCGGCGCCGGCCCGGCGACCGGCAGGCTGATCGTCACCGTCGTGCCCTCTTCGGGCGCGCTTTCGATTGTCATGCTCCCGTCGTGCAGGGTGACAAGCCCCTTCACCAGGGACAGGCCGAGCCCCGTTCCCTCGAACTGGCGCGTGTAGTCGTTGCGCACCTGCACGAAAGGCTCCCCGAGGCGCATGAGATCGTTCCCGTCGATGCCGATGCCATTGTCGCTCACCCAGAAATGCAGCCGCGACCCCACCCGCTTGGCGCCGATCGTCACCTTTCCGCCTTGCGGCGTGAACTTCACCGCGTTGGCTGCCAAATTGATCAGCATCTGCTGCACGGCGCGGCGATCGGCGCTGATGTCGCCGACGTTCTGGCTGATGTCGGTCGTGAAGGCGATCGCCTTGGCGTCGGCCTGGAAGGCCATCATTGAACGGCACATCTCGACCGCATCCCTGAAGCGGAAGGGTTCGACCTGGATCGCGTAGGTGCCCGACTCGACCTTGGAAACGTCGAGGATCGCGTTGACCACAGCCAGGAGATGTTCGCCGGACTGCTTGATCAGGCCGACATATTCCTTCTGCCGCGGGTCCGAGAGGCTGCCGCAAATTTCGTGGCCGAGCATGTCGGAGAAGCCGATGATGGCGTTGAGCGGCGTGCGCAGTTCGTGGCTGACCGCCGCCAGGAAGCGGCTCTTGGTGATTTCGCTGCTGCTTGCAGCTTCCGCCGACGCGGCCGCCGCTTCGCGCAATGCGACCACTTCGGCATTGGACCGCATGACGGCGATAAAGCCGGCATCGGCCTCTCCCAGCCGCGCCAGTTCGATGGCGAAGGCCTGATAGTTGCCGCCACGCTGTTCCTCGGTCTCGTTCGGCAGCCGAAGCTTGAGTTCGACACGGCGCGAGGCCGCGCCATCGCGCAGGTCGGCAAGCGCGCTGAGATAGGCAATGCGGTCGGCGACATGGATACGTTCGAACAGGCCCGTTCCCAGCAAGAGCTCGGGCGCCAGCCGCAGCATCCTGCGCGCCTTGTCGGACACGTCGAGGATTTCTCCGTTGTAGCCGAGGTGCAGAACCACCGCCTCCATGACATCTTCCAATGCCATGGGATGAGTGTCGTCCGTCCGTTCGACAGCCTCTTTCCTGAACAGTCCGGCGGTGCGAAGACCCATCGTTCCCATATAGGCGAGCGGCACCAGCCACTGCCATGCGGAGACGGCCCCCGTCCCGGCAAGCGGACCGAACGCCAGTTGCAGTCCGAGCGCGGCAATCGCCGATGCAAAGCCCCACGCGACGGCGCGGCGCGACCGCCAGGCCCATGCGGTTTCGAAAACGAATGCGGCAAGCATCATGGCAAGCGGCGAAGCCAGCCCGCCTGCGGCGGCCACGATTGCGGCAGCGGGCAATGGCGAGATCAGCAGCACCGACCTGCCGGCCAGCAAGCCTTTTCCCGTCGACACCAGGATCAGCGCGGCGAACCAGAAGGCGCCGAAAACGGCGAAGATCGCGGCCAGCGTCGTCGCCGAACCGAATGCGCCGAAGAAGCTCTGACCTATCGCGGATGCTGCGAAGAAAGGAGCAACGAGCAGGATCGAAAGCAGCCGGCAATGGCGCGCCCGCTCTGCTGAGCCGGTCACCGACGGGTGGACGAGCCGGTCGCACCCGGCTGACATCCCGGCGAACCACTCACTGGATCTGGTTGCAGACAAACTCAACAAACGCACTCACACCTGCCCGGCTTTGCGGGTCGCTTTTGGTTGATACCGAACCTCTCATTGAGCTTTTAAGGAAACGATAAAAGCTCTCGCATTCCACGCCCGCTCCACGGCCGATATTGGGTAGCAAGCGACGAAATGCCTGGGCACTTCGCCCCATGGTAAACAGCGGGTTAGCCGCGCAAGGCGAACGGTGCTTGCGGGAAAACCGTTTCAACACAGTAACCAAAGGTTGAAATACTAGCAAAAACAATTGTCTATATGGTTAACCGCAGGTAAATACTAAACTTCGAAAGCGATACAAAGCGCGGCAACCGGAAGCCGTTAAAATTTGAATCGAATTTGTTGAAAAAGCGAACGCGTCAAACAATCGCTCCTTTGCACCGGCATGTCATTCTCCATGCCAACGAAAGAGACCGCGCCGGCAACGAAGCGTGGTCCGCAGTGCAGAGAGGCCAAGGTCATGTTCTTCCTGATCCGAACCGCGTTCTGGTTTTCGCTGGTGCTGCTGGTGCTGCCTTTCGGCGGGACCGGCGAAGCGGGCAATGAGGCGGTCAATCCAATTCAGGCACTGTCGGCCGCGCGTGATGCGGTCGGCGACATCACCGCCATCTGCGAGCGCAAGCCGGATGTCTGCGAGACCGGCAAGTCGGCGTTCCAGACCATCGGCGTCAGGGCCCGCGAAAGCGCCAAGATCGCCTATGAACTTCTCGACGAACAGTTCGGCGAGCCCGATCCATCCATCCAGACCGGCGGCATCCCGGCCATCATCGACGCCGCCGCTTCCGTCAACTGATTGCATTCCCGACGCCGGCTTCACCCGGCGCGCCACCGCAACCGCCTTCCTCTCGGCGGCTTGCGGTGTTTCTTTTTTCGTGACCTTGCACGCCTTGGCGACTAGGGTGTGTCTAGATTCAGGTCAGGCCGCGCCGAGAATGGTGGGTTTCGAGAACCGGAGCGCAGCGTACATTCGGGTACGTGAGCACCGGAAGCGGAGAAAGCCGCCATTCGCCGGCCGGCATCACCTGAATATCGACACACCCTATATCCGGTTCAGCATGGCAACGACGATCACAGAAATATTCGACGACTTCGCCTTCCTCGACGAGTGGGAGGACCGCTATCGTTATGTGATCGAGCTCGGCCAGGCGCTGCCGCCCTTCCCCGAAGCTGCCCGGACGGATGTCTACAAGGTTCCGGGTTGCGTCAGCCAGGTCTGGCTAACCACCAACCTCGAAGCCGGACCGGACCCGATCGTCACTTTCGCTGGCGATTCGGACGCCCACATCGTCAAAGGCCTTGTGGCGATCATGCTGGCACTGTTCTCCGGCCGGCGCGCGAGCGAGATCGTCGGCCTCGACGCCGAAGCCACGCTGCGCAAGCTCGGTCTCGACGAACATCTGACGCCGCAGCGCGCCAACGGCTTGCGCTCCATGGTCAAGCGCATCAAGCGCGACGCTGTGGCAGCACTCGAACCTGCCGAATAGTCCTAACGCTCGAAAGCAAGCGGAAACGCTAGCGCTCCCCGCCAGCCTTCTTCTTCTGCAAGGGCAGGGCAATCGCATATGGGTTCTGTCTTCCCCCACTCCGGCCCTTCGGGCCACCTCTCCCCCCTCCGCAGGGAGAGGAAGGAGGCCCGGGATCGCGGCCGGCGCTTCCTCTCCCCCGTCGAACGGGGGAGAGGTGGTTTGCAAGGCAAACCGGAGTGGGGGTCGACCAATCACATGCGATAGCCCCTGCCGTTTACGCCGAGAAGGAGGAGTTCGGCGTTGCGCCACCAAGCACGGCACAGTCACCCGATCTTCGGCCGATAATCGGCCGCGCCCCAATGCAGCATCCGGGCTGCAAGGCTGCCACTGCGCCGCGCCTGCGGATTGTAATGGCGGTGCAAGACGCCAAGCGCGGTCTTCAGCACGATCTTTGCCGACCGGACCGGCCAGCCGCGTTCCATCTCCACCTGCTCCAGGCCTTTCAGGAAACAGCAGACATCGATCAGCACACCGGCGAGTTCGGGTCCGACCGCCTCGATCGACCGGTCGACGCGCTGGCGCGAGGCCAGCGCCGCATCGGTGAGCTCGGCCACGCCATTGCCGCCATCGCGGCGGCCGGAGGCGACCGACGCCACCCAGTTCGCGCTCATGCGCGGCATGATCTGGCCGCGCGTATAATCCGAGCGCAGGCGCTCGCCGGCGCGCCATTCGTTCTCGGTCAGGAACGGCTTGCCGTCCTTTGCCTTGCGCCGGGCCAGCTGCGCCAGCGGCGACTCGGCGAGGTTGGCGGCGACCATGGCCGCGCCCCCGTCCGGCATCTCAACGCGGATTTCTTCCATCTCGCGATGCTGTTCCTGGAACGGGTCCACGGCGGCCAATGCACGCTTCACATAGGCCCTGCCCGCCGCCGACAGAAAAAGCCCTGCGGATCGGCGTTCGACAAAGCCTGCCCGCGCCATCGCAGCCAGCGCCGTCCTCGGCGCGCTGATCGGTCCCCTGTCGGCGCCGTCCAGCAACACCTTGCCGTCTTCGGCGCTGTCGATCGCTCGTGCATCGCCGCGTGACAGGAACCGGGCGATCCGAAGCCATGTCTTGTCGTCATCCTCGCCGGCCGCCATTTCTATGCCGCCTCATGGTTGCGGAATGCGGCGGCCGCGACACGCTCCGTCATCGCGATGATGCGGTCGAAATCCCGGTCGTCGCGCATGTCCTCGATAAGGTGGCAGGCATGCAGGACCGTCGTGCGCTCGCGCTGGAACCCCCTGCCCACCTCGTTCATGCTCAAACCGAGGACGACATGGGTCACGTACATTGCGATCTGCCTGACGCGTGAAACCTCAAACGGCGTCCGGCCCGTCTTGCGCATGTCCTTGCTGCTGACGCTGAACAGCGCCGCCGTCACGTCGATCATGCATTCGCACAGTTCGATGATTTCCTCTTCGCGCTTGCCGCTCGGTCGCCACACCTTGGGTTGCCAATGGGGTTGCCTGTCGGCCTGCCTGCGAATTTGAAGGGAAGATCGAGCCTGAAGCGCTTGCACGGAACATATCCTTTTTCCGAGAATAGGAATATGTTCTTATACCGACGTTCCCGGTAAGTGTGAACAAAAAAGGAACAACCGAAAAGCGAAAAATTTGACAAGGCACTGAAAGGCAATCGTTTTTTTCATCGCGTCGAAAAATTTAGCGCGGAATCTATCCCCACCCCCCGTGCGGCTGCCGACTATGGACCGGCGAAACGAAGGTGGGTGGAACGATGTCTGCAATGATCGATGAGGTACGCGCGTTCAAGGCGCAAAAGCTGGCGTTCGAAGCGCAGGCCCGGCGGCTCATGGCGTTGCGCCTGATTTCGGGCGTCGACCTAGGGGCGGCATTGACGGCCAGTCGCGAGGAAGCCGGCCGAATTATGAGGCGCGTCGTGCGATTGATCGAACGCGAACGGCTGAAGGGTCTGCGCCGCCACTGGGCTTACGACCTCAACCGGCATATCGCACTGAAACAGGCGCTCGAGCAGCTGCGCCGCGTTCATGACTGCCTGCCAGCGGGACGCGAGCACCTCGAAGCACCCTGGAAAACAAAACGGCGCCCGAAGGCGCCGTCTTAGCCGTCAAATCCAGAAGCGGGATTTATCTGGACTTGCGCTTGCGTCCGAGGCCCATCTTCTTGGCGAGCTGCGAACGGGCGGCCGCATAGTTCGGCGCAACCATCGGATAGCTCGCGTCGAGGCTCCACTTGTCGCGATACTGGTCCGGCGTCAGACCATAGTGCGTCATCAGGTGCCGCTTCAGCGACTTGAATTTCTTTCCGTCTTCAAGGCAGATGATGTAGTCGTCGTGAACTGACTTCTTGGGATTGACTGCCGGCTTCTGCTTATCCGCCGGAGGCTGTTCACTGTTGCCACCAACACGGCCCAGCGCTGCATGCACGTCCGCAATCAGGTTCGGCAGTTCGCCAACCGGAACCGGATTGTTGCTGACGTAAGCCGCCACAACATCTGCGGTAAGCTCGATCAGCATTTCGCTGTTTTTCCCAGGTGTTTCGGTAATGTCCATAGCTTTCAGGCCCCAACACAAGTTATCGTGAACTGTCCCCGATATCGAAAGTCCGGGGTATCAGGCGATTCCGTACGGAACCAATCAAAGCACCGATTCCGTTCGCATGGTTTAAATGGGCCTTTCAGTATAGCAAGTCAATTGCTATTTGTTACTTAAATGGAGAACATTGAGAATTCGGTGTACTCAGCTTTATTTCTACTTCCACGAGGTCAATTTATCATACTTAAGTTGCAATCGCCTCGACAGGCCCACCCGAGGCATACAGAAGCATTAGAGAAAGCTTAAATTTTCATCGCAAGACCGTCGCCATTCAATATCCAAGTAAAGAATCTTCCGATTCGTGCATATACCCACTCCACTCGCGGATAGTGTAACCCACTGAATGTGCTGCTTTTGGGGCAATGGTTCGGGAGTTTCGCGAGCCCGCCGGCAGACAGCAGGCCGCGGGAAGATCGCGGCGTCAGGCGACGACCGGAATGGAAACATCTTGCGGATCGGGGAAGCCAAATTGCCCCCCATTTGGACCAAACCAAATACAGTCTTGGTGCAGAAGCATGCTGCAGCCAGCACACGCGCGCGTCACGCCGAAGCGGACAAGACGCCGCTGTGAATTATGGCGTCAATACGGCGCGATATACTTGCCATACACCCAGCCTGCGACAAATTTGCCGTTGTGGCTCGGGTCGTGCCAGACTTCACACCATTTCTGGCGCACCTGCTGCCTCTGTCTCCAGTCAGGTTGTTTTGCGATGTCGAACAGGTCGATGCCGCCCGTGCAGCGTCCCGTCATCTGCATGACCGCGCCGTTCGGATAGGCCGCCTGTTTCTGCGAGCCGCTCGAGGGATATTTGCGCACGTTGAGCGTGTCGCCCCATGCTACATCGACCACCTCCCACGCGACAAAAGTCGTGGCATGTGCCCCGCCTGCCGGCATCATCAGCACCGAGCCTGCGGCCAGCGCCATTATCGTTTTGACAAATCTGTTCATTCCTGTTTCTCCCCCTGCGGTGGCCGGCTGATTGTAGCGGCCGAACAAATGCCATGCGGCCCTTGAACCGATGCTGATCGGCATGTTCACTTGCCGTTCAAATAAAAGGCCGAGAACCCGATGATCAAAAACACCCGCTTTGCCGAGATCACGCCGCCAGAAACCGAACAACGGCCGCACGCCGACACCCGGCACAACATCACACGCGTCGATGAATATGCGTGGCTGCGGGCGGACAATTGGCAGGAGGTTTTCAAGGATCCGTCCACCCTCGATCCGGCGATCCGTTCCCACCTCGAGGCCGAGAACGCCTATCAGTCGGCTCTGATGGAAGACACTGCCGCGCTGCGCACCAAGCTGTTCGCCGAGATGAAGGGCCGCATCAAGGAGGACGATTCCTCGGTACCGATGAAGGACGGCCCGTTCGCCTATGGTTCATCCTTCAAGCTCGGTGGAGAACAGCCCCGTTATTTTCGCATTCCCAGCGGCGGCGGGGCGGAAGAAATCATCCTCGATGGCGATCACGAAGCGGAGGGGAAAGCCTACTTCCGCATAGGCGGCGTCGACCATTCGTCAGATCACCGTCGCTTGCTGTGGGCATTCGACGACAAGGGTTCCGAATTCTACTCGTTGCGCGTGCGCGACATCGCCACCGGCGCCGATCTTGACGACCGGATCGCCGACACCGGCGGCTCCGGCGTCTGGAGCGCGTCGAACGACGGCTTCTTCTACACCCGTGTGGACGCCAATCACCGGCCATCGACGATTTTCTTCCACGACCTCGGCATGGAAACCAGCGGCGACCGGCTGATCTACGAGGAAACCGACCCGGGCTTTTTCATGAGTGTCGGCGGCAGCCGCAGCAACGAGTGGATATTCATCGCAATCAACGATCACGAGACCTCGGAATACCGCCTGCTGCCAGCAGACAATCCGCTTGCTTCACCACGCATCGTGGCTGCGCGCGAGACCGGGCTGCAATACGACCTTGAGGAAGGCGGCGACATCTTCTTCATCTTGACCAATGCCGACGGCGCCAAGGACTTCAAGATCGTCACCGCGCCGGTTGCCGATCCGTCGCGCACCAACTGGCAGGAACTGGTGCCGCACGAGCCCGGCCGGCTGATCCTGTCGATCCTCTCCTTCAAGGATTTTCTGGTCCGGCTGGAGCGCAAGGATGGCCTGCCGCGAATCGTGGTGCGCGAGCGGGCGAGCGGCGAGGAACATATGATCGCCTTCGACGAGGAAGCCTTCTCGCTCGGCCTTTCCGGCTCCTATGAATACGACACCGAGACGATGCGCTTCACCTACTCGTCGATGACGACGCCGGCGCAGCAGTTCGACTACAACATGCGCTCGCGTGAGCGCACGCTTCTGAAGACCCAGGAAGTGCCGTCCGGCCACGATCCCGAACACTATGTGACGCGCCGCCTGATGGCGGCGTCGCACGACGGCGAGCTGGTGCCTGTTTCGCTGATCCATCACCGCGACACGCCACTCGACGGCACAGCACCCTGCCTGCTCTACGGTTACGGCTCCTACGGCATTGCCATTCCTGCCTCCTTCAACACCAATTGCCTGTCACTCGCCGATCGTGGCTTCGTCTACGCCATCGCGCATGTGCGCGGCGGCAAGGACAAGGGCTTTTCCTGGTACGAGGACGGCAAGCGGGCCAAGAAGATGAACACGTTTTTCGACTTCATCGCGGTGGCACGTCACCTGGTCGCAGAGAAATACACGGCGCACGACCGCATCGTGGCGCAGGGCGGTTCGGCCGGTGGCATGCTGATGGGGGCTGTCGCCAACATGGCGCCCGAAGCCTTCGGTGCCATCATCGCCGAGGTGCCTTTCGTCGACGTGCTGACGACCATGCTCGACGACACCCTCCCGCTTACGCCGCCGGAATGGCCGGAATGGGGAAACCCCATCCAGTCCGAAGACGACTACCGCACGATCGCCGCCTATTCCCCCTATGACAATGTCGCGGCACTTCCCTACCCGCCGATCCTGGCGGTTGCGGGCCTCACCGACCCGCGTGTTACCTATTGGGAGCCGGCGAAATGGGTGGCGCGGCTCAGGGCACGCAGTGCATCCGGCAACCCGGCGCTGTTCAAGATCAACATGGATGCGGGCCATGCCGGAGCTTCCGGGCGGTTCTCGCGCCTCGAGGAAATCGCCTTTACCTACGCGTTTGCATTGAAAGCCGCAGGCAAGGCGAACGTCGGACCCTTCAGCAGCTGATCGAGCCGAACCTGAACGGCACGGGCCAGCGAAATCGGCACGATGTTCGACGCGGCGTCTATGCCGCCGAACATCGAAAACGGCCCTGGACAGGTTACCCTTTCGGCTCTTCCGGCTTCGGCGGCGGATAGCCGTTCGGATGCGGCGGGATGGCTTTCAGGTAGGCGGCGATAGCCTCCCGGTCGGCCGCCGGCAACTGCGCCATGTTCCGCTGCACCGCCACCATCGCGCCGCCGACCGAATCGAAGTCCGGCGTGAACCCGGTCTCCAGGAAGCTGGCTATGTCGCCGGCCGACCACGTGTCGATGCCGCCCTCGCCGCCCGTGATGTTCGGGACGATGCCATCGCCCTCGGCAGCGACGGCACCGGCCAGCCACTGGTCTTTCTTCAATCCACCGGTGAACTGCCTGGGCGTGTGGCATTCGCCGCAATGGCCGGGCCCTTCGACCAGATACTGGCCGGCAAGCGCCTCTTCCGGCGTGCCTTCCGGCAGCGCCAGCACCGGCTCGGCTGTGAGATAAAGCCGTTTCCAGAAGCCGAGGCCGCGGCGGATATTGAACGGGAATCCCAGCCGATGGCCGGCGGCCTTGCCTTCGACGGCCGGCAGCGTCTTCATGAAGGCATGAAGGTCGCCGATATCGGCGGGTTTCATGCGGGCGTAGGACGTGTAGGGAAACGCCGGGTAATAGTGGCTGCCCCGCGGCGAGACCCCGCGCATCATCGCATTGGCTAAATCCTCGGCCGACCAGGAGCCAATACCGTCTTGCGGATCGGAAGAGATGTTCGGCGCGACAAAAATGCCGAACGGGGTTTTCAGCTCCAGGCCGCCGGCAAGCTCCAGCCGTGCCGGACCTTCCGATTTCGGCCGCGCATGGCAGGACGTGCAGCCGCCTGCCCAGAAGATGCGTTCGCCGCGTTTTGCATCGCCAGTACCGAGCGCGGCTACCGCCCCGGCATCGAGCCGGACGGGCGCCGACAAAAACCAGGCTGCGACAGCACCGACTCCAGCCAGCGCCACCACGGCGCCGGCCAGCTTTCCGATTGAAGCCATCGCGTCGGGATTACCCTTTCTTGATGCGGAAATTCTCGTGGCATCCGCCACAATTGTTGCCGATGGTGCCGAGCGTTGCCTTCAACGAGTCGACATCCGCCGGTGGCGCCGCCACAGCGGCGGCCGTGTCGGTCTTTAACTTGTCGACCCTGGCCTGGAAGTCGGCCGTGTTTTCCCAGATCTTTGGCGATGCGGTCGTGTCGCCCTTATCGCTGCCGGCCGGGAACAGCGCCGCCACATCGATCTTCGAGGCGTTTTCGCTGAGCGTCGTCAGCGCCGCGAGCACGGCAGCGGCGTCAAATGGCTGCTCGCCCTTGACTATGGCCGAGAGAGCGCCCGCGGCCTTGCCGTTCGCCTTCATCAGTGCCTTTCGATCGGCAATGGGGTCAGCGAATGCGGCCGTTCCGGCGAGCGCCAGGGCTGAGATGGCAAGTATAAGCTTTCTCATGAATTCCTCCGGTGGATGCTGATTGGACGATGCAAGAAGGGACAATGACCCCACAACGCTAACGGCCTCATTGGAGCAGAAATTCCCGCAATCGGTCTTCACGCTTTTGTGAATGTGTGAGGTCGTTGCCGCTGCCCTTGCGGGGCATCGGGGAGACGCAACGAAACCCCATCGACGAAAACGCTCCGCTTCTCATTGACACTTCCCCGGAGCGGCTTTATGCAATGCAAGAAATAGATATCACAACGTGAAATTTATTTCATCTACTGGGTGCGCCGGAGAGAGGGCCCACCCGCAACGGGAGGTGAACATGGATCTTCGAAAGTGGACGTTGGCCGTGGCGGCAGGCGTGTCGATGCTTGCGTCGGCCGCACATGCGCAAGAAAGCAAGTTCAGGTGCAGCGAAGGCGAAACCTACTACATGAACGTGATGGTTTCGGGCGTGGAATACTGGTTCCCGGTCTATGAAGCCTTCAAGCAGGCTGCGCAGTCGATGGGCTGCAAGACCGCCTACACCGGCACTCCGGAATATGACGTGAACAAACAGATCGCGAGCTTCGATCAGGTTCTGGCAAAGCAGCCGGCCGGCATTCTCGTGCACCCGATGAATTCCGATCCGTTCATCGAGCCTATCAACCGCGCCGTCGATTCCGGCGTGGCGGTGGTCACTTTCGCCGCCGATTCCCCCAACAGCAAGCGCGCTTCCTACGTGACCTCGGACAACAACCGCGAAGGCTCCTACGCGGCCGATGTGATCGCCGAGGCGATGGGCGGCAAGGGCGAATACGGCATCCTCGAAAACCCCGGCCAGGACAACCACGACAAGCGGGTCGCCGCCTTCGTGGCGCGCATGACCGAGAAGTACCCGGACATCAAGCTTGTTGGCCGCGCCGCAACCAACCAGGACGCAAACAAGGCCTACCAGGCGGTGATGTCGATGGCGCAGGCCAATCCGAACCTCGGCGCACTGTTCATGCCGGAAGCCAACTCGGCGCTCGGCGCCGCGCAGGCCGCACAGGAACTTGGCGGCAAGATCAGGGTGATGAACGCCGACGTCAACGGCAAGATCCTCGACATGATCAAGGCCGGACAGGTATTCGGCGCGGTCAATCCGAACCAGGGCATCCAGGGCTACATGGGCTTCATGCTCCTGTTCATGGCCAAGCATCCGGAACTGATCGACCCGATGAACGACTGGAAACGCGCCGGCTACAATCCGATGGGCGTGCCGTTCGTCGACAACGGCTTTGCCGTCGTCACCAAGGACAATGCCGACGACTTCTATTGGGACGCGTATCTGAAGCGTCGCGGCACCAAGGGCATCGAAGAGTAAGCTCCCCGGCAGGGCTGGCCGGACATAATCTTCGGCCAGCCCCCTGAGACCCAGAGTCGACCGTCATGGATCAGCAAACGTCACTGGAAGTAAGCCGCGTCAGCAAGGCATTCGGCCCGGTGCAGGCCTTGCAGGATGTCGACTTCGCGTTGCGCGCCGGCGAGGTACATGCCCTTGCCGGCGAGAACGGCGCCGGCAAATCCACGTTGATGAACATCATCGACGGCATCCTGTCGCCCGACAGCGGCGAAATCCGCATCCGCGGCCAGCTGGCCGACATCCGGTCACCCGAGCAGGCCCAGGCGCTGGGCATCGGTTTCGTGCACCAGGAGATCGCGCTTTGCGGCGACATGACGGTGGCCGAGAACATCTTCATGGCCGCGACGAACCGGCGGCGTTCCTTCTGGATGAACTATGGAGAAATCAGGGAGAAAGCGCGCGAGGTGCTTTCCAGCCTGGGCGACATTGCACCGGACCGGCTGGTCGGCGACCTGACGATCTCGGAACAGCAGATCGTCGAGATCGCCAAGGCGCTGACGCTCGACTGCACGATCCTGATCCTCGACGAGCCGACCGCCGCGCTGACCGAGCGCGAGGCTGGCAAGCTGTTCGCCATCATGGCCAGGCTCAAGCAGCGCGGCATCTCGATCATCTACATCAGCCATCGCATGGCGGAAATCTTCGACAATTGCGACCGCATCACCGTGCTGCGCGATGGCCGGCATGTTTCGACGGATGACATCGCCGACATGACGCCGGAAAAAGTCGTCGCCAGGATGGTCGGGCGCTCGCTGGGCAGCCTCTATCCCGAGAAAAACGAGGCGAGCGGCAAGGCTCCTACCCTGCTTTGCGTCGAGGGCTTGTCCGACGACAACCGTTTCAAGGATGTCAGTTTCGAATTGCGCAAGGGCGAGGTGCTCGGCGTCGCCGGCCTCATCGGTTCGGGCCGCACTGAAATCGCGCTCGGCATTTGCGGCCTGATGAAAAGGCTGCGCGGCACCGTCAGGCTCGAAGGCCGGGACATTTCGCCGGCAACCTATCAGGACAGCGTCGCCAACGGCGTGGTCTATCTGTCAGAGGACCGAAAGGGTTCGGGCGTATTCCTCGACATGCCGATTGCCGCCAACGTATCGGCGCTGGATCCCGACCGGATTTCGACACGCTATGGCTTCATCAGCCGCACTTCGGAGCGTCGGCAGGCCGAACGGCTGGGCGATGCGCTGCGTCTGCGGCGCGGTTCGGTGGACGACAATGTGTCTACGCTCTCCGGCGGCAACCAGCAGAAGGTCGCGATCGCGAAAATGCTTTCGGTAAACCCCAAGGTGATCCTGCTCGATGAACCGACGCGCGGCGTCGATGTGGGCGCCAAGGTCGAGATCCATCGCATCCTGCGAGATCTGGCCAATCAGGGAACGGGCATCGTCGCAATCTCATCCGAGCTGCCCGAGCTCATCGGTCTTTGCGACCGAGTGATCGTCGTGCACGAAGGCCGGATCGCAGGCGTGGTGTCTGGCGAAGACCTGACGGAAGAAACGCTGATCCGCCTCGCTTCGGGGCTGGGCAATGCCGAACGGAGGGGGAAATGACCGTCATGAGCCAATCGCCGGTGGAAACCCCAGAGCTTGGGACGGTGCGCAAGGAACATTACGGTTGGCTGCGCGGTGTCGGCAACATGCGCGAAATGGGCCTGGTGCTTATCATCCTGGCGCTGTGCGCCGTTATGACCTTCGCCTCGCCCTACTTCCTCACCTGGTCCAACTTCCGGGCAATGCTGTTGTCGTTCGCAATCGAAGGGATCGTGGTCGTCGGGATGACGGTCCTGCTGATCGTTGGCGCGATCGACCTGTCGGTCGGTTCCGTCGTCTGCCTCGCCATGGTGGTCGGCGGCTACCTGTTTCTGGCCGGGCTCGACCCATGGACATCGAGCGTGCTGGCGATCCTCGCGTGCTCCGGCGTCGGCGTGCTGATGGGCCTGTCGGTAACGCGCATCGGCCTGCACTCCTTCATCGTATCGCTGGCCTCGATGGTCATCGTGCGCGGGCTATGCCTGGCGATCACCGGCGGCACGCCGCTGTCGCTTTTCGCCTTGCCGCCAAGCTTCAAATTCATCGGCCAGGGCACCATCTACGGGGTGCCTGTGGTCATCCTCATCTTCGTCGTGGTGGTCGCGGTTTTCGACATCCTGTTGCGCAAGGCGACAATGTTCCGGCGGGTTTTCTACACCGGCTCCAATGAGCGCGCCGCCGCCTATTCCGGCATCCGCACCGACCGGGTGAAGTTCTTTTGCATCGTCCTGTGCTCGACGCTGGCGGGCGTGGCCGGCGTCATCTACATGGCCCGCTTCGGCGCGGCGACGCCAACCTTCGGCGTCGGCATGGAACTCAACATCATCGCAGCAGCGGTCATCGGCGGAGCCAGCCTCAACGGCGGCACCGGCACGATCCTGGGCGCCATCCTCGGCATGGCCCTCCTGTCGGTGGTTTCCAGCTCGCTGATACTTCTCGACGTCTCGCCCTACTGGCAGGATACGATACGCGGACTGATCCTGTTTGCGGCGGTGGCGTTCGATCACCTCCTGCACAAGCGCAAGGCCGCCCGCGGCCGCGTCGCAGCAAAGTGAAAACCATGGCATCGAATTCCACCAACGACGACTTCGAGCGGCTGCGCAAGATCCATCGCGTGCTTGTGCTGCACTATGTCGAAGGCCTCTCCCAGGCCGAGATAGCGAAGCGTACGGGACTTTCGCACCCCACCGTCAATCGCCTGGTCAAGGAAGGTCATGAGCGCGGCTACGTCCAGATATCGGTGACGTCGCCATTCGCGTCGCTGTTCGATCTCGAGCGCGAACTGGCTGCGGCCGGCAGGCTGAAGGAGGCCATCGTCGTCCCCTCGGCGTCTGAGCAGGAAGAGGTCAATCTGCGGGCAGCGGGGAAGTCCGTCGCCGACTTTGTGCTGGCGAACCTCAGGGATGGCGACACTCTGTGCGTTTCCGGCGGCCTCGGCGTCAGCGCCGTCGTTGCCGCACTTGCGCCGACCCGCGCCTACGACGTGACGGTCGTGCCGGCGACGGGCGGCGTCCAGGGCAAGCACTTCATCGATGTCAACCATCTCGCCGCCCAGCTTGCCTCGAAGCTGCAGGGGCGGGCCTATCAGATTCATGCGCCGATCTTCGCCGGCTCGCCGACCGAACGCGATGTGTTGATGTCGCTGCACACAGTCAGCGACGTGCTGGCGCGGGCCCGTGACGCCAGGATCGCGCTGGTGGGCATAGGGTCGGTCAGTTCCGAGGCGTCGACCTATTTCAATCTTCAGGGGGCCGGTGGTCCGCATTTGCCGGACCTCAGGCAGACCGGAGCGAGCGGCGAACTGGTCGCGCATCTGATCGACGGCGACGGCGCGCTTTGCGACTACCCGCTCAACGAGCGTGTCGTCGCCCTGACGCCGGACGAGGTACGAGCCATACCTCTGGCGATCGGCATTTCCGCCGGGGCACGCAAGATCGATCCGATCGTCAGCGTGCTCAAGGGCGGTTACCTCGACCTCCTCGCCACCGACGAGGCGACCGCCGCAAAAGTTCTCGAAAATCTGAAAGGCACTTCATGACCGACGCAGGCAGGAAGATGGGCCGCTCCGACGTCGTTGCCAGCGCTGTCGGGCTCGGCACCTGGGCGATGGGCGGCTGGATGTGGGGCGGGCATGACGATGACGCGTCGGTTGCCGCAATACGGGCATCGCTCGACAACGGTGTGACGTTGATTGATACGGCCCCGGCCTATGGCCTCGGCAAGGCGGAAGAACTTGTCGGGATTGCCATCAAGGGTCGCCGCGAAGAGGCGGTGATCGCCACGAAATGCGGCCTCAACTGGCACCACGGCAAAGGCAATCATTTCTTCGACGAGCTCGGCCGTAATGTGCACCGCTATCTCGGCCGTGACGGCATCCTGTATGAGCTGGACGAGAGCCTTCGCCGGCTGGGTACCGACTACGTCGATCTCTACATTACCCATTGGCAGGACCCGACGACACCGATTGCCGAAACCATGGGAACCCTGCTCGAACTCAAGAAGTCCGGCAAGATCCGCGCCATCGGCATCAGCAACGCGAGCCCCGAGGATTTGAACGCCTATCTGGCGGTTGGTCCCGTCGACGCCATTCAGGAGCGCTACAGCATGCTTGACCGGGAGATCGAGAAGACCCTCCTACCCATTTGCGCGGCTAACGATGTCTCCACGCTCAGCTATTCGTCGCTGTCGCTCGGCCTTCTGTCGGGCAAGATCGGTCCGGACCGCGCGTTCAAGGGGGACGACCAGCGCAAGGACAATCCGCGGTTTTCGCGGGAAAACCGCCAGCGCGCGGCCGATTTCGCGGCAGCTGTCGAACCGCTGGCGCGCGAAAAGGACGCGAGCGTCGCGCAACTGGTCATCGCCTGGACGGTCGCGCAGCCGGGCATCACCTATGCGCTGTGCGGTGCGCGGGACGCGACCCAGGCACTGGAGAACGGCAAGGCGGGCGCCTTGTGCCTGACAGCCACCGAACTGGCCGAGGTCGACACTGCCATCGCCGCGCATCTCGACGCCGTTCCAGCCTGAACCAATTCGTAGCCGACGAACATGAACACCACTCGCAACGAGAGGCTGGGCAGATTGCGCGACAGACGCCGCGTCGCGGCGCTTGTCGTCGGCGGCGGCATCAACGGCATCAGCACCTATCGCGAGCTTGCCCTGCAGGGCGTCGACGTGCTGCTGGTCGAACGCGGAGACTTCATGAGCGGAGCCAGTTCGGCTCCCTCGCGCATGATCCATGGCGGCTTGCGCTATATGGAAAACGGCGAATTCGGGCTGGTCAGGGAGTCGCTGCGCGAGCGCAACCGGCTGCTACAGAACGCGCCGCACTACGTCTCCCCGCTGCCGACACTCATTCCAATGTCAGGTCATCTTTCGGGTATTGGCGCGGCCATCTCGCGCTTCTTCGGTGGCACGCCGAAGCCGGGCGCGCGCGGCTCGCTGATCGTCAAGCTCGGATTGACCCTCTACGATTTCTACTCCGGGCGCGGAAACCCGTTGCCGCGCAACAGTTTTTATGGCCGTACCGAAACGCGCAAACGCTGGCCGGCCTTGAGTCCGGAGATCACTTGCGCGGCACTCTACCACGACGCCAGGATCAGCTATGCCGAACGACTTGGCATCGAGATGATCCTGGATGTCGAGCGGGATGCGCCGCAGGCGCTCGCCCTCAACCATGTGGAGATGGCAGGGCTGGACGGTGCTGTCGCGACCTTGAAGGACACGCTGACCGGCGAGACCTTTTGTGTGCAGCCCGACGTCATCGTCAATGCGACGGGCGCCTGGATCGACCTCACCAATGCACTTCTGGCGGCGGAGGCGCCAAAGTTCATAGGCGGCACGAAAGGATCGCATCTCGTGCTTCGCAGCCCAGCTCTCGTAGAGGCGCTCGGCGACAAGATGGTCTACTTCGCCAACCGCGACGGTCGCGTCTGCATCCTGTTCGTGCATTTCGGCAACGTGCTGGCCGGATCGACCGATATCAGCGTGGACACGCCCGAGGGAGTGCGCTGCGAGGACGACGAGACCTCCTACATCCTCCAGTCAGTGCGCGAGGTTTTCCCGGCCGTTGCCATTACCGAAGAAGATATCCTTTTCCGTTTTTCCGGCGTTCGGCCGCTGCCCCGCGGCGAAACCGGCGTCAATGCCGCGATCTCGCGCGATCACAGCTGTGAGTGGCTGGATCGGGCTGGCGTCCCTGCGCTCAACCTCATCGGGGGCAAATGGACGACGTTCCGCGCATTCGGCGCGGAAGCGGCGGACATGGTGCTGGGCAAGATCGGCATGGCGCGCGGCGTCGGCACCGATTCCCTGGCGATCGGTGGTGGCGCCGATTACCCCGCATCGAACCAGGCGCGCGCGCAATGGCTGAAAGGCGAAGCCCAATTCGGTGGAATATGTGAGGGCCGCGCCACTGAACTCCTGCAACGCTACGGCACACGAGCGCGGCAGTTTGTGCCGCCCGCCGAGGACGGCCCTGTCGCATCTCTTCCCTCCTACAGCCGCGCCGAGATCGAATGGATCGTCGAAAACGAACATGTGGCAACGCTCGGCGATCTCATACTGCGGCGCACAGCGATCGCGTTCAGTGGTGAACTGTCGCTTGCCGCTCTCGAAGAGCTCAGCGCGATTGCAGCCGGCGTGCTCTTCTGGAGCGCGGACGAAAGACGCAGGCAAGTTGAAGACCTTGTCTCCCAGCTCGCCACCAATCACGGCCTCGACGCCGACGCGCTAGCCGCGCGCAACCTCCCTCGAAAGGAAGCCGATGTACCAGTCCCGGAAAGTCCGCATGAACCGCCTCTTCGGAAACGGCAGATGTCTTGACGTCGCGATCGATCACGGCGTCTGCAACGAACCATCGTTCCTCGACGGGTTGGAAGACATGGGCAAGGTCGTGCGGCTTCTTGCGGAGACCGGCCCCGATGCGATCCAGATGAATTACGGCCAGTCCGACCTGCTGCAGGAAATGCCGGGCAAGGTGAAGCCGGCGCTGGTCATGCGCATCGACATGGGAAATCCTTACAACCGAACCCGCCATCGCGACATGTGGGCGGTGCTTCAGAACGCTCATGATCCGATCGCGCCGGCGCTGCGCATGGATGCCGCCTGCGTGGTGGTCAACCTGTTCATGCTGCCCGACGAGCCGGCGCTCTTCCGCCAATGCGTGGAAAACATCTCGAAGGTCGCACAGGATTGCGAGAAATACGGAATGCCGCTGATGATCGAGCCCCTCGTCATGCAGCCTAACAGCGACAAGGGGGGCTATCTCGTAGACGGCGATGCCGAGAAGATCGTGACGCTGGTTAGGCTGGCGCGCGAGATGGGGGCGGACATCGTCAAGGCCGATCCGACGACCGATCCCGCCGATTTCCACCGGGTGGTCGAGGCGGCGCGGTGTCCGGTGCTGGTGCGCGGCGGAGGCAAAGCCGATCTGCGTCAGGTCTTTGCGAATTCGTATGCGCTCATGCGGCAGGGCGCTGCCGGCATGGTCTATGGCCGCAACATCTACCAGCACGACAATCCAGGGCGCGTGGTCAAGGCGCTGATGGCGATGATCCATGACGGCGTCGACGACGCGGAAGCCTGGCGCATCTACGAGACAGCCGCATGAGCCGGTACCTGCTCGGGATCGACGCCGGCAACACGGTGGTCAAGGCGGTGCTGTTCGACCTCGACGGCAATATGCTGGCGCGCGCTGCGCTCGAGGGCCAATCGCGCAAGCCACACCCCGGCCACGTTGAACGCGACATCGCCGAACTCTGGCGCAACGCCGGCGCCGCCATTCGCGAATGCCTGGACAAGGCCGGCGCGAACGGCGCCGACATCGCCGCCGTCGGCACCGCCGGCCATGGCAACGGCCTCTATCTTCTTGACGAGAACGGACAGCCGCTCGTCGGCATCCAGTCGATCGACAACCGCGCGGCAGCGCTGGCGGGCACCTTGCGCAACTCTGACCTTGGCGATGCCGTCTATCCGCTTTGCCTGCAGCGGCCATGGCCGGCCCAAACCGCGACGCTGCTGCTCTGGATCAAGCAGAACCGGCCGGAGATCTACCGCCGCGCCGCAACCGCGATGCTGGGCAAGGACGTGCTGACGTTCATGTTGACGGGCCAGCGCGTCTCCGACTTTTCGGACATGAGCGGCTCCGGGCTGCTGCGTCTGCCTGAACGGCGCTACGATGACGGGCTGCTCGACGTCTATGGGCTCGGCGACGCCAGGCATATGCTGCCGCCGCTGGTCGAATCCGACGCGGTTGCCGGCACGGTCAGTCCTGCCGCGGCTCAGGCCAGCGGGCTTGCCGTCGGCACCCCTGTCGCGGCGGGCTTCTTCGACGTGATCGCCTCCATGATCGGCTCCGGCGCGCACGATCCCGGCGAAGCCGCGATCGTGGCCGGAACCTGGGGCATCAACCAGGTCGTGCGCGACGCCCCGCTGGTCGATGACCGCATCTTCCACGCCTCGACCTGGCGGCCGGACCGCTACGTGGCGATCGAATCCAGCGCCACCTCGGCGGTCAACCTGGAATGGTTCGTCCACGAGTTCGGCGCAGGCCACGGCACGGCGGCATTCGAAGCGTGCAACGAGCTGGTCGCGTCGGTAGAGTTGAACCCGGACCTGCCGCTCTTTCATCCCTTCCTCTACGGTTCGGCCACCCATGCCGATGCGCGTGGTGGGTTCTTCGGCCTGGCGGGCTGGCATGGCAAGGCCGAGATGCTGTACGCTCTTTACGAGGGCGTGGTTTTCGAGCATCGCCGCCATATCGAACGCTTGCGTTCCGCAGGCGCGGTTTTCGACAAGGCGTCGCTTTCAGGAGGCGGCTCGCGCAGTGCGGTCTGGTGTCAAATGTTTGCCGATATCATTGGCGTCCCGGTGACGGTCGCCGAGTGCCAGGAAACCGGAGCGCTGGGCGCCGCCATCGCGGCGGGCGTCGCGGGCGGAATTTTCCCGTCGTTCGAAACCGGTATCGCCAGGATGGTGCGCACCAGAAGCCATTATCAGCCGCGGGCATCTAACAAATCCCTCACCGACGCACGCTACCGGCTCTATTGCGAGCTTGCCGGGGAGATGCCCGAAAAATGGCGTCGCTATCGCCAGGAGATCGACGCGGCGTGAACGAACGGCACGATCTCGGCATCTACGACTATGTGATCGTCGGCGCGGGATCGGCCGGCTGTGTGCTCGCAAACCGGCTGAGCGCCGATCCGAGCAAGCGCGTCCTTTTGCTGGAAGCCGGCGGATCCGACAACTACCACTGGATCCACATTCCGGTCGGCTATCTCTACTGCATGGGCAATCCGCGCACCGACTGGGGCTATTCCACGGTCAATGAGCCGGGGCTCAACGGGCGGGCGCTGGCCTATCCACGCGGCAAGGTGATGGGCGGGTGCTCGTCCATCAACGGCATGATCTACATGCGCGGCCAGGCCGCCGACTACGACCGCTGGCGACAGCTCGGCAACCCCGGCTGGGGATGGGACGACGTGCTGCCGCTGTTTCGAAAATCGGAAAACCATCATGCGCTCGGCGGGCCGTTTCACGGGCAAGATGGCGAGCTGCGCGTCGAACGCCAGCGCCTATCCTGGCCGATCCTCGACGCCGTGCGCGAGGCTGCCGAAGAACTCGGCGTGCCACAGGTTGACGATTTCAACGCCGGCGACAATCTCGGCTCTTCCTATTTCGAGGTGAACCAGAAGGCCGGATTTCGCTTCAACGCCGTGCGCGCCTTCCTGAGGCCTGTCCGTCATCGCGCCAACCTGACGGTTCGTACCGGCTCGCATGCCGAGCGGATCATTTTCGAAGGACAGCGCGCCGCCGGTCTTGAACTCAGGCTGGCCGGCCAGCCTGCCAAAGTCGCAGTACGCGGCGAGCTGATCCTTTCGGCCGGCGCCATCGGCACTCCGCAACTTCTGCAATTGTCTGGCGTCGGACCGGCCGCGCTGCTGGCGCGGCACGGCATCCCCGTCCTGCGTGACCTGCCTGGCGTGGGCGAGAACCTGCAGGACCACCTACAGATCCGCACCGCCTTCAGGATCGCCGGCGCGCGCACCTTGAACGAATGGCAATCGAACCTCTTCGGCAAGGCACAGATCGCGCTGCAATATGTGCTGAGCCGCTCGGGCCCGATGGCGATGGCGCCGAGCCAGCTCGGCATCTTCATGCGCTCGGATCCGCGCTTCGACACGCCAAATATCGAATTCCACGTCCAGCCGCTGTCACTCGACAGGTTCGGCGAGCCGTTGCACCCGTTCCCGGCCATCACCGTGTCGGTCTGCAACCTCAGGCCGGATTCGCGCGGTCATGTCCGCATCGTTTCGCCGTATGCGACAGATCACCCGGCGATCGCGCCGAACTATTTGAGCGCCGAAACCGATCGCCAGGTCGCGGTGGAATCGATCGGGGCCGCACGACGCCTGATGGCAACGCAACGCATGCAGCGCTACAACCCCCAGGAATTCAAACCTGGCCCCGAGATCACATCGGCCGACGCACTGGCGCGCGCTGCCGGCGACATCGCCACCACCATTTTTCACCCCGTCGGCACCGCAAAAATGGGAACGGACAGCACGGCGGTCGTCGACCCCCGGCTGAGCGTGCATGGTCTCGCCGGCCTGCGGATCGCGGACTGCTCGATCATGCCGACCATCGTTTCGGGAAACACCCACGCCCCGGCCGTTATGATCGCGGAAAAGGCAGCCCAGATGATTGCAGCCGACGGCAGGTGAGCGCCGTTCCGGCTCAGAGGTGGTGCAGCACGAAAGGCTTTCCGGCAACCTCCGTCACCTCGATCGCGTAGCCGAACACGTCCGCCAGCACATCCGGGCGCAGCACGTCCGCGGGGGCTCCGTCGGCGACGATGCGGCCTGCCTTCATCGCCACGATCCGGTCGGCATAGACGGCGGCGTGGTTCACATCGTGCAGCACGACGATGACGGTCCGATTCTGCTGTTCGACAGCCGCGCGCAGGTGCCTCATCAACTGGCGCGCAAAGAACATGTCGAGATTGTTGAGCGGTTCGTCGAGCAGCATGTAGCCGGTACCCTGGCAAAACGTCATCGCCACCAGTGCGCGCTGCCGCTGGCCGCCCGACAGCGTGTCGAGAAACCGGTCGGCAAACTCCTCCAGCTCGAATTGCCGTAACGCCTTGTCGATCAGTGCCCGGTCCGCGTCGTCAATGCGCCCGCCATTGTGCGGAAACCGGCCAAAACCGACGAGTTCGCGCACGCGCAGCCGGCTTGCCACACCCGCATCTTGTCGCAGGATGGCAAGGGTTCTGGCCAGTTGGCGGCTGGGCGTGGTGTCAACCGGCAGCCCGTCGACGCGGATGCGCCCGGACTGCAGCGGCTGCAGCCTTGCAATGAGCGACAACAGGCTGGATTTGCCAGCGCCGTTGGGGCCGATGAGAGCGGTGAGGCCACCTTTCGGCAAGGTCAGATTTACATCCTGGAGAATCTTGGCGTCGCGGTACCGAAGCGAAACCTGCTCGATTTCAATCATCGTTTGCCCGCCGCCAGCAGCATGACCAGGAACACAGCCCCTCCGACAAATTCGATGACGACGCCGAGCGTCGATACGCCGCCCAAACCATGCTGCAAGAGCATCTGTCCGCCGACCAGAACGATGATCGCCGTCAGCGCGGCCGCCGGCAGCAGGAGGGGATGGCGACGGCTGTTCACGATACGCTCGGCGAGCGCGACAACGAGCAGCCCAAGGAAGGTCACGGGGCCAACCAGCGCCGTCGACACGGCGACAAGTGCGGCCACAAGCAGCAGCAGGGCAGCGACAGTGCGGCTTCGGTTCACCCCCAACCCAACGGCGCTGTCGGCGCCCAGCGCCAGGATGTCGAGCGTATGGCGCGTGCGCCAGGCAATCACCGCCCCGATGGACGTCAACACCAGCCCGACCGCCAACAGGTCCGAGCGGACGGCGTTGAAATCGGCAAAACTCGCGGCCTGGACGACCGCGAATTCATTCGGGTCGATCAGACGCGCAAGCAATGTGGAAAGGCTACGAAACAGCACCCCCAGCACGACGCCGGTCAACAGGAGCAGGCCGATGTCAAAACGCCGCCGCAGCATCGGCAGGAGCAGCGCGAGCGTGAGCGTCGTCATCAGCGCCACCTCGCCAAAAAATTTCAGGCGCGGGTCGAGGCTGGCGAATCCCAAACCTCCGAAGACGAAGACAAGTGCCGTTTGGCAGAACAGGTAGAGCGCATCGAGGCCCATGATCGACGGCGTCAGGATCCAGTTCGCCGTCACGGTCTGGAAAACAACGGTCGAAACCGCGATCGCCACGCCGACCTGCACCAGCGCCAGCAGCCGGACAGCGCGCAATTCGAGTGCGAAGGCGAGATTGCCGCGCAGGCCGACAAACATGAAAGCCGCTGACAGCAAGGCAGCCATAACAACCAGAAACCAGAGACGCCGTTCAGACACGCTGCGCCCGCCCGAACAGTATCCACAGGAAGAGCCCCGCCCCCACTACGCCCAACACGGTGCCGACCGGTATCTCGTAGGGATAACGGATCAGCCGTCCGACGATGTCGCAGGAAAGCACGAGCGCTGCGCCGGTTGCTGCGACCCGTGGCAACGCCGCGCTCAGATTGTCGCCAAGCGAACGCGAGACGAGATTGGGCACCACCAGCCCGACGAACGGGATCATGCCGACGACCACGACGCTCAGGGCAGAGATGATCGAAACGATGACCAGCCCGAGCTGCACGACCCGCCGGTAGTTCAGGCCCAACCCGACGCTGGCGTCACGGCCAAGCGAGGCTATGGTCAGGCGATCGGCGATCCACCAGGCGAGCGCGACGGCCGCCGCCGTGACCCACAGGATCTCATAACGTCCGCGCAACACGCCGGAAAATTCTCCGGTGGTCCATATTTCGAGAAACTGCAGCAGGTCGGCCTGCCAGGCGACGAAGGTGACGGCAGCGCCAACGACCCCGCCGTAAACCAGGCCGAAGAGTGCGACGAGAAATGGCTGCGTCGGGGGCAACCGGTGCGCGACGGCAAGGAAAAGCGAGGTGCCGGCAAGCGCTGCCACACTGGCCAACACTGTCTTCCACGCCAGCGAGGCGGAAGGAAACAGCAGCGTCGCGATGAGGATGCCAAACGCAGCGCTCTGCCCGGTTCCGGCAGTCGTCGGCTCGACGAAGCGATTGCGCGCCAATATCTGCATCACCAGGCCGGCAATCGCCAGTCCAGCGCCGGCGAGCAACGCGGCCAGCGTGCGCGGCAGCCTGCTCACCAGCAGCAATTGCAGCGCTTGCGGATCGCTCCACAGGCCGGTCGGCGGCATGTCGCCCACGCCAATGCACAGGCTGATCGCAGACAGTGCGGCAAGGCCCACTCCCGCAGCCAGCCAGGCATTCACGCTGGGCTTCAAATCCGCCGTCATTGCGCCTTTTCGAACGCACTTTCGATGATCGCGAGCACCCGTTGCGTCGCCTGCACGCCGCCGGCGGCGATATAGAAATCAGCGGACGGCAGATAGATCACCTGGCCCTTTTTGGCGGCCGTCGTCTGCGCCACCAGCTCGTTGTCGAGCGTCGCCTTGGCGCCCTGCTCGCCCGAACCGATCGCCGCAGCACGATCGAGCACGATGAGCCAATCGGGATTGGCCTTACTGATGAATTCGAACGAAATCGCCTCGCCATGCGTTGCCGTATCGACTTCTCCTACTGCGGCTTCCAGTTCGAGCGCCTTGTGAATCCAGCCGAAGCGGGAGCCCGGTCCATAGGCCGAGATCTTCGGGCCATTGGTCATCACGATGAGCGCCTTGCCTTTGCCCTTCACGGCTTGCCGTGCGGCGGCGACCGAGGCGTCCAGTTCCTTCTCGATTGCCGTCGCCTGTTCGGTCTTGCCGAATATCTGGCCATAAGCGGCGAGTCGCTGTTTGGCCTGCGCCAAGAGATCGTCGCCGTCCATGGTCATGTCGATGGTCGGCGCCACGCGTGATGTCGCCTCGGCCTTGGTCGACGAACGCCCGCCAACAATGATGAGATCGGGCGCCAGCGCGTTCAGCGCTTCGAGATCCGGTTCGAAGATGTCGCCGACAACAGCCGCGCCTTGCGCCACGTCGGCAAGCTCGCCGAGATACAGCTTTTGTGGAATGCCGTCAGGCTTGACGCCGAGCCGGTCGAGCGTGTCGATCGCCGCGATATCGAAAACCGCGACCTTGGCCGGCACTTTGTCGATCGTCACAGGTCCGGTCGCCGTGGTGATTTCGGCTGCGGCGGCCGTGCCGACAACCGCAAGAACGCCCATCAAACCGGCCCACAGCCGAAAATGCCTCATGCCTGCCCCTTCCTGCTTTCAGAATTGTTTGCCGGTACTTCCTCAGGCGCTCCAGTTCACGCTGCGCCCGGGCTCGCGGAAGGCGAACCTCACCAGATGGTCCTCGACGACGGCTTTTACCTGGTGAAGCCGTTCCGCATCCTCTGCGGCCACTTTTATGGCGAGGGCACCAGGTTCAGCATCGAGCACAGCGGTACCGATCTCGAAACGGCATTCGCCGTGCCGTTCGGAGTACTCCACTTCGATCTTGTGCGAAAAATGCTTGCAGAGCTGGGCGAGATATTTCTGTCCGTGCTCGGTCGCAAAATGCCCTGTTGCTTCCATCATCCCTATCTCCTTGCCGGTTTTGCCGGGCGCGGTTCTCAGAATTTCGCTGTCGCGCTGATGCGGAATGTCCGTCCCGGCTCCAGCAAGGGCTGGACGGTGCCGAACTCCTGGCCGTAGGTGGCGCGGTTCGCATAGGTTTCGTCGAATATGTTCCTGACCTCGCCGCGCAGCGTGAAATTCGGATGCGACGGCGGCTCGTATTCGACGAACGCATTGACGACCTGATAGCCCTCCAGCGGCTTGTTGCCCGGCGCAACGTCGTCATAATCGAGCGCGATCTCGACATCGCCGCCGACTGTCAGCCCCCATTCGGCGAAATTGTGGACAGCGGCCACGGTGAAGATCTGGCCAACTGGCGTCGCGAGGTAGGTGCCTATATCGGTGTCGGCCGGCAGACCATCGATGTTGACGTCGATATCGGCGTATTTGATGCTGACATAGCCAGCGCCCCAACTATAGCGGCCGCTGATGTCGAAGCCTTCTGAACGGATGTCGTGAGCCTCGATTGCCCGGTTGACCGCATAGCGCGCCGACCTTGCATCGTAGATGTCGGTTCGGAAAATGTTGCCCTCAAGCGTGAACGCTTCATAGGTGGCGACAAGGCCCGCGGTATAGTTGTCAGCCGTAACCGGTTCGGGACCCGCACGATAGTTCCACAGCGGATTCATGATGAAGTTCTCGGCGAGCGGAACGCCTGCCCATACGTGGGAATAGCCAGCCTTTGCGGTGAGGAATTCGGGCATGAGATCGTACTCGCCCGAAATGTTGCCGCTCAGTCCGGAGTTCTCCCACTCCTCGCCCCTGGTTCCGGTGAACCACTGATGGTCGCCGCGACCGCCGAAGGACAGGCGCGTGCGGTCGAAAGGCTCGATCCTGGCCTGCGCGTAGAAGCCGGCATTGCTGGCCTTTTCCGCCGAGGCGTCATAGTTCGCGTCGAGCAGGGCCTTGTCATTGTAGAAGTCGAAACCGGCGGTAACGCTGCCCATGTCGAGCGCGAACCGGTTTTCAGCCTTGCCGTTGAAGCTCTCGGTGGTGCCGGTTGCCGGGAACTGTTCGACGCGCGTCGTCACCAGCGTTTCCACATCGGCCCGGCTGTAAGCGAAAAGGATCGTCGGATCCCACCAGCCTTCGGGCGTGGTGTCCGTGAAGGTGAAGACCGTATTGCGGCGGTCGAGCTTGTAGTCGCGCACACGTGGCTCCCAGGCCGGCCGGCCCGTGATCATTCCTATATTGGCGCGGAAGGGCCTCGGCGCATCGTCGCGCACCTGTTCGTGGCTGACTTCGAAGCGGTAGCCGTTCTGGCCTTCGTATGCGAATTTGAGCAGGCCGCTCAGCAGGTCGGCGCTGGTGCCGTCAACAACCTGCCCGTTGCCCGCCTTATAATTGTCGCCGCGCGCGAAATTCAGATAGCCGAGATAGTCGAACCCGTCGGTCGCGCCGTAAGTGGAAAGGCCGGTCGCGAAGGTGTGGCTGTTGGTATCGTAGCTGCTCGTCGCGAAACCGCCGAAACGAGCGCCCGGATCAAGAAGATCACGCGCGTCTTTGGTCTCGTAGGCGATCGATCCCGCCAAGGCTCCCGGTCCGGCATCCGCCGGCGCGACGCCCGCATCGACGCCGACCGCCTTCAGCAAGGTCGGATCGATCAGATTGGTGCTGTTGTGATGGAAGACCTTGTTGTTCTGGCGGCTGCCGTCGACGGTGACCGCCAGGTTGGTTTCCTCGATGCCCTGCACATAGACTTTCTGCGTGGCGACAAAGGAGCCCCCGACCGAAACCTTCGGCTCATCCGCGAACAGTTCCTGCAGATCGGTCGGCCGCTTTTGTTCCAGTTCTTCGGCCGATATCTCGATGTGGTTCACGCTGCCACCGCCCTGCGTGGTGACGTTGATCGTGTCCAGTACGGTCGCGCCGGGCTCCGCGACAGCGGCACCGCCGGCAGCGGCACCGCCTGCGCCAGAGGGGGCCGATAGGATCGTCACCGTATTGGCTCCAGTGAAGCGATAGCTCAGACCCTTCCCGGCTAGCAGCCGCGTCAGCGCCTGCTCCGTCGACATCGTGCCGGCAACGATCGGCGCGTTCCTGTCGCCCAAGACCGCGCTGCCATATGCAATCTGTACACCAGTCTGGTCAGCGAGTTGCCGCAGCGAGCGGCCAAGCGGCTGGACCGGCAGGTTGATGTTGTGGGTGTCGGCGGATTGCGCAAACGCCCCGCCGAACATGCCCGATATCGGCACCACGCCTACGGCGAGTGCGGTTCCCAGCAGCAGCCTTGAAACCAGGCCCCTGCCCGCAGCGCCGCGCAAAACCATTCCGATCATCAGCAAATCCCCATGCACAATGCCCCACCTGCCGGCCGCGAACGGCCAACCTCACACAGCCTTGACGCGCCAGCCGGGCCAGCGCCTAAAGACGCCCGTTCATCTTTTTTGGAGAATTTCTCGAAAAGCCCGAAACGTGGTTCCAGTCAGGAAATCAGGATCGCCACGCCAGGAACCCGGCGCACGGCAAGCCCTTGGGTGTGGGCGAGCGCTTCGATGGCCTCATACACTCCGCTCATCGAAAAGACCGCGCTGACCGGCACATCGTCCCTGGAATGATTGGCAATGACGACGCGTTCGGAAATGTAGCGGCCGAGTTCCCGGATGGCGGCTCCGAAGGGTTTGCCTTCGAACACCAACCGACCATTCTGCCAGGCAAGTTCGACATCCAGGTCAATCGCCGCAGCCGGCCGCGGCGCCCGGCCTTTGGCATATCGCGTCTGCCGCCCGGCAGACACCTGAACCGGCGAAGCCGCATCCGCATCGCCACCGGTCACCGAAGCGACGCCCTGTGCACATGTGACGGTCACCTCGCCATCGATGGATCGCACTGCAAAGACAGCGCCCGCGGTTTCGCTCGTCCCGCCGAGCGAAAGAACCCTGAAGGGCGAGGCCGCATCGGGCCTCACCGAGAATTGCACTTCTCCGCCAAGCAGGTCGACCCGACGCGATCCCGCGCTGAAGTCGACGGCGATGGCGCTGTCGGTGTTGAGCAGTGCGGCCGAACCATCCGGCAGGTCCACATTTGCCTGTTCACCCGAACCGGTGACGAAATCAGCGCGCAGCCAGGTCACGAGTGCCGGTGCTGCGATAGCTACGCCCGCAACCAGCGCCCCGCCAGCCAGAAATGTACGGCGGCTGACCGGGCCTCGCCGCCGCGAAACAGTCGAAGCGGGCAAAGGCGCCGCCGCTTCGCTGCCTTCAAGCCCGCCAAGCAGTCGCCAGAACTGGCGTTCTTGCGCGAATGCACGCTCGTGAGCCGGCGATTGTGCCTGCCACGCGTTAAACCGGTCGAGTTCTTCGCTGCTGACGCTGCCGGAATTCAGCCGGACGATCCAATCGCGCGCATCCATCGCGATCGCGTGATCTGTGTCGCTTCGTTTTCGCGCTTCGCTCATTCGCCGTCACGTAGCTGGCGCCCGCGGGCGCTTCAACAGGTTTGCATATCATAGACACGCAAGCCGGTCCTACGCCTAAGCTCAAAGGCAAAAAATCTACTTTTCGAGTTGGTCCCGCAATTCGCCCAGCCGTTCAACCACACGACGGATGTGGTAGTAGACGGCCTCCTCACTGATACCGAGCCGGCGTGCGATCTCGCGATGGGAAACGCCCCCGAGGCGGTTCATCAGGAAGATTCGCCGGCTCCTTTCGGGCATCTTCTTCAGCGCCGCGTCGACCACCCGCAAGACATCGCGTCCCAAGGCGATGCGCTCCGGCGACAATTCGTCGACCGATTGCCACAACAGATCGTTGACCTCCGCGTCGATCTCGGTGCGGCGCCTCTGCTTGCGAAAATGACCGACGACCGCGTTCATCGCAGTCTTGATGGCGAAGCCGGCGGGATTGCTGATCGTATCGTCCCGCCTGACATTGGCCAGCTTGATCCACGTATCCTGCATGATGTCTTCGGCGGTAAAGGCGCAACCGACACGCCGGCGCGCCATCGCCTCGGCGCGCGGCCGCAGCATGGCGAAAGCGGAAAGCAGGTTCGTTTGGTCGTTTGTCGTCACGCGTCGCACACCCGGAAATTGAAGCGGAATGTCGGTTACCCCGACACCCTCGAGATGAACCGCTCCCTAGTGCACGAGAAAAAAGCCTGCAACCGCAATGATTTAGAGAGATTCCAAAAAACCAGACGGTTCGCTCTAAAACTTTACTATTTTAATCATGTTTAGTGTTTGATTCTGTTGCGCTAACCGCATCCGGGCGCTGATGATGACGGCTTTGACAGCAGGGAAGATATTTCGTCCCGCGTTGCGGAAAAGCCACACAAACGCCGGCGATCCTACTACCAGTGCCGACTCATGTCGGCATAAGAAAAGGGCTCCGCGTCGCCGCGGAGCCCTTCCATTTTCGTGGGGAAGTCGGCGATTACTTAGCCTTTTCGTACATTTCCAGCACATGGTCCCAGTTGATCAGGCTGTCGACGAAGGCTTCCAGATATTTCGGCCGCGCGTTGCGGTAGTCGATGTAATAGGAGTGCTCCCACACGTCGACGCCGAGGATCGGCGAAGCGCCGTGAACCAGCGGGTTCTCGCCGTTCGGGGTTTTGGAAATCTCCAGCTTGCCGTTCTTTACCGAAAGCCAGGCCCAGCCGGAACCGAACTGCGTGGTGCCGGCAGCAATGAAATCGGCCTTGAACTTGTCATAGCCGCCGAGGTCGCTGTCGACAGCCTTCTGCAGAGCGCCCGGAAGCTTGGTGCCGCCGCCGCCCTTCTTCATCCACTTCCAGAAATGGATGTGGTTGTAGTGCTGGCCGGCGTTGTTGAAGAGCCCGGCGTTCTTGCCAAAGGACTGCTTCACGATCTCCTCGAGCGACAGCTTGTCCATACCGGCCTCGGCGGCAAGCTTGTTGCCGTTGTCGACATACGCCTTGTGGTGCTTGTCGTGGTGATATTCGAGGGTTTCCTTCGACATGAAGGGCTGCAGGGCCTCATAATCGTAAGGCAGTTCCGGCAGTTCAAAAGCCATGATCGTACTCCTCATTTTGGCAAATTCCGGCAGTCCATGCCGGAAGACATAGACCCGGGCAACGAAACGGCAACCCGAGCGTAAAGCTCCCAGGCTCTATCTACTGCATCGGCCCGAAAATCGGAATCGATTTTCGGAAAGCAACGATGCATAGATTCAATCTCTTAGAGCGTCCTTTGCGCGCGTCCAAGGACGCGTGGCGCTCTAACGAATCATCCCGCAGAAGTCGAATGCGCCCAGTCCCAATAAAGCTCGCGGGCACGCTTGGCGACCGGCCCTGGCTGCAGGTCGCGGCCCTCGATGCGGGTGATGGGAACCACCTTGGAATGGTTGCCTGTCGAGAATATCTCGTCGGCTTCCATGAAATCCTGCACGGTCAGTGTTCGTTCCGTCGTCCTGAATCCATAGTCGCCGAGCAACGAGATTGTCCGCGAGCGGGTGATGCCGGACAGGAACGAACCATTGGCCGCCGGCGTCGCAACATGCCCGTCCTTGACCAGGAAAATGTTGGACGTGCCGGTTTCGGCGACGTTCCCAAGCATGTCGAGCACCAGTGCGTTTTCGAAGCCGCGCTTCTTGGCCTCCAGGATGGCGCGCCCGTTGTTGGGATAAAGGCAGCCGGCCTTGGCGTTGGTCGGCGCGGTCTCGATCGACGGGCGGCGGAACGGCGATACGCCGATCGAGAATCCAGCCGGCGAAATCATCGGCGATTCGTACAGGCAGAGGCAGAAGCGCGTCGAGGCCGGATCGGCGGGAACGCCCATGTAGCCACCATGCTCGGCCCAATACATCGGCCTGATGTAGACGGCAGTTTTGCCATCGAACTTCTTCAGCCCGTCGAGGGTCAGACCGACGATCTCCTCCGCGGTCTTGGTCGGCGCGAGGCCAAGGGCGATTGCGGAAGCGTTGACCCGCGCCGAATGGCGGTCGAGATCGGGAGCCACGCCTTCGAACCAGCGTGCGCCGTCGAAAACGCTCGAACCCAGCCACATGGCGTGCGAGCGGGGACCTATCAGCGCCACGTTTCCTTCGTGCCAGTCGCCGTCGACAAAGGTCCAGGTCGCCGATTGCGCTGGTGTAGCAAGGGTCATCGATTGTTCCATTCGAGATTTGTTCGTTCGGACCATCGAAAAGGCTTTGACGGCCAAGGTCAACCAGCATTCGGTAGCATAAACTTGGTCCAGCGGCGCTCCCTTGACCGCATCCAGCGGTTGCGGTGAACTGGCTGAGGAACCGAGGAAACAGATGCGTCATTCAGCCTACGTCTTCGACGCCTACGGCACGCTGTTCGACGTCCACGCGGCCGTCAGGCGCCATGCGGAAGATATTGGCCCCGACAGCCAGGCCCTTTCGGAAATCTGGCGGGCCAAGCAGCTCGAATATTCCTGGGTGCGCACGCTGATGGGAGCTTATGCCGATTTCTGGGAGCTGACCGAACAGGCGCTGGACTTTGCTTTCCACAAGGTGCCCTCGGCCGATCCGGCGCTGCGCGACCGGCTGCTCGATTCCTACTGGCATCTCGACTGTTACCCCGAAGTGCCGGCGGTCCTTAAAGCGCTGAAGGCGGACGGCGCACGCCTGGCTATTCTCTCCAACGGTTCCCCGGCAATGCTGGAGGCTGCCGTTCACTCCGCGGCTCTCGATAATGTGATCGACGAGGTTTTTTCGGTCGACAGCATCAAACGCTTCAAGACCGACCCCTCCGTCTACGACCTGGTGACCACCGGCTGGAGGCTCTATCCCGCTGCAGTTTCCTTCCAGTCCTCCAATCGCTGGGACATTGCGGGAGCCACGAAGTTCGGCTTTCGCACGGTTTGGATCAACAGAACCGGGCAGCCCGACGAGTACCGCGACATGCCGCCGGGCTTAATTCTTCCTTCATTGGAAGGGCTGCTAATCGCCGGGTGAAGCGCCGCACAACGTGGCGTTGCGCAAATGTCACAAGCCCATTCGAACACGCCTTCGCCACTATTTGTTCAATTTCAAGCCAGATTCGGACGCCCTATCTCGCCCCACGTTCAACGGGAGGGAGGGCGCTCCGAATGGTCGGCGCGTTCAGCAAGTTTCTTTTTGCAGTCCGCCGAGCAGGGGTAAAATGTCCGGAATATCAAAACCATCCGTCGGTTTCAGCCGACGCCAGTTTCTAACCGTGTCGGGTGCGGTCGCCGCCTCGGCAGCCCTCTCAGCCTGTACCACCATACGTGAGCCGGCTCCCGAACCGATCCGCCAGCCCATTCCGCAGGAACCGCCGCTCGGCGGCTATGAGCAGATGTACGCTTCCGTCGTCGACGAGGGCTACGAATTGCCGGCGATCCCGGTCAACAAAGTCGAAAAGCGCTTCCTGCGCCAGATCGTGCAGGATCCGACTGGCGAGATGCCCGGCACGATCGTCGTCGACACACAGGCCCATTACCTCTATCTCATCCGCCCCGGCGGCGAGGCGATCCGCTACGGCGTCGGCCTTGGGCGCGCCGGCTTCGCATGGCAGGGGCGCGCGGTCGTGCAGTGGAAGAAGAAATGGCCGACCTGGAAGGTGCCTGACGAGATGATCGCCCGGCAGCCGGAACTCGAAAAGTACAGCGTCGCCAATGGCGGCATGCAGCCCGGCCTCAAAAACCCGCTCGGTTCTCGCGCGCTTTACATTTTCCAGGACGGCGAAGATACGCTCTACCGCATCCACGGCTCGCCAGAATGGTGGACCATCGGCAAATCGGTGTCTTCCGGCTGCGTGCGGATGATAAACCAGGACGTGATGGACCTTTACAACCGGGTGCCCAACAAGACCCCGATCCTCGTCTACTGAGGCAGACAAATCCGGTTCCAACAGTTGATGCGATTTCTATTCACAACTGTTGGAGCCGTTGATTTTTCACATTTTTTTGACCCCGCAGCGCGATCATCGTTCCGCCATAGTCGTTGGGCTTGTCGAACCCATGCGCCCAGCATGCGGACGCATCGGACATACACGGAAGGAAAAGCGATGAAGACGGCTCTCGCCACTGTTCTTGCGGCGCAATTGGCGTTCGCGGTTATCTCAGTCGCCTACGGGGCCGACTTTCCCGCGGAAAGGGAGCCGGACGCGAGCGGCGGCGTAAAGATCGGTTATCTCGATTGCGCGGTTGGCAGCGGCCTCGGCTATGTGGTCGGCTCGGCAAAACAGATCGACTGCGTCTTCCAGTCGAGCGGCGGCAGCGGGCGTTCGGAGAGCTACACCGGGACAATCCGCAAGCTTGGCATCGATCTCGGCTACACGACGCGTGGGCGGCTCGTCTGGGCGGTGTTCGCGCCGACGGCCGGCTATCATCGGGGTTCGCTCGGCGGGCTCTATGAGGGCGCGACCGCCGAGGCGACACTGGGCGCCGGCGTCGGAGCCAACATTCTGGTCGGCGGAACGTCGGGATCGATACAGCTCCAGACGGTGAGCGTGACGGGCCAGCTCGGCCTCAATGTCGCCGCCACGGGAACTTCGATGACGCTCAACGCGACCAACTAATCTCCGGGTCGCCAATCTTGTCGAACTGCTGAATGCGATTTGGGCCGCGATACCAGCGTATCGCGGCCCAAATCATTGTACTTCAAGCAATGTGTCCATCGGCGACCGCGCCGTCAGAACCCCTTCTTGAGGCTGCCCAGAATTCCGCGCACCAGCGCGCGGCCGACCGAGGAACCGACCGAGCGCACAACCGACTTGATCGCCGCCTCGGTAACCGTCTGGCGGTTCGAAACGCGCGGCCGCGGCGCAGGCCTGCCGGTTGTGCGCGGCGGTGGTGCGGGTTCGTCGCCAAACCCTGGAATGGTCCACCGCGAGCGGCCGCTGTCTACCGGCTCCGCCTGCTGGGCTTCCTGCTCCGCTTTGGCGGCGTCAGCCGCACGCTTCTGCAGCAGCTCGAAAGCCGATTCGCGGTCGACTGTCTTGTCGTACTGTCCGGCGACCGGGCTCTCGGCGATGATGCGCGCGCGCTCGGCATCGGTGACCGGCCCCAGACGCGATGCCGGCGGCCTGACCAATGTGCGCTGCACGACCGACGGCACGCCTTTTTCTTCCAGTGTCGAAATCAGTGCTTCGCCGGTGCCGAGTTTGGTGATCGCCTCGGCGCAGTTGAAATCGGGATTGGCCCGGAATGTATCGGCAGCAGTCCTCACCGCCTTCTGCTCGCGCGGCGTATAGGCGCGCAACGCGTGCTGGACGCGGTTGCCGAGCTGGGCAAGCACGGTTTCGGGCACATCAAGCGGGTTCTGGGTGATGAAATAGACGCCGACGCCCTTCGACCGTATCAGTCGAACCACCTGCTCCACCCGGTCGACCAGCGCCTTCGGCGCATCGGTGAAGAGCAGATGCGCCTCGTCGAAGAAGAACACCAGCTTCGGCTTGTCGGGATCGCCGATTTCCGGAAGCTGCTCGAACAGCTCCGACATCAGCCACAACAGGAACGTGGCGTAGAGCCGCGGGTTCATCATCAATTTCTCAGCCGCCAGTACGCTTACCGCGCCGCGTCCGTCGCGGGTCGTGCGCATCAGGTCGGCGATGTTCAACGCCGGCTCGCCAAAGAAGAAATTGCCGCCTTGCTGTTCCAGCACCAGAAGCGTGCGCTGGATGGCGCCAACGGAAGGCTTCGTCACGTTGCCGTAGCGCGCCGAGATCTCGTCCGCGCGATCGGCAATGTTGGCCAGCAGCGACTGCAGGTCCTTCATATCGAGCAGCAGCAGCCCTTCCTCGTCGGCGATCTTGAAGGCGATGTTCATGACGCCTTCCTGCGCGTCGGTCAGGTTCATGAGACGCGAGAGGAGCAGCGGTCCCATCTCGGAAACGGTGGCGCGGATCGGGTGCCCCTTCTCGCCGAAGAGGTCCCAGAAGATCACCGGGAATTCCTGGAATTCGTAGGGATCGAGCTTCACCTGTTCGGCGCGCTTGACAAGGAAATCCTTGGCCTCACCCATCGCCGCGATACCCGAAAGATCGCCCTTGATGTCAGCAGCGAACACCGGCACGCCGGCATTGGAGAAGCCTTCGGCCAGCACCTGCAGCGAGACCGTCTTGCCGGTGCCGGTCGCGCCGGTGATGAGGCCGTGCCGGTTGCCGTACTTCAAGAGCAGCTCTTCCGGCTTCTGATAGCTGTCATCGGGCTTGCGGCTCGCTCCGATGAAGATGCTGCTTTCGTCTGCCATGCTAACTCTCCGGCGAAATGGTTTGTCAGGTCGAACGCGGCAAAGCGCCGTCCTTGGTATAATCACGCCAGCGCAGCGCGACAATGGTGGCGTAGGGGGCCTCTCGACCTGAAGTGGTGTCCGGGTCTGAAATGAAAACGCCGCCCTACGGCGGCGTCTCTATACAGTGAAGCTGCGCGGCGTCTTCAGCGTACGCCGCCGCGAGCAACCCGTTCGATCTCCTCGCGCACAAGCCGCTCGACCAGCACCGGAAGGTTGTTGTCCAGCCAGTCCTGCAGCATCGGCCGCATCATTTCTTCGGCAAGTTCGTCGAAGCTTTTCTTGCGGGTGGCAAAGACGTCCGAAAGCTCGCCGAATGCTGCCGCTACCTGGCGTCCCGCATGTTCGGAGATGATAGCCGTCTTCGGCGCCTGCTGCGGCGACGACGTCTCGGCAGCCGCCACTGTCTGGACAGGCTCAGGCTCCCTGGCAGCCAAGACCGCTTCCGCCATTTCGATAGGGTCGGCGAGCTCGTTCGCGATATCGAGGTCGTCGTCCAGATCGTCAGCGACTTCAAGCGGTGCCTCCGGATCGTCCTCAGCCTCGACAGGCGCCACCGGTGTCGGCGCTGAATAATAGCTTTCGCGCGCGATCTGCGCCTGAACCTCGGCGAGCGTCACCGGCTTTTTCTCCAGTGAATCCCCGGGCGCGGCACTCGTTGCTTCGACCGCAGGCTCCGACGCACCGCGCAATTCGGCGCGAAAGGCATCCACTTCGACCACCGAGCCGGTCACGGGTCTCGGCTCGGAGACGACAACCGACTCCTGCTCCCGGCGCGCGGCCAGTTGCTCCTCGCCCTGCTTTCGGGTCGTGTCGCTGTCCTCGATGATCCGCCGGATCGAAGCGAGGATTTCTTCCATGGAAGGTTCGCGCTGTGCGCTGCTTGCTTGTGCCATTGTCACATCCGCCGCCCTTGTGACCAGTTTTTGCCCGCGTGTTCTCCGTCGACCGCGCGGTAACGGAACCCGCCCACTCAAAAATCAGGTTCCGAATCAAGGACAAGCGTACCCGACAGACCGGGGCTAGAGAATCCCCCTTCGCGCGGCTTTGGCGCTTTCGCACAGAATAGAAAAATGCGCGCCGGCCGCGTCAGAGGTTTTTGAGGCCAGGCGGAACCACCTGGCGTCGCACAATGCAGCTAAACAACGGATAGAGCTGAATGAATCCAGCTCTAGCGGCCGTCGGGCGTCCTCAGGCCGTGCCACTTGTCCTTGACGGCGTTGAAGTGCTCTTCTGGATTGTATTCCGACACCTGCAGCGCAAGCTTGCGCACCGACAATTGGCCGATCGCCGACAGGATGGCATAGCTCGCCACCACGACATCGTGCTCCGAATTGGCGACGTTGATCTGCGCGTTGATAACAACGGCCTGCGCGTCGAGAACATCGAGCGTGGTGCGCTGGCCGACATTGCGTTCTTCAATGACGCCATTCAACGCCAGCTGCGCCGCGGCAACCGTTTCACGGTTGGCCACCACGCCCTCCCGGGCGGCTTCGTAGCTCGTCCAGGCCGACGTAACCGCCTGGCGCACGGTATCGCGGCTGACATCGACTTCGATGCGTGCCTGGCCGAGCGATTCCTTCGACTGGCGAACCTGCGCCGAAGTGCGGCCACCCTGGTAGATCGGCACCGTCAGTTGCAGGCCGACGCCGGCAGACGTCGAATTGCTGCTCTGACCGGCCAGGTCCGTCGAACCTTCTTCAAACGATTCGGAAACGCCCGCGGAAGCCGAAAGCTGCGGCAGCAACTGGCCTTCGGTCGATTTCACCGTGAAGCCGGCGGCGTCGACAAGATGCAAGTTGGCGGCGATCGCCGGATGCTGATCGCTGGCAATCGCGATTGCCCGATCGAGACTTCTCGGCAGCATCTTGGCCAGCGGTGCTGCGGGCCTCAACGAATTCGGGTCTTCGCCAACCAGTTGCCGGTATGTTGCAGCGCTTGCACTGGCGGTGGCGCGCGCGGAACTCAGTTGAGCAACCGCCAGCGAGCGATTGGCTTCGGCCTGGGCGACATCGGTACGCGTACCCTCGCCGACATCGAATCGCGAGCGCGCCGCACGCACCTGTTCCTCGAGGAACTCCAGGTTGCGCTCGCGCAGCACGGCGATCTGCCGGTCGCGGATCACGTCCATATAGGCCTGCGCCGCGTCGAACAGGGTGTTCTGCTCGGTGTTGCGCAGATTCTCCTGCTGCGCGCGGACACGCGCCGTGGCCGCCGCGACGTTGTTTTTGGTCTGAAAGCCGTCGAAGAGGCTCTGTCGGATTTCGACGCCGAACGAACCGCTGGTCAGATCGGTGGTGCGATTGCCGAGATCGTTGCGCGACCGCGTCGTGTTATAGTCGATCGCGCCCGAACCGTTAATGGTCGGCCGATAGCCCGACTTGGCAATCGCCACGTCCTCGTCGACCACGCGCACGCCAGCGCGCGCTGAATTCAGCGCCGAATTCAGCTGATAAGCCTTCGCCAGCGCGCCGCTGATCGTTTCGGCGAAGGCGCTCGCGGGGGCAAGCGCTGTTGCCGAAGCAAGAAAGGCGGCGAAAATACCGGATCGAAACTGCGACACGACTTACCCTCTCATTCGTTTCACGGGGAGCGATCGAAGCCTGCCGCCCGGCAGATGTCCCGACCCCTCATTCCCCCGCTGAACCCGACCCGATGACCGGCCCGGCAGTTCAGCAACGATGTCCAACCCTGGCGCCAAAATGGTTGCTCATTTGTCCCGACACAAGGGAATTAGAACTCAAAAGCCTTAATTCTTTCGAATCCCGGCAACGGCTTTACTGCCGCATTGAAAGCCCGGCGACCAGTCACCAACCCGTTATCCTTCAGATAAAGACGCGCCACACCGGCATTGCCATGCCCTTCCACGGCAACCAGCCGGCCGCGCTCCTTCAACTGGTCGAACAGCGCCTGCGGTATTTCGTCCACCGCGCCGCCGACAACAATGACATCATATGGACCGTTTGCCGCAACACCCTGCGCCAGCGAGCCGGTAACGACCGTGACATTGTCGAAACCGAGATCGGCGACCAGTTGAGCGGCACGCCCGGCAAGCGTGGAATCGCTTTCCAGAGCTACCACCGAACCGCCAAGGCTCGAAAGCACGGCAGACGAATAGCCGGTGCCGCAGCCGACATCGAGCACCCTGTCGCCGGGCTGGATTTCGGCAAGCTGCAGGAGTTTCGCGAAAGGCGACGGCTCCATCAGGAAACGCGCCGGCCTGCCGCCTTCGGCGGGGGCGATCTCGAGATCTACGTCGATGTAAGCGAGGTCGCGCAGGCTGGCGTCGACAAAAGCCTCGCGCGGCACCGTTCCCATGGCCAGAAGGATGGCGCTATTGGTGACATCGGTCGTGCGTATCTGGCCGTCGACCATCTTGACGCGCATATCGGAATAGTTGGCGCTCATATATTCTGTCGGCCCGTTTGCGCCCAAAGCAGCGCTTCACAAAATCCGCTAGAATGCTTCCATCGGACGCCTCGATCGGCGTTGAGGCTGCTCTGAGGCCGGCAAGGCATCGTCGAAGCACTTTCTAGCTCGTAGCGGCGGGTGTGGCAAAATTGACCTGCACAGTCAATCAAGGACTTAGCGGAAGGCCTGCGTTAACCAAAAGTGTGCTGACGGTCGTGACTGGCCGGCAACAGTTTTTGATTAAAATCCGCGAAATAGGGCCTGTGGAGCGAACAGCCGGAACGCCGAAGACATCGGCGGTTTCTGGTAAGCGACCCGGCCCACGCCCAACATAAGACGTTCGATTCAGCGCTCGCCGGGATGCCCGGCGCAAGGACTAAAGCTTCGAAAATGCGCCGCCAGAGACGGTAAGTGCGACGTGCATGACAGGTTGTTGCCAGCATCGGCTGGTCGGTATCGAATCGCGATTGCCGCGACCGATCAAGGCGGCATCCCTGTTTGATGTGCCCCAGAAAAAGCGCTCTAGCTCAAGAGCTAAATGCCGGAGGTAGTATCGGAATGGAGGCCTCGCCCGGAATCGAACCGGGGTGCAAGGATTTGCAGTCCTCTGCGTAACCACTCCGCCACGAGGCCTCACCGCTCTACGCGGGCTTCAATAGGTTGCCGTCAAATTCGCGTCAAGCTCAATGCGGCGCTTTCGTCGCTGACGCTGCGGCGCGGCAGCGAGCGAACGCGCCCGCGCTTGAACTGGCTATTTGCCGGCCTTGGCCCGCTGCCGCCTCTCCCACCATACCAGGGTGCGGCGGCGCAAGCGGCGCACGAGGTGGAACTCATAGGAGAGAACCAGCAGGCCGAGCGGAATCATCCAGAACCCGAGCACCGGCAGGAAGCCGAGAATGCCCAGGATAATAAGCAGCACCCCGATCAGCACGCGCAACACCCGCGAACGCGGCATTTGGAACCGGCGCCCGAAAATATGGATGGCGTGGTGGTGGTGCGTGCTGGCGGTATCGTCTCTATCGGTCATCAATCTTTCCGGCATTTGCGCGATATATGGGGCCGTTTCCGTTCTTTCTGTGACGCTTCGCGGCCATATGTTCGCACTCGTGCGTCAAAACGCGCAATGCCGCGCCAAAACGTCTCAAAAAAATTGCCGATTGCTTCTTTGCAAAGCCGAAAGGGGTTTGCTATAGGCAGCCACGTTCACACGAGCAGCCAACGTTCCCCGGTAGCTCAGTGGTAGAGCAACCGGCTGTTAACCGGTTGGTCGCTGGTTCGAATCCGGCCCGGGGAGCCACTTCTTGTAAAATCCTCAAGAGTTGGACCGCAAGCCTTCCTCCCGGCGGGAATCGGCGGTCGTTTTGGCATATCTCCAACAATTCCGCCTGAGGCTCCACCCCTTGATACCCGGAAGCGGTATCGCGGCAATTTGGCCTGTACCAAAAAATGGCTCGCAAGGGTTGCGGATGGGCCTTACCTTTGGCAATCGGTATCGTGATGAGTTCGTGCCCCGGGCGAACGTTGCTGGTTTCGAGGAGGAATGATGGACGCCGGCGCGGTATTCAAGGACACAGCCTTCCCCGCCTTCGACCAGGGCCGCTGGCGGGCGCTTGCCGAAAAGGCGCTGGCAGGCGCCGATTTCGAGCAGACGTTGGCTTCGCAGACCGATGACGGCAAGCGTATCGACCCGCTTTACGAACGCTCTTCCGCCACTCGTCCCGTCCTGCGCGCCAACCCGGCCGAACATGGCGTGATCACCCAGCGCATCGACGATCCCGATCCGGTCCGTGCCAATGCCCAGGCGCGTGATGACATCGCGCAGGGCGCCACCGGCCTGTCGCTGGTTTTCGAAGGCGCACCCAATGCCTTCGGCTACGGGCTTCCCGTCGCCGTCGAGGCGCTGGCCAAGGCGTTGGACGGCATTCCGCTCGACAAGACCTATCTGCGCGTCGACGCGCATCCGCAAAGCCGTGTCACTGTCGACTGGCTGGTTGCACTCCTGACCAAGCGGCGCGCCGACCCGTCGAAGCTCAGCCTGTCATTCGGCATCGACCCTGCGGCCGTTTTCGCTGGAACCGGCCGGTTGCGCATGTCGATCGAGGCGCTGCGCGCTTCTATGCCGCAATCGCTGGCGCACTTCTTCGCCCTCGGCGTTCCCGGTGTGCTGCTCGAGGCCGACGGCCGCGTCTTCCACAATGCCGGCGCCACCGAGGGCCAGGAACTCGGCATCATGCTCGCGTCCTCCGTTTCGCATCTGAGGATGTTCGAGGAAGCCCGCCAGGCGCTCATATACGCCGCGCCGCATATCGGTTTTGCGCTCAGCGTCGACCAGGACCAGTTTCTGTCGATGGCCAAGGTTCGCGCCATGCGCAAATTGTGGGCCAAGGCGCAGGAAGCCTGCTCGATCCAGCCGTCGCCGGCGATCATCCATGCGGAAACCTCTTACCGCATGATGACCGTGAACGATCCCGAGACCAACATCCTGCGCACCGCCATCGCCGGCTTTGCGGCTGCGACCGCCGGCGCCGATTCGATCGCGATCCTGCCTTACACGGTCGCCCATGGTCTGGCCGACCCGTTTGCCCGCCGCGTGGCGCGCAACACGCTTCTGGTCATGGAAGGCGAAAGCCGCGTCGATTTCGTCGCCGATCCGGCCGCCGGTTCGGGCAGCATCGAGGCGCTGACGGACGCCCTTTGCGAAGCCGCCTGGGCGGAATTCCAGAAGATCGAGACTGAAGGCGGCGTGCTGAAAAGCCTCGCCGACGGCAAGATACAGGCGCGCATCACCGCAGCCCGCGAAGCGCGCGCCGAAGCCTACCGCGGCGGCAAGCGCACGCTGATCGGCACGACGCTCTATCCGCTGAAGGCCGAGCGGCCGGTCGTCACCTTGCCTGCCGAACGCCGGGCCGTGCCGGATGAAGGTGCTGCGTCCTGCGAGCGCCTGCCGGCGATACGCATCGACCAGTCGATCGAAGGCCGTCGATGATCCCCGACTTTTCGACGATCGCCTGGTCCGACCCTGAAGCGCGGACGGCAAAGGCGGGCGCCGACCGCTGGCAGACGCCGGAAAGGATTTCAGTCAAGCGGCTCTACGGCGAGGCCGATCTCGAAGGGCTGCCATTCCTCGACACCTGGCCGGGGCTGGCGCCGTTCATACGCGGCCCCTACCCCACAATGTATGTCCAGCAGCCGTGGACGATCCGCCAGTATGCCGGCTTTTCGACGGCAGAGGAATCCAACGCCTTCTACCGGCGCAACCTCGCGGCGGGGCAGAAAGGCCTGTCCGTCGCCTTCGACCTCGCCACCCACCGCGGCTACGACAGCGACCATCCGCGTGTCGCAGGCGATGTCGGCATGGCTGGCGTGGCGATCGATTCAATCCTCGACATGCGGCAGCTGTTCGACGGCATCCCGCTCGGCGAGATGACCGTATCGATGACAATGAACGGCGCCGTACTGCCGATCCTGGCGCTTTATGTCGTGGCAGGCGAGGAACAAGGTGTGGCGCCGAAGGATCTCGCCGGCACAATCCAGAACGACATCCTCAAAGAGTTCATGGTGCGCAACACCTACATCTATCCGCCCAAGCCCTCGATGCGGATCATCTCCGACATTTTTGCCTACACCTCGCAGCATATGCCGAAGTTCAACTCGATCTCGATCTCCGGCTATCACATCCAGGAAGCCGGGGCGACAGTCGACCTGGAACTCGCATACACCATCGCCGACGGTATCGAATACGCCCGCGCCGGCGTCGCCGCGGGTCTCGACATCGACAAGTTCGCGCCACGCCTTTCCTTCTTCTGGAACGCCGGCATGAACTTCTTCATGGAAGTGGCAAAACAGCGCGCCGGTCGCCTGCTGTGGGCCACGCTGATGCAGAAGAACTTTGCGCCCAAGAGCGAAAAGTCGCTGGCGCTGCGCGCCCACACCCAGACTTCCGGCTGGTCGCTGACCGCGCAGGACCCCTACAACAACATCATCCGCACCATGATCGAGGCGATGGCCGCGACGCAGGGTGGCACCCAGTCGCTGCACACCAACGCCTTCGACGAGGCGCTGGCGCTGCCGACCGACCACTCGGCCCGGATCGCCCGCAACACGCAGCTCATCCTGCAAAAAGAGTCCGGCAACACGCGCGTCATCGATCCATGGGGCGGTTCGGCCTTCGTCGAGCGCCTGACACACGATCTTGCAGTGCGCGCCATGCAGCATATCGAGGAGGTCGAGGCGCTGGGCGGCATGGCTGCGGCGATCGAAAAAGGCATCCCGAAGCTGCGCATCGAGGAAGCGGCCGCCCGCACCCAGGCTCGCATCGATTCGGGCGAGCAGCCGATGATCGGCATCAACGCCTACAAGCCCGAAAAAGACATCGAGGTCGACGTTCTCAAGGTCGACAATGCCGAAGTCCGCGCCCGCCAGCTCTCCAAGCTGCAACAGCTGAAGGGCACACGCGACGTAGCCACCGTCGAAAGCGCGCTGGATGCGCTCACAAAAGCCGCGCACGGGGACGGCAACCTTCTCGAATTCGCCATCCGCGCCGCCCGCGCCAACGCCACCGTCGGCGAAATCTCGCTGGCGCTGGAAAAAGCCTTCGGCCGCCACGTCGCCACCGTGCAGACAATTTCCGGTGTCTACCGCAAGGAGCTCGGCGACAGCCCCGTCGTCGACCGTGTGCAGGACAAGGTCGACGCCTTCGAGCGCAGAAACGGTTCCAAACCGCGCATCCTGGTCGCCAAGATGGGACAGGACGGCCATGACCGCGGCCAAAAGGTCATCGCCACCGCCTTCGCCGATCTCGGTTTCGACGTGACCGTCGGGTCGATGTTCCAGACCCCAGAGGAGATTGCCAGGTTGGCCGCCGATCACGACGTCCACATCGTCGGCGCCTCGTCGCTTGCCGCGGGCCACCTGACACTGGTGCCCGAACTCAAGGATGCGCTGAAGAAACTTGGCCGCGACGACATCGTCATCGTGGCTGGCGGCGTCATCCCGCCGCAGGATTTCGAGGCCGTGCTTGCCGCGGGTGCTGCCGAAATCTTCCCGCCCGGAACGGTCATCCCCGAAGCGGCCGAACGGCTGATGGACGGGCTGCTCGGGCGCTGAGGCCGGCTCGCTGAACACGAACCGCGTTATAGCTTGCTTTTGAAAGAACTGGCCCGGCGAACAACAAAACGCAAGGCTTAAGCGCCGCATCTGCGCCTCAATCGAAAGCCGCACGCCCTCTCCGCAAAGAAACTCATCAATGCTGCATTGGCTTTACTGTAGCGGGCCTGTAAAAATGAAGCGGGGTGCACCAGGAGGGCTTTATGAGCTTGTCGGCGCGAATTTTCCGCAGCGCTTGCGCGCCCCTTACCGGCCTGATCCTCGTCTTCATGGCAGGCGCGAATGTCGCCCATTCGCAATCAGCCGCCGCAGGCTGCGTGCTGGAACGCGTTGGCGGAACATCCCGGATGCTCCTGCGTTGCCCCGATGGCCTGACGATCATCGTGGAGGCCGGCGCGCGGTTTTCACTGATTGACCGTAATCGGGACGGCAACGCCGATGCAGCCAGGTTGCAGCGCAAGGCATTGCTGCTCAACGCTCCAGCCGGCCAAGCCGAAACCGGATTCCAGGTCATCACACCGCAAGCCATCGCCGCGGTGCGCGGCACGAAATGGGCAGTCGACGTCCAGGACGGCAAGACATCCGTGTTCGTCGTCAGGGGACGGGTCGCCGTGCAGCGGCCGTCGGCCAGGGCCGGCGTGCTCCTTGGGCCGGGTGACGGTGTCGACGTCGCCCCAGGCTCCGACCCTCTCGTCGTCAAGCGTTGGCCGCGGGCTCGCGTTTCGGCATTGCTTGCCCGCTTCGGCCAATGAGGCGCCCTATTGCATCGGCCCGAAAATCGGAATCGATTTTCGGAAAGCACGATGCATAGATTCAAAGTCTTGGAGCGTCCTTTGCGCGTCCAAAGAGACGCGCGGCGCTCTAAAGGGCGCACGTTTCAGACCCTCATCGCGCTTGCCCTGGCGGGCCTTTGGGGCGCAGCGCTGGGATATGGTCACTTTCGCGGCGACATGTGGTTTCTCGAGCGTGTCGAAGCCACAATGACCGATATCCGCATGCTGATGCGGGGCCCGAGGCCCGCCCCCGATGCCGTCACCATCGTGGCCATAGACGACGATGTCGTCAGCCGGGAGGGCGGGTATCCGCTTTCTCGCGCCACGCTGGCGCGCATCATCGACGGCATCGCCCGCCTCAAACCCAAAGTCATCGCGGTAGACCTCTTGCTGGTCGATCGCGGCCCGGAAGACGGCGACCGGGCGCTGGCGCAGGCGCTCGGCGCGAGCCCAAGCGTTATCGCGGCAGCGGCGGTGTTTGCCGAGGACCAGCAATTCCTGTCGGCTGCTGGCGACGGCCCCCTCGCCCGCACGCCCGTCGCGGAGCGCTTCCTGCTGCCGTTGAAGCCTTTCACGGATGCAGCGGCGGTCGGCGTGGTCAATGTTGCGGCCGACCAGACGGGGACGCCGCGTTTCATCCCGATGCTGTTCAGGACCGGCGACCGCGTGGAAGCTTCGTTTCCGCTGCGTGCCGCAGCTTTCGCCGCCGGGCAGGATCCGGAGATCGAGCCCGATGGCTTGTCGATTAGCGGACGGACGATAAGAACCGATATCGGCCAGCTTCTTCCTGTTGCCTTTTACGGCCCTCGCGGCACGATACGCACGCTTGGCGCCGCCGCAGCGCTTGACGGCCGCCTGCCGCCCGATGCGATCAAGGATCGGATCGTGGTTGTCGGCGCGACGGTGACCGGGGGCGGCGACGTCTTCCCCACATCATTCGATCCGGTTCTTCCCGGCGTGGAAGTCATCGCCACTGCGATCTCCCATCTGGTGACCGGCGATGGAATCATACGAGACAGGAATGTCCGTCTCATCGATGCCGCGGTCGCCATCATTCTTCCCATGCTTCTGGTTGGCCTGCTGGGATGGCGCCGCAGCATCGTCAGCTTTGTTGCGATCATTGGCGTGGTGCTGACCTGGCTGGTGCTCAATGTGACGGCGTTTGTGAATGGCACCTGGTTCAGCGCGGCATTGCCGATGATGGCGGTCGGCCCTCCGGTCATCCTGTTCGGGGCAGCCCAGCTTTGGCTCGGCAGGCGGCGGGCGCAATATTTCGCCAGCCAGAGCGCGCTGCTGCAACGGTTTCAGGCTGCGGGCCTGGGAAAATGGCTGACCAGCCATCCCGACTTCCTCGCCGAGCCTGTCCGCGAGGACGCCGCGGTGGTGTTCATAGACATCTCCGGATTTACCGGTTTGAGCGAAACGCTGGGCCCCGATGCGACGCGCGAACTGCTGTATCCGTTTCACACGATGATCGACAGGGCCGTGGTTGAAGCGGGCGGCATCGTAACCGGCTTCATGGGCGACGGAGCGATGATCCTGTTCGGCCTGCCCGAGCCTTCGTCCAACGACGCGTCCAACGCTGCGCGCTGCTGCGTCGGCCTTTCCGAGGGTACCAGGGCCTGGCTCGCTTCCCTGCCCGCGCCGGTCGCGTCGCGGATCGGCTTCAAGATCGGCGCGCATTTCGGCGCCATCGTTGCATCGCGCCTGGGCGGCCAGAGCCATCAGCATATCGCCGCCACGGGCGACACCGTCAACGTCGCCAGCCGCCTGATGGAGGTGGCTGCCGCACATGACGCCGAGGTGGCAGTCAGCCAGGATATGCTGGACATGGCCGGCCGCGACTGCGCTTTCTTCACGTCGGGTTCGCTTACCGGGCCGATGGAAACACAGATTCGCGGGCGGGCAGGTTCACTGGTGATCTGGCTGTGGCGGAGTTCGACGGAGATTGCTGACGGGTACAGGCAAACACCACCTACGTTATAACTTCCGGAACAACATTAGTTGCGCAACCTGGGTCTCCATGTTATATCTCTCGTTATAACATGGAGAAAGGTCATGAACGTCACCTTGCGCAAGATCGGCAATTCCGAAGGCGTAATCCTGCCCAAGGAGGTTCTCGATCGGCATAACCTTCAGGCAGGCGACAAGCTCGAACTCATAGACACCAAGGAAGGATTCACGCTGAAGCCTTCCGACGAGGTGTTCGAGCGGCAGATGAAGGCTGCGCTGGAAGTCATGGACAAGTACAAGGTCGCTCTTCAGAAGCTCGCGGAATGAGCTGGGAGTTTCTGACGCGTCGCGTCGTCGAAGCCATGCATGCTGAGCAGTTGCGCCGGCACGGCGGAGCGCACGGTTTGAGGGATGAAAATGCCCTCGAATCCGCGCTTTCCCGCGCCGAAAACAAAACTGCTTATGGCGAACCCGACATCCATGAACTCGCTGCAGCCTACGTGTTTGGCCTTGCCCGAAACCATGCTTTCGTCGACGGCAACAAGCGAACCGCCATCGTCGCCGCCGGCGCATTCCTTATTATCAACGGGCATCAGCTCACAGCAGATGATGGTACACTTTACACATTTACGATGGGGGTAGCCGCTGGCGAAATTGATGAAACCGGCGCTGCCGCTTTCTTCCGCGACCACACCGAGCCGGTCGGCGCCTAAACGGTGCCGTTCGCCTTCATCTCCAGAATTTCCCATTCCTTGCCGTTGACCGTCGCAAGGTCGCCGACAGATTTGCCAAACAGCGCGATCGCCATCGGCGAGGAATGCGAGATCTTGCCATGGGCGGCATCGGCCTCGTCCTCGCCAACGATTTGCCATCTGTTCTTGTGGCCGTCATCGTCCTCGATCGTGACGCTCATGCCGAACCGCACCACAGTGCTGTCGGGATCGGGTACCGAGAGTTCGGCATTCTCGCGCCTGGCGTTCCAATAGCGCAGGTCGCGCGAAACCAGCGCGATCTTCTCCCGATTGCTCTCCGCCTCGGCCCTGGCCAGGTCTGCGCGCAGCGCTGCAATTTCAGCCTCGATCGCGGCAAGCCCTTTTTCGGTGACCAGATTCCGATGCTGGCTGACCGGTCGCTCGCCGATATCGGCAATGGCGTTGTCACTCTCGTCTTCGCGGGTGAAAGCTCTGCTCATCAAGGAAACGTAGGCCTCCCCGTGCGGTTTCACAAGGCTCTTGGCCTACCTCAAAAGCATCCCCTCCGCTGGCACAAATCCTGCAGTACAAAACGCAAAGCAGAATGAACTGTGCCAATGTTGAACAGACGCCATTTCCTCAAACAGACCGCCGGCTTTGCCGTGGCCGGACTTGCCGTGCCCGGCGCCGCCTACGCGGCGATTCTGCCGGGAATCCAAGCTGCTTCGATGCGCGGTTCCATCAACGCCACCGACCTCGGCGCCCGCCCAGGCGCACTCGACGACCAGAGCAGGATTTTCGCGCGCATGCTGGAAAAGGCGGGCAGCCAGGACATGCCGGTGTTCCTGCCGCCGGGCACCTATGTCGTTTCCAACCTGACGCTGCCGCGCAACCTGCGCCTCACCGGCGTTCCCGGAGCTACCCGCATCGTCTATGGCGGCGACGGCCACCTCTTCGCGGTCGAGGATGCGGTCCACATCGAACTCTCCGGTTTGGTGATGGACGGCGCCAACCGCTGGCTCGGAGACCATGCACAAGGCCTTCTCGATCTGCGCCGGGTCCAGCATCTGGTCGTCGACAATTGCAGCATCCTCGGCAGCGGCAAGAACGGGCTGGCGCTGGAGCGCGTGTCCGGCCGTATCGAGCGCTCGGAAATCACCGGCGCGGCGGACGCCGGCATCTATTCCGTCGAGGCCGGCAAACTGCAGATCCAGGCGAATACCGTCTCCGATTGCGGCAATGGCGGCATTCTGGTGCATCGCTGGCAAATCGCCGACGACGGCACCATGATCTTCGGCAACCGCATCGAGCGTATCCTCGCACGAGGCGGCGGCACGGGGCAGAACGGCAACGGCATCAACGCGTTCCGCGCGAATGGTGTATCGATCGCCAACAACTCCGTCAGCGATTGCGCCTTCTCTGCTATCCGCGCCAACAGTTCCAGCAACATCCAGATGTCAGGCAATTCCTGCTTGCGTTCCGGCGAAACCGCCATCTATGCCGAATTCGCCTTCGAGGGGGCCGTCATCAACGCCAACATCGTCGACGGTGCGGCCAACGGCATCTCGATCGTCAATTTCGACAGCGGCGGCCGCATGGGCGTCTGTTCCGCCAACATCGTGCGCAACATGTCGACCCAGGGTCCATACCAGCCCGATCCGCCCGGTTTCGGCGTCGGCATCTCGGTCGAGGCCGATTGCGCCGTCACCGGCAATGTCGTGGAGAACGCGCCGCGCTACGGCATGAACATCGGCTGGGGCGCATTCATGCGCAACGTGGTCGCCACCGGCAATGTCATCCGCAAGGCCGGCACCGGCATCGGCGTTTCGGTCGTTGAAGGCACCGGCTCGGCGGTCATCTCTGACAACATCATCGACGGCGCCGAGAATGGCGCCATCATCGGCCACCGCTGGGCAAAGCCGGTGACCGGAGACCTCGCCTTAATGGAGAAAAGCGGCTTCGCCAACCTGATGGTCGAACGCAATCGCTCAAGCTGAATGTCGAACTTCCGGCTGCGGACAGGCTCTACGCAAGCGCGCTCGCCGGCCGCATCACGCCGACCGGTTCGCCCTTGCGGTTCTCGACCGAAGGCCGGCAAAGTGCAGTCAGTTTTGCAAAAACCGCCTCGTCATTGGCGAAAAATCCCGCCAGAATCGACGAAACAGCGACTTCCGCGGCGCGTGCCGCACCGTCTTCGCATTTCAACGCGATACCGAAACCGAGTTCGGGAATTGCCGCGCAGTAGACGCCTTCCGCCCCGACCTTGGCGAAAATCCGGCCGGGCGCGGCTTCCATCAATTGGGTGCAGACCCTGGCGGCGCCGGCGACATAAAACGGCTCCGCCATGCAGGCTGACATCAGGCGTTTGGCCGCTTTGGCGCGCTCCGGAGCCAGCCCGTTGCCACTGACCATCCTGGCAAAACCCAAAGCGAGGCTTTTCAGCGGCGCCGCATAGGTCGGGATCGAGCAGCCGTCGGTGGCGGAATTTTCAAGCCCATGCCTCACGCCCGTCACCTGTTCCATGGTTTCGGCGACAAGCTGTTGAAACGGGTGCGCAAATTGCACGTAGCCGCGGTGGCCGATCTTCTGGTGGCAGCAAACGCACAGGAAACCGGCGTGCTTGCCCGAACAGTTGTTGTGCAACTGATTGGGACTTCCGCCAGCGCGCGCCAGCGCAACCGTGGCATCGTGGTTCGAAGGCCAATGCGAGCCGCATTCCAGCGCCGTTTCGTCGAGCCCTGCCCTTGCAAGCATGGCACCCGCCAGTTCGACATGCCTTGCCTCGCCGGAATGCGAGGCACAGGCCAGCGCCAGTTCCCTGTCGCCGAAACCATATGCGTCGGCGGCACCCGTCTCGATCAGCGGCAGCGCCTGGATCGCCTTGACCGCCGAGCGCGGGAACACCGGCATCCCGATATCGCCGATCTCGCGGACGAGCTTGCCGTCGCCATCGACAATCACCGCCGCGCCGCGATGAACGCTTTCGACGATGTCACCGCGCAAAACTTCGACAAGGACGGGATTGGTCATGAATTCACCGAGCTGGAGATGTCTTCCGGCGCAGGTCGTAGTCGCTCGCATCTCGACGGGCAAGGACTTCCAGAGCTGGCGCATAGACTTGCATGACCTGCCCTCATGCGCCCGGCCGTCTTATTGATCGAAAGCGTTGAAGAGGACGCTTCTCAGTCCGATCTCCTCGGTATGGTTGGCGGGGATCTGGAACAGGATGTCGTCGATCAGAAAATCCGTGCCGGACTGGACCAGGAGCAGCCTATCTGTCCAGTTGGCGGCGGGCGTGTCGGGAAATTCGTAACGCACGGTGACTTCCATGCGGCCGGCAAGCTCGCTGGACTGACCGGCCTTGCAGACCGGCGCGCGGTCGGGAAAGCCTTGGTAGGGAATGCCATCTCCGAGCGGCGGCTTGTCGCCGGGCGCAGCCTTGGCGATGGCGTCGTTGCGCTCCTCGGCCTCCGCGATAACCTTCAGCAGCGCAGGCGACAGCAGAGCCCGGACCTGCTTTTCATTGTCTTGCACACGCGCCGCGCAAAACGCCTCGGCCAGTTCCTGCGGTGTTTCGGCTGCCGGTGCCGCATTGCCCATGAGGAGCGCGAACGCAGCGGCGGCGATGACAGTTTTTTGCAAAGCGAATGCCTTTCGGGCGGAAGCCGCGTCCTTCCGCAAAGAATCGGAAAATGGCTCCATCCTGTTGTTTTTCAATGATGTCCCCCCGCCGCGGTCAGCCGCCGGCGAGCACCCCGGTCGACAGAAACCCGCCGTCGACGGCAAGAGTGTGGCCATTGATGTAACTCGCCTCGGGCGACAGGAGAAAGGCGATCGCCGCGGCCACTTCCTCCGGTTCGCCGTAGCGGCCCTGCGGCACGTGGCCGAGCCAGATGCGGCGGTCCTCCTCGGAATGCAGACGGGCGATCATCGGCGTGTGGATCGGGCCGGGCGCCACGCAGTTCACCCGCACGCCCCGATTGCCATATTCGAGCGCCAGCACTTCGGACATCAGTTTCACGCCGGCTTTGGACGCGCCATAGGCGGCCCGCCCGCGATTGGCCCTCAGCCCCGACACCGAGCCCATGTTGACGATCGACAGCGTCGCCCCCATGCGCTCCAGCGCTGCCTTGGAGCAGATGAAGGAGCCGACGAGATTGATGTCGAGGATTTCGCGGAAAAGCTCGGCGCTGGTCTCCTCGGCGGAAATGTCGCGCGCGATGCCTGCCGAATTGACCAGGCCGCCGATCAGGCCGAGCCGGTCGACCGTCTGGTCGAAGACGTCGGCAACCTCGTCCTCGTCGGTGATATCGGCCTGCAGGAAAATCGTGTTCTCGCCGGAGAATGAACCCTCCGCGCGGGCCAGCGCATCCTCGTCTGCATCGACGATGGCGACCGGCCAACCGTCGTCAACGAGGCGCTCGGCGACCGCGAGGCCGATACCCGAAGCGCCACCGGTGACGACGGCGGAATGCTTCATTTGATGCGCTCGAGGATCGACACGTAGTTGGCGACCGCGGCGCCGCCCATGTTGAAGATGCCGCCGAGCTTGGCGTTCGGCACCTGGATGCCGCCGGCGTCGCCGGTGAGCTGCATGGCGGTCAGCGCATGCATGGAAACGCCGGTGGCGCCGATGGGATGGCCCTTGGCCTTCAAACCGCCGGAGGGGTTGACCGGCAGGCGGCCGTCCTTGGCGGTCTGGCCCTCCAGCACCACCTTGGCGCCCTCGCCGCGCTTGGCCAGTCCCATCGCCTCGTATTCGATCAGTTCGGCGATGGTGAAGCAGTCATGCGTCTCCACAAAAGACAGGTCGTCCAGGGTGACGCCGGCGCTCTTCAATGCCCGGGTCCAGCCCTGCTCGCAGCCCTCGAACAGGAGAATGTCGCGCTTCGACATCGGCAGGAAATCCTGGACGTGCTCGTTGGCGCGGAAGGCGACGGCGCGCTTCATCGAGAGCGCGGTGGACGTGTCGGCAAGCACGATGGCCGCCGCACCGTCGGACACCAGCGAACAATCCGTGCGCTTCAGCGGGCCTGCGACGAACGGGTTCTTCTCGCTCTCCTGCCGGCAGAAATCGTAGCCCAGATCCTTGCGCATCTGCGCATAGGGATTGTCGACGCCGTTCTTGTGGTTCTTGGCGGCGATTGCCGCAAGCGCGTCCGACTGGTCGCCGTAACGCTGGAAATAGGCGTCGGCGATTTTGCCGAAGACGCCGGCGAAACCTGCGGGAATGTCACCGTCTTCCGGCAGGTAGGAGGCGCGCAGCAGGTTCCTGCCGATTTCGGGACCGGGGGTGGTCGTCATCTGCTCGGCCCCGACAACCAGCACGATGCGCGACGCCCTGGCGTCGATGGAGCGGATGCCTTGCCTGACCGCCGCCGAGCCGGTCGCGCAGGCGTTTTCGACGCGCGTCGCGGGCTTGAAGCGCAGCCGGTCATCGGCCTGCAGGACCAGGCTCGCGGTGAAATCCTGGGCGGAGAACCCGGCGTTGAAATGGCCGAGCACGATTTCGTCGACATCGTCCGGACCAATGCCGGCATGCGCAAGCGCATCGCGGGCAACGCCGACGATCAGCGATTCCAGCGTCTCGCCTTCGAGTTTCCCGAAGCGCGAATGCGCCCATCCGACGATACAAGCGGTCATTTTCGTCTCCGTAACAGTGGCAGCCTAGCACGTGATCCGACGGCAGGCGCATAATTTATATTGTTCAAGCATGAACGTATTTCCAGTGGCGGTAAAGGGGTTTTGATGGCGGAGTGGGTGTGGTGGTATTCGCATTCCTTCGCGCCCCCCTCTGGCCTGCCGGCCATCTCCCCCACAGGTGGGGAGATCAGTCGCGTCGCCGACTTTGCCCAATCGCCAACGCCGGAGTTTGGACGTTGCAGCCGAAGCTGCCAATCTCCCCACTTGTGGGGGAGATGGCCGGCAGGCCAGAGGGGGGCGACGTAGAACACAAACTTCTCCTACCTGCCCGAGTTCTACTTTGCCGACTTCCCATCCCCAGACGGTTTGCATTGGCCCAAGAATTTTTTGTTGATTGACGGATCAATAAAAAATAACGTCCCGCCGGCGAGGAGCAAAATGCCCAAGATCGGAATGGAACCGCTGCGCCGCAAGGCGCTGATCGACGCGACGATCTCTGCGATCGGCGCACGGGGTTCGCTCGACGTGACCATGTCGGAAATTGCCGGCCGCGCCGGCGTTTCCTCGGCTCTGGCGCACCATTATTTCGGCGCCAAGGACGAGCTGCTGCAGGCAACGATGCGCCACCTGCTGGCGGAACTCGGCGGCGACACCCGCGCCGCCCTGCATGCCGCGGGCTCGGGCCAGGCGCGCGTTTCGGCAATCATCGCAGTCAATTTTTCGGAAAAGCAGTTCCAGCCGGAAACGATCGCCGCCTGGCTTGCCTTTTATGTCGAGGCACAGAAGGCCCCGGAATTGCGCCGGCTCCTGCGTATCTATGCGCGGCGCCTGCATTCCAACCTGATGAGCGGGCTGACCGACCTGATGCCACGCGGCGATGCCGAGCGGACCGCGGAAGGCATCGCGGCGCTGATCGACGGCTTCTATATCCGCCGCGCGCTGAAGGACGGCAATCCCAATGCCGGAAGTGCTGCCGCCATCATCGAAGACTATCTCGCGACAAAGTTAAGGACTGCAAGAAAATGATGGTTGGTGCTCTCTCGCGCCCCCCTCTGTCCTGCCGGACATCTCCCCCACAAGGGGGGAGATTGGCAGCTTCTGCCGAGCCGCATTTTCGGCATCATCCGCGATTGGCGAAATCCGAAATGACAGCCGATCTCCCCCCTTGTGGGGGAGATGTCCGGCAGGACAGAGGGGGGCGACGTAGAGCGCTGGCCTATGGGGTTTCAGCATGAAGAGCCCCAATATTCTCATCGTCATGGTCGACCAGCTGAACGGAACGCTGTTTCCGGACGGGCCAGCGGATTTTCTGCACGCACCACACCTGAAGGCGCTGGCGAAACGCTCGGCGCGGTTCCAGAACAACTACACCGCATCGCCGCTGTGCGCGCCGGGCCGCGCCTCCTTCACCAGCGGCCAGCTGCCGTCGCGGACCCGCGTCTACGACAACGCGGCCGAGTTTGCCTCGGATATTCCGACCTATGCGCACCACCTGCGCGCCGCCGGCTACTACACCTGCCTTTCGGGGAAAATGCATTTCGTCGGGCCAGACCAGATGCACGGCTTCGAGGAGCGGCTGACAACGGACATCTATCCCGCCGATTTCGGGTGGACGCCGGACTACCGCAAGCCCGGCGAACGCATCGACTGGTGGTATCACAATCTGGGCTCGGTCGCCGGCGCCGGCGTCGCCGAGACGACCAACCAGATGGAATATGACGACGAAGTGGCGTTTTTCGCCGAACAGAAGCTCTACCAGCTGGCGCGCGAGAGCGACAGCGGGGACCGCCGCCCCTGGTGCCTGACGGTCTCCTTCACGCATCCGCACGACCCCTATGTGGCGCGCCGCAAATACTGGAACCTTTACGAAGATTGCGCAGCGCTCGAACCGGAGACCGGGTTCATCCCCTATGCGAAGCAGGACCCGCATTCGCAGCGGCTCTACTTGGCAAGCGACTACGCGAGCTTCGACATCACGCCCGAACAGGTGCGGCGGTCGCGGCGCGGCTATTTCGCCAACATCTCATATCTCGACGACAAGGTGGGCGGTATCATCGACGTGCTGGAACGCACCCGCATGCTGGACGACACGCTCGTGCTGTTCTGCTCCGACCATGGCGACATGCTGGGCGAGCGCGGCCTGTGGTTCAAGATGTGCTTCTACGAAGGCGCGGCGCGGGTGCCGCTGATGATCGCCGGGCCCGGCATCGCGGCGGGTGCGATCAAAACGCCGGTCTCCAATCTCGACATACTGCCGACGCTTTGCGCGGCAGCCGGCATCGAACTTGGCGGGATCGCGCCGTGGACCGACGGGCAATCGCTGCTGCCGCTGATCGCGGGCGCTCAGCGCACCGCACCGGTGCTGATGGAATATGCCGCGGAGGGTTCCTACGCGCCGATGGTGGCGATCCGCGAGGGCCGTCACAAGTTCGTGCATTGCGAGATCGACCCGCCGCAACTCTTTGATCTTGAATCGGATCCCGGCGAGCGCGTGAACCTTGCGGAAGACCCAGCTTATGCCGGGCTGGTGGCGGAATTCACGGCGAAAGTGCGCGCCCGCTGGGACATGGAAAAGTTCGACGCCGCAGTGCGCGAGAGCCAGGCCCGCCGCTGGGTGGTCTATCCGGCGCTGCGCAACGGCGCCTACTACCCGTGGGAATTCCAGCCGCTGCAGAAGGCTTCGGAGCGCTACATGCGCAACCACATGAACCTCGACACGCTCGAAGAGAGCAAACGGTTTCCGAGAGGCGAATGATGACGGACATGCTGGTTCCCGACCTGGCGCATCTGAAGCGCGCTTATGCGGTGACGTCGAAGGCGACGCAGATGACGCCGCTGCTGGAATCTTCCGCACTCGCCAAGGCCAGTGGCGCCGCACGCGTCTTCGTCAAGCCGGAGTCGCTGCAATGGGCGGGCTCGTTCAAGATCCGCGGTGCCTACTGGCGGCTGAAGCAGCTTTCCAAGGATGAAGCGCGGCGCGGCGTGGTCGCCTACTCCTCCGGCAATTTCGCGCAAGGGCTGGCGGCGGCCGGCGAGGCGCTGGGCATTCCCGTCACCATCGTCATGCCGGTCGACGCACCGGCGGCCAAGCGCGACGCCACGGCAGGTTATGGCGCGCGCGTGGTGCTGACCGATCATGGCGAGCGCGCCCGCGAGGAGGTCGCGTCGGAGCGCGCCCGCCAGATCGCGGCCGAGGAAGGCCTGGCGCTGCTGCATCCCTTCGACGATCCCGAAATCGTCGCCGGCCAGGCGGGCGCGGGGCTTGAAGCGCTCGACCAACTGGCCGCGCGCGACGCCAAGGCTGACCTACTATTGTGCCCGGTCGGCGGCGGCGGACTGATCGGCGGCGTGTCGCTGGCCTTCCGCTACCTGTCGCCGCAGACCGAGATCATCGGCGTCGAGCCGGAAGGCTTCAACGGCATGGGCAGTTCGCTGGCGCGCGGCGCGATTGAAACGATGCCGCTGGCGCCGGGCTCGATCTGCGACGGGCTGATGGCGCGTGCGCCGGGCAAGGCGCCTTTCGCCGCCGTGGCAACCGCCGGCGTGCGCGGGCTGACCGTCGCCGACGCGGCGGTGCGCCGCGCCATGAAGATCGCCTTCGAACGCATGAAGCTGGTGCTCGAGCCTTCGGGCGCGGCTTCGCTTGCCGCCCTGCTCGACGGCAAGGTCGACGTTTCCGGCAAGACCGTGCTCGTGGTCGCCACCGGTGGCAACGTCTCACTCCCGGATTTCATGAAACATGTCGCCGATGCTTGAAGCCGATTTTGTCATTGTCGGTTCCGGTTCGGCCGGTTCGGCGCTCGCGTCGCGGCTCTCCGAGGACGGCCGCCATTCGGTGATCGTCATCGAATATGGCGGCACCGATTTCGGGCCGTTCATCCAGATGCCGGCCGCCCTTTCCTTCCCGATGAACATGAGCCGCTACGACTGGGGTTTTACCAGCGAGCCGGAGCCGCACCTCGACGGTCGCGTGCTGGTGACACCACGCGGAAAAGTGCTCGGCGGCTCGTCCTCGATCAACGGCATGGTCTATGTGCGCGGCCACGCCCGCGACTTCGACCACTGGGCCGAGGAAGGTGCGAGCGGCTGGGCCTATGCCGACGTGCTTCCCTATTTCAAGCGCATGGAAACCGCGCATGGCGGTGAGGACGGCTGGCGCGGCGCCAGCGGGCCGCTGCATGTGCGGCCGGGCAAGCAGCGCAATCCGCTCTACAAGGCTTTCGTCGAGGCGGGGCGCCAGGCGGGTTTCGAGACGACGCCGGACTACAACGGCTCGAAGCAGGAAGGCTTCGGCGTGATGGAGCAGACCATCCATCACGGCCGCCGCTGGTCGGTGGCGAATGCCTATCTGAGGCCAGCGCTCAAACGCAAAAATGTGAGTCTCGTCAACGGTTTCGCGCGGCGCGTGGTGATCGAGAATCAACGCGCCATCGGCGTCGAGGTCGAAGCTCGCAAACAGATTCAAGTCGTTAAAGCACGGCGTGAGGTGATCGTGGCGGCGTCGTCGATCAACTCGCCGAAGCTTCTGATGCTGTCGGGCATCGGGAAGGCGGCGCATCTCAAGGAGCACGGCATCGAGGTGGTGTCGGACCGGCCGGGCGTCGGGCAGAACCTGCAGGACCACATGGAGCTTTACATCCAGCAGGAATCCATCCTGCCGATCACGCTCCATTCCAAGCTGAACCTCTTCTCCAAGGCGATGATCGGAGCCGAGTGGCTGTTCTTCAAGAGCGGGCTCGGCGCCACCAACCATTTCGAGAGCGCCGCCTTCGTACGCTCCAAGCCGGGCGTCGACTATCCCGACATCCAGTATCATTTCCTGCCGGCGGCGATCCGCTACGACGGCAAGGCGGCGGCCAGGTCGCACGGCTTCCAGGCGCATGTCGGACCGATGCGGTCGAAGTCGCGCGGCGCGGTGACGCTGAAATCATCCGATCCATGGGAGAAGCCGGCGATCCGCTTCAACTACATGTCGCACGAGGACGACTGGGCGGATTTTCGCCACTGCATAAGGCTGACGCGCGAAATCTTCGGTCAGAAAGCGTTCGATGCCTATCGCGGCAGCGAGATTTCGCCAGGCATCCGCGTGCAGAGCGACGACGAGTTGGACGCCTTCATCCGCGAGCACGCCGAAAGCGCCTTCCACCCGTGCGGAACCTGCCGGATGGGGCGTGCCGACGATCCGCGCAGCGTGGTCGATCCGGAATGCCGGGTGATCGGCGTCGAAGGCCTGCGGGTTGCGGACTCGTCGATCTTCCCGCGGGTGACCAACGGCAATCTCAATGGCCCGTCGATCATGACCGGCGAAAAGGCCGCCGACCATATCCTCGGCAAACAGCCGCTCGCGCCTTCCAACCAGGAACCATGGATCAATCCGCGCTGGCGGGTGAGCGACCGATAGAGCATGATCCGATAAGCGACTTGGAGAACATCATGAAAGTGCAGCCGACCGCATCGCACTACATCAACGGCCGCTTCGTCGAGGACGAACAGGGCGCCGCCCTTCCGGTGATCTACCCGGCGACTGGCGAGACGATCGCTAAGCTGCATTCGGCCACCCCCAACATCGTCGAGCTGGCGGTGGAAGCGGCGCGCGAGGCGCAGCCGGCCTGGGCGCGGCTGAAGCCGGTGGAGCGCGGCCGCATCCTGCGCAAGGCAGCCGACCTGCTGCGTGAACGCAACGCGCAACTGGCGAGGCTCGAGACGCTCGACACCGGCAAGGCGATCCAGGAGACACTGGTGGCCGACGCTGCTTCCGCTGCCGACGCCATCGAATTCTTCGCCGGGGCGATCGCCGGCTACAATGGCGACTACGTCGACCTCGGCGGGCCGTTCGCCTACACCAAGCGCGAGGCGCTGGGCGTCTGCGTCGGCATCGGCGCCTGGAACTATCCGATCCAGGTGGCCGGCTGGAAATCGGCGCCGGCGCTGGCGATGGGCAATGCGATGGTGTTCAAGCCATCCGAAAACACACCGCTTTCCGCACTTGCGCTGGCCGAGATCTATTCCGAAGCCGGCCTGCCCGACGGGCTGTTCAACGTCGTGCAGGGCTATGGCGATGTCGGCGGCGCGCTGGTCTCGCATCCGGGCGTGGCAAAAGTCTCGCTGACCGGCTCGATCGGCACTGGAAAGCGGGTCCTGTCGCTTGCCGGCGCGCAGATGAAGCACGCCACTATGGAGCTTGGCGGCAAGTCGCCGCTGATCGTCTTCGACGACGCCGATGTGGAAAACGCCGTCGGCGGCGCCATGCTCGGCAATTTCTACTCGACCGGCCAGGTCTGTTCCAACGGCACCCGGGTTTTCGTGCACGACGGAATTTTCGACCGCTTCCTCGACCGGCTGACCGAACGCACCAAGGCGATCCGCATCGGCGATCCGCTCGACCCCGACACACAGATGGGGCCGCTGATCAACAAGGCGCAGCATGAAAAGGTGACCGGTTACATCCAGGCAGGCAAGGACGACGGCGCCGTGCTGCACTATGGCGGCAAGGTTCCGGCACTGCAGGGTTTCGAGGGCGGCTTCTTCGTCGAGCCAACGATCTTCACCGGCGTGAAGGATGACATGCGCATCGCGCGGGAAGAAATCTTCGGGCCGGTGATGAGCGTGCTCTCCTTCGCCGACGAGGACGAGGTCATTGCCCGCGCCAACGACACGGAGTTCGGGCTGGCGGCGGGCGTGTTCACCCGCGACCTGCCGCGCGCGCACCGGGTGATCGGCGAGCTGCAGGCCGGCACCTGCTGGATCAATGCCTACAACCTGACGCCCGTGGAAGTGCCGTTCGGCGGCTACAAGCAATCCGGCATCGGCCGGGAAAACGCGCTGGCCGCATTGGGGCATTACTCGCAGCTGAAATCCGTCTATGTCGAGACGGGGGATGTGCAGAGCCCGTACTGAGCAAAGCGGCGAGCCGGTTAGCCGGCCCTCAGCTTTTATTGATTCTCAGGTCGTCCGAATATCCGGCGTTGACGCGAGGCCACTGGACTATGGGACGGCCGTCGATGCGATAGCCTTGCTCGTCTTCCGACAATTTTTTCCAGCCGTCCGGCGAGTCCTCGAACGCCTCCTGCCGCCCGTAGACCGTCAGATCGAGCAATGCGTAGCTGTTGCCCATCACCTCGACGCCGCGCCCGGTCGTCCAATATGTCTCGAAGACTTTTGACCCCTGCCGTAGGTAACAGACGAGATGCATCATACCGACCCGACGCCCGACTAACAGGGTGTCGAGCGACTTCTCGGCCGAGTACCAGGGCATTTTCCAGCCCATGAAGTCGCGATAGCGTGCGCTCTCCTCGTACAGGCCCTGGCAAAAGGTGGCATAGGTGACGTCACGGGAATGAATGAAGGACAACTCTCGGACCTGGGAAGTATACAGCGTGCATCCCTCGCACTGGTCCGGCGCAGGTTTGCCGGGGTACCACATGAAATAATAGGCGATGAGCATCCGGCGACCCTCAAACGTGTCGAGCAATGTCACCGGCCCGTTTGCGCCGATGAGCGGCGTCGCGCCATCCACCTCGACCATGGGCAGCCGCCGCCGGGCGGCGGCGATGGCGTTGCCTTCCTTTGCGTGGGCTTTCTCTCGGACGCGCAACGCATCCAGCTGCGCCTGGAACGTGGTCCGATCGACAACCTTGGGCGCTCCAAGGTCATTTCCCATACGGTTTTTCATCGTCAATCTCCGTAGCCGGACTTACGACTAGGCTTTCACCTACTGGTCGCGGAATGCCGCCTCCCCGGCATCCGATACCTCGACCCATTTCTTGTCGGGCTCCGCATCCGCGGTGTAGCTGTCGTGCCAGTTCCACCATTTGTAGGTCGGCGTCTGGGGATAGCCCGCGGGCGAGTTTTCCCAGACTTCCTGGCGGCCGAGCGGCGTCATGTCGAGATAGCTCCAGACCGTCCCGATCGCCTCGTCGCCGCGGCTGTTGATGAGATAGGTGCGGAAAATCCGATCGCCGTCGTGGATGAACACGTTGTGGCCGTGCCATTCGTCGACGCCGAAATCCTTGTCGAAGCTGTCGGTGATGGTGACCCAAGGCATTTCCCAGCCCATCCTCGCCTTCAGCCGCGCGATGTCGGCCTGCGGCGCACGCGAGGCAAAGACGAGCGTGGTGTCGCGGGCATTGACGTGGGCAAGATGGGAAACCTGGTCGGCCACCATGGAACAGCCCCGGCAGGCTTGCTCCGGCCAGCCATAAACGCCCGGCTCGAAGAAGGCGCGGTAGACGATCAGCTGGCGCCGGCCCTCGAACAGGTCGAGCAGGCTCACCGTGCCGTCGGGTGCTTCGAACTTGTACTCCTTCTCCACCGCCATCCACGGCATGCGCCGGCGCTCGGCGGCCAGAGCGTCATGGGCCCTGAGCTGGGCCTTTTCCTTCACCAGCAGCTTCTCGCGGGCGGCTTCCCACGCCTGCGGCGACACGACAGGTGGCGTTTGCATGCCGGCAAGTTCGCCGTTCTTTCCATTCCGGGCTGATGTGCTCATGACCTTGAACCTCCTGATCTGGATGAACTCCGTAGCTACCCCTGGAGCATGATCTCTTCCGAAAACCGGTTTCCACTTTCCGGGATCATACTTTTTGTTGGAGCATGATCTTCTCCGAAAACCGGTTTCCACTTTCCGGGATCATGCTCTAACGGCGAAAGCGCGAATACGTTTCGCCGACGGGCGTGAGAGCGTTCTCGCATCGGAAGTCGACAGGGCGGGAGTAACAAGTCTGGCGGGATTGGGGTGGAAGTCGCTCTGCGTCTTGCACCAGTTAGCGTTGGGCGGATTTCTCCACCTGCGCGAGTGTTTGCAGCGACCGCAATATTCCGACCTCTTTTATTCATATTAGAACTCTCTTAATTAAGAATTTACTTAATATATCGGACACTTGCTGGCCGAACTGTTCTCAATTGACTGACCCAAACCCCACGGGCATCATCGGCGCGGGATCATTGCGGTGCAACTTTAGGGCGGATCATTCTCAGCATGAGGAAATGCAATGATCCGGAAAATTTTGTGGGTGAGCACGGCTGTCGTAGGCCTGAACTGCGGAGCAGTTCTGGCCCAGGAGGCAACCAAGCCGAAAGACGCGGAACAGGCGACGAGGGATGTACACTCACGGTTCCTCACCGAGCTGCCGTTTTCCGACAAGGCTGATTTCGACAGCGCCAGCCGTGGGTTGATTGCGCCATTGCCTGATGGCGTGATCAAGGACGCAGACGGCAAGCTCATCTGGGACATGAAGACGTACGAGACCTTCATGAACTCCGAGACTGCGCCCGACACCGTCAATCCGAGCCTTTGGCGGCAGGAACGGCTCAACAACTACTCCGGCCTGTTCGAGGTCACCAAGGGCATACACCAGGTGCGCGGCTTCGACCTGTCGAATATGACCATCATCGAAGGCGAAACCGGCCTGATCATCATCGATCCGCTGATTTCAACGGCAACGGCGGCGGCCGGACTGAAGCTCTATCATGAGAAGGTCAACCAGAAGCCGGTCGTGGCGGTGATCTATTCGCACAGCCACGTCGATCACTATGGCGGCGTCAAGGGCGTCATCTCCGAAGACGACGTGAAGGCTGGCAAGGTGAAGGTCTATGCACCGTCCGGCTTCCTCGAACACGCGGTTGTCGAAAACGTTTATGCCGGCAACGCGATGAGCCGCCGCGCTCAATACATGTATGGCGCGCTGCTGCCCAAGGATGCGCGTGGCCAGGTGGGCACCGGCTTGGGCAAGACCACGTCGAGCGGCGAGGTAACCCTGATTGCGCCTACCGACATCATAGGGGCAAAGGGCGAAGCGACGGAAAAGGCAACGATCGACGGCATCGAAGTCGAATTCCAGCTTACGCCCGGCACGGAAGCCCCGTCCGAGATGAACATGTTCTTTCCCGACCTGAAGGCTCTCGGAGCGGCGGAAAACGCTACCCACACGCTGCACAACATCCTGACGCTTCGCGGCGCTGTGGTTCGCGATCCGCTGATCTGGTCGAAATATCTCGACGACACGATAGGGCTCTACGCCGACAAGGTTGACGTCGTGTTCGCGCAGCATCACTGGCCGACCTGGGGCGCCGACAAGATCAAGCCTTTCCTGGCCGACCAGCGCGACATGTACAAATACATCAACGACCAGACGCTGCGGCTCCTGAACATCGGGCTGACGCCGATGGAGATCGCCGAGGAACTCAAGACGCTGCCGCCCCACCTCGCAACGAAGTGGTACAATCGCGACTATTACGGTTCGATGAGCCACAATGTTCGCGCCGTCTACCAGCGCTATCTCGGATTCTACGACGGCAATCCCGCCAATCTCGATCCGCTCCAGCCCGTCGCTGCGGGAAAGAAGTATGTCGAGTTCATGGGTGGCGCCGACAAGGCTGTCGAGATGGCCCGCGAGTCCTTCAAAAAGGGCGAGTTCCGCTGGGTTGCCCAGGTCATGAACCACGTGGTCTTCGCCGATCCGGACAACAAGGACGCCAAGGAACTGCTGGCCGACGCGCTGGAGCAGATCGGATACCAAACCGAAAACGGCACCTGGCGAAGCGTGATGCTGATGGGCGCGTTCGAATTGCGCAACGGCGTCCCCGAGGGAGCGTTCTCGACCGCATCGCCGGACACCATCAAGGCGATGACGCTCGACATGTATTTCGACTACATGGGCATCCGCTTGAACGGCGAAAAGGCCGCCAACCTGCCGGAAACGGCCTTCAACTGGAACTTCACGGACACCAAGCAGCAATACGCCATGACCTTGCGCAACGGTGCGCTGACTTACCGGAAAGGTGTCCAGATTCCGGATGCGGCCGTTGGCCTCGAGCTCACGCGCACCGCGCTTGACGATGTGACGCTCGGCAAGAGCACTTTCGAAAAAGAGATCGAGAGCGGCAACATCAAGCTCACCGGCGACGCAGCCAAATTCAAAGAGCTTTTTGGCATGTTGGACACGTTCGACGTGATGTTCAACATCGTCACGCCGTAAACGCGCGAAATCGAACCGGCGGCCAGCGCGATCGCGGCCGCCGGGCTTCACCGCATCGTTGAAAATTGAATGCCTGGAGAGGGCTCTTCATGACTGTTGGATTGAAAAGAAAACTTGCCGGACTTGGCGCCGCGACCCTTGCGCTGGTACCGACAGGCACACTGGCGGATGGCGCACGCGACTGGATCAGCGTGCCCGTCGACATGAATTTTCTGTACGTCTACTACACCTACTCGAACGCGGAAGCCTCGATCGATTCAAACCTGCCCATCGATGGCGCCTCGGTCGATGCAAGTGTCCCCATCGTTCGCTATGCGCGATCGTTCGATCTCGGCGGCAGGGTCGGCGGCATTCAGCTGATCGCGCCATACGGGTTCATCGATGCGCGTCTCGACGGCACGTCCCTGGAGACGTCGACCGACGGCATCGGCGACATCATGGGCATCTTTGTTGCGAACATTTACGGCGCGCCGGCGCTCTCGAAGGAACAGTTTGCGAAGTGGAAGCCGGAACAATACCTGACGGCGTCCCTGGCGGTTACCGCGCCAACCGGGAAATACGACGCCGACAAAATGCTCAACGTGGGCAAGAACCGCTGGGTGTTCAAACCGCAGCTTTCCTGGGGCCAGCCCTATGACCGGGGCGCACTGCTCGCGGTCAACGCCAATGTTCAGATATTCACCGACAACGACGAATATCACGGCAGCAGCGTACTCGAACAGGATGCCCTGTTCTCCATCGAAGCGCATTACAGCCAGAACCTGACCAAGGCATTCTGGCTCTCCGCGGACGCCTTCTATTCCTACGGCGGGGAAACCAGCGTCGACGGCGTCGAGCAAGACAATCTGCAGAGCACGCTAAAGCTCGGCGTCAGCGGCAGCTTCAACTTCACACCTGTCGACGCCGTCACCGTCGCCTTCAACAGTACGGTGGCAAAGCGAGACTCGACCCCGAGCGCGCAAACATTCTCGATCAACTACAATCGCGCCTGGTAGCCAGATCAATCGCCGTCAGCCGATTGTCCTTCGAGCGTCGAGACGCAATGCCGCGTCTCGGCTAACCTCGGGAAGGCAATCAGCTTTTCGGATCGTCTTCGGTGCCGTCCAGATACTGCGTCAGCGCCGAGACAAGGTGATAAAAGATCGAGGCGGGGACTTCGGTCGCCAGCGAACGGCCGCGTTCGTCGATCTGGTCGATCCACAGGCCCTGCGGTGCCGGGTCGATGTGCCAGCGGAACAGGCGGCCGACACGCGCCTCGATTTCCGGTTTCAGGTCGGGACCGCCGGTGCCGTCGAGCGCGATGGCCGCCTTGATTGATTCCGACTGCGGCCAGCTGCGCGAGACGCCTTCCAGCGGCAGGCCCTGGCGCGACACGGCGGCATAGGCAAGGCCGGTGGCGCGGTTGAGCCCGTTGGCGATGGCCGAGGCATAAAGCTTGCGGGCAAAGACGATGAGGTCCTTCTGGCCGCTCTTGGCCGCGAAATCGACAAGCAGCGACGCCCATTCGAAGTGATGGCCGGGCTCGGTCCAGTCGCCCTCGACGCCCGCCGCCGGCTTCCAGTCGCGGTCGAAGAATTCGCCCAGCGTCCAGCTTTCGGGGTCGAAGAAATGGCTGCGGAACAGATCGATGATGCGGGCGGCGCGCCTGAGATAGGCGCGGTCGCCGGTGACCGTGTGCCAGGCCAAAAACGCTTCCAGAAGATGCATGTGCGGGTTGGAGCGTCGCATCCCCTCCCCGTCAGGTGTCTCCAGGAAGCCTGTCAGGCGCGCATCCTCGAGGTGCGTGTCGAGAAAGTGGAAGGTTTCCTCGGCCAGCCACAGCGCATCCCTGTGACCGACGCGATAGGCGTGCGCCAGCGCCAGAAGCACGCATGAATGGTCGTAGGCGTCTTCCACCGGATCGGCGACAGAGCCATCGACATTCAGCGTGCGCACAAAGCCGCCGCGATCGGTGCGGCCCTTGTTGGCGATGAAGCCGATGCCGTGGTGGATCAGCCGATCGGCCTGGCCCTGCCAGCCGCGTTCCTTGGCGACGGCGAAGGCATAGATCTGGCGCGCCATGGTGCGCATGCGCTTCGGTTTTTTCAGCGCGCGGCCGTCAAAGCCCAGCGCCTCGTGAAAGCCGCCATGCACCTCGTCGACGCCGGCGGTCGACCACAGCGGCAGCGTTTCGTCGAACAGCCAGTGGCCGACGCGCTTGCGCCAGCCGCCGCTGACGATGACGCGGTCGTGCGCGGGGGTGAATTTGGTCTCCAGCCGGCCGCTCTTTTCCAGCTGCTCGACGATCTTCTTGACGTTCTGGCTGTGGCTGACCGGCGCGACGAAGGTAGCGTCCGGGGTCGAGACGATGGCGACATCCTTCAAGCCTATCGCCGACAGAAGCCGCCCTTCGCTGCGCAGGTAGGAATTCTCGCAATCGATGGCGACGACATCGCCGACCACGACATTGCCGTCCTTGTCGGACGGGCTGACGTCGAGCAGCGACTGCCAGGAGCCGAGATCGTTCCAGCGGAAGCCCGCCGGCACCATGGCGATGTCGGCGACGCGCTCGGCGATCGCGTAGTCGACGGAAATCGAGGGAATAGCGGAATAGAGGTCGAGCGACATGTAGAGGCCGGACACATCGCCGACCGCCTTGCCGAAGGCTTCAGCCGCGGTCTGCCATATCTCCGGCTGGAACTTCTCGAAGGCCTGGCGCATCGAGCCGGCGCGAAACAGGAAGATGCCGGTGTTCCAGAAGAAGGTTCCGGCGGCGAGATAGGACTTCGCCGTCTCAAGATCCGGCTTTTCGACGAAACGCGACACGGTGCGCACCTCGCTTTCGCCGGCCGCCACCTCGATGTAACCGAAGCCGGTTTCCGGCTGCGTCGGCTTGATGCCGAACACCACAAGCCGGCCCTCGGCCGCCGCGGGGGCGCCCTTCTCGATGGTCTGCCAGAACTGGCGATCGGTCGAAATCTCGTGGTCGGACGGCACCACCAGCACCAGCGCGTCGTCGCCATGGGCGGCGATGGATTGCAGGGTGGCGATCGCCACCGCGGCGGCAGTGTTGCGGCCGACCGGCTCGAAGATGGCGCCGCCGCCATTCAGGTCCAGCGAGGCGATGTCGGTGCGCACGCGGTCGGCATGGCGCTCCGAGGCGATGAGGTAGATCGGCGTCTCGCCGGCCGGCCTTGCCTTCAGCCGGCGCAGCGTCTTCACCAGCATGGAGCCGTCGCCGGACAGATCGTGGAACTGTTTCGGATTGTCCTCGCGCGACAGCGGCCAGAGCCTGGAGCCGACGCCCCCGCTCATGACGAAACTTACGATCCGTTCTGCCATCTGCCCCGTTGCCCGTCAGAATGTCTGGTTGTAGGCGCCGACTTCCGGGCTCTTGCGCAGCACCGCGTCGACCGCCTCGAACATTTCGCGCCGGCGCTCCGACGAAACCGGGCTCTCGACGACGACCACCAGCTCCGGCTTGTTGGACGACGCCCGCACGAGGCCCCAGGTGCCATCCTCGGCGACGACGCGCACGCCGTTGGTGGTCACCAGATCGGCGATCTTCTGGCCGGCAAGGGCCTCGCCATGCGCCTTCATCTCCTGGAAATCCGCCGTCACCCTGTCGACCACGCCATACTTCACCTCGTCGCCGCAATGCGGCGACATCGTTGGCGTGCCATAGGTCAACGGCAGGTCGCGGTAAAGGTCGGCCATCGACTTTTGCGGATTGCGGTCGAGCATCTCGCAAACGGCGATCGCCGTCACCAGCCCGTCGTCATAGCCGCGGCCTATCGGCGGATTGAAGAAGAAGTGCCCGGACTTTTCGAACCCGGCAATGGCGCCGAGTTCGGCGACGCGCCGCTTGATGTAGGAATGGCCGGTCTTCCAGTAGTCGGTCTTAGCGCCGTTCGCCTTCAGCACCGCATCGGTGTTGAACAGGCCGGTCGACTTCACATCGACGACGAACCGGGCGCCAGGGTGGAGCGCGGAAATATCCCGCGCGAGCATCACTCCCACCTTGTCGGCGAAAATCTCGTTGCCTTCATTGTCGACGACGCCGCAGCGGTCGCCGTCGCCGTCGAAACCCAGGCCGACATCGGCGCCGGTCTCCAGCACCTTGTCACGGATCGCATGCAGCATCTCCATGTCTTCCGGATTGGGATTGTAGCGGGGGAAACTGTGGTCGAGTTCGGTGTCGAGCGGAACGACCTCGCAGCCGATCGCTGCAAGCATCTGCGGCGCGAACGCGCCGGCGGTGCCATTGCCGCAGGCGCAGACCACCTTCAGCTGGCGCTTCAGCCTTTTGCCCGCCGTCAGGTCGTCGAGATAGGTCTTGCGAAAGTCCGCCACGAATTCGTAGGAGCCGCCGCCGACGAGATCGAAATCGCCGGCAAGCACGATTTCCTTCAGCGCGCCCATCTCCTCTGGGCCGAAGGTCAGCGGGCGCTGAGCTCCCATCTTGACGCCGGTCCAGCCGTTTTCGTTGTGAGAGGCGGTGACCATGGCGACCGACGGCGTGTCGAGCGCGAACTGGGCGAAATAGGCCATCGGTGAAAGGGCAAGGCCGATATCCTTCACCCGGGCGCCGGCGGCCATCAGGCCAGACACCAGCGACAGCTTGATGGCCATCGAATAACTGCGGAAATCGTGACCGGTGACGATGTCCGGCCCGGCGCCCAGCCGGCGTATCAAGGTGCCGAGCCCCATCCCCAGCGCCTGCACGCCCATCAGGTTGAGCTCGGGCTCCCTGCTCGAGGCGGGATGGCCAAACCACCAGCGCGCATCGTATTCGCGAAAACCGCTCGGCTTCACCAGCGCTGTGGTCTCGAAGGCAAAGGTGTTCGGCCTGGCATCGCCGACGGGCTTCAACGTCACGGAAGGATGTCTCCAAGAGCAGGAATTGCCGAATGAACTGTAGCTACAACGATTTATGGCTGCGTAAAGCGCTGGGATGTTTCAGATCGCTTCCCACGCCTTACGTCTTTGATCCTATGCATGTCGTTATCACAAAACCGCTGCACACTTTTGCGCGACATGCATTAAACGATCCCGGCGCGCTTTGCGACAGGGGAAAATCGAAAAGCAAATCAGCGACTTCGACTATTCCAGCTTTTTGTTGAATCATTTCCCCTTGGTGCCTTGCGGGAACGAGGCATGGCGGCTATAAGCCCGCCGTCTGGTCGCGGAGTGTAGCGCAGCCTGGTAGCGCACATCGTTCGGGACGATGGGGTCGCAGGTTCAAATCCTGCCACTCCGACCAGAAAAATCACGAGATTGGTTCAGGAGAGTTCGATCTCCTCAGATTTCCTTGAGGAAATCCCCGACCAGCGACCTGCCGTCACCCAACCCGACCGCCTCAGCCACCGACTCTTCACAGATCGTCGGCATCGAGCTGCAACAGCCAACCTTGAGCCCCCCTGGCGCCCTCCGGGTAATGGTGGGACTTCCGGGCGAAGCCAGCCTGCGACGAAGCTGAATGCGAAACGTCCTTGGTGCCGCCAAACGACTCCCCGCGCCCCGTCAGCTTATTATTCTCAACCTCACCACAGACCCAATCCTGAACAGCCAAAAAACAAAATAAAACACGGCCAGGCACCACGATGTAATGAAGACCAGGAAGCGGAATGAAAATCTCCGCTGCTCGGTGGAAACATCGGCTACGACAGCGTTTGGATACCGCCCACTTTCAAATTCCTTCTGCATCAGAACCTTGGATGGCAGGCACTCGGCAACCGCGACATCAGACTGGGTACGCAGCGGCTTTCCGGCCTCGTCCAGCTCGACTTCACCTGTATCATTAACCTGATCATGGTTGACTTTTGTCGACGCCGTACAATCGACCCATATATTTCCGTCTTCTATTCTGGTCTGGGGCGCATATTGAGCTACAAGCAGAATGATCATTGCATTTATGAGCGCAACCTGGATCAGATTTCTGTTCAGGCTTGTATCTTCAACTATCTCTCTCGTTATTAGATAAATGGAAAACACAACAAGATTTGATATCATCAAAATATATGATATGAAAAAAACCCAATTTATGTTTTCTATAGAAGTTATCATCATATACAACGAAATAAGAATTATCGAAACAAATATGGATCTGGAAAATTTGAACTGCTCAAGCAGATCCACGTTATCATCGTCGCTTATTGAAACACCTCTTGCAAATATATAAAGAAAAACAGGGATAATGGAGAACGCTACATAGAAGATTATTGCCGGAATGAGGAAGTAATGTATCTTTTCGTTATCAATATGATATGAGAAACTTATCAGCAATAAAAAGCATATGAACGTTGTAGCAATCGCAACCAAGTACGGCGATCGGGTCGGGCGCAGATAGTCAAGTATCTTTGCCAGACCGGCGAAAGTTCCTAAAGTAACTGGCTCTAAGACCATTCCGATCGCCCCGCAAATGCACCTACCGAAATTGCAACAGCGGTAATCCCCGGAAATCAATCCGAGATATCCACGCAACGACCAAGTATAACTCTTTTTTCGTATTGTGACAGCAAGGCTCGAATTGCGAACCCCACGCGGCAAGGGCGGCGCAATGGCCGCCTGCTGGCCTAACCGGCGTGTAAAGACTTAAATCGCCCACGGATGGTAAACCCTGAGCACGCGCGTTCGGGAAATGCGACGCGACCTGGCGTCAGGCGCTCAGCCTGAATTTGGTCGGGTCCATCGCAGCCGCCATCAGGGTCTGGGTGTATTCCTCGCGCGGATTGTCGAAGATCGCGTCGGTCATGCCTTCCTCGACGATCTTGCCTTGCTTCATGACGATCAGATAGTCGGCCATGGCGCGGACGACGGCCAGATCGTGGCTGATGAAGAGATAGGACAGGTCATGGTCCTTCTGCAGCTTGCGCAACAGTTCGACGATCTGTTTCTGCACCGAACGGTCGAGCGCGGAGGTCGGCTCGTCGAGCACCACCACCTTGGGCTTCAGGATCATGGCGCGGGCAATGGCGATGCGCTGGCGCTGGCCGCCCGAGAATTCGTGCGGGTAGCGGTTGCGCATGATCGGGTCGAGGCCGACCTCTTCAAGCGCCTCGCAGGCGCGCGCGTCCCGCTGCTTGGCCGACAGTGACGGCTCGTGCACGAGAAGCCCCTCGGTGATGATCTGGCCGACCGTCATGCGCGGCGACAGCGAACCGAACGGATCCTGGAAGACCAGCTGGAGCTCGCGCCGCAGCGGACGCATGTCGCCCTTGTCGGCCTTGGAGATATCGCGGTTCTCGAAGCGGATCGAGCCTTCGCTGCCGAGCAGGCGCAATAGCGCACGGCCGAGCGTCGATTTGCCGGATCCGGATTCGCCAACGATGCCGATGGTCTGGCCCTTGCGCAGGGCAATGTTGATGCGGTCCACGGCGCGCAAAAGCATCGGGTCGCCGGCAAGGAAGCCGCCGCCGATCTTGAACACGACCTCGACATCCCTGCCCTGCAAAAGGATCGGCGCGTTGGGCGCTGGCGGCGCCTTGCGGCCGGTCGGCTCAGCCGACAAAAGCATTTTCGTGTAGGGATGCGTCGGCTTGGAGAACACCGCCTCGGTGACGCCTTCTTCGACCACCTCGCCCTGCCGCATCACGTAAACGCGGTCGGCGAAACGGCGCACGATGCCGAGATCGTGGGTGATGAAGACGATCGCCATGCCGAGCTTCTGCTGCAGTTCGGCAAGCAGGGTCAGGATCTGCGCCTGGATGGTGACGTCGAGCGCCGTCGTCGGCTCGTCGGCGATCAGGATGTCGGGATCGTTGGCAAGCGCCATGGCGATCATGACGCGCTGGCGCTGGCCGCCTGACATTTCGTAGGGGTAGGATTTCATGCGCCGCTCGGGATCGGGGATCTTCACCAGCTTGAGCAGCTTCAGCGCCTCCTCGCGGGCCGCCGCGGCGCCGAGCTTGCGGTGGCGCTGGATCGGCTCGATCAGTTGGTTGCCGATCGTGTAGAGCGGGTCGAGCGAGGTCATCGGCTCCTGGAAGATCATGGTGATCTTGCGGCCGCGAACCTCGTTGAGGCCGGACTTGGAGAGCGTAAGCAGATTGCGGCCGCGATAGTCGACGCTCCCGGTCGCCTCGCCGTTGGAGGCGAGCAGGCGCATCGCCGCCATCATGGTTTGGCTCTTGCCCGAGCCGGACTCGCCGACGATGGCGACGGTTTCGCCGGCGCCGACCTTGAGGTTGATGCCTTTCACAGCCTCGACAACGCCGTCGAGCGTGCGGAAGCGGACGCGCAGGTCGTTGACGGAAAGGACGGTTTCTGGAGTGCTCATGGTTACCGGTCCTTGGGGTCAAGCGCGTCGCGCAGGCCGTCGCCGATGAAATTCAGCGCAAACAGCGTCGACACGAGGAAGAATGCCGGGAAAAGCAGAAGCCAGTTCGCCGTGCCGATGTTCTTGGCGCCGGCCGAGATCAGCACGCCCCAGCTGGTCATCGGTTCCTGGACGCCGAGGCCGAGGAACGACAGGAAGCTTTCCAGCAGGATCACCTGCGGCACCAGGAGCGTCATGTAGATGACCACCGGCCCGAGCAGATTGGGGATGACGTGGCGGCGCACGATGCCGCGCGTCGAAACCCCCATGGCTTCCGCCGCCTGCACATATTCCTGCCTGCGGATGGAGAGCGCCTGGCCGCGCACGATGCGCGCCATGTCGAGCCAGAGCACCGCTCCGACGGCGAGGAACATCAGGATGAAGTTTCGCCCGAAGAACACCACCAGCATGATGACGAAGAAGATGAACGGCAGCGAATAAAGGACGTCGACGATGCGCATCATGATCTCGTCGGTCTTTCCGCCGATGAAGCCGGCGGTGGCACCGTAGATAACGCCGATGACGACGGCGACGATGCCGGCAAGCAGGCCGATGGCAAGCGATATGCGCCCGGCCATCAGCGTTCGCGACAGGAGATCGCGGCCGACATTGTCGGTGCCGAACAGGAAATACTGCTGCTTGACCGAGGCGCTCATCACCATTTCGAGGCCGTCGGGCGAGGTGCTGTCGATGGTGACGTTGTCGAAGGCGTCGGAGCGCTCGAGGTAGCGGACGTTGCGTTCGTCAACCTTCTTGGAGGAAGTGACGGTGACAAAAACCCGGTCGCCTTCCTGATGCCATTCCTTGATGTCGACGCGCATGCGCTTGACCGCGTCGCCGAGCGAAGTCTCGATCGTTTCGGCCCGCGGATAGGGCGAGAAGCTCGGCGCCGTGCGGACGTAGTCGGGATAGATTGTGGTATAGAGATGCGGCACGAAATACGGGCCGACGACGCAGATCACCGCCATGAAGACCAGGTAATAGAGGCTGATCATGGCGGCCTTGTTGGCCTTCAGGCGCGCCCAGGCATCGCCCCAGAGCGAACGTCCGACGACCGCCTTGGCGGCTGCGGGTGTTGGGGCTGCGGTGACGTCAGTCATAGCGCACCCTCGGATCCACGACGGCATACATGATGTCGACGATCAGGTTGAACAAAATGGTGAAGATGGCGATGACGACCACGGTGCCCATGACCAACGTGTAGTCGCGGTTGAGCGCCGCCTCGACGAAATAACGTCCGACGCCGGGGATCGAGAAGATGGTTTCGACGATGACCGAGCCGGTGAGCAGGGCGGCAGCGGCGGGACCCGCGAAAGAGACAATGGGCAGGACCGCGCCGCGCAAGGCATGCTTCACGACCACCGACCAGTCGGACAGGCCCATGGCGCGCGCCGTGCGGATATGGTGCGAGCGCAGGGATTCGATCATCGAGCCGCGCATCAGGCGCGCCACGATTGCCATCTGCGGCAAGGCGAGCGTGAGGATCGGCCCGATCTTGTTGAGCAGCGCGCCATCGCCCCAGCCGCCTATGGGCAGCAGGTGCCAGGTCAGGCCGAACACGAGCTGGATCACCGGCGCGATGACGAAGGTCGGGATGGTGCTGCCGGCCGTCGCGATGGCGATGACCGTATAGTCGCCCACCTTGTTCTGGTTCAGCGCGGCGATGATGCCGAGCATGCTGCCCAGCAGCAGGGCAAGGATCAGCGCCGACGCGCCGAGCTGGGCCGAAATCGGCAGGCCGGCGGCGAAGAGTTCGGTGACGGTGAAGTCAGGCAGATTGTAGCTCGGCCCGAAATTCCCGTGCAGCAGATTGTTCAGATAATTGACGTATTGGAGCCAGAGCGGGTCGCCGAGACCGAACTGCGCTTCCAGATTGGCCCGGATTTCGGGGCTCAAACCGCGTTCCTGATTGAACGGCCCGCCGGGGGCCACACGCATCAGGAAAAACGCCAGTGTTACGATGACGAATAGCGTCGGTATCGCGGTCAAAAGCCGCCTGAGCACGTAGAGCAGCATAACGGCAGCCCCTTCCTGGTTGGACGGAAGCCGCCGCCTCCCGTTTTGGGGAAGCGGCGGTTCGCCAAGGGCTTAGTCCTTGCTGACGAAGCGTGTCGGATGCACGTCCATCACGTTCTCGTCGAAGCCCTTCAGCTTCGAGGAGACCAGGTTCTTGTAGCTGTAGTAGAGGAGCGGGATCTGGCCGACGTCGTCGATCAGGATGCGCTCGGCGTCGGAGAGAAGCTTGAGGCGCTCCTCCGGCTTGCCGCCGGCAGCGGCTGCCTTGTCCATCGCAGCTTCGTAGGCCGGGCTGTTGTAGTTGGAGTAGTTGTTGCCGCTCGCCTTGCGGGAGATGCCGAGGAAGGTTTCGGGATCCTTGTAGTCGGCGATCCAGCCTGCGCGTGCGACATCGAAGTCGCCCTTCTGCTCCAGGTGACCGTAGTGGGTCTTGGTGTCGGTGTTGAGCAAGGACACCTCGATGCCGAGCGGCTTCAGCTGCTCCTGGATGGCGACGGCGGTGTTCTTGTGGTTTTCCGACGTGTTGTAGCGGATTTCCATCTTCAGCGGCTTGTCCGGGCCGTAGCCCAGTTCAGCCAGGACCTTCGACGCCTCTTCCTCACGGTCGATCTGCGACTTCTCGGCGAAGGAAGCGAGCGCCGGGCTATAACCCTCGATGCCCGGAGGCACCATTGAGTAGCCAGGGATCATCGAATTCTGCCAGACCTTTTCGGCCAGGAAGTCGCGGTCGATAGCCTCGGAAATCGCGTTGCGCAGCTTCGGGTTATCCCACGGGGCCTTGTCGGTCTTGATGGCGTAATAATAGGTGCCGAGATAGGCGCCGATGCGCAGCTGATCGCCGAATTTGGCTTTCAGGTCGGCCATCTGCTCGGTCGGGATGTCGTCGTTGGAATCGAGCTCGCCGGCTTCGAAACGCTTCATGGCGGTCGAGCGGTCTTCCGTCGGGATGTAGTTCACAACGTCGATCTTGACGTTGGCGGCGTCGTGGAACTTCGCATTCTTGGTGAGCTTGATGTGGTCGTTCGGCACGAATTCGGCCAGCGTGTAGGCACCGTTGGACACCAGATTGCCCGGCTTGATCCAGTCGGCGCCAAGCTTGTCGATGGCGGCCTTGTTGACCGGATAGGCCGACTGGTGGGTCAGCATCTCAAGGAAATACGGGGTCGGCGCCTTGAGCGTGATCTCCAGCGTCGAAGCATCGATCGCCTTGACGCCCATCTCTTCCGGCTTCGCCTTGCCGGTGTTCACTTCCTCGCCGTTCTTGATGACGTAGAGCATCGAGGCGTACTCGGCGCCCGTTGCCGGATCTTCAAGGCGGCGGAAGGAATAGACGAAGTCTTCGGCGGTCACCGGGCTGCCGTCCGACCATACGCCACCGGAACGCAGCTTGAACGTGTAGACCAGGCCGTCGTCGGACACTGTCCAGCTTTCGGCGGCGCCGGGAATAACGTCAGCCTTCTGATCCTGCATCACCAGGCCTTCGAACAGGTCGCGCAGAATGTGCGCTTCGTACACAGTCGAGGTCTTGTGCGGGTCGAGCGATTCCGGATCGGCGGAGTTGCCGCGGTTGTAGACGACTTCGGCGAAAGCCGGCGTCATGAACGCGCCGCCCGCCACGACCAGGCTCGTCGCGAGCATGGTCGCCCTGAGGAACTTATGCATTTTTTACACTCCCATTTTTTGGTCGGCCCTGAGCCGACGCTGGGCGATTATCATCACAGAATTGCCCAAAGCAACACAGATTCCGTCGCAAACGCGACATTTTAGCAAGCCTCGCGCCGGCTTACCTAGCGGCAGCCAGCATGGCTTCCCGGCGCCGCGGACCTACCACAAAGCGGGAGGAAGACCGCTTCATCCAGCCGCGTCCTGCTCGCGAGCCGGGCTACCCCATCGGCTGGCATCGCTCAACCGAAGATGGCGAGCGCGAGCGAATTTCATGCTCTTTCGGAATAAAGTTGCGGGCACAACCATCACGGCGATATTTCAAAATGTTTCGACGCCTTGAAATTTATGAAGGTTTCGCGTCGAAGCACGCATAGGTTGTGCCCGGTTTAAGCCGATCGTGAACGGGCCGCAGCCATACTGGCTGCCATGAGCACAAAGCTGGCAAAATCGGCAAAGGCTTTTTTCCTGCGGAACACTTCCGCCACTGCGGCCATCGAGTTCGCGCTGCTGTTCCCGATTTTCATCCTCCTTTTCCTGGGGATGATCGCCTATGGCATCTATTTCGGCGCCAGTCATTCGGTTCAGCAGATCGCTGCCGACGCCGCGCGCGTCGCCATCGCGGGCCTCGACGAAACCGAGCGCCAGACCCTGGGCCGACTTTCTTGAGCGCCATGCCGACGGCTACGTCTTCGTCGACGCCAGCAAACTGACGGCCGAAACGGGCGACAGCATGGACAACGGCAGACAGTTCGTCGTGACGATCAGCTACGACGCCCGCGAGTTGCCGATCTGGAACCTCCTTCCCGGCCTGACGATGCCCGGCATGACGATTGCGCGCCAGTCGACCATACGGGTGGGCGGAATATGACGGACTGCGCGAGGCACCCGGCATGGCGTCGGTTCACCGGCCTTCTCGGGGACCGGTCCGGCAATTTCGCCACGCTCGGCGCGCTGACCGCCCCGATAGCCATCACGCTTGCCGCATTCGCGATCGACGAAGGGTCGCTCTATTATGAACGCCGCCAGGTGCAGGCACTGGCCGATCTCGCCGCAATCACCGCCAGCGCAAACATCGCCAATGCGGAAGCGGCCGTCATCACCACCCTGCGCGACAACGGCATGACCGACATCACGGTGGTCGGCAGCCCGATGCCGGCGGGCGTCGCGATCGGCAATGGCGGCCCCAGGGCCGTCGCCGTGTCGTTGAAGACGGGGCGCTACGATCCCGACCCGGAGGTTCCGGCCGACGAACGGTTCCAGCCCGGAGCCTTGCCCAGCAACGCGGTGGAGGTCGCGCTTCAGAAAACCGGAACGATGTATTTCGGCAAGCTGCTGATGGACCCGCCGACGCTCGGCGCTTCGGCAACGGCAAGCGCACCAGCGGCAGCAGCCTTTTCGATCGGTTCGCGGCTGGCGAGCCTCAACGGAGGCATGCTCAACGCGCTTCTGGGCGGGTTGCTGGGCACCACCGTCTCGCTGAAGGTGATGGATTACGAAGCGCTGATCGCCGCCGATGTCGAGGTGCTGAAATTCGTCGACGCGCTTGCTACGAACCTCCATCTCACCGCCGCGACCTATGACGAAGTGCTCGAAGCGAAAGCCACGGTCGGGCAGATCGCGACCGCACTCGCGGCCGTCGATGGCGTCAGCGACACGGCGAAACTCGCGCTGCAGGCCATCGCCGCGCGCGAGCCGGCCAACGCAGCCGAAATACCGCTCACTCACCTGCTCGATCTCGGGCAGGCCGGGCGCGTGGCGGTCGGCAATCACGGCGCCGGCTTCGGGGCGGCGGCGAGCATCATGGAAATCCTTTCCGCCAGCGCTGCGATCGCCGGCAACGGTAAGCAGGTCGACCTCAATCTCGGCGCGGCCCTGCCCGGCGTCCTCAATGTGACGCTGAACGTGGCGGTCGGAGAGCCGCCGCAACATTCGCCATTCTTTTCGATCGGGCATGCAGGCGATCTGGTGCGCACCGCGCAGACGCGGCTGAAGCTCACGGTCGATGTCGGCAGGCCGAACGACAATCTGGGCGGGGGCGTCTCCCTGTTGTCGGTTCGGCTGCCGATCTATATGGAGCTCGCCTATGCGGAGGCCAAGCTGACCAAGGTGAGTTGCCCGACCGGGCGACCGGAGAGCCTGAAGGTGCAGATCGCGGCGCGGCCGGGCGTGGCCGAACTGCGCATCGCAGAGATCGACGGCACCGGTTTTGCGGATTTCACCCGCGACCTTTCGTTCAAGCCGGCGAAGATCGCGGAAGTGAAGATCCAGCTTTTGCTGCTGTCGATACCGCTGCTCGCGGTAAACGGCATGGCCAGGATCGATATCGGCAACCTGCAGCCGCAGACGCTGGAGTTCGATCGGGAGGACATCGACGAGCGGGCGATCAAGACGGTGTCGACGCGCGATGTCACCCGGTCGCTGACGCGATCACTGCTCAACGAACTGAAACTGAGCGCCAACCTGCTCAACCTGCCGCTCGACCTCACTCCGCTGCTGGCGACCGTCAGGCCGGCGGTCCTCGACGCGATAACTCCGGTGACCTCCTCTGTCGACAGCCTGCTTTACACGGTGCTTTCGGCGCTCGGGATCAAGATCGGCGAGGCGGATGTGCGCGTCACCGCGGCCACCTGCGGACGATCCGTTCTCGTCCAGTGATCGGCGTCAGCCAAGCCGCGCGAAGCTGAAGCCAAATCCGGGCAGTACGATTTCGCCTTCGCCTATCTCCCCATTTCCGGGGGCATCGAGCGGCAGCGCGGCGCCGATGTTCGCAGGCAGCGGCCAGGTCGCCGGCTGCGGGGAAAAATTGAAGACACAGAGCAGGGTTTCTCCGTCGACGCTGCGCGTGAAGGCAAGAATGTCGTCCGCCGCATCGAGAAACGCGATGGCGCCGCTCACCAGTGCGGGATGCTCCCTTCGGAAGGCTAGCGCCCGCCTGTAATGGTGAAGCACCGAGTTCGCATCGGCATTCTGTGCGTCGGCGGCGCGGGCAAGATGGTTTTCGGGGACCGGCAGCCACGGCTTCGCGGTTGAAAAGTCGCCGTAGGGTTTCGCCGCCTCCCAGACCATCGGGGTGCGGCAGCCGTCCCTGCCCTTGAAGGCCGGCCAGAAGCGGATGCCATAGGGGTCGCGCAATTCCTCCTGGGAAAGTTCGGCCTCGGGGAGCCCCAGCTCTTCGCCCTGATAAAGGCAGATCGAGCCGCGCAGCGAGGCAAGCAGCGCGATCGAGAATTTCGCGGTCGCGTCGAGGTCGCCGCCTGTTGCCGTCCAGCGCGACACATGCCGCATCACGTCGTGGTTGGAAAACGCCCAGCAGATCCAGCCGTCGGCGACGGCCGTCTCGAACGCTTCGACGCAGCCGCGCACATGCGCGGGGGAAAATGCCGGGCCAAGCAGGTCGAAGGTGTAGCACATATGAAGGCGCTCGCCGCCCTCGGTGTACGCGGCGACCGTCTGCAGGGAACGCCACTCGTCGCCGACTTCGCCGACCGACGCACGAGCGCCGAATTCGTCAAGCAGGGCGCGGAAGCGCTTCAGGAAATCCAGGTTCTCGGGCTGTGTCTTGTCGAAGAGGTGGTACTGGTAGAGATAGGGATTGGTCTCCGACAAGGTGCCGGCAGCAGCCTCGGCGAGCGGCGGGTTCTGGCGCAGCCAGCGGTCGTGGACGTAGTAGTTCACCGTATCCAGCCGGAATCCGTCGACGCCGCGCTCCAGCCAGAAACGGACGGTTTCCAGGAGCGCGTCCTGCACATCCGGATTGTGGAAGTTGAGGTCCGGCTGCGCGGCAAGGAAATTGTGCATGTAATATTGCCGGCGCGTGGAATCCCACTCCCAGGCGGGCCCGCCGAAAACCGACAGCCAGTTGTTGGGCGCGGCGCCATCCGGCTTCGGATCGGCCCATACGAACCAGTCCGCCTTCTCGTTGTCGCGGCTCTTCCTGCTCTCGACAAACCAGGGGTGCTGGTCGGAGGTGTGTGACAGCACCTGGTCGATGATGATTTTCAGGCCGAGCCGATGCGCCTCGGCAATCAGCGCGTCGAAATCCGCAAGCGTGCCGAACATCGGATCGACGGCGCAATAGTCCGACACGTCGTAGCCCATGTCGGCCATCGGCGATTTGAAGAACGGCGATAGCCAGACGGCATCGACGCCCAGCGAGGCGATATGAGAAAGACGCGCGGTAATGCCGGCGAGATCGCCGCTGCCGTCGCCGGTCGAATCCTGGAAAGAGCGTGGATAGACCTGATAGATCGTGGCTCCCCGCCACCAGTCCGCGTTGTCCGTCGCAGTCATTCCCGTTCCTTTGGCCTGTTCCTTTTTGGCCCATACCCCGGCGACATCATCCGGACTGCCGTTCGCAAGCGAAGGCAACCGTGCGGCCCGGCAGGCGCCAGGCGCTTTCCCCGGCGACATGTCCGACGTTCCCACCGGCAGGCACCATCATTTCCCATGCATAGCCGCTTCGCGGCCACAGCGAAAAGACCGTCGAACGCCGGTCGCCATTGACGAGGACGGCCAGACGTTCTTCGCCCGAAGCGAGCACCATCGTCATCCGATGCCGAGAGGGATCGTTCCATTCGGCTTCGGTCAGCACGCTGCCGGTTTCGGAGAACCATTCGACATCGGCAACGCCATCGCCGGCCTTGGGCGTTCCGGTGAGCAAGGCAACATCGGTCAGGCCAGGCATCGATCGGCGCAAGGCGGCAAGCGCGAACGCGTACGCTTCGAGCTCGACATCGCGGCCGGCCCAGTCGAGCCAGGTGACGGCATTGTCCTGCGCATAGGCGTTGTTGTTGCCATGCTGGGTGCGGCCGAACTCGTCGCCAGCGGTAAGCATGATGGCGCCGCGCGAGGCAAACAGCGTCGCGAGCTGCGCCTTCACGTCGCGGCGGCGCGCCTCCGCAATTTTGGGATCGCCGGTTTCGCCTTCGACGCCATTGTTCCAGGAGATATTGTCGTTGTGGCCGTCGCGGTTGCCCTCGCCATTGGCTTCGTTGTGCTTGCGTTCGTAAGCGACCATGTCGGCCAGCGCCATGCCATCATGGGCGGCGATGAAATTGACCGTCCGGGTTTTTCCGGCGAACACATCGGACGAGCCGGCAAGCCGCGTCGCAAGCTGGCCGATCATGCCGCGATCGCCGCGCCAGAAGCGGCGGACATCGTCACGGTAGCGGTCGTTCCATTCGAGGAACGGTTTGGCGAAGTTGCCCAACTGGTAGCCGCCGGGACCGATGTCCCAGGGCTCGGCGATCAGTATACGGTTCGACAGCACGGGATCGTCGCGGATTTCACGCAGCAACGGCGCATCCGGATCGAAGCCGTCTTCGCCGCGGCCGAGGATCGTCGCCAGGTCGAAGCGAAAACCGTCGACGCCGGCGTTGAGGGCGAAGTGTCGGAGCGTATCGAGGATGAGTTCGCGTACCACCGGATGCTGGGTCGCCAGCGTGTTGCCGGTGCCGGTGTCGTTGACCAGAGAACCGTCGTGCGCGTGCCGGTAGTAGGCTGAGTTATCGAGCCCGCGCAGCGAAAGCGTCGGGCCGAACTCATCGCTTTCGCCGGTGTGGTTGAAAACAAGGTCGAGAATGACGCCGATGCCTGCCGCTCGCAGGGCAGAGACCGTGTCGCGCAACTCGGCCAGCCCGCCCGGCGCCAGGCGCGGGTCGAGCGCCATGAACGTCACCGGGTTGTAGCCCCATGCGTTGGAGAGGCCGAGTGGCGGCAGGTGCCGCTCGTCGATCCATGCGGTGACCGGCATCAATTCGACTGCCGACACGCCAAGCTTTTGCAGGTGTTCGATGACCGCAGGATGGGCGAGTGCAGCGACGGTGCCGCGCAGCTTTTCCGGAACCTGCGGATGGAGCATGGTGAAGGAGCGGACATTCAGCTCGTAGATAAGGCCGCCGGGTTTGAAGACCGGTTCGCTGTTAGCCACCGGCGCGAATGGCGCCTGGACCACGGCCTTCGGCATCAATGACGCGGTGTCGCCACCCTCGCCCCGCTTCGCCGCCAACCGCGGATCGTAGATGTAGGGTCGGTCGATGGCCATAGCGTAGGGATCGACCAACAGCTTGTCGGGATCGAACCACAGGCCGCGGGCCGGGTCGTAGTCACCATCACAGCGATAACCGTAGCGCGTGCCGGCGGAGAGGCCGGGAACAAACAGGGCATGAACGCCTTCGCCTATCGCTTCGAATTCGAGCCGGTCGACCTCGCGGTCGCCGCGATCATCGAACAGAGATACCCAGTTGCGTCTTGCGGCGCTGGACCAGACGGAGAAACGAACGTCATCGCTGGTGGCGGTGGCGCCAAAGCGCAGACGAAAACTCATCAGATAAAAGCGCCGCCAGTGATGACAGCCAATCTCCCCCCACAGGGCAGGGCTATCGCATATGAGTGGTCGACCCCCACTCCGGTTTGCTTTGCAAACCACCTCTCCCCCGATCGACGGGGGAGAGGAAGCGCCGGCCGCCATGCCGGGGCTCCCTTCCTCTCCCTCCGGAGGGGGGAGAGGTGGCCCGAAGGGCCGGAGTGGGGGAAGACAGATCCCATATGCGATAGCCCTCCCCCACAAGGGGGGAGATTGGCTGTCATCAACTGCCTCAAGTGATCACCGTCGGCTTGTTGCGGCCGGTGTGGGCATGGATGCCGGCAAGCGTCTCGGCGGCAGCGATCAGGTCGGCAAGCGCGGACTGGGTTTCCAGGCCGAGATTGCCGTCCTTGGGTTCGTAGCGTTCGATGTAGACCCGCAGCGTCGCGCCCGACGTGCCCGTGCCGGAAAGCCGGAACACGACACGCGAGCCACCCTCGAACATGACGCGGATGCCCTGGTTCTTCGAGACCGAGCCGTCAACGGGATCGTCGTACTGGAAGTCGTCAGCGGCGGCGATCTTCAGGTCGCCGACGCTGGTTCCCGGCAGCGAGCCGAGCTTGCCGCGAAGCGCATCCATCAGCGCATTGGCGCGCGCCGTCTCAACTTCTTCATAATCGTGGCGGGAGTAATAATTGCGGCCGTAGGTCGCCCAATGCTCCTCGACGATCTGCTTGGCGCTCTCGCCGCGGATGGCGAGGATATTGAGCCACAGAAGCACAGCCCAGAGCCCATCCTTCTCGCGCACATGGTCGGAGCCGGTGCCGGCACTTTCCTCGCCGCAGATCGTTGCCATGCCGGCGTCGAGCAGATTGCCGAAGAACTTCCAGCCGGTCGGCGTCTCGTACATGCCGATGCCGAGCTTTTCGGCGACCCGGTCGGCGGCGCCGCTGGTCGGCATCGAACGGGCGATGCCTTTCAGGCCCTTGGCGTAGCCGGGCGCCAGATGCGCGTTGGCCGCCAGGATCGCCAGCGAATCGGACGGCGTGACGAAAATTCCCTTGCCGATGATCAGGTTGCGGTCGCCGTCGCCATCGGAAGCGGCGCCGAAATCCGGCGCGTCCGGTCCCATCATCTCGTCATAGAGATGCTTGGCATGGACGAGGTTGGGGTCGGGGTGATGGCCGCCGAAATCCGGCAGCGGCTTGAAGTTGCGAGCGGTGCCCTTGGGAGCGCCGAGGCGCAGCTCCAATATCTCCTTGGCATAGGGCCCGGTCACCGCATGCATGGCATCGAAAGCCATGCGGAAACCGTATTTGAAATTGGCGCGGATGGCGTCGAAATCGAACAGGCTTTCCATCAGTTCGGCGTAGTCGGCGACCGGGTCGATGATTTTCACCTTCATGCCACCGGCATCGAATTCGCCGATCCTGTCGATGTCGATGGCATCGATGTCGGCGATCTTGTAGCTGGCGATCGCCTTGGTGCGGGCGAAGATCGCGTCGGTGATCTTTTCCGGGGCCGGGCCGCCATTGCCGATGTTGTATTTGATGCCGAAATCCTCGTGCGGGCCGCCCGGATTGTGGCTTGCCGACAGGACGAGGCCGCCGAATGCGTTGTATTTGCGGATGATGTTCGAGGCAGCCGGCGTCGAGAGGATGCCGCCGCGCCCGACGATGACCGAACCGAAGCCGTTGGCCGCCGCCATCGCAATGGCGATCTGGACGACCTCGCGGTTGAAATATCGGCCGTCGCCGCCGATCACCAGTTCCTTGCCCTGAAAACCCTCGAGCGAATCGAAGACCGACTGGATGAAGTTTTCCACATAGTTGGGCTGCTGGAAGACCGGCACCTTCTTGCGCAGGCCGGACGTGCCCGGCTTCTGGTCGTCGTAAGGCTTGGTTTCAACGGTTCTGATCATGCAGGCTGATGTCCTTTCGAAGCGAGCTTCCGGTAGAGCCCGGCATATCTCGCGGCGCTTTTTTCCCACGAAACGTCCGCCTTCATGCCCTGAAGCTGCAGCGACTTCCAAGAGGCAGGCGCCTCATAAATGGTCAACGCCCGATGCACGGCGTGAAGGAAGGCATCGAGATTGGCTGGCGTGAACTGGAAACCGGTCGCAGCACCCGCCGAAACCGCGGCCTCATTGGCGTCGACGATGGTGTCGGCAAGGCCGCCGGTACGCGCCACGATCGGCACGCAACCATAGCGCAGCCCGTAAAGCTGGGTGAGGCCGCAAGGTTCGAAGCGTGAGGGAATGACGATGGCGTCGGAACCGCCCTGCATCAGATGCGACAGGCCTTCGTCATAGCCGATGACGACGCCGACACGGCCGCGGTGGCGCGCCGCACCCGCAAGCAGGCCGCCTTCCAACGCCTGGTCGCCAGCGCCGAGCACCGCCAGCCTGACGCCCATGCCGGCAAGGGCGTCGATCGCCGCGACCAGCATGTCCATGCCCTTCTGCCAGGTGAGGCGACTGACCACACAGAGAATCGGGCCGTCGTCGCGGTCGAGGCCGAAACGTTCCTCGATGGCGCGCTTGTTGGCCTGGCGCCCCTTCAGCGACCGCGCCGAATAGGTTTCAGCAAGATGCGTGTCGGTGGCGGGATTCCAGATACCGGTATCGATGCCGTTGACAATGCCGTGCAGGTCGCCGGCGCGCAGATTGACGAGACCATCGAGACCCATGCCGAATTCCGGGGTGCGGATCTCCTGCGCATAGGTAGGGCTGACCGTGGTGATGGCGGACGCCGCCTGAAGCCCGGCCTTCAGGAAACCGACGCCGCCGTAATATTCGACACCGTCGAGCGCCATCGCTTGCGGCGGCAGGCCGAGCAGCGGGAAGACACTGGCAGGAAACTGCCCCTGGAAAGCAAGATTGTGCACGGTCATGACACTCGGCAGTGCGGAAGCCGCCCCGTAACGCATGTAAGCCAGCGTCATCGCCGCCTGCCAGTCATGCGCATGGACGAGCGTCGGCGCATAGCCCGAAACGACGCCAGCGGCGATGTCAGCGCCGGCGCGGCTGAGTGCTGCGAAGCGCCGCGCATTGTCTGGCCAGTCGGCGCCGGTGGTGTCGCCGTAGGGGCCGCCGACACGGTCGAACAAATGCGGCGCGTCGAGAACGAAAAGGTCGAGCCCGGCGATCTGAACCGGGAGGATCGACGCCTTGCCGCCATGCAGGTCCGCATATTGGTGGACGGGCTTCTTGCGCTTCAACTGGCCGCGCACCACGGGATAGCCTGGCAAGAGCGTGCGGACATGAACGCCCTGCCCTGCGAGCGCCAGCGGCAACGCGCCGGCGACATCGGCCAGGCCGCCGGTCTTGACCAGCGGATAGACCTCCGATGTCACCGAAAGCACGTCCATGTTCAGGCCTCCAGCTTGTTGATCATGTCCTGCGTGATCAGGCAGATGCCCTTTTCCGAAAGGCGGAACCGCTTGGCGTCGAGCACCGGGTCCTCGCCAACCACAAGACCTTCGGGTATTCTCACGCCATGGTCGATGACGACGCGCTTCAGCGAAGCGCTGCGGCCGACATGACAGTCGGGAAGCATGACCACATCTTCCAGCTTGGCGTAGGAATTGATGCGGGCGCCGGTGAAGATCAGGCTGCGCTTGAGTGCTGCGCCCGAAACGATGCAATCGCCTGAGACCAGCGACGACACCGCCGAACCGCGCCGGCCATCCTCGTCGTGGACGAACTTTGCCGGCGGCTTCAACTCGGCGTAGGTCCAGATCGGCCAGTCGCGATCGTAGAGATCGAGCTCGGGCGTGATGTCCGTCAAGTCGATATTGGCTTCCCAATAAGCGTCGATGGTGCCGACGTCGCGCCAGTAGGCCTGGGCCTCCGATGTCGAGCGCACGCACGACTTGGCAAAACGGTGCGCCACGGCTTTGCCGTGCTCTACAATGTAGGGGATGATGTCCTTGCCGAAATCACGGCTGGAACCGGGCTCGGCCGCGTCGCGGCGCAACTGGTCCATCAGGAACTTGGTCTTGAAGACATAGATGCCCATCGAGGCCAGCGCGAATTCCGGCTTGTCCGGAATTCCAGGCGGATCCGCGGGCTTTTCGACGAAGGCGATGATGTTATCCTTCTCGTCGACATGCATGACGCCGAAGCCGGTGGCTTCCATGCGCGGCACTTCCAGGCAGCCGACGGTGACGTCTGCCTTGGCTTCGACGTGCTGGCGCAGCATCAGCTCGTAGTCCATCTTGTAGATGTGATCGCCGGCGAGGATGACCATGTATTCGGGGTCGTAGGCCTCGATGATGTCGATGTTCTGGTACACCGCGTCGGCGGTGCCTTCATACCACTGCGTTTCGGAAACGCGCTGGCTGGCAGGCAGGATATCGAAACTCTCGTTTCGCTCGGGCCGCAGGAAGTTCCAGCCGCGCTGCAGATGGCGGATCAGCGAATGCGCCTTGTACTGGGTGGCGACGCCCATGCGGCGGATGCCGGAGTTCAGGGCGTTGGAGAGCGCGAAGTCGATGATGCGGGTCTTGCCGCCGAAATAGACCGCCGGCTTGGCGCGCCGGTCGGTCAGCTCCTTCAGCCGGCTGCCGCGCCCGCCGGCCAGAACATAGGCCATGGCGTCACGCGCCAGCGGCTGGTTCTTCTTTGCCTCCATAAAACCCTCCCAGGTCTGCTACTCCAGAACAAATTCCAGCATGATCGTCGCCAGCGGCGGCAAAAGCATCGCCGCATACGCGCCGCCTTCGCCCTCCTCGACGGCTTCCACACGGCCGCCATTGCCTTGGCCCGAACCGTCGTAAACGGTCGCGTCGGTGTTCACGATCTCGCGCCAGATACCAGCCTTCGGCAGCGGCACGCGATAGTTTTCGCGTGGCACCGGCGTGAAGTTGGAGATCACCGCGACGGGATTGCCATCGGGTGCGGTACGCAGCCAGGCGAAGACCGAATTCTGGTTGTCGTCGACGACCAGCCAGGAAAAGCCGTCCGGCTCGCAGTCGCGAGCATGCAGCGCCGGCCGCGAGCGGTAGAGGTAGTTGAGATCGCGCACGAGCTGGCGCATGCCGCGATGCGGCGCGTGTTCCAGCAAGTGCCAGTCGAGCGACTTCGCCTCGTTCCACTCGGCGCGCTGGGCGAACTCCTGGCCCATGAACAAGAGTTTCTTGCCGGGATAGCCCCACATGAAGGCGTAGTAGGCGCGCAGCGTGGCGAACTTCTGCCAGTCGTCGCCGGCGATCTTGCCGATCAGCGTGCCTTTGCCATGCACGACCTCGTCATGAGAGATGGGCAGCACGAAATTTTCGCTGAAAGCGTAGAGCAGCCCGAAGGTGATCTCGTTGTGGTGGTGCTTGCGGTAGACCGGCTCGCGCGACAGGTAGTCGAGCGTGTCGTGCATGAAGCCCATGTTCCATTTGAAGCCGAAGCCCAGCCCGCCTTCATGCACTGGCTGCGACACCTTCGGCCAGGAAGTGGATTCCTCGGCGATGGTCATGACGCCGGGGTGGGCGCCGTAGACTTCCTTGTTCATGCGCTGCAGGAAGCTGACCGCCTCGAGGTTCTCGCGGCCGCCCTTCTCGTTAGGGATCCATTCGCCCTGCTTGCGCGAATAATCGAGGTAAAGCATCGAGGCGACCGCATCGACGCGCAATCCGTCGAGGTGATATTTTTCGGCCCAGAAGACGGCGTTGTTGACGAGGTAGGAAATCACCTCACGGCGGCCGAAATTGTAGATCGCGGTATTCCAGTCGGGATGGAACCCTTTGCGCGGATCGTCGTGCTCGTAGAGCGCGGTGCCATCGAAACGCGCCAGCCCGTGCGCGTCGACCGGGAAATGCGCCGGCACCCAGTCCAGTATGATGCCGATGCCGGCCTGGTGGGCGCCGTCGACGAAGCGTGCGAACCCTTCGGGATCGCCGAAGCGCGCGGTTGGCGCATAAAGGCCCGTGGTCTGGTAACCCCAGGACGGGTCGTAGGGATGTTCGGTGATCGGCAGGAACTCGATATGGGTAAAGCCCGTCTCGGCAACATAGGGGATCAGCCGGTTGCCGAGATCGTCCCACGAGAGAAAGCTGCCATCGTCGGCAAGCTGCCAGGAGCCGGCGTGGACCTCGTAGATCGAGATCGGCTCGCGGCGATGGTCGGCGGTCCTCCAGTAGGCGCGATGCGCCTGGTCGTTCCATTGGTGCCTGAGCGGCGCCATGGTGACCGAAGCGGTGGCCGGCCGCAATTCCGAGCGGAAGGCGAACGGGTCGGCTTTCAGCGGTACAGGCTGGCCGTCCGCCCCGACGATCTCGAATTTGTAGGGACGCCCCTCGCCGATATCCGGCACGAAGATTTCCCAGATACCGGTATCCCTGCGCAGGCGCATGACATGGCGGCGGCCGTCCCAGTCGTTGAAATCGCCGACCACGGAGACGCGGCGCGCGTTTGGCGCCCAGACGGCGAAATGCACGCCCGACGCGCCTTCATGAGCGATGAGGTGGGCGCCGAGCTTGTCGAAGAGCCTGTGATGCGAACCTTCCGCGATGTAGTAGTCGTCCATCGGACCGAGCACCGGACCGAACGAATACGCATCGGTCACCCACCATTCGCCGCCGGCATTGCGGGCGTGGTAGCGCAAGGGCTGACGCTTGCGGATCGACAGCTTGCCGTCGAAGAAGCCGGCATCATCGCGCCGGGCGAGCTCACCGGCGGATTTGCCGGCCAGCGTGAAGGCGGTGACGGTTTCGGCATGCGGGATGAAGCAGCGGGCCAACAATCCCTTGTCGGCGGATTGCACCCCGAGCACCGAAAACGGGTCGCCATGCGTGCCCGCGACGATCGCCGCGATGTCGGAAACGGCCGTCAAATCCGGCACTTCCCTGTTCGCGACGCTAGCGCGGGCTTTCTTCATGCAGACCGTTTCCCTCCCCCGCCTCAACAGTAAGCTTTTCTTCGCCGCCTGGACAATTCCCTCAGACGGGAACGTTCCAGATTTCGCTGGCATATTGACGGATCGTGCGATCCGACGAGAACCACCCGACCCGCGCGACATTGCGGATCGCCTTGGCCTGCCATTCCGGGCTGTTCCTCCAGATCGAATCCACCTTGCGCTGCGCTGCGGTGAAGGCGTCGAAGTCGGCGGCGACCATGAACCAGTCGTTGTCGTAGATGCCGTTGATCAGGTCACGGTAACGGTCGGGGTCGTCATGCGAAAAGACACCGGAGGCGATTGCCGACAGCGCCTGCGCCAATTCCGGCGAGCCCTCGATGATGTCGCGCGGCTTGTAGCCATTGGCGCGGCGTTCGGCGACCTCGGCCGCCGTCAGGCCGAAGATGACAATGTTGTCGTCGCCGACGCGCTCCTTGATCTCGACATTGGCGCCGTCGAGCGTGCCGATGGTGATGGCGCCGTTCAACGCGAACTTCATGTTGCCGGTGCCCGACGCCTCCATGCCGGCGGTCGAGATCTGTTCCGACAGGTCGGCCGCCGGCACCATGATCTCGGCCAGGCTGACATTGTAGTTGGGGATGAAGACGATCTTCAGCAGCCCGCGCACCGCCGGATCACGGTTGATCACGCGGGCGACATCGTTTGCGAGTTTTATGATCAGTTTGGCGTTGTGGTAGCTGGGCGCCGCCTTGCCGCCGAAGAACTTCACCCGCGGCTCCCAGTCTTTTTCCGGGTGAGAGCGGATCTGGTCGTAGAGCGCCACCGCCTCGACGATGTTCAGGAGCTGGCGTTTGTATTCGTGGATGCGCTTGATCTGGATATCGAACAGGGCCGACGGATCGACCTTGATGCCGAGCCGCTCGCCGACCAGGCTGGACAGGCGCTGCTTGTTGGCGCGCTTGACGGCGGCGAACTTTTCACGGAACGCCGCATCGTCGGCCAAAGGGTCGAGACCCGACAGAAGATTGACGTCGTCGAGGAAGGCATCGCCGATCGCCTCGCGGGCAAGGTTGGTCAGGCCGGCATTGCACTGGATCAGCCAGCGGCGCGGCGTGATGCCGTTGGTCTTGTTGTTGATGCGGCCGGGGTAGAGCCGGTGAAGATCGGCGAACACGGTTTCCTTCATCAGGTCCGTGTGCAGCGCCGAGACGCCGTTGATCGAATGCGAGCCGGCGAAGGCCAGGTTGCCCATGCGCACGCGACGGTCAGACCCTTCGTGGATCAGCGAGATACGACCGATCTGCTCTCCGTCGAACTTCTGGGCGGCACGTGCCTCCAGCAGCACCTGCGCGTTGATCGCGTAGACGATCTGCATATGGCGCGGCAGAAGCCGCTCGAACAGCGGCACCGGCCAGCTTTCCAGCGCTTCCGGCAGCAGCGTGTGGTTTGTGTAAGCGAAGGTGCGCTTGGTCAGGTCCCAGGCGGTGTCGAAATCGATGCCATGGGCGTCCATCAGCTGCCGCATCAGCTCGGCGACCGCGACAGCGGGATGGGTGTCGTTGAGATGGATCGCGGCCTTGTCCGGCAGCGACAGCAATTCGCCATATTGGCTGAGATGCCGCTGGACGATGTCCTCGAGCGAAGCGGCGGAGAAGAAATATTCCTGCCGCAGCCGCAGTTCCTGGCCGGCGAGATGCGAATCCGCCGGATAGAGCACCTGGGTGAGAACTTCCGCCTTGTTGCTTTCGCGCATCGCCCCGATGTGGTCGCCGGCGTTGAAGGCCTCGAGCAGGATCGGATCGACCGGCATGGCCGACCACAGCCGCAGCGTATTGACGCGTTCGCCGCGCCAGCCGACTACAGGCGTGTCGTAGGCAACCGCCAGCACGCGCTCCGACGGCTTCCAGACATGACGCTCCAGGCGCCCGTCCTTCGAGGTCACGGATTCGACGGTGCCGCCGAACCCCACCTCGAAAGAGCGCTCGCGGCGCTCGAATTCCCACGGATTGCCGTGGTCGAGCCAGGTTTCGGGCAATTCGACCTGCCAGCCATCTGAAAACTCCTGCCGGAACAGGCCGTGGACATAGCGGATGCCGTAGCCATGCGCCGGCACGTCGACGGTAGCCATGCTTTCCATGAAGCAGGCGGCCAGACGGCCAAGGCCGCCATTGCCGAGTGCGGCATCAGGTTCCAACTTTGCGATCACGTCGAGTTCGACGCCGAGCAGGGCAAGCGCCTCGCGCATATTGTCCAGCATGCCGATGTTGGAGAAGGCGTCGCGCATGAGGCGGCCGATGAGGAATTCGAGCGACAGGTAATAGACCCGCTTTTCCTTCTGCTCGTAGGCCGACTTGGTCGACTCGATCCAGCGCTCGATGATGCGGTCGCGCACCACCTTGATCGAGGCGGTCAGCCAGTCGTGCGGAGTGGCAACGCTCGTATCCTTGCCCAGCCGATAGGTCAGGCTCTTCAGAATTTCTGTTGCGAGGGTCTTTGGATCGGAATTGTGCAGGATTGGCCTCAGGAGTTCAGAGTTTGGCGCCAAGGTCATTCAGTCGTTCCGTTTCTGCCGGTGGCCACAACCACCATCCTCTTCCTCCCGGTCTAAAGACTAGCGGGGATTCAATCGATTTGGAAACGCGAAATTGCCGCGCCTGCCATGCGTTTGCTTCAACTCACGCCGCGAGCGCCTCTTCCGGCGGCTTCTTGGCACCGGTCATGAACGCGACAGCGTCGGACATTGTGTACTGTTTCGGGTCGATGACTGTGAGGCGGCGGCCGAGCCGATGGATATGGATGCGGTCCGCCACCTCGAATACGTGCGGCATGTTGTGCGAGATCAGCACGATCGGCATGCCTCGCTTCTTGACGTCGAGGATGAGTTCCAGGACGCGACGGGATTCCTTGACACCGAGTGCTGCCGTCGGTTCGTCCATGATGACGACCTTCGAGCCGAAGGCGGCGGCGCGCGCCACCGCAACACCCTGCCGCTGGCCGCCGGAGAGTGTTTCGACCGACTGGCTGATGTTCTGGATGGTCATCAGGCCGAGTTCGGTAAGCTTGTCGCGCGCCCGCTTTTCCATCGTCGAACGGTCGAGCATGCGGAACAGCGAGCCGGCGATGCCGGGTTTGCGGATCTCGCGGCCGAGGAACATGTTGTCGGCGATCGACAGGGCCGGCGACAGCGCCAGGTTCTGGTAGACGGTCTCGATGCCGGCGTCGCGCGCTTCCATCGGCGAACGGAACTGCACCGTCTTGCCTTCGAGCTGGATTTCGCCCTCGTCGGGATTGACGGCCCCGGAGATCGCCTTGATGAGCGAGGATTTTCCGGCGCCGTTGTCGCCTATGACGGCGAGGATTTCGCCGGGATAGAGATCGAAATCGGCATTGTTGAGCGCGATGACGCGGCCATAACGCTTGACGAGACCGCGCGCGGTGAGAAGGGGCTGGACGCTCATGCCGATACCTTTCTGATCCACTGGTCGATGGCGACGGCGCCGATGATGAGCACGCCGGTCAGGAACACTTTCCACTGCGGGTCGGCGCCGAGCATGTTCAGCCCCATAGACACGACACCCACGATCATGGCGCCGAACAGCGTGCCGAGGATCGAGCCGCGCCCGCCGAACAGCGAGATACCCCCGATCACCGTCGCGGTGATCGCCTGGAGATTGTAGTCGGTCACCGCCCAGGACGGCGAGATCGAACCATTGCGGCCGATGGCGACCCAGGCCGCGAACGCGGCAATCAGCCCGGCCAGCGAATAGACCGCCATCAGAACTTTTTTGGTCTGGATGCCGGAGAGCTTTGCTGCTTCGGGATCGTCGCCGACCGCGTAGACATGCCTGCCCCAGGCGGTGTGATTGAGCACGTACCAGAGGACAAGCACCAGGATGACCATGGCGATCACGCCGAGGGTCAGCACCGCGTTCCCGACCTTGAAACTGGTGCCGAACAGATGCAGCAAAGGCGCTTGTGCGGAAACGTCTGCCTCGCGGATCGTCTCGTTGGCGGAGTAGATAAAGTTCGTCGCCATGATGACGTTCCACGTGCCCAGCGTCACGATGAAAGGCGGCAGCTTAACATAGGCGACAAGAGCCCCGTTCAGCAGCCCGCACAGCGCGCCGACCAGCAGACCGACGGGAACGGCGATGATCGCCGGCCAGCCGTAGCCTACGGCGAAATTGCCCATAACCACTGCAGAGATCACCATGACCACGCCGATAGACAGGTCAATGCCCGCCGTCAGGATGACCAGGGTTTGCGCCGCACCCAGGATGCCCACGACGGCAATCTGCTGCAGGATGAGCGTCAAGGTGTAGGAGGAGAAAAAGCGGCCGCCGATGGCTACGCCGAAGATGATGATCGACAGCACCAGGACGATCAGCGGCACAGCCGCCGGATTTCCATGCAGGAAATGCTGGACCCGCCTCAGCAGCGATACGCCGTGTTCGTCGAAAGATGCGACGCTCTTGTCGCTATCCGACAGCACCTTCTCGAATTCCTGAGCCTGGGCCATTTCTTTCCTCCAACCTGAGCGCGATCGAGAGCGCACGGGATCAACACCGCCGCGTCATCGGTCTGGCGCCGCATGTGTCGGGCGGACGGCAATCGCATCGTCCGCCCAAACCGGCCGGGGATCAAGCCCCGGCCCTTTTGGTGATGTTCTGCTTAAAAGGTAATCAGCCCCAGCACTTGGCCGTGCCTTCCTTGGTGTCGATCGAGGTGACCCCATTGGCAGGCTTGTCGGTGACGAGGTTGACGCCGGTGTCGAAGAAATCCTTGCCTTCGGTCGGCTTCGGCTTGGTGCCGTCCTTGGCGAATGCGGCGATCGCCTCGATGCCAAGCGAGGCCATCAGCAGAGGATATTGCTGCGAAGTGGCGCCGATGACGCCCTCGGTCACCGACTTGACACCCGGGCAGCCGCCGTCGACCGAGACGATCAACACCTGGCCTTCCAGGCCGACAGCCTTGAGCGCCTGGTAGGCGCCGACCGCGGCAGGCTCGTTGATGGTGTGGATGACGTTGATGGTGTTGTCCTTCTGCAGAAGGTTCTCCATCGCCTTGCGGCCGCCCTCCTCATTGCCGTTGGTGACGTCGTGGCCGACAATGCGCGGATCGTCCTCGTCGCCAATCTTGTTGACGTCCTTGGTGTCGATTCCGAAGCCGGCCATGAAGCCCTGGTCGCGCAGCACATCGACAGTCGGCTGGTCCGGCGTCAGATCGAGGAAGCCGATCTTTGCCTCCTTGGCCTTGTCGCCGAGCGTCGCGGCGGCCCACGCGCCGATCAGCCGCCCGGCCTCGAAATTGTCGGTCGCAAAGGTCGCATCGGCGGCATCAAGCGGATCGAGCGGGGTGTCGAGTGCGATCACCAGGATGCCGGCATCGCGCGCCTTCTTGACAGTCGAGACGATGCCTTTGGTATCCGAGGCGGTGAGCAGGATGCCCTTGGCGCCGTCGGCAATGCAGCTTTCGATCGCCGCGACCTGGCTTTCGGAGTCGCCATCGACCTTGCCGGCGTAGGATTTCAGGTTGACGCCCAGTTCCTTGGCCTTGGCCGTGGCGCCCTCCTTCATCTTGACGAAGAAAGGATTGGTGTCGGTCTTGGTGATCAGGCAGGCGCCGACCTCCTGCGCCGATGCGGGCGCGGCAAGGCCCATCAAAGCCACCGCGGCTGCAGCGAACACGGACGATTTCAAGAAAGCGGTCTTGGTCACGATAACTCCTCCCAGTGAAGCAAACTGACGCCGGTAGCCGGCGCCGGACAAGCATCCAGGCACTCCCGCGGCCCGGATGTTGGCAGCCACGAAACATCAAATTTCCAGCTGTGTCAATTAATAAATCACTCTTATTTATTATTGACACATCCTCCGGTTGGCAGCATTGTCCGCAAAAAGCATAACGGGAACGGAGGCGCCCGGTGGAAACCGGAAACCCCACGATACGGCCGGGCGAGCCGGCCGAGAGCCGCTTCCATCGCGGCACCAACCAGAGCGGCATGCGCGACGCCAACGAGCGGGTCGTGCTGTCCCTGGTGCGCCGGCACGGCAGCCTCGCCAAGACCGATATCGCCCGCATGACGGGGCTTTCGGCGCAGACCGTCTCGGTGATCATGCGCGAGCTGGAGAAGGAAGGCCTCTTCATCCGTCAGGAACCGGTGCGCGGCAAGATCGGCCAGCCGTCGATCCCGATGGCGCTGAACCCTGACGGCGCCTACTTCCTGGGCCTGAAGATCGGCCGCCGCAGCGCAGAACTGGTGCTGATCGATTTCCTCGGCAAGGTGCGGGCATCCAGGCAGATGTCCTACCGGTATCCGGCGCCGCGCGAGACCGTCGAATTCGTCACCGGCGGGCTTGCCGATATTCGCGCCGGCCTGACCGCTGCCCAGGACAAGCGGATCGCCGGCCTCGGCATCGCGATGCCGTTCGAGCTCTGGAACTGGGCCGATACGGCGGGCGCGCCACGCGAGATTATGGATGCATGGCGCCATCGCGATATCCGCGCCGAAATCCAGGCCGAATGCAGTTTTCCGGTCTACCTGCAGAACGACGCCACGTCGGCCTGCGGCGCCGAATTGGTGTTCGGACAAACCGGCGCGCTCAGGGACTTCATCTATTTCTACATCGGCGCCTTCGCCGGCGGCGGCGTCGTGCTCAACGGCAGCCTCTACAGCGGCCAGTCCGGCAATGCCGGAGCGCTGGGTTCGATGCCGGTGCCCGGCCCGGCGGGGAAGCCGACACAGCTCATCGACGTCGCCTCGATCGCCATCCTCGAGCAGGCGCTGAACGCCAAGGGCAAGGAGACTTCGCAGCTGTGGTCGTCCCCTGAAGACTGGGGCGACCTCGGCGAAGAGCTGGACGACTGGATCGAAGGGGCAGCTTCCGCCCTCGCCTACGGCATCGTTTCGGCCTCTTCCGTCATCGATTTCGAGGCCGCCATCATTGACGGCTGGATGCCGGCGTCGGTGCGGGAGCGGCTGGTCGCCGCCACCCAGGCGGCGATCGGCAAGGTGGACGTCGAAGGCCTGCACATTCCCTCGGTGCGCGAAGGCACCGTCGGCATTCACGCACGCGCGCTCGGAGGTGCCAGCCTGCCACTTTCGGAACGGTTTCTGATCAGCGCCAACGCCCTGTCGTCGAAGGGGCCATGATGGTGCCCCCTGACGCCGTAGTCCGGCAATCCCGCCGCCGGATCGAACGGCACGCCACGCCCACGGTTGCAACTGTCGCTCAAGACCTCTACGCCAGCCTCATTGTCTGGACCATCACCGGAAAGGGACCTGCATGATCCTGTGTTGCGGCGAAGCGCTGATCGACATGCTGCCACGCGAAAGCACCGCCGGCGAAACTGCGTTCGCACCCTATGCGGGCGGCGCGGTCTTCAACTCGGCCATCGCGCTGGGGCGGCTGCGCATTCCGGTCGGCTTCTTCTCCGGCATTTCTTCCGACCTATTCGGACAGCAATTGCGCGAGGTTCTGGCCGCCAGCCATGTCAGCGCCGACTATGCGGCGATTTCGGACCGGCCGACGACGCTTGCCTTCGTGCGGCTGGTCGACGGCCACGCGTCCTATGCGTTCTATGACGAGAACACCGCCGGCCGGATGCTTTCGCAGGACGACCTTCCGACACTGGATGAGAACGTCAACGCGATGTTGTTCGGCGCCATCAGCCTGATCCCGGAGCCCTGCGGCTCCACCTACGAGGCGCTGATGCAGCGCGAGCACGGCCAGCGCGTGACCATGCTCGACCCCAACATCCGGCCCGGCTTCATTCCCGACCGGCAAAAACATCTTGACCGGATCCGCCGGATGATGGCGATGGCCGACATCGTCAAGCTTTCGGACGAAGACCTCGGCTGGTTCGGCGAACCGGGCACGCACGAGGAGGTGATCGCGCGATGGCTGGAGGGTAGTCCGAAGCTGATCGTCATGACCCGCGGCAGCCGTGGCGCCATCGCCTATTCGCGCCACCATACGGTTACCGTCGACGCCGAAAAAGTGACAGTCGTCGATACGGTCGGCGCCGGGGACACGTTCAATGCCGGCGTGCTCGCCTCGCTGCACGAGAACGGCGTATTGACCAAGGCGGCACTGGCAGATCTCCCCGCAGAGACGATCCGCGCGGCCCTGAAGCTCGGCGTCAAAGCGGCGGCGGTGACGGTCTCGCGTGCCGGCGCCAATCCGCCCTGGCGCAACGAACTCGGGTAGCGCCGCATGCTTGCTCTCTTCGGGCGCGGGGAGATGCTTCAACTGACATCAGTTGTCAGGAGCCCGCCTGGCCATGGTGGTAAAATCAATGCGTTGGGAGTTGGATGAGCGTTGCCATTTCATCCCGGAGGAAACGCTGATGACCACTGCTGAACTCGCAAAGGCCTTTACCGACCTGCTCAGCCAGGGCGACCACGAAGGCGCTGCCAAGAAATACAACTCCGACAACATAGTGAGCTACGAAGCCATGGATGGCCCAATGGCGGTCTGCAAAGGCAAAGAGGCCGTCAAGCAGAAGGGCGATTGGTGGAATGAGAATCACGAACTTCATGGCGGTTCGGTCGAAGGACCCTTCGTCAACGGGGACCAATTTGCCGTTCGTTTCAAGCTGGACGTGACGCCAAAGGAGACTGGTGAGCGTGTTGTGATGGACGAAGTCGGCATCTATACTGTCAAGGACGGCAAGATCGTCGAAGAACGCTTCTTCTACTGACCGCCACTGCGGGCGACACCGGGATCACATTATATTTCGGCGCGGCGCGGGTTCTCGACCGGACTGGAGCCGGCCGGTATCCGCTGCCGTCATTTGCGCCGATTCTTGTGGTTAAGATCGCAACCGCCGGTAACGCCGGCGCTGATTGTGCCAAACGGACGCATGGCAACAGTGCTTTCTAGGCCGCTCGCGGTCTGATATCAGCGGCCGAAAGTCGAATATTCAGGAACGGACTATGCAATTCATCGACCTCGGCGCGCAGCGTGAACGCATCCGCGACCGCCTCTCGGCAGCCATCGACCGTGTCGTCAACGACGGAAAATACATTCTCGGGCCTCAGGTTGCCGAGTTCGAGCAGAAGCTTGCGGCCTATGTCGGCGTAAAACATGTCGTGGCCTGCGCCAACGGCACCGACGCGCTGCTCCTGCCGCTCTACGCATCGGGCATCGGTCCGGGCGACGCCGTATTCGTGCCGAGCTTCACCTTCGCCGCGACCGCCGAAGTGGTGGCGCTCGCCAAGGCCGAACCGGTGTTCGTCGATGTCGACGCCGAAACCTACAACATCGACATCGCCAGCCTCGAGGCCGCGATTGCCATGGTGAAGGCCGAGGGGCGGCTAAAGCCGCGCGCCATCATCCCGGTCGACCTTTTCGGGCTTGGCGCCGACTACGCGGCGATCCAGAAGATCGCCGAACGCGAGAACCTTCTGGTGATCGAGGACGCTGCCCAGTCGATCGGCGGTTCGGTCGACGGCAAGATGTGCGGCGCCTTCGGCCATGTCGCCGGCACCAGCTTCTATCCGGCAAAGCCGCTCGGCTGCTACGGCGACGGCGGCGCCATGCTCACCAATGACGGCGACCTTGCCGAGCGCCTGCGTTCCTTCGCCTTCCACGGCAAGGGCGAGACACAGTACGACAACATCCATGTCGGGGTGAATTCGCGTCTCGACACGTTGCAGGCGGCAATCCTGATCGAGAAGCTGGCCATCCTCGAAGACGAGGTGGTCGCCCGCCAGAAGGTCGCCAAGCGCTACAATGAGGGTCTCGGCGATATCGTGCGGGTGCCGACCATCGCCAGCGGCAGCCGCTCGGCATGGGCGCAGTACGCGATCGAAACATCCCACCGCGACGCGCTGAAGACGCATCTGCAGGAAAAGGCCATTCCTTCGGTCATCTACTACGTGAAGCCGCTGCACAGCCAAGTCGCCTACCGGGAGTTTCCCCGCACGCCGAGCGGCCTGACCGTTTCGGAGACCTTGCCCAAGCACATATTGTGCCTGCCGATGCACCCCTACCTGAGCGAAGCGGACCAGGACCGGATCATCGACACCATCCGCGGCTTTCTGGAAGGCCAATCGTCTAAAGCCGCGGCGGAGTAACAAGCCCTATTGCGTCTCGCTTGGGCGGGTCCGACGGCATCCTTGGGCGCGGCTGCGTTCACTCAGCCGACGAAGTCCAGACCGATATCAAGGATCGGCGCGCTATGGGTCAACCAGCCGATGGAAATCAGGTCAACACCGGTCGCGGCAATGGCTGGCGCCGTAGCGGCGGTAATCCTGCCCGACGCCTCGGTGATCGCCCGACCCGCAACCATCGTCACCGCCTGACGAAGCTCGTCGACTGACATATTGTCGAGCAGGACGGCGTCGGGGGTGAGAGCCAGGACCTCTTCCAACTGGGCCAGCGTATCGACCTCGATTTCGATCTTGACGAGATGACCCGCGCCGCTTCGCGCCCTCTCGATTGCCGGGTGAATTCCGCCGGCGATGGCGATGTGATTGTCCTTGATCAGGATCGCGTCGTCGAGGCCGAAGCGGTGATTGGCGCCGCCACCGGCGCGTACAGCGTATTTTTCGACAGCCCGCAGACCGGGTGTCGTCTTGCGCGTGCAGACGATCTTTGCGCGATGGCCGTGAACCGCTGCAACAACCGACGCCGTCGCCGTGGCGACGCCGCTCAGATGGCAGAGAAAATTGAGCGCCGTTCGTTCCGCAGTAAGGATAGCTCGGGCCGGGCCTATCACCGACGCAATGGCCTCGCCTTGCGCAACTTCGCTGCCGTCGGCGCGATGCACGGTCATTTCGACGTTGTGGTCGACAAGCCTGAAGGCGAGCATTGCCAGATCGAGCCCGGCGACAGTTCCCGCCTGGCGCGCAGCCAGAACGGTTGTCACATGATGGTTCTTCGGCACGACGGCGTCCGAGGTCAAGTCACCGGCTCTGCCAAGATCTTCAAGAAGAGCCGCCCGCGCCAAAGGCTCAAGCATGATTGTCGGAAGGGGTGACAGGTTCATCATAGAATGCTTTCCAACGCTCGGGAGGATGCCAGTTCCCGTGCTGCGGCTATCGCCGCGTTGAGTGTGATTTGGGAACGGCTGGCGACGGCCGCACGACTGGGAAAGTCGGTCCGGAAATGAGCACCGCGGCTTTCCTGGCGCAGCAAGGCGCCAACCGCGATCATCAGCCCGACAGCGGCTGGATCGGACGCCGGGCCTTGTTGCTGCTGCAGGAGCAACAACGCCCGCGCAGCCTCCTTCAACCTTTCGCCATCCCGTGTGACGCCGAGGGCACGCGACAGGAGAGGTCGCACAGACCCTGGATTCGGCGCTGGCAGGTCAAGCGCTACCGCCTGCTTCCGGCCACTGTCGAGCGAACCGGCAACACTGTCGGCAACCCAGCGCGCGCAGACCGCGGCCTCGGTCAACGAATTGCTGGCAAGCCGATTAGCGCCGTGCAGCCCGGTCGAGGCAACTTCGCCACAAGCCCAAAGCCCCGGAACGGAGGTCCGCCCGGCCATATCCACGGCGACACCTCCCATATGGTAGTGCTGCGCTGGCCGGATAGGGATGGGATCACGTGCCGGATCGATGCCGGCCTTGCGACAGGCGGCTGCGATCATCGGAAAATGCTGCGCGAATGTCGCGCCTGGCTTTTCGCGCACGTCGAGGAAGACGCGGTGGTTATCGGCAAGATGTCTCCAGACAGCGCGCGCGACAATGTCGCGCGGCGCCAGTTCCGCACCTTGCACGCCGTCGAGGAAACGTCGACCTGTCTCGTCGATGATCGTTGCGCCTTCACCGCGAACCGCCTCGCTGATGAGCGACATCGGACGGTCGAGCCCGTCAAGCGCAGTCGGGTGGAACTGGATGAACTCCAAGTCGGCAAAGGTTGCACCGGCCCGCGCTGCCAGTGCAAGGCCCTGCCCCCAACTGCCCAACGGGTTTGTCGTGTCGTGGAACAAGCCGCCGATGCCGCCAGTGGCAAGAACGACCCGCCCCGTGGCGAGGAACACCGGACCTTTCGAACCATTCGCCAGCACACCGGTGATTCTGCCATCCTCCACTGTCAGCCGGCGCGCTTCGATGCCATCGACAACCGCTATTGCCGGCGTGGACCGCACGGCGGCGACAAGCCCGCGCATGACCTCCCGTCCGCTGCCGTCACCCCCGGCATGAACAATGCGCCGCCGACTGTGCGCGGCTTCCAGCCCGAGGCGAAAGGCGCCCGTCGGCGTCCGATCGAAACGAACTCCAAGACGCGCCAGATCCTCGATCGCGTCGGGCGCCGCGTTCACGATGCGCCTTGCTGCCTGCGCAGCGCAAAGCCCATCGCCTGCGGCAAGCGTGTCGGAAAGGTGAAGCGCCGGTTCATCATCGTCGCCCAGGCTGGCGGCAAGCCCGCCCTGTGCCCATGCACTCGACGCGTCCGCGCCAAGCTCCGATCTCGACACGAGAAGCACCGGCTCAGGCGCCAGGTGCAGCGCAGTCATCAGCCCAGCTATGCCGCCGCCGATGATGACCGGCCGGCCGCCGAGATCGCGGACGTCAACACTCATACGGCGAGCATCCGCTCGACGGCCAGACGCGCGTGTCCGGCGATCTCCGGATCGATGGTCACGACATGGCGGTTCTGCTCGAGCGCCGTACGGATGTTGGCGAGCGTTATCCGCTTCATATGCGGACACAAATTGCAGGGCCGGATGAACTCCACCTCGGCATGCTCGACCGCGACATTGTCGCTCATCGAGCACTCGGTCATCAGCACGACGCGGGATGGTTTTTGCTGTCCCACGTAGTCCGACATGGCGGCGGTCGAGCCGGAAAAATCGGCCTCGGCCACCACTTCGGGTGGACATTCGGGATGGGCAAGCACCGTCACGCCGGGATGGTCTTCACGCAACTGGCGGATGTCGGCAGGCGTGAAGCGCTCGTGCACCTCGCAATGCCCTTTCCAAGCGATGATTTCGACGGCGGTCTGGGCGGCGATGTTCTGGGCCAGATATTCGTCAGGCAGCATGATCACCCGAGGAACACCCAGCGACTCCACGACAGCTTTCGCATTGCCGGAGGTACAACATATGTCGGACTCGGCCTTCACGGCAGCCGACGTGTTGACGTAGGTGACAACCGGCACCCGGGGATAGCGTTGCCGCAGCAGTCGGATGTCCTCGGCGGTAATGGAGTCCGCCAGCGAACAGCCGGCTCCCAGGTCGGGAATGAGCACCGTCTTTTGCGGATTGAGCAACTTCGCGGTCTCGGCCATGAAGTGAACGCCGGCAAGCACGATGACATCCGCATCGACCGACATCGCCTTGCGGGCAAGCGCCAGGCTGTCGCCGACAATGTCGGCAACACAGTGGAAGATTTCCGGCGTCTGATAGTTGTGCGCCAGGATGACGGCATTTCGCTGTTGCTTCAAATCGAGAATGGCGTCGATATCATCGGCGAAGGCTGGCCATTCGATGGGCGGGATGACCCGCCGTACGCGATCGTAGAGCATGGCGGTACGGGCGGAAGTGTTGAGCATGTTAGGCTTTCCTTATGCTCGCTATGAGTATAACTCCCATATGCTTAACTTGAGCATAAGAAATGTCAAGTGCGTGAAAGTGGCAATTTCGTCCCTGCGACAGCTCGTTCCGCCAGAATGGCCTGGCGGAAGCGGAAACGCTTCGCCGGGCGCCCGCCTGTGGCCGACATCGTCTCGCCTGTCTCCTCGACCAGATCCTGCTGTTCGATGAGGCGCCTGAAGTTCTGCTTGTGCACGAGCCTGCCGGCGAGCGCTTCAACGGTGCGCTGCAACTGCAGCAGCGTGAATGCCGGCGGCATCAGTTCAAAAACGACGGGGCGGTATTTGATCTTGGTTCGAAGCCTGGCGATTGCCGTCGCCAGAATGCGACGATGATCGGCAATCATCGGCCGACCGGGAATGGACCGCGGACTGCCATTGTCGCGGCCGCGCACTGCCTCCTCCACCAGCGCCGCTTCATAGAGCAGTTCGTATCGCTGCAGGACGAGTTCTTCATTCCAGTCGTGGTCATCCAGGCCGAAGGCATATGCCACGCGTTGACGGCGATCATGGCTCATGTTCGGGTCCTGGGCGTCGCCAGCCCAGGCCAGGAGCCGGGGCATAAGGATATCCGGCAAGACCGGCGGGACGCCCGCACGGTGATCTTCCCACGGAAAATAGTCGTACCAGCTCCGCCAGCCATGCGTTGCAGACCTTTCGGCCTGTTCTTCCCGCGTCAGCCCGAGGTAGCTGATCGATATCTGCACATGCTCGTCACCGGTCCGGTCGCGGTCGGCAAAGGTGTAGAGCTGTTCAATATAGCCGAGCGGATGGCCGGTCTGCCGCTCCACCCATGCCCTCAGTCCCGACTGCAGGGAGCGATGGCCGAGCTCCAGAGGACCGGACGGCAAAGCATGAGCCTGTTCGATTGTCAGTGAACGCGGTTCACCATTCGTAACGGCAATCACTACGGCTATCAGATCGGCATTCACGATCTGACTCCGGCTGTTACCCACCAGATGCTTCGCCGCCTGGATTGCCTTGTCTTGCATGGTTGTCTGATGCAGTTCCGATTGTCGGTTCGCCCCAAGAGAGCCAATGTGTGCGAAGGGTGAACTGCTCCGTCCTACCCGTCAATATTTGTCCAGCGCAGCGAATTCGGCGTTTGCTTCCCGCTCGTAGAGAATTCGATGAGTTCCAGGCTTCCAACCAGAGCTCGGTTGGCCGTGATTCGAGCTTGCGGGGCAGCCTCTTTACACCGACGGCGTTAAACGCCGCCTGCCGGGCACTCCACCCGGCCGCGCGCTATGAAGGCCGGGTTGGCGAAATCCAGCCAGTCCGGACGGCCCCGCTTGCCATAGACGAGCGGGGTTCCATCGACCATTTCGGTGGCGCCGCCGGCGGCGCGCAGCACCGCATCGCCGGCCGCCGTATCCCATTCCATCGTCGGGCCGAAACGCGGATAGACATCCGCTTCGGCGGCGGCAATCAGGCAGAATTTCAGGGAAGACCCGACCGAGACGATCTCGGCAGTGCGGAATTTCAGGATATAGGCATCCGTCTCCGGCGTGCGGTGCGAGCGGCTGGCAACGATCGTCACCGGCTCGAACCCTTCCCTGACGGCAATCCGCCGACGGCCGCCCGGTGTAAAATCATCCGAAATGTCGACGGCTTCGGCAAAGCCCGGACGCCCCAGATAGAGCTTGCGGCTGATCGGCGCGAACACCGCGCCGACAACCGGCATGCCGTTGCGGATCAAGGCGATGTTGACGGTGAAATCGGCGTGACGGGTGACGAACTCCTTGGTGCCGTCGAGCGGGTCGATCAGCAGGAAGGTATCACCGAGTTCGACCGGCACGATGCCCTCCGAACACTCCTCCTCGGCGACGCATGGAATATCGGGCAGTGCGTCGCGCAGGCCTTCGAGAATGATCTTCTCGGCCCGACGGTCCGCCTCGGTGACCGGCGAAGAATCGTCTTTCCGGCTTACCGTCATGTCGGAGTGAAAAACGTCGAGCACCACGCGGCCGGCCGCAAGCGCCAGCCGCTCGAAAAGCGCCAGTATGGCGATATCGTCAGATGCCGCCGCCGCTGTCGTATTGCTGGTCGCCATTTTCACGCTCACGAAGCCAGTTCTCCAGAGCCTCTACCATCTCTTCCGGCGATTTGCCGAGCGTTTCAAGATGGATTTCCGGTTTCTCCGGAGCTTCGTAAGGCGAATCGACGCCGGTGAAATTGCGGATCGCGCCGCTAAGCGCCTTGGCGTAGAGCCCTTTCGGATCGCGCCTGGCGCATTCGTCGAATGGCGTGTCGACGAAGACCTCGACGAACTCGCCCTCTTCCAGCATTTCGCGCGCCATCTGCCGCTCGGCGCGGAACGGCGAGATGAAGGAGACAAGCACGATCAGGCCGGCATCGGCCATCAGCCGCGCCACTTCGGCAACCCGGCGGATATTTTCCACCCGGTCCTCGTCGGTGAAGCCGAGATCGCGGTTCAGCCCGTGGCGGATATTGTCGCCGTCGAGCAGATAGGTGTGGTGGCCAGCGGAATGCAGCTTCTTCTCAAGCATGTTGGCGATGGTCGACTTGCCGGAGCCCGACAGGCCGGTAAACCAGAGCACCGCCGATTTCTGATGCTTGGCGAGCGCCCTCGCCTTCTTGTCGACGTCCAGCGACTGCCAGTGGATGTTGGCGGCGCGGCGCAGCGGATTGAGGATCATGCCAGCGCCGACCGTGGCGTTGGTCATGCGGTCAATGAGGATGAACGCGCCGGTGGTGCGGTTGTCGGCGAAGTTGTCGAAGGCGATCGGCGCCTGCACCGAAACGCTGACGACGCCGACTTCATTCATCTCCAGCGTTTTGGCGGCTTCGTGGGCGAAGTCGTTGACATTGATGCGGTATTGCAGGTCGCTGACCGTAGCATTCGCCTGGTCGGTCTCCGTCCTCAGTATATAGGAGCGGCCGGGCAGAAGCGCGCTTTCGTCGAACCAGACGAGGTTCGCCGCGAACTGGTCGGCGACATGCGGGCGCGTGTAGGGCGACACCAGCATGTTGCCGCGCGACACCTCGACCTCATCTTCGAGAACCAGCGTGACGGCCTGGCCTTCGACGGCGCGCGCGAGGTCGCCGCCTTGCGCCACGATGCGCTTTACCCGCGACAGCTTGCCCGACTTCGCAACGACCACGTCGTCGCCCTTGTTGACGGAGCCGGACGCCACGGTTCCCGCAAAACCGCGAAAATCGAGGTTGGGACGGTTCACATACTGCACCGGGAAGCGGAACGGACGGTCAACCGCCACCGCATCGATGGAGATGTTTTCCAGATGCTCGAGCAGCGTCGGGCCCGAATACCACGGCATTTCGCTGGAGCGGCGAGTAACATTGTCGCCATAGCGCGCCGACATCGGGATCGGCTCGATCGTCGCGAAACCGAGGTTTGCCGCGAAATCGCGGTATTCGGCGGCAATGCGTTCGAACACCTGGCGGTCGAAGCCGACCAGGTCGAACTTGTTCACTGCAAGCGCGATGTGACGGATACCGAGCAGCGAAGCGATGATCGAATGGCGGCGGGTCTGGCGCAGGATACCCTGGCGCGCATCGACCAGCACCACCGCCAGATCGGCGGTCGATGCGCCGGTCGCCATGTTGCGGGTGTACTGTTCGTGGCCGGGCGTATCGGCGACGATGAATTTGCGTTTCGGCGTGGCGAAGAAACGATAGGCGACATCGATGGTGATGCCCTGCTCCCGCTCGGCCTCCAGCCCGTCGACCAGCAGCGCGAAATCGATATCGGCGCCATTGGTGCCGTGCTTCAGGGAATCCTTTTCAAGTGCCGCAAGCTGATCCTCGAAGATCAGCTTGGTGTCGTAGAGCAGGCGTCCGATCAGCGTCGACTTGCCGTCGTCCACCGAACCGCAGGTGAGGAATCGCATCAGCGATTTCTGCTCCTGCGAGGCGAGATAGTCGCGGATGTCGCCGGCGCCGGGGATTTCCTTGGTCATTACGTGCCGCATGATCAGAAATAGCCCTCGCGCTTTTTCTTTTCCATGGAACCCGCCTCGTCCTTGTCGATGAGGCGGCCCTGGCGTTCGGAGGTGCGGGCGGTCAGCATTTCGCTGACGATGGATTCGAGATCCTCAGCATCGGACTCGATGGCGCCGGTGAGCGGGTAGCAGCCCAGCGTGCGGAAGCGCACCAGCCGCTCCTCGACGGTTTCGCCGGGGCTGAGCTTCATGCGGTCGTCGTCCTTGAGGATCAGCATGCCGTCGCGCTCGACGATCGGGCGCTTCTTGGCGAAATAGAGCGGCACGATGGGGATTTCTTCCTGCAGGATGTATTGCCAGATATCGAGCTCGGTCCAGTTGGACAGCGGGAACACGCGGATCGATTCACCCGGCGCAACACGGGTGTTGTAGATCTTCCACATTTCCGGACGCTGGTTCTTCGGGTCCCAGGCGTGGCTGGCGTTGCGGAAGGAAAAGATTCGCTCCTTGGCGCGCGACTTTTCCTCGTCGCGGCGGGCGCCGCCGAAGGCGGCATCGAAGCCGTATTTGTCGAGCGCCTGGCGCAGCGCCACCGTCTTCATGATGTGGGTGTGGGTGTTGGAGCCGTGCTCGAACGGGCTGATGCCGTCGCGCACGCCATCTTCATTGATATGCACCAGGAGATCGAAACCGTGCCTGGCCGCCATGGCGTCGCGAAATTCGATCATCTCGCTGAACTTCCATGTCGTGTCGACGTGCAGGAACGGAAACGGCGGCTTGGCCGGATAAAAGGCCTTCATCGCCAGATGCAGCAGGACCGAGGAATCCTTGCCGACGGAATAAAGCATCACCGGCTTCGAGAAGGTCGCGGCGACCTCCCGGAAGATATGGATCGCCTCGGCTTCGAGCCGGTCGAGATGGGTGAGCTTTGCAAGCATACTGACGCCTTCGGGGTGCGGCAGCCAACGGCCGCGAACGGCCCGACGGAACGCGGAGCCTTCGAATACCCTCAATCCCACGGCTTGTGGGGGTCTCTCAAGGCGACCGCGTCCAATATGACAGGTGCAGGCAGAAGGAGTTTTGCGCTGATAGCGCGATATTCGAAAAACAATTCCCCACCGCGAGATTCTCCGAGATGGGGTGCTTTAACCTAGGGAATGTCGCGTCCTGCTTCAGATATTTTTCGTTTTGCCAAATTGCTATTTATGGTTGATTATGTCAGTTAATTCAATCTTAAGAGGCGACTGTGCACTTCTCTCAAAAGTCGACACCAGTTGGAACGCTTTCGTCAACCCGGTCTCGGTAGACACCCTTATCCCAGCGGTAAACGCATCTGGAGCACCTTCTGAAGCTTGATGGCGTGCAACTTGTAGGAGCGCCGAATGCTCACGTCGTCTCCATTCTGCTTCATGTCGAGCGCGTCCTCGATCAGGTCCTCCAGACCTTTGCGGTCGCATGTAATAGTCAGCGCGTCGTGGGCGATTATGCCACGCCGGAGATAGTCGGTGGCGATCATATGGGTCATGGGGATGTTGTACGTCGTCATTCGTGGCACTCCAAGCATAACATAATGTATAATTGAAGCGTAATAATAAACCTATGCAATGTCTATCATAGATATGAAAATAATATTTGTTATACCAACAAAAGCTTTTGTAAACTTTACAATATTACAAATTCATCACTTTATTGCTACAATTGGTCGCCCTAGGCTGACGTGATACGGATAAACTCGCAATCAACGACGGCGCGACTTACAATCTTTGGGACCGGTTATCTAGGTCTTGTCACCGTTCACGAACTCACCGTGATGTCGCCCTCCAGCGGTTTCGACAATACTGAATGATTCCAGGCCGTGTCATCGACACCGTGGCCGACGAACCAACGGAAGAAGTATGCCAGCCGCTCCATCAAAAGCCTCACCGATCGGATTGCAAAGATAGCTGCAGCGTCGCGTCGACGCCAAAGGAGCCCCCCGGACACTACCTTGTCCCCAGAGCTGCGATCGCAAAGGTCGCTCATTTCTCGACGGCGCGAGCCAACTCTTAGCTAGTACAGACTTTCACCCGCTAAAGCTCGACTGCGTTCGTGGCCCACCGGACTTTCGGCATCGGGTTGCGGGCGCCGAGCTAAGTCCAAGTATACGTGCCAGTGGTTGAACTCCACACCTCAACCGCCCTTCCCGACCGTCCCCTCGAAGGCTAGTAACAACGCAAAAGCGGCCTTACGGCGGCGCGACAGCGTTCGCCGCTCGTATGTGTCGAGGGTTGCCAGCTGTTTGAGATTGTTCGCGATAGCTTTTCCCTCCGAGAATTCCAGCGACGCCCGCTCGGAAGGACCGTCACCGTCTGTGCTTCGCTCGCCGCCAGGATTCGGGCCTGAATCAGCGACAAACGTGCCCTCCTCCCCCAACTCCGAAACCCCTCCGGTCGCAGCATTGTTGGGCAGGGTATCCATTGCGCGATTGATAAGAGAGGTTTTTGCACGCCGTATCGACATAATTGTCATCTGAAGGTCGGCGAGTCGTTCTGCGGCACGCCAAACCTCCGGGTCACGATTTCCCTTGGACATGGCATCTACGAGCTTCAGCTTTGTCACCCGACGACCTGCCGAGTCGTCTGTCGAATTATTCGAACGCGCTGTTAGGCCGTGCTTCCTTGCGTTAAGCGAACTCGATGATCGCGGAGCAGCCGACATAGGTTGCCTTTGTTTCATTATGGTCAGCGGAAAGAACCGCGAAACGTTTCAGGTCGCAGTGGGTCCAAACTGGTCAACAATCGCATTGGCTTTTTTCTTCGCCGTTTCGGGATTCAGAGAGCGATGCGCACGAAACTCACGGAACAGCTTTTCCCGGCGATTCTCCATTGTCTCGATCATCTTGTCGAAACGTTCGACCTCGTCGAGGTTTTCGATCAAGGCTGAATCGAAAACGTCCTCGACAGTCAATCCGTGACCCGCGAGTTGTTGCCCTATTTCCCTTGACCGGCCTTTGGTCACGACGACCGGTTGAGATTTAAAATCCCCATGTGAGAATTTTTCGAATCCAAAGTCACTATCTTCGATCAGTTTTGACGCAAGGGCCGGACAGGCAAGTCGAATGAGTGTCGCCTTTGCTCTGCGGTAGCGTGATATTTCCCAGTGCACGTTGACGAGATCATTGACGAGAAACCATTCGCTTATGGATTGTGGATCGAACTCCAAAGCAAAGCGAACCATAAAATCACGATAGCGAGACGGATCTTCCGTGGCGATAAGCGGAGGAGGGCTGAGCAGTTCCTGAATGTCATCTGGAATTACTGGAGTTAGGTCTCGCGAATGGGAATCCACGTCCGGCAGCCTTCGTTTAGGTTTATTGATCACTGATGACCCTTTTCGATCGACGTGGCCAACTACATGCGATTGGTGGCGAGTTGTTCTTTCAGTTTGCCGTTTTGGGCGGATGAACCTCCTGGAAGCGCAAATAATAACACCTTGAACTGCGCGCGGATGGTTTGGTTCTGCCCCCTAAATTGGGCAGACTATAGCCCTATGGATAGAAGCGATTCGCTGCAACTTTCCTAGGCAACAATATAGAACAATGGATGATGAACGCTTGAGAGCCTCTTCTTCCCCTCCGGATTGAAGCGAGCAAGAGGCGGGCAATACGCATCCCCGAAACGTTCAGCGAACACTCTGTCATTGTGGAGATCGCGGCCGCGCTCCAGCGGTTCGCCCACGACCTGGCCGCGAAGTGGGTGCGGCCTTCGTCAGCAGTCCGGATCTGATCCGATGGCCCCGCAGAGATTTACGAAGCCTGTTTCATCGCCGCCGGCACGTAAAGGACGGGGGAACGTTTTGGGTTATCATTTTGATCAACTGAATCTTGTGGAAATGACAGCGATTGCTAGCCAGGTTAGCTGGACCTAACGCGAAGTCTAAGCTTAGACTGAAGCTCCTACCCAGAAGCACTGCCGTCGAACTTCCCACGCAACAATCGTGGAAATTGCGATATGTGCGCTGCTAATCTGCTCCCTTCGATGTCCCCTCCCAAATCTGGGGACCGCACGAGGCTGGCACTAGATATTTACAAGATGTCCTCGATGCCGCGAACACGCTAGGGCTCGCAATCAGAGACTTCGCGGCGCGCATTCAGGCTCTGAGCGCCGGCGATCTGCACCCGAAGGAAAACATTGCTGATCCTTTTGACCGCGTTCTGGCCGGGTCTCGGTCCAACCATGGCGAGCCGATAACGGCCCACGTTCACCAGTCCACCGATGGCGATCGCGCACGCAGATGTCACCCCCACAGCTTATCAAGGCATTGGGGCAATGACTTAGAGCCCGTCCCGAAATTTCGGAGCGTGGCTTTGCTGGGCAGACGCTCATGGTTGTGACGGACGTGGCTTAAGGATTGATGTGATTCGGACGTTTAATCCCAGGCGACCTTGAAGTCTGGGACCGCTTCAGAAAATTTGTATCACATCTTTTCGTATCCTGCCAAATCGAGCAACGGCTAGTCTGCTGTGATTATGTCTTTGTAGTTCAATGTGTTAGTGGGTTCGTGTGAATCTACATCCACACCAACATGTGCTCAATTTTGGATCGCGCCAAGGGGGTTGAGCAGCTGGCGCGGTGGTGATTCCAACGGGTTGTCGAAGCCTGATTGGAGAGACCTGATGTGGACGCCAGCTACTCGCCGCCAGCATAGCCGTGAAAACCTGCGTTATGAAACAGACACGACGGACGCAGAGTGGAGTTTGATTGCACCACTTATGCCCAGGGCCAGCCGCACGGGTCGACCGCGCAGATGGTCCTTGCGCGAGATTATGAACGCGATTTTCTACGTCATGCGTGGCGGCATCGGATGGCGCCTGTTGCCATCGGATTTTCCGCCAAGGAGCACGGTGTTTCGCTGGTTTTGCTTGTTCCGCGATACCTGCCTGTTCGAGAAGATGAACCACAAACTCCTGATGCTGGATCGCGAACGGTGCGGCCGCGAGGCCTCTCCCACCGCCTCTATCATCGACAGCCAGACGGTGAAGACCTGCGAGAGTGGCGGGCCGCGCGGCTATGACGCCGGCAAGAAGATCAAGGGCCGCAAGCGCCATGCGCTGGTCGACACCGACGGTCGGGCTCTCGTCCTTTATCCGCATCCCGCCAGCATTCAGGATCGTGATGGTGCCGGGCCGATCCTGAACGCCTCGCGGCGACCATTTCCCTTTATCCGAATGGTGTTCGCTGATTCTGGATACCGGGGACCGCGTGTGGCCGAGGCCACCTCCATCGCAGTCGAAATAGTCAAAAGACAGCCAGATCAGATCGGCTTCGCCGTGCAACCGAGACGTTGGGTCGTGGAACGCTTTTTTGCGTGGATCAGTCGCAACAGACGCCTATGGAAGGACGCCGAAGCCACCATCGAATCCGCAACAGCATTCCTCTACGCCGCAGCCGTCATGATCCTTGTCCGGCGCATCGCACGAAATCAATGACTTTCGGCACAGATGGGGTGATTGGGGTCTCGGCCGAGCCGAAAGAGGTGGCTGCTCCTGTCGGGGTGTTAGAACGTGGTCGCTTTGGAGCGCCACAAACATCGGGAAGGAGCAGCCATGAAGTACTTTGCCGGACTTGACGTATCTTTGGAAGAGACCGCGATCTGTGTGGTCGACGAAACCGGCCGGATCGTGAAGGAAATGCGTGCGGCGAGCGAGCCTCAGGCCCTTTCGGCCGCCTTGCGGGAAGTCGATCTGCCGATGCAACGGATGGGTCTGGAAGCGTGTTCGCTGGCGGCCTGGCTTCATGACGAACTGCGCGCCGAGGGTCTGCCGGCGATCTGCATCGAGACGCGGGCAGCGAATGCGGCGATGAAGACGATGCCGAACAAGACCGATCGTAATGATGCCCGCGCCCTGGCGCAGATCATGCGCACCGGCTGGTATCGGCAGGTGCATGTGAAGAGCCGGCAATGCCGTCTTTGGCGCTCCCTGCTTGTTGCCCGCCGCACGGTCCTGAACGAAATGCGGACCATCGAGAACGTGGTGCGGGCGATCCTACGGGAGGCCGGCCTCAAGCTGGGCACGCCGTCGCGAACCGCCTTCGCCGATCGCGTGCGCGACGTTGCCGGTGCAGATCCGGTCGTCCTACCGCTGGTTGAGCCGCTGCTGACGATCCTCGGCACCATGCTCGCAGAGTTCGCTCGCCTGACGAAGCAGGTTCTCGATCTCGTTCGCAAGGAAGAGGTCTGCCGGCGTCTTATGGGCGTTCCCGGTGTTGGTCCTATCACCGCGCTCGCCTTCCGCGCCACGATCGACCGGCCCGACCGGTTCAGGCGATCGAGGAATGTAGGCGCCCATCTCGGCCTGACGCCGGCGCGCTACCAATCGGGCGAAACCGACATCCAGGGCAAGGTCAGCCGCTGCGGCGACGAACTCGCCCGCACCGCGCTTTATGAGGCCGCCCACACACTGCTTGTGCGCAGCAAGAAGTGGTCGAGCCTCAGAGCATGGGGCATGAACATCGCCAGGCGACGGGGCATGGCGCGAGCCCGGGTCGCGGTTGCCCGCAAGCTCGCCGTCATCCTGCACCGCATGTGGGTCGATGCGACCGAGTTTCGCCAAGGCAAGCAACCTGCCTGCGCGGCGGCTTGAATGAGACGACAACTGGAGGGACAAGAAACCAGGGTTCGCCCGCAAGGGTGATGTCCGGATCGTCCGCGGCGACGATGGGCAAGGCGATCTCGTTGAGAGTCCAGAGCCTGTGGGTCCAAATGCCCGCAAGGTCGTGGCACAGATTGAGACGCCTCGCTCTCCTGAGCCCGTCATGCGGCGGCCCAGCGCTGACCGCGAAGAGAAGCGCGTGACCCGCGGACGATACGATCCGGAAAAAGAACAGGAGCAGCTTGACGTCAACGATCCCAATCAGAGAGGACTCTTAGGCGCTCGAGACTACGATAAGGACGCCCCGGTCCGGATCGAAATAGTCGTGAAGATAGCGTTTCCCGACGGTTCAATGGGCGTCAAAGGTCTTCGCAAGGAACGCGATGCCGGCCGCCTCGAAACTGAAATTATCGCCAACAAGGAATACACAACGTTGGCAGCGATCGCGAAAATGAGGGATCTATGTCGAGTGCGAAAGGCATCCGCCTTCACTTCAGAAAAAAGGCCCGAAAGGCCGACGGCCGCGCTCGGCGCAAGGCCCAATGGTTCATCTATGACGGAAATCAAGGACATCCCACTGGCTTCGGCAAGGGCGACATTGCTCTCGCTCAAATAGCTCTCAGGGAATATTTAGCGAAGACCTACCCTCCAGAGAGGAGGAAGCACAGTGATCCCGACGAAGTACTGGTTGCGGACGCCGTCAAGCAATACGCGATCGACAAAATAGCCAAGCTCAAAAATGGAGCGAAGCGAAAGGATGCGGTCGCAAGGCATCTGAAAATCCTCGACTTCTTTGGGGATAAGATGATCGGTGACATTACGGGCTTCGTCGTGACCGACTTCATCAACCAGTCGAACACGCTGCCGGCGGCTCGCCGCCAGCTTGAAGACCTCCGGGCTGCCCTCAATCACTATCGGGATGAGGGCTACATCAGATACGCCCCGGCCATCAAACTTCCGAAGAAGGCGGAGCCGAAAGTGCGCTGGCTTAGCCGTGACGAAGCGGCGCGTCTCATCCGCGCGGCGATGCACATGAAGCAGTCGTGGAAAGGTCAGACTAGCGAACGCTACACCGGGCGTCATCTTGCCCGCTTCATTCTGATCGGCATCTACACCGGCACCCGGTCAGCCGCGATCTTCAATGCCGCTATACGGCCAACGACGGGACGCGGATACGTAGACCTCAACCGTGGCGTTTTCTACCGTAAGGCACATGATGCGGTCGATACACGCAAACGACAAACGCCGGTGCGAATCGCTGACCGGCTGCTCGTGCATATGCGTCGATGGGCGACGACGGAATTCACTCTCGGGCAGCATACTGTCAGGCGTGGCAAGAGTAAGAATATCGGCCGAATGATCTCTCAGGATTACATCGTCGAGTGGGAGGGCAAGCCCGTCCAGTCGATCAAAAACGCGTTCCGGAAGGCGTGCAAGATCGCCGGGCTTGGCTGGCACGTTTGGGACGAGAAGAAGGGAAGGAACGTCTTCAAGACCGACGTAACGCCGCATATTCTCCGGCACACGGCCGCGACGTGGTTGATGCAGAATGGGGCGAGCCCGTCAGATGCGGCCGACTATCTCGGCATGACGGAGCCGGTTCTCCGCAAACACTATTATCACCAGCACCCCGATTTTCAGGCGGGAGTTGCCGAGCGCACCACGGCGAAACCACAGGCCTTGACGGTCAAGAGTAGAATAGTCCGGCGGCGATATGACGGACAGGGACCTCCCGATGGGGAAGCCGCTTGGTGGACCTCACGGGACCGTTGAGCCCAAGACCAATAGATTCGAAACCCCAACCACCAGGCACTTCGAACTATCGTCATTCAAAGCAGCAAATGCGCTGCGCCGGACCACTGCCGCCTGATGGGCTGTGACCTGGTAGCCGACGCGACTCTTGGCGCAAGGAAAAGGTGCGGAGAAAGGGCTCCTAGCCGAAATCGGAACGGCGTGCATTGCAGCGAATCAGATTATTCGCAATAATCTTGCCCTCAAGGCGGGCTTCCTACCACGGAGCAAATTGAAACCAGAGACGATCGTGCCCCAAGCGCGATTGATCTGGAATTTGGCCGACGTAAGGAAGACCCATGCTTGACAACGAAACAAATTCGGGCGCTGATATCGATAAAAGGGCCGCCGAGCGAATGAAGGCCTGCGTCAGTCGACGCTTCGAGATCGAAGCGACCGACGATACCCTCCGGCAGATTCGCAGCCTCGCTTATTATCATATGGCGCCAAGCGAAATGGCGGCCATTCTTCGTGTGCCTCAACCCACTTTTCAAGCCTTCCTTGAGCGCTCCCTGGAAGCGGCTGAAGAGATCGAACGGGGGCTCGCCGAAGGAAAGCTGAGCCTCCGTCGTGCCCTATTCCGCCTAGCGGAACAAAACGCCCAAGTAGCCATGTTTTTGGCAAAGCATCTATTGCTCCAGTCAGATGAAAGGAAGCCGAGTAACACGGGCATTATCCAAATCGTGATCGATACCGACGACGCAGCTGTTTGATTGCTGCTCGCAATCGACGAAGGATTTCCGTCAAAGCTAGGATGCCTGCGTCCGGCGGTGAAAGGCAAAGAATGAACGCACTTGACCTTTTACACACATTCGAGCTCGCAGCCTGTGTCCGGGGAGAGCAAGGGGCCGCCGATATGTATCCCCCACATGTCCGCGAAGCCGCGAATACCCTCGAAATTGCTGTCATGGATATGGCGACCAGCATTCCAGCGGTGAACACCGAAGACCTGGCGAAGGAGTTTATCGCCGATCACGTTGACGGCATTCTGGACGGCTCCCTGACTGAAAGTGGCGAGCCCTCAACGGCCGACCTTCGAAGATCCATTGCCAACGATCACCTGGTCCGAAGTGCCGCCGCAAGAGACGAGCCACAGGTCACGATGCACAATGGCGACAACAGGAAGGTTTACATCATCGTCAAGGCGATCGACGGGATCGTCGCTGCCAAGGCGGTGCTGGGGGGCAAGGCAGTCGCGAAATGACGTTCGAACGTATCGACGCGGCCTATCTGGCCGCCGCCGAGCTTGTTGAAATGCACGGCGAGGCATATCTCCCAATATTCGAACGGCTCGCCGATGAACGGGACGCCGCGCTTGCGCGCGGCTACCGCCTTCGAGAAGCGCTCACACGACTTCGGGGTCGGAGGTGACGTGGCCCCAATTTGGCTCGTTTGTGGAATGCGCGCCTGAGATCGGTGAGGATTCGACTAGGGTCCGTCGGGTTACAAAAAGGGAACCTATCGCTAGATACCGCACTCACAGCATCGAGTCTAAGCGGCAGGTAGCGCAGGAATATCTGCCAGGTGAGACGCTTCACAGATTACGAGCGTGCCGCCTTTTCAACACTAAGATGCCATTCAGGTCGTCGTTTTTGGCCGTGGGCTTCAACCTTGCTAATGTTGGGCTTCCGAAATATGCCTCCGTCAGCGCCACAAAGTAGGTGGCCGCAACAGAAATCAGTCTCAGCCAACCGGGAAGATCGTACGCTTGAACGCCCTTCAATCGACCTATGAATGCCTTCTGGAAAAGATCTCGTCGCGCGAGGCTCGGGTTGGAATCATCGGCCTTGGGTACGTCGGACTGCCGCTGGCCATGGCAATCGCCCGCGCAAGTTTCCCGGCAACCGGCTTCGACATTGACCCGGAGAAAATCGTCACATTGAACGACGGACGGTCGTACATCGAAGCTGTGACACCTGATGCGCTTGCTTCAGAGGTCTCGGGTGGCCGGTTTCACGCCACGTCAGAGTTCTCCGAACTCGAAGCGTGCGACGTCGTTATCATCTGCGTGCCCACGCCGTTGACCAGACACCGCGATCCGGATCTTTCATTCGTGAGGAATACCGCAAAGGTTATTGCGCGGTATCTTCGCCGCGGGCAGCTGATCGTTCTCGAATCGACGACCTACCCCGGCACCACCGACGATGTGGTGAAAGTCATACTCGAAGAGAGCGGCCTGAAATCCGGAACCGATTTTTTTGTCGGCTTTTCCCCCGAGCGGGAGGACCCCGGCAACAAGAAGTTCGAAGTTGCAACGATCCCCAAGGTCATCGCGGGAGACGGTCTGATGGCGGCTAGTCTGATGGAAGCCTTCTACGGCAAGGTCGTCAAATCGGTCGTGCCAGTCTCGTCCACATCGACCGCGGAAGCCGTCAAACTGACAGAGAACATTTTCCGATCCGTCAACATTGCTCTCGTCAACGAACTGAAAGTTATCTACGACGCGATGGGCATCGACATCTGGGAGGTTATCGAGGCAGCCAAAAGCAAGCCGTTCGGTTATATGCCTTTCTACCCCGGTCCGGGACTCGGCGGGCATTGCGTTCCCATCGACCCGTTTTATCTCACCTGGAAAGCGCGCGAATACGAGATTCCCACCCGGTTCATCGAACTGGCGGGCGAAATCAACTCAGCAATGCCTCGCCTCATCGCCGACAAACTTGCCGAGACGCTCAACTTACGGTTTGGCAAGGCGATGAGTAAGTCACGAATTCTCGTCATTGGCCTTGCCTACAAAAAGAATGTTTCCGACATTCGCGAAAGCCCCTCATTGCGGCTAATCGAAATTATGGAGGAGCGTGGAGCTATCGTAGACTTTCACGATCCTCATGTAGAGGAGATCCCACCAACCCGCGAGCATTTGGCGCTCCAGGGGCGGCGATCAGTTGCACTTACTAGAGATACGCTGAAGAACATAGACGCTGTTACAATAGCGACTGACCATGATGCTGTCGACTATCGCGCAATTGCAGAATGCGCACCTCTCGTAGTTGACACGCGCAATGTCATGGATCGTTGGGGATTTGATAATGCAAATGTTGTCAAAGCGTAGTACTAAGCCAACCAACGCGCACAATTGATGTTAGTTCGCCGGGCTAAAGCAATGCATTGCGAAGACGGCTCATTCAGCCTTTGTCGCAGTCCAAGCACAAGACTGAAAAGTCCTTTGTCATCTTCCGGCAAAGGATTTTCCTATTTTAAGGACTTCACCAGACGAACTGATGATCTAGATAGACTTAACGCCGCGCCACTTCGTGACCGCGAAACTTCGCGTCCAGGAAAGATTGAACACACTGACTGCTCCTGATGGGTCCTCATTTTGCATGTAGAAATTCAGTCTAACGCACTTCAGCGCTTCTTGGCATCAACAGGCGATTACTTCATTGCGGCCGGCCTATCATTCTGCCTGCTGTGGAGCGGATCATTACTCGGTGCCATTGCAATCTACGGAGCTTTAATTGCGTTAAGCTCGCAGTTGGCTTTTATAACGCATTCTATCTCTGATTATCGTCAGAAGTTCACACAACCTCACATTGTATATTACAATATTCGATTAACATTCTCGATGGCAGTTCTTCTCCTTGCTCTGTTGCATCGAGATCTATCGTTACTTGAAGTGCCTGCGAAATGTCTGGTCGTCGCTTTCTTCGTGACGTTCACGATGCCCCAGCATCGTTGGTCGACACTGGTAATTGGCACAGGTTTTGGAGCGATTACTTCATTCTTCGCCGCAGTTTATCAAATTCAGCTCGAGGACGTCGTCAGACCTGGCGTCGGCACGAACCCGATTCGTTTCGGAATGATATCACTTACCTTTGCGGCAATCTGTGCTGTTGGAGTAGTTCATTCGACCGGCCGCTGGCACGTAACTGTCATTGCGACTGGCGGCCTTTTGAGCGGAACTGCGAACGCCTTTTTATCTGGCACCAGAGGTGCGCTTATCGCCATTCCGCTTCAATTGCTTTTGCTAGCACCTGCGCTCTGGCGAAAATCCCGGGCTGCGTTTCTCACGGCAGCAGCCTGCACAATAGTTTTCATCGGAGCGATGATCGCTTCCGACGCGGGATATGTGGCGTCGCGCGTTGAAAGCGCGTACTCCGGATTGTCCATGCTTGTCCTCGGCCAGGATGCTTCTGACAATGCCGCGGTTGGCGACCGCGCGAAATTGGTAGCTTTGGCAATACAGCTCTTCGAGAAATCACCGATCATTGGCGTGGGGAGCGCGGGCTGGGAAGACGCGGTAGCCTCGTCGACAAAGGCACTAAACCCTGACAAAAACCTTTCGGCCCCGTTCAATCAAGCCCATAATCAATATCTGAATGACCTTGCTACGGGCGGACTACTTCGTTGTCTTGCAAACCTCGTTCTTCTCTTTGCTCCAATTTACTTGTTCTCCAAATTCCATCCATTTCAAGATCGAGCAGAAAGTAAATTTTCGCTAGCTGGGCTCATCGTATCAGTCAGCTACGGCACCTATTGCTTGACTGAATCGCTTATGATTCTTCCGCTTTCTGCCGTAATCCACTCTACCCTTGTGTGCTACCTCCTTTGCGGTTGTATCGAAGCGAAGTCGTGTCCTCTAGATCGCAGGGGCCCGCAAGAATGCTAGAATAGGCGTTACGGCTTTACGCTTTTACTCGCAGTGAGCATTTCCTTTGTCGCAAACGACTTCGTTAAACACGTGTCTTAGGCCACACGACGATAGCCGGCAGGCGGTCACAATCGGGCGGTTACGGACCTTCCAGGAAGTGACCTGCCTCTGAACTGTCATCCAGCGGCGATTAGAGCCTCGACCCGTTTCTGTTACGCCGTAGGGCGCGGGTTGAGCAACCGGCGAAGACGCGTAGCTTTCGATTTGCGCAGCGTCTGAACCGGTTGCAGTGAAGACCTTTGCGAAGGCCGTCGGGGTCTGGTAGCCGAGCGAGGAATGTGGCCTCGCGCAGACGCCTCGACCGATAGCGGACCATCTTGCGATCGGCACCAACGAAGGAACAGGCCCGACGCTCCGACAAGCACATCACGGCCTGCAGATGCGCGACGGCTTCGCGCCTGGCGGCGGGCCCTACCATTTTTTGACAGAAGCTCGCGAAGCGCCGAGGCTTCCAGCATCTGGTCGGCCACCAGCTTCTTCTGCTTCGCGTTCTCGTCTTCCAGCGCCTTCAGGCGCTTGGCGTCGGATACGTCCATGCCGCCATGCTTCGCCTTCCAGTTATACAGTGTCGCCTCGGATATACCGTGCTTGCGGCCAGATCACCTGCCTTCGCACCCGCCTCATGTTCGCGCAGCACCGCGATGATCTGGTCTTCCGTGAATCGCTTCCGCTTCATTCGTCCGTCCTTCAATCAAGGGCCGGACTCTAATCTCAGATGGAGGAAAATCTCAGTGGCAGGTCAGGATCAGCCTAACCACTGGATGGTTTTTACCCCGCCCGCATCACGCCGGCGCTCCATGGCCCAATTTGTCACCGCCGCGCACACGTCGATCAAGGGCGGCAAAAATCCCTTCTATTGCTCAACCAATATACAGTTGCAGCAATTAATTCTACAACTGCAACCACCAACAACATTACACCTGTACTCCACTTATCTCCAAATAACGCCTCATACATCAGCACGATTAACAATCCAATCAATAGAACAGCACTGTTTAAAGTAATTATTAATTTTCCACGGCCATCGACAAGCATACTAATACCAATGGCGCTAGCCGCAGCTTTGGCGAAACAGATAAGGAAGCCAGCGACAACAATGGGTGGGTTGAGAAAGTGACCCCAGCCCACAAATCGGTGCGCCAATATTATTAGGAAAACGAACAACGAGCCCGAGAACGTCGAAAGAACAATTGATCCCATCATAGCCCACCGAAATTTCATCGATTGATCGTGCGTTGCGGCGGCTTTCGACAGTCTAGGCAGAACGGCCCCTTGAATAATTGCTGAGGGCACTAATGCAATCATGCTCAACGTTATGACGAAACCCAATTCGGCAACTACGATTGATGGTGCGCTACGATACGCCAACCAAATCACCGCTCCGTTGTCGACAATCGATCGCACAACCAGGGACGCTCCTACTGGCATCGCGGCCACGGCTAGAGCAACAACATCGCGTGATACGTTCAGCATACTAGCAAACATAACGCGAATTGCGCGGAAATCCGTTATGCACAGGATCGCACATAGCAGAAATTCCAGAAACAAGCGGCTAAAGAACCATGTCGTTAAAGGTGGCGTCTTCATCATAGATAGCGCTAACGCAAGGGCAAAACTCGCAAAACATGCAATTGCTGCGGAGCTCGCCAACAGCTTGAACTTTTGCGTCGCTTGGCTCGCCGAGACAAAGAGAAACCGAAATGCCATGAGCGACGAGAGAGATGCGATCCACAAGCCAGTTCCCTGAACCTCCTGAGGAAAATGTCCAAACTGATCCGCCATTACGCAGATCACACTTATGCAAAGTGCTGTGAATAGTTGCAGCACAATCGCGGCCACATGGGTACGCCTTAGAGAACTTGGATTGTCGGCAGCTGCCATTCCTACCAAAGCAACGGACGGTATTCCTGCAGATACTAGGAGCGCGCCGATAGTTGAGAAACTTTCCACAAGTCTCACTTTGGCGAAATCGGATTCATTTAAGCTCCAAGCCGCAAGCAACTGATAAGCGTAGATTGTTCCTTGTACACCAAGGAGCGAAACGCCGAACAGCGCCGCATGAGATAAAAGAGAGGATCTAAGTTTCACGGAGAGCATAGAGTAGCGTTGCGCCAACCGCTTCAGGCGATTTGTGTTTGGTAACAATTTTTCGACCGACTGCTATTCTGGAAGCTAGCTCAGCGTCAGAAGCATTGAGGGCCTCGAGAAGCGAGACGGCAAATTTTTCGGGGTCGTTGTCGTGGATACAAAAAAAACATCGGAAATACTCATCCGGAATGCCGGCCATCCGCGTAGACAAAATTGGGACTTCTAGGCTCATATATTCAAACAATTTCGAAGGAAACGAATACCTGCTTCCCCTCCAATTTGGGTCACGGGCGTTTAAGAGAAAATCGGCGTTTGCCACCTCCTCTGCGTATTCCCTGCCGTGAAGAAAAGGCTTAACAGAAATTCGCGAGTCGACCTGTGCAGCCATCTCGATCTGCGCTCTGTCAGGCCCACCACCAACAAATACTAAATCAGCAGGGATTTCCGGTCTTTCCGAAAACATTCGAACAAAAGAAGATAAATGAGAAAACGTCCCAGCGTATAATATTTTCTTCCTTCGGTTCTCTTCCCGCGTTTTTATCCGCGGAGAGACATTCGAATTTGCTATCCCCTCTATAACTTCAAATTTGATCCCTTCAGGAAGCCAATCCTCAGCGATATATTTAGTAATCGGAAAGGACACATCAATGTGGCGTGAAAGGTTTCTCAATATCCAATTATCCAACCTCTTGGCCAACGCTTTGATCCCAAACTCATTCCTTCCATTCATATTTAGCGGCAAATCGGGAATAAGCACCCCTAATTTTACGCCAAACATATACTTCAGAATCACCGCCGCCAGCACGTAAGGGGTATGCAACGCATAAACTAAAATGGCGTCGACCTTTGGCTGCGTCCGAAGCTCCCGCCGACCGCTCCCGAACGAAGATATAAGCCTTGAAAACAGATTGACGACTGGTAAATTGATAAAGCCCATCAGGCGACCGTTTGCTTCGCCTAAGGAGAAATCCCTGGAACGGACGAGCAGCGTACGATTTCTTGGAAAACTCGAAATCGGAAGCGTACTCAGGATGCGTACAGCCGCACCATTTTTTGAAATGGCCTCGATAATCGCTTGTTGGAACTTAATTGCCGAGACCTGCGGATTCTCTTCCGAAGAAAACACTTCCAAGAGATGCTGATGGTCAGAAATAAACCCAAAAAACAGTATATGATAAATCTTTGGTTCATTCTTCATAGTTTACCTGCACCGATCCAATGCGACTACCGTGCTGACTTTACAACCGAGCTATCTCCCTGCAGGACGATCCCCTAGCATGGGACAATTGAATTCTACTCTAAGCCATGCGTTAGCAATGTGCATAAGGACCTCCAACGCGGTTAAAAGCAGGATGGCAATTCACCGGCAAGGTGCGTTTGTAGCACGAACTGCTTCAATGAGATTGCAAGTGCTGCGTCTCCGTTGGCTGGCAGATCAAAATCTGGCGGCTGCATTTCGCCCCACTTCCGCGCTCATTTTGGTCCAGTCTCACTTTGCACGGCAGAAGGCTGGTCATACCCCTACTGAACCACCACGCCAAGAGATAACGCCTATCGCAAACATTTGCCCAACGATTGAGAACTCATAACAGAAATCGCGCCATGGCTCTTCGGACCACGGTACGAGCGCGTGTGGCGGTGTCGCGGCTGATTCGCTCAGGCATCTGGTGGAGACGACAATCGACCATCTCGCGCACCGGCACAGGAGTTGGCCTAGCTAGTTGTTCAGCTAAGATTTGCAGCTTTTGCTCGTCGACGCGATACATGCAGTCAAGCAGCGGCGGCGCTTCAGCGGGAACGCTCTTATCCATGCTGACGTCCTTTCCGCCGTTTGTCAGATCGAGATTTCAGATTGTCAGGAGGCACGCAGGTCTATAAGTTCCGCAACGATTGGAATGAGGATTTGCCTCACAATGGTCAACCGCGACCCATTCCGGCTATGGGTGTCTCGAAACCTTCAGCCGATTGCCTTCCTTGGCGCGTATTTTGCTACAATCGTAGCCGGAAATGTGATCTTCGCAACCCCTTTGGGGACGGCATCGCTCAAGGCAACCGGCTTTTCGCCCCGCATTCTTGACATGGACCAGATGTTCACGCCCGGCTATTGGGCGCTGCTTCTCTGCCCGTTCGTTCTAACACCCCTGGTCGTCTATCTGACGAAGCGGGGCGCCCAGCCGCTTATCGCCAAAGCTTCGGCAATCCTGCCTGATTTCAGCGGTGTCGAGTATTTGGTATTTTTGAGCGTCTGTTACGCCTTCGTCTTCTATCAATTCTGGCAGGCCGATGTGGCAGCGCTGTTCTTGAGTGGAACCGATGCCGTTTCTTCTGTGAACGCCCGTTTCGCGATCCATGACCGCATAGGCTACGGAACGCTGATGGTGCTGCAGGCGCTACTGCCGTTCCTTGCCATCTATTCAATGTTGCGGTGGATGAGATCAGGCGGCAGGTTCTGGCTGGTCGCGATGGTCGGCAACATCTTTATGATGTCCATCCTGCTCATCATGCTCAATATGAAGTGGCCGGTTCTGCTGTTCTACATCGGCTTGGTCATGGCGGTTTTCGTGAACGCCAAACGCCACGCCTATGTGAAGGCAGCCATCGGGACGATCTTTCTCGTGGCCTCCTTCCTGATGATCTCCTCGTTCGTCTACCGGCTAGCGCCGGAAACGCAGGCGGACGAACCCAAGATCGCCGCAGTGGAGCCTACCTTCGCCAAGACCAAAGTGGCTCGCGCCTCGCGAATAGCGGCCGAAACGTCGACGCAAGCCTTTACCCACGCGCCCACCATCCTCTTCGCCGCGCTCAATCGAATGGCGGTCATCTATCCCTATTATTACCAGACCTTCACCACGGAAGGCGCGGTCTGCGGGGGCATTCTGGAACAGGCGAAGCCAGGCCCGAAATGCCGGGCGAGCACTTTCATCTACTCCCGCATCTTCGGCGTGGCCGAGGGATACACCGACAAGGGCACGTCGCCGCAGTCGGTCCATATCTCCGGCTATGCCATGGGCGGCTGGCCTATGGCCCTCCTAGCGCTCGCCTGCGGATCGTTTTTGGTCGGTCTCTTCGCCTGCTTGCCGCTCGACAAAAACACCTCCATCGGCAGCCTGGCAGTGGTCGGGGCCCTGGCGGGATATCACCTCTCGCAGGTGCCTGGAGAAGGCGTCATTTTGTTCGATCACGGCCTTCTGTGGACGTTCCTGATGCTCGGTATCTTCATGGCCTGGAGGGGCGTTCTTCGTATCTTAGGGCAGTCTCCCGCAACGCAGATGAAACCGGCAGAGTGACCGACAACCAGCTTGAGTTCGCTGAACTACTGATCGTCTCTGGGTTTTCGCCTGTGGCTGCGTTTTGTCGCTTACACTAGGGAGGGGAGGACATCATCCAGACGAGAGAAATCCCTGTGGTGCCCCTTACGAGTGAACGTGGCAGGCCAGTGGTTGCCGCCCACCTCAGGCGAAAACGAGATACTCTGACCTCGCAGCTTGCAAATTTGTGTTCAGAAGAAACACTCCGCTTGCATGCCTTCGGCCCGACAGAGAGAAACGCGTTCTAGGCTGTAGTGACGATTTAACGGCTTGGGATTCCCAAAGTTGCGCAAATCAGATTCAACGCTGGCTTTTGGAGGCTGGCGATGGACGGAGAGGTTTTGCGCGACGATCAGTGGGAGAAGGTGAAGTCGTTCGTTCCGGGCGGTCGCAAGGGCAAGCGCGGTCCACGCAGTGATGGACGACGCTTCTTCGACGCGCTCTTGTGGATGGCGCGTTCGGGTGCACGTTGGCGCGATCTGCCCGAAG
>NZ_FOSL01000007.1 GCF_900114255.1 Neomesorhizobium albiziae | reverse complement strand
CCGCTGATGTCGCCGGATGCCTCGGCATGCGTGTAGAACAACCCGAGGCGGTCAACATGGCCGTTCTCGTGTTCGAAGCCGATCAGGTCGCTGCCTGCCTGCAGGCCCCAATAGCGGCCATCGAAGGCCGGTGAGAGGTCAAAGCTCGCGACGCTCAAATTCGCACCGGAACTCAGGTCGCTCTCAGCGCCGAACACGCGGCCCCAGATGGCGGGCGGCGGGCGGACGCCCTCCGATGGCACGTCGGCGCCCTGCGGTTCGGGAGCACGATAGACCAATGCGCCGTCGCCGATCAGAAGCGACTGATCGACGCGTCGTTGATGGAAGGTGCCCATCGTCATCAGTCCCATCCGCTCAGCCACAAGCGGCGCCATGACATGCCCGGGGACCTCCGGCCGCACGAACGGGATCGGTGGCGATGGAGGAGGTGGCGGCGGAGGTGGCGACGGCGGTGGTGGCGACGGCGGCAGCGGCGGCGGCGGCGATGGCGGCCCCGGTGGCGGTGGTGGCGGCGATGGTGGAGGCGGCGGCGGTGGCGGCGGTGGTGGCCCCGGTGGTGGCGGTGATGGTGGCGGCGGCGGCGGTGGTGGCGGCGGCGGCGGTGGTGGCGGCGGCGGCGGTGGAGGCGGCGGTGGTGGAGGCGGCGGCGGTGGCGGCGGTGGTGGCGGCGGCGGTGGAGGCGGTGGCGGCGGCGAAGACCTCGAACTCCGCAGGAACCAGTCGTTGTCGGTGTCGGCTGAGGGCGTCAAACCGCCGCGGTGCAGAAGGTACTCAAACGGTCCGGCGGCAACGATTCCGCCGAGTGCAAATGCGTCCGCCGTGGTGGTGGCACCATTGGCGGCATCGATCACCAGTATGCCGTTGGCGACCGTAAGGGCTCCGGGCCCGCCCACATTGGTGACCAGGAGGCTTGTCGCGCCGCTGCCTTGGCCGCTGTTGATGACCAGCTGGTCGGAAGGGGATCCATCGGTGCCGAGGAAAGTCTGCAAGTGAAGGCTGCCACCATGGCCGATGTAATTCCCGTTGACGACGAACCTGTCGGTGACGTTCGAGTTGTTATTCGTGAGGTCTATGGCGCCCCAATTGTGGACGGCGGCGAATTGACCGCCGGTGAACGGCGACACCGTGTGTGTGCCGTTGCCGGCGAACACCGTGCTCGTTTCGTCGATAGCCAGTGCGCCGGTTCCCGTGCCCGAATCGCCGAGGGTCAATGTGGAGAAATTATCAAACGTCAGCTCGGAGCCGTCGGTAATTATGAACCGTTCCCAGTTTGTGTAGCGGCGAACATCGCCGCCGACAGTGTTCGTCCATAGCAGCACATCATCCGACCCCAACCCGCCATTGACGGGAAGTCCGGTCTTCAGGTTGGTTGGTGTGAGGCCGATGAAATGGGCAAGGTCGGTGTCGGCTCCCATATCGAGGCCAATGATCTCACCACCGATCCAGACGACGAAGTCGTCCCCGTCCTGGGCTTGGACCGTGTTCGTGATCGTCCCGTTTTGAATGAACGCCTGGTCCTCGCCCGGGCCCAAAGACACGTTTCCGTTGACGGTGCCATTCACCATGTCGAACACATCGTCCCCGCCGCCCATATCGATGACGTTGGAAATGATGTTGCGATTGATGAGGACGTCATCGCCGTCGCCAAGCGTGACGGCCTGATTGACGCGCCCGTCGTTGAAGAAGAAATCCATCGCCGAGCCGTTGCTGGTAACGCCCTGCATCACCCCGGTCTGTCGGTTGACGACAAGATTTAGCCCGTCACCTGTCAGCGTGATCCCGCTGTTGAACGTGCCGAAATTGTCGATGAAGTTGATTGGACCGGTAAGGCTGAACGTGCCGCTTACCGCTGCGCCGGCGCGCTGGATCACCGAATTCAGTTCCGTGCTGGTCATCGTCAGGCCAGCGTTGAACGTCCCCTGGTTGTCGACGAAATTTCTTGCGCCTGTAATGTTCGCCAGGCCGTTGACGGTCTTGCCCGCAAAGATGTTCAGCGTGTTCTGGCCATTGCCGGGGCCGATCGTTATGCCGCCGCTGTTCATCACCCCGTTGTGGTTGATGACGATGATGCCGTTGCCGCTGCCGACGATGCCGTTCTGAAGCGTCCCGTTGTTGTTCAACGTCTTGGAAAAGCCGGCGGCCCCGTCGAAGGCGACGGAGAAAGGACCGCTGATGGTCCCATCGTTGTTGACGAAGCTGTTGCCCGTTCCCGAGACGTTGATTCCAATTTCAAGGCCCCCGACGGACGCGCCGCTCTGTACATTAACCGTTACCGGCGTATCGAATGCGGCGAAACCGTCAGGATCGGCGCCAGTGCATGTCACCGTGTCGCCCGGTCCGGGATTGGCCGGCGCACAGTCCGCGAATGCCCGTGCATTGCCCAGGCAGACCAGTGCGATCGACGCGACCGACTGAAGAAGCAGGTTGCGCAGGTACCGTCTATGCGGCCTTGTTTGCTTGGAAGCTGCAAGATTCGTGAACCGGGCCAATGCGGGCGGAAAGATTATCCCCTCGCACCCCAGGAGCGGATGATCGATGCCGAAGCTTTTAGATAAGCGCTGATCTGCAACTGAACTTAAGCAGGTCCCCGAGGGTGCAATCATTCGGTTGATCATGAATCACCAATGACTATTCCCCGCCGGCATCAACTTGGAGTGGGGGGCTCCAAATTGTCAACAAGGCTGAAAGGCTGCGATCGGAAAGCAGAGCCTCTGTGTCACGTCTGCAACACCTTCGAGGCGGGCGTTCGCTATGGCGCTACCCGCCGTCACTTTCCTCCGTTCGCCGGGCTCGTCGCCGACGTCAAACACGGACGGATTGAGGACCTACTGCAGCGAATCGCACACGCGTTCAACCCGCGGATCGAGCATTGTGGCCGTCCGGGAGATGCTGCCGGTCAAACGCCAGCGCCAAGACACTCCTGACGATATCGACCAACGTATCAGGCGTCGAAGGACGGTCGTCGGGGTCGAATGCTATCCCGATGACGGCGCCCTGGCCCGCCGCAGTCGACACCGGCCAAAAGTCAAAGCGCGAGGTCAAGGAGGGGTAGATTCCGGCGCGCATGACAGTCCCCGTCGCCAGCGACGATAGCGCCGCCTCGAATTCGGCCTCCTGAGGCTCTAGCCCGCTGCCTTTGACGGAAATGACTTTGCCCTCCGCAACCAGCATCACGACAACGGGAACCTGGAAGAGCAGCGAAAGAGCTTCGGAGGTGTTTGCAGCGATCGTCTGTGTGTTTCCGGCCGCCACGACGTCGCGGCTGTAGCCTTGCAGCACGATCGCCTGCCTTTCCAGTCGTGCTGCATCTGCCGCCCTCCGCCCCGAGGTGTAGGCAACGCCACTCACGATAAGTCCGACGATAAAAAGCAGTGCGATCGCCCAGATGTTCGCCGGGTCTTCGACGGAAAGTGAGTAGCGAGGCTCAGTCAGGAAAAAATTGTAGGCGAGAGCACCAAGCAGGGCCGCGCACAAGGAGGGCCCCACGCCGAACCAAGCGCCCGCGATGACCACGGGCACGACGAATATGAGGGAGAGATTCGGGATCGTCACCCCAAGGTCGACGCTGACGGCCACCAGCGTGGCGACGGCCGTCATGGCAACCGCAGCAAGGTAGCCCGCCACGGCCGGAGAATTTGATGATGCCGAGCCCAAAAGCGGATCGGCGGACGGCGTCGGTGTGATCTCCCATTGCGGCTTCGTTTTGACATCGGCCATTGGCTCAGCTCCTATCCATGCGCGACTGCTCGCTCCCCGAATGCCAGCCAGGGCGTCTGCCGCGACTGCGATAAGCTGGCCGACTATATACCAGTTCCAAAAAGGGGAGGTAGGCGGAGCGAGGCGCCTCAAAGCGCCTTCTCGAACCAGTGGTGGGCGTAGGGATTGTCGTTGTAGCGTCCGATCTCGCGGTAGCCGCGCTTGCGGTAAAGCGCATGCGCTTCCGACAGCGCCTTGTTGGTGTCGAGCTGCAGGATCTTGAAGCCTGCCTCCCGGCCGAGCGCTTCGAGCCTGTCCATCAGCCGGCTGGCGACGCCCATTCCGCGCGCCTCAGGCGCCGTCCACACCCGCTTGATCTCGCCGCTATCTGCGTCCAGCGCCTTCAACGCACCGCAGCCGATGGGGACGCCGTCGAGACGCGCCAGCACGAACCAGCCCGCCGGCGGCGTCATCTCGGCGGCATGGAAGGTATTGCCCAGCAGGGGATCGAAACCTGCTTCGAAGCGCTCGGTGAGCTCGGCATAATATTGCTCCAGGCACCACCGGGCATCCGCGCTATCAGCAGGCTCGACCGCGATTTCCACGGTGGAGGCGCGAAGCAGCCGCTCCACCTCGGCCATCGCGGCGACAAGGCGCGTGCGCTGCGCGGGCTGGAGCGGCGAAAGAAGCGAGGCCGCGAGCTGGTCGGACAGAACGTTGTAAGTTTCGAATTCGCCCCGCCCCTTCTGCGTCAGGTGGACCTGCCGGGCCCGGCCATCGGCGGCCTTGCGCCGCACCTCGACGACCCCCTGCCCTTCGAGCGACCGCAGCAGCCGGCTGAGATAGCCTGAATCGAGCCCGAGCCTTTGCCGAAGGCTGCTGACATCCACGCTTTCCGACAGGCCCGCCTCGAAGATCAGCCGCGCCTCGCCCAACGGCCGTCCACGGCTGAGATAGCTGTCCTGCAGCGCGCCGACGCGCTGTGTCACCACGCGGTTGAAGCGACGAACCTGCCCGATCTCTTCGTTCTGCATTACCTGACTTTAGTCAGGTATTTTTGGCGTGGCAAGGGCGCGTGTAGTCGCCGTGGGTTGGTCGACCCCACTCCGGTTCCCTTCGCGAACCATCTCTCCCCCGATCGACGGGGGAGAGGAAAGACGCCGAGGTTTCCACTTTTCCTCTCCCCCGGGCAGGGGGAGAGGTGCCGAGCAAGCGAGGCGGAGTGGGGGTGCTTAGAGGAGAAAGTGCAACTGCCCCCTCACCCAGCCCTCTCCCCGTAAGGATGGGGAGAGGGGGACGGAGGCCTTGCGGCCAGCCTAGCCGCGCCCGACATAAGGCATCTTGGTCGCCATGACGGTCATGAACAGCACGTTGGCGTCGAGCGGCAGGCCGGCCATGTGGACCACCGCGTCGGCGACGTGCTCAACGTCCATCACCGCTTCGGCGGCGATGGAACCGTTGGCCTGCGGCACGCCCACCGTCATCGGCGCCGCCATCTCGGTCAGCGCGTTGCCGATGTCGATCTGGCCGCAGGCGATGTCGTAGGGCCGGCCGTCCAGCGCCAGCGTCTTGGTGAGCCCGGTGATAGCGTGCTTGGTCGCCGTGTATGGGACCGAACCCGGCCGCGGCGCGTAGGCCGATACCGAGCCGTTGTTGATGATGCGCCCGCCCTGCGGCTTCTGCCGCCGCATCATGCCGAACGCCTTGCGCGCGCACAGGAAGGACCCGGTCAGGTTGACACCCACCACCTGGTTCCACACATCGACCGGGATCTCGTCGATTGGGGTCGACTTGTAGCCCATGCCGGCATTGTTGAAGAGCAGGTCGATGCGCCCGAAGGCTTCGGCAGCCGTTTCGAAAAGATCGTCCACCTCGTCCGCACTGGACACGTCGCAGGCGATCGCCAGCGCCCTGGCGTCGGTCTTGCCGGCTTGCCTGATGGCTTCATCGAGCACCGCGCGCCGGCGGCCGCAGAACACCGTGTTCCAGCCGGCCCTGAGCAGCGCCGTGGCGACCGCCTTGCCAATGCCGGTTCCCGCACCCGTGACGACGGCTGTCCTGTTGCTGGTCATGGCTGATCCTCCCTGCGCAAGCAGTTTTGCATTCCAGAAGATGAGGGGGAAGGCAAGTGTCACAAAAAGGGCGGTCATTGGCGACCGCCCCAATCTGGACCTAGCCTGGGAGGAGGAATAGCCGGTCCGAATGATAAAATGATGCGCTTTGCCGGTTAACGAAAGCTTAACGCCGGGAGGCGGAGCGGATTAGCAGGATGGGAAATGCTCCTCATCCTTCTCTCGCTCCGACGGCAAGGTAATCGTACATAGGTTCTGTCTTCCCCCACTCCGGCCCTTCGGGCCACCTCTCCCCCCTCCGGAGGGAGAGGAAGGGAGCTCGGCATGGCGGCCGGCGCTTCCTCTCCCCCGTCGAACGGGGGAGAGGTGGTTTGCAAAGCAAACCGGAGTGGGGTCGACCACTCATATGCAAAAGGGCGATGGCTGCGAGCCGCGTTACCAGATCGACTTGGTGTCCGGCACCCGGGCGGTCGTGCCGGCGGGCGCTGCAGCCGCCTGGTCGACCGGCGTCTTTGCGGCCGAAACCGTCGCCTCGACATGGTCGATCAGGGCGTCCGGCAGCTTCAGCCGGCCGGCGAGCAGGTCGAGGTAGCCGCGCTCGGTGCGGCTGTCGGGGTCGATGGTCAGGCGCGAGGCGGTGTAGAGCTCGAGCCGCTGCTCGTCGGTCTGAACTGCTGCCACCAGGTCGTCGATCGACATCGGATTTTCGATCTCGGCCCTCAGGAATTCCTCGGCTTCGGAGTTGAGGCCCGACACGGCAAGCTTGTCGCCGATCTTCTTGCGCTCGGCATCGTCGATATGGCCGTCGGCATTGGCGGCGGCGATCATGGCGCGCACCAGCGTCAGCACGAATTCATGCTCGCCCTGCGGCGCGTTGGCCGGGTGGAAACCGGTATCGGCCGGCGGCGACAAGAGCTCGGGCTCGCCAGCGGCGGTTGTCTGCCCGGCCGGCTGTTTGCCTTGCTGATAGTTCTGGTAGGCCTTGTAGGCGAGGCCGGCAACGGCGGCGAGACCGCCGACCTTGAGCGCCGAACCGGTCACCTTGCGGCCGGTGCCGGTGCCGAGCAGCACGGCCACCAGCGCGCCCGCCGCCAGCGGGTTGTCCTTGGCAAGCTGTGCGGCCTGGCCGGCCTTGTCGCGGACGCTCGACTGGGTTCCGGGAACCTTCGAACCGAGCAGGTCGTCGAGCAGCTTCTTCGGATCAAACATGCGGGGGCCTCCGTGGTGTGCCTGTCGCCGGCGGCGCGGGCTGGTTGTGGGTGCCGGTGAGGTAGGCAGCCCTTCGCGACATTACAATGACCGAACCGGAGTTTCGAGACCCGGGAGCGAGTGCCCGGTCATCGCGGGCGCTGCCCCTCACCAGATCTTTGCGAGGGCAATCGCATATAGGTTCTATCTTCCCCCACTCCGGCCCTTCGGGCCACCTCTCCCCCCTCCGGAGGGAGAGGAAAGGGAGCCGCCATAGCGGCCAGCGCTTCCTCTCCCCCGTCGAACGGGGGAGAGGTGGTTTGCAAAGCAAACCGGAGCGGGGGTCGACTACGCATATGCGATTGCCCTGCCGCAAGGACGGGGCGAAGGAGGCTGGCTGCGCTAGCTGCCGATGTGCCGGCGTTGGCCGCGCGCAGCGGCGAGTTCCACCTGCCGCTGCCGTTCGGCATAACGCCGGCGGTCCTCCTCGCTGCGAGAGCCGTGGCAATGCTGGCAGGAAATGCCGGCGACATAGAGCGCCGATTGGCGCTCGGACGGGGTTAGCGGGTGGCGGCAGGCGCGGCAGAGTTCGGCTTCGCCCTCGGCGAGCCCGTGCGTTACCGATACGCGCTCGTCGAAGACGAAGCACTCGCCTTCCCACAGGCTTTGTTCGGCCGGCACCTCTTCCAGATATTTCAGGATGCCGCCCTTCAGGTGATACACCTTTTCGAGGCCGAGCGAGCGGACATAGGCGGTCGCCTTCTCGCAGCGTATGCCGCCGGTGCAGAACATCGCCACCTTGCGGCCTTCGAGCTCGCTGCGATGCCGCGCCACCCATTCGGGGAATTCGCGAAAACTGCTGGTGGCGGGGTCGAGCGCATTGCGGAAGCTGCCGATCGCCACTTCGTAGTCGTTGCGGGTGTCGATGACGACGGTGTCGGGGTCGGCGATCAGGTCGTTCCAGGCGGAAGCTTCGACATAGGCGCCCGCCCCGGTCAGCGGGTCAATGTCCTCCACCCCCATGGTGACGATTTCTTTCTTCAGCCGCACCTTCATGCGGTGAAACGGCATTTCGGCGGCACTCGAATATTTGACCTCGAGACCGGCACGTTCCGGCCCAGAAAATTCAGGCATCGCTTCGAGATGGGCGATGAGGGCGGCAATAGCCGCCTCGCTGCCGGCCACGGTGCCGTTGATGCCTTCGCGGGCTAGAAGCAGCGTGCCCTTGATGCCCTGCCCGCAGCAGAAGGCGGCCAGCGGCTGGCGCAGCGTCTCGAACGCCTCCAGCCGGCAGAACCGGTAGAGCGCGGCGACGCGGAAGGGCGGAGTTTCATCCATGCGGCAGGGCCTCTACCGGCTTATTCCGGCGCTTTCAAGGACGGCAATCGTGAAGCTGATTTAGCACGCTGGTTGAGAGCGCCGAAGGCCGCGCTCTACGTTGCCCCCCTCTGTCCTGCCGGACATCTCCCCCACAAGGGGGGAGATCGGCTAGTCGCGAACGCCGACGCTGTCAATCACCCACATTGCCAAGTGCCCCCGGAGCGGAATGGCGACGGTTTTGTCCCCCCCCCTGCCGGCGCATGGGACAATCCAGCGGTAACCCCCAGAGAGGAGCGCCGCACATATGTTTCCGAAGAACGTCACCGCCGAGATCGTCGCAGTCGCCGTCGAATTCGGCATCGAACCCGCAGCCCTGCTGGCGATCGCCGAGGTGGAGAGCGCGGGCCGCGCCTATGCCGTCATCGACGGCCGCGATGAGCCGGTGATCCGCTTCGAGGGGCATTATTTCGACCGCCGCCTTTCGGATAGGAAGCGCCAGGCGGCGCGCGCCGCCGGCCTTGCCTCTCCGCAGGCGGGCGCGATCGCCAACCCCGCCACGCAGCCCGCCCGCTGGCGGCTTCTGGCAAGGGCCGAGGCGGTCGACCGCAAGGCCGCGCATGAATCCGTCTCGTGGGGGCTCGGACAGGTGATGGGCGCGCATTGGGCCTGGCTCGGCTACGCCAGCGTCGACGCGCTGGTGGCGGAGGCGCGGGCCGGTATCGGCGGCCAGGTGCGGCTGATGGTGCGCTACATCGACAGAGCGGGGCTTCGCAAGGCGATCCGCGAGCGCGACTGGAAGGCGTTCGCGCGCGGCTACAACGGGCCGGATTTCGCGCGGCATGGCTATGACCGGAAGATGGCGGCAGCCTACGAACGGCATCGCCTGTCACGCGTGGAAACCAGACGCGCCGTGGCGACGCTCGATGGAGACGGCCCCGCCGCAACGAGGCGCGGGGGCAAGACGATGTCGCTGCCCGCCTGGCTTGCCGCCCTGCTGCTTGGCCGCGGCTGAAGCATCCGAAAAGACGCGCGGCGCTGTAACGCGCGCAATCGCCGCGCGCCGTTTCATGGACACCGATTCCGGCATCTGTTAAATCGGTTGAAAATCTCCCTGAAGATACGGAACCAGCCATGTCCGCAAAGACCGAAAAACTTCTTTCGCTGCTCGACGGCCAGCCCGTCATCCCGGTGCTGAAGATCGAACGCGCCGCAGACGCCGTGCCGCTGGCCCGCGCGCTGGCCCGCGGCGGGCTCAAGGTGATCGAGATCACCTTGCGGACAAAGGAGGCGCTGGAGGCGATCCGCCGCGCCGGGGCGGAAGTCGAGGAGGCTGTCGTCGGCGCGGGCACCATCCTCAACGCCAAACAGTTCGACGAGGCGGCCAGCGCCGGCTCGCGCTTCATCGTCAGCCCCGGCCTCACCCGCGAGGTGCTGTCTGCCGCCGGCGGCAGCGAAGTGCCGCTTCTGCCCGGCGCCATCACGCCCGGCGAGATCATGACTGCCGCCGAGGCCGGGCTCGACTTCCTGAAATTCTTCCCCGCCGAACAGGCCGGCGGCGCGGCGTTCCTGAAGTCGCTGGCATCGCCCTTTGCCGGCATCCGCTTCTGCCCGACCGGCGGCGTCAGCCTGAACAACGCCGGGGACTATCTCAGCCTGCCGAACGTCATCTGCGTCGGCGGCTCCTGGGTGGCGCCCGACGATCTGGTCAAGGCGGGCAGATGGGACGAGATCGAAGTTTTGGCCCGCGCGGCGTCGCGCATCGGACGCTGATCGCCGGGATGACGGCTCGGAAACCGGTCGCTAGAGTGCCAGCATGACGATTTCTGGTGAAGGCCGCTTGAGAAAGTTGCATCGGCACTCGATGTCCTGTCAGCGTCCTACGTCGCCCCCTTTGGCCTGCCGGCCATCTCCCCCACGAGTGGGGAGATTGGCTGTCATCGATGGCGGCGCTCATCTTTCGACATTTGAAATTTGGGCGGATCAGGCGACGCGACTGATCTCCCCACCTGTGGGGGAGATGGCCGGCAGGCCAGAGGGGGGCGACGTAGGACGCTGACATTTCCGCTGTCACCAAACGCGTCGCGGGCTCGCATTCATCTTCCAAAAGAAAAAGCCGCGCTGGTTGCCCGGCGCGGCTTTGCTCGTGTGGTTTGTCGCTCAGTTGGTCTGGAAGCGCGCCACCGACAGGAAGGTGACGGCCTTGCCGGAGAACCGGTTGGCGTCGGCCACCTTGGCCTCCTGCTGGAAGCCTGCGGTGTAGACCTCACGCGGCGCGGTGCGCACGATGTTGTAGGCAAACGACGGCGCCGTCGTTCCCTGCGGGTTCTGCTTCACGTAATTGGCGTCGAGCGCCCAGCGGGCGGCCTGCGGCTGCGCCGTCACCACCACCGGCTTGGCGTCGGGCTTGCTGTCGCGTGCGGCGGGCCGCGCCGATTTCGCGGTCGTCTTCACGCCGGAGGCAAGGGCCGAGGCCGCATCGGCGCCGGGTTTCCTGGCGGCCAGCGCGGCGCGCGGCGAAGCCAGTGCGGCCATGCGGTCGCCTTTCGACGCGACCGGCATCTTGCCGGGCGCCGCCACCGTGTCAGCCGGCGCGATGCCGAACGGATGGTCGTCGCCAAGTTCGGAAGCGGCATTCGCCGCAGCGGCTGGCGCGATCGCCACAGGTGTCGCTTCCGACGGCGGCGCAAGTTCCGGCCGCTGCTCAGGCAGGGCCGCGACGACATACCCAGCATTCTGGATGACGGCGGTCTCTTCGGCCGGACGCGCTATCGGCATCGGCACGCTGGCCGTTTCCTCGTCGTCCATGGGCTGCGACATGGCGAGCAGCGCCGAAACCGCGTCGCCCTCGGCCGGCTGTTCGGCCGGCGCCTGGTAGTTCGGCCGATGCGTCGGCAGCGGAATGCCAAGCGCCACCTGCTGCGGTTCGGCGGGCATATCCTCTTCGGAAACGACCTGGAACGGAACGTCTTGCGGCTCCGCGCCTACATCGACCTGCGGCCGCGGGGCAAGGCCCGGAACCGGGATGCTGCGCCGCGGCAAGGCGGCGATGATCTGCTCCGGCGTCTGCTCCGCCGGCTCTTCGGCCTGCGCGGGCGCGATCTCGGCCGGCGTGGCCAGCTCAGGCGGCACGACGCGGATGTCCGGGGCGGGCTTTTCCGACGCCGCATTCGCAGTCGCAGCCGGCGCTGCATTCGCCGTCGCAGCCGGCACTGCCTTGACCGTCGCCTTCGGCGCCGTGACCGCCGCTATAGCGGCGCTGCCGCCGCTCTCTTCTTCCTCGTCGGCGCCGCCGCCACCGCCAAACAGGGCAGCCAGCAATCCGCCGCTGCTCTTGCCGGTGGAACCGCGATTGGTGCTGTTGCTGGCGATCGCCAGGTTGCCGCTGCCCTTGCGCGCCTTGTAAGCCGCCACCGCCTGGTCGAAGCCGGGCAATGGCTTGCCGTCGCTCGGAATGTGCAGGGTCTTGCCATTCGGGAACACGCGGGCGAGCTCCTGGCGGCTGATCTTCGGCCAGTGGCGCACATTGCCGACATCCATGTGGACGAATGGCGAACCCGAGGTTGGATAGTAGCCGACGCCGCCGCCCTGCATCCTCAGCCCGATGTCGCGCAGCTTCTTCAGCTTCACGTCGGGCAGGTAGAAATCCATCGCCTTGCCGAGCATGTGCTGGCTGGTCTTGGCCACACCCCTGGAGCGGCTGCGCAGCATCGAGTTGGTGGCCGGCGAACGGTAGGCGGAAATGACGGTGATGTAGGCGCGCGAACCGGAAGTGCGATAGGCCTCCCACACCAGGTCGAGCAGCCGCGGGTCCATCCTGGTCGGTTCGTTGCGGCGCCAGTCACGCAGGAGCCTGTTGATCTTCTGCAGGCCGGACTGGTCGTAGCGGCCGTTGCGCTTGTAGACGATCTCGGCCTTTTCGCCGGTGTGGATAAAGTGGAGCCTGAGGCTGCGCGACTCGGCGCTCGCAAACGACGTTGCCCAGGCCAGGAACCCGAAGGCCAGCATGGCCGATGCCAACCACCTGGACCAGACGGTAGCGTTCGGATGCCGTCCGCGATTTTGTCGTTCGATCTTAATCAAATCAAAAGGCCTTGCAGGCTGCCATTTTGTCCCCGGATTTGATTTCCGGACGCGAGATAGTAGCGCCCGACTATCGATCCTAATGGTTAATCACTGCTTATTGAAGCCGAAATGCGGTCACACCATGGCGGGAAATTGTCGAAAACGCCAGTCTTCGCAACAGGGTAAACCGGGGATTTACGCTGAAATTTACGATTTGCACCGAAGCGCGAGCCCGAAAAATGCGGCGAGCGTTCCTGACGAAGACCAGCCAGGCAAAAACAGGGAGCAAACGGCCCGGAAATACGTGAAATCGAATCGGTTTCGGAGCCTGTCTGGTTGATTGCGCCCTATGTTGCCCCCTTCTGTCTGCCGGACATCTCCCGCAAGGGGGAGATCGTTCGGCCGCTACGACGCCAGCCGGTCATGCCGGCCGGCCTCCGGATCGATGCCGTGTTCCTTCAGTTTCCGGTAGAGCGTCGAGCGTCCGATGCCGAGGCGGCGCGCCACCTCGCTCATCTGCCCCTGGTAATGGTCGATGGCGAGCTTGATCATGTCGAGTTCGACATCCGACAGCGAGCGCACGTTGCCGCGCTCGTCAAGCGCGCGCAGAACCCCGAATTGCGGCCTTGCCGCCTCGTTTCTCGGCCTATCCACCGGCAGCCGGGCGACGCCCGGTTCGGTCGCGCCGGCGAGGCCCGGTCCGGCCGCGCCGGCGACGCCCGGTCCGGCCGCGCCGGCGACGCCCGGCTCGTCCGCCATGGCGGTTTTGCCATGCGCCGCCTTCGGTTCCGGTGTCCGGGCCGGCTCCGGCACATTTTCGCCCAGCACCACTTCTTCGACCTGCGCGCGGATCTGCGGGAAATCCTCGGCGGCAAGCGTGTCACCCTCGCACAGCACCATGGCCCGGAAGATGGCGTTTTCCAGCTGCCTGATGTTGCCCGGCCAGTCGTAGGCGCTGAGTATCTGCAGCGCGTGCCGGGATATGCCGGTGATGCGGTTGCGGCTCTCGGCGGGCCCGAGGCGCGCCATGAAATGCCGCACGAGGTGCGGAATATCGTCACGGCGATCGCGCAGCGGCGGCAAGAAGATCGGGAATACGTTGAGGCGGTAGAACAGGTCCTCGCGAAAACCGCCATCCTTCACCTGTTGCAGCAGGTCGCGGTGCGTCGCCGAAATCAGCCTGATGTCGACCTTGACGGTCGAACGGGCGCCGACCGGGTCGACCTCGCCGTCCTGCACGGCGCGCAGCAGCTTCACCTGCACGTCGAGCGGCAGATCGCCGATCTCGTCGAGGAAAAGCGTGCCGGAATGGGCTTCGACGAACTTGCCGGCGTGTTTTTCCGTGGCGCCAGTGAAAGAACCCTTCTCGTGACCGAACAGGATGCTTTCGACCAGGTTTTCGGGGATGGCGCCGCAATTGACGGTGACGAACGGCTTCGAACGGCGGTCGCCGCTGCCGCGGATGGCGCGCGCCACCAGTTCCTTGCCGACGCCCGATTCGCCTTCGATCAGGATGGGGATGTTGGAGGCTGCGGCTTTCTGGCCGAGCCGGATCACCCGCTCCATCGCGTCGCTTCGGGTGACGATGTCCTTGAAGCTCAGCGTTCCCGCCGCTGGCCGGCCAACTCGCTTGGCTTCGCCGCCCAGCGCCTCGACCTTGAGGGCGTTGCCTATGGCTGATGTCAGCCGCTCGGGCGATGCCGGCTTGACGACAAAGTCGAAGGCGCCGGCGCGCATCGCCTTGACCACCGTATCGATGCCGCCCTGCGCGGTCTGCACGATCACCGGGGTGCCGATGCCACGCTCGCGCATCGCCTTGAGCACGCCGTTGCCGTCGAGACCGGGCATCATGAGATCGAGGATGACGACGGCGACATCGCGCGATTGCGGCCCGTCGAGCGTTGCGAGCGCTGCCTCGCCGCCGTCGACGGCGATCGCTTCATAGCCCGACTTCACCACCGCGGCTTCGAGAAGCCTGCGCTGGACCGGGTCGTCGTCGACTATGAGGATGGCACCTGTCATCAAATCTCGGAAAGTGTCGATCGGGCAAAAGTCGGCTGGATCAACGTGGCACACGGTTCTAAATAAGGCTTCAAAAAAGCCGGTGAACGAATTCTTTCGCGCTAGTGGTCCGATTCCGACATTTGCATCCCATTTGGGTGAGCAAGCGAGCAAATGTCGGAATCAAAGGACCACTAGCTAAAATGTTTGATTCTAGTGGAGCTTTGAATTTGACATTTGATATCGAGTTCTCCCTCAAGCGGGAATCGAATGTCAAATTCGCTCCACTAGCCGGCAATTTGGTCTTTCAACATCGGAAAGTGAAAACATGTCTGCAGTTTCGGATCAGCCAGCACAGCCCGCGGCCTCGCCAAAAAGCGCGGCGGCGCGCGCCCCCGGCCTGGGCGACCTGCCGGAATGGAACCTCGCCGATCTTTATTCCGGCATGGAAGCGCCGGAACTGAAGCGCGACATCGCCCGCGCCCTCGACGAGGCCGCGGCCTTCGAGGCGCAATGGAAGGGCAAGCTTGCCGCCGAGGCCGCCAACCCCGCCAATGGGGGGCTCGGCCGCGCGTTGCGGGCCTATGAAGTGCTGGAAGAGCTGATCGGCAGGATCGCCTCCTATGCCGGCCTGGTCTATGCCGGCAACACCTCAGACCCGCAGCGCGCCAAGCTTTACGGCGACGTCCAGGAGAAGATGACGGACGCCAGCTCGCATCTCCTGTTCTTCACTCTGGAGCTGAACCTGGTCGACGATGCAGCCGTGCTTGCAGCGCTCGATGGCGATCCCGGCTTCGGCCACTATCGGCCCTGGGTGCTCGACCTGCGCAAGGACAAGCCCTACCAGCTCGAAGACCGCGTCGAGCAGCTGTTCCACGAGAAATCCGTGACCGGCCGGGGCGCCTGGAACCGGCTCTTCGACGAGACGATGACCGATCTGCGTTTCACGGTCGATGGCGAGGAGCTGACGCTGGAACCGACGCTGACGCGCCTGCAGGACGCCGACGGCGAGGTGCGCCGCAAGGCGTCCGAGGCGCTGGCCCAGACCTTCAAGGAAAACCTGCGCGGCTTTACGCTGATCACCAACACGCTGGCCAAGGACAAGGAGATTTCCGACCGCTGGCGCGGCTTCAAGGACATCGCCGATTCCCGGCACCTGGCCAACCGCGTCGAACGCGAGGTGGTCGACGCGCTGGCGAGCGCGGTGCGCGACGCCTACCCCCGCCTGTCGCATCGCTACTACGCCATGAAGGCGAAGTGGCTCGGCATGGACCAGATGAACCACTGGGACCGCAACGCGCCGCTGCCGGAGACACCGAAAGCAACGATCGGCTGGGAGGACGCCAAGCACACCGTGCTTGCGGCCTATCACCAGTTCTCGCCTGAAATGGCCGAGATCGCTCGGCACTTCTTCGACCGCCGATGGATCGACGCGCCGGTGCGGCCGGGCAAGGCGCCGGGCGCCTTCGCCCATCCCACGGTTCCGTCAGCGCACCCTTACGTATTGCTCAACTACATGGGCAAGCCGCGCGACGTGATGACGCTGGCGCACGAGCTCGGCCACGGCGTCCACCAGGTGCTGGCGGGCGCTCAAGGAGCGCTGATGGCCTCTACGCCGCTGACGCTGGCCGAGACGGCAAGCGTCTTCGGCGAGATGCTGACCTTCCGCTCGCTGCTGGAGCAGACGAAGGACCGCCGCGAGCGCAAGGCGATGCTCGCCCAGAAGGTCGAGGACATGATCAACACGGTGGTGCGCCAGATCGCCTTCTACGAATTCGAGCGCAAGGTCCACACCGAGCGCAAGAACGGCGAACTGACCTCCGACAAGCTCGGTGAATTCTGGCTGGAAGTGCAGGCCGAGAGCCTGGGCCCGGCAATCAGGCTGCGCGAGGGCTACGAGACTTTCTGGACCTACATCCCGCACTTCATCCATTCACCGTTCTACGTCTATGCCTATGCCTTCGGCGACTGCCTGGTGAATTCGCTCTACGCGGTCTACCAGAATGCCGAACGCGGCTTCCAGGAGAAGTATTTCGAGATGCTGAAGGCCGGCGGCACCAAGCACCACTCGGAACTGCTCAAACCGTTCGGGCTGGATGCGTCCGACCCGAAATTCTGGCAGACCGGGCTTGGCGTGATCAGCGGCCTGATCGACGAACTGGAAGCGCTGGACTGAAGGTTCATCCCGGTTCGACAGGCATATATGTCAGTGCTCCTTGGCGCCCCCCTCTGTCCTGCCGGACATCTCCCCCACAAGGGGGGAGATTGGCTGACATTTCCGGTTGAGCTAACCTCAAGCGCAACGATCTCGAATAAGGCTGATCTCCCCCCTTGTGGGGGAGATGTCCGGCAGGACAGAGGGGGGCAACGTCAAGCGCTGCCTGTGCGGGCATGACAACAAACATCATGCCAACGTCTCCCTTCATCCTGTTCCGCGACGATCCGGCCGGGCGCGAACTGCTATTCGAAGCGCCCTTGCAGATACTCGCGCCGGAAACGCCGGCCGATTTCCATGCCGCGCTGGAAACCGCCGAGGCGGCGCGCGATGCCGGCAAATGGCTGGCCGGCTATTTCTCCTACGAGGCGGGTTACCTGCTGGAGCCGAAACTCGCGCCTCTCCTGCCCGGGGATCGCCGCGTGCCGCTCGCCTGCCTCGGCATTTTCGACGGCCCGTCCGAGCGCGACCGGCCGCAGCTTGCCGCCACCCCCACCAACGGGCCGATCTTCGAACCGCATGCGGCATGGTCGTTCGAGGACTACAAGAAACGCTTCGACCGGGTGCACCGGCATCTGCGCGAGGGCGATTGCTACCAGGCCAACCTCACCTTCCCGGTCCATGCCCAATGGTCGGGCGAGCCGCTGGCGGCCTTCGACGCGCTGACCGCCCGCCAGCCGGTGAAATACGGCGCGCTTGCCAGCCTCGGCGGCCCGGTCGTCCTGTCGCGCTCGCCCGAGCTTTTCTTCGACATCGACGCCGAAGGCTGGATCGAGACGCATCCGATGAAGGGCACCGCACCGCGCGGCAAGACACCGGAGGAGGACCGCAAGCTCAGGGAGTTCCTGCGCAACGACCCGAAGAACCAGGCCGAGAACCGCATGATCGTCGACCTCCTGCGCAACGACATCTCGCTGGTCTCCGAGGTCGGCACGCTCGACGTGCCGGAGCTTTTCCGCATCGAGGCCTATCCGACGGTCTTCCAGATGGTCAGCCGCGTGCGTGCCAAACTGTTGCCCGACCTGACGATCCGCGACATCTTCGCCGCACTCTTCCCGTGCGGTTCGATCACCGGCGCGCCGAAAATCCGCGCCATGGAGATATTGCGTCAGCTCGAAACCGCGCCGCGCGACGCCTATTGCGGCGCCGTCGGCTGGATCGCCCCAGGTGGCCGCATGCGCTTCAACGTCGCCATCCGCACCATCACGCTGCATCCCGACGGCGAGGCCGTCTACAATATCGGCGGCGGCGTCGTCTTCGATTCGTCGGCCGAGGAGGAATATGCCGAATGCCTGCTGAAAGCCCGCTTCGCGACGGGCACGGTGCCGGTTTCGAGCTGATCGAAACCTTGCGCTGGGAGCCCGGGGGCGGCTTTGTCCGGCTCGACCGGCATCTGGCGCGGCTTTACGCCTCGGCGGCCGAACTCGGCTTTGCCTGCGACCCGCAGACTGTCGGCGAAGCGCTGGCGGGCGCCGTCGGCCGCTCCGCCACGCCGATGCGCACCCGCCTGGTGCTGCCGCGCGACGGCAAGGCGTCGGCCTCGGCGCAACCTTACGAACCGCTCGCCGCGGGCAAGGTGTGGAAGCTCAGGCTGGCGCGGGTGCGGCTCTCATCCACCGACACGCTGCTGCGCCACAAGACCAGCCGGCGCGACATCTATGTGCGGGCCCGCGCCGAATATCTGGCCAGCCAAGCCGACGAGGTTCTGCTCGCCAATGAGCGCGGCGAATTGTGCGAAGGCACCATCACCAACGTCTTCGCCGATTTCGGCGACGGCGTGCTTTTGACGCCCCGCCTCGACTGCGGCCTGCTGCCCGGCATCTTGCGCGGCGAACTGCTGGACGAGGGCAAGTCGCAGGAGGCGGTTTTCAGCTTCGAAGACCTGAAATCGGCCAAGGCGGTTTTTGTCGGCAATTCGCTGAGGGGGCTGATTCCGGCGCGGGTCGCCTAGATATTCCGATCCAGCCGAACGCTCACCTTGAATTGACAGCAGTGCCGCCCCTCGCCCGGGTGCTCTCCCGTAACCCTTCGGGACAAGCTCAGGACGGGATGAGAGGGACGTCAGCGTTGCGGCGGGGATGAGGGGGCGATGCTGAACAACACATCGTGGATGCTCGCGAAGATCGCCTCGGAAAATGGACTTTGGCACGCCAAAATTCGCCCATGTAGAGATAAGTAACGCTACAGTCAAATCACGTGATTTCCCTGCAATATCACAGTAGGTTACAGTATCACTTCGCCTTACAAGAAGGGGAGCGTGGCATGACAAAGCCTAAGACGCGTCCGTTCGATACGAAAGTTTTCCTTAACACGGTGGATAGCGGCAAGACTGTCACGACGTACAGCAAGAACCAGAAAATCTTCTCGCAGGGCGACCCGGCGGATTCAGTCTTCTATATCCAGAAAGGCACCGTCAAAGTCTTCGTCGTGTCCACGCAAGGCAAGGAGGCGGTGGTCGCCATCCAAGGAAGCGGGGACTTTTTCGGCGAAGGCTGCCTGACGGGCCAGGAACTGCGCCTGGCGACGGTGTCTGCAATCACGGATTGCGTCATTACACGACTCGACAAGGCTTCAATTACACGCGTTCTCCGCGACGAACCGGAATTCTCCGCAATGTTCATGTCGTTTCTGCTGGCCAGGAACGCGCGGGTCGAGGAGGATTTGGTGGACCAGCATTTCAACTCAAGCGAGAAGCGCCTGGCAAGATTGCTCCTCCTCATGGCGAATTTCGGCAAGGAGGGCGAGCCGCAACGTGTCATAGGTAAACTAAGCCAGGAGACGCTCGCCGAGATGGTCGGAACGACAAGATCGCGTGTGTGCACTTTCATGAATAAATTCCGAAAACTCGGCTTCATCGAGTACAACGGAGAATTGGAGGTCCATAATTCTCTGTTGAATGTGGTTTCACACGAAAATCCGCGTATCAAGATTCGGAAATATTGAAATCTGTTCTTTATGGAACACCATACCCTGTTCCAAAATGATAAAAATGTCGTTGTTCGTGTCGATCTTCAGAGTCCGTGGATCGCACCTTCGTCGAGGTTCTTCGCCCGGAACACTCGAAAGCTCGCGGTCGCTTTCCGTGACAAAGAGCGCGTCGATCGAACCAAGACTGTGCCAGCCTTACTCATTCTACAGGCACACACGGAAGAACAACGCGGGCACAAACCTGCGGTTCGTGCCCGAAGTCTCATTGCCAGAGGCTTCGGTTCTTAACCCGGCGGACGTGCGCTTCACCTCACCCCCCGCCCAAGCCACGCCGCCGGGTTGCTTCCTGCACACGATTCAAGCCATTAAATACGGCTCGCGCTGCCCCGAATTGCGCGATACCAAGACTGATTGCCTGGGGTTCCTTCTCAACCAGTTCGCCGCCAGCATGATTGCCCATACACCTTATGACGGCTCGTCGAAGCCGTTCACCATCGGCCTGAAGCAGCTCGACCTGAAGGACTGGATCGAGGTCGACGCGCATTACGACGCCTATCTCGCCGAGAAGGCGAGGCTTTACGCCGAGATTCCCGGGCTTGTCTTCGTCGAGGAGCCGCAGACGCGTGACGCGCAGCAGGAAGTGCTCGACCTGATCGTGGACCATCTTGCCGCCGAGCATACGCGCCTCGATCCAGGCGGATCCGTGCGCAGGCGCGTTGACGCCCAGTTGGAGCCGATGATGGCCGCGACGGACATTGCGCCGCTGCGCACGGCCTCCATGCTCGTCCAGGAAGACCTGATCCTGATGCGCAAGGGCGAAAGCGACTGGCGGCTGGCCGCCGGTTCGCTGTGCTTTCCTTCCTCGTGGTCGCTAGAGGAAAAATTCGGCAAGCCGCTGCACGAGATCCACGGCCCGGTTCCAGATTTCGGCCAGGGCACGCGCATGAACGAACTGATCGTGCGCATGTTCGACAGGCTGGCGCAGCCGGTGCAGCGCTGGAACTGGTCGCTGCAGGCCAATGCCGACCTCTACCACCCGCTGTCCGGCCGGCAGCGCGACGAACGCGCCGGGAAGCGCCCCTCGAAATTCGCCGGCGACGCCGATTTCGCCAGCGCCTTCATCCGGGTCGAACGCCAGACGCTGCGCAAGCTGCCGAGATCAGGCGACATCCTCTTCACCATCCGCATCTATCTCGATCCGCTGGGGGTGCTGGCCCGGCATCCCGACCGCGCGGCGCTCGCCTCGTCCTTCGCCGGGCAGCTTTCCGGCCTCGATACCGCGCAGCTCGACTACAAGGGCCTGACCGCCGACCGCGACCGGCTGGTCGAGTATCTCAACGAGATGGCGGCGACCGCGCTTCCTCCTTCCCTTGTGGGGGAAGGCGCGCGCGGCCAGTAAGGCCAGCGTAGATTCGCTTTATTGTGACAAGCCTGTATGGTTTAGCTGCAACAGCCGGGCCATCGGGGCCCGGTTGTTTTGCGAAAAGCCTAGCTAATTTTTGAAAAAGAGAAGGAGTGCCCCCGAAAATGGCGAATGAAAAATGGCCTGTGTACGGTGAAATTACCGGTCCCGTCGTGATGATCGGCTTCGGCTCGATCGGCCGCGGAACGCTTCCCCTCATCGAACGCCATTTCAAATTCGACAAGTCGCGCATGACGGTCGTCGACCCGCGCGATACCGACCGCAAGCTGCTCGACGATCGCGGCATCGCCTTCGTGCACGAAGCGGTCACCAAGAAGAATTACAAGAAGCTTCTGAAGCCGCTGCTGACCAAGGGCGGCGGCCAGGGCTTCTGCGTCAACCTCTCGGTCGACACCGGCTCCGTCGACCTGATGCGCTTCTGCCGCGAGCTCGGCGTGCTCTACATCGACACCGTGGTCGAGCCGTGGCTCGGCTTCTATTTCGACGCCAAGGCCGACAACGCCTCGCGCACCAACTATGCGCTGCGCGAAACGCTGCTGGAGGAAAAGCGCAAGAACCCCGGCGGCGCCACCGCGATCTCCACCTGCGGGGCCAATCCCGGCATGGTCTCCTGGTTCGTCAAGCAGGCGCTGCTCAATCTCGCCAAGGACCTGAAGATCGACTTCAAGGAGCCCGCCCAGGACGATCGTCAAGGCTGGGCCAAACTGATGAAGAAGGCCGGCGTCAAGGGCATCCACATTGCCGAGCGCGACACCCAGCGCACCAAGAAGCCGAAGCCGATGAATGCCTTCTGGAACACCTGGTCGGTCGAGGGTTTCATCTCCGAGGGCATGCAACCGGCCGAACTCGGCTGGGGTACGCACGAGAAATGGATGCCCAAGAATGGCAAGAAGCACAAGAATGGCTCCAAGGCGGGTATTTTTCTCGAACAGGCCGGTGCCAACACGCGGGTGCGCACCTGGTGCCCGACGCCCGGTGCGCAATATGGCTTCCTGGTCACCCACAACGAGGCGATCTCGATTGCCGATTTCTTCACCGTGCGCGACAAGAAGGGCGAGGTGAGCTATCGCCCGACCTGCCACTACGCCTACCATCCCTGCAACGACGCCGTGCTGTCGCTGCACGAGATTTTCGGTGCGACCGGCAAGGCGCAAGAGACCTTCCACGTGCTCGACGAGAACGAACTGGTCGATGGCTCCGACGAACTCGGCGTGCTGCTCTACGGCCACAAGAAGAACGCCTACTGGTACGGCTCGCAGCTGACGCTGGATGAGGCCCGCGCTCTGGCGCCCTACCAGAACGCCACCGGCATGCAGGTCACCTCGGCCGTACTCGCCGGCATGGTCTGGGCGCTGGAGAACCCGCAAGCCGGCATCGTCGAAGCCGACGAAATGGATTACCGCCGCTGCCTCGAAGTGCAGTTGCCGTATCTCGGGCCGGTCAAAGGCTACTACACCGACTGGACGCCGATCGATGGCCGGCCGGGACTGTTTGCCGAGGACATCGACGCCAAGGACCCGTGGCAGTTCCGCAACATTCTCGTTCGTTAGAGGGCGCGCTCCCGGACAAGTTGAGCCGGGTTTCGGACAAGATCGAAGAAAAACAATAAGTTGGAGCCCGGTTCCGGTTGGTCGGAACCGGGCTCCATGCGTTTGACGCAACGGTAGTATGCCTTGCAATCGCCCTGAAATCAGGCGATTGAACAGGGGCGGACTGAGGAGAGGATTGAAACGATGTTCACAGCGCGCGGACTATTTTCGGCCGGCACGCTTTCGGCGGTTGCCTTGCTGGCCGGCTGCATGAGCGGCGGGCCGGGCGGCGGCGGTTTTGGTCGGGCGCCTTCGGTTGAAGGCGAATGGCTGAGCACCGATGGTGTGGCGGTCTCCCGTTTCTCCGGCGGCGTCTTCGAGACGGTGGCCACCGACACAGGCAACAAGCTTGCCGACGGCAGCTATCGCATGGCCGATGCGCGCACCGTGGAAATCACCGTGATTTCGCTGATCCGCCAGACGACCACCAATGTGAATTGCGCGCTGGCTTCGCCCGACCAGCTCAACTGCACCAGTTCCGCCGGCCAGACCTTCGTGCTGACCCGCCGTCCGAGAGCCGTTTCCTAGGGTATCTTGATATTCAGGTGATGCCTGCCTGCAAATGGCGGCTGAACAGCGCATACGCCTCGCGCCGCCACGTGCTGGAAACGCTGTGGCGGCGCTTGCGTCATTGCCTCCCCGTTGCCATAAACGGCATCGACCGGGGAGGGACAAAGCCGGATGAGCGTATCTTACGACGCACTGGAAATGCGCGATCCGGCCGAGCGGGAGCGCGATCTCTTTGCCCGCCTGCCGGAATTTCTAAGGAAAGCATCGGCCAACGCGCCGGGACTGGCAAAATGGCTGGCGGGCGTCGACCTCGATGCCGTCGGCGACCGGGCGCAGCTTGCGGCCCTGCCGGTGCTGCGCAAAACCGAACTGATGGCATTCCAGGCCGAAAATCCGCCTTTCGGCGGTTTCGCCAATCTTGCTGCCCTGAAGGGTGGCCGTGTTTTCCAGTCGCCGGGGCCCTTGTGGGAACCGCAAGGTCTCGGCGCCGATCCCTGGGCCTCGGCGCGCGCCTTCCACGCAGCAGGCATCCGCCCCGGCGACATCGTCCACAACGCCTTCGCCTACCACATGACGCCCGGCGGCTTCATCCTCGACGAAGGCGCGCGCGCGCTGGGCTGCATGGTATTCCCGGCCGGCACCGGCAACACCGACATGCAGGTGGAGGCGGCGGCAACGCTGAGGCCCTCCGTCTATTGCGGCACGCCGGACTTCCTGAAAGTGATGCTCGACCGGGCCGGCGAGATGGGCAAGGACCTTTCCTGCTTCCGCCTTGGCCTCGTTTCGGCGGGCGCGCTGTTTCCGTCGCTGCGCGCCGAATATGCCGGGCGCGGCGTGACGGTGCTGCAATGCTACGCCACCGCCGAATTCGGCGTCATCGCCTACGAGACGGCGGCTGAGGACGGCACGCCCCACCCCGGCATGGTGGTCAACGAAAACCTGATCGTCGAGATCGTGCGCCCCGGCACCGGCGACCCGGTTCCGGAAGGCGAAGTCGGCGAACTCGTCGTCACCAGCTTCAACCCCGACTACCCGCTGGTGCGGCTCGGCACCGGCGACCTGTCGGCGGTGCTGCCCGGCCGCTCGCCCTGCGGGCGCACCAACACCAGGATCAAGGGCTGGATGGGCCGCGCCGACCAGCGCACCAAGGTCAAGGGCATGTTCGTCGACCCCAAGCAGATCGCCGAGATCGTGCGCCGTCATCCCGAAGTCGCCAAGGCGCGTCTGGTGGTGGTGCGCGACGGCGAACGCGACGCCATGACGCTACATGTGGAGCCGGCTAGCGGTCACCCGATCGAGCTGAAGCCGGTGGAGGCGTCGCTGCGCGAAATCACGAGGATGGGCGGCGGCGTGGTGCTGGCCGAAGCCGGTTCGCTGCCCAATGACGGCAAGGTCATTTCCGACGAGCGCGACTACAGCGGATAAGGCCGCAGAACCCAAGCGATTCCGCTTGCATCGGGCAAAACAGGGTGGGAACATGCTGGCAATACGGGGTTGAAACAAATCTGACAACGAATGGCGCTAAACGCCATCCACGCAATTGTTTGGGAGATCAAGCATGAAGAAACTGGCCGCACTCGCGCTTTCGGCATCGGCGCTCGCCATGTCGACCGCGCCTTCCTTTGCCGACTACACATTGAACATTCTGCACATCAACGACTGGCACAGCCGCATCGAATCGAACAACAAATTCGAATCGACCTGCTCGGCTGAGGAGGAAGGCAAGGGCGAGTGCATCGGCGGCGCGGCGCGGCTCGTCACGGCGCTCAACCAGGAGCGCGACAAGCTCAAGGGCCAGAACGTGCTGTTCCTCAGCGCCGGCGACAATTTCCAAGGCTCGCTCTTCTACACCACCTACAAGGGCCAGGCCGAGCTTGAGTTCCTCAACCAGATGAAGCCCGACGCCATGGCGCTCGGCAACCACGAATTCGACGACGGCGAGGCAGCACTGGTGCCGTTCCTCGACAAGGCGCAGTTCCCTGTGCTCGGCGCCAACGTGCATCCCAACGAAAAGTCCGGCGCCTCGGGCAAGGTCAAGTCATCGGTCGTGCTCGATGTCGGCGGCCAGAAGATCGGCGTCATCGGCGGCATTACCAACGATACGCCCGAACTCGCCTCCCCCGGCCCCAACATCGCCATCGACGACGACGTCAAGGCGATCACCGCCGAAGTGGAGAAGTTGAAGGCCGAGGGCGTCAACAAGATCATCGCCGTCACCCATATCGGCTATACCCGCGAGCGCGACGTCATCGCCAAGATTCCCGGCATCGACGTGGTGATCGGCGGCCACTCGCATTCGCTCCTGTCCAAGACCGACCCCAAGGCGGAAGGCCCCTACCCGACCATCGTCGACAATCCGGAAGGCTCGAAGGTGCCGGTGGTGCAGGCGGCCTCCTATTCGAAATATCTCGGCGAGATCAAGGTGGTTTTCGACGACAACGGCGTCGTCAAGGAAGCCACCGGCGACCCGATCTTCCTCGACAAGTCGATCACGCCCGACGCGGCCGTGCTTGCCCGCATCAAGGAACTCGGCGCGCCGATCGAGGAGCTGAAGACCAAGGAAGTCGCCGAATCCACCGACGCCATCGACGGCAGCCGCGACAACTGCCGCGCCCGCGAATGCGCGATGGGCAATTTGATCGCCGACGCCATGCTCGACCGCACCAAGGACCAGGGCGTCACCATCGCCATCCAGAACGGCGGCGGCATCCGCGCCTCGATCGACAAGGGCGTGGTGACGATGGGCGAAGTGCTGACCGTGCTGCCCTTCCAGAACACGCTGGCGACCTTCCAGCTGAAGGGCGCCGACCTCAAGGCGTCGCTGGAAAGCGGCCTGTCGGAGATCGAAGAGGCGAAGGGCAAGTTCCCGCAGGTCGCCGGCCTCAAATATTCCTTCGACAAGTCGGTGGCGCCGAATGGCGGCCGGCTGAAGTCGGTGGAGGTGATGGAAGGCGGCGCCTGGGTGCCGCTTGACGACGCCAAGACCTACTCAATCGCCACCAACAACTTCGTGCGCGCCGGCGGCGACGGCTACAAGCTGTTCGCCGAGAAGGCCGAAAAGGCCTATGACTACGGCCCGGGACTGGAGCAGCTGGTGGCCGACTATCTGAGCGCCAACCGCCCCTACACCCCGAAGCTCGACGGCCGCATCACCGAGATCGCGGCAGCTGTTCCGGCTGCACCGGCCGAGGCAGCCAAGCCCGCCGACACAGCGGCGGCGCCGGCCGCGACCGCGCCGCTACCCGAACTGCCGGCGGCATCGGGCGACATCGCCAACCAGCCGCCCAAGGTCGAAGGCGCGCCAGCAACGGCGGCAGCACCGGCAACAGCAGCGGCGCCCGCGACCGCAGCGGCGCCGGCTGCCGCAGCGGCGCCGGCCGCAGCCGCCAACCCCGGCGAACATGTGATCGCCGCCGGCGACACGCTGTGGGACATCGCCGAGAAGGTTTACGGCGATGGCGAGAAGTGGAAGCTGATTTCGGATGCCAACCCGGGCCTGCGCCCGCGCCATCTGTTTGTGGGCACGACGCTGAAGCTGCCGCCGGCAAGCTGATCGTTGCCATAGCATTCGACTGCAAGGCCCGCCCGGCCACCGGGCGGGCCTTGCGGTATTTGATAGCGTCATGACCGCGCAGCGCTTCTCGTGGCCGGGAGAGCCAATGAACACCACCGCTCGGATTGTCCTGCTCAATGGCGCCGGAAGCGCCGGAAAAACTTCCATCGCGCGGGCGCTGCAGGCGATCACCGCCTCGCCCTTCCTGCATGTGCAGATGGATACATTCATGGACATGCTGCCCGAGACCCATCATGCTCATCCCGACGGCTTCACCTACGAAACCGCGGACGAGGCGGGGCGGCGCGTGACGATCGTCAAGACGGGGCCGGTCGGGGAGACGGTCTTGCGCGGCATGCGGCACGCCGTCGCCGCCATGGCCGGGCAAGGAAACAACCTGATCGTCGACGATGTGCTTCTGGGCGACGAGAAGCGGGAATATGCCGATCTCCTCTCTCCCTTCGTGTTTCACCGCGTCGGGCTGTTTGCGCCGCTTGAAATTCTCGAAGCCCGCGAACACCGGCGCAGGGACCGCTCGATCGGGCTGGCGCGATGGCAATACGGGCTGGTTCACAAGGACATGGCCTACGATCTCGAAGTCGACACCGGCGGCGCCTCGCCTATGGAGTGCGCAGCGCTGATCAAAGAGAAGTTCGGGTTGTAGGGCAGGAACGAACTGATGGCGCCGTTCAAGGTCGATCCTGACAAGGTGCATGAATTCGCCGACGCCGATGCGTTCTACGAATGGCTGCGCCAGCATCATGGCAGCGACGACGAGGTGTGGATCAAGGTCCACAAGGCCGGTTCGGGGTTGAAGTCGATCACCCCGAAAGAAGCCATCGACGTGGTGCTGTGCTGGGGCTGGATCGACGCCATCCGCAAGGGGCTCGATGAGAAGAGCTTCCTGCAGCGCTACACGCCGCGCGGCCGAAAGAGCACCTGGAGCCAGATTAATGTCGACAATGTCGCCCGGCTGATCGGGGAGGGCCGCATGACCGAACACGGGCTCGGCCAGGTCGAGGCGGCCAAGGCCGACGGACGCTGGGACCGCGCCTACAGGATCAAGGACATGGCGATCCCCGCCGATCTGCAGGCGGCGATCGACGCGGTACCGGAAGCGAAGGCGATGCTGGCCGGGCTCAGCGCGCAGAACCGCTTCGCGCTGGCCTTCCGCACCCACAACATGAAGACGGAAGCCGGCCGCAAGAAGAAGATCGAAACCTTCGTCGAGATGCTGAGGCACGGCGAGACGATCTATCCGCAAGGGAGGAAGTGAGGGCTTGTTGGGAAATCCGCGGCAAGGGGAAAGCGAGCGTCAATCCCTGCGGCGGCAACGGCTCCGCTCGATCACATCATCACGAGGCTTCGACGGCGTTTGCCATCCTTTCGAAGGCCGAAGGACGTTGACGGGTTTGCCACAAGGAGATCAGCTTCGCCGCATTGACGTCGGGTAGAAGCATACCATCCAGTTCGGCATCGTAAGTACAGTACTCATGAATCGTGTGGTGATCACGGCGCGCATCGCCTATTGGACGGTCGCCCCGCGCAAGCTCACGGCGCTCCAGCTCGGCTAGGCTACAACGAACACCCACGAAGAAAACGTCATATCCCTGCAACAGCCGGACCATCCTTCGCATCCATTCTGGGGTTTCCATGATGTATTCGACGATTAGGCTGTTCCCAGCCTGGATGTAGGCGACAAGCGAGCGCTCGAAGCCGTCGAAGAAGGCCTCGCGCATTTCTAGCCACTTGAAATCGCCGCTGCGGATACGATCCAATGGAAGAACGCCGCTGTCGCGCAGATGATCTATCGAGATGTGCCAGAAAGGCTCTTCGGCTCTCGCTTGAACTGCACGGCAACAGACGACTTTCCGCTACTCGATGCGCCATTGAGCAGAATGACCTTGCCGACCGGTGAATTGCCGTGATGTGGCATTCGATTTGACACCGCTTTGGTTCTGGTATGCTTCACAATCGAAATGACACGTTTCTTTGCCTCCCTCAACAATCGGTGGCGGTGCAGAACTGCCCCCATCCGCCTTCTGACCTTGTCGACGACGGCACCTTCTCCGGGGCGAAGGCGGGCGGCCGCAACGATGCCCTGCGGCTAGACGCGGCATTGCATCTGAGCCTCGCATCGCTAGTTTCCCCCGCAGTGAAGGGAAGAAACGCATGAACCGTCCCGTTCAGATCGATATGGCCAAGGCAAAAGCCGTCGGCACACTGCCCGCCGGGCGTTCGCCGCTTGCGGTCAGGAAAATCGGCGTGCTGCTGGTCAATCTCGGCACCCCCGACGGCACCGACTACTGGCCGATGTGGCGTTACCTCAGGGAATTCCTGTCGGATCCGCGCGTCATCGAGCTCAACAAGGCGATCTGGTATCCGATCCTCTATGGCCTCGTGCTGACCACACGGCCGACGAAATCGGGCGCCAACTACAAGAAGATCTGGAACCGCGAGAAGAATGAATCGCCGCTCAGGACCTTTACCCGCTCGCAGTCGGAAAAGCTGGCGGCGGTGTTTGCCGGCAACCCCGAAATCGTCGTCGACTGGGGCATGCGTTACGGCACTCCGTCCATCGCCAGCGTGGTCGAGCGGATGGAGGCGCAGGGCTGCGACCGCATCCTGACAGTGCCGCTTTATCCGCAATATTCGGCGACCACGACGGCGACGGCCAACGACCAGCTGTTCCGCGCACTCATGAAGATGCGCCGCGCGCCGGCGGTGCGCAGCGTGCCGCCCTATTACGACGAGCCGGTCTATATCGATGCGCTGGCCCGCTCGATCACACGGCATCTCGCCGGCCTCGACTTCGATCCGGAGGTGGTGCTTGCCTCCTTCCACGGCATCCCGAAGCCCTATTCGGACCGCGGCGACCCCTACCGGGAGCATTGCCTGGAGACGACGCGCCTGCTGCGCGAGCGCCTGGGCTGGGACGAGAAGAAGCTGATCACGACATTCCAGTCGCGCTTCGGCGCGCAGGAATGGCTGCAGCCCTATACGGACAAAACCGTGGAGAGGCTCGCCAAGGAAGGAGTGAAGTCGATCGCCATCGTCAATCCCGGCTTCTCGTCGGACTGCATCGAGACGCTGGAGGAGATCGCCGGCGAGGTGGCAGAGATTTTCCATCATGGCGGCGGCAAGAACTTCAGCCATATCCCCTGCCTGAACGACAGCGCCGACGGCATGGCGGTGATCGAGGCGCTGGTGCGCCGCGAACTGATGGGGTGGATGTAAGAGACCCCTGGAATACGTGATGGCGGGCTGCAAATGGCAATTTCTGCGCTTCCGGTGCTCACGTACCAAAATGTACGCTGCGCTCCGGTTCTCGAAATAACCTGTTTGGTCGCTAACGCGCCCATCTTCGATTCCGCCACGCCCTGACGTATTTCCGATCTCTGAGTTGAATAACGGCTGGGATCATACAGAGAACGCTCGGATCGATTAGCGCTGCCCCTCATCCCCAGCCAGCGTCACCCAAAAAGGATGAGCAAGACTCCCGGAACCGGATGCACCCCGCAGCGTTGACCAAACACCTCGGGGGGAAACATCCATGCCGCGCCAGCTCGATCTCAGGACCGGACGTCCCGTCTGGAGCGCCTACCGCGCCCCGAAAGTTCCCGTGAGCAGGCTGGCGCGCGACGTCAAGGCCGACGTGGTGATCGTCGGCATGGGCATCAGCGGCGCCATGATGGCCGAGACGCTGACGGCGGCCGGCCGTTCCGTCGTCGTGGTCGACCGGCGCGGCCCACTGCTCGGCTCCACAATGGCCACCACCGCGCTCGTGCAGTTCGAGATCGACCAGCCGTTGACGCTGCTGTCGAAGAAGATCGGCAAGGCGAGCGCGGAGCGGGCGTGGCGGCGCTCGCGGCTTGCGGTGTTCAATCTGGCGGCGCGCATCGACGAACTGGGCATACGCTGCGATTGCGCGTGGAAACAATCGCTCTATCTCGCCGGCACGACGCTTGTGGCGGGCGCCCTGCGGGACGAGGCCGAGGCGCGCCGGCTGGCCGGCATCCATGCGGCATATCTGACTGCCGGTGAATTGAGGGATCGCTTCGGCATGGCGCGCGACGGCGCGATCCTCAGCCATGGCAACATCGCGCTCGATCCGCGCAAGCTGACCGCCGGACTGCTGCTGAAGGCGTTGGCACGCAAGGCGCGGCTTTATGCGCCGGTGGAAGCGGTGTCGTTCACCGAGAGCAGGGACGGCGTGACGGTCGCGACAAGCGAGGGACCGACCATCTCTGCCGGTTTCTTGATCCTGGCCACCGGTTACGAGCTGATGGACAAGGTGCCGACCGCAGGACATTCGATCATCTCGACATTCGCCATCGCGACCGCGCCGCAGAAGCGGTTTGACTGGAAAAACCTGCCGCTGGTGTGGGAAGCCTCCGATCCCTACCTCTATCTGCGCGCATCGGCCGATGGCCGCATCATCTGCGGCGGCGAGGACGAGGATTTCACCGACACGGACCGGCGCGATGCGCTGATCGCGCAAAAGACAGCTGCCATCGCCGCCAGGCTGAAAAAACTACTGCCCTCGATCGATGCAACGCCGCAATTCGCCTGGGCGGGATCCTTCGGCTCGTCGGGCACCGGCCTACCGCTCATCGGCAGGGTGCCGCGCCACACGAGAACCTTCGCGGTGATGGGCTATGGCGGTAACGGCATCACCTATTCGCAGATCGCGTCGGAGATCGTCAGCGCCGCAATCGCCGGCCATAAGGACGCCGACGCCGGCCTCTATGCGCTTGACGGTTGAATGCTTCGCAAAAAACATTCCGGCTTCACGCGATTGTAACGTCTGGAAATCACCCTTAAGTCTTTCTTCGGACAATCTGTGCTGGCAAGCCGCAAGCATTGCCATCCGGCTGCAACTTGAGGGAGAGCTTGATGCCGTTTTCGGGATTCGACATCGTCATACCGGTTCTGGTCGTTCTTGTTCTCGTGCTGCTGTTTGCCGGCATCAAGACGATACCGCAGGGCTACAACTACACGGTCGAGCGTTTCGGCCGCTACACCAAGACGCTGACGCCCGGCCTCAACCTCATCATCCCCTTCTTCGACCGCATCGGCGCCAAGCTGAACATGATGGAGCAAGTGCTGGACGTGCCGACGCAGGAGGTCATCACCCGCGACAACGCCATCGTGGCGGTCGATGGCGTCGCCTTCTACCAGGTGCTGAACGCGCCGCAGGCCGCCTACCAGGTGGCCGGCCTGCAGAACGCCATCCTCAACCTCACCATGACCAACATCCGCACGGTGATGGGTTCGATGGACCTCGACGAACTTCTGTCCAACCGCGACGCCATCAACGAGCGCCTGCTGCGCGTCGTCGACGAGGCGGCGCATCCCTGGGGCATCAAGGTCACCCGCGTCGAGATCAAGGATATCAACCCGCCGGCCAACCTTGTCGAATCCATGGCCCGCCAGATGATGGCGGAACGCGAAAAGCGCGCCCAGATCCTGGAGGCGGAAGGCAAGAAGCAGGCGCAGGTGCTGGAAGCCGAGGGCCGCAAGGAAGCCGCCTTCCGCGACGCGGAGGCGCGCGAACGCTCCGCCGAGGCAGAGGCCAAGGCCACCCAGGTGGTGTCGGACGCCATCGCCAAGGGCGACGTGCAGGCGCTCAACTACTTCGTCGCGCTGAAATACACCGAGGCGCTGGCCAAGGTCGGCACCGCCAACAATTCGAAGCTGGTGCTGATGCCGATGGAAGCCTCGTCGCTGATCGGCACGCTGGGCGGCATCGGCGAGATCGCCAAGGAAGTTTTCCGCGATGGCGGCACCGCCGGCGCGCAGCGCGCCTCAGCCTCGGGCCGCCCGCCCCGCACCGGACCGGAACAGGGTTAGTTAGCAGAGGCACGCCATGATCGAGCGCATCGTTTCCGAACTCGGGCCGTGGAACTGGATGGTTCTGGGCCTCGCCCTGCTGGTGCTCGAAATCATCGTTCCCGGCTTCTTCCTGCTGTGGATCGGCATCGCGGCGCTCATCACCGGCGCAGTCTCGCTACTTCTGTGGGATGCCGGCGCCTGGGTCTGGCAGGTGCAGGTGCTTCTGTTCCTGGGGCTGTCGCTGGTTGCAGCCTATCTCGGCAACAAGGTGATGGGCGGAGCCAAGGAAAAGACCGACCAGCCGCTGCTCAACCGTCGCGGCGAACAGATGATCGGCCGCATCGCGACGCTGACCGAGCCGATCACCGACGGCCGTGGCCGCATCCGCATCGGCGACACGATGTGGCGAGTTTCAGGACCCGACCTGCCTGTCGGCGCCAAGGTGCGCGTCAAGGCAGCGACCGAAACCGACCTCGAGCTGGTGGTCGAAGCGGCGTGAGCCGCAACGCCGACGCCCCCTCTCCCCGTTCTTCACGGGGAGAAGGTAAGGGTGAGGGGCCAGTGGCGGCCCAAAGGGGATAAAGGCGCTGCCCCTCATCCGCCTGCCGGCTTCTCCCCGTTTACGGGGAGAAGGAGGCTAACCTCAGGCGGCGCCGATGCGCAGCAGGTCGTGGAAATGCACGACGCCGACCGGCTTGTCGTCGTCGACGACGACCAGCGCACCGATCTTGTTTTCGTTCAGGTAGGCGATTGCCGCGCCCGCCGACATGCTCGGTTCCACCGTCTTCGGCGTCCGCGTCATGACCTCCTCGACGCAAACGTCCTTGAGGTTGCGGTGCAGGTTCCGCGCCACATCGCCATCGGTGATGATGCCGGCGAGCCGACCCTCGGCATCGACGATGACGACGCAGCCTACCTTCTTGTTGGACAGCTCCATCACCGCGTCCGGCATCTTGGTGCCGACGGCGACGAAGGGGATATCTTCGCCGGTCCGCATGATCTCGGACAGATGCGTCAACGTCGCGCCGAGCTTGCCGGCGGGGTGGAAGCCGCGGAAGTCGTCCGGCGTGAAGCCGCGTGCCTCCAAGAGGGCGATCGCCAGCGCATCGCCGATGGCGAGCTGAAGGAGCGCGGAGGTCGTAGGCGCCAATCCATGCGGGCAGGCTTCGGCGACTTTCGGCAGGGTCAGCACCACATCCGCATCGCGCGACAGTGACGAACCTTCACCCGACGTCAGGGCGATCAGCGGAATGGCGAAACGCCGCGAATAGGCGACGATGCCCTTCAACTCGGCGCTCTCGCCCGACCACGACATGGCCAGAACGACGTCGCTGCGGGTGATCATGCCGAGATCGCCATGGTTGGCCTCGGCAGGATGCACGAAAAACGCCGGCGTGCCGGTGGAGGCCAGCGTCGCGGCAATCTTCGAGCCGATATGTCCACTCTTGCCGACGCCGGTGACGATGACCCGGCCCTGGATGTTCGACAAAAGGCTGACCGCCCGCGCAAAAGGCCCGGCAAGGCCGTTGTCGAGGGCTTCGGCCAGCGCCGACAGGCCCGATTGTTCGATGACTACCGTGCGCAAGGCCGAAGCGATCGCCGCCTCCGCGTCCGCCGGTTTCTTCAAGCTACCCGCATGCATGGAGATGCGCTTAGCGCTTTCGGCCGAGTCTGTCCATTGATGATTGCGGCGTTGGGCTCCTCAACCCTCCATTAACCATCCGCATTTACGGTTCGGTAAGCATGGCGCTTGCGCGCTTTCGAACTGTCAGGTGACGATGTTTCCGGCCGGCCCAGAGAACCGAAGACGCGCGCGGCTTGCGTCGGTGCACGCCCTGCTTGTCGGGGCGGGCGTGGCCGCGCTCGTGGGCGGATGGCCGGCATTGGCGCAGGAATCCGGCATGCGCGGCGCCGTCGACGAGCAGGAAATCAACCAGGAATTGCTCCCCGGCGCGTCGATGGCGAGCGGTCGCCCCACGCTCGGTCGCGCCGCGCCGGCGCTCCAGGAAAATGCGCCTGTGCCGCCTTACCGGCCAACGACCGTCGCGGTCGACGAGCCGAGTGCGGCGGACGGGGCGCAGCCCTCGCTGTTCCAGAACAACGACGCCGCCGAGGCTGCTTTCGGGGCGGCGCCCGCGCCGGTGCCGACCATGCGCCCTTCGACCGCCAGGGAGCGCACCGAGGCAGCGCGCCAGCGCCTCGCCCAGCCGCCGCAGACACCGACGGGCCGCGTGGCCGCCGAAACGGCGACCGACGAAGACATCACGACCGGCACGGTGCGTGTCGACACGGTCGATTCCGAAATCGACCTCACCGTGGACAGGGGCGCGGAACGCGCCGAGGCGATCGAAGGCCTCGACCGCGAGCCGGAGCAAAACCCCTACGCACCGCTGGGGCTGCGGCTTGGCACCTTCATCGTCACGCCGAGCGCCGAGACCGGCATCACCGCCACCTCCAACGCCGATTCCAGCCCGGACGGCAGTTCGGCGGTGCTGTCGGAAACCATTCTGAGGCTGAACGGCGTTTCCGACTGGTCGCGCCACTCAGCCGCCTTCGAGACCTATGGCAGCCTGCGCGAATCAATCTCCGGGCAGGAGCTCGACGAGAAGGAATTCGGCATCAAGGGTTCGACGATAATCGAACTTGGCAACGAGTTCCGCGCAGTTGCCGGTGCGGGATATGTCATCAAGCCGGAATCCGCGTCGTCCCCGGTCATCATCGAGGACACCACCTCGCGGCCGATCCGCCAGATAATCGACGCCAATCTCGGCCTGGAGAAGGACGTCGGCAAATTGCGCCTCGGCATCGACGGCAATATCGAGCGCGACTGGTATGGCGACGCCGAGCTTTCGTCCGGCGGCACAGTTTCGCAGCGCGATCGCGACTCTACGCTTGCCACCCTGAACCTGCGCACCGGCTACGAGATTTCGCCGGCGCTTACGCCGTTCGTCGCGGTCGAAGTGGGCCGGCGCTTCTATGACGAGAAGCAGGACGCCAGCGGCTTCGAGCGTTCCGCGGACCGCCTCGGCGCACGCGCCGGCCTCGAATTCGACTTTGGCGAAAAGCTCTCCGGCGAATTCTCCGCCGGCTGGCTGCGCGAAAAGCTCGACGACGACCGGCTTGCCCCGGTTTCCGGCGCGACGGTGGATGCCAACATCAATTGGTCGCCGCAGCGCGGCACCAACGTTTCCCTGCTGGGCTCCACCATCATCGAAGGCACGACCACGCCCGGCGAAAGCGGCTCAATCCTCTATGCCGGCCGCCTCAACGTAGAGCGCGAGATACGCGCGAACCTCACCGCCAATGTGGCGCTTGGCGCAGCCTACCGCGACTACACCGGTTCGGACGGCCGCGACGTGATCTTTTCGGCGGAAGCGGGCGCGACCTACTGGTTCAACCGCTATTTCGGCCTGGTCGGGCGCGCCCGGCATGAGGAGCTCAACAGCAACCTGCCCGACCGCGACAGCAAGACCGACAGCGTCTTCCTCGGCGTGAAGATGCAGCGGTAGGCTGAGCCGGAACGGTCACCCCAGCCGCTGAAAATCGTCGAGCACCTCCTTCAGCACGAGGCGGGATTTCTCCACTTCCACCTGGCTCGCACCGGCGTGGCCTGCATAAACCAGCAGCGCTTTCACAGCGTCCAGCCACGGCCGCGCGCCCAGGTCGCCTCGTCGAGCGGCAACGCGGCGCGAAACGCCTGCCGGCTTTCGCCTTTGAACAGTGTCCAGGCTATCGCCAGGTCGCAGGAGGGATCGCCCACCCCGGACGTGCCGAAATCGATGACCGCCGAGAGGCGGCCGTCCTCGACCAGAAGGTTGCCCCAGGCGATGTCGCCGTGGAACCAGACCGGCGCGCCCTCCCAGCTCGCCGCCAGCGCCGCCTTCCATGCGGCGGCCGCGAGATCGGCGTCGATCTTGCCTTTCAGCGCCTCGATCGCCGCCCAGGTCTGGCTGTCATAGACGGTGAGCGGACCGCCCCGGAAGAAATTGTGATGTCCAGGCAGCGGCCCGCCGGTGGCGTCGATGCGCTGCAGGGCGACGAGGAAACCGGCCACCGCGACGGCGAACTGGCCGAGGTCGCCGATGCGCTCGTTGGTGGCGGTACTGCCTTCGATCCACCGATAGATGGACCATGCCCATGGATACCCCTCGCCCGGCCGTCCCTTGCCGACCGGCGCCGGGATGGGCAGCGGCAGATGAGGCGCCAGTTTGGGCAGCCATTCCTGTTCCTTTTCGACCTGCAAGGCATAAAAGGCGCCACTCGGCAGCCGTACCGTCATCGCATCGCCGAGATGAAAGGTGCGGTTGTCCCAGCCGCCGGCCTCCACAGGCTTGACCGGCAGGTGCTTCCACTGAGGAAACTGCGCATCGACCAGCCGCCGCGCCAGCGCCGCGTCGATCTCGATTTTCTGGGCCGGTTTTTCGACACCTGACATGAGGGATCTTTTTGCACGATCATGCGACGGTTGGCGACACAGACATCACCGCGCCACGCATCACCCGAGAGCAGCCCGACGGCAACCCCCGAAACAAGCATCAGGGACCGGTCTGGCTTCCGGCCAACGGAATCGTCTATCCTGCCGCAATGAAGATCTATCTCCTCGCCACGCTGCTGGCTGTCACCGGATGCGCGGCCGGTGCCGTTGCATTCCGCGCCGACCAGACCGGCACCACCATCAACGGATCGCTGAACGGCAAAGCGGTTGCGCTCAGGGTCGAGCCCGGCGGCGCCACCACCGGCACCATCGGCGGCCAAGCAGTCAGCGCCTGGACCGATGCCGACGGCCGCACCACCGGTACGGTCGGCGGACGCCCGTTCTCCTGCTATCGCGGCGTCTGCGCGTAACTCTCGCCTCGGTGATCGGTTTCGGGGAAAAACCTCTTTCACGTGAGGGGCCGCTAACGAGCCTTAAAGAAACTCGTGGTTCAATCGCTCCGGGACATGGGGATTTCCGGATTGGCCGAAGCTGCGATCAGCATGGCCGCATCGAGGTGGCCGTCGGCCTGGCTCAGCATCGCTTGTGGAGGCTGTGCGACCACAGCCTTCGCCATCGCGCCAGCGCTCTACATGCGCAACCTCAGCGCGTTTGCTTTGCAATTTCTGCCGGCAGCGCTGGTCCTGTCGGCCCTCGGCCTGTTGTTTGCCGCCATCGTCCAGCACCCGGCTGCACCCCTCACACAGCTGAGCGGCGTCATCAAGCGCCGTGGACGCGGCGCGCTCGGGATCGCCCTGGTGATGTGCATTGGCATGGCGGCGTTCTGGACGCTGAAATTCCATATCCCGCACGTCGTTCCGTTCTATGCTGACCCCGCCCTTGCAGAAATCGACCGCGCGCTTCACTTCGGCGATCCGTGGCGGTGGGCGCATTCCATCGCACCTGCGGCCGCGATGGGGCCCATGCTCGTCGTCTATTTCCCGTTGTGGCTGCTGGAATTCTTCGGCTGTATCGCCCTGGCCGCCTTCCACCCCAGCGATCGGCTGAGATTCACCTACCTGCTGTCATTCACCGCGACCTATGCGGGGCTGGGAATCGTGGTCGCCACTTTGGGCGCCTCTGTCGGCCCGATATTCTACGACCAGTTCTTTCCCGGCGAAGGCCGGTTCGCCGAGCTCATCCCAACGCTTAAACAGAGCCCGGCCTCCAGCTACCATTTCCTAGTCGCTGACCGGCTCTACGCCGCCTATGCTTCCGGTGCGGCGGACATCTTCGCCGGCATCTCGGCCATGCCGAGCATCCATGTGGCGGTGGCAACCCTCAATGCTCTGTTCCTGATGCAGATCAGCCGCTGGCTGGGGTTCGCGGCGTGGGCCTTCACCGCCCTTATCCTCTACGGGTCCGTCTATTTCGGCTGGCACTATGCGGTGGACGGCTACGTATCGATCGCCGCAGTCATAGCTTTCTGGAAGATTTTCCAGGCCAGAATGCGCTGACTTCTGCTCCATGAAGACGGTGATCGTTCCAAGCTGTCCGGCCAGTTGCGGATCGATCAGTTGATTCGACGCCCGGATCTGGCCGGTGGCGATAAAGTCCTGCACTTCGGTAACCACCATTGGGATGATGGTCATCCGCTTGGAGATGCAGTGATGGTGAGCATCAGGCAGGTTGCTATTGCGTAGCGAAGCTCGTACCACACCGGGTAGAGCGTGATCTCGCGTCCTATCCTTTTGCCCTGCACAAAACGCCGGATGAGAAAATCAGGAAGGATCGCTAAGACGGAGCGCAGCAGCACTTCGATCATGGCTGACGCTTTTCCACCGGCAGAACGCTTTGCGGATGGTCGTCGGGACCATCGACTTCATCCGCCGGATGCGACAGGTTGGCTATTGCCCCTTGCGGTTCCTGCGCGGGCACGTCCGGCGATGCGGGCGACCGCCGGCCGGCCATGCGGGCGAGCGACTCGGCCATGGTCGCCAGCGGCGTCCAGAAATCGGGAATGGGAACCAGAGCCAGCAACAGCGCGGCCACCCAGAACGCATTGATGTGCGTGAACAGGGCGAGCAACGCCAGCACCGCCACGAGCTCGAACTGGAGATTGTTTGTCCCGTGCGCGAGGCGCTCCGGCAGGGCGTGGAGCCAGAAATACAGGCTCCCGACGGCAAGCACGACAATTATGAGGAAGATGACCGACCCCACGAACAGATAATCGGTCTCGCCCGGCGCCGTGATAAATCCCGGCAGATAATGTGGCGCCAACGGGTGCGTCGCCACGGACATCACCGTTACTCCCTGTGAACCGTGCGAGATCGGCCTCCTCAAACCGCGACCGACGCGCAAGCCCCGGTTCTAGTTAGCCACTAATCGCAGACCGCAGCAATGGGGTCAAAAGCGGCATCCCGCCGGTCGCTCCCGCGCTACCGCTCCGACTGGCGCCGGTCGATCGGCTTCAACTCGTTGGCAAGCTTGCGGATCGTGTCGGCCACCTTGTCGTGGATATCCGGGCGCCACAGCGCGAAGGCCACGTTTGCCTCGACGAAGCCTTCCGGCGAGCCGCAGTCGAAGGTGCGGCCGCGGAAGTGGTAGCCGTAGAAATCCTGGTTCTTCTTGAGGTTCAGCATGCCATCGGTGAGCTGGATCTCGTTGCCGGCGCCACGCTCCTGCTTCTCGAGGAGGCCGAATATCTCGGGCTGCAGGATGTAGCGGCCGTTGATGTAGAGGTTGGACGGCGCGGTCCCCTGCTTCGGCTTTTCCACCATGCTGGTGATCCGGAACCCGTTGCCCGCGGTATCACCCTGGCCGACGATGCCGTATTTGTGGGTTTCGGCGGGGTCGCATTCCTGCACGCCGATGATGTTGCCGCCGGTCTGGTTGTAGAGATCGGTCATGTCCTTCATGCAGCTTGTCTCCGCCTGCATGATCATGTCGGGCAGGAGCAGCGCGAAAGGTTCGTCGCCGACGAGATCGCGCGCGCACCAGACCGCATGGCCAAGGCCCATCGGAACCTGCTGGCGGGTGTAGCTGGTCTGCCCGGGTTCCGGCTGTAGCCGTTGCAACTGGGCGAGCTGCTCGTCCTTACCCCGGGCCGCCAAGGTGTTGTAGAGTTCGAACTGGACGTCGAAATGATCTTCGATGACCGTCTTGTTGCGGCCGGTAACGAAGATGAAATGCTCGATGCCGGCTTCACGGGCCTCGTCCACCACATATTGGATGACCGGCTTGTCGACGACGGTCAGCATTTCCTTGGGGATGGCCTTGGTCGCCGGCAGGAATCGCGTGCCGAGGCCAGCCACCGGAAAAACCGCCTTGCGAACTTTCTTCATCCCCGTCTCACCCGCGAACCTGTTGTTTCACTTCCATCCATCGACATTTTCACGCCGAAATTGAAGAATATTCAACAACGGGCCGTTTCCCACCCCGACATTCGATTTATCGTCCGAAAGACATCCATGGTAAACTAATTCCTAACCGGCTTTGGCAAGAATGGTCTTCTGCTTGTTTTTTCAGGAGGGATGCATGGGCATTCAAAAGGCCAAAAACCGCATTGGAATGATGCTCGCGGCGGCGGGGTTCTCTGTCGCGTTCGCGCTTGCTGCAGGTCCGGCTTCGGCCGACGCGGGATTTCAGCAATGGGTGGCGAGTTTCCGCTCTGTAGCGGCCAAGAGCGGCGTCTCTGGCAACACCTACGACCGTGCGTTCCGCGGCATTACCGCGCCGGACCCGGAAGTGCTTGAAAAGGCCCGCTACCAGCCGGAGTTCACGGCGCCGGTATGGGATTATTTCGACAACCGCGTACACGAGAACTCGGTCGCGGTGGGCCGCGAAATGGCGCGCAAGTGGAAGCCCTGGCTCGACCGCATCGAAGCCCGCTACGGCGTCGACCGCTACATCCTGCTCTCCATCTGGTCGATGGAATCGAATTACGGCGAGATCCTCAAGAACGACAAGGTGATGCGCAACGTGGTGCGCTCGCTGGCTACACTTGCCTATGGCGACAAAAGAAGGGCGAAATTTGCCCGCACCCAGTTGATCGCCGCGCTCAAGATCCTTCAGAGCGGCGACATCGACGAAAGCCACCTGACCGGTTCGTGGGCGGGCGCCATGGGCCACACCCAGTTCATCCCCACCAGCTACCAGGCCTATGCCGTCGATGCCGATGGCAATGGCAGGCGCGACATCTGGACCTCGGTGCCCGATGCGCTGGCGACCGCCGCCAACCTGTTGCGCAAGAACGGCTGGCAGTCCGGCAAGACCTGGGGCTATGAAGTCGTGATCCCGGCCGGCAAGCTGCCAGCCGGCTCGAAGACGCTGGCGCAATGGGAAAGCCTCGGTGTGGAGCGGGCCAACGGCAAGGCCTTCAGGCGCGGCGGCGACAAGGCCGAACTGAAGGTGCCGGACGGGCGCGGCGGTCCGGCCTTCCTGATGACCAAGAACTTCTACGTGCTGAAGAACTACAACAACGCCGACAAATATGCGCTGGCCGTCGGCCTGCTCGCCGACGAGATCGCCGGCCATGGCGGCCTTGTCCAGGATTGGAAACGGCCGTTCACCAAGCTTTCGTTCGAGGAGAAGCAGGAACTGCAGCAACGGCTTTCCGCGAACGGCTATTACGATGGCAAGGCGGACGGCAAGATCGGCGACGGCTCCCGTTCGGCGATCAAGGCGTTTCAGGCGCAGATGGGCTTGACGCAGGACGGACACCCCAGCAAGGAAGTGCTAAAGTTCCTGCGTGGGCGATAAGGCGGAGTAGATGAAGGCAGGCTGGGCCAGACCATATCCATTGCGTCGCCTTGCCTGCCTGTTCCTGGCTTTCGCAATGGTCGCGACGGCGCTGGTGTTCACCGCGCCGGATTCGGCCGCGCAGGACCAGCGGCAGCAGCCGCGCCGCACCTTCATCCAGCGCCTGCTGTTCGGCAATTATTATTATTATCGCGAGCCGCCGCGCCAGGTACGCCCGGCAAGGCCGCGCAAGAAAGTCACCAAGGCGCAGCCCAAGCGTTCGAGTGAGCCGGTCGAACCCGCAATCGTGGCGGTCGAGAAGCAGCCGGACGCCAAGGTTATCCTCGTCGTCGGCGATTTCCTCGGCAGCGGCCTCGCCGAAGGCCTGACCGATGCCTACGCCCAGACGCCCGGCATCAGGGTCGTCGACCGCAGTTCCGGCTCGTCGGGCTTCGTGCGCGACGACTTCTTCAACTGGCCCGAGCAGATCGGCCCGATGGTCGAAACCGAAAAACCGGCGGCGATCGTGGTGATGCTGGGCTCGAACGACCGCCAGCAGATTCGCACCGGCGACACCCGCGCCGACAAGTTGAGCGAAGCCTGGATCAAGGAATACGAGGCGCGCGCCACGGTGTTTGCGGCAGGAGCCAGGCAGAACGACGCCCCGCTGATCTGGGTGGGAATGCCGGCCTTCAAATCCACCAGCATGACCGCCGACATGCTCGCCCTCAACGACATCTACCGGCGCGTCGCCGAAAACGCCAAGGGCGAGTTCGTCGATGTCTGGGACGGCTTTGTCGACGAGAACGGCGCCTTCGTCATGTCCGGGCCGGACATGAACGGCCAGCCGGTGCGGCTGCGTTCCAGCGACGGCATCAACGTGACCAAGGCTGGCAAGCGCAAGCTCGCCTTCTATGCCGAAAAGCCGTTAGCCAAGATTTTCGGCGACGCCAAGGCGCCGGCAATCGGCGTGCCCACACCGACCCTCCCGGAGATCACCGTCGACCCCGCGGCGATCGCCAAGATCGACCGCACCGTGCCGATTTCGTTCACCGACCCCGAACTTGACGGCGGCTCCGAGCTTCTGGGCCTCAAGGTTTCGCCGAAGCCGAAGCCGACGACGCCCGGCGAACGCCTGGCCATCGAAGGCGTCGCGTCTGACGCCACTCCCGGCCGCGCCGACGATTTTGGCGGGGGCAAAACGCCGGCAGCGGTGGCAGCCCCGGTGCTTCCCGAGCCGGAAACAACCACGGCGACAAGGCAGTAGGCATATCGTCGTCCGCCGCTTCAAGCCCTCAAGGGCAGATATCTCAGAAGCGAAGTTACTGCCGATTGCCCTGCTGCCAACTGCCTTACTTTTCCTACCTCGGCAACACCGAGCTTCCCATCAACGCCTCGTCGATAGAACGCGCCGCCTGGCGGCCCTCGCGGATCGCCCAGACGACCAGCGACTGGCCGCGGCGCACGTCGCCGGCGGCGTAAAGCCGGTCGACACTGGTCCGGTAATCGCGGTCGTTGGCCGTGACGTTGGTCGAGCGGCGATTGTCGATGCCGACCTTCATCTGGCCGTCGAGTTCGCGCACCACGCTATCGGCGAACGGTCCTGCAAAGCCGATGGCGATGAAGGCGAGATCGGCCCGGATGACGAAATCGGTGCCGGGCACCGGCTTGCGCTTCTCGTCGACCTCGCAGCAGCGCACGCCGATCAGCTCGCCTTCCTCGCCGATGAATTCCAGCGTCGCCACCTGGAATTCGCGCTCCGCGCCTTCCGCCTGGCTGGACGATGTCCGCATCTTGGTGGCCCAGTACGGCCACACCGTCAGCTTGTCTTCCTTCTCCGGCGGCTGCGGGCGGATGTCGAGCTGCGTCACCCTGACCGCGCCCTGGCGGAACGCCGTGCCTACGCAGTCGGATGCGGTGTCGCCGCCGCCGACCACCACGACATGCTTGCCGCCGGCCAGGATCGGCTCGGCGCGCCAGGCGACCGACTGGATGTCCTCGCCGCCGACGCGCTTGTTCTGCTGGACCAGATAGGGCATCGCGTCGTGGACGCCGTGCAGATCGGCGCCCGGAATACCGGCCGGCCGCGGCGTTTCGGAGCCGCCGCAATAAAGCACCGCGTCATGTTCGGCCAGCAGTTCGCTGACCTTCTTGTCGACGCCGACATTGACGCCGCAATGGAAGGTGACGCCCTCGCCGCGCATCTGCTCGACGCGCCGGTCGATATAGTGCTTTTCCATCTTGAAGTCGGGAATGCCGTAGCGCATCAGCCCGCCGGGCTTGGACTCCCGCTCGTAGACATGCACGTCGTGGCCGACGCGGCCGAGCTGCTGCGCCGCCGCCATGCCCGCCGGTCCCGAGCCGATGATGGCGACCGACTTGCCGGTCTTCTTCTCCGCCGGATACGGCCGCACATGGCCGAGCTCGTAGGCCTTGTCGGCCAGCGCCTGCTCGATGGTCTTGATTGCGACCGGAATGTCCTCAAGGTTCAGCGTGCAGGCTTCCTCGCAAGGTGCTGGGCAGATGCGGCCGGTGAACTCCGGGAAATTGTTGGTCGAATGCAGGTTGCGGATCGCGTTGTCCCAGTCCTGGTTGTAGACGAGGTCGTTCCAGTCCGGAATCTGGTTGTGGATCGGGCAGCCCGTCGGTCCATGGCAATAGGGCACGCCGCAATCCATGCAGCGCGCGGCCTGTTTCTCGACCTCCTTATCCGACATCGGCAGCGTGAATTCGCGGAAATGCCGGATGCGGTCGGAGGCCGGCTGGTACTTGTGCACCTGCCGGTCGATCTCGAGAAAACCTGTTACCTTGCCCATGTTTCGGTTCCTGTAGTCCACATGGCGGGGTTACCGCCGCACCCGTTAATCCCATCCAGTCACAATGACAACCGCCAGGGATCGGGCTTCAAAATTTGCTGCTGATCGGCAGGCGCCGGGAAGCCCCGCTTCCCGGCCGCGCTCACACGCTATTCCGCCGCGACGTTCATGCGCGCGCGCGCCATCTCTTCCAGCGCGCGTTTGTATTCCACCGGCATGATCTTGCGGAACTTCGGCCGGTAGTTGGCCCAGTCCTCGAGGATCGCCTTGCCCTTGGTCGAGCCGGTGAAGTGCACATGGTTGGAGATCAGCTGGTGCAGCCGCTCCTCGTCGTGGCTGGTCATGTCGCCGGAAACGTCGACACGGCCCTTGTGGTCGATGTCGCCGCCGTGATGGTGGAATTTCTCCAGGAGGTAATCCTCCTCCGGCACCGGTTCCAGCTCGACCATCGCCATGTTGCAGCGCATGGCGAAATCGCCTTCCTCGTCAAGCACATAGGCCACACCGCCCGACATGCCCGCCGCGAAGTTTCGGCCGGTCTGGCCGATGACCACCACCACGCCGCCGGTCATGTATTCGCAGCCATGGTCGCCGACGCCCTCGACGACGGCCGCCGCACCCGAGTTGCGCACGGCGAAACGCTCGCCGGCGACTCCACGGAAATAGCATTCGCCCTCGGTCGCGCCGTAGAGCACGGTGTTGCCGACGATGATGGAGTTCTCGGCCACGATGCGCGAGTTTTCGGGCGGACGGATGACGATGCGGCCGCCCGACAGTCCCTTGCCGACATAATCGTTGCCGTCGCCGATCAGCTCGAACGACACGCCGCGCGCCAGGAAGGCGCCGAACGACTGGCCGGCGGTGCCGGTCAGCCGCACCGAGATGGTGTCCTCACGCAGCCCCTTGTGCCTGAAGCGCCTGGCGACCTCGCCCGACAGCATGGCGCCCACCGAACGGTCGACGTTGCGGATGTCGGCCTCGATCGTCACCGGCTGGCGGGCTTCGAGCGCCGGCTTGGCCTGTTCGATCAGCTTGCGGTCGAGCACATCGTCAATCGGGTGCTTCTGCCGTTCGGTCCAGTGGATGGCCTCGCGCGGCGCATCCGGCTTGAAGAACACCTTCGAGAAGTCGAGACCCCTTGCCTTCCAGTGGTCGATCATGTCGCGCTTCTCGACGAGGTCGGTTTCGCCGATGATCTCGTCGAGATGGGTGTAGCCCATCGCCGCCAGCAGCTCGCGCACCTCTTCGGCCACGTAGAAGAAGAAGTTGATGACATGCTCGGGCGTGCCCTTGAAGCGCTTGCGCAGCACCGGGTCCTGGGTGGCGACGCCGACCGGACAGGTGTTGAGGTGGCACTTGCGCATCATGATGCAGCCGGCCGCGATCAGCGGCGCGGTCGAGAAGCCGAATTCGTCGGCGCCCAGCAACGCGCCGATGATGACGTCGCGACCGGTACGCAAGCCGCCGTCGACCTGCAGCGCCACGCGCGAGCGCAGGCCGTTCAGCACCAGCGTCTGGTGCGTCTCGGCAAGACCCATTTCCCACGGGCTGCCTGCATGCTTCAGCGAGGTCAGCGGCGACGCACCCGTGCCGCCGTCATAGCCGGAGATGGTGATGTGGTCGGCGCGCGCCTTGGCCACGCCCGCCGCCACCGTGCCGACGCCCACTTCCGAGACCAGCTTGACCGAAACGTCGGCCGCCGGGTTGACGTTCTTCAGGTCGTAGATCAGCTGCGCCAGATCTTCGATCGAATAGATGTCATGATGCGGCGGCGGCGAGATCAGGCCCACGCCCTGCGTCGAGTGCCTTGTCTTGGCGATTGTCGCGTCGACCTTGTGGCCGGGCAGCTGGCCGCCCTCGCCGGGCTTGGCGCCCTGCGCGACCTTGATCTGCATCATGTCGGAGTTGACGAGATATTCCGCCGTCACGCCGAAGCGGCCGGAAGCCACCTGCTTGATCGCCGAGCGCTCCGGGTTGGCTCCGCCGCCGGGCAGCGGCAGGTAGCGGTCCGGTTCCTCGCCGCCCTCGCCGGTGTTCGACTTGCCGCCGATCCGGTTCATGGCGATGGCGAGCGTGGTGTGGGCTTCGCGGCTGATCGAGCCGAACGACATGGCGCCGGTCGAGAACCGCTTGACGATGTCGGCCGCCGGCTCGACGCTGTCGAGCGGCACCGGCTTGCGCCCGGTCTCCTCGGCCTTCCTGATCCTGAACAGGCCGCGGATGGACTGCGCCCTCGCCGTCTCGTTGTCGAGCTCGCGGGAGTATTCTTTGAAGGTCTCCCATGAGCCCTTGCGCACGGCGTGCTGCAGGGTTGCGACGGCGTCGGGCGACCAGATGTGAGCCTCGCCGCGCATGCGGAACATGTATTCGCCGCCGACGTCGAGCGCATTCCTCAGCACCGGGTCGTCGCCGAACGCGTCGTGGTGGCGGCTCACCGTTTCGCCTGCCACTTCCTCCAGCCCGACGCCTTCGATGGTCGTCGCCGTGCCGGAGAAGTACTTGTCGACGAAATCCGTGCGCAGCCCGATCGCGTCGAAAATCTGCGCGCCGCAATAGGACTGGTAGGTCGAGATGCCCATCTTGGACATCACCTTGAGGATGCCCTTGCCGATCGACTTGATGTAGCGCGAAACCACCTCGTACTGGTCGACCTCTTCCGGCAGTTCGCGGCGCTTGTGCATGTCGAGCAGCGTGTCGAAGGCGAGATAGGGGTTGATCGCTTCGGCGCCGTAGCCGGCGAGACAGCAGAAATGATGGACCTCGCGCGGCTCGCCCGACTCCACCACCAGCCCGACGGCGGTGCGCAGGCCCTTGCGGATCAGGTGATGATGCACCGCCGCGGTGGCAAGCAGCGCCGGGATAGCGATACGGTCCGGCCCGACCTGGCGGTCTGACAGGATGATGATGTTGTAGCCGCCGGCGACCGCCGCCTCGGCACGGTCGCAGAGCCGGTCGACCGCGCCCTGCATGCCCGCAGCACCTTCCGTGGAGGCATAGGTGATGTCGATCGTCTTGGTGTCGAAACGGTCCTCAGTGTGGCCGATGGAGCGGATCTTCTCCAGATCGCCATTGGTGAGGATCGGCTGGCGCACTTCGAGGCGCTTGCGCCGCGAATTGCCGACGAGGTCGAAAATATTCGGCCGCGGCCCGATGAAGGACACCAGGCTCATCACCAGTTCCTCGCGGATCGGGTCGATCGGCGGGTTGGTGACCTGGGCGAAGTTCTGCTTGAAGTAGGTGTAGAGCAGCTTCGACTTGTCCGACATCGCCGAAATCGGCGTATCGGTGCCCATCGAGCCGACCGCTTCCTGCCCGGTCGTCGCCATCGGCGACATCAGGAGCTTGGTGTCTTCCTGCGTGTAGCCGAACGCCTGCTGGCGATCGAGCAGCGTCACGTCCTTGCGCAGCGCGCGCGGTTCGACCGGCTTCAACTCTTCCAGGATAAGCTGGGTGTTGGCGAGCCAGGTCTGGTAGGGGTGGCGCGAGGCGATCTGCGACTTGATCTCGTCGTCGGAGATGATGCGGCCCTTTTCAAGGTCGATCAAAAGCATCTTGCCGGGCTGCAGCCGCCACTTTCTGACGATCTTTTCTTCCGGCACGGTGAATGCGCCGGCCTCCGACGCCAGGATCACCCGGTCGTCGTCGGTGACGATGTAGCGCGCCGGCCTCAGGCCGTTGCGGTCGAGCGTCGCGCCGATCTGGCGCCCGTCGGTGAAGGCCACGGCGGCGGGACCGTCCCACGGCTCCATCAGCGCTGCGTGATACTCGTAGAAAGCCTTGCGGTCGGCATCCATCAGCTTGTTGCCGGCCCAGGCTTCCGGGATCAGCATCATCATCGCATGCGCGAGCTTGTAGCCGCCCTGGAACAGGAATTCGAGCGCGTTGTCGAAGCAGGCCGTGTCCGACTGGCCTTCATAGGAAATCGGCCACAGCTTGGAGATGTTGTTGCCGAACAGTTCGCTGTCGACGGACGCCTGCCTGGCCGCCATCCAGTTGTTGTTGCCGCGCACCGTGTTGATTTCGCCGTTGTGGGCGACCATGCGGTAGGGATGCGCCAGCTTCCACGACGGGAAGGTGTTGGTGGAAAAACGCTGGTGGACGAGGATCAGCGCCGTCTCGAAACGCGGATCGGTGAGATCCTTGTAGTAGGCGCCGACCTGGTAGGCCAGGAACATGCCCTTGTAGACGATGGTGCGCGCCGACAGCGACACGCAGTAGGCGCCGATATCGCGGTTGTTGTTTTCCGCATAGAAGCGACCGGAGATGACCTTGCGCAGCAGGTAGAGCCGCGCCTCATATTCCTCGTCGTCGTCGATGTCTGGCGTGCGGCCGATGAACACCTGGCGATGATGAGGCTCCGCCGCGGCGATATCGGGCGCCTTCGACAGCGAGGAGTTGTCGACGGGCACGTCGCGGAAACCGATCAGCGGCAGGCCTTCGGACTGCGCCGATTCACGGATGATCTCGTCAATATGGGCGCGCAGTTCGGCATCGCGCGGCATGAACCAGTGGCCGACGCCGTATTGCCCGGCCGGCGGCAACTCGATGCCCTGCCCGGCCATTTCCTCGCGGAAGAAGCGATCGGGGATCTGCACCAGGACGCCGGCGCCGTCACCCATCAGCGGGTCGGCGCCCACGGCGCCGCGATGCGTGAGGTTCTCCAGCATCGCCAGGCCGTCCTTGACGATCTGGTGCGACTTCACGCCCTTCATCTGCGCGATGAAGCCGACGCCGCAGGCGTCATGCTCGTTGCGCGGATCGTAAAGGCCCTGGGCCTGCGGCGCGTTGCCGGTAGCGGGATTGGCGGCGCGTTTGACGGAAGCCGCTTTCGTCTGCACGGCCGGCATTGCTGCAGTCGTTACAGATGGCGTCATCTCCGTCATCGTCTTTCCTCCGTTCACATTCCCTTTCGGGCGTTCCATCCTTCAGGCAGGCCGCAACAGGCGCCAGCCAGCATACGTCACGCTTCATGTCTTGCGAAAGCTTGGCGGACCGCACCGAACGAACCGGGCATCCTGCCAGCCACCGCTCGCAGCGAAGGCCGTAGGGCCTCGCAGCGAAGGCCGGACGGCGAACTATACGCCAGATCCGGCCAGCTTCATCGAGATAAATAAGACAGTAGTGCTGTCCTAATTTTTTTATGACAGAGATTCGGGTAGCGCACAAGACCGAAATGCAAAATTTATCGGGGAACGGCGTAAGAATGTTTCGCCGGGAGGCCCGATCTTGCAACATCATGGCGCAACCGGACACCGGTGGACCGCTGGTTTTTTGCTGGTGTGACGGTTTCCCGCGCGCTTCTACATGATAGAAGCGGGCGACATTTCCCACACGGCAACTTACCGGGACTCCATGATTTTTGCCTCTGACAATTGGGCTGGCGCCCATCCAAGGATTGCCGCAAGCCTTTCGGCCCATGCCGCGGGCTACGAGCCGGCCTACGGCAACGGCGAGCTCGACAAAATAGTCTCGCAACGCTTCAGCGAAATCTTCGAGCGCGAGGTCGCGGTCTTCTTCACTGCGACGGGCACGGCGGCCAACGCGCTATCCATGTCCGTCTGCAACCGCATCGGCGGCGTCGCCTTCTGCCATGCCGAAGCGCACATGACCGTCGATGAATTCGGCGCGATGGGGTTTTTCACCGATGGCGCGCGGACATTGCCGGTTGCAGGCGGGTTAGGCCGCATCGACCCGAAAGCGCTCGATCGCGCCATCACACGCTTCTCCCACGATCTCGCGCCTGCCGGCCAGCCGATGGCGGTGACGATCACCCAGGCGACCGAAATCGGAACGGTCTATGGGCTTGACGATATAGCCGCTGTTTCAGCCGTGGCGAAGAAGCACGGCTTGCCGCTGCATATGGACGGCGCGCGCTTTGCCAACGGGCTCGCCGCGCTCGAGGTGACGCCAGCGGAGATGACCTGGAAAAACGGCGTCGATATCGTCTCGTTCGGCGGCACCAAGAACGGCTGCTGGATGGCCGAGGCGGTCGTCGTGCTCAACCCTGAACTCGGCCGCGACCTGCAGGTTCTGCGCCAGCGGGCGGGCCAGCTCTTTTCCAAGTCACGTTTCATGGCGGCGCAGTTCGAGGCCTATCTGGCCGACGATCTGTGGCTTGAGACGGCGCGCCACGCAAACGCGATGGCAGCACGGCTGGCGGACACTCTGCGCGCCTCAAACCGCGTGCGTCTGGCCTGGGAACCGCAGGCCAACGAGGTGTTTGCGATGTTGACCCGCGAGAAGGCTGAACGGATACGGGCGGCGGGGGCCAGGTTCCATGAATGGGGCCTTCCGCAGAGCTTCGATGGCGATCTCCCGGAGGGCGAGGCGATCTACCGTTTCGTCACAAGCTTCGCCACCACCGTGGAGGAAGTCGACGCTTTCGGCGCGCTGATCGCCTGAGAAAGCACACCCTGAAATGAAAAAGGCGGCGCCCGAAAGCGCCGCCTTTTCCTTCAAGAAATCCTGCCAGGTTTAGTTGGCGGTCTTGGCTTCGATCTGCTTGGCGTTCGCCGGAGCGGCCGAAATCGCAATTTTGCGGGGTTTCAGCTCTTCGGGAATGCTGCGCTTGAGATCGATGTGAAGGAGGCCGTTCTTGAGGTTGGCGCCAGTCACCTCGACGTGGTCGGCAAGCTGGAAGCGGCGCTCGAAAGCACGGCTGGCGATGCCGCGATAGAGCAGCTCGGAGCCTTCGCCATTGCCCTCGTCCTTGCGTTCACCCTTGATGGTCAACACGTTGCGGTGGGCTTCGATCGAGATTTCCTCGTCCGAGAAACCGGCGACCGCCATCGAAATCCGGTAGGAATCCTCGCCGGTGCGCTCGATGTTGTAGGGCGGGTAGGTCTGCGCGCCTTCCGGCTGCGCAAGCGAATCGAGCATGGTGAAGAGCCTGTCGAAGCCGACGGTGGAACGATAGAGCGGCGAAAAATCAACATGACGCATGGGTTTGTTCTCCTGCTGAGCAACATGGTTTGCGTATGGCTGGTCGAAAACCCTGTTCAGGCGTTTCCGGGAGCCAGCGACCCCGGTTTTCGGCGGCCGCAACGTTGATTTGGGAAGCCCTGCCCGCGATTTCAAGGCATTTTTTCCCCGCCGGGAAGCCTGCGGCGCGGCGCGTCGGATGCGCTGTGGCGGCCGCGCAGCTTTTTGCTTTTGGCATGTCGTTATCGCAAAACCGCTGCACACTTTTGCGCGACATGCATTGTCGAAATGAACGGAAAATGAACCGCGCCTTCGGCCTGCGTTCAGGCGACGGACGTTAAAATCCATCCCAACATCGAAAAAGGCGACCACAGACAAGGGATCGCCACAGGGTTCGAGCCGGGTGTAACGTCCCTTCCTCCCGGATCGATAGAGGCCGGAAGCACGCACCATGCGGCTTCCGGCCTTTTCTTTTCGCGCCGCCCAGGCCGCCAGATCACGGAATTCCTTTGCTTTTTGGCAATCGGCTTTTTATCTGGATCGAACCCTCCAGTGGAAAATCCAACCACGCGCTGCCGCCGGAAACCGCCCCATCGATGACCGAGCTTTTGATCGACATCCCGGAGAACCCGCAGCCCGAGCAGGCGATTTCCGGGTTTTTCAAGGCGCGGGACGGCAAGCAGATCCGCTATGCCCGGTTCGGCGTGAACGGGCGTCCCGTGAAGGGTACGGTCATCGTGCTGCCCGGCCGCAACGAATGCATCGAGAAATATTTCGAGACCATCGGCGATCTGCAGACCCGGGGCTTCACAGTGGCAACCTTCGACTGGCGCGGCCAGGGCGGTTCCGACCGACTCATTGGCGACCCCATGCGCGGCCACGTCGACAGTTTCGACAGCTATGTGCGTGATCTGGAACAGTTTTTCGACGAGATCGTGCTGCCCGACTGCCGCAGCCCGTTCTACCTGCTTGCCCATTCCACCGGCGCGCTGGTGGCACTTCTGGCAGCCCCCGCCATGGTCAACCGGGTGCGCCGGATGGTGCTGATCGCACCGTTCCTGGAATTGAAGAAGACGTCGCTGTCGATGAAGTCGGTCCGCCGGCTGAGCGGGTTTCTCAATTGGACGGGGCTCGGCCAGCTCTATATCGGCGGCGGCCCGCAGACGCGCGATCCTGCGCCTTTTGCCGGAAACGTGCTTACCACCGACCGGCGCCGCTACGCCCGCAACACCGATATCTACCGGAAATTTCCCGAGCTTGGGCTGGGCGGCCCCACTGCCGCCTGGATTCATGCGGCGAGCGTGGCTGCCGAACGTGTGCGGGACCCGGAATTCATGGCGAAAATCCGCATTCCGTCGCTGTTCATCGCGGCCGGCGCCGACGATGTGGTGTCGACCCGCGCCATCGAGGACTATGCATCGCGGCTGCGTTCCGGAACGGTGCTCACCATCGACGGCGCCCGCCACGAGATCCTGCAGGAAGCCGACATCTTCCGCGAGCAGGCGCTCGCCGCGTTCGATGCCTTTGTGCCGGGAACCGACAGCGGGGTTTGATTTGGCCTTGGGCCGGCGCACGTCAGGCGGTTAATCGGCTCGCGTGAACCGCATGTCCCAGTTGAATTCCCACGTCTTGCCGTCGTCGGGGGAAAACGCCTGCTGCCAGCGCGCGGTGTTCGCGGTGATTTCGGACCAGATATAGTGGACGATGATCGGCCGGCCGTTGAAGGTGTCCTCGCTGGCGAAAATGCCGACGCCATCCTTGAAGGCGCCGCGCACCGGCACGTCGATGACCGAGGGATTGCGGCCGTCGATCCACCAGATCGACCACAGTTTCGTCGCAGGGTCGAAGGTGCGCAGCGTCACCGCGCGGTAGGTGCCGGAGGGCAATTCCAAAAGGTTGTCGTCGACATTGCCCAGGCCGTCCATCAGCGGCCGCATCTCGCTGACGCCGGAGAACTCGTCCCAGTTGGTGTCGCCCTCAAGCCGCTTTTGCAGCCGCCTGTGATGGACATTCCAGCGCCCGAACAAGGGATCGAAATCGGCACGCCCGTCATTCGGCGTGTTGGCGTCGCGGGTGGCTGAAAACTGCGGCATGCTGGCGGTCCCCTCGATATCTGCTGTCGAAGGACACTAGCTCAGGGCTGCTGACAGCGATCTGTCAGCAGTAAGGTTTTCAAAATGCTGACTTTTGCAGCTTATTTTTCGTGCAGAACCTTCAAGGCCGCTTCGTGCAGTTCGGGCGTGGCGGCTGCGATGATCTCGCCGCCGTTCTCGGCCGGCCCGCCCTCCCAGTTGGTCACCATGCCGCCGGCCTTTTCGATGATCGGGATCAGCGCCACGATGTCATAGGATTGCAGCCCGACCTCGACGACGAGATCGACATGACCGGCGGCAACCATCGCATAGGCATAGCAATCGGTGCCGTAGCGCGGCAGGCGCACGGCCGATTCCAGCCGGTTGTAGGCGTCGCGGCGACCGCCGAGGAACAGCGCCGGCGTTGTCGTGCACAGCGTCGCGTCCTCGAGCGCAACCGTCTTGCGGGTTGCAAGGCTGCGTTTTCCGTTCGGCCCTTCATAGTGGGAGCCGCTCTCGTTGGCGTAGAACAGTTCGCCGGTGAAGGGTTGCGCCATCATGCCGGCGACCGCATCGCCGTCGACCGTCAGCCCGACAAGGGTTCCCCACAGCGGCAGGCCGGAGATGAAGGAGCGCGTGCCGTCGATCGGATCGATGACCCAGATATTCCGGCTGGAGCTGTTTTCGGCGCCGAACTCCTCACCCAGAATGCCGTGGTCGGGATACCGGGCCTTGATGACGGCGCGGATCGCCTTTTCCGCTTCGCGGTCGGCCTCGGTGACCGGGTCGAAGCCCGATTTCAGCTTGTTGGAAACCGCACCCTGCTGCCGGAAGCGCGGCATCGTCTCGCCCGCCGCCGCGTCGGCCATCTTGCGGAAGAACGCCGCGCTTACATCCGGTTTTGCGTTGGTCATGATGCCCCGATCGGTGCTGGTCCAGCCATCAAACTGAATTGACACATAAGAGTGAATTAAAAAAGCCAATTGACATTTGTGCAGCGCACAATAGAGTATCAATCGGATGGGTTGTTCCCATCCATGCCCTCCTTGGGCGTTTCCTCCCTAGACTTCGACCGCGTCGTGCAAACGATGCGGTCTTTTTTCAGGCCGAAACGTTTTAATCTGGTTATTCCGCGGCCAGCGGAAGCCCGTAGAAATGATGCTCGGGCAAGGCCATGAGGTCGGCGGCGAAGCGCCCCAGGTCCTCGGCCAGCGCGTCAAATCCGACCGATTTCTGGAACGTGCGCTCGTTCATGTAAAGACCGCGGTTGACCTCGATCTGCAGCGTGTGCAGGCCCTTTGCCGGCCGGCCGTAATGTTCGGTGATGAAGCCGCCCGCATATGGCTTGTTGTGGGCGACGGTATAACCCATGGCGACCAGCAGGCCGATCGCATGTTCGGTGAGCACCGCGGAGGCGGAGGCGCCGAAGCGGTCGCCGATGATGAAATCCGGCCGCATGCCGTTCTCGCCGACGCGGATCGATGCCGGCATCGAATGGCAATCGACCAGGATGGCGAAACCGAACCGGGCGTGGGTGCGGGTGACCAGCCGCTTCAGCTGCTCGTGATAGGGCTTGTAGATGGTCTCGATGCGATCCACCGCTTCCGACAAGGGCAGCCGGGCGGGATAGATGTCGAGCCCCTCGCCGACCAGCTTCGGCACCGTGCCAAGCCCGCCGGCGACCCGCGCCGAGCGGATGTTGGCATAGGAAGGCACCGGCTCGGCGAACATGCGCGGGTCTAGTTCCCAGGGCTCGCGGTTGACGTCGAGATAGGCGCGCGGGAAATTGGCGGCCAGAAGCGGCGCGCCGAGCACCACGGCACCCCCGAACAACTCGTCGACAAAACAGTCTTCCGAACGGCGGATCGCGTTGCGGTCGAGCCGCACCATGGAGAGAAAGCGCTCGGGATAGTGACGGCCGCTGTGCGGAGAGTTGAAGACGAAGGGGACGCGCTGTTCGGCGGGACTGCGAGTTTCGAACGGACGAACGCCTGAGAAATCCTCCGCTACCGTCATGATACCTGCCTGCACTGACGAACATCGCACTTCATGGTGTCTGGAGCCTGCCATCGCAGCGCCTGCCTGTCCAGTACACATAGAGCGCTGCACGTTTCTGCACGCTCTATGATTTATCTGGGCATCGTGCTTTCCGAAAATCGAATCCGATTTTCGGGCCGATGCCGTAGTTTTCCATGCGTAAGTTGCGGCCCATGGCACCAGCATTCACTTGATGTTTACCCTCGGCTCTTCATATAGAAGACATGGTTAACGGGCTGCGTCGCGCGGACCGGCTTTCTGATTCGGACGGGAACGATGGCAAGAATTCTGCTGGCTGAAGACGACGACGACATGCGCCGCTTTCTGGTCAAGGCGCTGGAGCGGGCAGGTTACGACGTCAGCGATTTCGACAACGGCGCCAGCGCCTATGAGCGGCTGCGCGAGGAACCGTTCTCGCTGCTTCTGACCGACATCGTGATGCCCGAGATGGACGGCATCGAACTTGCCCGCCGCGCCACCGAGATCGATCCCGACCTGAAGGTGATGTTCATCACCGGCTTTGCCGCGGTCGCGCTCAATCCCGATTCCAAGGCGCCCAAGGACGCCAAGGTGTTGTCGAAGCCCTTCCATCTGCGCGATCTCGTCAACGAGGTCGAGAAGATGCTGCAGGCCGCCTGAGCGGATTACATGGGTTGAACCGGCATTCCGCTCATCTGTTTGTTTAGCCGCATTTGTGCGGACGCCAAGTGATTCCACCTGGCTGCAAAATGCTCTGAGCAGGCAAAAAGCCTCCATCGCGGACCGACCGGACAGGTCGCCGCAGCCTGCCTTTTTCAGCCAAACCAGCTATTGACGCGCCCAAACAAAAATGGTGTATGCGCGGCATCGGATGGGCGTGTAGCTCAGCGGGAGAGCACTGCATTGACATTGCAGGGGTCACAAGTTCAATCCTTGTCACGCCCACCATCCTTCCCAGTCTAGATTTTGCAGCACAACTTCGGTTGCACGATTGCGCGCGGTTTCGGCGCACAGCGCGCGGGCGCCGGCATCTCAACCGAGCCTGAGCGCCACCACGCCAGCCACAATGCAAAACGCCGCGGCGATCCGCCATTTCGTCATTCTTTCGCCGAGCACAGCCAGCGAGATGGCGAGCGCAAACAGGATCGATGTTTCGCGCAACGCCGCGACCGAGGCGATCGGCGCCTTTGTCATCGCCCACATCGCGATCCAGTAGGAACCGGCGCTCAGCACGCCGGTGAGGATGCCGATCTTCCATTCCTTCGCCATGATCGCCAGCAGACGCCGCCCCCGGTAGAAGAAGCCGATGGTGATCGACACCAGCCCGTCGCACAGGAACAGCCACGCGGCATAGCTGGACGCCGAAGCGGCAAGCCTTGCGCCGCTTCCGTCGGTCAGCGTGTAGCTGGCCACGAATATCGATGTGGCAAGCGCGAAGCCGACGGCGCGCTTGTCCAGCTTGCCGAGGCCGGACCCGCCGCGAACCGACATCAAAAACGTGCCGGCGGACAGAAGAACGATGCCGGCGATGGCGAGCTGCCCCGGAATTTCGCCGATCAGAAAAATGCCGCCGACGGTTGTCATCAGCGGTGCGGCGCCACGCGCCAGTGGGTAGGTCTGGGCCAAATCTCCGGCTTCGTAGGCGAGGATCAGGAAAAGCCTGTAGCCTATATGAATAGTCAGGGACGTAACGATCTACGGCCAGACGTGCGGATCCGGCACCGCCACGAACGGCAGCACCGGCAAGGCGGCGAGCGACATGCCGAGCGATGTCAGCGAGATCGAGGCGAAGCGGTCGACGCGTACCTTGATCAGCGCGTTCCAGCTTGCGTGCATGGCGGCGGCGGCGAGAACCGCCAGAAACACGGATAGGCTCATTCCGGCGCCGGCATTTCGAGATCGATATCGGTCCACACCGGATGGTGGTCGGAAGCGACCTCGTCGTTGTCGACGCGGGTGGAGCGCACCCGCGATGCCAGCGCTGAACTCACAAAGCAGTAGTCGAGCCGCCGCTTCTGGATGCGGCCTTCGAACTGCCTGACATGGGTGAACTGCGCGTCCGGCGTCTGGCCCGCCGCAACCAAAGCGTCGACGAAGCCTTCAGACGCACCGGCGTCATCCGTCATCCGCCGGTACTCCGCGCTGCCGGGCTCGCTGTTGAAATCGCCCATCCAGACCGCTTCCAGCGGGCATTCGGGCTCCGGCTCGCCATTCGTCCAGTTGCGGTGCGTTTCATCGTCAAGGCCGCTCCACGGACCGCCCGCGCCCGTCGCCCTGCGGTGCAGGCCGTGGAGAAAGTCGAGCTGCTCCAGGCGCTCATCCGCGTCGATGTGGGCAAGATGCAGCGAAAGGAAGCGGATAGGCCCGGCCGGTGTGCGGATCAGGCATTCTAGCGCCGGGTTCTGCGTGTTGAGGCGCGCCGTCATGCGCCGCATCGGCAGGAGATGCAGCCTCGACCAGACGATCGGCAGCCGCGACAGGAGCATGGTGCCGAACTGACGCCGCCGGTTGACGATGCGGCCATCCCCGTGCGTGCTGGCGTCCATGTCGAACGCTGGTCCATAGACCCGGTAATGGTCGGGCAGGAGACGGCCGAGCATTTCCGGCTGGTCGTCTTCACCGGTGCGCTGCCAGTGGCGTTCGACCTCCTGCAGCGCGATGATGTCGGCGCCCGCCACGACCTCGGCGGCGCGTTCGAGCGCGTAGCGGCCGTCCGCGCCAAAGCCATACTGGATGTTGTAGCTGACGAGCTTCAAGCGTCCCGCGATCCCTACATCGCGTCACGCCGAACGGGATTCGGCCGCCGCGCTGCAGCTTCTTGTTGAGCACGTCGTTCTCCCGAAACCGAGAACACTTTCGGGCGACATGCGTTAGGAAGAAGCTCGCGGAACTAGCCTCTTAACTTAGCCGGCGCAACGAGCATGGCTGCATCAATCGCTTGGGCCAGTGCGCCGAAGGCGAGCGCCGCTTCTCACCCCCTACCGGACCTTCTCGCCGCTGGCGGGGCGAAGGAGGCCTGATCTTCTAGTGCAACACCAGCAGATCGTTGGAAGCAAAGCTGATGTCGGTCTTCTGACCGACGGCCGGCGGCGGCGTGCTCGGGTTGTTGAAGGTGTCGAGCGATACGGTGCTGCCGCCGACACCGACACGCACCCGGATGACCGAGCCTAGGAAATGCACTTCGGAGATTTCGCCGGACAGGCTGGCGTCAGCGCCCGGCCTGCGGCCGAGCGTGATCGCCTCCGGCCGCAGCGCCAGTGAAAGCGTATCGCCGTTCCTGGAGCCGTTTAGCTTGCCCTTGAGGGCGACCTCCTGCGCGTTGACGCGTACTGTTCCGTTGGCGGCGTCGCTGACGGTGCCTTCCAGCACGTTGAGCGTGCCGACGAAGTTGGCGACGAACTTGGTCGCCGGGCGGTTGTAAATCTCGAAGGGCGTGCCGACCTGTTCGGCCTTGCCGCCATACATGACCGCGATGCGGTCGGAGATCGACAACGCCTCTTCCTGGTCATGGGTGACGAAGATCGTGGTGATGCCGAGGCTTTTCTGGATCGAGCGGATTTCCTCGCGCAGCGAAACCCGCACCTTGGCATCGAGCGCCGACAGCGGCTCGTCGAGCAAAAGCAGCTTCGGCATCGGCGCCAGCGCGCGCGCCAGCGCGACACGCTGCTGCTGGCCGCCGGAAAGCTGGAACGGATAGCGATCACCAAGCTGCGGCAGCTTGATGAGATTGAGCATTTCGGCGACGCGCTTTTCCTGATCGGCCCTGGGCATGCCGGCGACCTTCAGCCCGAAGGCGACATTCTGCGCGACGGTCAGGTTGGGAAACAGCGCATAGGCCTGGAACACCATGCCGACATTGCGCTTGTTCGGCTTCAGATTGGTGACGTCCTTGCCCGCGACCATGATCTTGCCGGCGGTCGGTTCCTCGAAGCCGGCGACCATTCTGAGCACCGTGGTCTTGCCGCATCCCGACGGCCCAAGGAAGGAGACGAATTCGCCGGGCTCGACATGGAGATTGAAGTCCTGGACGACGGTGACGTCGCCGAAGGATTTCTTCACGTTCTGGATGGAGAGGAATGAATCTGCCATCGGGTTCTCTTTTCTCAATTGGGCCGGTTGGCGGATTTCGGCGCATAGCGCGCCAGGAACTGGATGGCTGTCATGCAGCCCCAGGTGAGCAGGAATGCGATGATGGCAAGTGCTGCCGGTTCATAGGCGCGGTTGGCGCCGAGGTTCTGCATGTAGGGCCCGAAGGCCGGACGGTTGAGCAGCGAGGCCATGGTGAACTCGCCAAGCACGATGGCGAAAGTCAGGAACGCCCCTGACAGCACCGCGATCAGCACGTTAGGCAGTATGACGCGCCCGATGATGGTCGGCCAGCCGGCGCCCATGATCTGCGCGGCCTCGGTCAATGTCTTCACGTCGATCGTGCGCAACCCGGTGTCAACCGCGCGGTACATGTAGGGCAGCGCCAAAACCGAGTAGCCGATGACCAAAAGGACGTTGGTGCCGGTGATCGTGCCGAGGAACGGCAGCCAGGAGTTGGTGCCGTACATGCGGATATAGCCGAAAACGATGACGATGGCCGGAATGACCAGCGGCAGCAGCGTGATGAACTCCACGATCGGCCGCAGATGCGGCATGCGCAGGCGTACCCAGTAGGCCGTCGGCACCACGATAAACACCCCAAGCAGGATGGTGAAGATGGCCACGATCACCGAATAGGTGAAGGTCTGCTGGAACTGCGAACTGGCGAAAACGACCCGGTAGGCCTCGAACGAATATTCGCCGCGCTTCATGCGCATGGAAAATTCGAACGTGGCGATGAGCGGCACGATGAAATAGACCGCGCCAACAAAGAAGGTGAGCCAGGCCCACCATGCTCCGCGCTTTTTCATGGCATGGCCTCTCGCAGATGCGGGGGAAGCAGAAGACGCGCGTCCATCACTTCAGCCACCTCTCGGAGCGGGTCCTGAACCAGATGTAAAAGATATTGGCGAGCCCGGTGATGAAGATCATGCCGAAGGCGAGCGCGTAGCCGAGATTGGGGTCGCCCAGGACGTCGCCGCGGATTTGCGCGTAAAGGCTGATCGGCACGATGTTGAGCGAGGAACCGGTAAAGGCATAGGCCGTCGCGATGGCGCCGAAGGCATTGGCGAAGAGCAGGATCACGGTGCCCAGAAAACTCGGCCAGAGCACCGGGATAACCACCATGCGCCAGTACTGCCAGTTGGTGGCACCGAGGGTCGCGGCAGCTTCGCCCCACTCCCTCTTTATACCGTCGAGGGCGGGTGTGATGATGACGATCATCAACGGGATCTGAAAATAGAGATAGACCGCGATCAGGCCCCAGGACGACAAAAGGTTGAAGCTGGTCGCGTAGAGGTTGAAGCCGAAGAGGTCGCGCAACAGGATGGTGACCAGGCCGAGGCGTCCAAGCGTTGCCAGGAAAGCGAAGGCAAGCGGAACGCCGGCAAAGTTCGACGCGACGCCTGAGAAGGTCATGGTGGACGAACGAACCCATTCGGGAAGCCCGCCGCGGACGATCGCCAGCGCGATACCGAGGCCGGCCAGCGCACCGAGAACGGCGGACCACAGGCTGATCTTGATCGAGACCATGTAGGACTGGCGGATCGTCGGCTGCTCGAACAGCTTGAAGATGTTCGTCAGCGTGAACCCGCCGTCGCGATCCTGAAACGCGCCGACAATCAGGTACATCGTCGGCAGGATCAGAAACAGCACCGCGAAAATGAAGAACGGCGCGACACCTATCCACTGCGTGGGAAGGCGCACGGAGCGCGCTTCGGCTGGCGGCGCCGTCTTTCGGGCCATGGCCGGATCGGAAAGGCTGATATCTGTCATGCGCCTGGGCACCGCCGGAGCCGGTATCCCCCTCCCCCTTGTGGGGAGGGGATAGGGGTGGGGGTCAAGAACACAATCATTTCATCAACCCGATTTCTTTCAGTATTTCCTCGATACAACCGTCGAAGGATTCACCGAGCTCGCCTGTGGTCAGGCGCAAGACACGATACCCCTGTCCTGCCAACCATTCATCGCGGCGCCGGTCGCTCATTATCTGGTCGGGCAAGCAATGATGTTCTCCGTCTACCTCGACCACAAGCCCTTTGTCATGGATGACGAAATCGACGACATAGGGTCCGATCGGCGCCTGTTTTCGAACATGAATTCCGTAATACCTACGGAACTCGCGCAACTCCGACCAAAGCTTCTGCTCCCCAGCCGTCATGCGCTTGCGCAACGTCCGGGCTCTGCTGATGGTCGCCGGGTCTATGGCGCTTGGCGCCATCACAATACCCCCACCCTCAATCCCTCCCCACAAGGGGGAGGGAGGCACGTTGCGCCATCACCGCCAGCTTTGCAGCGATGATGGCTATTATTGTTACTGCACGTTGGCGCCGACAACCTTGTCCCAGTTGCCGGTGATGGCCGCCTTCATCTTGTCCTGGTCGTCAAGCGTCGGGAAGATCGCGGCCTCGTAGGCCGCTGCCGGCGGCATCTTGTCCAGCATTTCCTGCGGGATCTTGCCGTTCTTGGCCAGATCGTTGAAGCGGATCGGATGGCAATATCCCTTGAGCCAGCCGAGCTGGCCTTCGTCGGAATAGAGATGCTCCATCCACAGCTTCGCTGCGTTCGGGTGCGGCGCATAGGCGCTGATCGCCTGAACGTAGACGCCGGCGACCACGCCGGTCTTCGGCACGATGACGTCGACCGGCGGATTGCCGTTCAACGTGTCGCGGCCGCCGAGGGCGTTGTAGTCCCAGGTGATCAGGATCGGCGTCTGACCCTGTGCCAGCGTTGCCGACTTGCCGATGACCGGAACGAAATTACCCTTGGCGTTGAGTTCCTTGAAGAAGTCGAGGCCAGCGGTGCCAGCCGCTTCGCCAGGGGCACCACCCTTGGACAGGCCGGCCGCATAGACGCCGAGGATCGCCTGATTGGAAGCGCGGGGATCGCCCGCCAGCGCCACTGAATTCTTGTATTCGTCCTTGAGCAGATCGGCCCAGTCCGCCGGGGCGTTGGGAACCAGGTCCTTGTTCACCTGGAAGGACAGAACGCCGTAATAGTCGCCATACCAATAGCCGTCGGCATCCTTGACGGAGTCGGGGATCGAATCCCAGGTCGAAACCTTGTAGGGCTGGATCAGGCCTTCGGCCTTGGCCTGCGGTCCAAAGGAGAGGCCGACGTCGATGACATCGGGCGCCTGCGGACCCTTGTTGTCCTTGTTGGCCTTGATCGCCTCGATCTCGTCGCCCGAACCCGCATCCGGGTTGAGCTCATTGACGGTGATTTCCGGGTACTTGGCCTTGAACGCTTCGATGACCGCGCCATAACCGCACCAGTCGTGCGGCAGCGCGATGGTGGTGAGCTGGCCCTCGGCCTTCGCCGCAGCAACCAACTCGTCCATGGACTGCGCCGACGAAATAGCCGAAGTCACCAGAAGTGCGGAAGCCGTGAGGGAAAGCACCTTTCCCGTGAATTTGAACATGTGTCTCTCCGTTGAACTGACGCCGATCGGCGCCTGCGAAGCCGTTACCGCTGTCAAATGACAGTCGGATGAAAATGGTATGACACCGACCCGCCCGCGCTGAAAAAGTTAACTACTTTTCTTGGTTACAGGCAAATGTTGGCGCCGCATCCCTTAGTAGATCGGGCGCCATCGACTTGTATGTTCAGTCCGTTCCTCCCCTTCCCTGTTTCCCCTGGTGGTATTTAAGCACGTCCTCCAATAGCCGGCAAAGAAGTTTGACCGCCAAAATGGCGATCAAACCGTTCCGGCGATGGAATTTTCAAGCAAGCCGAGCGCCGCCTTCTTGGTGAGCTTCACCGGGTTGCCGCCGGCGGTGGGATCGACCACCGCCATGTCGGCAATCAGACCTTTGCGCTTCTTGTCCATGTCGAGGCCCTTGATCAGGCCGGGCAGCGCATGCGGCACGTTGAGTTCCTTGCGCAGCTTGATGACCGCCCTGGCGAAACCGTCGAAACCACCCCTGATGCGGCAATAGGCGGCAAGGCGCGCGATGCGTTCCTCGATGGCGTCGCGGTTGAAGGCCAGCACATAGGGCATGAACACCGCATTGGTCATGCCGTGATGGGTGTCGTAGAGCGCACCGATCGGGTGCGACAGCGAATGGATCGCGCCGAGGCCTTTCTGGAAGGCGGCAGCCCCCATTGCGGCAGCGCTCATCATATGGGCGCGGGCGGTCAGGTCCTTGCCGTTGGCATAGGCCCTAGGCAGGTTTTCGAACACCAGCCGGATGCCTTCCACCGCGATGCCGTCGGCCATCGGGTGATAGCCCGGTGCGCAGTAGGCTTCCAGGCAGTGCGCGAAGGCGTCCATGCCGGTGCCGGCGGTGATGAATTGCGGCATGCCGACCGAAAGCTCCGGGTCGGCAATCACGATTGCGGGCAAAAGCTTGGGGTGGAAGATGACCTTCTTGGTGTGGGTCTCTTCATTGGTGACGACGCCGGCGCGGCCAACTTCCGAGCCGGTGCCGGCTGTGGTCGGTACCGCGATGATTGGCGCGATGGCGTCGGAGTTTGCGCGTGTCCACCAGTCACCGACATCCTCGAAATCCCACACCGGACGCGTCTGCCCTGCCTGGAAGGCGATCAGCTTGCCGAGATCGAGCGCCGAGCCGCCGCCGAAGGCGATGACGCCGTCATGCTTGCCTTGTCTGAACGCGGCAATGCCTGCGGTGAGGTTCGATTCCACCGGGTTCGGCTTGACGTCGGAGAAAACGCCGTAGGGCACCTTGGCATCGTCGAGGATTTTCAGCGTCGAGGCGACGACCGGTAGTTTTGCCAGGCCCGGATCGGTGACAAACAGCGGCCGCTTGATGCCGGTGGCGGCGAGCGCGTCAGGCAACTCGGAGATGCGGCCGGCGCCGAAACGGACGGTGGTGGGATAGTTCCATTTGGAGACAAGTTTGGACATGGGGCGTGACAGCCTTCAGATATGTTGAAAAGTCCCCCTCTCCGAGAGGGGGTGGTGGTTCATGGCAAGCCAGCTAGATCACCTCTCTCAGATGATAGCTCTTCGGTCGGGTCAGGTTGTCGTAGCCGATCTGCGAGAGCGCCGCGCCCTTGCCGGTGTCCTTGACGCCGGTCCAGACAAGCGCGGGGTCGAGATAGTCGCAGCGGTTCATGAACACGGTGCCGGTCTCCACGCGGTCGCCGATCGCAACGGCATGTTCGGTGTCGGCGGTCCAGATCGAGGCGGTAAGCCCGTAGGGGCTGTCGTTCATCAAAGCGATCGCCTCCTCGTCGCCCCGCACCTTCATGATGCCGACGATCGGCCCGAAACTTTCCTCGCGCATGACGCTCATCTGGTGATCGACATTGGTGAGCACTTCGGCCGGAAGATAGGGCGAACCTGCTTTATCGCCTTCCGCCTTGGTGTTCATGTGCGCGGTCGCGCCCTTGCGCAGGGCTTCGGCCTTCTGCTCGCGGATGAAATCGGCGAAGCGCGCCTGCGCCATCGGCCCCATTGTGGTTGCCTGCTCCAGCGGGTTGCCGAGCACATAGCCCTTCGTCTCGGCGATGAACCCTTCGACGAAGTCGTCATAGATCTTCTCGTGCACATAGACGCGCTCGATGCCGCAGCAGCACTGGCCGGAATTGAAGAACGCGCCCTCGACGAGGTTGGCGACGGCATGGTCGAGCTTGGCGTCGGGCAGCACGTAGGCTGGGTCCTTGCCGCCGAGTTCCAGCCCCAGCGTCATGAAGGTGCCCGCCGCCGCCTTTTCGATGGCGCGGCCGCCGGCGACCGAGCCGGTGAAGTTGACGTGGTCGATCTTGCCCGAGCCAAGCAGCTTCTCGGTCTGTGCGTGGTTGAGCACCAGGTTCTGGAAGACATGTTTCGGCAGGCCGGCTGCCTCGAAGGCTTTGGCGAAGCGTTCGCCGACCAGAAGCGTCTGGGCGGCGTGCTTGAGGATGACGGTGGAGCCGGCGATCAGCGCCGGCACGATGGTGTTGACGGCGGTGAGGTAGGGATAGTTCCACGGCGCGATCACCATGACTACGCCGAGCGGGTCCTTCTTCACGTAACGGCGGAAGCCGTCCTTCGGGTTGGACGCCGGCACCGGCGCCAGCGCGCGCTCGGCGATCTCAACCATGTATTGGGTGCGTTCCTTGACGCCGCCGAACTCGCCGCCGTAGCGCACGGGACGGCCCATCTGCCAGGCGAGTTCCGGCACGATCTCGTCGCTCATGGCGACGAGCGCCTCCAGCATCTTGAGCATGTAGCTGGCGCGCTCGGCGACCGGCACCTTCGCCCAGTCGGCCTGTGCCGCGCGCGCCCGCTCGACAGCGGCGTTCACTGCCTGATCGGTGGCGACGGGCCGCTCGACATGGATCGAACCGTCGATGGGGGATTTCAGTTTTACCGTTTCCAAAGCCAGGTCTCCAAATATTTAACAGGCAAGTGTGCGCAGATGACCGTCGGCGCCGTAGTCCAGGATAGGGCCGTCGCGCGTCACCAACACCATGTCGAGATGGCGCGCGGATGAGATCAGAATGCGGTCCATCGGATCGCCGTGAATCGCCCCAGGCAGGTTCGAAGAGCCGACCAGTATCTCAGGCGAGACGGCGCTGAGCTGAGCCGTCATCAGCTTCAGGAACCGATTGAAGAATTCAAGCGGGTCGAGCGGGAGCTTCAGGCGGTTCTTCGCGACGCCGACGCCAATCTCCCAGGCAGACATAGGAGACACGTAGAGGCGACCGTCATAGGCGGCCTCGGAAATCTCCGTCTCAGCCTGATCCTCGATCTTCGTCCCGTTCGCAACGAAGAGGAGCGCACAGGTATCCAGCAAAAGGTTCGGCCGTTCGGTCACTTACGGTCGCCTTCGCCAAGATAACCCCGATCCCAGGGCTCGTCGGAGAACGGCTTCGTGACATCGAACCCCTTCTCAAAGGTGATCAACCCCTTCATGAAGCCGAAGCCGGGGTGCCTGCCGACCTTGGAACGCTCCGACGTCTGAATTGCTTCGGGTTTGCTGTTCTTATTCGAAGCAACACTATCCATACCCTTTGAATGTGCGAGCACAATTTCAGGTGGAACGTTTAGAACCGTTGCGATTTTGTCAACCTCAGGAAGCTGCATTCTCCGCTTTCCGCTGAGCGTTCGGGACAGTGCGCCAGGATCCATGTCGAGCTTTTTGGCAACTTCTCGCAGACTCAGCCCCTTCTCGGCCAACCGATCCACAAACCATTGCTTGTCAACGTTGAGAGTCATTGCCGCACCTCCGGTTTCAGCATCACAACATTTCACAACGTTGTCATAATGTCAATACCTCTCAAACCCGCGATGCAGTTCCCAATCCGTAATGCGGCGGTCGTATTCGAACTGCTCCCAGCGGGCGGTGTGGACATAATGTTCGACCACTTCCGCGCCGAACGCTGCCTTCAGCATTTTCGACTTCGCCATCGTGTCGGTGGCTTCGCGCAGGGTTTTCGGGATCTCCGGCAGGCGCGAGGCCTGATAGGCGTCGCCGACGAACGGCTTCTGCAGCTCGAGTTTCTCGTCGATGCCGGCGAGGCCCGCCGCGATCAGCGCCGCAAAGGCGAGATACGGGTTCAGATCGGCGCCGCCGATACGGCATTCCATGCGGATGCCCTTGGTGCCCTCACCGCAGAGCCGGAAGCCGGCGGTACGGTTGTCCTCGCTCCACATGATCTTGGTCGGCGCGAAGGTGCCGGACTGGAAGCGCTTGTAGGAATTGATGTAGGGGGCCAGAAGCCAGGTGAACTCCTTGGCGTATTTGAGCTGGCCGGCCGACCATTGCCGGCCGAGCGTCGACAGCGTCCACTTGGCATTCTTATCGTAGAACAGCGGTGTCTTGCCGTCGGCGCTCCACAACGAATTGTGGATGTGGCTGGAGTTGCCGGCGAGGCCGTAATTGTACTTGGCCATGAAGGAGATTGCCTTGCCTTCGCTGACGGCGATTTCCTTGGCGCCGTTCTTCAGGATGACATGGCGGTCGGCCATCTCGAGCACTTCGGCGTAGCGGACGTTGATCTCTTCCTGGCCCGGCCCCCACTCGCCCTTGGAATTCTCGATCGGGATGCCGGCCGCTTCCATCTCGTTGCGAAGCCGGCGCATCACGCCTTCTTCCTTGGTGGTGATGCCGATCAGGTAATCGCCGATATAGGGCGATGCGGTGCCGAGGTTCTGCCAGTGTTTTTCACGCGCCGAATCATAGGTTTCCGAGAACAGGTAGAATTCCAGCTCGGAGGCGAAGTAGGCGAGATAGCCGCGATCCCGCAGCCGCTTCACCTGCTTCTTCAGGATGGCGCGCGGCGAATGCGGCAGGTCGGCATGGGTATGATGGTCGAGGATATCGCACAGCACCAGCGCCGTTTTTTCGAGCCACGGGATCAGCCGCAGCGTCGCGAGGTCGGGCTTCACGACGAAGTCGCCATAGCCTTTCGACCAGCTGGCCGCCTTGTAGCCGGGGACCGGTTCCATATCGATGTCGTTGGCCAGGAGGTAGTTGCAGCCATGCGTCTCGTCATGCGCGGAATCGACAAAATATTTCGCCAGGAACCGCTTGCCGACGAGCCTGCCCTGCATGTCGACGGCGCAAGCCAGCACCGTGTCGACCTCGCCGGCCGCAACCGCCTTCTTCAACGCATCGAATGAAAAATTTCCAGCCATTCTTTTCTTACTCCGGCGTGATGGGATCTCGTCGTCGTCGACAATCTAAACGCACCGTGGCCGGCGTGACGCCGGCCACGGCAGGGATGAACGGTGGCTCAGCGACCCGTTTCGCCGACCGCCTTCTCGGCGGCTGCGATGATCGCCTTGCGCCTGGCGATTTCCTCACCGATCGGGGGGCCCTGGAAGCGGCGACGCTCGAAGCCGAACCATAGCACCGCCGTGAGGATCAGGAAGCCGATGGTGATCGGCAGCACCTTGTCGTTCGGCGGCTGCACCGCGATGAACAGGATGACCGCCATGCCGATCACCGACAGGACGCAGACGAGCTTGAAAAGGCCGGCGCTCATCGCCCACGGGCCGGGGTTCGGCCATTTCTCGGTTCCATAGGTCATCATGCCCAACACGATCGGGATCGTGAACGACAAGAACAGGAAGACCAGCGTCGAGTTCACGACGATGGTGTAGATGTTGGTGCCGCCGATCGAGACGAATTGCGCCAGAAACACGTACAGGATCTCGAGGATCGCGGCGGTCCAGATTGCCGTTACGGGCGTGCGGTATTGCGGCGAAACCTTCGCCAGCGCGGCCGAGCCTACCGGCATGCCGCCGTCCCGCGAGAAGGCGAACAGCATGCGCGAGGCGGACGTCACGGTCGCCAACCCGCACAGGAATTGTGCGATGAGGATGGCGAAATAGAGCACGGTCTTGATCCCGCTTGGCATGATCGCGTCCATCGTACCGAAGAAGACGCCCCAGCCGGATTTTGCGCCGGCGTCCAAGTCCGGAATGGCCAGTGTGATCGCGCAGAGCATCGCCCAGCCGAACAGCGCCGACCACAACACCGATGAAACAATGGCCGACGGCACGGAATGCGCTGCCTTCATCGTCTCTTCCGACGTGTGGGCAGAGGCGTCATAACCGGTGATCGTGTAGACCGGCAGAAGCAGGCAAAGCAGGAACAGGTAGAGCATGCTGTTCGACTGCGGGAAGACATTGCCGCCGGCTTCGCCCGAATAGTTGGTGAAGGTCCACAGACGCGAAATGTCGATCGCCGGTGCGAACACCAGGCACAGGACGATCAGCACGATCGTCGTGGCGAGGATCAGATAACCGGAAAGGTCGGTCAGCATGGCGGTAAGCCTGATGCCGAAGTGATTGAAGGCCGCCTGGACGATTGTGATGACCGTGACAATGGTAACGATCTCGCCCGCCGTACCGGTAAGACCCATGCCACTGCCGAAGGTGCCGACGAAAAAGAACGCCGTGCCGATGTTGATGGCGCCCATGACAGTGATCAGGCCGAGCAGATTAAGCCAGGCGGTCAGCCAACCGGTAAAGCGGTTGCCGAGGATCGAGGCCCAGTGATAGAGGCCGCCCGCGGTCGGAAACGCCGAGGCGATCTGGGCCATGGCGAGCGCGAAAAAGCCCGACACGATACAGCCTACGATCCAACCGATACCGGCGCCCGCGCCGCCGATGGATGAGGTTGCCTGTGCGAACGAATTGATGCCGCCTGAGAGGATGCAAATGATGGAAAACGAGATCGCGAAATTGGAAAAGCGCGACATGCTTCGCGAAAGTTCCTGGGCATAGCCCATGCCATGGAGGACTTTTACGTCCTCGCTCTTGTCCGTTTCTGTGTATACAGGCGCTGCCATTTTGAGTGTCCCCTTTATTATTGCTGAACGGTGCCTTCGATTGCCTGTCCCACCTTCGACGTCGCCGAGGGCTTCGGTAACGGCTCGGGTTCAAGTTTGGAGAAAATGCCGGTGAGCAGATCCGCCCATTTCCGCTGCCCGATTTCATCGGCTATTTCGTCGTTGCGGATCTCGATCATCGCGCAGGGCAAGCCGCGCGAACGTGCATGCCGCTCCAGCGTAAAATACACGCGATCGGCAGGCGAATAGGGCTGGTTGTCGCCGACCACGATGCCGCCTCGCGCTTCGAGCGCGGCGATCAGCGGGGCCGAGAGGCGGGTGTCGTCGTCATGCAGGATGCCGATATGCCAGGGCCGCGGTACCTGCTTGTAGACCGGCGTGAAGGAATGCACCGAAACCAGCTGGGTTTCGCGTCCGGCGGCAAGCCTTGCGGCGACCACGCCTTCGATCGCGGCATGGAAGGGTTCGTAGGCAAGCGCTATGCGCTCGGCCCGCTCGGCCGGCGACAGTTGTGCATTGCCGGGTATGGGGGTGGTTTCGCTGAGCGGCGAAATCAGGTCCGGCGAGTCGAGCGGCCGGTTGCAGTCGATCACCAGCCGCGAAACCTGCGATTCGACGAGCACCGCGTCGAGTGCGGCAGCCATCAGCCGCGCCACCGGGGCAGCACCCGGATCCCAGGCGATGTGACGCGTTAGTTCGCTGTCATCGAGGCCGAGCGTTCCGAACTGCGCGGGGATGAAATTGGAGGCGTGGTCGCAAACCAGAACAACCGGACTGCGACCCTTGCGGTTCGTCGTCCGGACCGAACTCGACGGATCGTGCGGTGCGAGCCGCTTCTTCTCCATCCCACTGTCCCCATGGCGCTGTAACGTATGTTACGTCTTTTCTGTCTTTGCGCCGTTGCGGATGATTTCATACACCTTATTATCGTTTGTCAAACGCGTTTTCGGCCAACGCCGGCGCGTAGGTGAAAAACAAGGGGGAAACCGGCCTGCGCCGTCATCCTCCGGCACAGGGGGCAGGAATGGGCAGCAACATCGCCGAGCTGATCGCCGACAGGATCGACAGCATGCCGGCCGGCGAGCGGCGCGCCGCTCAGACGCTGGTCGCCAACTATCCGCTGGTCGGGCTGAAGACGGTCGCCGACTTCTCGGCGCAGGCCGGTGTCAGCTCGCCGACCATCCTGCGCTTCGTCGCCCGTCTCGGCTTCCAGAACTATCCGGAGTTCCAGTCCGTGCTGAAGGACGAACTCGCGGCCCAGCTGCAGTCTCCCGCCTCGCGCACGGTTTCACCTGCGCCGCTGCCCCGCGGCATCTCGCCCGCACTCGAGGCGACGCTCGAAAACATCCGCGAAACCTTCCGGCACATTTCGGACAAGCAACTGGCGGACATCGCGACGCTGCTCTCCAACCAGCGCGCCAAAACCTTCCTGGTGGGTGGCCGCTTCACCGACCCGATCGCCCGCTACACGGCGGCCCACCTCGCCATCATCAGGCCCAACGTGTTTCATCTCACCGGCCAGGAAAGCAACTGGCGCGACCGCCTGATCGACATGGGCAAGCGCGACGTTCTCGTCATTTTCGACATTCGCCGCTATCAGGAGAGCTTGATCCGTTTCGCCGAGAAGGCCAACACGCGCGGCGTTCAGATCGTGCTTTTCACCGACCAGTGGCTGTCGCCGATTGCCCGTTTCGCCCGCCATGTCATCGCCGGGCGCACCGCCGTGCCGTCGGCCTGGGATTCGTCCGCGGCGCTGTTCGTCGCAGCCGAGACGCTGATCGGCGAAATCACCCGGCAGCTCGAAACCGACAGCGCCAAGCGGATAAGGGAGATGGAGAACCTGCGGTAATCGCAGGGGAAGGAAGCAGGGGTTTCAAACCTGCCGGGCGATGGCGCCTATAACATTGACGACAAGGCGCGCGGCGGTCTGGGCCGACAGGCCGTCAACGTCGGCGGGGGGAAAGAGCTCGACAAGGTCGAACCCGACGATCCTGCCCCGCCTGCTGACACCTGCGATCAGGTCGATGACCTGCGTGTAGGTGAGGCCGCCGGGCGTACGCGCCGCCACACCCGGCATAATGCCGGGATCAACTCCGTCGCAATCGAGGGTGACTACAACCCGCGCGCCTTCCGGAACATGCCGCAGAGCGGCTTCAACGCCCTGAGAGTGAACCTCGCGGGCGGTCACGAAGCGGCTGCCGTAGTGCCGCGCCGCTTCGATTTCGGCGAGACGCGCGCTGCCGACGCTGCGCAGGCCGACCTGCACCATGCCGGCGACATGCGCCATCTCGCTCGCCCGGCGCATCGGGCTCGAATAGCCGTGGCGTTCGCCATGCACCTCGTCGCGCCAGTCGATATGAGCGTCGATCTGCAGGATCCAGACCGGCCCGTGATCCGCAAAGCCAGCGAGGAAGGGAATGACCACCGAATCGTCGCCGCCGAGCAGGATCGGCACGGCCGGCAATGTCAGGATTTCGCGCGTCTTCGTCTCGATACGGGTCCGGTTGCCTGCATTGTCATGCATGGTGGTCGGGATGTCGCCGACGTCGATGCAGGATACAGGCTTGCTGTCGAACAGCGGGCCGCCGAGATCGAAGTCCCAGTGCTCGACGAGCCCGGCATCGAATTGGCTGGCGGCGCGGATCGCGTCGGCGGCCAGGGTATAGCCGGTGCTGTCCTGGCCGGGATAGGTACTGGCGTGGCCGGCTCCGAAGATCACCGCACATGGCACGCGGCCATCGGCGAGGCGATCGGGAAAGCCGAGAAACGGAGGCGAGGCGGTCATTTCTTGATGGCCCTATTAACGCGCAACCACGATCGTATCGACGCGAGCTGGACAAAGGCAAGGTAATTGGCAGCGATCTCGTCGCGGCGCGTCGCGATCCGCCGACATTGTTTGATATTGTTGTTTGATATTGTTGAAGAACCGTTCGACCAGGTTGCGCGGTGAACCGGCAGGCAAGCTCGAATGTCTCGATGTAGTGAATAACGACATTGGTCAAACGTTGCCGTATCAGCCGTCAATAAAACGGCACGAAAGAAAGCGGTTTACTAGTGCTGGTGAGGTCTGTTTCTTTTCAGAACAAGCAATACTATGATCCCTTGGGGGCCAGGCCAACAATGGACCGCAAGCTTTCCGCGATTCTAGCCGCAGATGTAGTGGGCTATTCGGCTCAGATGGAGCGCGACGAGGCCGGTACCTTCGAGCGTCTTCGTGCCGGACGCAGGGAACTGTTCGAACCTGAAATTGCCCGCCACCACGGACATATCTTCAAGCTCATGGGCGATGGGATGCTGGCCGAATTCGGCAGCGTCGTCGATGGCGTCGAATGTGCAGTGTCGCTGCAGCGCGGCCTATCCGAACGCAACGCCTCGCTTTCCGAAGCAGAACAGATCCTGGTGCGGATCGGCATCAACCTCGGCGAGGTGATCGTCGATGGCGACGACCGGTATGGCGATGGAGTCAACATCGCCGCCAGGCTTCAGCAACTGGCGGAACCTGGCGGCATCTGCGTGTCGGGAAAAGTTGCCAAGGAGGTGGAGAGGAAACTGGCGTTCGCCTTCGAGCCGATGGGTGAGCAGAGGGTCAAGAACATCGCCGAACCGGTTCAGGCCTATCGCGTGGTGCTTGATTCCCGTGCGGAGCGCCTGACCTCCAAGGCGCGCCAGCCGCGCGCCTGGCGTTTTCCGGTCGCGGCGGCTGTCCTCGTCCTGGCCCTCGGCCTTGTCGCGGCATGGTGGCAGCCTTGGGAGAGACCTGCACAACCTGCCGCCCCTGCTGCCAGCGAGGCGGTGGATGTCCGGCCGTCTCTCGTTGTGCTGCCGTTTGACAATCTCAGCGACGACGCGGAACAGGAGTATCTCGCCAACGGCTTTACCGAGGATCTGACGACCGAGCTGGCGCGCGTGCCCGGCCTTTTCGTCGTCTCCCGCAACGCGGCCTTCGCCTACAAGGACAAGGCAACGAAGCCGGAGGAAATTGCCAAGGCATTGGGCGTGCGGTACCTGCTCGAAGGCTCGATCCGCCGGGTCGGAGACGACATGCGCATCAACGCGCAGCTGATCGACGGCTCGACGTCCGGACACCTGTGGGCCGAGCGTTTCGACGGCCAGTGGACGGATGTGTTCGCGCTGCAGGACAAGGTCGTGGGCAGTATTGCCGGGGCGCTCAAGCTTCGCCTCTTCAGCGGCGAGGTGCCAGCCCGCGCCGGAGGCACGAGCAATCCGGAAGCATATGATGCCTATCTGAAGGCGCTGGATATCTACAATCGCGAGAACACGCCCGATGAGTTTGCCCAGGCGGTAGAACACCTCAAGCGCGCAGTTAAGATCGATCCGGATTTCGGCGCGGCGCATGCCCAACTGGCCTGGGCCTACTGGGACGCGGATACCACCCGGGCCGTGGTGATGGGACTTTCGATAGACGAGGCTTACAGCAAGGTCCACGAAACGCTCGATACCGCGTCGCGGCATCCTTCGACGGGCTATTACCAACTCGTCGCCGAGTTGATGGTCCGAGAGCACAACTCAGACGAAGCTGTCACCGTTCTTCTGAAATCAGTGGCGCTCGACCCCAGCGATCCCTGGAATTATCTCACCCTCGCCAATGCCTTGAATTTCAACGGCAGGCCTAAGGAAGCGCTGAGCTACCTCGATGCGGCTGCTCGCGTCGACCCGCACTCCTGGGTGAACTACCGGCGCTATCAGGCGGGGCTGGCGGAGTTCGGCCAGGAAAAGTTCGACGACGCGGTTCGCACCATCGAGAGCATGGACTTTGAATCGCCCGAGCCTTGGGCGAAATTCTATGCTCTGCAGATACTTGTCTCGGCTTATGCTCATTTGGGGCGCACCGAGCAAGCAGCTTCAGCCCTGGAAAAGTTCAAAAAGGTTCTCGCACAAAGACAGGACCAGGAGCCGAACCAGTTGATCCCTCAAGACTTCATGGTATTCAAGAACACGGCCGATACCGAACGCCTCCTGGCCGGCCTCACCAAGGCAGGCGTGCCGGATCTGCCTGCATTTGCAAATGCGGGCATGAACCCGAAGGACAGACTCACGGGGGAGGAAATTAGATCTCTCCTTTTCGGCCATGAAACGCGTGGAAAAATGGTATTCCCCAAGTTCTTGCCGATGCAGCGCACAATTTCGGCGGACGGCACGCTCGATCAAACCCTAGGAAGCGAGAAACACTCCGGAACAGCTTGGGTGCAAGGCAGCTTCCTGTGCAAATCCTTCCCGGGCGAGTTGACAAGCTGCGGGGCGATCTTCCGCAATCCGATGAGGACGCCGGGTCAACATGACGAATACAAGGCGGTGCACCGCTGGACCCAGTACGAATTTTCGGTCGTCAAGTAAGCTTCCAGAATGCTCTCACCGGCCGGTCGATGCGCCGGTGAAAACCGCCAATTGTGCATCGAAAGCACGCTTGAAGGCCGGACGCGCTTCGCCGCGCGCGACATAGGCGGAGAGGTTCGGATACTCCTCCAGTATCCTTGATCCGTAGAGCCTGCGCAGCACCATCACCATCATCAGGTCGCCGGCGCTGAACGCGCCGTCGAGCCAGTCGGCATCGCCAAGCCGACGGGAAAGTTCGTCCAGCCGGCCACGGATGCGATCCTTGAGGATAGGCAGGCGCTCCTCGTACCAGGGCTTGTCGCGTTCCGCATACGGCGCCTGTTCGAGCTCGACGATTGGCGGCTCCACCGTGTTAAGCGCGGCAAACATCCATGCGATGGCGCGCGCCCGGGCATTCGCATCGTCTGGCAACAGGCCCGCATGGCGCTCAGCGATGTGGAACACGATCGCCCCCGACTCGAACAGCGCGAGATCGCCTTCTTCATAGGTCGGAATCTGTCCGAAAGGTTGAAGCGCACGATGCGCAGGTTTCTTCATCTCGCGGAACGAAACAAGCCGAACCTCGTAAGGCTGGCCCACTTCCTCGAGCGCCCAGCGAACACGCATGTCGCGCGCCTGCCCCTTGCCGCGGTCGGGCGACCGTTCGAAGGCTGTGATGGTGGGGGTCATCGGAAGGCCCCGCGTGATTGCATGACGCTGCCTGGGATGAGGTGCGTGATTGCGACGAACTTTCTCATGGCTAGGTGTCCGGTTGTTGCGCTTTTCATCCAGAAGGACGAACGACCAGCGCTGCTCCCGACAACTTACGTCGTTTTCTCTGGACATGGGATTTCGCGATCCGGCCTTCCGCGCGGCCGTTACCGGCGAAGGACCAGAAATCCTTCAGTCGTGCTTCCAGACTAGTCCAGCGAACGATCGGTGCGGCGTCGATCGTGAGCGTTCTTTCTTTCGGGCGCCTGCAACCTCTCGTCCCACTCTGGGGGCCGATAGCGCATACGGGCCTCGCGCGGTTGAAAGGTCACGATGCGAACTACGTCCGCGAAGATGTCCTCGAAGTCCGACATGGCTCGTCTCCTTGCTGGAGAGATTAGGCCTCCACTGGTCACGCGCTTCAAACGAGTTTAGCGTCCAGTTCGGATAACGCAGGGTTATGTCCATGAAGCGCGGACGTCTGCCGTTGACGGCGATGCGAAGCTTTGAGGTCGCTGGCCGCCTGCTGAGCTTCAGCCGCGCCGCGGAAGAACTGTTCGTGTCGCAGGCCGCGATCAGCAGGCAGATCCGCGAATTGGAAGCCTTCATCGGCAAGCCGCTGTTCGAACGCCTGCATCGGGGGGTCGTTCTGACCGAAGCAGGCCGGTTTCTCTTGGAACCGTTGACCGCCAGCTTCGACGATCTCGATCGGCGGCTATCGCAGATCATCGCCGAGCCGGCCCAGGCCGAGCTTCGGATCAGCGTCGAACCATCATTTGCAGCCGGATGGCTGGTTCCGCGCCTCCACCGGTTCCGTGAGCAGCACCCTGACGTCGATATAGCGGTCGAGGCGGACGTGCGGCTGGTGGAATTCCGAACCCACGAGGCAGAACTGGCAATTCGCTTTGGAGCGGTAGCGCGAACCTGGCGGCGGACCGAGGCACGGCACCTCTTCGACTGCCGGACAACACCTGTCCTCGCCCCGGGCTTGCTCGCATCCGGTCCGCCGCTTGGCTCACCCGTGGACCTGCGCCACTACACGCTGCTGCACGAGTATGACCGGAAATACTGGGCAACGTGGTTCCAGGCGGCCGGACTGCCGGACTTCGCGTCGCAGAAGGGCCCCGTTTATCCTGTCGCGGCGCAAGCCATTCACGCCGCGAAGCTCGGCCACGGTGTCGCGCTTTGCGATCTTGTCCTGGACGGCGAGGATATTCGGCTTGGAACCCTGGTACGCCCCTTCGAGATTGAAGTGCCCGATGGGGCCTATTGGCTGGTGGCGCCGGATTTCCGACGCCTCAGCCGACCGGCAAAGGCTTTTGCGGATTGGATCGTGCAGGAGTTGGCGAGCGCAACGGAGCAGCGTAGCTGACAAGCTTGTCATTTCGCTGCCATGGGCATGCGGTGCTGGATCGGACCACCAGGCCGCCCGCCACCCCCTTTAAGCGGGCTGATCACGTTACGGAGATTTAATGTTAAAGTAAGTGCGCACGGCCGGGAGAATTGTCATAAAGGCCGTATAGGGACTGCCGGTGCTTGACACCGGGTTTGCGTTTTGCCTCGTCCGCAAACCGGACCGAAACGTTTCTTTGACCCGGAGTACTGAATGTCTGCCTGGAAACAGATCGCTCTTTCGATTGCCATTGTGCTGGCCGCATTCGTCGGATGGGCATCGTTCTTTCCGGGCGCTCAGGAAATTCTCGCCCGCTGGGGCATCGATTGGGCCTATGCGGCGACGCCGGCGGCCGACGGCAACACGACGCAGAGCACCCGGCAAGGCCAGGGCCGCGGCATCCAGCCCACCATCGTGGTGACCGCCCCGGTCGGCTCCGCCACGATCAACGACCGCCTGCAGGCGATCGGCACCGGCCGCGCCAACGCCACCGTTACGGTCAATCCCTACACATCAGGCCGCCTCACGGAATTTCTGGTGCAGTCCGGCGCGCGCGTCGAAAAAGGCCAGGTTCTTGCCAGGCTCGATTCGGATACGGAAGAAATCGCGCTGGAACGCGCCAAGATTGCCCGCGACGATGCCGCGGCCAAGGTCGAGCGCTTCCGCGCGCTGCGGGCATCCTCCACCGCAACAGCCGTGCAGCTGACAGAAGCGGAACTTGCGCTGCGCAACGCCGACCTGTCGATCCACGACGCGCAGGTCGCGCTGGAACGCCGTTCGATCATCGCGCCGATCGCCGGGGTCGTCGGCATCCTGCCCATCGAGGCCGGCAACTATGTCACCAGCCAGTCGGCGGTCGCCACCATCGACGACCGTTCCTCGATCCTTGTCGATTTCTGGGCGCCCGAACGTTTCGCTTCGGCGGTCAAGATCGGCACGGAGTTGCAGGCACGCTCGCTGGCCAACCCGAACGAAGCCTTCACCGGCTCGATTTCGGCGGTCGACAACCGCATCGACGCCAAGAGCCGCACGCTCTGGGTGCAGGCGAAGATCGCCAATCCAGCCGATTCGCTGCGCGCCGGCATGTCGTTTCAGGTGACAATGCGGTTTCCCGGCGACACCTACCCCGCCGTCAGCCCGCTGGCGATCCAGTGGGGCGCCGACGGCGCCTTCATCTGGGCGGTCGAAGACGGCAAGGCCAAGCGCGTTCCCGTGCGCATCGTCCAGCGCAACACCGAAGACGTGCTGGTGGACGCACCGATCACCAGCGGCGACATCGTGGTGACCGAGGGCGTGCAGAGCGTGCGCGAGGGCAGCGATGTCCGCATCGCCGGCAGCGAGGCGCCGCAAGGCCCCGAAACCGGCGGATCGTGACGGGCCTCCCATGACCGAATTCAACGGCAAAAGCAGCGAGACCGGCCTGACGGCGCTGTTCATACGCCGGCCGGTGCTGGCCTTCGTGCTCAACGTTCTGATCGCGGTCGCCGGCCTTGCCGCCTTCTACGGTGTCGAGATCCGCGAACTGCCCGATGTCGACCGCGCCGTCATCACCGTCAATACCGACTTTCAAGGCGCCGCGGCCGAAACCGTCGACCGCGAACTGACCGACACCATCGAGGGCGCGGTCGCCCGCGTGTCCGGCGTCAAGTCGATCTCCTCCAGTTCGTCCTTCGGGCGCAGCCGCGTCACCATCGAGTTCAACGACGGCGTCGACCTGAATGTTGCCGCTTCCGATGTGCGCGACGCGGTCGGCCGCGTCACCGCACAGCTTCCCGAGGAGGCAGACCCGCCGCGCATCGTCAAGGCTGACGCCAATTCCGATCCCGTGATGCGGCTTGCCGTGACCTCGACAACCATGCCGATCGAGGATCTGACCGTATTCGTGGAAGACCAGGTCGACGACACGCTGGCAGCGGTGCCGGGGGTGGCAGACGTCCAGATCTACGGCAACCGCGAGAAGATATTCCGGATCGACGTCAACCAGGGCAAGCTGGCCAGCCATGGCCTCACCGTCGCTGACTTGCGCCGGGCGCTGGCCTCGGTGGCCTTCGACAGCCCGGCCGGATCGATCACCACCAGCGATCAGGATCTCATCGTGCGCACCACCGCCGATGTGACGACGCCGGAAGAATTCGAAAACATCATCATTTCCGGCACCACCTACATTCGCGATGTGGCCACGGTGACGCTCGGCCCCGACATCGGCCAGACCTCGCTGCGCTCCGACGGAAAGATCGGCATCGGCATCGGCATCGTGCGGGCCGCCGAGTCCAACACGCTCGACATTTCCGAAGGCGTCAGGGCAGCGGTCACCAAGATCCAGCAAGGCATGCCGGAAGGCATGACCATCAAGGTGACCAGCGACGATGCGGTGTTCGTCGAGGGCGCCGTCCACGAGGTGGAGATCGCAATCGGCCTCTCGGTCACCATCGTGCTGATCGTCATCTACGTCTTCCTGCTCGACTGGCGCGCCACCCTCATCCCGGCGCTTGCCATGCCGGTGGCGATGATCGGCACTGTCGCGGCGATCTACCTGGTGGGCTTTTCCGTCAACATCCTCACGCTGCTGGCGCTGGTGCTGGCCACGGGCCTGGTGGTCGACGACGCCATCGTGGTGCTGGAAAACATCGTGCGGCGGCGCAACGAGGGCATGGGCCCCCGCGCCGCGGCCGTGCTCGGTGCGGAGGAAGTCTTTTTCGCCGTCGTTGCCACGACAGCGACGCTGGTCGCAGTGTTCGTGCCGATTTCCTTCCTGCCCGGACAGACCGGCGGGCTGTTTCGCGAATTCGGCTTCGTGCTCGCCATGGCGGTGCTTTTGTCCTGCGTGGTGGCGCTGACCTTGTGCCCAATGCTCGCATCCCGCATGCTGACGGACGCCTCGCTCCACCATGAGGGCCAGGGCGGCATCGGCTCAAGGATCGGCGGCGCGCTCGGCCGCCTGTACCGGCGCTGCCTGCATGCCTGCCTCGACGCGCCGGTGATCGTCGTTTTGGTCGCCGTACTGTTTGCAGGCACCGCCTTCGCGCTCTTCGGTACGATCAGGCAGGAACTGACGCCAACGGAAGACCGCTCCGTCGTGCTTTTGCGCATCAACGCGCCGCAGGGCGTCAGCCTAGACTACACCACGCAGCAGATGCGCCGCATCGAGGAACTGATCCGGCCGCTGCGCGATTCCGGCGAGATCGAAAGCACGTTCGAAAACGCCGGCAACAACGGCTCCTACAATTCCGGCTTCATGGTGGTGACGCTGGCGCCATGGGACAAGCGCGAGCGCAGCCAGCAGGAGATCACCGCCGAGATAACCCGGCTCGTCCGGCAGGTGCCGAGCGTGCGCGTCTTCCCGATCCAGCCCAACAGCCTGGGCATCCGCGGCGCCGGCAACGGCCTGCAGTTTGCGCTGGTCGGCAACGACCGCAAGGCGCTGAGCGACGCGGCGCTGAAGATCATCGACCAGATGCAGGACGATCCGCGCTTCCTTCAGCCACGCCTGTCGGTCGATCCGACGCAGCCGCAGCTTGCCGTGGAGATCGACAGGGCCCGCGCCTCCGACCTCGGCATCGACATCACCGGGCTTGCCGCCACCATGCAGGCCATGCTGGACGGCAACGACATCGGCGATGTCTATATCGCCGACCGCGCCTACGGCGTGAAGCTGGTTTCCACCAGCAACCCGATCAACGATCCGACCGACCTCGAAAACGTCTTCATCAAGACGGGCGACGGCCGCTACGTGCCGATGTCGACGATCGCCAAACTGACCGAGCGCGCGGTGCCGCCCTCGCTGACACGCGAGCAGCAGCAGCCGTCGGTGGCCATCACCTCGACCCTGCGGGAAGATTTCGCGCTTGGCGACGCGATGTCGGCCGCCGAAACGATCGCCACGCCGCTCCTGCCACCCGGCGCCCGAATCGTGCCGCTCGCCGAAGCGGCGACGCTGGGCGAAACCAACAGCGGCATGATCGCCATCTTCGGCTTCGCGCTGGTCATCATCCTCCTGGTGCTCGCCGCGCAGTTCGAGAGCTTCGTCAGCGCGATCATCATCATGGCGACCGTGCCGCTCGGCCTGGCCTGCGCGATCTTCGCCCTGATCCTGACCGGCACCAGCCTGAACGCCTACAGCCAGATCGGCCTGGTGCTTCTTGTCGGCGTCATGGCCAAGAACGGCATCCTGATCGTCGAGTTCGCCAACCAGTTGCGCGACCGCGGTTTCGGAGTCCGGCAGGCCATCGAGGAAGCCTCCAACATACGCCTGCGTCCGGTGATGATGACGATGATCTGCACGGTGCTGGGTGGCCTGCCGCTGGTGCTGGCCTCGGGCGCCGGCGCGGAAGCCCGCATCGCGCTCGGCTGGGTGATCGTCGGCGGTCTCGGCCTCGCCACCGTCTCGACGCTTTTCCTGACGCCGGTCGCCTACCTGCTGCTCGGCCGCTTCATCACGCCGAAGATCGAGGAGCAGGCGCGGCTGAAGCGCGAACTGGAAGAGGCCGCCTATACCAAGGTGGAGCCGGCCGAATAAAGCACTCGGGCCACTATCCGTTGACGGGGCGCCGAGCGAAGCGATGCTGGTGGAGTGAGCCGCGCGGAGCGATCGCAACTGCCCCTCCACCACGCTTCGCGTTGTCCCCCTCCCCGCTTCACGAGGGAGGATCAGCTGTAGCGGCTATTCGCGCGCCACTTCCTTCCAGGAGCCGCCTTCGATCTTCGAAATCAGGATGGCATTGCCGCCCTGATGGTCGGTGGCGCTGAAATCGACATCGACATCCGCGATCTCGTCACGGAATTTCAGTGATTCCAGTCCTTTGACGAAGGATTCCGACGTCAAATCCTTGCCGGCGGCGTCCAGCGCCTTCACGAAGGTTTCGGCGGCGGAGCGGCCGAGCAAGGCGCCGGTGGAGGGATCTTCCTTGAATTCCGCCTTATAGCTCTCGACGAAACCCTTCACCGCCGGATTGCCCATGCGCGCTTCGAGGTCGGACCAGCCTGCGGCCGCGTAGAAGCCGTCGGTGACGCCGCCAGGAACCTTGGCGATCGCCGTGTGGAAAGACGCGGACGTGCCGAAGATCGTCACGTCGTTCCAGCCCATCTTCTTGGCCGTGCCGATCACGGTGATGACCTGCCGGACGCCGAGCGCCACGCCGATGACGTCGCAGCCCTCTTCCTTGAGCTTGGTCAGCGAACCGATGAAATCGGCTTCGTCGACCTTGTGCGTGGTCTCCGCCTTGAAGGCGATGCCGGCCTCCTCGGCCCCTTTCTTGGCGCCCTCTTCCATTTCCTTGCCGAAATCGGTTGGCAGGTACATGGCGCAGACTTCCTTGGCGCCCTTTTCCTTGGCGAGGTACTTAACCGCGGCGCGGGTCTGGTCATAATAGGAAGAGAAGCCGGTGAAGCGCAGCGCGATCGGCTCCTCCACCATCTGACGGGCCGCCGTGAGCGGCAGGAAGTTCACGATGCCCTTCGGCTCCTGAAGCTTGAAACCGGCGATGTTGATCGGCGTGCCGAGCGTCATGAACGAGACAAAGATCTTGTCCGAGTTGATCAGCTTGTTGAAAGCCTGCATCGCCTTCGGCACCTGATAGCCGTGGTCCTCGACGATCAGCTTGATCTTGCGTCCGTGCACGCCGCCCTTGGCGTTGACCTCGTCGAACACCTGTTGCGCGGCCTTCATGGCCGGCACGCTGAAGCCGGCGAACGGACCGGACAGGTCGGCATTCGAGCCGATCACCACTTCGGTGTCGGTGACCCCTTGCGTTTGTGCAAGGGCGGTCGAGGCCAGACCTGCCGCCAGCCCCAATGCAAGGATCGATTTCGCAATCATTGATGCCATTTCACATTCCTCCCTGATTTTCGCTCCCGGTACGTCAGCGCGCCGGCTGGCCGTACATTTCCTCGATAAGTCCCTTGTGCTTCTGCTCGACGAAGCTGCGCTTCAGCTTCATGGTCGCGGTCAGTTCGTCGTCCTCGGCGGTAAGCAGCACGTCGATCAGCCGGAAATCCTTGATCTGCTCTACCCGTGCGAATTCGCGATTGGCCTCTTCTACCACGCCGCCGATCAGTTCGCGCACTTCGCGCGCCGCGCACAGCGACTTGAAGTTGGAGAACGGCACGCGCCGGTCCTGCGCGAATTTCTCGACATTCTCCTGGTCGATCATGACCAGGCAGGTGAGGTATTTGCGCCTGTCGCCGATGATGACGGCGTCGGAGATATAGGGCGAGAATTTGAGCCGGTTCTCGATCTCGCTCGGGCTGACGTTCTTGCCGCCGGAGCAGATGATGATGTCCTTGGCGCGCCCGGTGATCGTAAGGAACCCCTGGTTGTCGATACGGCCGAGATCGCCGGTCCTGAGCCACCCGTCGACGATCGTCTCCCCGGTCTTTTCGGGCTTGTTCCAGTAGCCCTTGAAGACGTTGCCGCCGCGGTACTGGATTTCGCCGTCTGGGGCGATCCGCACCTCGCCGCCGGGCACCGGCTTGCCGATGCTGCCGGTCTTGTAGTCGTCCATCAGGTTCAGCGAGATCACGCCGGAGCTTTCGGTCATGCCGTAGCCTTCGAGCACGGTGACGCCGATCGCCCGGTACCAGCGCAGAAGATCCGGAGAGATGGGTGCTGCACCGGTGGTGCCGCGCCGCAGGCGATCGAGACCGAGCATCCGGCGCAAATTCTTCAACACCGCGAAATCCCAGAAGGCATAGGCTGCGGCCGTCGCCAGCGGCACCTTTTCGCCATTCTCCAGGTGGCCGGCGCGTTTCTTTCCGGCGGCGACGGCCTGGCGGTAGGCCCAGCGGCCGAACCGCGTGGAATCTCCAGCCATGATGGTGACCCGCGAATAGATCTTCTCCCAGACGCGCGGCACCGCCGTGAAGACATGCGGGCTGACTTCCCGCACGTTGTCGAAGACCGTTTCCGGGCTTTCGGCGAAATTGACCGTCGACTTCAGCCCGATCGGCTCGAACACGGTGATCAGCCGTTCCAGGATATGGCAGAGCGGCAGGAAGCAGACCTGTTCCTCGTTTTCCTTGACCGGCAGCGTCAACAGCGCACCGGTGATCGAACACATGATGTTTGCATGGCTGATCATGGCGCCTTTCGGCGGCCCGGTAGTGCCGGAGGTATAGACGAGGATGGCGGTGTCTTCGGGCCGCGATTTCGCGATTTCCTCCTCGAACCGGTTGGGGTTCGCTTTCAGGAAATCACGCCCGATCCTGTAGAGATCGTCGAGGAAGATCACCTTGTCGTCGGAAAACCCATGCAGGCCGTCGCGGTCGTAGACGATGACCCTGGCAAGTCCAGGCATGTCGGCCTTGACCGAGAGGTATTTGTCGAGCTGCTCGTCGTTCTCGACGAACAGGAAACGGCTATCGGAATCGTTGACGAGATAGCGGAGCTGGCTGGCCGAATCCGTGGTGTAGACACCCGATGCGATGCCGCCGACCGACTGTACGCCGAGGTCGGTGTAGATCCATTCCTTGTTGTCTTCCGAAAGGATCGAGACAACCTCGCCGCGCTTCAGCCCGAGCGCGGCGAGGCCGAGGCCGATCAGCCGCGCGTGTTCGTAGAAATCGCTCCACGAGTAAGCCAGCCAGATGCCGTAATCCTTCTCGCGATGCGCAATCCTGGGGCCGAGTTCCTGGCAGCGCTGGCGAAACAGCTTCACCAGCGTATCGCAACCGTCGAAGAAGAACGGCCCCTCGGACAGATTGGCGTTGATGCTGTAGCCGTCGACAACTCTCTGGGCGGGCATGGCGGCTGTGTTCATGCGATCCTCCCTGCGGCTTTTGCTTGCCCCTCATCCCCCTGCCGGGACCTTCTCCCCGCCTGCGGAGAGAAGGAGGCTGGCCGCAACGTCGACGCCCCCCTCTCCTTCTTCACGGGGAGAGGGCTGGGGTGAGGGGCAACTTCACGAAACTGTTTCATCGCCAGGTCTTCCTCTGCTTCCAGCGCTTCTGGCCGCGCTGCGACTGTTCCTGCACCCCGAGATAGAATTCCTGGACGTCCTTCGATTGCAGCAGCCGTTGGGCGTCGTCGGCCATGACGATGCGGCCAAGTTCCATCACGTAACCGTAATCGGCGACCTCCAGCGCGACGCGTGCATTCTGCTCGACCAGCATCATGGTGACGCCCTGCTCGCGGTTCAACCTGCGGATGATTGCGAATATCTCCTTCACCAGCAGCGGCGACAGGCCGAGGCTAGGCTCGTCGAGCAGCATCAGCTTCGGCCGCGCCATCAGCCCGCGGCCGATTGCCAGCATCTGCTGCTGCCCGCCCGACAACGTGCCTGCCGCCTGGCGACGGCGTTCGGCAAGGATCGGAAAATAGGAATAGACCATCTCCTGGTCGGCGCGGATGCCATCGGCATCCGACCGCACGAAGGCGCCCATCCCCAAATTTTCCTCGACGGTGAGCAGCGGAAACACCTCGCGGCCCTCCGGCACATGCACGATCCCGGCCCGCACCACCTTGTCCGGATCGGCGCCGGCGATGTCGTCGTTGCCGTAGAAGATATTGCCCTTCTGCGGGTTCATGACGCCGGAGATCGTCTTCATCAGCGTTGTCTTGCCGGCGCCGTTGGCGCCGAGCACGGTGACGATCTGGCCTTCGCGGACCTCCAGGCTGACGCCGCGGATCGCCATGATCGGACCGTAGTAACTTTCGAGATTCTTCACCGCCAGCACCGGCGCGGGAACCGGCTCCGGCAGCGCCAGGATGTCTTCCAGCGCCGTCATGTCACCACCTTCTGATGCGGATCGGAAACGCCGATATAAGCCTCGATGACTTTCGGATGGTTCTGCACCTCCTGCGCGGTGCCGAGGGCCAGCGCCTTGCCGTCGGCCAGCGCCAACACCCGGTCGGAAACCGCCGAGACGAGATGCATGTCGTGCTCGACCATCAGGACGGTGATGCCCATCTGGGTCTTGATGTCCTCCACCCAGAAGGCGACGTCCTGGGTTTCCTCAACCGAGAGGCCGGATGCGGGCTCGTCGAGCAGCAGCAGGCGCGGCTCGATGGCCAGCGCACGGCCCATCTCGACCACCTTGCGCACGCCGTATGGCAGTCCGGCGATGTATTTGTCGCGGTAGGCCTGGAGGTCGAGGAAATCGATCACCTTCTCCACCGCATCGCGGTGGCGGCGTTCTTCGCCGCGCACGAACGGCGAAAACAGAAGCTCGTTGACGAAGTTGCTCTTGCGGTGCCGGTGGCGGCCGACAAGCAGGTTCTGCAGAACCGTCGCCTGTTCGAACAGTTCGATGTTCTGGAAGGTGCGGGCAATGCCGAGGCGGGCCATCTCGTGCGGCGCCTTGTCGAGGATGCTCTTGCCGTCGAAACGGATGTCGCCCTCGACCGGATCGTAGATGCGCGAGACCAGGTTGAAGAGGGTCGACTTACCGGCGCCATTGGGCCCGACCAGCGCGAACACCTCGCCCTCCTCGACCGAGAAAGACACCTTGTTGACGGCAACGACGCCGCCGAAACGCAAGGTGACGTTGTCGATCTCGAGAAGGCTCATCTCAGCCGCTCCGTCTTCAGGTAGCTCTTCTGGCGACGGAACATGTCGCGGCGATAGAACGGGAACAGCTCGAAATAGGTGCGTATCTTCACCCAGCGGCCGTAGATGCCCATCGGCTCGAACAGGATGAACAGGATCAGGATGGCGCCGAACACAGCGCTGTCTAGGCCCGGCATGGCCATCGAGCCGGTGCCGAACAGGCCGCCGACGAAATCGCGGGAAAGTGCGATCGCCTGCGGCAGCAGCGCCACCACGATGGCCCCGAAAAAGGCGCCGTGGATCGAGCCGAGACCGCCGATGACGATCATCAGCAGAAGCTGGATCGAAATGATGATCGAGAATGTCTCGTTGTTGAAGACGCCTGCGAAATGCCCCATCAGCGCACCGGCAAGGCCGGTAATAGCGGTGGAAATGCCGAAGGCGGTGGCCTTGGTGCGGGGAACGTTGACGCCCATCGCCTGCGCCGAAACCTCCGAGTCGCGAACCGCCGCGAACGCCCTGCCGAGCGGCGCCCGCAGCAGGTTGCGGTAGGCGAGCACTGTCAGCACCACGACGGCAAGCACGAGCCAGTAGAAGCGGTCCGGCGTCACGTAACGGTCGATCTCCAGCCCGAAGATGTTGATTGTCGGCGTGACAAGCCCGGTGACGCCGCCGGTCAACGGCTCGGCAAGCACGATGACATCGTCGGTCAGGATGGCGATGGCCAGCGTCGCAATGGCGAGATAGATGCCGTGCAGCCGCGCCGTCGGGATGGCCAGCAGGACGCCGGCGAAGCCGGCGATCAGGCCGGCCAGCGGAAACGACACGATGAACGGCAGGCCGAGCCGTTCCTGCAGAAGCACGTTGGCGTAGCAGCCGATCGCCAGGAAGGCGGCGTGGCCGAGGCTTGCCTGGCCGCTCTGGCCGACGAGGATCATCAGCCCCATGCCGGCAACGGCCCAGATCAGCATGTTGGTGACTTCGCCAAGCATGAAGACATCGAGCAGCAGCGGCAGGACGAGCGCCAGCGCCAGCAGCGCCAGATACCATGCGGCCTGCACACTGTCGCGAAAGAGGTTGATGTCGGCGTCGTAGGAAGTCTTGAAAACTGTCCGCATCGCCGCCTCACACCTTCTTCCGATGGACCTGGGCGAGGATGCCGTGTGGCCGGAACACAAGGATTAGGAACAGCAACAGGTAGGGCATGATCTGCGAATAGCCGGCGGCGATGTAACGCGACGCAAACGGCTCGATCAGCCCGACGATGACGCCGCCGAGCAGCGCACCGGGCAGGCTGCCGAAACCGCCGATCACCGCCGCGGCGAACGCCTTGATGCCGAGCAGCCCGGCCGAGGGATCGATGGTGCCTTTCGAGGCGAACAGCACGCCCGCGATCGCCGCGACCGCGCCCGCCAGCGCCCAGATCAGCGAATGCACGCGCTTCACCGGAATGCCCATGTAGTAGGCCGCCAGCTGGTTCTGCGACGCGGCCTGCATGGCGATGCCGAGTTTGGTCCGGTTGAAGTAAAAATAGAGGATGATGGTCAAAAGCACGGTGACGACGATGACCGCCACCTCGTCGAGGCCGAGCACAACGCCGCCGAAACGCAGCTCCTTGCCGGCGATCGGCGATTCCAGTGACACCGTCTCATGACCCCAGATGGCGCCGGCGACGAAACGCAGCACGAAACCCAGCGCGATGGTGAGGATGACGACGGCGATCTGCGACTGGCCGAACATGCGGCGCAACACGATGAGATCGAGCAGGTAACCGAACACGCCCATGATGAACACGGCAAGCGGCACCGAAAGCCAGAACGGCAGGCCGAGCCAGGCCTGGTTGGTCAGCCCGACGGTGATGAAGGCGCCGAGCATCATGAAGTCGCCCTGGGCGAAATTCACCGCTTCGGTCGCCTTGTAGATCAGCACGAAGCCGAGCGCGATAAGCCCGTAAACGCAACCATTGGCCAGGCCGCTGACGACCAGCTGCAACACATCCAAAGGTGTCCTCCTCCTATTTTCATCACAATCTTCTGTCGTTTCTTTGCCGACTAATGATTGTGAACCTCATTCAAATCAACGCCGACTTCAATCCGGCTTGATGAAAACCTTTCCGTTTGGTTTTGCGAGCGCTGCTGGGGTTTCGCTCATTGCTTTCGACAGCGGCACCACCGCCGTCACATCGGTTGTCCAGCGCCCGTCCGAAAACCGCTTCTGCGCTTCCATCTCCGCCCACTCGCGACGCTCCGGCGATTGGCGCATCCAGACCGGCAGCCAGAAGCCTTCGATGACCTTCTGCTGGAAGATGAGTTGCCCGGGCTCCAGGATCGGCGTTGTCGACGGATCGAGCCGGCCATAGATGATCCAGCGCGAACGTTTCGGCATGACGTGGAAGATTCCCGCGGCCAGCGGCCCGGTCATCGCATCGAGGAAGATGCGCGGCTGCTCGGCCTTGACGGTTTCCTTGAGGCTGGTCCTGAAATCGGCGGCCTCGGAATTCAGCACATGTGCTGCGCCGAGTTCCTTGAGCAGCGGAATCTGGTCGTCGCGCCGCACGATGGCGATCGGCCGGAACCCCTCCTCCTTGGCAAGCGCGATGATCAGCTTGCAGAGCTGGCTGGCGCCGGCCGTCACGATGAAGGCCTTCTCGCCCTCGTCCTTGACGATGCCGAACATGGCGAGCGCGGTCAACGGATTGACGATCATGGCCGCGCCGTCCTCGTCGCGGACCGTGTCGATGAGGGCGATGCAGGCGGGGGCTTCGGCTACGGCGTATTCAGCCCACGAGCCCCAGCCGGTGACGCCGGTGGCGAAGGCGACCCGCTTGTCGGCGAAGCTCCTGGCCAGCGGCTCGTCGCCGGTCGCCACCACGGTGCCGACGCCCTCGAAACCGGCCGGCTGGCCTTTCTGGCGTGGCTGGCCGTACATGCCCTTGACGAACATCACGTCGGACGGGTTGATCGAGGCGAGGCTGACCTTGATGAGGAGTTGCGTCGGCTTGGGTTTCGGAACCGCCACGACGCCCGGCTCGACATAGGGTTCCATCGCCTCCAGTACGCTGCCGGAAGGTTTGGCCGCATAGCCGTCGTTGGTCTGGAGAAGCGCCTTCATTTCGGCCGGGATTGCCATCGTCACGTCTCCGGGTCAGGGTTTCAGGATCAGCTTACCTGAAGCGCCGCGCCCGATCACACGGGCAAGCACGCTCGCGGCATCGGCCAGCGGATAGGTCCCCTCGATGACAGGCCTGACCTTGCCGGCGCTGTACCATCCGATCAGTTCTTTCATGTTCGCGGCGTAGACCTGCGGTTCCTTCTGGGTGAAGGCTCCCCAGAACACGCCGACGACGCTGAACCCCTTGACCAGCGACAGATTGACCGGGAATTTCGGGATCGTTCCGGAAGCGAAACCAACCACCAGCAGGCGGCCGTTCCAGGCCATCGACCGCGACAGCGCATCGAAGGCGTCGCCGCCGACCGGGTCGAACGCCACGTCGACACCCTTGCCTGCGGTGACGGTCTTCAGTTCTTCCTTGAGGTTGTCGTAGCCAAGCACCGTATCGGCGCCCGCGCCCCTGGCAACGGTGCGCTTTTCTTCTGTCGAGGCGACCGCGATGACGGTTGCGCCCATCGCCTTGCCGATCTGCACGGCGGCAATGCCGGTGGCGCCTGAAGCGCCGAGCACGCAGAGCGTCTCGCCGGGCTGCAATTGCGCCCGCTGTTTCAGGGCATGATGCGAGGTACCGTAGCCGCAGATCAGCGCGCAGGCGTCGGCGGCGCCGATTGCGTCCGGCAGCTTCATCACCGTCGCCTCGGGAGCGCCGACCTTCTCGGCGTAGCTGCCGTAGGTGGAGAGCGCGGCGACACGATCGCCAACCCTGATGGCTTTCACGCCCGGACCGATCGCCGTCACCCTGCCGGCGACTTCCATGCCGGGCACGAAGGGCACCGGCGGTTTCATCTGGTAAAGGCCCTGGACAAGCAATCCGTCGGGAAAGTTCACCCCGATCGCCTCGGCCTGGATCACCACTGTATCGCCCGTCGCCTCGGGTTCCGGCCAGTCGGCATAGTCGAGCCGATCGATGGGGGCGAAGTCGCGGGCGACGATGGCCTTCATGCGGGGATCATACCTGTTCCTGCGTGTATTTCTTCAGTTCCGCGCGGGCGATCTGGCGGCGGTGCACGGCATCCGGCCCGTCGGCGAGCCGCAGCGTCCTCAGATGCGTCCACGCGCGCGCCAGCGGCGTGTCCTGGCTGATGCCTTGCGCGCCGAACATCTGCACCGCCTCGTCGGTGACCTTGAGCGCGACGCGCGGCGCCACCACCTTGATCTGGCTGATCCAGGGAGCGGCCGCCCGCGCATCGCCCTGGTCGATCATCCAGGCCGCCTTCAGGCAGAGCAGCCTCGCCATCTCGATTTCCATGCGGCACTCGGCGATGATGTCGAAATTGGCGCCGAGCTGCGCCAGCGGCTTGCCGAACGCCTCGCGGCGCATCGAGCGCGTGCACATCATCTCCAGCGCCTTTTCGGCCTGGCCGATGGCGCGCATGCAATGATGGATGCGTCCGGGCCCAAGCCTGCCCTGCGCGATCTCGAAGCCCCTGCCCTCGCCGAGAATGAGATTCGAGGCCGGCACGCGGACGTTTTCGAAGCGGATATGCAGATGGCCGTGCGGCGCGTCGTCGTCGCCATAGACCTTCATGGCGCGAAGCTTCTTCACACCCTTTGCGTCAGCCGGCACCAGGATCATGGAGTGCTGCTTGTGCTTGGCCTCGCCGGTGCCGGTTTTCACCATGACGATATAGATGGCGCAGCGCGGATCGCCCGCACCCGACGCCCACCATTTCTCGCCGTTCAGCACATAGTCGTCGCCGTCGCGCTCGCAACGCAGGGAGATGTTGGTTGCATCGGAGGAGGCGACATCAGGCTCGGTCATCAGATAGGCCGAGCGGATCTTTCCTTCGAGCAGAGGCTCCAGCCAGCGTTTCTTGTGATCCTGCGAACCGTATCGCTCGAGCACTTCCATGTTGCCGGTGTCCGGCGCCGAGCAGTTGAAGGTTTCCGCACCCAGATGCGCCTTGCCCATCTCCTCGGCGAGGTAGGCGTATTCGACGGTCGAAAGGCCGTAGCCGCGTTCCGAACCGGTCAGCCAGAAATTCCAAAGGCCCCGCTCGCGCGCCTTTGCCTTCAGCCCTTCGAGGATTTCGGTCTGCCGCGGAGTGTAGGTCCAACGATCATCGCCGGCGCCGACCTCCGCCAGGAACTCCTCGTCGAGCGGCAGGATCTCCTCGCTGACCATCCGGCTGACCCGTTCATGGATCGGCTTAAGCCGTTCGGTCATGCCCAGGTCCATCTCGGTCACGTTTCCTCCTTGCCGCCGAGGCCGCGATGGGCGAAGGCAACGATCTGGTTGGCGATGTTATGGATGTCCTCGTCGGTTTCGCCGGGGCGCGGCACATACCAGAACATCGGCGAGTTCAGCGCCATGAACATGGCCTGCACGGTGATGCCGAGGTCGGCGAAATGGAAGTCGCCTTCTTCGCGCGCCTGGGCGATCGTTTCCCGGAAGATGTCCGAATAGCCATTGCGATAGCGTATCAGGCCATCGAGTTCGATGCGCTGCTGCGGCGTCGTCGCCCCGCGCAGGTGCATTTCGACGCCCTCCCAGACCACCTTGGCGAGCGTCTTCGATTTCATCATCCGGACAGTATGGATGAACGCCAGTTTCTTCCAGCGCTCAGCCGCCGGCCCCGGCATATTCCTGTACGGCTCGACCGCCGCGAAGATGCGGTCCATGCCGAACCGGAAGACGCCTGCGAACAGATCGGCCTTGGACGGGAAATAGTGGTAGATGCGGCCTTTGGTGGCGCCGAGGCGGCGCGCCACATCGTCTATCGAGGTGGCATTGTAGCCACGCTCCATAAAGCATTCCGCCGCCACGAACAGAATGTCGGAGCGTGAATCGTCGGCAACGTGCTCCCTGACGCTCAGCGTCATGCCACTGCGACCTCCCTGTCCAGCTTCCTTCCCGATCTGCTTCATGGCTGCCGCGATCAGGCCTTTACGGACCGTCAAATGGTGAACATACTACCGGGTATGTTGTCAATGCGGCTCCAATCCAAAAGTCCGCAGCAGGGAGGATCGATGACCTATCTGGACGAATTGTTTTCCGTCGCCGGCAAAAGGGCGCTGGTCACTGGGGCCGCTACCGGCATCGGCCGGATGGCAGCGACGGCTCTGGTCCAGGCTGGCGCCGATGTCATGATCGCCTCTCGCAAGGGCGCCGATTGCGAGAGGGTCGCGGCCGAGTTGAACGCGCTCGGCGCGCCGGGCAAGGCCGAAGGTTTCGCCGGCGACGTCAGTTCGGAAGCGGGCATCGCGGCACTCGTCGGCGAGGTGAAGAACCGCACCGACCGGCTGAACATACTGATCAACAACGCCGGCGTTTCCTGGGGCGAGCCGCTCGAAAGCTTTCCCTACCACGCCTGGTCCAAGGTGATGAACGTCAACGTCACTGCGGTTTTCCATCTCACACGTGAGCTTCTGCCATTGCTGGAGAAGGCTGCCAGCGACGCGGACCCGGCGCGGGTGATCAATCTCGGCTCGGTGATGGGCACGCAGCCGCTGGCCGACGATGCCTATTCCTACACCGCTTCTAAGGCCGCCGTTCACCATCTGACACGCACGCTGGCCGGCGAATTCGCCAAGCGGGGCATCACCGTCAATGCCTTCGCACCCGGCCCGTTCCAGAGCCGCATGACTGCGTTTGCCACCGGCACGGAGGAAAAGGCGGAACGGGTCGCCAGCCATGTTCCGATCGGCCGGATTGGCGCGCCGGGTGACATCGCCGGCGCAACATTGTATCTGTGCAGCCGGGCTGGGAGCTACGTCACGGGAGCCATTCTTCCCATCGACGGTGGCCAATCGGTGCAGCACGGCATGACGCTCTTCAAGGAGTGATGTGCGGGTAACGGAGTGCTTTTTTGAAATCCATCAAGCTTGATGAATTGCTGACGCTCGCCGGCAAGGAGGTTGGACTTTCGCCCTGGCGCGTGGTGACGCAGACCATGATCGACCAGTTTGCCCAGGCGACCGACGATCACCAGTGGATCCATGTCGATCCCGAGCGCGCAGCCAGGGAAGCACCGTTCGGCGGCACAATCGCGCACGGTTTCCTGACGCTTTCCCTGCTCTCGGCGATGACCTACGAAACCCTGCCGACGCTCGAGGGCACCGGCATGGGTATCAATTACGGCTTCGACAAGCTGCGCTTCATCGCGCCGGTCAAGACGGGCGCCCGCATTCGCGCCCGGTTCTTCCTGGCCGACGTCAATGCCCGCCCTTCGGGCTGGGTGCAGATCAACTACAATTTGACCATCGAGATCGAGAACTCGGTGAAGCCCGCGATCACCGCGAGATGGCTGACGATTGCCGTCATCGAACGCAAGGATGAGACTGCATGAGCGATCCGAATGCGCTCGATATCGTCGCGCTCGCTCCCTATCTCGAAGCCAACATTCCAGGATTTTCCGATCTCCGGTCGATCGAAAAATTCAAATCAGGCCAGTCCAATCCGACCTATCTGCTGACCGCCGCGAGCGGCCGCTATGTGCTGCGCGCCAAGCCGCCCGGCGCCCTCTTGAAGTCCGCGCATCAGGTCGACCGCGAATTCCGTGTCATGAAGGCGTTGGCCACCACCGCCTTTCCGGTGCCGCGCGTGCTGCACCTGTCGACGGAGGATTCGCCGATAGGCCGCATGTTCTACGTCATGGACTATGTCGAGGGCCGTATCCTGTGGGACCCGGAGCTGTCGGAAATTGCCGACAATGGCGAACGCGGGGCAATCTACGATTCCATGAACGCCACGCTGGCGGCGCTGCACGACGTCGATGTCGGGGCAGCCGGTCTTGGCGACTTCGGCAAGCCCGGCAGCTATTTCGAACGTCAGCTCGGCCGCTGGACGAGCCAGTACCGGGCCTCCGAGACCGGCGCCGTTGCAGATATGGACAGGCTGATAAGCTGGCTGGAAAGCAATCTGCCGGCCGACGACGGTCTGGTGTCGCTGGTGCATGGCGACTACCGGCTGGACAACATGATCTTCGCGGCCGACCGGCCTTCGGTCGTTGCGGTGCTCGACTGGGAATTGTCGACGCTTGGCCACCCCTATGCCGATCTCGCCTATCAGTGCATGCAGTGGCGGCTGCCGCATTCCTCGGGTTTTCGGGGGCTGGGCGGCATAGACCGCGCGGCGATCGGCCTGCCTACGGAAAAAGAATATGTTGCGAAATATTGCGGGCGGCGGAAAATCAACGGAATCGGCAACTGGACTTTCTGCCTGGCCTTCTCGTTCTTCCGCCTCGCCGCGATCTGCCAGGGTGTGTACAAACGCGCACTTGACGGCAACGCCTCCAATCCCGAAAAGGCGAGGCAATATGGCGACGCGGTGAAGTTGTTGGCTGGCCTTGCAGTGCGGCTTATCGACGGAAAGGAATGAGATGAGCCGTTTTCAGGACCTGACGGTTCTCATTACCGGAGCAACCGGCGGATTTGGCCGCCGTTCCGCCGAAAGGTTTGCCGCCGAAGGGGCAAGGCTCGTGCTGTCCGATCTCGACGCCGGGCCGCTGGAAGAGTTAGCCGCTTCGCTGGACGCCGAGACCGCGACGCTTGCCGGCGACATCGCCGACGAGGAGCTTTCCGAATCACTCGTCAAGCTGGCGGTGAAGCGCTTCGGCAGGCTGGACATCGCAATCAACAATGCCGGCATCGCGCAAAGTTTCGTCAGGCTGCCGCAGGTGCCCTCGGACGAAGCGCGCAGGATCATCGAAATCGATCTTCTCGGCGTCTTCTACGCCATGAAGTACCAGTTGCCGGTGATGGAAAAGCAGAACCGCGCCAGCGGACGCGGCGGCATCATCGTCAACGTCTCCTCCGTCGCGGGGCTCAGCGGCGCCGCCCGCCTGTCGGTCTATTCGGCGGCCAAGCACGGTGTGGTCGGCCTTACGCGCTCCGCCGCGCTGGAATACGCCGCCAAGGGCATCCGCGTGAATGCAGTGTGCCCGTCCTATGCGCGCACCAACATGGTGGGCGATTTCGTCAAACTGGCGGGCGGCCGCGAACCCGAAGCAATCGCGGAATTGACACGCGGCGTTCCGATGAAGCGCGTCGCCGAGATCGACGAGGTGATCGAGGTGATCCTTTTCGCCGCCGATCCGAAGAATTCGTTTATGACGGGCCACACGCTGTCGGTCGACGGGGGCATCGCGGCTATCTGAAACCTGGCAGGGGTCCGAAGGAAGACGGCGGTCAGTCGCCCTTGCGACGCCGTTTCGGTTCGCCCGGGATGGACGTGATGGTGATCGATACCGGATCGCTGGCCGGAAAACTGTCTTCAAGCCCGATCTCGAGCTCTTCTTCCAGCGTCTCCTTGGAAAGGCCGCGCCGGCCGATCTTGCCTTGTTCGGGCTTGCGCTCGGTTGGCCGATCCTGAGGCCGATGCGAGCCCGCCTCGTCGCGTTCCCCGTCCGTTGCGATGTGATCGGTCATGAATGCTCTCCTGTGGCTCACACAAACGCGACCTTACCCCGAAAGTTCCTGCCTCCCCTGATGGAGCAGATGCATTCAGTCGAGTGCTCCGGAGCCTGTTCCACTCCGATGGAGCTGGAATGGGGCTCTATCTCTTTGTGGGAGCATGATCTTTTCCGAAAAGCGGTTTCCACTTTCCGGGGTCATGATCTATGCGGCCGCATCGCGCGCGGCTTCCGCCAGGAAGGTGAACGCATAACAGGAAAACGAGCGCCAGCATTCGACCCTGAAGGTCTCCTCGGCGGTGCGCAGAAGTACAATCTCGATCTTGCCGAACACAGTGCGCGTCGAAGCGCCGACGGGAAACGCCGCCAGTGAGAGGTCCTGCGGGCATCCGGCATTGATCGTGTCGGCCGCGGCCGCGCCGCTGACGACGATGCCGATGTTGCGGTGGGAAATGTCGACCGCCGAATGCAGCGCCTTCACCTTGGCGCAGTCGGCGAGCATGTCGTGGCCGGCCTGGTCTATCACCAGCCATTCGTCCGGGCCGAGCCAGAGCGCCGTGCGGCTGCCCTTCGACGCGGAGGTCTTGGGCCGGTCCGGAAGCGCCAGCCCCAGGGCCTTCGACAGGGCGGGCACCGCATCCTTGCCGGCTCGCAGCGAAATGCGGGTTGCCGGCGGGGCCGGCTCGACGCTCACCATGGCCGTGCGCTTGGCGCGGCCGTCCAGCGGGCCGACCCGCTTTGCCGTGTTTCCTGCCGCCGATGCGACGGCGCGTTGAGCTGCCTTAGCCATTGAGGCGCTCCCCCTTCTCGTCGAAGAACACCATGTTCGTCACCTCGACCTCGATGACGCTGTCCGGCATCGGCACATAGAGCGTCGTCCCCATCAGGTCGCGACCGCCGGCCACCAGCCCGAAAGCGATCGAACGCCCGCAATTTTCCGACCAGTAGCTGGATGTGACGTGGCCGATCATCTTCACCGGCACAGGCTGGTTGGGATCGGCGACGACCTGCGCGCCTTCCTCCAGCACGACCTTCGGATCCCTGGTCTTGAGGCCTACCAGTTGCTTGCGGCCCTTCGCCACCAGGTCCGGCCGCGTCATGCCGCGAATGCCGACGAAATCGGCCTTCTTCTTGCCCACCGCCCAGTCGAGGCCGGCATCGTTGGTGGTGACGGTGCCATCCGTATCCTGGCCGACGATGATGTAGCCCTTTTCGGCGCGCAGCACGTGCATGGCCTCCGTGCCGTAGGCGCAGGCGCCGTGCTTCTGTCCCTCGGCCCACAGCGCTTCCCACACCGCCTGGCCGTAGTCGGCCGGTACGTTGACCTCGAAACCGCGGTCGCCGGTGAAGGACATGCGGAACAGCCGTGTCGGGACGCCGCAAATCTTTCCTTCGCGCACCGACATATGCGGCATTGCCGCGTCCGAAATGTCGATCCCTTCGAGCAGTGGCTCGATGATCTTGCGCGAATTGGGGCCTTGCACGGCGATGACCGCCCATTGCTCGGAGATCGAGGTGAGCCACACCTTGAGCTCAGGGAATTCCGTCTGGAGGTAATCCTCCATGTGGTTCATCACGCGGGCAGCACCGCCGGTGGTGGTCGTAACATGGAACCGGTCGGCTGCAAGCCGGCCAACGACACCGTCATCATAGATGAAGCCATCCTCGCGCAGCATGATGCCATAGCGGCAGCGGCCGGGCTCCAGCTTCTCCCACGGATTGGTGTAGAGGAGTTCCATGAATTTCGCCGCGTCGGGCCCGACCACCTCGATCTTGCCGAGAGTCGAGGCGTCGAAAAGGCCGGCCGTGTCGCGCACGGTGGCGCATTCGCGGTTGACGGCGGCATGCATGTCTTCGCCGGCTTTCGGGAAGTACCAGGCGCGTTTCCACTGGCCGACATCCTCGAACACCGCGCCATGCGCTTCCGCCCACGGATGCGTCGGCGTCTTGCGCGTCGGGTCGAACAGCGGCCCGCGCGCATGGTTGACGATGGAGCCGAAGGTTACCGGCGTGTAGGGCGCACGGAAGGTGGTGAGGCCGACTTCGGGAATCTCCTTGCCCAGCGTCTCGGCCGCGATGGCCAGACCGTGCATGTTGGAGGTCTTCCCCTGGTCGGTCGCCATGCCGTTGGTGGTGAAACGCTTGACGTGCTCGATCGAGCGCATGCCCTCGCGCACCGCAAGGCGGATATCCTTGGCGGTGACGTCGTTCTGGAAATCGACAAACGCCTTCACCGTGGTGTCGGCGCCGGCTCCGGGGCCAGCACCCAGCATGCCGCCGGTCCAGCCTTCCGAAGTCTCGGCATTCAACTTCACTGCCTTGGCGGCTTTCGCGCCGGCGTCCTTCGCCGCTTTTTCGCCGGCCGAGAGTGCTTCGGCAATGCTCGCCTCCAGCGTGTCCGTGCCGTTGGAGGCGCCGACGGAAACACAATCCTGCGCGTATTTGCCGGGCAGGAACCGCTTCGTCGCGTCGTCGAACGCGACCTTGCCGCGCGACTGCGAGAAGAGGTGGACCGACGGCGTCCAGCCGGACGACATCAGGATCGCGTCGACCGGTATCGTGCGTTCGGCCCCGCCATTCTTCGGCTGGACCACCATCGACGACACGCGCAGCTTGCCGCGCGCCTTCACCACGGCGCGGCCATGGTTGATCTCGATGCCGAGCGCCCTTGCTTCGTCGACCACCGGACCGGTCGGGTTGTCGCGCAGATCGACAATCGCCGCGACCTCGACGCCCGCCTTTTTCAGGTCGATCGCCGCGGCGTAGGCGGAATCGTTGGCGGTGTAGACGCCGACGTTCTTACCGACCGTGACGCCGTAGTGGTTGAGATAGGTACGCGCGGCGGACGCCAGCATGACGCCCGGCCGGTCGTTGTCGGCAAACACCATGTGCCGCTCGATGGCGCCGGTGGCGAGGATCACCCGTTTGGCGCGCACCTGCCACAGCCGCTCGCGCGGCAGATCCTGGCCGGGATTGGCGAGATGCTCGGTGACCCGCTCGACCAGGCCGACGAAATTCTGCGCGTAGTAGCCGAACGCCGTGGTGCGCGGCAAAACACGCACATTGTCCATGGCGGCGAGCCTGGCTGCGGTTGCCTGCGCCCAGGCCCAGCCCTCCTGGCCGTCGATCTTCGTGCCGGTCTCGAAGCGCAGCGCGCCGCCGAATTCGGCCTGTTCATCGCAGATGATGACGCGAACGCCGCTTTCGGCCGCGGCAAGGGCTGCGGCAAGGCCTGCCGCGCCGCCACCCAGCACCAGCACCTCGCAATGGGCGAAGCGCGACGCATAATGATCCGGGTCCGGCTGGTCCGGGGCGACGCCAAGGCCGGCGGCGGCGCGGATGTTTGGTTCGTAGAAACTCTTCCAGGCGGCCTTCGGCCACATGAAGGTCTTGTAGTAAAAGCCGGCCGAGAACATCGGCGAGGCCAGATCATTGAGCGCGCCGACGTCGAACGACAGCGACGGCCAGCGGTTCTGCGATTTCGCGGTCAGCCCGTCATAGAGCTCCTGCACGGTCGCCCTGACATTCGGGGTCTTGCGCGCCGCATCGCGCTCGATCGAAACCAGCGCGTTCGGCTCCTCGGCGCCGGCCGAAAGGATGCCGCGCGGCCGGTGGTACTTGAACGAACGGCCGACCAGGTGGACACCGTTGGCAAGCAGCGCCGAGGCGAGCGTGTCGCCCTCGATACCGGTGAAGCTCTGATCGTCGAAGCTGAACCGCGCGGTTCTCGCCGGCGTCAGCCGGCCCTTGCCGGCGATGCGATAGGTGCCGGCCATCAGGCTTTCCCCTTCTTCGACGGCGCGCGTCTGGCGGCCGGCTTCTTCACGTTGAGCTGATCCGGCGGACGGTTGGCCCATGCCGCCGGTCCGCTGTCATTGGCGGCGCGCGAAATGTCGGGCTTTGGCTCGCCCGCCTTGTAGGTGAGGACGAACTTGTCGCTGACCGTATCGCGCGCGGCATTGAAGAAGCGCCCGCAGCCATGGATGTGGCGCCAGCGCTCGTAGATCAGGCCTTTGGGATTGGAACGGATGAAGAAGAACTTTTCGAAGTCCTCGTCGCTCTGGCTAGCGATATCGGTCGAGCGCGCGATGTGGGCTTCGCCGGCGTTGCGGAATTCGAGTTCCGGGCGCTCTTCCTCGCAATAGGGGCAGCGGATGAGAAGCATGGTTTTCCCCAGCGATTTTCTTAGTGCGCCACGGCGGCAGCTGCCGCCTCGTCGATCAGCCGGCCGGTGCGGAAGCGCTCGATGGTGAAGGGCGCGTTGATCGGATGCGGATTGTCGTTGGCGATGGTGTGCGCGAAAACGTGGCCCGAACCAGGCGTCGCCTTGAAGCCGCCAGTACCCCAGCCGCAGTTGACGTAGAGCCCCGGGACTGGCGTCTTGGCCAGGATCGGCGAGCGGTCCGGCGTCACGTCGACGATGCCGCCCCACGAGCGCAGCATCTTCATGCGCGTGAACATCGGGAACATCTCGCAGATCGCGTCGAGCGTGTGGTTGAGGATGTGGAGGCCGCCGGTCTGCGAATAGGAGATGTACTGGTCGGTGCCGGCGCCAATGACCAGTTCGCCCTTGTCCGACTGCGAGATATAGGCGTGCACGGTGTTGGACATGACCACGCAGGGGAAAACCGGTTTCACCGGCTCCGACACCAGCGCCTGCAGCGGATAGCTCTCCAGCGGCATGCGCACATCAGCCATCTGCATGATCACCGATGAATGGCCGGCGGCCACGACGCCGATTTTCCTGGCGCCGATGAAGCCGCGCGTCGTCTCGACGCCGGTGACATGGCCGTTGGCCGAGCGCTTGACGCCGGTCACCTCGCAATTCTGGATGATGTCGACGCCCCGCGCCGACGCCGCCCGCGCATAACCCCAGGCGACCGCGTCATGGCGCGCCGTGCCGCCGCGCCGCTGCAAGGCCGCACCCACCACCGGGTAGCGCGCCGCTTTCGAGATGTTGAGCGGCGGGCAGAATTCCTTAGCCTGTTCAGGCGTCAGCCATTCATTGTCGATGCCGTTCAGCCGGTTGGCGTGGACGTGACGCTTCAGTACCTGAACGTCGTGCACATTGTGCGCCAGCATCATGACGCCGCGCGCCGAATACATGACGTTGTAGTTCAGGTCCTGGCTGAGGCCGTCCCACAATTTCACCGCGTGATCGTAGATGCCGGCGCTCTCGTCGTAGAGATAGTTGGAGCGGATGATCGTGGTGTTGCGGCCGGTATTGCCGCCGCCGAGCCAGCCCTTTTCCAGCACCGCGACATTGGTGATGCCATGCACCTTGGCGAGATAATAGGCGGTCGCCAGCCCATGCCCGCCGGCGCCGACGATGACGACCTCGTATTCAGACTTCGGCTCGGGCGAGGACCACTGCTCCTCCCAGCCTTTGTGGCCGCGCATGGCCTCGCGGGCGATGGCAAAAACCGAATATTTCCGCATGTTTTCGAAGCCTCGCAGTGCCGGATCGGACGCGCTTTCCGTCGAATGGCGAGGTGTATCACTAGCGAAAAGCCTGTGCCAGCTTTGCGCTGTTTGCGACCAAGGGTGCCGTTTTGCGCCGTCACGGCACACATGCAAGCCACGCCGGCCGGCACGCCGCAGCTTTCGGGTGTCGTGACCGGCGCAACGCTGTCAAACCTCATCCTCAAATGCCGACGCTGGATCGGCGCGAAACAAGAGGATGCAAAGATGTTCGCACTCACCAACAAGGTCGCCATCGTCACCGGCGCAAGTTCCGGCATCGGCCGCGCGACGGCAAAACTGTTTGCCGCCGAAGGCGCCAGGGTCGTCGTCGCGGCGCGGCGCCAGGCCGAACTCGAATCGCTCGTTGCCGAAATCGCCGGAGATGGCGGCGAAGCGGCCGCCTTGGCCGGCAACGTCAAGGACGAGGCCTACGCAAAGGCGCTGGTCGAACTCGCCATCGGAAAATACGGCGGACTGGACATCGCCTTCAACAACGCCGGCAGCATCGGCGCGATGGGACCCGTTTCGGAACTGGCGCAGGACGATTGGCGCGACGCGCTCGACACCAACCTCACCAGCGCTTTTCTCGGCGCCAAGTACCAGGTGCCGGCGATGGTCGAGCGCGGCGGCGGTTCGCTGATATTCACCTGCACCTTTGTCGGCCACACTGTCGGCATGCCCGGCATGACCGCCTATGCGGCGAGCAAGGCGGGATTGATCGGACTCACGCAGGTTCTGGCGGCGGAATACGGCGCCAGGGGCGTGCGCGTGAACGCGCTGCTGCCGGGCGGCACCGATACGCCGGCCGCCACCTTCAAGACGCCACAGGAACGGGTTTTCGTCGAGGGCCTTCATGCGCTGAAGCGTGTCGCCAGCCCCGAGGAGATCGCGCGGTCGGCGCTTTACCTCGCATCCGACGCCTCGAGCTTCACGACGGGATCAGCACTTCTGGCCGACGGCGGCATATCGATCAACCGGACATGAAGAAAAGGAGGGCGCCCTTCCGAGGGCGCCTTTCTTCAATTTGAGAATCTGTTGGGCGCCGCATAGGCCGGAACGCCTTGACTGTGGGAATCGCTCGCAACCGCATCGCCGTTGCCACGCCGGGATGCTAGAACGCGCCCTCGACCGCGAGGGACCGCATGAAAGTGGACGTGGACATGGGCGTGGCTTCCGCCGGAAAGCCAGCCGCGCTCGACCTGGAAGAATTGCTGGCGACGCGCCTTCTGGTGCAGGGGAATTCAGGCTCAGGCAAATCGCACCTGCTGCGCCGCCTGCTCGAGCAGAGCGCGCCGTGGGTGCAGCAGTGCGTCATCGATCCGGAGGGCGATTTCGTCACGCTTGCCGACAAGTTCGGCCATGTCGTGGTCGACGCGCAACGCACCGAGGCCGAACTGACCCGCATTGCCGGGCGTATCCGCCAGCATCGCGTTTCCGTCGTGGTCAATCTCGAGGGCCTCGATGTCGAACAGCAGATGCGCGCCGCCGCCGCCTTCCTCGGCGGCATGTTCGATGCCGAACGCGACCATTGGTACCCCGTGCTGGTGGTGGTCGACGAGGCGCAGTTGTTTGCGCCGGCCGCAGCCGGCGAAGTCTCGGACGAAGCCCGAAAAGTCTCGCTTGGCGCGATGACCAACCTGATGTGCCGCGGCCGCAAGCGCGGATTGGCCGGCGTCATCGCCACGCAGCGGCTGGCCAAGCTCGCCAAGAACGTCGCCGCCGAGGCGTCCAACTTCCTGATGGGCCGCACCTTCCTCGACATCGACATGGCGCGCGCCGCCGACCTGCTCGGCATGGACAGGCGGCAGGCCGAGATGTTTCGCGACCTGGCGCGCGGCCATTTCGTGGCGCTCGGGCCAGCGCTGTCGCGGCGGCCGCTGCCGATCACCATCGGCCCGGTGGAAACCTCGGCCCGCTCGACCAGCCCCAAGCTGACGCCGCTGCCCGACGCGCCCGAAGACGCGCGCGACCTGATCTTCACCCCCGGGCCGGACGAGGCGAGACTGCCGGTGCGCCGCGCCCCGCCGCCGCCAATGCCAACGGCGGACCTCCTGGCGCAGCTTTCAAAGCCGAAACTTGCGCCGGCGCCGCCCGCCGAGCCCGTCTTCGCCATCATCGACGAAGCCGAACGCAACGCCGGCATCGATGCCGTGATGCGCGAGATTCTCGAAGACCCCGATGCCGCCTTCCGTTCGGACGCGGTCCTTTACCAGGATTTCCTGGTGCGCTGCCGCATTCGCCGCGTACCCGGCGAACCGCTGAACCTGCCGGCCTTTCGCCGCCAGTTCGCGGTAGCCCGCGCCGGCGTCGATGCGCGCACCGCCGAGGGCGAGGTCTGGGCCACGGCCCTCAAGTTATCGGAGGATTTGCCGGACGATCTGCAAGGGGTGTTTCTGGTGGTTGCCCAGGCGGCCATCGCCAATGCGCCCTGCCCTTCGGATGCGATGCTGGCGCGCGCCTATGGCAGCCATTCGCCGCGCCGCGCCCGCCGTCTGCTCGCCTATTTCGAGGAACGCGGCCTGCTGGTCGTGCGCACCGATTTCCACAGCCGGCGCATCCTCGCCTTTCCCGATCTCGGCTGCGAAACCGCACCTGGCGATCCCGATGCGCCGGACGAGCAGGCCCGCGACGCGGCGGAGTAGCCGTCCGAGCCGCGATGAGCAGCGGCTCGCTTACTTGGCCAGGCGTTTCCTGATCGGTTCGAATTCCGGCGTCGGCTTGCGTTTCACCGGGTCCGGCTGATTGGCGTCGATGGCTTCCCAGTATTTCCAGTTCACCTTGTCGCTGCCGAGTTCGTAATCCATGCCGTCCCAGCTATCCTCGCGGAAGCTGTAGAAGGCCCAGTGCACCTTTGCCTCGTCGAGCTTGGTCAAGACATCTTCCAGATATTGCCTGCAGCCCAGCAGCCGCCGCATGCAGCCGAACTCCCCCGCCACCATGCGATTTCTGGGAATGCCGGCCTTGTCGGCCCAGTCGAGCGGCAGCTGCAGATAGGTGCCGACCCGGCCGCCATTCCACTCTTCCTGCTGCTCGCCGAACGGCACCATGCCCGGATAGGCATAGGGCTTCTCGCGTTTGAGGTTGGGCGCGCTGGTGGCGGCATAGGGTTCATACATGTGGAAGGCATAGAGCACGCGTTGGTCCGTCAGCGGCCCCGGCCAATAGGCAAACGCGTCGGCGGCGGCATACCAGCCCGCATCGGTCATCACCGGCGTCACCGGATCGACCTCGCGGATTGCCTTGATCACGGCCTCGTAGAAAGCCGGCAGGTCACGCGCCGTGCCTTTGTGCTTGCCGTACCAGGCCTGCATGGCCGATGGCTTCGCATGTTCGGCAAGTCCGCCCTGCTTTTCCGGCGCCGGCTCGTTGACGATGTTGTAGGCCGCGACAGCCGGATGATCCTTCAGCGCGGCCGCAAGATCGCGCCAGAACGCCGCCGACTGATCCCAGTAGGCCTTGTCCTGCCACAGCCGGTCGTCGAACTGGTTGCTGTTGTTCTGCGCCCAGCGCATGCCAGGCAACGACAGTGGCGCGATCACCACCTTCAATCTGGCCTTGTTGGCGCGGTCAAGCGTCGCCTTGAGGGTGGCGAGATCGCCCTCGCTCAGGCCGGCGTATCGGTCCGCGTCGCCGACCAGAAAATCCCGGCCTTGCGGCTTCCACTTGTCGTAGGAAAGCCGCACCCAGGTCGCGCCGTATCCGGCCAGCGCATCGAAATAGGCCTGATCGGGCGGCAGCCGGTTGAAACTGTTGCCGCCTCTCTGCGGCGTATCCCAGAACCGCATGAGGTCGGCGGCGCCCGCACTGGTGGCGAAGCCGAGCAAAAGAAAAAGCAACGCGCCGCGAAGCAGCCGCATGAGGCAACCCTGTAAAGAGAAAACGAACCACGCACCTTCGGTCCCAATGCGGCGGAATTGCGGTTCGGATCGAAGCATGGCGATCCTGCCCGGTGACAAAATCCCCGGCGCTGGTTATGAGGCTGCATGAAGGCAATGAGGCATCTACTTGAGGACAAGCTGTTGCGTGGCGGTTTCGCCGCGCTCGCAGCCTATCTTCTGGTCCTCCAGGTTTTTGTCGGCGGCTTTTCGGCCGGCGCCATGGCGGCGACCGCCGGCAATACCAGCTTTGTCATCTGCGCGCCCTCGGGCGACGTGCCGCCGGGATGGACCGGCTCCGGCAAGCCGGCGAAACAGCACGAAAAGAACCTTTGCCCTTGCGCATCATTGTGCGGCGTCGGCAAGGAAATGGCCTTCGCCCCAGATGTCGATGCCGGCGCGATACCGCTGCCGCGGCCTTCCGCCGAACTGGCCCGTCCCGGCTGGCCTGACGACACGAGACTTCCGCCTTCCTCCGAACAAAGCTGGGACGCCCCGCGCGGTCCGCCGAACAGAATTCTCTGACCGAATCCATCGGCCGGCGCGCGTACCTTGCGTGCGCTGCGATGCAGGCCGACATCCCTCCTTCTGTTTGGAACCACCATGACCGACATCATCATCGGCCGGACCACAACCGTGGCCGGCAACAACAACGCCTCAGATCTCTACCGCGCCGTGTGGCGCTGGCATTTCTATGCCGGGCTTCTTGTCCTGCCCTTCCTGATAACGCTCGCCCTGACCGGCGCGCTCTATCTCTTTCGCGACGAGATCGACGCTGTGGTTCACTCTGACTTGAAACGCGTCGAGGTGGGAACCGCCCTTGCCGCCCCCTCCGCAATGATCGCCGCTGCGACGGCGCAATATCCCGGCGAGGCGATGAAGTTCACGACGCCGGCAACACCCACCGCTTCCGCCGAAATTACCGTCAAACAAGCGAACGGCGAGAAGCTCGCGGTCTACGCAAATCCCTACACCGGCGCGATCCTCGGCTCGCTGCCCGACAAGGGAACGATCATGTATCTGATCCGCGACCTTCACAGCCTCAAGTTCTTCGGCACCATCGGCCGCGGCGCAATCGAAATCGCCGCCGGCTGGGCCATCCTGCTTGTCGGCACCGGCGTCTATCTCTGGTGGCCGCGAAAGGGCCGGGGCGGAGCATTGAGCGTACGGGGAAGGCCGCGGCAGCGTATTTTCTGGCGCGACCTGCACGCGGTGACCGGCATCTTCGTCGGCGGTGTCATCCTGTTTCTGGCCGCCACCGGCATGCCGTGGTCGGTGTTCTGGGGCGACAAGGTGAACGCATGGGCAAACAGTTCCAATTTCGGCTATCCGTCCGGGTTCTGGACCAACATCCCGATGTCGGATGAACACATGAACCACCAGGGTGAAACGAGCTGGTCGACCCAGCACGCCATGGTGCCGAATTCGTCGGGCCACGCGGCTTCCGCCATCGGCATCGACCGCGCGGTTGCGATCTTCGACGGGCTTGAGGTGGCGAACGGCTATGCGGTCGCCATCCCCAACGCGCCCACGGACGTCTACACGGCGTCGGTGTTCCCCGACGACGTCGAAAGGCAGCGTATTGTCCACCTCGACCAATACACCGGCAAGCCGCTGATCGACCTGAGCTACGCCGATTTCGGGGCCGCCGCCAAGGCTCTGGAATGGGGCATCAGTGTGCATCTCGGCCAGCAGTTCGGTCTGGCAAACCAGCTGTTCCTGCTTGCCGCCTGCATGGCGATCATGGCGCTGGCCGTCAGCGCGGCGGTGATGTGGTGGAAGCGCCGCCCTTCCGGCAGCCTTGGCGTTCCGGCGCTGCCCAACGACCGCAGCAAACTGGCGGGCGTCATCGTGATCCTGGCTGTTGGCGGAGTAATCTACCCGCTTGTCGGCGCCTCGCTGGTTGCCATGCTCTGCCTGGACTTGGCAGCGACGCGGATGTGGCGGACAAAGGCAGCCTGAGCCCAGCGAAGCCATGCTGAACATGAAAAGCAAGGTTGGTGTGGACATCGGCGGCTGATTCTGCTATCAGCCGCCGCAATTCGCGGTGGAAAGCCACTGCGGAGGCATACGGTATTGCCGCTTGCCTCATGGTTTCACAACGGAAAGAACGGTAGGCAGGATCCCACGTGCAGGTACTCGTCCGCGATAACAATGTTGACCAGGCGCTTCGCGCGCTGAAGAAAAAGATGCAGCGCGAAGGCATTTTCCGCGAAATGAAGATGCGCGGACACTATGAGAAGCCTTCCGAGAAGCGTGCACGCGAAAAGGCGGAAGCCGTTCGCCGCGCCCGCAAGCTGGCACGCAAGCGTGCACAGCGCGAAGGTCTCCTGCCAGGCGCCAAGCCTGCTGCGGTAACGGCCCGTCCGGCGCGCTGATACCGCCCCTTTTTGTCCTTTTTTCCGGCGTTAATGCTGAGGTGGGGCGATTAAGAATCGCCGCCACCTTTTTGTTTCACCCGCGTTGCTGACGGACAGGAACGAGAGTTGAGAGGTATGACAGGCATGCGCGACATCACGAACGGCCCGAAGCTCGACTGGCGCCGTGGCGCATTTGCATTTGTCATTCTCGCAGGCTTGCCGCTTGCCGCCTGCCAGAGCGGAGGCCCCGGCGGCGAAATCACCTCCATCGACACGGCGCAGGGATCCGAGGAAAACATTGCGTCGCTGACCTCGGTCATCCAGCGCAATCCAGGTGATCCCGAGGGCTACAATGTCCGCGGTTCGGCCTATGGCCGCGCCGGCAAATACCGCGAAGCACTCAGGGATTTCGACAAGGCGCTTGAGCTGAGGCCGAATTTCTATCAGGCCTACGCCAATCGCGCGCTGATCCATCGCTATCTCGGCGACCAGGCGGCCGCCCTCAACGACTACAACCGCTCGATCCAGCTGAACGCCAGCTACGATGCCGCCTATATCGGCCGCGGCAACCTCTACCGCAAAGCCGGGCGCACCCAGGATGCCTTCAACGATTTCCAGAAGGCGATCCAGCTCGATACGACCGATCCGCGCGCCTATCACAACCGCGGCCTGATCTATCAGCAGCAAGGCCAGCAGGGTTTCGCCATCGAGGATTTTTCGACCGCCATCTCGCTCGCGCCGGATTCGGCCGAACCATACAATGGCCGTGGTCTTTCCTATCTCGCGCAGAACGACGAGGATAACGCCTTCGCCGACTTCAATACGGCGATCAAGCTCGACGGCAGGAACGCCGAAGGCTGGGCCAACCAGGCGTTGATCTACGAGCGGCGCGGCGAAAAGGACAAGGCCGCGAAATCATACGCGCAGGCGGTCCGGCTCGATCCGAACTACAAGCCGGCGGTCGACGGCCTGGCGCGCACACGCGGCGTCTGAAACCCGGCAAATACCGGAACAATTTCAGCCTCCTTGCGCGGGAAATCCTCCCGCTGCACTCCGACGGTTCGACCTCCGACCTGCATTGATGGCTCCGGATTGCGCAAATGTGGCGCAAGCATAAGATGTCGCAGGAACTTTGCCCTTGGCCGCCAGTTATCTGCTGTCGTCATCATTCGGAGATATTGCCATGAAAAATTTCATTCTGGCCGGGCTGGCTCTGTTGCCCGTGCTTGCCACACCTGCCGTCGCCAAGGAAGGCGTTGAACTCGGCGTGCTGGAATGCACCATCGATGGCGGCACCGGCTTCATCATCGGCTCGAAGAAGGATCTGAGCTGCATGTTCAAGCCGACCGAAAAGAGCTTCGCTCCGGAAGCCTATTTCGGCGTGGTCAACAAGTATGGACTGGATATCGGCACCACCGACAAGGCGTTCATGCAGTGGCTGGTGCTGGCGCCTGCGGCCAACATCTACGCACCGGGTGCGCTGTCCGGCGACTATGTCGGCGCCAGCGCCGAGATAACCGCCGCTGTCGGCGGCGGCGCCAATGTGCTGGTTGGCGGATCGAGCAGGAGCTTCACCCTGCAGCCGATCAGCATCCAGTCGCAGACCGGCCTCAACCTGGCGCTCGGCGTGAGCCAGTTCCAATTGCGTTCCGCCGACAACTAGAACAGCAACGCTAAGCGAAGCCGCGCTGCCACAGTGAGAAAAGCCCGGCGTTGGCCGGGCTTTCTTCTTTCCAGTCTGGAGCATTTTGCAGCCAAATGGAATCATTTGGCGTCCGCACAAATGGCAAAACAAATACTTAGAGCGAGTTATCGGTTCTGAAAGAACCGGAACCGCTCTAGAGGCCAAGCCGCGCCTTGATCTCTTCGAGAGACACATGGCCCTTGAACGCGCCGTTGCTCGTTGCCGGTTTCTCGTCTTCGATGGCATGGGCGAAGATCACCGCCGGGTCGGCTTTCAGCTTGTTGTAGTGCCGGTGGAGTTTCGGATAGTCGCGCTGGTCGACCATCTCAGCGCCCATTTCCGCGAGGAACGGCGCCCAGCGCGCCAAGCCCATGAAATAGGCGTCGGCGAGAGTACGCTTGCTGCCGGCAAGCCATTCATTGTCGCCCATCATCTTTTCCAGATCGGCATGCGCCTTGGCGACGTGCTTCTTGCCCATTTTCCGCAGCAGCGCCTGCATCGGCGGGTTTTTCTCGCCGGTCAGATCCATATCGAAGGCTTCGAAGCCTGCAAGGAACGACGACGAGAAATCGGAATGCAGGAAGCCCAGCACCTGGTTCAGGTGATCCTGCTCCCGCGAACCCGGCTCGAAAGTCAGTGACCGGTTGGGGTCGCGGGCCGCGAGGTGCTGGAGGATGGCGGAGCTCTCGCTGAGCGGCGTGCCGCTTGCCGTCAGCAAAGCCGGCACCTTCTGCACAGGGTTCACCTGGGTGAAGATTTCGCCTCGCGCGTCGAAAGGCAGGTTGAGTCGCGTCAGCCGGTAGGGCTGGCCGAGCCACTCCAGGGCGACGATCGATCCGAACGAACTGGCGGCGTGATTTCCGTAGAAGAGAACCGGTTCCATGATGTGCTCCAATGTTGGACGTGTTGACCACCATCAGATGTCATCTTGGACGTTGCGTGTGTAGGAGGCTGAACATATACATAACGTCCACAAATCGGAACGATGATGCTGAACCTGAATGACCTCTATTATTTCGTGCAGATGGTCGAGCATGGAGGGCTGGCGGCGGCGGGCCGCGCGCTCGGCATACCGAAATCGACATTGAGCAAGCGTCTGCTGGAATTGGAGAAGGATACCGGCACGCGGCTGATCCAGCGCAATTCGCGCAACTTCGTGATGACCGAGATAGGCGCGGACATTTACCGCCACGCAGCCGCGATGCTGATCGAAGCGGAATCGGTGCAGAATGTGATCTCGGGCCGGCTGGCCGAACCCAATGGAATGGTGCGCATCACCGCGGCCGTGCCGATCGCGCAGCACAAGCTCGCGCCGCTGCTGCCGAGGCTGGCGATCGACTATCCCAAAATCCGCATTGTCGTTCACGCCACCGACCGCTTCGTCGATATCGTGCAGGAAGGCTTCGACATCGCCGTGCGGGCGCACCGCGCCCAGTTGCCCGATTCGGACCTTGTGCAGCGCCACATCGGTTTCGAGCCGAACTGGCTGGTGGCGTCGCCGGACTATCTGAAGCGCGCCGGTTCACCCGCGGATCCTGAAGACCTCTCCGGTCACGACGGAATTGTGATCTCGCCGTCCGAATCCACCTGGTCCCTTGAAAACGGGGACGGAGCACGCGTCGTCGCCGCGCCCTCACCCCGATACTTTGCCGACGAGTCCGAATTGCTGCTGCAGGCGGCCAAAGCTGGCCTGGGCATCGCCTGCGTGCCGAGTGAGTTGTTCAGGCTGCCGATCGAGGCCGGAGAACTGGTGCGCGTATTGCCCGGCTGGACGGCCGGCGGCGTCACCACGACGCTGCTCCAGCCCCATCGTCGCGGCCAACTCCCCTCGGTAAAGGTCGTGGCGGATGCGCTGGTTGCGGGGCTTGCGGAATCCGCGTCGAGGCGCACGGAAGAAGCAGCATCCACCAAGAATTAAGGCCCGGCTTTCGGCCGGGCCCTATCGATTTCCTTGGCTAGTGATCCATCGCCTTGACGATTTCCTCGGTCATCTTCTTGGCGTCGCCAAGCAGCATCATGGTGCCGTCCTTGTAGAACAGCGTGTTGTCGATGCCGGCGTAGCCGGAGCCCAGCGAACGCTTGACGAACAGGCAGGTGCGCGCCTTGTCGACGTCGAGGATCGGCATTCCGTAGATGGGCGAGCTCTTGTCGTCGCGCGCCGACGGGTTGGTGACGTCGTTGGCGCCGATGACATAGGCGACGTCGGCCTGCGCGAATTCCGAGTTGATGTCTTCCAGTTCGAACACCTCGTCGTAGGGCACGTTGGCCTCGGCGAGCAGCACGTTCATGTGGCCGGGCATGCGGCCGGCGACCGGGTGGATGGCGTATTTCACCTCGACGCCCGCGGCCTTCAGCTTGTCGGCCATTTCGCGGACTGCGTGCTGCGCCTGCGCCACCGCCATACCGTAGCCCGGCACGATGATGACCTTCTGCGCGTTCATCATGAGATAGGCTGCGTCGTCAGCCGAGCCCTGCTTGACGGTGCGTTCGATGCCGTCATCGGCCGCCGCCGCGGTTTCGCCGCCGAAGCCGCCGAGGATGACGGAGATGAACGAGCGGTTCATGCCCTTGCACATGATGTAGGACAGGATCGCGCCGGACGAGCCGACCAGGGCGCCGGTGATGATGAGCGCCAGGTTGCCCAGCGTGAAGCCCAGTGCCGCGGCCGCCCATCCCGAATAGGAGTTGAGCATCGACACCACGACCGGCATGTCGGCGCCGCCGATCGGGATGATCAGAAGCACGCCGAGCACCAGCGACACCACCACGATCAGCCAGAAGATTACGGTGCTTTCGCTCGTTACCAGCAGAATGATCAGCACGACCAGCAAGGCGGCAAGCGCGATGTTCAGGGCATGGCGCATCGGCAGCATTATCGGCTTGCCGGACATGCGCCCGTCGAGCTTCAGGAAGGCGATGACCGAACCGGTGAAGGTGATGGCGCCGATGGCCACGCCAAGGCTCATTTCGACCAGCGCCTGGCCGTGGATATCGTTGACCGTGCCGATGCCGAAGCTTTCCGGCGCGTACATGGCAGCCGCGGCCACCATGACGGCGGCAAGGCCGACCAGGCTGTGGAAGGCAGCAACCAGCTGCGGCATCGAGGTCATGGCGATGCGCCGCGCCGTCACCGCGCCAACGCTGCCGCCGATAGCCAGGCCCAGCACGATCAGCGCGAAGCCGCCCCATGACGGCGTGGCAAGCGCCAGCGTCGTCAGGATGGCGATCGCCATGCCGATCATGCCGTAGGTATTGCCCTGGCGGCTGGTCGTCGGATGCGACAGGCCGCGCAACGCCAGGATGAACAGGATGCCCGAAACGAGGTAGAGGAAGGAAGCGAAGTTGGCGTTCACGTCACTTTTCCTTCTTCTTGTACATGGCCAGCATGCGCTGGGTGACGAGGAAGCCGCCGAAGATGTTTACCGACACCAGCACCAGGGCGATGAAGCCGAAGCCGGTGGCGAGGCCCGAAGCCGCGATGCCCACCGCCAGCAGCGCGCCGACCACGATGACCGAAGAGATCGCGTTGGTGACCGCCATCAGCGGCGTGTGCAGCGCCGGCGTCACCGACCAGACGACGTAATAGCCGACGAAGATCGCCAGCACGAAGATGGCGAAGCGGAAGACGAAGGGATCGATCGCCCCGCCCGATACGGCGTGCGCAGCACCCCCCGCAGCGTCGGCGGCGCGCTCTGCCTGGGACAGATCGGCAATCCCGAGGCGGACGGCGGCAACGGCCTTATCGAGCTGGTCGAGTGCCTGGTCGAGTGCGGTCTTTTCCATCACGCATCCCCCTTGGATTTCGGCGCGGCTGGTTTCCCGGCAGTCGGCTCGGGTTTTTCGACATGTTTGTATGGCGCCTTAGCGTCCGATTTCGGCGCGGCCTTTGGCTTCGCGGCCTTTGGCGCTTTTGCCGCCGGCTCGGGCTTCTCGACATGCTTGTAGGGAGCCGACGTTACCGCGGCCGCGGCCGGTGTCGCCGTTGCGGCCGCATTGGCGAAGTTCGCATGCACGACCTTGCCGGCGTCGGTCAGCATCGTCGCCTTGACCAGCTCGTCGTCGCGATTGATCGCAAGCTGCTTCGACGCCTTGTCGACCATGGTTTCCAGAAAGGCGAAGAGGTTTCGCGCATAAAGCAGCGAGGCCGACGCGGCGACGCGGCCGGGCACGTTGAGGTGGCCGACGATCTTCACGCCGTTGGCTGACGTCACCACCTTGCCGGCCACAGCGCCTTCGACATTGCCGCCGCGCTCGACGGCGAGATCGATGATCACCGAGCCGGGTTTCATCGAGGCAACCATCGCTGCCGAAACCAGCCGCGGCGCAGGGCGTCCCGGAATGAGCGCAGTGGTGATGACGATATCCTGCTTGGCGATGTGATCGGCCGTCAGTGCTGCCTGCTTGGCCTGATATTCCTTGGACATTTCCTTGGCATAGCCGCCGGCGGTTTCGGCCGCCTTGAACTCTTCGTCCTCGACGGCGAGGAATTTCGCGCCGAGCGAAGCGACCTGCTCCTTGGCTGCCGGGCGAACGTCGGTGGCCGTCACCACCGCACCCATGCGGCGCGCGGTGGCGATCGCCTGCAGGCCGGCAACGCCGACGCCCATGATGAACACCTTTGCCGCCGGAACCGTGCCGGCGGCCGTCATCATCATCGGCAAGGCGCGGTCATATTCGGCGGCGGCATCGACGACAGCCTGGTAGCCGGCGAGGTTGGCCTGCGAGGAGAGAACGTCCATGACCTGCGCGCGGGTGATGCGCGGCATGAATTCCATGGCGAACGCGGTGACGCCGGCCTTCGCCATTGCCGCGACCGCCACTTCGTTGCCGTAGGGGTCCATGGTGGCGATCACCGCAGCACCGGACTTGTAGCCCTTCAGCTCGTCATCGCCCGGCCGCCGCACCTTGAGCACGACATCGGCCCTGGCCGCATCGCCGGCCTTGCCGATCGTCGCGCCCGCCTTGGCGAACTCTTCGTCGGGAATGCGCGACAGCGTGCCGGCACCAGCCTCGACGATCACGTCCAGGCCAAGCCCGGTCAGCCGCTTCACCGTATCCGGCGAAGCCGCAACGCGCGGCTCGTTCGCATCAACTTCCTTCGGTACGAAGACTATCTGTCCCACCGCGTGGTCCTCTTGTCTGGAACGTTGACCGGACGCGGGGACCCGCGTCCGCGGGAGAAATGAGTTGCTTAGGTGATGTGGGTGGGCACGTCGCGAAGCAGGAAGGCACCGACGGCGCAAATCACCAGAAACAGGATGAGACCCGAGAAGAAGCCGGCCGTCGTGAAGAAAGCAAACGCCATGGCGATGAGCAGGGCCACGCAGACCAGCGAGGTATATTTCGTCAACGATATGAACAGCGAATAGGTCTTCTCGTGCTCGCTGTGGTCCATATCGGCGCCCAGTTCGACCGGGCCTGTCGGTGTATTGTCAGCCATAAAAACCGCCTCTCGGATCGCTCATTGCGCACATAGCGAAAAGTACGGCTGAGGGCAATGGGAGGATTGTCGCGGAAGGCCGGCTGGCCAATGCGTCGCGCCGTTCCGATGTAATCGTTTTCCTCGTGTTGCGGGGCTGTTCCAGAGCATCCTCGGCGCAGCTTTGCGTCTTCTCCTTCAGTGTTGTTGAAACAGTTTTCAGTTTTTGGCGTTGTGGAAAACCGGGCCCTACGACTACCCTCCTGCCTCGTACAGCCGGGTGCAGGAGCATGCGATGAAGCCGGGCAGGCGTTTCGACTGGCGGGGAAGCGAAATCGCGTGGGACACGGTCGGCATCGGCTCTCCGCTGGTCCTGGTCCATGGAACGCCGTTTTCCTCGCATGTCTGGCATCGCATTGCGCCAGAACTCGCGCATCGCCACACCGTCTATTTCTACGATCTCCTGGGCTACGGCTCCTCGTCCAAGGGCGAAGGCCAGGATGTCTCGCTGGGAATCCAGAACGAGGTGTTCAGCGCAATGCTGGCGTTCTGGGGGCTGAAGCAGCCGAATGTGCTTGCGCATGATTTCGGCGGCGCGACGGTTCTGCGCGCCCATCTCATCAACGGCTGCGATTACGAACGCCTGCTGCTGATCGACCCGGTGGCGGTCCGGCCGTGGGGCTCTCCCTTTGTGCAGCATGTGCGCAAGAACGAAGCCGCCTTTGCCGGAGTGCCCGATTACATCCAGCGCGCGATCCTGAAGGCCTACATAGCCGGAGCGGTGTCGCGGCCGCTCACCGATGCCGAGTTCGAACCTTACATCGAACAGTGGACAGGTGCAGTCGGCCAGCCGGCATTCTACCGGCAGATCGCGCAGATGGATCTGCGCCATACCGACGAGGTACAGGCCCGCTACAACGAATTGCGCTGTCCCGTGAAACTGCTGTGGGGCGAGCAAGACGGCTGGATACTGCCGGAGCGCGGCAGGGAACTTGCTGCGCTGCTGCCGGATTGCGAGTTCACGCTGGTGCCCGGCTCAGGCCACCTGATGCAGGAAGATGCGCCTGAAGCGGTCGTCTCGGCGGCCTTGCGGTTTTTCGCCTGACCGGGATCAGGCCAGCCAGCGCTTCCGCCGCTTGTAGTGCTTCACGTCCTTGAAGGATTTGCGGCCTTCGCCGCCGACGCCGAGGTAGAACTCCTTGACGTCCTCGTTTTCGCGCAGCGCCTTGGCCTCACCGTCGAGCACGATGCGCCCGGATTCCAGGATATAGCCGTATTTGGCGAAACGCAGGGCGACATTGGTGTTCTGTTCGGCCAGCAGGAAGGAAACGCCCTGCTCCTCGTTCAGCTTTTTCACGATCTCGAAGATTTCCTCGACCAGCTGCGGCGCCAGCCCCATCGACGGCTCGTCGAGAAGGATCATCTTGGGTTTCGACATCAGCGCCCGGCCGATCGCCGTCATCTGCTGCTCGCCGCCGGAGGTGTAGCCGGCCTGGCTCGCCCGCCTGATCTTGAGGCGTGGAAAATACTGGTAGACGAGTTCGAGGTCGTCGCGGATGGCGGCATTGCCGTCGCGCCGCGTGAAGGCGCCGGTCATCAGGTTGTCCTCGACCGAAAGATGGCCGAAGCAGTGGCGGCCTTCCATGACCTGGATGCAGCCGCGCCGCACCAGTTCGTTGGGTGACAGCGATTGCACCTCGTTGCCTTCGAAGATGATGTTGCCCTTGGTGACCTCGCCGCGCTCGGCGTGCAGCAGGTTGGAGATGGCCTTGAGTGTGGTGGTCTTGCCCGCCCCGTTGGCGCCGAGCAGCGCGGTGATGCCGCCCGCCGGAACCGTGAGCGACACGCCCTTGAGCACCAGGATGACATGATCGTAGATCACCTCGATGTTGTTCACCGAGAGGATCGGGGTTGCTGGGGCAGGAGCAGGGTCTGCGTTGTTCATTTGGCCTCGACGAAGACGTCTCCCTCTCCCCGTTTACGGGAGAGGGTAAGGGTGAGGGGCATGTTGAACCTTATTGTCCGGCGCAGCCCCTCACCTGCCTGCCGGCATCCTCTCCCCGTGAACGGGGAGAGGAGCGCTAGTCCTACATCTTGCACTCTTCGTTGGTCGGCCAGGGCGCATTGGCCTCGGCATACTTCTTGGCCTCGGCCTCGACCAGCGGCGCAATCATCGCCTGGTCTGCTTCGAGACGGTCCGAAACCTTGACGAACTTGGCGCCGTCCCACTGCATCATCCAGCCGCCGGCATGGCCGGCATGGTTGTTGCAGGCGGTCGAGAACGTCCCGACCATGCCCGTCATGCCGATCTCGGCGAGCTTTGCTTCGTCGATTTTCAGGTTCTCCAGGCCCCAGCGCAGCTGTTCGGCGTTCACCACCTTGGTGTCGAAATGCGCCTGCGCCGCCTTGATGCCTTCGACGGCGAACATCGAGATCAGCACGCCGCGCTGGTAGAAGACCCAGTCGAACTCGCCTTCGCCAATGAGCGAATTGCCCTTGTCGACGACGTGCGTCTTGATGTCCTGCATGACCTTGGCGTTTGAATCCGGCAGGCTCCAGGAGATCGAGCGATAGCCCTTGGCGGCCTCGCCGGCGGTTTTCATGTCGCCGTCGTGGCCCGACCACCAGATGCCGACGAACTTGTCCATCGGGAACTTGGTCTTCACCGCTTCGGCGACCGCGCCGGCATTCATGGCGCCCCAGCCCCACATCAAAACGAAGTCCGGCCTTTCGCGCCGTATCTGCAGCCACTGCGCGGACTGGTTCTGCATTTCCTTCACGCCGACGGGGATAGGCAGCAGCGTGAAGCCATGCTTCTCGGCATAGGCCTGCAGCAGCGGGATCGGCTCCTTGCCGTAAGGCGCATCGAGATGGAGCAGCGCGATCTTCTTGCCCTTGAGATTGTCCGGATTGCCGTCGGAAATGGCCTTTATAATCATTGAGGCGCCATCCCAATAGGAGGCCGGCGGGTTGAATGCCCACTGGAAGATCTTGCCGTCCGTCATCGGCGAGAAGCCATAACCCGGCGCCAGGATCGGTATCTTGTCGACATTGGATTTCGGCAGAACCTGCAAGGTGATGCCGGTCGACCAGGGCTGCGTGACGATGCTCGTCGCCTTGGTCTTCTCGTAGCACTCGGCGCCCTTTTCGGTGTTGTAGCCGGTTTCGCATTCGTCGTAGTTGAGTTTGACACCGTTGACGCCGCCGTCGCGCTCGTTGAGCATCAGGATATAGTCGCGCTGGCCGTTCATGAGTGGCGTTCCGGTCGCCGCAAACGGTCCCGTGCGGTAGGACAGGTTGGTCAGGTTGATTGCATCCTGCGCCCATGCGGCCGGCGCCAGCGCCGTGCCGAGCAGCAGCGCCGCAAGCAGCTTGGTTTTCAGATTTTTCATGCCCGTTTCCTCCACTTTGTTTGGTCTTTTCTAACTTTCACAGCTTCAATGCGGGAAAGGCCACATGATCAGCTTTTCCCGGATGATCGCCCAGAACCGCGCCAGTCCATGCGGCTCGACGATCAGGAAGACGATGATCAGAGCGCCGACGATCATCGTGTTGAGGTGTTCGACCGTCGCCGAAGCGATCGGGATGCCAAGCGCCGACGGCAGCGCGCTGATGATCACCGGCAGCGCCACGATGAGGATGGCGCCGAGATAATTGCCGAGGATCGATCCCAGGCCGCCGATGATGGCGATGAACAGCACCCGGAACGACAGCGGGATGTCGAACAGCACCGGCTCGGCCGCACCGCGCCACAGGAAGACAAACAGCGCGCCCGAAATGCCGACGATGTAGGACGACACCGCAAACGCCGACAGCTTCGCCTTCATCAGGTTGATGCCGACGAGTTCGGCGGCGATGTCCATGTCGCGCACCGATTTCCAGATGCGCCCGATCCGTCCGCGCGTGATGTTGATGGCGAACCAAGTGATCACAGCGACGAAGCAAAGCACGAAATAGTATTGGGTGACCGCCGTCGCGTTGGGACCGGCAACCGTAATGCCGAACATGTCGATGTTGTGCACCTGGATGGCGCCGGACGAGCTGTAATTGTAGAGCCACGCCCATTTCTCGAACAGCCAGACCAGGAAGAACTGCGCGGCAAGCGTGGCGATCGCCAGGTAAAAACCCTTGATCCTCAGCGACGGCAGGCCGAAGGCAACCCCCACCGCCGCCGAGAAGAAGCCGGACAGCGCGATGGCGACCACGATGTTCATTTCGGGAAAGATGGTGACCAGCTTGTAGCAGGCGTAGGCGCCGACCCCCATGAAAGCGCCGGTGCCGAGCGAGAGCTGGCCGGCATAGCCGGTCAGGATGTTCAGCCCGAGGGCGGCCAGCGCATAGATCAGCACGGGGATGAGCAGCGCGCGGAAGGTGAACTCGCTGGCGGTCAGCGGGACCACCACGAAGGCCAGGAGCAGGATGAAGCCGAGAAGGATGGCGTCCTGCCTGACCGGAAACAGCGCGTGGTCGGCATGGTAGGAGGTCTTGAACTGGCCGGCGGTACGATAGAGCATTCCTTAGATCCCAATCCCCGGCACAGTTTGCGAAAGGTTTGTCACCCCCTCCGCCTCGCTAGCGCTCGGCACCTCCCCCATCGAGGGGGAGGAGGGAGCGATCCTTCCGGCGTAACGTTTTTTGGAGGCCGGGAGAGGAGCGGCACTCACCCCACCATGCAATCTGGCGTAGATAGTCTCGAGCACGCTTTCGATTTCTCTGAGCACCTCATGGTTCCAGAATCGAACCACTGTGAAACCTTGAGATTGCAAAAACCGGGTTCGGTGGTTGTCTCTGCGCTTGGCTGTTTCCCAGCCATGCTGATCGCCATCTACCTCGATAACCAGTCGTGACCTCAGGCAAGCGAAGTCCGCGATGTAGGGGCCGATCGGCACCTGTTTGCGGAAATGAGTATCGATGGTCTTGATGCGCTTCAGGTGCGACCAGAGTTTTGCTTCAGGGCCGGTCAGGTTTTGCCGTAACGATCTGGCACGCCTCTTGACTGCCTCCGACCTTTGTGAGGCAGCCGTCGCGGCCTTGGCATCCTCCCTCCCCTCGATGGGGAGGGTGGCCGCGAAGCGGCCGGATGGGGTGCCTTTTTTATTTTGGTCGCGAGACATTTCTCACACCCGCTCGATGATCTTTTCGCCGAACAGCCCCTGCGGACGGAACAGAAGCACCATCAGCGCGAAGACGAAGGCGAACCAGGTTTCGGTATTGCCGCCGAGCAGCGGTTGGCCCCAATAGATTTCGAACAGCTTCTCCAGGATACCGATCGCCAGGCCGCCGATGATGGCGCCGAGCACGCTCTCCAGACCTCCGAGCATCAGCACAGGCAGCGCCTTGAAGGCGATCACTTCGAGCGCAAACGACACGCCGGCGCGTGCGCCCCAGACAATGCCGGTGGCGAGCGCGATCACGCCGGCGATGAACCAGACCAGCACCCAGATGGTGGACAGCGAGATGCCGACCGACAGCGCCGCCTGGTGGTCGTCGCCCAGTGCCCGGATGGCGCGGCCCATCTTCGACTTGTTGAGGAAGACGAGCAGCCCGGCAACCAGCACAATCGCGCCGACGACGGCGGTCAGGTCCTTCTGTTCAATGGACACGAAGCCGCCAAACGGCTCGAACTCGAAACTGCCGGTCGGAATATAGAGCTGCTCGGTGATCATCACCTTGTTTTCGCCGCCGAAGATGATCTCGCCGAAGCCGACCAGGAACAGCGTGATGCCGATGGTGGCCATGAAGAGGATGATGTCGGGCTGATTGACCAGCGGGCGCAAAACGACCCGCTCGATGGCGACGGCGAGGATAAACATCACCACCAGCGTCAGCGGTACGGCAAGCAGCGCGGGCACGCCCTTTTCGTGAAGGCCGACCAGCGTCAGCGCCGCGAACACCACCATGATGCCCTGCGCGAAGTTGAAGATTCGCGACGACTTGTAGATCAGCACGAAACCCAGCGCGATCAGCGCGTAGAGCACGCCCGAAACCAGGCCTTCCCACAGCACCTGCAGCAGGAAATCCGGTGCGCCGAACATGTCGGCGAAAGGTTTGACGAGGATAGAGTTCAGAAAATCCATGAATGTCAGTCCTTATGGGCGGTCAGCGCGCCGGATATCATCACGGCCTCAGCCTGCCAGTTGCGGAAACAGGCCGAGCAGGCCGACCACGATCAGGTAAAGGGCGACGATGTAGTTGAGCAGCCGCGGCATCACGAGGATCAGGACGCCGGCGATCAGCGAAATCAACGGGGTGATGGCGAGGGTGGAGATGGTCATCTCATGTCCTTTCAATGCGCCACGCCGAGATAGGCGTCGATCACCTGCTGGTTGGTCTTGACGGCGTCGGGCGCGCCATCGGCAATCTTCTTGCCGTAGTCGAGAACGACGACGCGGTCGGAAAGGTCCATCACCACGCCCATATCGTGCTCGATCAGCGCGATCGTGGTGCCGCGCTGCTGGTTCACATCGATGATGAACCGGCTCATGTCTTCTTTTTCTTCGAGGTTCATGCCGGCCATCGGTTCGTCGAGCAAAAGCAGCGACGGCTCCATGGCAAGCGCCCGGCCAAGTTCGACCCGCTTCTGCAGGCCGTAGGGCAATTTGCCGACCGGCGTCTTGCGGATATGCTGTATCTCCAGAAAGTCGATGATTTCCTCGACCTTTTCGCGGTGTTCGATCTCCTCCGCCAGCGCCGGCCCGTGCCACAGCATCTGCCAGCCGAGACCGCGTTTCATCTTCACCGACCGCCCCGCCATGATGTTGTCGAGCGTCGACATGCCCTTGAACAGGGCAACGTTCTGGAAGGTACGGGCAATGCCTTGCCGCACCGCGTGGTGCGGCTTCATCGCGCGCCGCTCTTCGCCGCGGAAAACGATGCTGCCCCGCTGCGGCGTGTAGAAACCGTTGATGACGTTGAGCATCGAGGTCTTGCCGGCGCCGTTGGGACCGATGATGGCGCGAATCTCGCCCTTTCGCACATCGAAGGAGATATCCGTTATCGCCTTGACGCCGCCGAAGGACAGCGAAACGTTTTTCACGTCCAGCAACAGGTCGCCCTTGGCGATGCCGTCGTCGGGCGCCCCGAGCTGCGCGGGATCGGGCCTGACGTTCATTCTGCGGCCTCGCGGAATTTTTCGACCTTCGCGTCATAAACCCTGGCGTCCTCGATCCTGACGGTGGCGCGGATCTTGCCCTTTCGGCCGTCCTCGAAGGTCATTTCGGTCTCGGTGTATTTCTCCGTCGAGCCGTCATAGAGCGCCTCGATTAGGTCGCTGTAGCGTTCGCCGACGAAGGACCGCCGCACCTTCAGCGTGCGCGTCAGTTCGCCGTCGTCGGCGTCGAGTTCCTTGTGCAGCACGAGGAACCGCCTGATCTGCGCCCCGGCCATCAGCGGCTCGCGCGACAGCCTGAGGTTGGTCTCGTCGACATGTTTGGCGATGAGCTTGTAGACCTCCGGGTGCCCGGCCAGTTCCTGATAGGAGGCATAGGCGATGTTGTTGCGCTCGGCCCAGTTGCCGACCGCCTGCAGGTCGATGTTGATGAAGGCGGCGCAGAAGCCGCGGCCGTCGCCGAAAGCCACCGCCTCCTTGACGTTGGGAAAGAACTTCAGCGTGTTCTCGATGTATTTCGGCGCGAACAGTGCGCCGGACTCCAGCTTTCCGACATCCTTGGCGCGGTCGATGATCTTGAGTTGGCCATCCTTGTCGAAGAACCCCGCGTCGCCGGTTTTGACATAGCCGTCCTTGGTCAGCGCCTCGCGCGTCTTGTCATCCTGCTTGAAATAGCCGGAGAACATGCCGGGTGAACGGAACTGGACCTCGCCGTCGTTGGAAATGCGGATGTCGACATTGGGCGCCGCCGGGCCGACCGCATCCGAGCGCACCGCGCCATCCTTCTGTACGGTGACATAGAGGAATGCTTCAGTCTGCCCATAGAGCTGCTTCAGGTTGATGCCGAGCGAGCGGAAGAAGGAAAACAGATCCTCGCCGATCGCCTCGCCGGCGGTATAGGCGACGCGGATGTTGGACAGGCCGAGCACGTTTTTCAGCGGGCCGTAAACCAGCATTTCCCCGAGCGCGTAGTTGAGCCTGCCGAGCAACGGCACCGACCCGCCTTCGAGGATAGCCTGGCCGTATTTCCTGGCCACGCGGAGGTAATAGTCGAACATCCACCGCTTCAGCCGGCCGGCGTCCTCCATGCGGATCGTCACGCTGGTCAACAGTCCTTCGAAAATGCGCGGCGGCGCGAAATAGAAGGTCGGCCCGATCTCGCGAAGATCATGGGCAACCGTCTCATGGCTTTCCGGACAACACATGCAGAAGCCGGAAACGTAGCCCTGCGCGTAGTTGAGATAGTGATCGCCAACCCAGGCGAGCGGCAGATAGGCAAGCACGCTGTCACGTTGCGAAAGCCTGTCGAAAGCCACGGTGTCGGCCGCGGCGTTGACCGCATTCGACGCCTTGATCATCACGCCTTTCGAACGGCCGGTCGTGCCGGACGTATAGAGCATGACGGAAATGTCGTCGCCGCTGGCCTGGCGAATGTTTTCCTCCCAACGCGCCGCCAGGCCGGCATCGGCTTCAAGCAGGGTCTCGCCACTGGCCTGTATGGCGGAGAAATCGTGCAGACGTTCGTGACCATAGTCGCGCAGGCCGCGTGGCTCGTCGTAGATGATCTCCTTCAGCGCCGGGATTTTGTCGGCAAAGGACTGGATCTTGTCGACCTGCTCCTGATCCTGGACGATGGCAAAGCGCACTTCGGCATTATCGAGCACATAGGCCATTTCCTCGGCCACCGCGTCGGCATAGACCGGCACCGGGATGGCGCCCAGCGATTGCGCCGCGGCAAAACCCCAGTAAAGGCGCGGGCGGTTGGTTCCAACGATGGCGATCTTGTCGCCATGCTTGACCCCAAGCGCCTGAAGGCCGAGCGCCAATGATCGCACTTGCACCTTTTGCTCGGCCCAGGTCCAGCTCTGCCAGATGCCGTAGTCCTTGTGGCGCATCGCCGGCAGGCGGCCGAAACGCTCGGCGTTCAAAAGCAGATATTTCGGGAACGTGTCGAGCACCATGCCGGCGGCTGTAGCCGTAGCAACCATGGTCATGTCCCTCCCGGTTCCGCCCTTTGGGCCGTTGGTCCAGGCATATTGACCGCGTTACGCCAGCGCGCAAGCCCGACATTGTATGAAGGATCGAAAGATGCCCGGAGGCCGCCGGCGACCGACCCGGCTCCGGAAGCTGTCCTGCACAAAACGGCGCGCAACGCCAGAAGCTGCGACAAATCAAATGCCTCCCACATTTGCGGCGGAGCGTTCGCCACCTTCGGAGCTTGTCCGGCCGAGCCGGGCTGCTCCTTGTTGTTGGGTAAAGCTATCCGCAAATTCGGCGTGCGATCAACACCGGCATTGACAGACAGCAAGGGCAATTGTCTTATGTGATCGCGGGATCCTGCCTGCTCCCTCCACAAATCCCGGCTAACCTTCGTAGTCGCTCAAGGCCTTGAGGTCGATCACCGTGATGCGGCCATGGTCGGCGCGCAGCACCCCTTCTTCCTCGAGCTCCTGCAGACTGCGGTTGGCCACTTGCCGCGACACGCCGGCAAGCAGGCCCAGTTCCTCCTGGGATATCTCGATTTCCGATCCGGTATCGGGATAGAGGACGGGATTGAAGAACCACGAAAGATTGCGGGCCACGCGGGCCTTGGGATCGAGGATGCGGTCATATTCTATGGTGGCGATGAACTGCCCCATGCGTTCGTTGAGCTGGCGAACGAGGAACCGGTTGAAGGCCGTGCTGTTCTCGTAAAGCCACATGAAGGTGGAGCGCTGCATCATCGCCAGCCGCGTGTCGCGCAGCGCGACGAGATCATACTTGCGTGGCTCGTCCTTGAGCACCGAGCCTTCGCCGAACCAGCCCCCTGCGCCGGCGCCGGCGAAGGTCATTGCCTTGCCGCTGCGCGAGATGGCCGAGATCTTCACCAGCCCGGTCACGACACCGGTCCAGTAATCCAGCTTGTCGCCGCGATGGCAGACATAGCTGCCCTTGGCGAACTGCCGCTCGGACAAGCCCCGGCTCGCGCGCTCGATCTCGTCGTCGCTCAATTCGCGAGACCATATTGCTGTTCGGGCGAGTTCGTTCCTTGCGTACATGCTCCCTCGAGGAAATCACGACCGAAACGGCCACGCTTCCGAAGGTTATGACGGCGCGATTGCGCCGTGACAAGCAGCAAGCCGGCGCTAGTGCATGTCGCCCGAAAGTGTCCTCGGTTTCGGGAGAAACGACATGCACAAGCAAGAAGCTACAGCGCGGCCGCCGAATCCCATTCGGCGCGACGCGCTGTAAGAGATCAGGCGGCTTCGCGAACGTATTTCGGGCTGGGCAGGATGGTGAGCGGAGCCAGTTCTCCGTGGCCGGGCTTGGCAAACAGCATGCGTTGCTCGACCGGCGTCGAGCGGAAGAACGGGAACCGCTGGAGCGTGCTTTCCAGATTTATCGAACAATCCGAATCGTAGAGCATCACCGGCACCGTGAACGGCGGATAAGGACGTGGAGTATCGACCTGGACCGATCCGAAGATGCGCTGGTAGAAAGCGGTGTGCTCGTCGCGGATCATGCAAACGCAATTGCTGCTCTTGAAGTAGGCATTGGCGATCACCGCCAGCCGCAGCGTCAGGTAAGGGAGCGCCCGGTAGGTTGTGGTCCAGTCGGGATCGGCGGTGAACTGGCTGGGGTTGATGAAGGTTTCCCCGCGCTCGAGACGCGGCTGCAGCAGATCGTCGAACACGGCCATGATCGGCCCGAACGGCTCCGCTTTGGTAATGTGGTGCAAACGCACCGTGCTGATCAGCCTGCCGTCGATATAGATGCCGAACCGGTAGCAGTTCGGCGCTTCGTCCAGCTTGTCGGAGATAAGCTGATCGTGCTTTTCGATGACCAGCCCGTGGGCCCGGTAAGCCTTGTAGCGAAGCCGGTAGACGGCCTCCATGTCCTCGCCGCTGTCGCAGCGCCGGTACTCCGTGCGCTCGAGCAGCGCGTTAACGCTTTTCGCGAAACTCGATACCCCGACTGAAGACGCTTCCGTGTCGACCGCATCGCGGCGCGTCGTCAACTGCCCACTCATACAACGCCCCCGTCTACCACCGCGCCCGAAGCGTAGCCCAAGGCCGCCATATGTAAAGGTGAGAATACGACGTCGACCGTTTACTCATCGTTAAGGTTAATCGAGGCGCCCCGTGCATGCCTGGAAATCACTGCTTCAACGACGCACGGCCCGCCTGGCCGATTTGATGTCCTGCGCGAACGGCCAGACCGTATTCGACATCGTCTCGATGCCCGAAGCGCTGAGTGCGGCGCCGAAAAGGAAACCCTGCACGAGGTCGGGCTTGACCTCCAGCGCCAGGATTTTCAACTGCTCGAATGTTTCGACACCCTCGACCGTGACTGTCAATCCCAGTGAGCGCGACAGGTTTACAACGCCCCTCAGCAGTTCGAGCGAACGCGGGCTCTGGGTGACGTCGTTGAGGAAGCTACGGTCGATCTTGACCTTGTCGAGCGGCAGTTTGTGCAGATAGCTCAAGCTGGAATAACCGGTGCCGAAATCGTCGAGCGCGATGCGCACGCCCATTGCCTTGAGTTCCTCGATCGATTGCCGGGTCAGCGACTTGTCGTCGAGCAAGGCGGTTTCGGTCACCTCGATTTCGAGCCGGTTGGGAGCCAGCTTCGATGCGGCAAGAGCGTTGCGCACCTTGCCGATGATCTCGCGGTTGCGGAAATCCTTTGCGGACAGGTTGATTGAAACGCCCGTCTGCTCCGGCCATTTCGCGCATTCGAAACAGGCAGCCTGCAACATGAAGCTGCTGATCTCCGAGATGATGCCCATCTCCTCGGCCAGCGGTATGAAGATCGCGGGCGAGATCGGGCCAAGGTCGGGGTGGTCCCAACGGCACAGCGCTTCGCAGCTGGCGATCCGCATCGAATCCATCGCCACGATGGGCTGGTAAACGACACGCAAATTGCCTGCCTCCACGGCACTGCGCAGATCGGCCTTCATTACCTGCCGGTTGCGAAAGGCGGCATCCATGGCCGCCTCGAAAAGTCGCCAGCCGTTCTTGCCGAGCTCTTTCGCCTTGTAGAGCGCCAGGTCGGCTTTCACGATCATGGCGTCGACATCCGTATCGCCGACGCGCGAAAGAACCGCACCGGCACTCATCTGGATACGCAATGCATGTCCCGCGACATCCACCTCGCCCTGCATGTTGGCGAAGATGTCGTCGAGCATCGCGGCAAGATGGCCTTCCCCCTCCACCCGGTCGAAGAAAATCATGAATTCGTCGCCACCGAAGCGGCTGACGCGCGTGTGCTCACCGGCAAGTGCTGACAGTCTTTCCGCCACTGCATAGATCAGCCCGTCGCCTACGGGATGGCCGAGCGTGTCGTTGACGCTCTTGAAATCGTCGAGATCGAAGACCGCCAGCCCGCACAGCCGGTTGCGATCGCCGGTTTCCATGGATTCCGCCACCACTTCGTGGAAATAGGCGCGGTTGGCGAGCCCGGTCAGGCTGTCATAGCGCGCCATATTGCGGATTTTTTCCTCGGTCTGCACCCGCCGCGTGACGTCCTCGAACGTGATGACGCCGAGATCCTGGCTGCCGCCGCGCGCCGAAAACTCGTAATGCTGGCCGTTCGAGAAGCTGACCAGGACTTTCCTGTCGCGTCCTTCGCGCAAGGCCCTGCTGAGCTGCGCCTCGACGTAACGGCAATCCTTGGCCGCCAGCATGCCGCCGGCGACGCCGCGCATCAGTAGGGAGCGGATCGAGCGGCCCAGAAGCGCGTCCGGCGAAGACATGGACAACAGGGTTGCCGCTTCGGCGTTGGCCACCAGAACCCTTCCATCCGGACCGAGCATGGCGAGGCCGTGCGACATTGTGTTCAGCGCACGATTGAAGCGCTGGGCAAGCTCGCTGGCCTTCTTTTCCTCGGTGATCGCGGTGAACAGGACGGTACGGACAAGTTCGGCCATCTTCAGAATGATGACCATGAAGGGAACGATGAAGAGGCCGAGCACGAAATGGTAGACGTCGCCCTTCAGCATCAGCCCGAGCGCGATCGGCCCCACCGCCGTCAGCGTCAGGATGGTGACCATCTTCTTGGAGCCGTAGTTGCGCCCCGCAATGGTGATGGCGCCGCCCATCACGACGGCGACCGCCGCGATCTCGCTGAATTCGTCAGGCGCCCAGTAGACCGCAAACAACGCAAAAAGGCCGACGATCGAGCCTTGCACGGTGCCGGCCGCGATGTAGTAGCGCTCCCATTGGAGCGCCGATTCGAATTCGGCTATCCCGTGGGGATCGACCCTCCTGATCGCCCGGAAGCGGAACATGCCCGCGCAAAGCATGAGAACGGCGAGGATGAGATAGGGCAGTTCGCCGGACCGGAAATAGCAGAGCAGGCCGATCAGCCCATGGCAAAGCGCGCCGATCAGCAGGATTCCGGGGTCGCGGAACAACGACCTGACGAAACCGACGTAAATGTCTCTTGGTATCTCGTCCGGTTTGTTCTTCGACATTTCCTGCGGGACCGCGCGACGACCTGTCATCGCATACCGCAATTAAGAAAGGCTTAGTTGCGCGAGGCTGGAGTCGGGCTCGCGCAGTGCCGATTTATTCGGCTGCCGCCAGAATCGGCGCCGGAAGTTCGTCTTGCAGCCGCTTAAGCAGCCGGTCGCGCTCGCCTGCGGCCTTTTCGGCATTGGTACGCTTCACATGCCCGTAGCCGCGGATCAGCGTGGGAACCGACGCCAGAGCAGCGGCGGCCTCTGCCTTGCCAGCGGAAAGCGTGCGCACGATCAGGTCGAGGTCGCCTTCATAGTCGGCAAGCAGACGGCGCTCCATGCGCCGTTCCGCGGAATAGCCAAGGATGTCAAGCGGCGACCCGCGCAGGCGCTTCAGCCCGGCAAGCACGCGAAACCCGGTCATCATCCAGGGCCCGAAGTTCGATTTGCGCGGCTTCCCGTCGGAACCGCGGCGACCGAGGATAGGCGGCGCCAGGTGGAATTCGAGGCGGTCATATGCCTGGAATTGCGCCGCTAGTTGCTTCTGGAACGATCCGTCTGTGTAGAGCCGAGCAACCTCGTATTCGTCCTTGATCGCCATCAGCTTGAACAGATTGCGGGCCGCTGCTTCGGTGATCGCAGTCTGGCCGGGCACGGCCTTGGCTTCGGCTGCGCGCACGGCGGCCACGCGGTTGCGGTAGCGCTCGGCATAGGCGGCGTTCTGATAGGCGGTGAGGAACTCGACGCGCCGGGCAATGATTTGGTCGAGCGTCTGCGCCAGCCCGCTGCCGGACGGCTCGTCCGACTGGTTCACAAGTCCGCGTACGAATTCCGGCTCGTGTGAGGCCCGGCGGCCCCAGCGGAAAGCGGCGATGTTCATCGCCACCGCCTCGCCATTCAGCTCGATCGCCTTCTCGACCGCCTCGCCGGAAAGCGGCAGGCCGCCATGCTGATGGGCAAAACCCAGCATAAACATGTTGGCGCCAAGCGAATTGCCGAAGAGCGCGGCCGCGGTGCGGGTGGCATCGAAGAAATGCGCCTTGTCATCGCCGGCGGCTGCCCGGATCGCCTTTTTAAGGCGTTCCGCCGGCAGCGAGAAATCGGCCGAGCGCGCAAAATCGCCAGGCATGATCTCGGCGGTGTTTGCGACGAAGATCGTCTGCCCCTCCCGCACCGCCGCCAGCACCTTCTTGGCGCCCGAAACGACGAGATCGCAACCGAGGATCAGGTCGGCCTTGCCGGCCGAAACCCGGATCGCGTGGATTTCCTCCGGCGTGTTGGCGATGCGGACATGGCTGAACACCGCGCCGCCCTTCTGGGCAAGGCCGGCCATGTCGATCATGCCGCAGCCCTTGCCCTCGAGATGTGCCGCCATGCCGAGGATGGCGCCGACCGTGACGACACCGGTGCCGCCGACGCCGTCTATGATGGAGGCCCAGCCATTGTCCAGCGGAAACTGTTTCGGCTCCGGCACCCCGTCGAGCGGATCGGCCTTGCCGGCGATGCCTTCGGCCTTGCGGATCTTGGCGCCATGTACAGTGACGAAGGACGGGCAAAACCCGTTGACGCAGGAAAAATCCTTGTTGCAGCTCGACTGGTCTATCCTGCGCTTGCGGCCGAACTCGGTCTCCACCGGCTGGATCGAGACGCAGTTCGACTGCACGCCGCAATCGCCGCACCCTTCGCAGACCAGTTCGTTGATGATGACGCGCTTGTCGGGATCGGGAAACGTGCCGCGCTTGCGGCGGCGGCGTTTTTCGGCGGCGCAGGTCTGGTCGTAGAGCAGAACCGAGACGCCCTTCACCTCGCGCAATTCACGTTGCACGAGATCCAGGTCGTCGCGGTGATGGAAGCTGATGTCAGGTGGAAACGTGAACTTCGCGTCGTATTTGCCGGGTTCGTCGGTGACGACGGCAATCTTCTCGACGCCCTCGGCGCGCACCTGCCGAGCGATCATGTCGACGCTGAGGTTGCCCTCGTGCGGCTGTCCACCGGTCATTGCGACCGCATCGTTGTAGAGGATCTTGTAGGTTACGTTGGTGCCGGCGGCGAGTGCGGCCCTGAGCGCCAGCGTGCCGGAATGATTGTAGGTACCGTCGCCGAGATTCTGGAAAAGATGCTCGCGCTTTGAAAACGGCGCCTGACCGATCCACTGCGCGCCCTCGCCTCCCATCGCCGTGAAGCCGACGGTCGACCGGTCCATCCACAACGCCATGAAATGACACCCGATTCCGGCGCCGGCGATCGATCCTTCCGGCACCTTGGTCGACGAATTGTGCGGGCAACCGGAACAGAAGTAGGGCGTGCGATTCGCCACATCCTTGGTATCGGCCAGCATCGCCTGGTACTGCCGCAATTGCCGGACCCGCGCGCCGATCTCTTCCGATGGCCCGATCACCTTCAGGATCCGCTCGCCGACGGCAATTGCAATCTCGTTGGGGTCGAGTGCGCCCTTGGCCGGGAACAGCCAGGCGCCGCGCTCGTCCCTCTTGCCCAGCACCAGCGGCTGCCGGGCCGTACCGTAAAGGCTCTCGCGGACCTGCACTTCGATCAGCGAGCGTTTTTCCTCGACCACCAGGATCATCTCGAGCCCTTGCACGAACTCGGCGATATGTTCGAGATCGAGTGGCCACGGACAAGCGACCTTGAAGAGCCGAAGCCCCATCCTGTTGGCTTGCGCCTCGTCGATGCCGAGATCGTCGAGCGCCTGCCGCACATCGAGATAGCTCTTGCCCACCGTCATGATGCCGATCTTCGGCTTGCGGCCGCCGGAATATACGATCTTGTTCAGTCTGTTGGCGGCAATGAAAGCGGACGCGGCCGTGCGCTTGTATTCGTGGAGGCGCGCCTCCTGGCCGAGCTGGTCGATCTCGTGGCGGATGTTGAGGCCGCCCGGCGGCATGTCGAATTCGGGAAGCACGATGCCCAGCCGCTCGAGCGAAACGTCGACCGATGCCGTCGATTCGATGTTGTCCTTGACGCATTTGATCGCCGCCCAGGTGCCGGCGAAACGCGACAGCGCATAACCGTAAAGGCCGTAGTCGATCAGCTCCTGCACGCCCGCCGGATTGAGGATGGGGATCATCGTGTCCACGAACAGGAACTCTGTCGCATGTGCGACGGTCGAGGATTCCGCCATGTGGTCGTCGCCCATCAGCGCGAGCGCGCCGCCGTGCCTGGACGAGCCGGCAAGGTTGGCGTGGCGGAAAACGTCGCCGGAGCGGTCGACGCCGGGGCCCTTGCCATACCAGAGCGCGAAGACGCCGTCGTGCTTGCCTTCGCCCAGAAGCTCGGTCTGCTGCGAACCCCAGCAGGCGGTCGCCGCCAGTTCTTCATTCAGGCCCGGCTGGAAGACGATGTCGGCCTCAGCGAGCTTGTCCTTGGCTTTCCAGAGCTGGAGGTCCAGGCCGCCGAGCGGCGAGCCGCGATAGCCGGAAACGAAACCCGCGGTGTTCAGCCCATTGCGGCGGTCGCGCTCGCGCTGCATCAGCAGCATGCGGATGATTGCCTGAGAGCCGGAAAGGAAGATGCGTTCCTTCGACAGGTCGAACTTGTCGTCAAGCGCAACCTTGTGCAGCGTCATCGGGATATTTCCTCCTGCGAAAGCCGCGCCGATTCGGGGTACGGCCAACGTGGGCGTCTCGGACGACAGTCTTTCCGCCCTTCGCCAGTTCCGTCAAACGAAATCGCCCCGCCGTGGCAAAGAGCAACAGCGAATCGAGCAACTACCATCACGACGAACGAATGTGGCGTCACGTGCCTGGTTTACGCAAATTAGTTACCCAGACATGACCGCGCTAGGTGCTTTTCATTGAAAGGGGCTAAACGCCGTCGGGACAACCGGCTTCGTTGGTGACGTCCAGCTTGCCGCTTGGCCGCCCGGCAAGTTCCGGATTCGGCGTATAGAGCGGCCCCACCACCAGCGGCCTGTCCGGCAGCAGCGACTGGTCCTCGGACGACGCCATCGTCGTCTTGATGGTCTGCATGATCTTTCCGTCCGGTCCCTCGATGTCGATCGACACCTGATAAGGCCGGTCCTTGACCACGCACCGCAGCGGCGGGCTCTCGATCGTCGTCTTTTCGAGTTTCGGCCAGATTTTCTTGCGCACCACGATGGGTTCTCCCCCCGCCGGGTCCTCGAAGGTTGCCACCGCGGTTTCGCCCTCGCCGACCGGCTTCAAAGGCTTCAGATTGACCAGATAGGTGGCGGTGGCGACACGGTAGTTGAAGACGAAGAGCTTTCCGGCAATCTCGAAATATTCGCCCTCGCCGCCGCTTTCTCGGCAGGCGCCAAGGCCAAGCAACCCGGCAACGAAAAGCGCCGCCATCGTACTTTTTGCGGGGATTTCAGGCATTGGGAAAATCCTCCTCGGTCGCCTTGCGGCGTCGATAGTGGCGCTTTGCCTTCTGGCGGTTGCCGCAGACGGTCATGTCGCACCACAGGCGGCTCGCATTGCGGCTGCGATCGAGAAACAGCCAGTTGCAGTTGGGGCAGACGCGAATGCGCCGGTAATTCTGTTGCGAAAGCAGCGCCAGCGCCGACATGGCGAGCGCCGCCTCGAACGCAACCGCCGACGCTTCATGCCGCCCCGGACCGCTCTGGCCCGCGGCATCGAGACCGTCGGCGCAGGCGCGCAGAAATGGCGGCAGCGAAACGGGATCCAGTTCCCCGCCTGCAGCGCCGCCACGAAACAAGGCGTCGGTCGTTTCCCGGATTGCGAGGACCGTTTCGCGGATCGCGGACGCATCGATCACGCAAAGCCTGCGATCGCCGATTTCGGCCGCCCGGAAGCCCTGCGCTGCCGCTGCAAAGCGAGCAATCTCCTGCGGGTCCTCAAATCGGTCGAACGATCGCGTCGCGTCGCCGCGATGCACAACCGTGTTCGTCGTATCGAGCGCCAGCGTGCCGCCGGAAAACCGGTGCCGTGTCCAAGAAACCGCCATGCCACAAATCTAACCGGTAAAATACATTTGACAAGTTAGATTCGCGGCGGCACGGTCAGGTCGCGCTGCGGTCTCGGCATGCGGAAGGTCGATGCTCTATTTTTTCCAGCAGGTGCTGAACGGGGTGCATGCGAGCGCCATCTACGCGCTGCTGGCTTTCGGCTATGCGCTGACCAACAGCGTCATCCGCCGCACCAACCTCGCCTATGGCGCGCTGTTCGCCTTTTCTGGACAGGCCATGATCCTGGTCGCGGTCTTCGGCTGGTACGTGCTTTGGCTGACCTTGCCGGCAACGGTGGCGCTCGGCATCGCCGCCGGCTTCGGCTACGCGGCGCTGGTCAGCAACATCTTCTCGCGCGCGGTGTTTGCGCCGCTCGCCGAGAGTTCGCCCAACACGATCGTGGCGGCGACATTGGGGGTCTCGCTGGTACTGATGGAACTGGCGCGGATCGCGGCCGAAACCCGCGACTTCTGGCTGCCGCCGATGCTGGCCGAGCCCGTGGTCTTCGCCTCCGCCGATGGCTTCCGCGCCACCTTGACGGTCATCCAACTGGTCAACTGCGTGGTCGCGGCCCTGGCGATCCTGGGGCTGACGGTTCTGCTCTCCCGCTCCACGTTCGGCCGGCATTTGCGGGCTGTTTCCGACGATCCGGCGGCGGCAAGGATGTGCGGCGTCGACGTACAGCGCATTTTTCATCTTGCGGTAATCTTCGGCGGACTGATCGCGGCGCTCGCCGGCATTCTGGCCGGGCTCTACTACGGCAACATCAGCTTCGGCACCGGCCTGATCTTCGGCCTGAAAATCCTCTTCGTCACGGCCGTCGGCGGCTACAATTCGCCGCCGCGCGCCGCATTGGGGGCGGTGGCCTTCGGCATGGCCGAGACGCTGTGGACAGGATACTTCCCGGTCGAATGGCGCGATGCCGCCGTCTTCCTCGCACTGGTCGCCATCCTCGTCCTGCAATCGCCGGACAAGCAGGAACGCCCGGTTCCCTGAGGCAAATCACGTCGAGAGTGTCCTGCCCTGGTTGGGCCACGAGCATTAGCTGTTATCAGCCACAGCCGATCGCCGACTTGCTGTTGACGATCCTTCCCGGTGTCGACATATGGTTGCGTACGTCGCGTGCCGGAATGGGAACTCCGCGCGCCCAACAAGAACAATTCCGGGAGGAATACATGGCAGGGCTGCTCGCTCTATCCAGGGGGATTGACCGCCTCAACGAATTCATCGGCAAGTGGGTATCCTGGTTGATCCTGCTTGCCGTGCTGGTCAGCGCCGGCAATGCCGTCATCCGCAAGACCTTCAATATGTCGTCGAACGCCTGGCTGGAGCTGCAATGGTATCTGTTCGGCGCCGCTTTCCTGCTCGCCGCCGCCTACACGCTGAAACAGAACGAGCACATCCGCATCGACATCGTCTACGGCATGTTTTCGCGCCGCACCCAGCACTGGATCGACCTTTTCGGGCACATCTTCTTCCTGATGCCCTTCGTCCTCCTGATGATTTACTACTTCATCCCGTATGTGGGCCTCTCCTTCCGTTCGGGCGAAGTGTCGTCGAGCGCCGGCGGGCTGATCATATGGCCCGCCAAGTCGCTGCTTTTGATCGGCTTCTCGCTGCTCGGCCTGCAAGGCATTTCCGAGATCATCAAGAAGATCGCCATCATGCGCGGCGACATGGACGATCCAACGCCCTTCATATCCGTTCATGAACAGGCAGAACTCGAAGCCAAGGCGCTCGCCGAGGAGGTCCGCTCGTGATCGAGTTCATCGCCCAGAACATGGCGCCGATCATGTTCTTTTCGCTCATCATCTTCATGCTGCTCGGCTATCCCGTCGCCTTCTCGCTGGCGGCCAACGGGCTGCTTTTCTTTTTCATCGGCGTCGAACTGGCGCCCTTTTCGAACAACACCATCAACCTGTCCTGGCCGCTGCTGTACGCCTTGCCGGAACGTTTCTGGGGGGTGATGTCGAACGACACGCTGCTCGCCATCCCCTTCTTCACGTTCATGGGCATCGTGCTCGAACGCTCGGGCATGGCGGAGGACCTGCTCGATACGATCGGCCAACTGTTCGGCCCGATCCGCGGCGGCCTCGCCTATGCCGTCATCTTCGTCGGCGCGCTGCTCGCCGCCACAACCGGTGTGGTCGCGGCGTCGGTCATCGCCATGGGCCTGATCTCGCTGCCGATCATGCTGCGCTACGGCTACGACCGGCGTGTCGCCTCCGGCGTCATCGCGGCGTCCGGCACGCTTGCGCAGATCATCCCGCCGTCGCTGGTGCTGATCGTGCTTGCCGACCAGCTCGGCCGCTCGGTCGGCGACATGTACAAGGGCGCGCTGATCCCCGGCCTCGTGCTGACCGGCCTCTACATGCTCTACATCCTGACGATGTCGTTCTGGAAACGCGACTCGATGCCGGCGCTGCCGCTGGAAGCGCGCACTCTCGGCCACGGCGTGTTGTCGCTGATCGTCGCACTACTGGTGACGGCGGTCATAGCCTATGCCGCGCATGTCTATCTGTCGCCCACGCAAGGCGCCAATGCCGACATCCTCGGCGCCACTGTCGGCGTCATCGTCATCTACATTTTCGCCCTTGCCGACCGCGGCCTCAATTTCAACCTGATGTCGCGGCTCGCCCAGCAGGTGATCATCGTCCTCATCCCGCCGCTGGCGCTGATCTTCCTGGTGCTCGGCACCATCTTCCTCGGCATCGCAACGCCAACCGAAGGCGGCGCAATGGGTGCCGTCGGCGCGCTGATCATGGCGGCTGCAAAGGGCCGGTTGTCGCTCGACGTCATCAAGCAGGCGCTGGCATCGACGACGCGCCTGTCGTCCTTCGTACTGTTCATCCTGATCGGCGCCCGTGTCTTTTCGCTCACTTTCTACGGCGTCAACGGGCATCTCTGGGTCGAGCACCTGCTGGTGTCCCTGCCGGGCGGCGAGATCGGCTTCCTGATCGTCGTCAACATCCTCGTCTTCCTGCTGGCCTTCTTCCTCGATTTCTTCGAACTGGCCTTCATCATCGTGCCGCTGCTGGCTCCAGCCGCCGACAAACTCGGAATCGACCTGATCTGGTTCGGCGTGCTGCTCGGCATCAACATGCAGACCAGCTTCATGCATCCGCCCTTCGGTTTCGCGCTGTTCTACCTGCGATCGGTCGCCGCCCGCGTGCCCTACATCGACCGCATCACCAAGAAGAAGATCGAGCCAATCACCACCGGGCAGATCTATTGGGGCGCGGTGCCGTTCGTCTGCATCCAGGTCATCATGGTCGGTCTTACCATCGCCTTCCCGCAGATGGTGATGCACTACAAGGGCAAGCCCGTGGATCCGTCCACCATCGAGATCGTGGTGCCGCCCTTCGGCGGCAACCAGCCAGGGCTGCAGGGCCTGCCTGGGCTTGGCCTGCCGCCGCTCGGGGCTCCTCCCGCGGATGGCGCGGCGACGCCGCCAGCTCAGCCGGCGCCGCCGGCCAACGACCTCTCGCAGCCGCCGAAGTTCGACGCGCCAGCAGGTTCCACGCCGGCACAGCCCACACCGCCGGCCACGGATCTTTCAAAACCGCCAAGCTTCAACTGAAGCTCTACAAGTTAAGAAAAAACCCGGAAGCGTGCTTCCGGGTTTTTTCTTTCGAGACGAGTGTCACGCAACGATGCTCAGAGTTTGCCGTTGCGCTGCTGGATCATCATGAAGGTGTCGAACGTGTATTCCGAAATTTGCGCCCACAGATAGGCATCCTTCCGGAACGCCGCCTGGCTGTCATAGATTTTCTTGAAGGCGGCGTTCGAAGCGGAAATTTCGGCATAGGTCGCGTTTGCCGAATCAAAGCAGGCTGAAAGGATCTCCTGGCTGAAAGGCCGCAACTGCGCGCCACCGGCGACGAGGCGCTTCAAGGCGCCAGGGTTCTTGTAGTCGTAGCTCGCCATCATGTCGCAATTTGCCGCCTCGCAGGCCGAAGCCACCGCCGCCTGGTAGGCTTTCGGCAGTTCGTTCCACTTGGCGAGATTGACGAGCGTGTGCAATGTCGGCCCGCCTTCCCACCAGCCGGGATAATAGTAATAGGGGGCGACCTTCTGGAAGCCGAGCTTCTCGTCATCGTAGGGACCAACCCACTCCGCCGCATCGATCGTGCCCTTTTCCAGCGCCGGATAAATGTCGCCGCCGGCAATCTGCTGCGGCACCACCCCCAGCTTCTCGACCACCTTGCCGGCAAAACCGCCGATACGCATTTTCAGGCCCTTGAGGTCGGCAAGTGTATTGATTTCCTTGCGGTACCAGCCGCCCATCTGGGCTCCCGTGTTGCCGCACGCCAGGCCGTAGAGGCCCTTGGTCGCATAGAATTCGTTCAGCAGCGCGTTGCCGTCGCCATAATAGAGCCAGGCGTTCATCTGGCGGTCGTTGAACATGAAGGGGACGGCCGTCGCCAGCGCATAGGTCGGATCCTTGCCCCAGTAATAGTAGGAAGCCGTGTGGCACATCTCCACGGTTCCGGCGGCCGCGGCATCCGCAGCCTGCAGGCCCGGCACGATCTCGCCGGCCGCAAAGACCTGGATGTCGAAATTGCCGTCCGTGGATTCCTTGACATACTTCGCCATCGTCTGCGCCGCGCCGAAGATGGTATCGAGCGCCTTGGGAAAGGACGACGTGCAACGCCAGGAAATCTTCGGGGCCGATTGTGCTATTGCCGGCGCGGCGAGTGTCGCTGCTGTTGCGGCAGCACCTGCGCCGGCGGCCCCGGCCCGTTTGATGAAGGAACGACGATCCATTCTATAATCTCCCATTTATGGATCAAAAGAATGCCGGACCGATCTTTGGTGTCGGCTGCCGGCAGGGCGCAATCAATACACGGGAGAAGAAGGCTGTCCAGCAGCGCCGGAAGCAACGGCCAACACGCTTCGAAGACGCTAAAGCATCGTCTTCTTCGATTCCAGAAAGTAAATAAATTTAGCAATTTGTCCCGATTGCGTCTCAAATGAAAAGGCCCGGCGCTTTCGCACCGGGCCCCAAAAAACACGGTCGGTAAAATCAGAGTTTTCCGCCGCGCTGCTGGATCATCATGAAGGTGTCGTAGTTGTATTCCGCGACCTGCGCATTGAGGTAATAATCCTTGCGGAACGCGGTGATCGAATCCCAGATCTTCTTGAATTCGGGATTGCCGGCGGTCATTTCGGCATAGACCTCATTCGACTTGTCGAAGCAGGCAAGCAGGATTTCCTGGCTGAATGGACGCAATTGCGCGCCATTGGCCACCAGGCTCTTGATCGCCGTCGGGTTCTTGTAGTCGTACTTCTGCAGCATGTCGGCGTCCGCGGCATGTGCAGCCGTGCGCAGCAGCGACTTGTATGCCGCCGGCAGTTCCTCGTACTTCGCCTTGTTGAACATCAGGTGGACGGTCGGTCCGCCTTCCCACCAGCCCGGATAATAATAATACGGCGCCACCTTCTGGAAGCCGAGCTTTTCGTCATCGTACGGGCCGACCCATTCGGCAGCGTCGATGGTGCCCTTCTCCAGCGCCGGATAGATATCGCCGCCGGCAATCTGCTGCGGCACAACGCCGAGCTTCTCGACCACCTTGCCGGCGAAGCCGCCGATGCGCATCTTCAGGCCCTGCATGTCGGCGACGGTATTGATTTCCTTGCGGAACCAGCCGCCCATCTGCACGCCGGTGTTGCCGCCGGGGAAGCCGACAAGACCCTGGGTGCCAAGGAACTCGTTGAACAGGTCGATGCCGCCGCCGTGATAATGCCAGGCGTTCATGCCGCGCGCGTTGAGCGCGAACGGAACGGCCGCACCGAGCGCCCAGGTCGGGTTCTTGCCCCAGTAATAATAGGAGACCGTATGGCAGGCCTCGACGGTGCCGGCTGTCGTCGCGTCGGCAGCCTGCAAGCCAGGCACGATCTCGCCGGCCGCGAAGACCTGAACCGTGAAATTGCCGTCTGTCGCTTCCGACAGCATCTTCGAGAAGGTCTCGGCGCCGCCATAGATGGTGTCCAGCGACTTCGGGAACGACGACGTCAGGCGCCACGTTACCTTCGGATTGGACTGGGCAATTGCCGGGGCCGCGAGCGTGGTCGCGGCGACTGCCGCTCCGGCGCCGGTCGCACCGGCCTTTCTGATGAATGAACGGCGATCCATGAATTCTCCTCCACAGGGATTGTTTTGGCCGCCAGCCCAAGCTCTTTGCCCAAACCCGGCGCGCGGCATCGCGGCACAATACATGTTAACAAAACCGTGTCCAGCCGCGCGGCGGCACGGAAAATAACGGCCGGTGGAAATATCCGCGGCCGGCAACCAGCGCATGCAACTTTAGTTTAATCCGCCAATGCTGTGCCAAACGGCTCCGCGTCGAGGCAGTGGAAAAAAACCGCAATCGTGACTAGATTCGCCGCAAGTTCATCTTATGGCGCGCACCGGAATCGCGCCCGTTACCGAAAGCCGACCATGCATCAGCCGCTCGTTGCCGTTTCGACCGATGTCCGCCAGTTCGACAACAACACCTGGCACGCCACCCCGCAGCAATATCTCGAGGCGGCCGTCTCCGCCGCCGGCGTCTTTCCGGTCATGGTGCCGTCCTTCGGCGAGCGCCTCGATCTCGATCGCCTGCTGGCCTCGGTTGACGGTGTGATGGTGACCGGATCGAAATCCAACGTGCACCCCTCCCTTTACGGCGGCGACGCCAGCGAAGCCAACGGGCCCTACGATCCGGCGCGCGACGCCACCACTCTGCCGCTGATCCGCAAGGCGATCGAATACGGCGTGCCGCTGCTGGCCATCTGCCGCGGCATCCAGGAGCTGAACGTCGCGCTGGGCGGCTCGCTCGCGACCGAAATCCAGGACCGCGAAGGATCGCTCGATCACCGCGCGCCGGTCAGCGACGATCAGGATGAGCGCTTTGCGATCCGCCAGCCGGTGGCGATCAAGCCCGGCAGTTGCCTGGCTGGCGTGTTCGGCGCCGGTGAAATCAAGGTCAATTCGGTGCACCGTCAGGCTGTGGACCGGCTGGGCACCCGGCTGCAGGTCGAAGCCGTTGCCGAGGATGGCACCGTCGAGGCGGTTTCGGTCAGGGACAGCCGCGCCTTTGCCGTCGGCGTGCAGTGGCATCCGGAATACTGGGTGAAGTCGGACGACAACTCCGCACGGATATTCCGCGCGTTCGGCGACGCCGTGCGCGCCCATGCACTTGCCAGGACAGGCGCAAGGACGGCTGCGGAATAGGTTTCCGCAGCCCGGCTTCAGTCCGCGGCGACGAGCGAGATCAGCGCCGACGCTGGACGGAACGATTCGTATGCGACACCGTCGGCCACCGCGAAGGTAACCAGATCGTCGGTGCCGTCGCGGCTGAAAACCACCACCGCGTCGTCGCGCTCCTGCCAGAACCGCACCTTGGAAAGTCCAGGTAGCAGCCGCTCGCAATCCGCGTCCGCGCTGAGCATATAGGCTCCGTCGCCCGCTGCCTTGCCACGCACGACGGCGCAGGCGACATCGTCGCCCGACCGTAGCAGATACCGGCCTTCGCTGGACGACTGGCTGGTCTTTGCCTCCGGCGCAAGCATCGAAGCCGCCGTGGTTTCGGGCGGTTTGCCCTTTGCGACGAAAGCAGCGCCGAGCGCCAGCCCGACTGCTAGAAGTGCCGGGAAAAGTTTCATGACAGCCCCCCATCGCATTTTGCAGCCAAATGGAATCATTTGGCGTTCGCATAAATGCGGCAAACAAATCGTTGGAGCGAGTTATCGGTTCTGAAGGAACCTGAACCGCTCCAGCCCAAAATGCCGCCGGAGAGGACGATGGCGCCGCAGGGCTTAAGGGCGCATTAACGACGAAAGACAAATTTTCGCGGCGATCTCAACGGCCGGCTGGAACATTTGCAGCCAGGTGGAATCACCTGGCGTCGCACGAATGCGGCTAAACAAGCAGACAGAGCGGAATGCCCGGTTCAACTTGAATGCATTCCGCTCTAACGCTGCTTCGCCGCGACACCCGCCGTTTCAGGCACCGGCGTCAGCGGACGTCCCTCGCCGAACCATGCCAGCAGATTGTCGACGACGAGATCGGCCATCGCTTCGCGCGTATGTTTCGAAGCCGAGCCGACATGCGGCAACAGGCTGGTGTTGGGCGCATCGAGCAGCGCCTCCGGCACGTGCGGTTCGTTGGCGAACACGTCGAGACCGGCAGCGCGGATCGTGCCGTTGGCAAGCGCGGTGGCCAGCGCCGCTTCATCCACGGTGCTGCCCCGGCCGATGTTGACGAACACGCCGTTCGGGCCGAGCGCTTCCAGAACCTCCTTGCCGACCGCCTTGTCGGTTGCCGCCCCGCCTGGCGCCACCGAAATCAGGGTGTCGACCGCGCCCGCCAGACCAAGCAGCGTCGGATGATAGTCGTAAGCCACCGCCTCGACCCGGCTGCGGTTGTGATAGGCAACCGGCAGGCCGAACGCTTCCAGCCGGCGTGCGATCGCCAGGCCGATGCGGCCCATGCCGAAAATCCCGGCTCGGCGGCCGCGCAACGTCGTCCCGGTCAGCGGATAGGCGCCATCGCGCACCCACCGCCCCTCCCTCAGCCATGCCTCGGCCTTCGGCAGTTCGCGAACCGTGTTCAGAAGCAGCCCAAGTGCGGTGTCGGCGACCTCCTCGGTCAGCACGTCCGGCGTGTTGGTGACCATGACGCCCCTCTTGCCGGCATGCCTGGCGTCGACCGCGTCGTAGCCGACGCCGAAATTGGCGATGATCTCGAGATTCGGCAGTGCGTCGATGAAAGCCGCGTCGATCGTCGTCATCGCGGCGATGCCCCGCACGCTTTCAGCCATCGCGCCGGTGACCAGCCCTGCGTCCGCCCGCTGGAGGCGCACCATCCGGAAAGCGCCGTCCACCCGTTTCGCCGCATGGTCGTGCAGTCTTCCCGGCACGAGGATGGTCACGGCACTGGTGTCGCTGGTCATGATGGGACTTTCCGGGCTTTCGACAGAGGGAACCTGAGACGGCCGGATAGCGGGACCGGGAAAGTCGCCGCTTGCCTTCCCGCAGCGAGCGGGAAACTCCGGCCGCCGGGTCAGACGGAAAATCGCTGCTCGCGGATTTCCGGTCCAACCGCCAAGGTAATTCTAGCAATTGCCGGCCGAGTTGCAATCGCGGCCCGGCAATCGCAGTCTCGATCAATTCCGCTCGACGGGCTTGCCGGTCGATTGGCGCACATGCAGTTCCGGCTTGATAAGCTCCTGGCTGGCGCGCATGGCGGCGCCGTTCAGCCTGTCGAGCAGAACACGCGCGGCGCGGCGGCCGACTTCCCGCTGGCCGTTCCACACCGTGGTCAGCGCCGGGGTGGCGATGGCCGCCTCTTCGAGGTCGTCGTAGCCGGTTACGGAAACATCGACGCCAGGCACCAGCCCGGCCCGCGCAATGCCGTTCATCAGCCCGATCGCCACCAGGTCGTTCCAGCAGACCGCCGCTGTCGGCTTGTCCTTCAGCGCCAGGAACTGTCCGGCGGATTCGAAGCCGCCCTGCTTGGTGCGCGGTCCGGGAAGGCGCCAATGCGGCTTGACCTCCAGTCCGGCCGCCTGCATCGCCGCGACATAGCCCTGAAAGCGGTCGCGGCCTGTCGACGTCTGGTCGGTGCCGCCAATCATGGCGATGCGGTGGTGGCCGAGCGAAATCAGATGATTCGTGGCAAGGCCGATGCCGTAGGCATCGTCGCCCCGGAAGACCGGGACATCGGCGCCCTCGACCGAACGGGCGATCAGCACCGCCGGCAGGCCGTTTTCCTCGGCCAGCCGGATGTCCTCCGCCGGCGTACCGATCGCCGGCGACATGATCACCCCGTCGGCGCCCAGCTGCAGCAGGGTATCGATGAAGGTGCGCTGCTTTTCCAGCTGGTCGTAATGGTTGGAAAGGATGAAAGTCTGGCGGCTGCGGTCGAGTTCGCTTTCGATCGAGCGCAGAATCTCGGCAAAGAACGGGTTCATGATGTCGTGCACGACGACGCCGACGATGCCCGATCGCGACGTCCTCAGGCTGGCGGCGCGGCGGTTGTAGATATAGCCGATGGTGCGGGCATGCTCCTTGATGCGGTCGCGGGTCGCGTCGGCGACCAGCGGGCTGTCGCGCAGCGCGAGCGACACCGTCGCTGTGGAAACGCCAAGAGCATCGGCGATGGTGGAAAGCTTGATCTTTTGTGCCAGTACACCCTCCAGCCTTTGGCCGGTCGATTTAAACAGTTTAAAATCGGCTTATGCCATCGGCTGGGCTGAAATCAAAGCTTTTTCGCCAGTTCCTCGTCTTCGGTGTTTGGCGCCGTGCGGTTCTTCAGCCGCAGCCGGTGCTCCCGGTGCACGATATAGAGCCCGCTCGCCACGATGATTCCGGCGCCGCCGAGCGTGTAGCGATCAGGAAACTGGTCGAACACCACGTAACCGAAGCAGATCATCCACACCATCTGCAGGTAGGGATAAGGCGCCAGCGCCGCGGTGGTCGCTTGTCGATAGGCCTTGATTAGCAGCCAGTGACCGAAGCCGCCGTAAAAACCCAGCGACAGGAGGATGATCCATTGCAACGCGCCGTGGGGCATCGACGCGGTCGCCGGCACCGCCGGCAGCATCAGGATCACCGGCGCCAGCGCGGAATAGAAGATCAGGCTTTCCGGCGTCTCCGTCGCTCCCATCGAACGCGTCATGATCACGTAGAACGAATAGCTGAGCATTGAGCAGAGCGCGAAGACGTGGCCCATCTCGAAGCTCGCCACGCCGGGCCGGGTGATCACCAGCACGCCGACAAAGCCCGCGGCGATCGCCAGCCAGCGCCGCCAGCCCGCCCATTCGCCGAGCAGCGGCCCGGCAAGCGCGGTGATGACCATCGGCGCGAAGAAGAAGATCGACATCGTCTGCGCCAGTTGCAGCGTGTTCAGGGCCAGAAAGTTGAAGAAGGTCGAACCGAACAGGAAAACGGCGCGCAGGACCTGCAGCGGCAGGCTGTGGGCGCGCAGCATCCGGATGTTCGTCCACGGTCGGAACAGCACCACGAAAAGCACGACATGCACGGCAAAGCGCATCCAGGAAACGAAGGGCGCCGCCATGCCGCCAAGCACCAGATATTTGGCGCTGGCATCGAGGAACGAAAAAAGCAGGCCGGCGCCGATGACCAGCAGGATCGCCGACGCCGGCGTGGCGCTTTCCTGTGAATTGTTCTGAGCGGTCACGAAGGGGGAAGTCCGTATGCCGGCTGTGGTCGCCACCGTCTTGGCGGCTCAAGTTCGAAACCGCAAGCTGAAAGCGCGGAGAGCCGGCTATTCTTCCGTCTCGGGTTCGTCGTCGATTTCGACGGCCTGGCCGTTGGACAGGTTCGCCTCGACCCGCGACAGCAGCTTCGCCAGCGCCTTCTGGTCCTTCTTGTCGAGACCCTTCAAGGCCTGCTTCTCGGTCTTGCGCACCGATTTCTCGATGGCCCTGATCGCTTCCGTGCCCTTCTCGGTCAGGAATATATGTGCCTGGCGAGCGTCCGAATCGGAGGCCTTCTTGTCCAGAAAACCCTGCACCTGCAGGCGGTTGATCGTCTTGGTGATGGTCGGCGGCCGAACCCCGAGACGCCCCGCCAGTTGGCCGGGCGTCTGCCCGTCCTCATGGTCGAGCGCCAGCATGATCTGGTCCTGCCCGGCATAGAAGCCGTGGTTGAGCAGCCGCGCCGCAAGCGCGGTTCTGGAAAGCCGCGCTGCGGATTGCAGCCGGCTCATCGTAGCACCCCTGTCTGCCTTGGCCATCGTTTCCTTCTCCGACGAACCGGCGGCCACCTTGAGCATGGTCCGCCATGACTTCATTGGCAATCGACGATTGCCGCGCGTCGCCTCGCCAGCATTACTCTTTGCCGGCAACCGAACCGCTTGCATGCGCAGCTAATGCCAGATGCACATTTCAATTAGATGACAAACGAAACTGTCGCGTTTTTCCTTTCGACTGGCGGGCTGGCTGAAGCGTTATGCCTCAAGTTTTCTTTTGCCGCTTCCCAAGAGATGTTCCGGCGTCTACGACTTTCGACGTAGGTTCTTTCCGATGGGCCAAGATCGAGAAGACTCAATTTTCCAACCCGGCCGGAAGTGTCGCGATTTCTTTCCATGGACATGGGTGCGGGGTCTGACAACGGCCGGCTTTCCTGCGTGCAAAAGCCAGGACGCCGCCCTATATGGAGCCCATCATCAGGATTTACGACTTTGAAGGTGCATCGATGAGCGAAGTTCAGACGCAGATTCCCGTGACCGTCCTCACTGGCTATCTCGGTTCCGGCAAGACAACGCTGCTGAACCGCATTCTGTCTGAGAATCATGGCAAGCGGTATGCTGTTATCGTCAACGAATTCGGCGAGATCGGTATCGACAACGACCTGATCGTGGAATCCGACGAGGAAATCTACGAGATGAACAACGGCTGCGTCTGCTGCACGGTGCGCGGCGACCTGATTCGGGTCGTCGAGGGCCTGATGCGCCGGCCCGGTCGCTTCGACGCCATCGTCGTCGAGACCACAGGTCTGGCCGATCCTGTTCCGGTGGCGCAGACATTCTTCATGGATGACGATGTGCGCTCGAAGACCAAGCTCGACGCCGTGGTGGCGCTGGTCGATGCCAAGCACCTGCCGCTGCGCCTGAAAGACAGCCGCGAGGCCGAGGACCAGATCGCTTTCGCCGACGTGGTCGTGCTCAACAAGACCGATCTCGTCAACGACGAGGAACTGCGCAACGTCGAGGCGGCGATCCGCGCCATCAATCCCGCGGCGAAAATCCATCGTACGACGCGGGCCGGGGTGGCGCTGGACGAGGTGCTCGACCGCGGCGCCTTCGATCTCAGCCGTGCGCTGGAAAACGACCCGCACTTCCTCGAAGCGCACGATCACGACCATGACGACCATCATGATGATGACCATGACCATGACCATGATCATCATCACCATGACCACGGCGTTTCGCCGATCCACGACGTGACGGTGCAATCTGTCTCGTTGCGCGGCGGCGAGATGGATTCGAAGAAGTTCTTCCCCTGGATCGAGAAGATCACCCAGGCCGAGGGACCGAACATCCTGCGCCTGAAGGGCATCATCGCCTTCAAGGACGATCCGGACCGCTATGTCATCCAGGGTGTCCACATGATCATCGAAGGCGATCACCAGCGCGCCTGGAAGGATGGCGAGAGCCACGACAGCCGGCTGGTGTTCATCGGCCGCGAACTTGATGCGGAAAAGCTGAAGCGCACCTTCGAGGCCTGCCAGGCGGCTTAGAGCATTTTGCAGCCAAATGGAATCATTTGGCGACCGCATAAATGCGGCAAGACAAATATTTAGAGCGAGTTATCGGTTCTGAAAGAACCAGAATCGCTCTAGTCTCGCGCCTACTCATTCCGCCCGCACGTACTTTTCCTCCCGCGATTAGCGGCCGAGGGAGAGCGTCGATGTCGAGCCCTCTCCCCGTGCCTGACGGGAGAGGGTAAGGGTGAGAGCAGCTAAAATCCCGAATCGACGAGTACCCTCATGCCCACAGTCGCCCCACTCGATCTCGACGGACATTGCGTTGCCGCCGCTTTCGTCGACGACATCCCGTTTTTCGCGCTCGCCGACGGCATGGTGCACTGGCTCGACCATGGCCAGGAATCCCTGAAACTGCACGATGGGCTGCTTTCGGCGACGACATCGGCCAAAAACGACCGGCTGATTTCGGGTGGCGAGGACGGCAAGGTCATGGGCTTGACCTCCGCAGGCGTTGCGGAGGAATTGGCCGGGATCGGCAGGAAGTGGGTCACATCGGTGGCTGCCGGCCCGCAGGGCGCGCTCGCCTATGCCTCCGGCCGCAACGCCTGGGTGCGTTTGCCCGATGGCAAGGTGAAGGAATTCGTCCATCCCCGCTCGGTCGAAGGCGTCGCCTTCTCGCCGAAGGGCATGCGCATTGGCGTTGCCCGCTACAATGGCGCAACGCTGCATTTTCCCGCCGCCGACGGCAAGCCGACCGAACTGCAATGGGACGGCGCCCACACCGGCATCACCTTTTCGCCTGACGGCAATTTCCTCGTCACCACCATGCAGGAGAACGCTTTGCATGGCTGGAAGCTGGCCGACGGCAAGCATATGCGCATGACCGGCTACCCCGCCAAGGTGAAGTCCATGTCATGGAGCGCCAAGGGCAGATGGCTGGCAAGTTCGGGCGCACCCGCCGCGATCGTCTGGCCGTTCCAGAGCAAGGACGGCCCCATGGGCAAGGCGCCGCTCGAACTCGGCACCCGCGGCAATCTGATGGTGACGGCGGTCGCCTGCCATCCCACCGACGAGATTGCCGCGATCGGATATGCCGACGGCATGGTGCTCGCCGCGCGTTTCGCCGACCAGAAGGAGGTGCTGTTGCGCCGCCCTGGCAAGGGCGCCATCACCTCGTTGGCCTGGGACCGGGAAGGCCGCCGCATCGCGTTTGGAACCGAGCCCGGCGATTGCGGCGTTGTCGACATCACCGCCTGATCATCAACCCGCCCGGCCTCGGATTTGAGGCTCCTGAGCCAACGCTCCCCCGTGCGGCGGCCAATTGCGGCCGGCAACGGCGACTGGTTAAAGTGCCGCGCGAAGAGGGGGATTGAATGAGCGTCGGCGAGAACTCGGGCGGCATGATCGGCGGCATCGATGCCCGGCGCATAGCGGCGTTGCGCGCTGACGAGGCGGAAATCTTCCGCCGGGCGCGGCCGAAGTCGCAGGCGCGAACCGGCAACGGCATTGCCGGCTTCTTCGGCGGCGTGCCCATGCACTGGATGACCGACTGGCCGACGCCTTTCCCCATACTGGTCGACAGCGCAAGAGGCGCCACCATCACCGATGTCGACGGCAACCGGCTCGACGATTTCTGCCTCGGCGACACCGGCTCGATGTTCGGCCATTCGCCAGCGCCCGTCGCCCGCGCCATCCGGCGGCAGGCCGGGCGGGGCCTGACCTACATGCTGCCTTCCGAGGATGCACTGGCGGTCGGCGCACTTCTCCAAGAGCGGTTCAGCCTGCCCTTCTGGCAGATCGCCACGACGGCCACCGACGCCAACCGTTTCGCGCTACGCGTGGCCCGCGCGATCACCGGCCGCGAGAAGATCCTCGTCTTCAACGGCTGCTACCACGGCTCCGTCGATGAAACGATGGTGCGGCTGGTCGACGGCAAACCAGTTAACCGCCCCGGCCTGGCCGGCGAGTTCCGCGACCTCACGCGCGGCGCGAAGGTGGTCGAATTCAACGACCTGGGGGCGTTGCGGGCAGCGCTGAAAGACCGGGACGTCGCTTGCGTCATCACGGAGCCGGTGTTGACCAATTCCTGCATGGTGTTGCCCGAACCCGGCTTCCATGAGGCATTGAGACGGCTCACCCGCGAGACAGGCACGTCGCTTTTGATCGACGAGACGCACACCATATCCACCGGGCCTGGCGGCTATACCAAAACCCACGGGCTTGAACCCGACCTGTTCGTTCTCGGCAAACCGATCGCCGGCGGCGTTGCGGCCAGCGTCTGGGGCATGAGCGAGGAGACCGCCTCGCGCTACGCCGCCTACATCCGCACCAAGGAACCCGGCTACTCCGGCATGGGCACCACGCTGTCCGCCAACCCGCTGCAATTTTCGGCGATGCGCGCAACACTGGAAGAGGTGATGACCGCCGAAAACTATGCGCGCATGGACCGGCTCGCCGCGCTGCTGGAGCGTGGTTTGAAAGCCGCGATAGCGCGCAACCGCCTGCCCTGGCACGTCATGCGGGTCGGCGCCCGCGTCGAATTCATCTGCGCGCCCGGCCCCTTGCGCGACGGCGCCGAGGCGGAAGCCGCCCACGCGCCGGCGCTCGAGGCCGCCATCCATGTGGCGCTGGTCAACCGCGGCGTGCTGATTGCGCCGTTCCACAACATGATGCTGGTTTCGCCCGCCACGACGAGGGCCCAGATCGGCCGTCTGGTTGCGGCTTTCGGCGATGTTGCGGCAAAGCTTGCGGCATGAGAGAAGCGTGGCAGCCATTAATGCATGTCGCCCGAAAGTGTCCTCGGTTTCGGGAGAAACGACATGCACAACAACAAGCTACAGCGTGGCCGCCGAATCCCATTCGGCGCGACGCGCTGTAAGAGCAGCATCATGAATTCCCCATCAGGTTCGACTGTCGACGAAGCGAAGGCGTTTCTGGACTCCCATCCGGACATCGAGGCCTTCGACATCCTGCTCACCGACACCAACGGCGTCGGCCGCGGGAAAATCATCCGCCGCCATGAGTTGCTGTCCATCTACGAGGGCGGTCGCCACATGCCGATCTCGATCCTCGGCCTCGACATCACAGGCGAGGATGTCCACGAGACAGGCCTGATCTGGGATTCGGGCGATGGCGATCTGCGCGCCTGGCCGATCCCCGGCACGCTGAAGCCGCTTTACGGCACCGACCCGGCCCGCGGCCAGGTGCTGCTGTCGATGTATCATCTCGACGGTCAGCCGATGACGTCGGACCCGCGGCATGCTCTGGCACGCCAGATCGAAGCCCTCGCAGCCAGGGGCCTGCATCCGGCCGGCGCCTTCGAGCTGGAGTTCTTCCTGCTCAAGAACGAGCGCGATGGCGAGGGCCGGGTGCAGCCGGCAAGCGCTGTGCTCGACGGCCGGTCGAGCGGCAAGACCGAGGTCTATTCGGTCGACCATTTGCACGGCATGGAACCGCTGTTTTCGGACATTTATGCCGGTGCGAAGATGCAGGGCATTCCGGTCGAGACGCTGATCTCCGAATATGCGCCGGGCCAGTACGAGCTGACGCTGCACTACCGCAAGGACGTGCTTCAGGCTGCCGACGATCTGATCCTGCTGAAGCGGCTCGTCCGCATGCAGGCTCGCCGCCACGGCGTCACCGCCTGCTTCATGGCCAAGCCGATCGAAAAATATGCCGGCTCGGGCATGCATTTCCATGTCTCGATGCTGGATGCCGCTGGCAAGAACATCTTTTCCGAGGAGGTTGCCGGCGCCTGGAACCCCGCGATCCTCAACGCGATAGGCGGCCTTGCCGCAACCATGCCGGAATCGATGCTGATCTTTGCCCCGCACGCCAATTCATGGCGGCGTTTCGTTGCCCAGTCCTATGCGCCTCTGGCCCCGACCTGGGGCGTCAACAACCGTTCGGTCGCGTTGCGAATCCCTGCAGGCGACGTGAAGAACCGCCGCATCGAGCACCGGCCGGCCGGTGTCGACGCCAATCCCTACCTGATCGCCGCGACCGTACTGGCAGCAATCGCCAAGGGCCTCGACGAAAAGCTCGACCCGGGCGCGGAGACCACCGGCAACGGCTACGAGAGCGCGCCGAAGCTTGCCGACGCGCCGTCCGACTGGCGCTCGGCGATCGAGGCAGCCAAGGCATCGTCTTTCCTCAAGCAAGCGCTGGGCGAAGACCTGCATCGCACCTTCACCGCCATCAAGCAGGCGGAATACATGCGTGTCGCACGCACGGTCAGCGAGCTGGACTACCACCTTTATCTGCATGAGGTGTGACCGGCACGGTTTCGCTCGTGCATGATCTCCCCTTGTGGGTGGGGAGATGGCCGGCAGACCAGAGGAAGGCACGACGGAACGCAAGCACTCCGCCCGATTTCTTCTTGACCCATCTCGCCTTTCACCAAAGTCACGGCATGGATCCTCGGGTCAAGCCCGAGGATGACGAAGTTGAAAGGTTGACGGCAATCACCAACGTTGGCGATTGGCGGTGCACTCCCTCCCTTCGTCATCCTCGGGCGAAGCAGGAGCGAAGCTCCGTCGCGCAGACCAGAGGATCCATGCCGTGACCGCCGCGACGTGTGGAACGGTGCAGAACCTCCCTACAGGCGGAGCGAAGGAGCTGGCCGCAAACGCCTCAGTCCCCCTCTCCTCGTCCTTCACGGGGGGTGGGGGCTGTTTTCGTCCAAGGCGAAAAAATGCTCCGGTCTAAGTGTCTGAATCAAAAAGCGGCAGGCCGAGGCGAAAATGGTGATTTCGAGAACCGGAGCGCAGCGTACATTTGGGTACGTGAGCACCGGAAGCGGAGAAATTGCCATTTGCAGCCCGGCATGGCGACTTTTGGGTCAGACACTAACGAATCAGGATCGCCCTCAAATCGTTCACGTTCGTTCCGGTCGGGCCGGGCACGAACAGATCGCTCACGGCGTTGAACGCCGTCCAGGCGTTGTTGCCGGCAAGCATGGCCTTGGCATCGACGCCGGCCGCACGCATGCGCGCCACCGTCGTCCCGTCTGCAAAGGCGCCGGCGTTGTTTTCCGAACCGTCGATGCCGTCCGTGTCGGCGGCGAGCGCATCGATACCTTCAACGCCATCGATGCCGATGGCGAAGGCCAGCAGAAATTCGCTGTTGCGGCCGCCTTTTCCCTTGGCGCGCAAGGTCACCGTCGTCTCGCCACCGGAAAGGATCAGCACCGGCTTGTTGAACGGCCGGTTGCGCGTCGCGACCTCGCGCGCGATTCCCGCATGCACGGAACCAACGTCGCGCGCCTCGCCTTCGATGGAATCGGAAAGAATGATCGCCTGGATTCCCTCTCTGGCGGCGAGTGCTGCCGCCGCTTCCAGCGACACCGCCGCCGAGGCGATCAGGTGCACCTCATTGCCGGCGAAAACCTCGTCGCCGGGCAATGGCGCATCGGCTGCCGGCGAATTCAGATGCGCCATCACCGCCGCCGGCAGTTTCATCCCGTAGGTGGAAACGATCGCCAGCACGTCCTGGCGGGTGCTTTGGTCCGGCACCGTCGGGCCGGAAGCCACCAGCGCCGGGTTGTCGCCCGGGATATCCGACACCACCAGCGAGACCAGCTTCGCCGGATAAGCAGCTGCGGCAAGGCGTCCGCCCTTGATCGTGGAGACATGCTTGCGCACCGCGTTCATCGCGGCAATGGGTGCGCCGGAAGCCAGCAGCGCCTCGTTGACCGCTATTTCATCCGCCAGGGTCAGATCGCCGGCAGGCGATGGCAAAAGCGCCGACCCACCACCCGAGATAAGCGCGATCACCAGGTCGTCCGCCGTCAGCCCCCGTACCGTCTCGAGCAACCGTTTCGCGGCAGCGAGCCCGGCCTTATCCGGTACCGGGTGCGCGGCCTCGATCACCTCGATCCGCTCACATTTGGCGGCATAGCCATAGCGTGTCACGACGACGCCCTCGATCGGTCCGTCCCAGGCTTTCTCGAGTGCTGCCGCCATCTGCGCCGAGCCCTTGCCAGCGCCGATGACGATCGTGCGCCCCTTCGGCTTTGGCGGCAGGTGATTGCGGATCGTTCGGTCGGGGTCGGCCGCCGCAACGGCGGCGTTGAAAACAGACGTCAGAAAAGGCTTGGGATCAACGTTCATGACAGTTGGTCTGCCTCCTTACGGAGAGTGATGAGTGGTTGTTGAAGATAACGAACGGCCAACAATTTGGCTTTCCGAACGACAAGCACCGGGAGCCTGGCGAAGAGCAGTGTTCTGCGGAAGGAGAAACGCTGAACACCATCGATGGCTCGAACCGCTATGCCCGTGCCGTCGGATCGGCGGTCAACGCCAGCTTCCCGGCGTCAAGCCCGAGATGTTCGGCGAGCACCGCCACGATGATCTCGTGATCCTGCCGCTGTGGCAGCCCGGAAACCGCAATGACGCCGACCGCGCCGACGCCCTTCACCCTGACCGGAAAACCGCCGCCGGCCAGCACGAATTCCGACGGGTCGAGCCCATGTCCGGGCGGAAACGTCTTGTCCTCCCGTCCTTGCTCCAGCCCCATGCGGTAGGTGCTTTTGTGAAACATCTTCACCACATTGCGCTTGCGCCGCGCCCAGTCGGCATTGGAGCTGGTCGAGCCTGGAAGTGCGGCATAGAAAAGCGGCCGGTCCCAGAGCTGGATGTCGATGATGATCGGCAGCTTGTCTTTCACCCCGCGCTCGCGCAGCGCCGAACCGATGGCAAAAGCCCGCGCTTCGTCGAAATGATCGAACACCAGAGCTGCTTCCTGCGCAATAATTCCGGCGATGTCGTCAGCGGTAGCCATTTTTTACCCCTCCAGGTAGGAACGCTGCTTCGCATAAAGCCGGCCCGCTGCCAACACCGTGACCGCCGCAGAAACGGATCAGGCGACGCCGGTTGTCGACATGACACTCTTGGCGGGTTTACCAGCGACATAGACTTCCCTGACAGACCGATCGTCGCCCAGCGTCTGCAGCAGGAAGAGTTCTTCAGCCAGCGTCTTCACGGTTTCCATCCGAAGCCGCATGCCGGGTGTGGCCTTACTGTCCAGCACCACGATATCGGCGTCCGTGCCGGCGTCCAGCGTACCGACCTTGTCGCCGACCGAAAGCGCTTCGGCGTTGCCGCGGGTCATCTGCCAGAACGAGGCGAACGGGTTGAGCTTCTCGCCATTGAGCGCGATCACCTTGTAGCCTTCGTCCATCGTTCGCAGCATCGAATAGTTGGTGCCGCCGCCGACATCCGTCGCCGCGGCGATGCGCAGCGGTTTTTGCCGCGTCCGGTAGCGCTGGTAGTCGAAAAGCCCCGAGCCGAGAAACAGATTCGAGGTCGGGCAGAACACTGCCACCGAACCGCTTTCAGACAACGCATCGGCTTCGCGCTCGGAAAGGTGGATGCAGTGTCCGAGCAGCGCTTTCCTGCCCAGCAGCCCGTAGTGCTCGTAGACATCCGTATAGTCGCGCGACCACGGATAAAGCTCCTGGGTGAAGGCGATTTCCTTGTCGTTCTCCGACAGATGCGTCTGCATGTGCAGGTCAGGAAATTCGCGCATCAGCGCGCCGGCCATCTCCATCTGCTCCGGCGAGGAGGTGATGGCAAAGCGTGGCGTCACAGCATAGAGCTGCCGGCCACGCCCATGCCATTCCCGGATCAACCCCTTGGTGTCGTCATAGCCCGACTGCGGCGTATCGAGAACGCCGTCGGGGGCGTTGCGGTCCATCATAACCTTGCCGGCGATGTTGAGCATGTTGCGGTCGTGCGATTCGGCGAAGAATGCCTCGGCCGACTCCTTGTGCACCGAACAATAGGCCGCCACGGTGGTTGTGCCGTGCCGCACCATCTCGTCGAGGAATAGCCTGGCGATGCGCCGGCCATGCTGTGTGTTGGCAAATTTCGTCTCTTCCGGAAACGTATAGGTGTTCAGCCAGTCGAGCAGCTCGGCGCCGTAGGAGGCGATCACCTGCATCTGCGGAAAATGCACATGCGCATCGATGAAGCCCGGCAGCAGCAGATGCGGCCGATGGTCGACTTTTTGGACACTTTCGCCGGCTTGCCGCGCCACGTCGGCGTAGGCGCCTGCCGCGATGATGCGGCCGTCGCGGATCAGCAGCCCGCCATCTTCTTCATAGGTATAGGAGGCATGGTCGTCGACGCCGTCGGGCCAGCGCAGAAAGGTCAGAGTCCGGCCCCTGAGCAAAGTATCGGTCATTTGTCTGCTCCGGCCTATTTCCGCGCTTCTTCAAACCAGGTGGCAAGCAGTTGCCGTTCTTCCGGCGTCACACCAGTCACGTTGCCGGGCGGCATGGCATGGCTGCGCCCGGCTTGCAGGTAGATTTCGCGCGCATGTTCGGCAATCGCCGCGTCGGTCTCCAGGATCACTCCCTTGGGAGCCTGACGGATGCCCTCCCAGCCGGGCTCGGCGGCATGGCACATCGCGCAGCGGCCAAGCACGGTGTCGCGCACGGCCGGAAAATGCGTCGAGGCGATAAACGCCCCGTTCGCGGCCGATACCTTCGGTTCGCCGGTCAATATTTTCGGCACGGTCGACAACCACATGATGACGATGAACAGGATGCCGGCGGCCAGCCATGTCCAGGTTGGATTGCCTTTGCGGGCATGCATGGTGTTGAAATAGTGCCGGATCAGCACACCGATCATGAACACCAGCGACGCGATCACCCAGTTGAACTGGGTGCCGAACGCCAGTGGATAGTGGTTCGACAGCATCAGGAACAGCACCGGCAGCGTCAGGTAGTTGTTGTGCAGCGAGCGCGTCTTGGCGATCTTGCCGTATTTCGGGTCCGGCTTGCGGCCGGCGATGAGGTCGGCCACGACGATCTTCTGGTTGGGAATGATGACCAGGAACACGTTCGCCGACATGATGGTGGCGGTGAAGGCGCCAAGGTGCAGGAACGCGGCGCGGCCGGTGAAAAGCTGCGTGTATCCCCAGGCCATGAACACCACGATGGCGTAGAGCACCAGCATCAGCAGGGTATCGTTGTTGCCGAGCGGCGATTTGCACAACAGGTCGTAGATCAGCCAGCCAAGGCCAAGCGAGGCCAGCGAAATCAGGATCGCCACGGGCGCCGAAACGTCGAGCACATTCGGATCGATCAGGTAGAGGTCGGCGCCGGCGTAATAGACGATGGCGAGCAGCGCGAAGCCGCTCATCCAGGTAGCGTAGGATTCCCATTTGAACCAGGTCAGGTGCTCAGGCATTTCAGCCGGCGCCACCAGATATTTCTGGATGTGGTAGAAACCGCCGCCATGCACCTGCCATTCCTCGCCATGGGCGCCGGCAGGCAGGCCGGGACGCTGGCGCAGGCCGAGGTCAAGCGCCACGAAATAGAAGGATGAGCCGATCCAGGCGATTCCGGTAATGACGTGCAACCAGCGTACGCCGAAGCTTAGCCAATCCCAGAAAATCGCAAAATCGTTCATGGCTGCCTCCGTCCCGACCGGCGCTTGAATGCGGGTTTCGATTGTTGCGGTTTGCAGCCTGAACGGAAAGAGGAGACGTGCACGATGACTTTCAAAAAAAAATGGAAAATACTGGCCCATCATCCTGGCTGAACGCCGCCTACGCAACCCCGGGTACGCATGGCTTATCTCGACAACATCGCCGTCTTCGTCCGCGTCGTCGAACTCGGCAACCTTTCAGCCGCCGGCCGCGACATGCGCATTTCGCCGGCAGTCGCTTCAAATCGCATCAAGGAACTGGAAAAGCACCTCGGCGTGCGCCTGTTCAACCGCACCACCAGGCAGTTGATGCCGACCGAGCAAGGGACGGTTTTCTACGCCGGCGCCAAGCAGGTGCTGGAGGCAATCGTCGAGGCCGAAGCCGCGGTCAGCGCGCTGTCCGGCCAGCCGCGCGGTTCGATCCGCGTCACCGCGCCGCTTGGCCTCGGTCGCCGGCTGATCGCCTCCGGCATCCCGGATTTCCACGACAAGTACCCCGACATAGAAGTCAGGCTGCGGCTTTCCGACCACAATGTCGATATCATGAAGGAGGGCATCGATGTCGCCTTCAGGCTCGGCCTGCTGGAGGATTCCAGCCTGCGCATGCGTGGCATCATGGAATGCGAGCGGGTGCTGGTCGCTTCGCCGAAATATCTGGAAGCGCGCGGAGAACCGGCCGATCCGAACGACCTGATTTCAAAGAAGCACGATTGCCTGATGCTGCGCTTCCCCGGGTCGAAGGAATTTTACTGGACCCTCAACACGCCTGCCGGCCCGATGAAGTTCGAAGTTCACGGACCGTTCGACAGCGACGACGGCGATGTCCTCACCGGCTGGGCGCTCGCCGGCCGCGGCATCATCAACAAGCCGCGTTTCGAGGTCGAGCCGTTCATTCGCGACCAGCGCCTGAAGGTCATCCTTCCCGCCACCCCGCCAACACCGGTGCAGTTTGCCGCGGTATACCCGCACAAGAAGTTCCAGGATCCGAAGGTCCGGCTGCTGCTCGATTTCATGGCGGAGCGCTGCCAGCGGCTGATCAAGGATCTGCTGGCCGGACGGTAGGTTTCAGGCAGTGCAAATTTGACGCAGCGCCTTTCGCCGGCAACCTTCGCACCTAAATGGTTGCAGGGGGCACGGATCAGTTCGCGGCGCGGCTCTCTTCCCGATGGCTCCGCGCCGCGGGCTTTGCCGCGGCGTGGAGAACCAGCGCCGTCATCATCTCGGCTGCAGCAAGGGCGGCGATCACTTGCGGCCGCTTGTCCTTTACCGCGTCACCGCCGATCGGCGAAACGAGACGTGAAAATTCCTGCTCGGTGCCGCCCGCGGTCTTCAGGAACCAGCTCTTGAACGTCGCCTTCTTGGTCTGCGAACCGATCATGCCGACATAGGCCGTATCGCCCCGCTTCAACGCTTCCGCCACGATAAGGAAATCGAGCGCGTGATCATGGGTGAGCACTGCAAAAGCAGAGCCGGCTGGCGCCTCCCGCACCACTTCCTCGGGCAACGGGGTCAGCCGCGTTTCGACAGCCTCAGCAATACCTTCCAGTTCATCTTCCCGCGTCTCGATCACGACGGCGCGGACTGGCAGCAGCGACAACGCCTCGGCCAGGGCCTTGCCGACATGGCCGCCGCCGAAGATGTAGATATGCGGCGACTTCCCTTCTTCCGATTCCGCAACGGCAACCAGTTTGGCGAGGATTTTCTCGTCGGCCAGTTGGATCAGCACCTCGACACGGCCGCCGCAACACTGGCCGATTTCTGGTCCGAGCGGCACGTCGAGCGTGGCGCAGACCTCGTGGACATCGATGGTGGCGCGGGCGCCCTTCCCGCTCGAGCGAGGCGATGTGCCCAGCATCTGCCTGGCTTTGTCGATTGCCATGTATTCGAGCTGGCCGCCTCCGATGGTGCCATGGATCGCCGAGGGCGACACAAGCATCCACGCGCCTTTTTCGCGCGGCGTGGAGCCCTTTGTTCCCGCGACCTCGACCAGCGCAACGGGGCCGTGCGCGGCTAAAAAGGTCCGGAGGTTTTGCAGTTTTGAGGTCATGGTCGCATTCCCGCCTGGGAATATAGCAGTTTCCGTCTCGATTTTCCCGTTTTGCGGCCGTTTCAGGCGCGGCGGCGCGCTTCCGCCTTCAGCCTCTCCACGGCCATCAGCACCCGCTCTGGCGTTGCCGGCGCGTCGAGGCGCGGGCAGATCTTGTGGTTGGCCACACTCGCCACCGCATCGGACAGCGCATGCAGCACCGACATGCCAAGCGGGAAAGGCGGCTCGCCGACGGCCTTGGAGCGATGTATCGTCGGCTCATGCGCTTCCGGCCAGTCGGCCAGCACCACATTGAAGATTTTCGGGCGGTCGGAAGCCAGCGGGATCTTGTAGGTCGACGGCGCATGGGTGCGCAGGCGTCCCTTGTCGTCCCACCACAATTCCTCCGTTGTCAGCCAGCCCATACCCTGGATGAAACCGCCTTCGATCTGGCCGAGGTCGATGGCGCGGTTCAGCGAGCGTCCGGTTTCGTGCAATATGTCGGTGCGCTCGACCACATATTCGCCGGTCAGCGTGTCGATCGATACTTCCGAGCAAGACGCGCCGTAAGCAAAATAATAGAACGGTCGGCCTTCGCCCTTGTCCCTGTTCCAGTGGATTTTGGGGGTCTTGTAGAAGCCTGCTGCCGAAAGCTGGATACGGGCCATATAGGCCTGCTTGATCAGGTCGGCGAAGGCGATCTCCTGGTTACCGACGCGCACCCGGTTGGGCAGGAACACGATCTGGTCGTGCGGCACCTGGTACTTTTTGGCTGCGAAATCGATCAGCCTGTCCTTGATCTGCCGGGCGCCGTTCTGCGCCGCCATGCCGTTGAGATCGGTGCCTGACGATGCGGCCGTCGCCGATGTGTTCGGCACCTTGCCGGTGGTCGTCGCGGTGATCTTCACCTGATCGAGATCGATCTGGAATTCCTCGGCCACCACCTGCGCGACCTTGGTGTTCAGCCCCTGACCCATCTCGGTGCCGCCGTGATTAAGGTGCACCGAACCGTCGGTGTAGACATGCACCAGCGCGCCGGCCTGGTTGTAATGCGTGGCGGTGAAGGAAATGCCGAACTTGACCGGCGTCAGTGCAAGGCCACGCTTGATGATGTCGCTGTTGGCGTTGAAGGCGTCGATGGTGCGCCGCCTCCTTGCATAGTCGCAGCTCTCCTCCAGCTCGGCGATGACGCGGTGGATGATGTTGTCCTCCACCGTCTGGTGGTAGGGCGTTACGTTGCGGTCGCCATTCTTGTCGCCATTTGGGCCGTAAAAATTCAGCTTGCGGATTTCCAGCGGGTCTTTGCCAACGGCGAAGGCGACTTCCTCTATGACCCGCTCGGCGCCGACCATGCCTTGCGGGCCGCCGAAGCCACGGAAGGCGGTGTTCGACACCGTGTTGGTGTAGAGCGGCGCCGAACGCGCCAGAACATTGGGGTAAAAATAGGTGTTGTCGCAATGGAACAGCGCGCGATCGGTGACCGGGCCGGACAGATCGGCCGAAAAACCGCAGCGCGCCGCGAACATGAAGTCGACGCCCAGAATCCTGCCTTCGTCGTCGAAACCGACCTCGTAGTCGATCAGGAAATCGTGCCGCTTGCCGGTGGCGATCATGTCGTCGTCGCGGTCCGGCCGGATCTTCACCGCGCGGTGGTGTTTCTTGGCGGCGATCGCCGCCAGCGCGGCAAACTGATTGCCCTGGGTTTCCTTGCCGCCGAAGCCGCCGCCCATGCGACGGATCTCCACCATCACCGCATGCGAAGGAACGCCGAGCGCATGGCCGACCATGTGCTGTACCTCACTCGGGTGCTGCGTCGAGCAATAGATGGTGACATCCTGGTCCTCGCCAGGAATTGCCATCGCGATATGGCCCTCGAGATAAAAGTGCTCCTGCCCGCCGACCCGCATCTGGCCCTTGAGACGCCGCGGTGCGTCGGCGATTGCCGCCTTGGCGTCGCCCCGCTTCAACGTCAGCGGCGGCGTCACCAGCTTCGAACTGACCGGATCAAGCTCGCCAATATCGATGATCGCCGGCAATTCGGTGTAGCTGATCTTGGCATGCCGTGTCGCCCGGCGCGCCGCTTCTCGCGTCTCGGCGATCACACAGAAAATCGGCTGGCCATAAAACTGCACCTTGCCATCGGCAAGCACCGGCTCGTCATGGCGCCCGGTTGGAGAGATGTCGTTCTCGCCCGGCACGTCGCTGGCGAGCAGCACGTCGACCACACCGGGAGCGCTGCGCACGGCCGAAACGTCGATCTCACGGATGGTGCCGTGCGCCACTGTCGATAGACCGAGGCAGCCATGCAGCGTGCCCGCCGGCTCCGGCATGTCGTCGATATAGACCGCCTGCCCGGTAACATGCTTGTGCGCGGAATCGTGCCGCTGGTCGGTGGCGACGCCGCCCTTGATCCGCGCCGCTTTGAGGTCGATCGAAGAATGATTGTTCATCTCTGCCTCACGCCGCCTCTGTCCGCGAAACCTGGAGCGGCGCCTTGCCCCCTTGCGTTTCGACGAAGAACCGCCTGAGCAGGTTGCGCGCCGCCAAGGCCCGGTATTCGGCGGAAGCCCGCATATCGGTCAGCGGCGTGAAATCGGCGGCGTAGGCCCTGAGCGCGGCCTCGACCGTCGCAGCCGACCATGGTTTGCCAGTCAGGGCCCTTTCCACCGCTGTCGCACGCTTCGGCGTTGCCGCCATGCCGCCATAGGCGATACGGATATTTTCCACCATGCCATTCCTCGCGAGCGTCAGATAAAACGCGCCGAGTGCAGCGGTGATGTCCTCGTCGCGCCGCTTGGTGATCTTGTAGATCGCGAATTTGGCTGATTTGGCCGGCACAGGCACGTGCACTGCCTCGACGAATTCGCCCGGCAGCCGGTCCTGCTTGCCGTAGGCGACGAAGAATTTTTCCAGTGGAATCGTCCTGCGTTTCCGGCCTTTGCGCAGCGTCAGCGTCGCGCCAAGCGCAATCAGCGGCGGCGGCATGTCGCCGATCGGCGAACCATTGGCGATGTTGCCGCCGATCGTGCCCATGTTGCGTACCTGCTCGCCGCCGATGCGGTCGATCAGCGGGCCGAATGCCGGGATGCGCTTCGACAGCAGCTCGAACGCGTCGGTATAAGTGACGCCGGCACCGATGCTGATGACGCCATCCTTTTCCGAAATTGTCTGCAGCCCGTCGAGATTGCCGATGAAGATGGCGGGCGAGATCTCCCTCATATGTTTCGTCACCCACAGCCCGACATCGGTCGAGCCGGCGACCACGGTGGCTTTCGGCGCAGCCTCCAGGATCGTAGCGAAATCGTCGACGTTTCCCGGAATGGCAAACCGTGCATCGCCGATGCCGATCTCGACGCGCGAGCCGTCGCGCCACTCCTGCAATCTGGCGGCAACCCTGGAGCGTTCCGCGGCCAGCGGGTCCTTTGCCGCCTTGCCATAGCTGGAGATAGCCTTTGCGGCGCGAACGATCGCCTCGTAGCCGGTACAGCGGCAAAGATTGCCCTGCAGCGCCTTTTCAATGGCTGCGTCCCCCGGCTCCGGACTCCTCATCCACAAGCCATAGAGCGACATCACGAAGCCGGGTGTGCAGAAGCCGCATTGCGAACCATGGAAATCGACCATCGCCTGCTGCACCGGATGCAGGTTCCCGCCCTCGCCGCCCAGGTGCTCGATCGTCACCACATGCAGGCCGTCGAGCGAACCCATGAATCGGATGCAGGCATTGACGCTTTCATACACGAGCTTGCCGTCGCTCAACCGGCCGACCAGCACCGTGCAGGCGCCGCAATCGCCTTCCGCGCAGCCTTCCTTGGAACCCCGCAGCGAGCGGCGGAGCCTGAGATAGTCGAGCAGCGTTTCATCGGGAGCCACGTCCTTCAGCGTCACAGTCTCGCTGTTAAGCAGGAAGCGGATTTCGGTGCGGGTCTTGATCGCCATGGCTCAGCTTCCCCGATAAGTCGAATAGCCGTAGGGCGAGATGAGCAGCGGCACGTGGTAATGTACCCGCTCGGCCATGCCGAAGCGGATCGGCACGATGTCAAGGAACGCAGGCCGCGGCAGCTTCGCTCCTTGCGCCCGCAAATAGTCGCCCGCCTGGAACAGCAGTTCGTAGTCGCCGGTGACAAATTCGTCGCCTTGCAACAGTGGCTGATCGCAACGTCCGTCGGCGTTGGTCCATACGGTCTTGAGGTGTGTGCGGGCGTCGTCCTCTATACGGAAAAGCGAGATCGACAGCCCGGCAGCCGGCTTTCCGGAAGCGGTATCCAGAACGTGGGTCGTCAGCCGCCCGCTATCAGTCTTCGACATTCTGCCTCCCTGCATCCGAACACGAACGATCAATTGTGCGCCAATTAAATGCCATGCATAAGTCCCGGTGAAGCAGAGGGCCACAAAAAGACTTTCAAAAATTTTGGGGGGAATGTTGGCCGACCCCTTCCGATAATCTTATGCAAGCAATCGGGAGCATGCAGGTTGAGGGATATGCGATACCAACGCGACATGCGTGGCTACGGCGCCAATCCGCCGGACCCGAAATGGCCAGATGGCGCAAAAGTGTGCGTGCAGTTCGTCGTCAACTACGAGGAGGGCGGTGAAAACTGTGTCCTTCACGGCGATGCGGCCTCCGAAGCGTTCCTGTCCGAGATCGTCGGCGCCGCGCCCTGGCAAGGACTTCGCCACTGGAACATGGAATCTATCTACGAATACGGCGCCCGCGCCGGCTTCTGGCGGCTCCATCGCATGTTCACCGCAGCAGAAGTCCCGGTCACCGTCTACGGAGTCGCCACAGCGCTCGCTCGCTCGCCGGATCAGGTAACCGCCATGCAGCAGGCCGGCTGGGAAATCGCCTCCCATGGCCTGAAATGGATCGATTACCGCGACTACGCCGCCGAAGACGAGCGCCGCCACGTCGAGGAGGCGATCGCGCTCCACGCGCAAGTGACCGGCGAGCGTCCGACCGGGTGGTACACGGGCCGCACGTCGGTCAACACCGTTCGTCTTGTCGCCGAGGAAGGTGGTTTCGCCTACATTTCGGATACCTATGACGACGACCTGCCCTATTGGCTCGATCACGACGGCCATGGCAACGCCATCCCGCCGCAGCTGATCATCCCCTACACGCTTGATGCCAACGACATGCGTTTCGCCACACCGCAGGGCTTCAACTCAGGCGACCAGTTCTTCGCCTATCTGAAGGATGCGTTCGATACGCTCTATGCCGAGGGCCAGGCCGGGCGGCAGGGCATGATGAGCATAGGCCTGCACTGCCGGCTGATAGGCCGGCCTGGCCGCGCCGCAGCCCTGCAGCGCTTCATCGACTACGTGAAGTCGCACGACCAGGTCTGGCTCGCCCGTCGCATCGACATTGCCGAACACTGGCGTGCGCAGCATCCCTACCAAGCGCGGGCATTGCGTCCCTCACGCCTGGCTGAACCGGAGTTCGTGGAGCGGTTCGGCAGCATCTTCGAACATTCGCCATGGATCGCCGAACGTGCCTTCAGGTTGGAACTCGGCCCTGCGCATGATACCGCCGGCGGCCTGCACAATGCGCTTTGCCGCGTTTTCCGCTCAGCCAGCGAAAAGGAACGGCTGGGCGTGCTCACCGCCCACCCCGACCTCGCTGGCAAGCTGGCCCAAGCCAGGCGGCTGACCGAAGAATCGACAAAGGAACAGGCTTCCGCCGGCCTCGATGCCTTGACCGACAACGAACGCGAACTGTTCTCGAAACTCAACGCGGCCTATGTCACCACCTTCGGCTTCCCCTTCATCATCGCGGTGAAAGGCAAGAGCAAGGACGAGATACTCGCCGCCTTCGAAAGCCGCATCGGCAACGATCGCCGCACCGAGTTCGACACCGCCTGCCGGCAAGTGGAGCGCATCGCGCTTCTGCGCCTGAAAGAAATCTTGCCCGCATAGGTCTGAACCGATGGATATGATGAAGATGACCGACCGCACCTATTACGCGCCGAAGGGCGGATTGCCGCCGCAGACCGACCTGATCACAGACCGCGCCGTATTCACGGAAGCCTATGCGGTGATCCCCAGGCGCGAATTCAGCGATATCGTCGCGTCGTACCTGCCCTTCTGGGACAAGACGCGGCTGTGGATCATCGCCCGGCCGCTGTCCGGCTTTGCCGAGACCTTCTCGCAATACGTCATGGAAGTGCAGCCGGGCGGCGGCAGCGACCGGCCGGAGCCGGATGCCGGAGCGGAGGGCGTGCTGTTCGTGGTCGAGGGCGAGATCACCGTGCGCCTCGACGGCAAGAGCCATGTGATGAAGCCGGGTGGCTATGCCTTCCTGCCGCCGGCGGCCAAATGGAGCCTGCGCAACGAAAGCGGCAGCACAGCCCGCTTCCACTGGGTGCGCAAGGCCTATGAGTTCGTCGAAGGCATCGAGGCGCCGGCGCCGATCTTCGCCAACGAGAACGACATCGCCCCGACCGAGATGCCGGACACCGATGGCAAATGGGCCACGACCCGCTTCGTCGACCCGGCGGACCTGCGCCACGACATGCACGTCACTATCGTCACCATCGGCCCCGGCGGCGTCATCCCCTTCCCCGAGACGCATGTGATGGAACACGGGCTCTACGTGCTGGAGGGCAAGGCGGTGTACCGCCTCAACCAGGACTGGGTGGAGGTTCAGGCTGGCGACTACATGTGGCTGCGCGCCTTCTGTCCGCAGGCCTGTTATGCCGGCGGCCCCGGCAATTTCCGCTACCTTCTCTACAAGGACGTCAACCGGCACATGAAGCTCGGTACGCCATTCACAAGGGGCTAGCGGGTAGGATGGATTTGCGCGTGGACCGTATCATCAAAGCACAGCCACTCACCCGCGAGGCCTTCGCCCGGTTCGGCGAGGTCATCGAAACCGAAGGTGCGCACCATTATCCGATCAACAACGGCCGGTGCGAACGCTACCATGCGCTGGCCACGGCGGAGGCCGGCGGGCCGAACGGAAGCGTCATCATCAACATCTTCAAAGGCACGCCCTACAGCTTCCCGCTGCAGCTCTCGATGGTCGAGCGCCATCCGCTGGGCAGCCAGGCTTTCATCCCGCTGTCGCCGCGGCCTTTCCTCATCGTCGTCTGCCCTGATGATAAGGACGGTCCGGGCGCCCCGCATGCTTTTCTGACCCGCCCCGGCCAAGGCGTGAACTACCCCCGCAACCTATGGCATGGTGTCCTGACTCCAATCGGCGGGCCGCAGGACTTCCTCGTCGTCGACCGCGGCGGCGACGGCTCCAATCTCGAAGAATTCTATTTTTCGCATCCTTACGAAATCCACCTGCCGGAAACCGTCTGACCATGCCTGATATTTCGCTTATCGACCGCCTGTTCGACGTTATCGAAGACGACATCGTACCGAAGACCGCCGATGGCGTGGCCCGAGGCAACAAGCTGTTCGGCGCCGCCATCCTGAGGAAGGATGACCGTTCGCTCGTGCTGGCCGAAACCAACAACGAGATGGAGAACCCACTCTGGCACGGTGAGGTCCATTGCCTGAAGCGGTTTTACGAGATGCCAAAGGCAGACCGCCCGGACACCAGGGACTGCATCTTCGTGTCCACGCACGAGCCCTGCTCGCTCTGCCTGTCCGCGATCACCTGGACCGGCTTCGACAATTTCTACTATCTCTTCAGCCACGAGGATTCGCGCGACTCATTCGCCATCCCGCACGACCTGAAGATCCTGAAAGAGGTCTTCACCCTCGATCCGGGAGGCTACAATGCCGAAAACGCCTACTGGAAAAGCTATTCGCTGCGAAAGCTGGTGCGCGAGCTGCCGCAGGCCGAACGCGAAAGGCTGGAAGCCCGCGCTTCAGCGATAGCGGCCCGCTACGACGAACTGTCGGGTGAATATCAGGACAGCAAGGCCGAGAACGACATCCCGCTGAATTGAAACGCACGTCAGCGCGATTTCGCTTTCTCGTAAATGTCGAAGCGATCGCGCTTACCGACGGCAATCACCAACACGACCAGTTTGTCGTCGATCACCTCGTAAACCAGGCGGTATCCGGCGCTGCGCAGCTTGATCTTGTAACGATCCTTGGAGTCCCGGAGCTTCGCTGAAGGTACTCGCGGACTCCCGCACCGCTCCTTCAGCTTCTTGCGAAACTGATCGCGCGTGTTGGTGTCGAGCTTTTTCCATTCCTTCAAGGCAGAGGTAAGGAACTCGACCTCATATTTCATCGAGGTCGACTTTTATGCGTTCCTCATCTTTTCGGGCGTCGGCGATCGCGTTGAGTTCGATGTCCTCAAGCCTGTCCATCATCGCTTCGAAGGCTTTGGCGGGCACACAATAAAACGCAGGCTCGTTACGGTTTAGGATCGCGACAGGGAAACCGTCGCCGGCAGCGACCGTGCCCATGGGGTTTTTCTTCAATTCGGATACGCTGGCGGTGATTTCCGCGAGAATCGTATGAGTCATGGGAGATCCTTTCACGGCACCTTAAATAGCACTCTAAAGAGGTCTTTTCAACGGACGCAGTATGCGCTCATGAAGTCGCATCGGCGACATTGGCCGTCGCCGGTCCGGCTTGCATCCGTCGACGCCATATGCGCCACTTTGACGGTGGAGCATGCCGCTTGAAAACCGTCACCGATTTCCCCCGAAAAGTCGTTGAATTCCCGGATATCGGCATCGTCATGCCCGACGGGTGCCGTCTCTCGGCACGCATATGGATGCCCGAGGATGCCGATAGAAATCCGGTGCCGGCGATCCTTGAGCACTTGCCCTACCGCAAGCGCGACGGCACCACGGCGCGCGATTGCCTCACTCACCCATATTTCGCCGGCCACGGCTATGCGTCGATCCGCGTCGACATGCGCGGCAATGGCGATTCCGAAGGCATCATGGAGGACGAGTACAGCGAGCAGGAACTGCAGGATGCCTGCGACGTCATCGCCTGGGCCACGGCGCAACCCTGGTGTTCCGGCACAGTGGGCATGATGGGCATTTCCTGGGGTGGTTTCAATGCGCTGCAAGTCGCCGCGAAACAGCCGCCAGCACTCAAGGCGATAATTACGCTGTGTTCCACGGACGACCGTTATGCCGACGACATCCACTACAAGGGCGGGTTGCTGCTCAACGAAAACATGGGCTGGGGCGCCACGATGCTCTCTTATTCGTCCCGGCCGCCGGACCCGGCTTTGGCGGGCGACAACAGATGGCGCGATATGTGGTTCGACCGGCTTGAACACGAACCCTTCCTGCCCGCCGTCTGGCTGAAGCACCAGCGCCGTGACGTCTATTGGAAACGCGGTTCGGTCTGCGAAGATTTTTCAGCGATCAAGGCCGCCACCCTCGCCGTGGGCGGCTGGGGCGATGCCTACAAGAATGCGGTCGCCCGTATCGTCGATAATATCCAGGCGCCGGCGAAAGGCATCATTGGCCCGTGGATCCACAAATACCCGCATTTCGCCGTGCCCAACCCGGCCATCGGCTTTCTGCAGGAGGCGCTGCGTTGGTGGGACCGCTGGCTGAAAGGCGTCGATACCGGCGTCGACGCCGAACCCGCGATGCGTGTCTACGTCATGGATTCGGTGCCGCCGCGAGATTGGTACGAGGAGCGCCCGGGCCGCTGGATCGCCACCGAAGGGTGGGGCTCGCCCGATATTTCTGTGTCGCGCCTGCATCTTGGCAATGACGGTGTGCTGGCGAAAGGACCGGTGGCCCTGTCGGCAACACATATCGCCTCGCCGCAGGACTGCGGCATGGCGAGCGGTGAATATTGCGCGATCTGGCTGGGCCCGGAACTGCCCGGCGACCAGCGCATCGATGACGAAAGGTCGGCGCGTTTCGATTCCCAACCGCTGGAAGGCCCGCTCGATATCGTGGGGTCGCCGGTCATCCGGCTGAAACTCGCGGCCGACCGTCGGCGCGCCATGGTCGCCGTCAGGCTCTGCGACGTGCAGCCGGACGGTGCCTCGACACGCATCAGCTACGGGGTGCTCAATCTCTGCCACCGCGACAGCCACGAACTCCCACAGGAGGTGGTGCCCGGAAAGACGATGGACATCGTGCTGAAACTCGACGACATCGCATACCGCGTCGCTGCCGGCCACAGCCTGCGTGTGGCCGTCTCTTCAACCTATTGGCCGCTGGTCTGGCCGTCGCCCGAACCGGTCACGCTGACACTGTCCGCAGGCATGGTCGAACTGCCGATCCGCGCGCCTGGCATCGTCGACGACGTGTCGTTTCCCGAACCGGAAGGCGCCGCGCCCTGGAAGGTGGAGACACTTCGCGAAAGCTCCAACAGCCGCAGCGTCGATCGCGATCCGGCAACCGGATCTGTGATGCTGAGCATCGTCGACGACTTCGGCGAAGTGCGTGACAGCGACCACGGCCTCGTCAATGGCGGCATTGCGCGGGAAGTCTGGAGGATCGACCCCGCCGACCCGCTCTCCGCCGAGGGCGAAACACACTGGACGCAAACCTTGTCGCGAAATGAATGGTCGGTGAGGACCGAAACTTTCGCGAAAATGCGATCCGACGCGCAAAATTTCCATTTGACGGGCAGGATCGTCGCCTTCGAAGGCGATACGGTCGTCTTCCAGCGCAATTTCGAGGAAATCATCGCGCGCGACCATATTTGACGGCTCGCCGATTGGTCCAAATGCGGCATGCAAATTACGCCACGTAATGTCGCATTCGGCCTTGCCGCATGGTTTCCCTTACGTTCAATATTCCTGATACAAATAACGTAAAAGATGCCGAAGGGCGGCACCAAAGGAGTGAGGAACATCGCATGTCGAATGAACTGGAATTCCTGAGCCATCGTGTTGCCGCCGGCAAGCTCAGCCGGCGTGATTTTCTGGGCCGCGCCGCCGCTCTCGGCGTCACGGCGACCTTTGCCAATTCGCTGCTTGGAAGCGCCGCCCGTGCCGCCGGACCGGTCAAGGGCGGCGTCCTCAAGGCCGGACTGGTCGGTGGCGAATCCACCAACTCTCTGGACCCGGCACTGTTCATGACCCAGGTGCCGTTCGCCTTCGGCAAGATGTGGGGCGAAATGATCGTCGAGTTGTCGCCCGAAGGCGCGCTGGAATATCGCATCGCCGAGGAGATCGGCTCCTCCGACGATGCCAAGGTGTGGACGCTGAAAATCCGCGACGGCATCGAATTCCACAACGGCAAGACGGCGACCGCCGAAGACGTCGCTGCAACACTCGAACGCCATTCGGACGAGAAGTCCAAATCCGGCGCCCTCGGCTACATGAAGGGCATTGAAACCATCAAGGTCAACGGCAAGGAAGTGGTGCTCACGCTCAAGGAGCCGAACGCCGATCTTCCATACCTGCTCTCCGACTACCACCTGATCGTGCAGCCCAATGGCGGCAAGGACGGTGCGGATGCAGGCATTTCGGCTGGCCCGTACAAGATCTCCGTGAACGAGCCGGGCGTGCGCCATGGCGGCGAGCGCTTCGCCAATTATTGGCAGGCCGACAAGATGGGCCATGCGGATCAGGTCGAGATCATCGTCATTAACGATGCGACTGCCCGCACCTCAGCTTTGCAGGGCGGCCAGGTCCACGTGATCAACCGCGTCGAGCCGAAGATCGTCGACCTCATCAAGCGCGTGCCCGGCGTCACCATCCGCAATCACTCCGGCCCCGGCCACTACGTCTTCATCATGCATTGCAACACCGCGCCATTCGACAACAACGATCTTCGCATGGCGCTGAAGCTGGCGATGGACCGCGAGGAGATGCTTGACAAGGTGCTAAGGGGCTACGGCTCGCTCGGCAACGATTTCCCGATCAATGCCTCCTATCCGCTGTTCGCCGACGATATCGAACAGCGCAAGTTCGATCCCGACCAGGCCAAGTTCCTCTACAAGAAATCCGGGCATGAGGGCGCCGTTCTCCTGCGCACCTCGGACGTCGCCTTCCCGGGCGCCGTCGATGCCGCCCAGCTCTATCAGCAGAGCTGCGCCAAGGCCGGTATCCAGATCGAGGTCAAGCGTGAACCGGGCGACGGCTACTGGTCGGAAGTCTGGAACAAGCAGCCCTTCTCGACTTCCTATTGGGGCGGCCGCTCGACCCAGGATCAGATGTATTCCACCGCCTATCTTTCGACGGCGGACTGGAACGACACCCGCTTCCTGCGCCCGGATTTCGACAAGATGCTTCTGGCCGCGCGCGCCGAACTGGACAACGACAAGCGCAAGGCGATGTATCGCGACATGGCGATGATCGTGCGCGACGAAGGCGGCCTCATCCTGCCGATGTTCAACCAGTTCATCGACGCGACGGGCGCCAAGGTCGGCGGCTGGATCGACGATCCACATCAAGAACTGATGAACGGCTACGTGCTCGCCAAATGCTGGCTCGAAGCCTGATCGGCTTCGCGCTCATGTCGTCGCCAATCGTCAAACTCATCGCCCAGCGCATCGCGCTGGGCATCATGCTCCTTCTCGCGGTCTCGGTGCTCATCTTCGTGGGCACCCAGATCCTCCCGGGCGACGTCGCCCAGTCAATCCTCGGCCAGTCGGCAACACCGCAGGCGCTCGCCAACCTGCGCGAGGAACTCGGCCTCAACGATCCGGCCTATGTCCGCTATTTCAGATGGCTGGGCGGCGTGCTCACCGGCGATCTCGGCACCGCGCTGTCGAGCCGGCAGGACATTGCCTCGTCGCTCGGCGGCCGGCTGTGGAACACTCTTTTCCTGGCCTTCTGGGCGGCGATCCTGTCCATTCCGCTGGCGATCACCATGGGGCTCGTCGCCGTGCGCTACCGCAACGGCGTCGTCGACAAGGCGATCTCCGGCGTCGCGCTCGCCTCGACCTCGCTGCCGGAGTTCTTCATCGGCTACCTGCTGATCTATTTCATCGCCGTGAAGCTGCAATGGCTTCCCAGCGTCTCCACCGTCTATGACGGGATGCCGTTCATCGACCGCATGAAGGCGATCGCGCTGCCGGCGCTGGCGCTTACCTTCGTCGTCTTCGCCCATATGATGCGCATGACCCGCGCCGCGATTCTCAACGTCATGCAGTCCGCCTATATCGAGACCGCCGAACTGAAAGGCCTGAGGCCGATCGAGATCATCCGCCGCCACGCCTTCCCCAATGCCATCGCGCCGATCATCAACGTCGTCATGCTCAACCTCGCCTTCCTGGTCGTCGGCGTCGTCGTGGTCGAGGTGATCTTCGTTTATCCGGGCATGGGCCAGTATCTGGTCGACCATGTCTCCAAGCGCGACGTGCCGGTGGTGCAGGCCGTCGGGCTGATCTTCGCGGCAGTCTATATCGGCCTCAACATCATCGCCGACATCGCCGGCATCATTGCCAATCCCCGCCTCAGGCATCCGAAATGAGGGCGCATGCTTGATCTGAAACGCATTCCGCTCGGCGCAGCAATTGGCCTTATTCTTACAGCCCTGTTCCTTTTCGTCGCGGTTTTCGCGCCGCTGATCTCCCCCTATCCGATGGAACAGATCGTCGGCGACGTCTGGCAGCCAATGTCGGCCGATTATCTGCTCGGCACCGACAATCTCGGCCGTGACCTGCTCTCCCGCATGATCTACGGCGCCCGCACCACCATCTTCATCGCCGCCGTAGCCACCGCGATTTCCTTCATCCTGGGGTCGGTTCTCGGCTTCACGGCGGCCGTCGTCGGCGGCTGGTTCGACATGCTCATGTCGCGTTTCGTCGACCTTCTTATGGCGATCCCGACGCTGATCTTCGGCCTTGTGGTCCTGTCGGTCCTGCCTACAACCGTGTTCACCCTGATCATGGTCATGGGCATCCTCGACTCGACGCGCGTCTACCGCCTCTCCCGCGCCGTCGCGGTCGACATCAACGTGATGGATTTCGTCGAGGCGGCGAAGCTGCGCGGTGAAGGTACTCGCTGGATCATCTTTCGCGAGATCTTGCCCAACGCGCTGTCGCCGCTGATCTCCGAACTCGGCCTGCGTTTCATCTACGCCGTGCTTTTCCTCTCCGCCCTTTCATTCCTCGGCCTTGGCGTGCAGCCGCCGCAGGCCGACTGGGGCGGGATGGTCAAGGAAAACAAGGACGGCATCGTCTTCGGCATTCCGGCGGCCTTGATCCCGGCCGCGGCCATCGCCGCCCTGGCGATTTCAGTCAATCTGGTCGCCGACTGGATCCTCAACCGCACCACCGATCTCAAGGGAGGCCGCGGCAATGGCTAAGGCACCATCGCGCCGCCGCTCGACCGGCGAAGGCGGCACGCTGCTCGACATCCGAAACCTCAGGATCGAGGCGAAGATCTATCCGCCCGGTGAAACGCCCCGCAAAATTACCATCGTCGATGACGTTTCCCTGACCCTCCAGCGTGGCAAGGTGCTCGGCCTGATCGGCGAGTCCGGCGCCGGCAAGTCGACGATCGGCCTCTCATCGATGGGCTATGGCCGCGGCGGCGTCAGGATTACCGGCGGCGAGGTCATCCTCAACGGCCGCGACATCATGAAGGACGGCATCAACGGCCTGCGCAAATTGCGCGGCAGTGAGGTCTGTTATGTCGCGCAGTCTGCGGCGGCAGCCTTCAACCCGGCGCACCGGCTAATGGACCAGGTCGTCGAGGCCTGCCTTGAACATGGCACCGCCAAGCGGGCGGAAGCCGAAAAACGTGCTGTGGCCCTGTTCAAGAAACTGGGGCTTCCCGATCCGGAAAATATCGGCAAAAGGTTTCCGCACCAGGTCTCCGGCGGTCAGTTGCAGCGCGTCATGACCGCCATGGCGCTCTGCTCCGAGCCAGACCTGATCGTCTTTGACGAACCCACCACCGCGCTCGACGTGACCACGCAGATCGACGTGCTGGCTGCCATCAAGGACGCCATCAGCGACACCGGCGTTGCCGCACTTTACATCACCCACGATCTTGCGGTGGTGGCGCAGGTCGCCGACGAGATCATGGTCTTGCGCCACGGCAAGCTGGTGGAATGGGGCGACACACGACAGATCATCAAGGAGCCGCGCCAGCAATACACCAACGCCCTGGTCTCGGTTCATCACATCGACCACCGGGAAAAGAAGCCCGGCATAAGCACGGTCCTGGCGGTGAAGAACGTCACTGCCGCCTACGGCGGCGGCCTGATCAAAGTGCTGAAGAATGTCTCGGTCGACATCTTTCCCGGCCAGACGTTGGCCGTGGTCGGCGAATCCGGCTCCGGCAAGTCGACACTCGCGCGCGCCATCACCGGCCTACTCCCGCCCGAGCAGGGCAGCATCGAGTTTGCCGGCAAGCCGCTGCCGCGCCGCCTTTCCGAGCGCAACAAGGATGAACTGCGGCAATTGCAGATGATCTACCAGATGGCCGACGTGGCGATGAACCCGCGCCAGACCGTCGGCACGATCATCGGCCGTCCACTTGAATTCTACTTTGGCCTGCGCGGCAAGGAGCGAGACAACCGCGTCGCCGAACTGCTCGACAAGATCGAGATGGGCAAGGGATTCATCGACCGCTATCCGGCCGAGCTTTCAGGTGGCCAGAAGCAGCGCGTCTGCATCGCTCGCGCGCTCGCCGCCAAGCCCAAGCTGATCATCTGCGATGAGGTCACTTCGGCGCTCGACCCGCTGGTCGCCAACGGCATCCTGAAGCTCCTGCTCGAATTGCAGGCGGAGGAGGCAGTCGCATATCTGTTCATCACCCACGATCTGGCGACCGTCAAATCGATCGCCGATTCCATCGCGGTGATGTATCGCGGCGAAGTCGTGCGTTACGGCCCCAAGAGCCAGGTACTGACGCCACCCTTCGACGCTTACACGGAACTGCTTCTATCTTCCGTCCCGGAAATGGAGATCGGCTGGCTGGAAAAGGCGATCAAGACGCGCCGCATGGAAAGCGCCGGAAATTAAACTCACCACGAACCAAACCAGCGTCGGTCTGACCGGCACCTGCAAACCACCAGAGGGGGAATAAACGTATGTCCAACGAACTCGACTATCTCAGCGGTCGTGTTGTTGCCGGTCGCCTGTCGCGCCGCGATTTTCTCGGCCGCGCTGCAGCGCTCGGCGTATCGGCGGCTGTCGCCAACACGTTGCTTGCGAGTGCTGCCCGCGCGCAATCGCCTGTCAGGGGCGGCATCCTTAGAGCCGGTCTGCAGGGCGGCGAATCCACCAACAGCCTCGACCCTGCCCTCAATCTCAGCCAGGTCACATTCAGTTTCGGCAAGCTTTGGGGCGAATATCTTGTCCGCCTTACGCCAACGAATGAACTGGAATATCTCATCGCCGAGGAACTCAATGCCTCCGACGACGCCAAGACCTGGACGCTCAAGGTGCGGGACGGCATCGAGTTCCACAATGGCAAGACAGTGACTGCCGAGGATGTGGCTGCGACCATCGAGCGCCACGCCGACGCGAAGTCGCAGTCGGGAGCGCTGGGTATTCTGGGCAACATCAAAGGCATCAAGGCGAGCGGCAAGGAGGTCATCTTCACCCTAGCCGGTCCCGACGCCGACTTCCCCTACCTGATGGCGGATTATCATCTTCCGATCCAACCGAACGGCGGCAAGGACGATCCCAACGCCGGCATCAGTGCTGGACCATACAAGGTCGCCGTCAACGAGCCGGGGGTTCGTCATGGCGGCGAGCGCTTCGCCAACTACTGGCGCGGCGACAAGGCCGGCCATGCCGACCAGGTCGAGATTGTCGTCATCAATGACGCGACCGCACGCCTCGCCGCGCTGCAGGGCGGCCAGGTGCACATGATCAACCGCGTCGAGCCAAAGGTCGTCGATCTCGTCAAGCGCATTGCCGGCGTGAGCATCGAGAACGCGGCCGGCAAGGGTTTTTACCCATTCAACATGTTCTGCGACACAGCGCCCTTCGACAACAACGACCTGCGGATGGCGCTCAAGCTTGCCATGGACCGCGAGCAGATGCTGCAGACGATCCTGTTTGGCTACGGTTCGGTTGGCAATGATTTCCCGATCAATGGGGCGTATCCGCTGTTCCCGGACGATGTCGAACAGCGCGCGTTCGATCCGGAAAAGGCGGCCGAGCTCTACAAGAAGTCCGGCCACAGTGGCTCGATCCTGCTGCGCACCTCGGACGTCGCCTTCCCGGGCGCCGTCGATGCCGCGCAGCTCTACCAGCAGAGCTGCGCCAAAGCCGGCATCACGATCGAGATTAAGCGCGAGCCTGGCGACGGCTACTGGTCGGAAGTCTGGAACAAGCAGCCTTTCTCGCTGTCCTACTGGGGCGGCCGCGCCACGCAGGACCAGATGTATTCCACCGGCTACGTTTCCACCGCCGACTGGAACGACACCCGCTTCAAGCGTCCGGAGTTCGACAAGATGCTCCTGACTGCGCGTTCCGAACTCGATGAAGCCAAGCGCAAATCCATTTATCGCGATATGGCGGTAATTATGCGCGACGAAGGCGGCCTGATCGTCCCCTTCTTCAACGAGTTCATCGACGCGGTCGCCTCTGACAAGGTTGGTGGCTACACAAAGACACCCATCGGCGAACAGATGGACGGCTATGCGCTCGCCGAATGCTGGCTGAACGCCTGATTGGCGACATCGAAACGACCCGGCGGCAATTGTCCGCCGCCGGGTCGCACCCATCACCGAAAGGCGCAGCACCTGTCGTCAGTAGCAGGCGCTTACCCGAAACCATCATCCAGTTGCGGATCCGACCATGGCCTTGAACACCAAACTCCTGCTCATCGTGCTGGACGGTGTGCCCTGGCGCAACTGGCGCCGGCTCATGGGCAATCTGGAAGGCTGGGTGCAGTCGGGCGACGCAAGTGTGTGGAAGATGCGCTCCGTGCTGCCTTCCACCTCAGCTTGCTGTTATGCTTCCATTCACACGGGCACGCCGCCACAGGTGCACGGCATCCTCTCAAATGAAAACCGCTTTCGCGTCGAACAACCCGATCTTTTCTCGGAGATTTCGAAAGCTGGCGGCAAGACCGGCGCGGTGACCCATTCCTACTGGTCTGAGTTCTTCAACCGCTATCCCTTCGACCTGGTCGAAGACATGGAATATGACGAGCCGGGCGGGCCGATCACGCACGGCCGCTTCCACACCATGACCGGCTACAACAGCAAGAACCAGATGACGCCGAGCGATGTCGACCTCTTCGCCACGCTCACCATGCTGGCCAAGCGCCACGAAATCGACTACGGCATCCTGCACACCTGCACGCTCGACTCGATGGGCCATCGTTATGGTCACGACTGCATTGAGATGGATCACGCCTGCTACGCCATGGACGGCATGCTGGCGGCTTTCCTGCCGCAATGGCTGAAGGCTGGCTACGAGGTGATCGTCACCGCCGACCATGGCCAGACAGACCGTGGCCACCATGGCGGCCACGCCGACGAGATGCAGGATTTCGCGCTGTATTATTTCGGCAAGGGCAAGGGTCCCGGCGAAGACGTGCTGCTCGACCAGCTCCAGCTTGCGCCGACTATCCTCTCACGGTTGGGTGTCCCCGTGCCTTCAACCATGAGGGCGAAGCCGTTTCTGGCGTAGGCAGGGACCTTCAGTTCCGCCCCCGCAGGTCCTGTTAAATCAACCAATCCCCCGTGTCGCCCCATGTGTTGGCGGTGCGGCCTGCGTCGGCAATTGAGCCCACATCGTTCAGTTCATAGGCGCGGATATAGTCGATCTGCATTTCCGCAGGCGTTGCCAGCCCGTCGGAGGGCGTTCCGGCAGCACCCCCAACGGCCAGATTGACCAGCATATACATGGGATCGTGCATGTCTGCCGGCGTGTCGGTGCGAAACACCTCGACGTCGTCGAAGTACCAGATGAGTTCGTCCTCCGTCCATAAAAGGCCGTAGTTATGGAAGCCTTCGGTGTCCGCCACGTTCACCGCGGATCCGACCACCGTGCGGCTGCCGGTCTCGTTCGTATGCGCCGCGACATGGACGGTGTTCGGGTCCTGCCCGCGCATTTCCACCACATCGAGTTCCGGCGGCCAGGAGCCGTCCGCCGGCAGCAGCCAGAACGCCGGCCAAACGCCGTGATTGTCCGGCATGTCGGCGCGGATCTCGAAATAGCCGTAGGTCTGGGCAAAGGACTCCTGGGTAGTCAGCAACCCCGACGTGTATTCGTAGTTGTTGATATAGGGCCGGATCGCATCCGGCGCCCGCGCCGCGGTGATCGTCAGCACACCGCCTTCGACGTCGAACGGATCGACGGAACTCGTCGGCCCGTACTCATGGTCAATATACCACTGCTTTTCGCCGTTTGAGCTGAGCGTGCTGCCGTTTTCCCCGCCCCACCAGAAATTCGTATCCCAGGTGCCGCTGGTGCCGTTGCGCAGGCTGAGCGTGCCGAACTCATCCGCAAAGGACAAACTGAGCGCGGACCGGTCGAGGCTGAGCTTGAACTGGCTCGCAGCAAACTGGTTGACGGTAGCGTTTGCAAACACCAGCTCTTCGCCCTGGCCGAGGTTCAGCCGCACGTTGGTTCCGGTCTGAACCATGTTGGCCTGGACTTCGTCAAACGAGCTGAATCCGTAGCCGTTCAGGCGAACCGCGTCATGGTTCTCGAAGTCCAGGATCAGGTCGCTTCCGGTCCCAGCCGCGAAAATGAAAGTATCGGCTCCGGTACCGCCCTTCAGCATGTCGTCGCCAAGGCCTCCGTCGATTGTCTGCTTTCCGGAGCCGCCGCTAATGATGTTGTCGGCAGCATTTCCGATGGCAAAGCGCCCGCTGCCGGTGACCGTAAGGTTTTCAATATTTTCAGGCAGCGTGTAGCTCATCCACGTCTCGACGGTATCGATGCCGCCGCCGGCCTGTTCCGAGGCCCGGTTGATACTGGAGTAGAGGTAGTAGATGTCGTCGCCCAGCCCGCCATGCATGGTGACATTCACCCGGCTATCGCCCCACATCGAATCATTCCTGGCGCTGCCAAAAAGTTGCGGGCCGGAATTCGTCGCTGAAAAATGACTGACCGAGGAACCGCTGTAGGGGAGAAGAACGCCTTTGGCGTTGGGCACAGTGGGCATGGTGGTCTCCTGTCGCTGTGTCTAAAGGTCTCCCGGCAACAGGCTTAACATCGGGGGCCGTCCCTGACGACCCGGCTGGCACCTAACATTGTGCTACAGGACGTTACGGATCGACCACGACCGGCAACGGTTCAATATGGCCAGTCGCCCTTGCAGAGCGCACTTGCCGCATCAACGATGCGCGAAAAACTGGCCCGAGCCCGACCGACCGTGTGCCTCGCCCTCAGATAGCCATGCACCATGCCCGGCTCTTCGAACCACCACGCTTTGCCGCCGGCAGTTGAGATACGCGAACTGTACGCCTCACCGTCGGACGACAGCGGATCGCACTGCGCGGTGATGATGACGGTTGGCGGCAGGTCGGAAAAGTCCGTGTCGGCCAGCGGCGCGGAGGTGACATCCCCGGAAACGTCGCGCTCGCCGGCGCGTATCTGCTTGTAGAAATTGAGATCGCGCACTGTCAGCATCGGCGCTTCGGCATGGGTGACGTAGGAACCTGTCGACTGGTCGCCGCCTAGGCCGGGATAGATCAGCACCTGGCCAACCGGAGCGCGCCCATGCCCGCGTGTCGCGTGGCTCACCGCGGCGGCGAGATTGCCTCCGGCTGAATCGCCGCACAAAAGAATCGGCAGCCGGTAGGTGCCAGCAGCCCAGGCGAAGGCGCTCATCGCGTCATCGAAAGCCGCAGGGTGCTTGTGCTCCGGCGCCAGGCGGTAGTCGACCGACACCACCTCGTATCCACTGCGCTGGCAAAGTTCCGCGCAGACATCGTCATGGCTGTCGAGGCCGCCGAGGATGAAGCCGCCGCCGTGGAAATAAAGAACGATGGCCGAGGCTTCCGGCAGCGCCCGGTAGATTCGGATCGGGATGTCATGCGAGGGCGTTTTTATTGCGGCGGTTTGCGCGGTCACGCCTTCGGGATAGCCGGCAAAGAACTGCCGGCACATGCGGTCGTAGATGCCGCGCTGCTGGTCAATCGTGTAGTCGATCGTGTCAGGTGGGTAGTAGGAGTTTGTCCGCTCGATGAACGCCCAGGTCTCGGCGTCGATGAGTTTTGCGTAGTCGGTCATTTCCCCTTCCACACCGGCTCGCGTTTTTCGGCAAACGCGCGAAAACCCTCCTGGCCGTCTTCCGACGCATACAGCTCGTCGACGGTACGGAATTTGCGCTTGGTGATCCAGTTCATCGCATCCTGGAAGGTCATCGCCTCGGCCTCGCGCGCCACTTCCTTGATCGCGGCAAAGACCAGTGGAGGTCCGTTGGCCAGAAGCCGGGCAATTTCCCAAACACGCTCCTCAAGCTTGTCGGCGGAGAGCACCTCGTTGACCAGGCCCCAGCGATGCGCCTCAGCCACGTCCATCCAGCGGCCGGTCAGCAGCAGATCCATAGCGACATGATAAGGAATGCGTTTCGGCAGCTTTACGGTCGCCGCGTCGGCCAGGGTTCCTGCCCTGATTTCGGGCAGTGCGAAGCTCGAATGCTCGGACGCGTAAATCAGGTCGCAGGACAATGCGAGTTCGAAACCGCCACCCACCGCCATGCCGTTGACGCAGGCGATCACAGGCTTGTTCATATCGCGCAATTCCTGCAGGCCGCCGAAACCGCCAACGCCGTAGTCACCGTCAACCGCGTCGCCGCTCGCGGCGGCCTTCAAGTCCCAGCCGGCCGAAAAGAACTTGTCGCCCGCCGTCTTCACGATGGCGACGCGCAATTCGGGATCGTCGCGGAAAGCGCGAAAGGTCTCGCCAAGCAGGCGCGATGTCTTCAGGTCGATCGCGTTGGCCTTCGGCCGGTCGAGCGTGATTTCGAGAACCGCGCCTTCGCGGCGGGTTTTTACGACGTCGGACACCGGATACCTCCTTTTACTTCGCCGCTGACCGGAACGGCGCAGCATTGCGATCAACTGCGATCTCTCCGTTTACGGGGAGAAGGGAAGTCCCGACCAGCAGTGCGTCGGCTATCCACGCGCCTATGCCCTCACCGCAGACGATCAGCGGGTTGATATCGAGTTCTTCGATCCGGCCAGCGTTGCGCAGGGCGAAATCGGCGATGCCGAGAATAGCGTCCACCGCCGCATCGAGATCGGCCTTGGCGCGACCGCGATAACCGTCAAGCAGCGGAAACATCTTGAGGCCGCGCAAAGCGGCTTCAATATCCTCGCGCGCCGCCGGCAGAAGCAAGGTGGCGCAGTCCTTCAGAAGTTCCACCAGCACACCACCGCTACCGACGGTCATCACTGGACCGAACAGCGGGTCGGCGGTGATGCCCACGATCAGTTCGGCGACCCCGCCCTGCACCATGCGCTCGACAAGAAAGCCGCTGCCGAGGCCAGCGAGGTCGCCCGCTGCCGCGCGCACGCTCTGTGCGTCGCGCAGGTTGAGCCTCACGGCACCATGCTCCGATTTGTGCGCCAGGCCGAGCGCCTTTAGCGCAACGGGAAAGCCGAGCGCAACGGCGGCACGCACCGCCTCGTCGACGGTCGTAGCTCGCGCTCCCTTGGGCACGGGCAGCCCGGCTTCGGCGAGCATCTCCTTTGCTTCGGCTTCGGAGAGAGCGTGCTTATCCTCTCCGCTGAGGAAAGGGTCGGGCCACAGGTCCGGAGTGGTGGTGTCGACGTTCATACCCCAACCAGCGCCTTCGGCGCGACCGCCCCACAAAGGAGAGGTAAGAACTCGCTGCCATGCCTCGCCGACAAACGCCGCCGCTTCCGCCGCATCCATCGCTTCGGCGATACCATGCAACGGAACGATTCCGCGCCGAAATAATTCGGCCGCATGCTCTTCCGGCAGGTTTTCCAGCATCGACGCCACCACTGCCCCGCGTGCGCCGTTGGTCTTCAGCGCAGCCTCGAAGGCCCCCACCGTCGGCCACCAATCGGCGTCGGAGCAGCGGTCGAGGCGGGGAAAATCCAGCACCAGCATGTTGAGATCGAAGCCGCCCGAAACCATCGCGGTGAAAGTCTCGGTCATTGCCGGTTCGTTGTTCCAGATGAAGGTGTGATAATCGAGCGGATTGGTGACTGCCACCAACGGCCCGAGCGTCGACTTCACCCGCGCGCGGTGTTCGTCGGTCAAACCGGGGAAACGAACCTTTCGCCCCTCCGCACTGTCGGCCATCACGGAGGCTTCGCCGCCGGAGCAGCTCATCGACGACAGCGAATGGCCGGCAAGCGGCCCACCGGCATGCAGGAGTTTCAACGTTTCGAGGAACGACGGTATCGAGTTCACCCGTGCGATGCCGAGTCGCTTCAGGAACGAGTCGGATGCCGCGTCGGAGCCGGCAAGGGATGCGGTGTGCGAGATCGTGGCCTGGCGTGCCTGCTCCGAGCGGCCGACCTTCATGGCGACGATCGGCTTTTTCAGTTCGCGGGCCCGCGCCGCCAGCCGCTCAAAACCAGCGGCGCTGTCGAAGCCCTCGATATGCAGGCCGAGACACGAGACCCGCTCGTCCTCGATCAGGCCGAGCGCCATTTCCGACAAGCCGGTCTGCGCCTGGTTGCCGGCGGTCATCAGGAACGACACCGGCAGGCCCCGCTTCTGCATGGTCAGATTGCAGGCGATGTTGGAAGACTGCGTGACGATCGCAGCACCCCGTGAACCTGGTGCGAGCCGCTGGCCGCCATGCTGGTCGGGCCACAACAGGGCACCATCGGCATAATTGATCAGGCCATAACAGTTCGGTCCGATGATCGGCATTTCTCCCGCCGCCTCGATCAGTCTGGCCTGGAGTCCTTCACCTTCGGCATCGTAAGCTCCCGTTTCAAGGAATCCGGCTGCGAAACAAATGGCCCCACCGGCGTTTCGTTTCCGTAACGATGCAATAATTTCAAGGGTCAGATGTCGGTTAACGCCGACAAAGGAAGCATCCGGTGAGGCCGGCAAATCATCAACCGACCGGTAAGCCTGGACGCCCGCGACCTCATCCTTGGTCGGGTGCACTGGCCAGATGTCGCCTGCAAAGCCCATCTTTTGGCATTGCTTGACGACGGCGGCAGCCTGCACGCCGCCGAAGACGGCGATGGATTTCGGACGGAGGAGGCGTTCGAGGCGGCTCATGGGGTACACTTCCCCTTCTCCCCCGACAACGAAAAAACAGCAGCAGCCCTCATCCGCCCACCGCCCGCAGCAGCGCCCGCGAAATAATATGCCGCTGGATCTCGCTGGTGCCCTCCCAGATACGTTCCACCCGCGCGTCGCGCCAGATGCGTTCCAGCGGCAGGTCGTCCATCAGCCCCATGCCGCCATGGATCTGGATTGCCTCGTCGGCAACGAATGCCAGAACTTCCGTGGCCTTCAGCTTCGCCATCGCCATGTCCTGATCAGTCACGGTGCCCTGGTCGTATTTCCAGCCGGCCTCGAACACCATCAGATCGGCCGCCTTCAGTTCCGTCGCCATGTCGGCAAGCTTGAACGACACGCCCTGGAATTTGCCGATCTGCTGGCCGAACTGCTGGCGCTGCGCCGCATATTCGATGGCATGGCCGAGCGCCCGCTCGGCGCGCCCGAGGCAGGTGGCGCCGACCTGCAGGCGTGTCGCACCCAGCCACGAATTGGCCACCTCGAAGCCTTTGTGCACCTCACCAAGCACTTGTTCCTTGGGCAGCCGGCAGTCGTCGAACTCAAGGATCGAGTTGGTGTAACCGCGATGCGAGACATTGCGGTAGCCGTCGCGAACGTTGAAACCCCTGCTGCCCTTGTCGACGAAGAAGGCGGTGATCCTCTTGCGTTTGCCGCGCGACGAATCCTCCTCGCCCGACGCCATGAAAACGATGGCGAAGTCGGCGATGTCCGCGTGGCTGATGAAATGTTTGGTGCCATTCAGCACCCAGTCGTCGCCGTCCTGAACGGCGCTTGCCTTCATGCCGCGCAGATCGGAACCCGCACCCGGCTCGGTCATCGCCAGGCAGTCGGATTTCTCGCCCCGAATGCACGGAAACAGATATTTCTCACGCTGCTCCGGCGTGCCGGCGAGCAGGATGTTGGATGGCCGCGCCACACAGGTCCAGTGCAGCGCATAGTTGGCCCGGCCGAGTTCCTTCTCGTAGAGCAACCAGGTCACGGTATCGAGCCCCGCGCCGCCGACCTCCGCCGGCATGTTCGCCGCATAGAGGCCGGCGGCGATCGCCTTGGCTTTGAGTTCGGCGATCAAATCGGGGCGCAGATGGCCGCTGCGCTCGACTTCGGCTTCATGCGGGTACAGCTCGTTCTCGACAAAGGCGCGCGTCGTGTCGACGATCAGTTGCTGTTCTTCGGAAAGGCCGAAATCCATGGCTCAGCCCTTCTTCTTCCCGGCGGCTTTTTTCTTCGACTTTGCAGGCTTTGCCTTCTTTGCCGGTTTGGCCTTCTCGGCGGCCTTGGAAGTCGGCTTCTTCTTCTTCTTCACTGCCAGCTTGGCGAGTTGCCTGGTGTAGTCCTTGTAGAGCGCACCGGCGCCCCAGCCCTTGCCCTTGTTGGTCTTCGACAGCACATCCATTATGGCGACGAGATTATCGTCACGGATCCGTTCCAATTCCCGGATCGAAAGGTCACCGGCCTGCTCGTCCGACTGCGTGGCGATCAGGTCAACCAGTTCGTCGTTGAACTCTGGCACATCCATCAATTTGGTCCAGGGCCATTTCAGGGCCGGCCCGAACTGCGCCATGAAATGGCGCATGCCGGCCTCTCCGCCAGCGATACGGTAGACTTGGAACATGCCCATCTGCGCCCAGCGTAGCCCGAAGGAATAGCGCATGATGTCGTCGAGTTCCTCGACGGTTGTGATGCCATCCTTCACCAGCCACAACGCCTCGCGCCAAGCCGCTTCCAGAAGCCGATCGCCGACGAAGGCCTCGATCTCCTTGCGAATCACCACCGGCTTCATGCCGATGGAGGCGTAAATTTCCTTGGCGACTTCGATGGCTTCCGGAAACGTCTGTTCGCCGCCGACGATCTCGACCAGCGGCAGGAGATAGACCGGGTTGAAAGGGTGCCCGACGACCAGCCGTTCGGGATGCCTTTTCATCGCCACCTGCATGTCGGTCGGCTTGATGCCGGAGGTGGAGGAGCCAACAATGGCGTTGGCCGGTGCATGTAGGTCGATCTCGGCCAGCACCTTGTGCTTCAGGTCGAGCCGCTCCGGCACGCTTTCCTGGATGAAATCGGCGTCCGCTACCGCGGCGGCGATGGTTTTGGCGTAGGTGATTCTGCCTTCCTTCGGCAGGCCGCCCGGCAGCATCTGCTTGTAGGCGCGGCGCGCGCCCTTCATCACTTCGCCGACCTTGCGCGAAGCCTCGGGGTCAGGATCGAAAATTGCAACGTCGATGCCGTTGAGCACAAGCCGCGCGACCCAGCCAGCGCCGATCACCCCGCCGCCGATTGCGGCCGCTTTGTTGATTGTCATCGCAAGGCTCCGTCAGGCCGCTTTTGCGCTCAAGGGCGCCCGTTTCGTCAAATTGAGTTTCTTGCGCACCTCATCCGGGCCGAGCACCCGCGCACCCATGTTCTCGACGATCGATACAGCACGTTCGACCAGTTGCGCATTGGTCGCCAGCACGCCCTTGTCCAGCCAGAGATTGTCCTCCAGTCCGACACGCACATTGCCGCCGGCAAGCACTGCCGCCGCGACATAGGCCATCTCGTTGCGGCCAAGCGAGAAAGCCGACCATGTCCAGTCTGACGGCACGTTGTTGACCATCGCCATGAAAGTGTTGAGGTCGTCCGGCGCGCCCCACGGCACGCCCATGCAAAGCTGCACCAGCGCATCGGGCTTCAATACGCCTTCGCTCACCAACTGCTTGGCAAACCACAGATGACCACTATCGAACGCCTCGATCTCCGGCTTGACGCCCAGTTCCGTCATCATGCCGCCCATTGCCCGCAGCATGCCTGGCGTGTTGGTCATCACGTAATCGGCCTCGGCAAAATTCATGGTGCCGCAGTCAAGTGTGCAGATCTCCGGCAGGCACTGGCGCACATGCTCCATGCGGCTGGCCGCACTGCCCATGTCCGTACCCTTCTCCTTGAGCGGCAGCGGACTTTCCGGAGAGCCGAACACCATGTCGCCGCCCATGCCGGCGGTCAGGTTGAGCACCATGTCGACGCCGGCATCACGGATACGCTCCGTCACTTCGCGGTAAAGGTGTACATCGCGGCGCGGCACCCCGGTTTCGGGGTCGCGTACATGGCAGTGCACGATCGCAGCACCCGCTTTTGCAGCATCTATCGCCGCATCGGCAATCTGCTTGGGCGAGCGCGGCACATGCGGGCTACGGTCCTGGGTTCCGCCGGAACCGGTCACCGCACAGGTGATGAAGACCTCACGGTTCATTGCAAGCGGCATGAAAGTTCCTCCCCGGTTCATGTCGGCGGAAGCATGCCTGACTTGGCAAAAACTGTTTCTCAAATTACGAAGTGCAATTGATGAAAAGCGAAATGCCGACAATCTTTCTGGCGGAGCGTTCCCCGGTCAAGGTGACGCTGCTTGTCTTGTCCGGTTCATCGCTGATGTGTGTTGCATCGGCCGTCGATCCGTTGCGCGCCGCCAACCGCGTAGCCGGCGAAACAATGTTCGACTGGAAGACCGTCTCCGTCGACGGACAACCCGCCATCACCACGAGCGGCCTGCCGATCGCGGTAGGCGGACGGTTCGAGCCGTCGGAAAAGACCGATGTACTGGTGCTTATCGGCGGCTTCGGCACACGCGATCACGTATCACCTGGCCTGACCGCGGGAATACGGCAGGTAGCCAAGGCTGCGCGCGCCTGCGGTGGCGTCGAGGCCGGCACCTGGCTGCTTGGGCGGGCGGGATTGCTGGAGGGACGCAAGGCGACAACCCATTGGGAAGACATGGAAGATTTCGCCGCCGCCTTTCCTGGCGCCGATGTCCGGCCCGACCGGTACGTCATCGACGGGCCGGTGTTCACCACAGGTGGCGCCTCACCCACCTTCGACCTGATGCTGCATCTGATTCGCACGCGGCTCGGTATGGCCGTGGCTCTCGATGTCGCCAGCGTCTTCATTTACGACCAGGCCAACGCCGCGACCGACGCGCAGCCGTTGGTTTCGCTGGGGCGGCTCGACGGCTACGACCCCCGTCTGGCGCAGGCGATACGGCTGATGGAAGCGCATGTAGACGAGCCACTGACGATCGCCGCGATCGCCAAACGGACGGGCGTGACGGCCCGCGCGTTGGAGATGATCTTCCGTAAGTCGATCGGCGAAACGCCCGGCGCCTATTACCTCAGGCTGCGGCTCAACGCGGCCCGCCGGCTGGTGCTGGATACACGCGTCGCGATGGCCGACATCGCAGCACGCACCGGCTTTTCATCGGCCGCGGCTTTCTCAAGGGCTTTTTCGAAAACTTTCGGCGAGGCTCCGGTGCGCCTGCGGCGGAGGTAGACTAGAGCAATGGGCGCGTCGGTGCCGTCCTCAGTTCCTCCGCGCAACGATCCATTCAGCCGCTCCCTTCAGATCGTCAACGACAGCGGTTGGACGCGGGTCGAAGCGCGCCTCATCGCCTGCGCGGTATTTGCCGGTACGTACCTGCAAGGCGGCAGCGAGACCCGCACCAAGAGCCCCGGCGACATCGCTCTCGGCGTCATCGCCAACCATAACCGCTTCTCCGGTCGGGCAGTTCATGCTGGAAAGCGCGGCCCGGAAGAAATCCGGCGACGGCTTGCCAAGAACAGTGGCTTTGCGTTGGCACGCGAATTCCAGTGCCGCCACGAACGGTCCGACATCGAGACTCAACCTGCCATCGGCATCCTTGAAAGTGCGGTTGATCGCCAACGCAAGGAAATCGGCGCCGTCGTTCAGTTCGCGGAATGCCGCGTTCAGCGACACATAGTCGAGCGCCTCTCCCGCATCGCCGATGATGACAGCGCGTTTACCGCCCTTCGGCAGCCCGTGAAAATCCGGTTCAAGATCCGGATGGACCAGCAAATGTGGAGAACATCCATGCTCGATGAGCCACGCACAGGCAGCTTGTGCCGGCGTGAAAAGCTCGTCCTTGGCGACGACCAGCCCCAGTCGATGGAGGCGGTCGAGAACGGTCTGCTTTGCCGAGCGGGTTGTGTTGCTGGCAAAGCGCAACGGCAAACCCATACCGCGCAGCAGCGCCACCGCTTCGACCGCGCCCGGTATCGCCACGTCGCCATCGTAGATGACGCCGGCAAGGTCCAGCAGCACACCGCTGATCATTAGACAAGAATGGTCTTGACGGCACGGCGGGTCAATGCACCGCCGCATTCGGCGCTCTCGTAATCAGGCGGCCTGCCGATGGCTATCCTCGCCGATCAGCGATCGCATCCTGTCCGCAAGTTCCATCTGCAGGCGACCCGCAACGGCCCGGTCGACTGCATCGGCTTCGATCGATTTCTCATCCGGCAACGAGAGCAGCAGATCGACGATCGAATCGATTGCGAGGCGAGGTGCGACCGCGCTGATCCGGGATTCGTTGTCGTGATGTGCCATGATTTGCCTCCTCTCTCGTGCGGGACAATTAGTGGTCGTCCCACACGGCGCATTGAAGGCCGGATAAAGGCAATTGAAAGGCGGCCGGATGAAGTTTTCTTAACAGCGCAACGGCAGATCGATATCCGGCTATCGATCTGAAATCACAGCATGTTTAATCTCGCCGGCATTTCCAACAGGGCCGCAGGCTCGACATGAGCCGGCGCCCGGTGGAACGCCTCCTATACGTACCGATTGACAATGTTCTCCAACAGTTCCTGGCGGCCGGATTTCGGCTGCGGCTCGATCTTTTTCTTGACCACCCGCTCGGCGATTTCTTCCAGCGTACGCTTGCCGGCAAGCATCGCCTTGCCTTCGGCCGATTTCCAGCCGGCGTAGCGTTCCTCCAATGGCCCGGAGAGCGCCTTGTCCTCGATCATGCGGGCTGCTGCCTTCAGCCCCCGCGCGCAGCAATCCATGCCGCCGATATGGGCGATCAGCAGATCCTGCGGGTCGAGCGACTGGCGCCGCAGCTTGGCGTCGAAATTGGTGCCGCCGGTCTTGAAGCCGCCGCCCTGAAGCACCTGGTAATACGCCAGCGCCATCTCCGGCACATTGTTGGGGAACTGGTCGGTGTCCCAGCCCGACTGATAATCGTTGCGGTTCATGTCGATAGAACCGAAAATGCCGAGCGCGTTGGCCAGTGCCAGTTCATGCTCGAAAGAGTGCCCGGCCAGGATGGCATGGCCCTGCTCGATATTGACCTTGACCTCGTTCTCCAGCCCGAACTTCTTCAGGAAGCCGTAGACGGTCGCTACATCGTAATCGTACTGGTGCTTGGTCGGCTCCTGCGGCTTCGGCTCGATCAGGATGGTGCCCTTGAAGCCGATCCGATGCTTGTAGTCGACCACCAGCGACAGGAAGCGTCCGGCCTGTTCCTGCTCGCGCTTCAGATCGGTGTTGAGGAGGGTTTCATAACCCTCACGGCCGCCCCAAAGCACATAGTTCTCGCCCTTCAGGCGCTTGGTCACGTCTATGCATTTCTTCACCGTCGCAGCGGCGTAAGCAAACACATCGGGGTCGGGGTTGGTCGCCGCGCCCGACATGAAGCGCCGGTTCGAGAACAGGTTGGCCGTGCCCCACAGAAGCTTGATCCCGGTTTTCTTCTGCTTTTCGGCGAAGTAGTCGGCGATCTCGTCGAGGCGCGCAGCACTTTCGGCGAAAGTCGACGCTTCGGGCCGGACATCGGCATCGTGGAAGCAATAGAAGGGAGCACCGAGCAGCGAGAACATCTCGAAGGCGACGTCGGCTTTCAGCCTGGCGTTTTCCATCGTCTCGCCAAACCAGGGGCGCTCGAAGGTCTGCCCGCCGAACGGATCGCCGCCCGGCCACGCGAACGAATGCCAGTAGGCGACAGCAAAGCGCAGATGGTCTTCGAGGCGTTTGCCGGCGACGATTTCGTCGGGGTTGTAGAACCGGTAAGCGAGCGGGTTGGTGCTTTCCGGCCCTTCATATTCGATTTTCTTGATGTCGCCGAAGAAACCGGTGCTCACGATGAAACTCCTCTGATGGCTGGGTAGAGCGCACGATAGCGCTGATAGGCATCGGCAAACGCACTGGATAGCGCGCGGTCGGGTTCGATGCTCTCCGCTGTTTCCGGCGGTGTGCAGATAGCGTGCGGGTCGGCATCTTCGGCAGCGATGAGCCCCAGGCGGGCAGCACCGAAAGCCGCGCCGAAATCGCCATCGGCCGGAATATCCACCGGGATGCCGAGCGCGGTGGCGATCGCCTTCAGCCAATAGCGCGAACGCGAGCCGCCGCCGATGGCCGTCACCCGCGTCAGCTCGGTGCCAGCAGCGTGCAGGGCTTCGAGGCTGTCGCGAAAGGCGAAGGCCACGCCTTCAAGCACGGCCTGCGTCAGCACGGCGCGATCCGATTCGTGGCCGAGCCCGGTGAACGAACCACGGATGACGGCGTCATTGTGCGGCGTGCGTTCGCCCGACAGATAGGGCAGGAACGAAACGCAGCTCGGCGCCTTGAGATCGTCGCCGAGCTCGCCGGTCAGTTCGCCTGCGTCCTTGCCGGTGATTTCCGACAGCCAGTTCAGCGAATCCGCAGCCGACAGGATGACCCCCATTTGATGCCACGCACCCGGCAGGGCGTGGCAAAAGGTGTGAACCGCGCTTTGCGGGTTGGGAAGGTAGGAGCCGTTGGCGGCAAACAACACGCCTGAGGTGCCCAGCGAGACGAATGCAGCACCAGGCTTCACCGTGCCCATGCCGCATGCGGAGGCCGCGTTGTCGCCAGCCCCGCCGGCAACGACCGCACCAGGATGCATGCCCCATTTCGCGGCGAGTTCAGCGCGAAGCAAGCCGCCGGCCTGCGTTCCTTCCACCAGCGAAGGCATCTGCCGCTCGTCGAGATTGGTTGCGGCAAGCAGATCCGGCGACCATCTGCGCTGGGCTACGTCGAGCCAGGCGGTGCCGGCCGAATCCGACATTTCGGAAATGTGCTCGCCGGTCAGCCAAAGGCGAAGAAAATCTTTCGGCAGCAGCACTTTCGCCACCTTGGCGAAGATTTCAGGCTCGTTGTTTTTCACCCAGGCGAGTTTTGGCGCTGTGAAGCCTGGGAAGACGATGTTGCCGGTGATCTTCCGGAAGCGCGGATCGGCGTCGAGTGCGGCCGCCTCATGGTAGCTACGGGTGTCGTTCCATAGAATGCACGGCCGAAGCACCTTGTCGCCTGCATCGAGCAGTGTGGCGCCATGCATCTGGCCGGAAAGCCCGATACCGCGCACCGCGGCGAGTTCATTAGGATGGGCCGCCTTCAGCGCGGCGACAGCCGTATCGGCGGCCTGCACCCAATGGGCAGGATCCTGCTCGGACCAACCGGGATGCGGACGCGACACATCGAGGTCGCCGTGCGCGGAGCCGACCACGCGCTGCGCGCCGTCGATCAGCAGTGCCTTTACCCCAGAGGTCCCGAGGTCGAGCCCAAGATACATCGCATTCCTCCGGCAACAGCCATTCGGCCATCCCAGCCCAACGTCCAGAATGTCGAGGCGGCATCTCCTCCTGAATTGAAGCTTCACAGGAAAACGCCTGCTCGCGCAAGCACCCAATCCTCGTTCGGGTATATTTTTTTCGCGCCTCGGAATAATTGACGTTGGCGTGTTCGAGGCTTGCCCGCACCGCGCCCGTTGCCTCCAAGGTGCCTGGAACCAGATTTTCAAAAAGCTGGAAAAGGCAACCAGATTTCGTCAATGCGTTCCAATTTGGAACGAGATTGCCGAACAACGGAACAATACGAACCGCATCCGCATTATCATTCTCTACAACTTCACTAGAGTTATCGTCAGCATCAAACGGAGGCAGACAGATGACCAGCCAGCTTTCCCGAACGCTTCTTGCCGGCCTTCTAGCCGGCGCCGTTCAACTCGGAGTCTTCGGATTCGCATTCGCCGACACGACCATCCTCAACGTCTCCTATGATCCCACCCGCGAACTCTACAAGGATTTCAACGTCGCCTTCGCCACGAAGTGGAAGGCAGATACCGGTGAGACACTGACGATCCAGACTTCGCATGGCGGCTCGGGCAAGCAGGCACGCGCGGTCATCGACGGGCTCGATGCCGATGTGGTCACGCTCGCGCTCGAAAGCGACATTAACGCGATCGTCGCGAACTCGAAGAAGATCAACCCCGACTGGCGTACCCGCCTGCCGAACAATTCGTCGCCCTATACCTCGACCATCATCTTCCTGGTCCGCAAGGGCAACCCGAAAGGCATCACGGATTGGGGCGATCTGGTGAAGGAAGGCGTCCAGATCATTACGCCCAACCCGAAAACCTCTGGCGGCGCCCGCTGGAACTATCTCGCCGCCTGGGCATGGGCCAACACGCAGTTCGGCGGCGATGAAGGCAAGATCAAGGAATATGTCTCGAACCTGTACAGCCATGTTCCGGTGCTCGACACCGGCGCACGCGGTTCGACGGTAACATTCGCACAGCGTGGCCTCGGCGACGTGCTTCTGGCCTGGGAGAACGAGGCGTACCTGGCGCTAGACGAGTTCGGTGCCGACCAGTTCGACATAGTCTTCCCGCCGTCCTCCATACTGGCTGAACCGCCGGTCGCCGTGGTCGACGCCAATGTCGATGCAAAGGGCACGCGCAAGGTTGCCGAAGCCTATCTCAACTACCTCTATACCGAGGAAGGCCAGCGGCTTGCGGCCAAGCACCATTACCGGCCCTCGAAACCCGAACTGGTGCCGGCTGGCGAATTGCAGAAGCTTCCCGATCTGAAGCTTGTCTCGATCGATGACCCGATTTTCGGCGGCTGGGCCAAAGCCCAGCCTTACCATTTCGGTGATGGTGGTATATTCGACCAGATCTACAAGCCGGCACAGTAAGGGACATTATGACATCAGTTCCCGCTTCGGCGGGGTGGCGGTTCAAGGCGCCGAGCGTCATTCCGGGCTTCGGATTGACGCTTGGCTTCTCGCTTGCCTACCTCACGCTCATCATCCTGATCCCCTTGTCCGGCCTGGTCTGGCGTACCGCGTCGCTGGGCTGGACTGATTTCTGGACAATCGCCTTTGATCGCCGCACGCTGAAGGCGCTGGAAATAAGCTTCGGCACGGCGTTGATCGCGGCTGCGGTCAACGTCGTCTTCGGCACCATCGTCGCCTGGGTGCTGGTTCGCTACAACTTCCCGGGCCGCCGCATCGTCGATGCCATGGTAGACCTGCCCTTTGCGCTGCCGACCGCCGTCGCGGGCATTGCCCTCACCACCCTCTACGCGCCTAACGGCTGGATCGGTGCGCTGCTGGCGCCGCTGGGCATCAAGGTCGCCTACACGCCGCTCGGCATCATCATCGCACTGGTCTTCATCGGCTTGCCCTTCGTCGTTAGAACGGTGCAGCCGATCATGGAAGAGATCGACAAGGGCGTCGAGGAAGTGGCGGCCACACTTGGCGCGACGCGTTTCCAGACCGTCTGGCGGGTTCTTTTTCCAGGGCTCAGTCCTGCGATACTGACCGGCTTTGCGCTTGCTTTCGCGCGCGGCGTCGGCGAATACGGCTCGGTCATCTTCATCGCCGGCAACCTGCCCTATGTCTCGGAGATCGCCCCGCTGCTGATCGTTATCCGCCTGGAAGAGTACGATTATGCCGCCGCCACCGCGATCGCCACGATCATGCTGACCTTGTCTTTCGCAATGCTGCTGTTCATCAACCTCGTGCAGGCGTGGAGCCGCAAGCGTTATGGCTGAGGCAAAACCCGCTACCGTCCGCCAGCCGCGCTTTCGCTCGGCCGTCACCGAAACGCGGCCGGCCCGCTACATGCTGATGGCCATCGCTTTCCTGTTCCTGGGCATTTTTCTGGTGCTGCCGCTGGTCGTCGTGTTCATCGAAGCCTTCCAGAAAGGCACAGGCGCCTTCGTCGATGCGCTGATCGATCCGGATGCGATGGCGGCGATCCGGCTGACACTGCTTGTCGCTGCGATCTCGGTACCGGCGAACCTGGTGTTCGGCATCACCGCCGCGTGGGCGATCGCCAAGTTCGAGTTCAAGGGCAAGGCGTTCCTGATCACGCTGATTGATCTGCCGTTCTCGGTGTCGCCGGTCATCTCCGGCCTCGTCTATGTGCTGCTTTTCGGCGCGGGCAGCCTGCTTGGCCCATGGCTGAAGGCGCACGGCGTCGAGATCCTGTTCGCGGTTCCGGGCATCGTGCTCGCCACGGTCTTCGTCACCTTTCCCTTCGTCGCCCGCGAACTGATCCCGCTGATGCAGGAACAGGGCACGGGTGACGAGGAGGCGGCCATTTCGCTCGGCGCCAGCGGCTGGCAGACCTTCTGGTTTGTCACGCTGCCTAACATCAAATGGGGCCTGCTCTACGGCGTGCTGCTCTGCAATGCCCGCGCCATGGGCGAGTTCGGTGCGGTTTCAGTGGTGTCGGGCCATATACGCGGCCTGACCAACACCATGCCGCTGCATGTCGAAATCCTCTACAACGAATACAACGCGGTCGGTGCCTTCGCGGTCGCCTCGCTGCTGGCCGGGCTAGCGCTCGTCACGCTTGTCTTGAAAACCTTGCTGGAAATACGCTACGGCGCCGAAATCGCCGCGACGCGCGGGCATTGATGAATAAGGGTTGGTGAATGGAAGTACGCGTTGCCCATGTGCGCAAGGAATTCGACCGGTTTACGGCTCTGCGCGACGTCTCGCTGGACATTCGCTCCGGTGAACTGATCGCGCTGCTCGGGCCCTCCGGCTCGGGCAAGACGACGCTCTTGCGCCTGATCGCCGGCCTTGAGCGGCCGACCAAGGGTGCGATTTTTTTCGGTGACGAGGATGCTTCGCTGAAGACCGTGCAGGAGCGCAATGTCGGCTTCGTTTTCCAGCACTACGCGCTGTTCCGCCACATGACCGTCGCAGAAAATATCGGCTTCGGACTGAAGGTCAGGCGCCACAACCGTCCCCCGGACGCCGAGATCAGGCGGCGCGCCTCCGAACTGCTCGACCTGGTCCAACTGACTGGGCTCGAAAAGCGCTATCCCGCGCAGCTTTCCGGCGGCCAGCGGCAACGCGTGGCGCTTGCGCGCGCGCTTGCCATTGAGCCGCGCGTGCTCTTGCTCGACGAGCCGTTCGGCGCGCTCGACGCACAGGTCAGGCGCGAACTACGCCGCTGGCTGCGCGAGATCCATGACAAGACCGGCCACACCACGGTCTTCGTCACCCACGACCAGGAAGAGGCGCTGGAACTTGCCGATCGCGTCGTGGTGATGAGCCAGGGCCGTATCGAGCAGGTCGGCACCGCCGACGACGTTTACGACACGCCGAATTCGCCGTTCGTTTTCTCCTTCATCGGCGAATCCAGCATGCTTCCGGTCAAGGTCGAGAAAGGCGAGGTCTGGATCGCCGACCGTGCTATCGGCATAGCGGCCCCGGACACACCGGACGGCGAAGCCGTGCTTTATTTCCGGCCGCACGACATCGAGCTCCTGGAAGGCTCAGGCGGGTGCATCGCCGGAACAGTGGCTGCAAGCCGCCGTGTTGCCGGCACACGCCATGTCGAACTGGAAGTGGGCGGCGACAGGCAGCGCGTGGAACTTGAAATACCCACATCGCACCCTGCTTCCGAAAAGACCCGCATCGCCTTCCGGCCGAAAAAGTGGAAGCTTTTCCCGGCTGCGGGCTGATTTTCGCCCGGTGCTTGCGGGTGAAACTTAAGCCATTTCTCCTGCACGCCTGACGAACAGCGCTGCCAGCGGACTGTCAGGGCGGGCGCAATGCCGCTCCGCGGCCAGCGCCGACGCCAGGGCCTTCTGGCCGGACCGCAACGACGCCTCGATCAGCGTCAGGTCGATGACGTCCCGTTGGGCGTGGCTGCCGCCGAAACGGTAGGCAACATCGCGTACCGGACGGATCAGCCGGACGGTCTCTGCAAAATCGCCATCGCCGAAAGCCTTGATGGCAAGCGTCACGGGGTGGCCGACATCGCGCGTGAAGGATGCGTTGTCGTCGCCCGCCAGCATCGTCTCTCGTTGCGTTTCCAAAAGGTCCCGGGCTGCGCTCGGTAGATCGGCCCCGACGAAAGCCATCATCGCATGCGCATCATTGAAAGCGTAGTTGCCGGCCTTTGCCTTGGGCTCCCAGTTCCGTGCGACCGCTGCCCAGCGGTCCCCGACATCGTAGCCGCCGAGATGGAGACGCCAAAGGATCGCCGACGCGTCGACCATGTTGAGGGCGAGTGTTGATCGAGCGCCGAATATCGGCCCGTCGAACAGCGCCAATACTTCGTCGATCTCGCCGAGATCGTAATGAAACAGCGCCAGATGCCACCAATTGTGCACCTGGAGAAAACTGTCCTTCGACCAGTTTTCGGGATTTGCGCGCATCCAGGCGATGCCCTCGCGCTGTCGGCTTTGCATTTCCATGACATGGGCCACCGCGTGCTGCGCCCAACCGTCGCGCGGCTCGATATCGGTCGCGCGGCGGCCTGCGGCTTCGGCGCGGGCATAGTCGCCGGTCTCTTCAAATCCGAAAGCCTGCATCCCAAGGATCGCATGATATCCCGGCATGCCCTCGCTCCAAGCTGGCATGGCGCGTGCAAGGCGATCACGCAGCATGCGCGAGTTGCCAGTAAAGAAATCGATCTGATGGCCGGCCTGCAACGCCAGCGCATCGCGCGGTTCGTCGATGGTTAGATCCTCCAGTATTCTGCCAGCCTCGTGCCAACGCCCACCGGCAAGCCGTCCAAGCGCCTCGACATGCCGAGCCTCGCGCCCGCTCGCCGAAAGTTCCGCGGCGGCTGAATGGGCCGCTATCGCGACGCCCATCGCCTCGCGCTCCGTCGACAGGCCATAAAGATATCCCTTCAGCACATACGCCATGACGAAGCCGGGATCGGCGTCGATCGCCGCATTTACCGAAGCGACGGGGTCGCCGATGAAGCATTGCAACTGATGCAAAGCGCGTTCGTAGTATGCCAAGCTCTGCTGTCCGGTGCCGGAAAGGGACAAGCCGACAGCATCACGGATGTTCATTTCAGCTTCTCCCGCGGAAGGATTTTAGTGATCGGCATCGCTTAGCCCACCCTTGGGCGCAGTCTAGACCAGCATTCCGGAACATGGGAACAAACCGTTGAAAACCTCGATCGAACAACAGGATAGACCCGCAGCGGATTTGATGGTGCGTAAACCAGAGTGTCTTTTCCGCACTTGCGGGCGCGTGCAAATTGTGTCCTAACCATGGCGGGATCGATACGAGGGGGTTGCATCGGCGCGGCGACGCGCCGGCATACTTTGTGGAGACGGCGTATGCAGCGCCAAGCCCTCGAGACAACGACCGGTGCCTGTTTCATGGCCGGCATCGAGCAATGTCGGCCACCCCATCGATCACCCAATCTGTCGAGAAGGCTGAGCCTTCTTGCATCGGCGTCGACAGCCTTGTTGCTTGCGCAAGGCAGCACGGCAGTTGCGGCCTGCGTATTTGTGCCTGGAGCCGGCAACGACACATTCGTCTGCGACAGTGGTACGTCAGCCGGCGGCCTCTCCGACCTCGCGGGCAGCAACACCCTGCTGTTTCCGGCCGGCGGCACCGGAACGCTCAACGGTAATGTGACGTTCGGCGCAGGCAACGACCGTATCGACATGCAGTCTGGAACGATCACGGGCACGATCGACCAGGGTGCCGGCATCGACAGCTTCAACATCGGCGCCGGCACGGTTGGCGGCAATGTGCAGCAAGGCGGCGGTACCGACGATTTCCGCATGACCGGTGGCCAGATCCAGTCGCTGAACCAAGGCGACAACATCGACACCTTTTTCATGTCTGGGGGGCGTATCGTCGATGCTTTCGACGACGGTGACCTCGCAACGATGACCGGCGGCCGCATCGGGCGCGTCAACATGAAGCTCGACGACAATCTTTTCGACATGTCGGGCGGCACCATCGATCGCAATCTTGTCACCGGTTTTGGCAACGACACGATCATCGTCTCCGACGGCACCATCGGCGGCAATATCAGCGTCAGCGGCGGAACCGACAGCGTGACGGTGACCGGTGGATCGATCGCCGGCAGCGTATTGATGAGCTTCGGCACCGACACGTTCACCTGGAACAGCGGCGGCATCATCTATGGCGCCATCGATATGGGCGGCGACAACGACACCGCCACGCTCGCCAATCTCACAAATGCCCATCTCGGCGCTACCCCGCAGATAACGGGAGCGGACGGCATCGACAGCCTCACCCTGGGCAACGTCTCGACAGCAGGCGTGGCCCGCTTCCAGGGCTGGGAAACCATAGCCGCCACGAACGACACGGAACTGACCTTCGACGGTGCGCTCACGCTCGGCGATGCCGGTACCGGCACCGGCACGCTGACGGTCGATTCAAGGAGCACGCTCTTCGGCGGTGGCGCCAACGGCTCTGTTGCCGCCTTCACTGCGGGGCAGTTCGCCAATGTGGTCAATGCCGGGCGCATCGACCTGACCAATGGCGGCGCCAGCACAGCCGACACCTTCACCATCGGCGGCAACTATACCGGCAATGGCGGCCTGCTTTTCCTGAACACCATACTGGGCACCGATGCATCTCCTTCGGACAAGTTGGTTATTTCCGGTGGCGCCGCTTCGGGTACGACGGGTATCGACATCGTTAACGTGGGCGGTACCGGCGCCGTTACCGTACAAGACGGCATTATGGTCGTCGAGGCGATCAACGGCGGCACGACTGCCGCAGGCGCCTTCGCGCTTGGCGGTCGGGTGGCAGCCGGCGCCCACGAATATTTCCTCTTCAAGGGCGGCGTAACGGCGGGCAGCGGAGAGAACTGGTATCTGCGCTCTACACTGGTGGCGACTCCGGAGCCTGCTCCGGCACCGCCACCCTTTGTGCCAACTCCTGAGCCGGAACCCGTCGCGCCGGAGCCGGAACCTGCCCCTCCGCCACCGGTTGCTCCACCACCGCCAGTTCCGCCTGAAGCGACGCCCGGCAATCCGGATCCGGTCGACCCTGCACCGCCGGTGCAGCCCGGCGATGTGGCCCCGACAGACGTCCCGGACGCACTGGATGCTCTGCCGGCCGATCCGCCTCCACCGCCTCCGGTGCTGCCAACGACGCTTCCGCCCCTTCCGTTTCCTGGCGCTACACCGCCAACGCCCGGGGCGACGCGGGTCGTCGCCGATGTGGTGCCGCTCTACCGTGTCGAGGTTCCGACCTATGCGGCTATCCCGCCGGTTGCCCATCATCTGGCGCTGTCAACGCTGGGCACCTTCCATGAGCGGCGCGGCGAGCAGGTGCTGCTCAACGATGCCGGCTGGCTTCCCACAGTTTGGGGCCGCGTATTTGGCCAGGACGTCGACATGAAATCGGACGGTACGGTAGCGCCGTCTTTCGACGGCACGTTGTTCGGCTTCCAGGCCGGCGCCGACCTGTTCGGCTGGGAGTCCGCTTCCGATCATCATGATCGCGTCGGCCTGTTTATCGCCTATGCCAGCATCGATGGCGACGTGAAAGGTCAGGCGCTCGGCTGGAACGACCTGGCTGTCGGAAAGATCGACGCCGACGGAACCAGCCTGGGCGCCTACTGGACGCATGTCGGCCCGAACGGCTGGTATCTGGACAGCGTCCTCATGGGCACTTGGTTCGGCGGCGATTCAAGGTCGCTGGCAGGCGTCGGCATCGATGTCGAGGGGACCGGTGTAACCGCCTCGCTCGAGGGCGGCTACCCCATCGCATTGACGCCGGAATGGACGCTGGAGCCTCAGGGGCAACTGATCTGGCAGCACCTGTCGCTGGATGACCAGGCCGACCGCTTCTCGACTGTTTCGTTCGATTCCGACGACGCAGTGACCGGCCGGCTCGGTTTCCGGCTGCAGGGCAATTTCCAGACGGAGGCTGCAAACTTCCAGCCTTACTTCAAGGCCAATCTCTGGCACAATTTCGACGCTGACCAGCGCATCATCTTCGCCGAAACACCCATCGTCACCGAAATCGGCGGAACCGCGCTCGAACTCGGCGGCGGCGTGGTCACGAAGCTGTCGGAATCGACCAGCCTGTTCGCCACCGCCGATTACACCACCAATCTCGGCGGCGAAAAGCTGCGAGTCTTCGAGGGCAACATCGGCCTCAGCGTGAAGTGGTAGCCGCTGACAGCGACAGCATAAAAATGCCGGCGGTTAGAGCCGCCGGCATTTTCGCGTCAGTTGCCGGATCGCATGGCGGCCGTGGCGATGCCGGCGCCGACCAGAAGCGTGCCGCCGGTTTTGTTGAAGATGCCGATGGCGCGCGGATTGCGCACCACGTTGCGGGCACGCGAAGCGGCCAGCGCGTAGCCGAACGCATTGGCAAAGGCGAGCGCCAGGAACGTCGCCTCGAAGATCAGCATCTGCGTCAGGAAATCCGCCGAATGATCGAGGAACTGCGGCAGGAAGGCCACGAAGAAGGTGATGCTCTTCGGGTTGAGAGCCGTTACCAGCCAGGCGTGGCCCATCATCTTGGCCGCAGAGGCCGCATCAGTGCGCGGCTTGGCATCGAACGCGCCGCCGGCTCGGAAAAGCTTGACGCCGAGATAGACAAGATAAGCAGCGCCGATCCATTTCAGTACCGTAAAGACGGTAGCCGAGGTCATCAGCAGCGCTCCGATGCCCAGCATCGACAGCGTCATCGCGGTGAAATCGCCAAGCGCCACGCCGACAGCCATCGGCAATGCAGTGCGCCAGCCCTGCCCCAGCGCATAAGAAACGACCAGCAGGATGGTCGGGCCGGGGATGACCAAAAGCACGGCTGAGGCGGCAGCGAAGGCGGCCCAGGTTTCGAAAGACATGGAAGGCTCCTTTTCAAAGAAAAGGATAAATCCCCCCGTCTCGGCCGATGTAAAGAGGGAAAATAACGGTGCTACGGCCTGCTCTGGCGAATATAGGTTTCGGCGATCTGGCGCATTCTCGTCGCGTCGAAACTCTCGCCGTGGCCGCCGTGCACGATGCGCACCTGCAAACGACTGATGAGCGCCATCGTGGCCCGATAGGTCTCGCGGTCGCTGTCCGGCAGTTCGTCGTAAAGCTCACCCTGGTAGATCGCATCGCCGCTGAAAAACAGGCCGTCCTTTTCGTCCAGCAGCCCCATCGAACCCGGCGAATGTCCGGGCAGATGCAGCACACGGAGAATGCGGTCGCCGATGTCTACCACGTCGCCATCGTCGAGCATCCGGGTCAATGGCGCCGGGTGTAATGTATAGGCTTTCTTGTTCCAGTTCTCGGTGGGCGGACGCGAGACCGGCTCCGTCAGCACGCGAAACATGTCGGCGTAAGTCGCCTTGTCGTCCATCGTCGCGAAGGCCGGCGCCTCGATGCGCGGGCCAAGTCGGTCGGCAAACTCATGCAGCGAGCCGACATGGTCGGCATGCGCATGCGTGGCGACGGCCATCACCGGTTTTCCCGGTGTGAGGTCGAGCGCCGCCGAGAGAATGCCGAGACCCATCCCGGTATCGACAATGAGGTCGGCGTCGCGGCCTCGCAGATGCCAGATGTTGGAGCGGAAAACATCGTGCACATACGGTTCGTCGAACGCGCTCAGATCGTCGGCGATGCGCCGCTTGCGAAACCAGTTTCCATGCATCTCGATCGCACCATTCCAGAACGCGGTTAACGCAGCGTGCGCTGCGTTTAGGCTTTTTCAACCATGAATCGACATGATCGCAAAATTCTCAACGGTGAGGTTATCCGCGTGTCGCGTTTGTTTCCTGCGTCCAAGTCCACCCCACAAATAACCGACGTACAAGCATCAGTTTCCCGGCGTACAGTATTGACCGGCCTCGGCATCCTCGGTCTTGGCAGCGCCGCTGGCTGCTCCAGCACGATGGACATGCCGGCCTTGCAGCTAGACACGACCACGACGGGCGCGATCCGGCCACAGATCAGCGTCGACCGCAACATCACCGACAACGCAACGATGTATGCCTCGCTCAACGACAACGGTTTCGTCGTGCCGGAGATCCCTTACGACAAGATCAAGCCGGAGTTCCGCCGCCAGATTGTCGTCGACCCAACCGGCGAGGCGCCCGGCACGATCGTCGTGAGCCTCAGCGAGAGGCATCTCTACTGGGTACAGGAAGGCGGCGAAGCGATCCGCTACGGTGTCGGCATCGGCAAGGCCGGTTTTGAATGGAACGGTCGCGCGGTCATCCAATACACCAAGCAATGGCCGACCTGGACGCCACCCAAGGAGATGATAGCGCGCAAGCCGGAACTGGTAAAATGGGTGGCCGGCCAACCGGGAGGCCTCGACAACCCGCTCGGTGCACGCGCGCATTACATCTACAAGGACGACCTGGACACCGGCTATCGTGTGCATGGCTCTCCGGAATGGTGGACCATCGGCACTCAGGCTTCCTCAGGTTGCGTGCGGATGATCAATCAGGACGTGATCGACTTGTACAACCGGGTCAAGGCCTCGCCCACGAAAGTCCCGATCGTCGTCGCGTAACCAGCCACACCGAGCCATGGCGGTTTCCGGTGGGCGAACAGCTTGGCTGCGCTCACCTTCCGCCATCTCCCTCCAAGTCGATTGCATCTTCCGTTGCATCGGGCCTGAAGACAGGCGAATGTGCCTCCTCAATCGCATCGGGAGAATTTGCCTATGCCTCGCACTTTTGTCATCGCGCAGGGCGGCGGCCCAACCGCCGTCATCAACCAGACGCTGGCCGGCGCGGTGGCCGAAATCGAGCGACGTTACCCCGATGCAAGGATTCTGGGCTCCCGCCACGGCGTGCGCGGCATCCGCGACGGCGACTATGTCGACTTTTCCGATGTTCCGCCCGAGCGCATGCGGGCCATCGGCAGGACGCCGGGTGCTGCCCTCGGCAGCACCCGCGACAAGCCGGACGCTGCTTATTGCGAACTGGTGCTCAAAGGCTTGCAGAAAGTCGGCGCCGACGCCTTCATCTATATCGGCGGCAACGACACGGCGGGCACGCAGCAGATCCTGTCCGATGCGGCTGGCGGCGCCATCGCCTTTGTCCACGCTCCGAAAACAATCGACAATGACCTCGTCGAAAACGACCATACGCCGGGCTTCATCTCGGCAGGCGAATTCGTCGCCGGCGCGTTTCGCAGCGTCGACCTGGATTTCCGCGCCCTGCCTGGCGTTTACGTCGGCATAGTCATGGGCCGCCACGCAGGCTTCCTCACCGCCGCGGCCGCCGCATGGCGCGACGACGAGGATGACGGGCCCCACCTCATCTACGTGCCGGAGCGCCCCTTTTCAGTACCGCGTTTCATCGACGACGTGCGCTCGACGCTCGACAAATACAAACGCTGCATCGTTGCGGTTTCCGAGGGCGTGACAACCGAGGACGGACGCGCGCTGGTCGAGAGCTTGGTGCCGGCCGACAAGCTCGAACGCGACGCGCATGGCAACATCAAGCTGTCTGGCAGCGACCTCAACATGGCCTTCGAGCGCGCTCTGGCAGAAGGCCTACCGGGTAAACGCGCGCGCGTCGATGCGCTTGGCTACATGCCGCGCGGCTACATCGGCGCTATCAACGAGACCGATTCCCGCGAAGCCTACGAAGCCGGCGTTTTCGCCGTTGATACCGCCGACCATGGCGGCGGTTCGGTGGCGCTGCAGGTTGAGAACGGAAAGACCGTGATGAGACGGGTAGCGCTGTCGGCGGTCGCCGGCAAGACCCGCCACATGCCCGACGATTTCCTGCTGCCCGATGCGAACCAGCTTTCGGCAGCGGGCATGGCCTATCTCAATCGGCTCATCCCCGAAAAATATCAGATCGGCCGCCCGTTCGTGTAGACCTCGACACAATCGCCCGCACCCCTGTCTCTTCGCCAAAAATCAATAAAAAGCCGCCCGGCAAGGGCGGCTTTTTGATTCCGGATTACGGGGTCTACTCCGCGGCCATCGGCAATTCGCGGCCGGCAGCACGTTCCAGCGCATGAACGTTGGAAGCATGCACTGTATCCTCCGGGTCGTCCTTCTCGTTCGGTCTGGCCAACCAGCGGAACAGCCGCGCCGTGCCAATCGCCGCGTCGTCCATGATCGTGTAGAAGGACGGCACGAAGATCAGGGACAGGAAGGTCGAGACCAGCAGCCCTCCAACCACCGCCACCGCCATCGGCGCGCGGAACTCGCCGCCGTCGCCGAGAGCCAGCGAAGCCGGGATCATGCCCGCCGACATGGCAATGGTGGTCATCACGATCGGCCGGGCCCGCTTGCGGCCGGCATCGATGATCGCTTCGGCACGCGGAATGCCGTGCTTCACCTCTTCCACCGCGAAATCAACCAGCATGATGGCGTTCTTGGTGACGATGCCCATCAGCATCAGGATGCCGATGACGACCGGCATCGAAACCGCCGAGTTGGTCAGCATCAGGCCGGCGACGACGCCGCCGATAGCCAGCGGCAGAGAGCCAAGGATGGTGAAGGAGTGGAACACCGAACCGAACAACAGGATCAGCACCACCAGCACCAGCATCAGCCCGGTGCCCATCGCGGTGGCGAACCCGGCAAACACCTCACCCATGATTTCCGCGTCGCCGGTCTCCTGGATGCGTGTGCCTGCCGGCATGTTCTTCACCTGCGGCAACGCCCAGACAATGTTCAGGCCCTCGCCGAGCTCGGCGCCCTGCGCCATGTCGGCGGAGATCACTACCCGGCGTTCGCGGTTGAAACGCTGGATCGATGACGGTCCCTGGCCGAACCGGATGTCGGCTACAGACGACAGCGGCACAGTGACGCCCGACGGCGTCAGCACCGGCAGCGAACTGACCACTGAAAGATCGTCGCGGGCCTCCTGATTGAGCTGCACGCGGATCGGAATCTGGCGGTCGCCTACTGTGAACTTCGCAAGATTCTCGTCGATGTCACCGATCGTGGCGATACGCAGGGTCTCCGAAAGCGTCGCCGTCGAGATGCCGAGTTCGGCCAGCCTGTCGAGGTTCGGCACCACGATGATTTCTGGCCGGTCGAGTGCGGCATTGGAGGATATGGCGCGGAACTTTCCAGTCTCAGCCATTGCGCTCTGGATCTTGCGCGACTGGTCGTCGAGCAGGGCGCCGTCGGTGCCCATGACGCCGAATGCCAGCTGGCGCTCACCACGGTCATTGACGAAATAGGCGCGCAGATCGGGGACCGTCTCCATCTTCTTCAGCAGGATCTCTTCGATCTCCGCCTGCGTCAGGTCGCGCTCGGACTTGTGCTTGAGGTCGGCGACGACGGTAGCACGACGCGGTTCGAGCGTTCCGGTCGGGTTGGAGCCACCGATCACGTAAACGTTCTCGACCTCGGGCACCTCGCGCATCAGCTTGGTCACCTCATCGGTGGTGGCGCGTGTATCCTCCAGCCGGCTGCCGGGCGGCAATTCCAGCGAAAACACGATGCGGCTGGCGTCTTCCTTCGGGATGAAACCCGACGGGAGGAAGCCCATTGCGTAGATCGAACCGGCAAAGAAAGCGATGCCCGCGCCAAGTGTCAGCCAGCGGAACCGCAAGGTCGTTTTCAACAGCCTGACATAACCGCGCATGACCATGCCGGGCTTCGGCTCTTCATGCACATGGCTGCGCAGGAAATAGGCCGCCAGCATCGGCGTGATGAGGCGTGCCACCAGCAGTGAGAAGAACACCGCGACGGCGACAGTCAGGCCGAATTGCTTGAAATATTGGCCGGCGATGCCGCCCATGAAAGACACCGGTGCGAACACCGCCATGATGGTCGCAGAGATGGCGATCACCGCGAGGCCGATTTCGTCGGCCGCCTCCAGCGAGGCCCGGTAAGGCGACTTGCCCATCTTGATGTGGCGCACGATGTTCTCGATTTCCACGATGGCATCGTCGACCAGAATGCCGACCACCAGCGTGATGCCGAGCAGACTGACCAGGTTCAGCGAGAAACCCATCATGTCGATTGCCCAGAAGGCAGGAAGGATCGACAACGGCAGCGCGATCGCCGAAACCAGCGTCGCCCGGATGTCACGCAGGAACAGGAACACCACGACCACCGACAGGATGGCGCCTTCGAGCAACGTCTCCATGGCCGAGTCGTAGTTGCCTTCGGTGTAACTGACCGAATCGTCGACCTTGGTGATCGCAACGTCGGGATGCGCCTTCTGCAGGTCGGCCACCGCGGCTTCCACGCGCTTGTTCACCTCGACGTCGCTCTCGCCCTTGCCGCGGAAAATACCGAACGACACCACGGTCTGGCCGTTGACCCGGGCGAACGACTTCGGTTCCTCCCAGGAATCCGTCACCTTGGCGATGTCCGACAGAAGAACCTTGCGGTCGCCGGCAAGCGGGATTTCGAGCTTTTCAAGGTCGGCGAGCGTCTTGGCGCCGCCCAGTGTGCGGATCGACTGGTCGCGTTCGCTGAAATCGGCGCTGCCGCCGGTGAGGTCGACATTCGCAGCACGCATCGCTCGGTTGATGTCGCCGGCTGTGACGCCGAGCGCGTTCAGCCTATCGGGATCCACGTCGATATGGATTTCGCGGGTCACGCCGCCGTAACGGTCGACGCGGGCGACACCTTTAAGGCCCTGCAGCTTGCGGATCACCGTATCGTCGACGAACCAGGACAGTTCTTCCGGTGTCATCGCCGGCGCCGAGACGGCATAGGTCAGGATCGCCTGTCCCTCGACGTCGATGCGGTTGATCACCGGATCGTCGGCAGTCGCCGGCAGGTCGGACTGGATGCGTTCCACCGCGTCCTTGACGTCGGTCACCGCTGTCTGCGTGTCGACTTCGAGGCGGAATTCGACAGTTGTCTGCGAATTGCCCTCGGTTATCGTCGACATCACGTTCTTAACGCCGCTGATGTTGGAGACGGCATCCTCGATGCGCTTGGTCACCTGCGTTTCGAGTTCGCTCGGCGCCACGCCGGGATCGGTCACGACGACGGAGACCAGCGGCACGTCGATGTTGGGGAACCGCGTGATCGGCAGGGCCTTGAAACTCATCAGGCCAAGCACGATCAGAACCACGAAAAGCAGAATGGGCGCGATCGGGTTGCGGATCGACCAGGCAGAAAAATTCCAGTTCATGGCTTGATCGCTCCCGTCTGCTCGCCCCTCACCGGCGTCACCAGGTCGCCATCAGCGATGAAAGTGCCGGCGCGGGCCACCACCTCCTGGCCTTCGGACAGGCCGGCATTGACCTCGACATGGCTGTCGGCGCGTGCGCCCAGCGTCACCGGCACCGTCTTCACCTTGCCGTTTTCCACCAATTGCAGGAACGCGTCCTGCCCGTGGAACGTCACCGCGGAAGCCGGCACCGAAACGCATTGGCGCCGCACCGCCTCGATCTCGCCTCGCGCGAAATTGCCGGCGCGCACGCCGTTGCCATCGATGATTGAAACGTAGATCGTGCCCAGCCGCGACCGCTGGTCGACTTCGGGCGAGATGCGCCGGATCTTGCCGGCCAGCGGCTGCTTGCCACCGGCGGGCGTCACTTCCACAGGCATGCCGATCTGCAGGCGCGGCAGCGAGGTCTCGGCAATGGTCGCCGCCAGTTCGAACTCGCCGTTGATGGCGATGCGGAAAAGCGGGCCGCCGGACGCCGAGACGATGCCGCCGAGCGTCGCATTTCGGGCAAGCACCAACCCGTCGGCAGGCGCCTTCACTTCGGTCTTGGCGATCTGCAGCAGGATGTTCTGCTTCTGCGCATCGATGACGGCGAGTTGCGCTTCGGAAGCCGCCACCGCCTTTTCGGCCGATGTCTGCTTGGCGCGTGCGCTATCGAAACCGTTGACTGCGTTGTCGTACTGCATCTTGGCGGCAACGCCCTTTTCCTGCAGCGCCCTGGCGCGGTCGAGACCTTCTTGCGCCTGGCGGACGGCAATTTCCGCATCGCCAATCTGGGCGCGCATCTGAGCGATATTGGCTTCGGCCTGGCTGCGGCTGGCATTCATCTGAGCCAGTTGCGTGTCGAGCGAGGAGCGGTCGAGCACGGCAAGCACCTGGCCCCTCTTCACCATGTCACCCTGGTCGGCGTTGAGCTGCAGAACAGCAAGGCCGTTGAGGTCGGTGCCGGCGGCGGCTTCCTCACGCGCGATGATGGTGCCGGTGACGGAAAGCCGCTCGACCAACTCACGCTTGGTGGCAGCGACGACACGGATCGCGGGCGGCGTCTGGGGGGTTGCCGTTTTTTCAACAGCCTCGCCAGCGGCGAAAACGTTTGCCGAGAGCCCGGCATAGGCGGCACTCGCCAGTAGCAAGGCCGCAACGGAAGAGATGATGGTCTTGCGAACGGTCATTGTTACACTCGGATTGAGGGTGATCAGTTTTTTGCGGGGTCGCATTTCCTGGTCGGACGAAGCAGCGCTGCTGTCGTTGCCCGGAACATTTTTTCGATACGGTCGTAGGACACGCCTTTGCCGGGCAGGCCATTGATCGCCAAGCCCTGTCCAATAGCCATCATCATCGGCAGCAGCGCGTCGAGCTCCACTACCGGATCGATTTCTCCTCGATCCAGCGCGGCTTGCACATAGTTTCGAAATTGGTGCTGCACTTCGTCCATGCAGTAGTCGCCGATCTCGCGAATGGTCTCGTTGCGCAGCGATTCCGTGGCGATCTCGGCAAAGATCGGCGCATTGCCGTTTTCATGCGTATAGCGGATGTGGTCCATCGCGCAGTTTACGATGCCGTCGACAACGCAAGGGTTCTTGTCCATGGCCGCGAATTTTTCGGCGTCCTGCTTGCGGTCGGCTTCCACGATCGCCCGGATGATCGCTTCCTTGGACGGAAAGTAGCGGTAGAGCGCGCCGGGACTCATACCGGCCTCGGCGCAGATCTGATGCATCGACGCCCCCTGGAAACCTGACCGGATGAAACACGCCTTCGCCGCATCGAGAATGCGCTGGATCTGCTGGTCACGGCGCTCGGCACGCGACGGAGCTTGGCTGTCATTGTCGACAGGCAGTTCGAACTGGCCGGGCAGAGCAAGGTCTTCCATTGGATTTCCATAAAAAGAGCGAACGTTCGTTCTCTTTTTATGCGAACGATCATTCTCTGTCAAGATGCTGCATCGCAACATCAAGCCTGCCTGAAATATCGCCCGCTTGTGATTGCGTTTCCGGATGTTCCCGCCGCCTTGTCCTTCTGGCGGCCATCGGGCCTCTCGCGAGCCCGTTCAAAGGCACATGGGGTGCCTCACGGGCTTTCGCCTGCTCTTCACGAAAAGTTGTTCAAGAACCCGCCTTCGCAGGCCGCCGAAGCGTCCCGAGAGCGAGTGAAGCACGGCAAGCCTCCGCGCGTTCAAGCAGTAGATCGCGTTCGCGCTCGCTGCGGGCCATCGAGGCCGCACTCTCGAAAGCAGCGCCCGCTTCCTCGAAACGGCCAAGCTTGAACAACAGATCGCCGCGCACGCTGGGCAGGAGGTGATACCCCTGCAGCGAAGGCTCGTCCTGCAAACGGTCGACGAGATCGAGGCCGGCCGCCGGACCATATGCCATCGACACCGCCATGGCACGGTTCAGTTCGACGACCGGCGACGGCACCTGCAACGCCAAAGCGTGATAGAGTGCCGCGATGCGACCCCAGTCCGTATCGCTGGCGGCACGCGCACGCGCATGGCAGGCGGCGATCGCGGCCTGCAGCGTGTAGGGTCCGCGCACCGGGTTCAGCGCTTCGGCCCTGCCGAGGGCGGCAAGTCCACGGCGGATGAGCAGCTGGTCCCAGCGCCCCCGATTCTGGTCGAGCAGCAACACCGGTTCACCGGCTGGACCAATACGTGCCTTGAAACGCGACGCCTGGATTTCCATCAGCGCGATCAGGCCGTGTACTTCCGGTTCCTTCGGCGTTAGGCCGACCAGAATGCGGCCGAGCCGCAGTGCCTCTTCGCAAAGCTGCGGCCTGATCCAGTCCTCACCGGCAGTCGCCGAATAACCCTCGTTGAAGATGAGGTAGAGCACTTCCAGTACCGAGGACAAGCGGTTCGCGCGTTCAGCCCCACGCGGCACCTCGAATGGGGTGTTTGCATCGGCGATTGTTCGTTTCGCCCGAACGATGCGCTGTGCAATCGTTGTCTCGGAAACAAGGCATGCGCGGGCGATCTCGTCGGTGGTGAGCCCGCCGAGCAGCCTTAAGGTCAGAGCCACACGCGCTTCGGCGGAAAGCATGGGATGGCAGGCGATGAAGATCAGGCCGAGCAGATCGTCGCCGATGTCGTCATCCAGCGCCGCGTCGATGTCGGGGCCGCCGAAATCCTGCTCGACTTCGGCCTCGTAACCCAACTCATCGTGTTTTCGGTCGATCATCTTCGCCCGCCGGAAATGATCGATCGCCCGACGCTTGCCCGTCGCCATCAGCCAGGCGCCGGGACGCGCCGGAATTCCCGTCTCCGGCCATTGTTTCAGCGCCGCGATCATTGCGTCCTGGGCGAATTCCTCGGCAAGGCCGACATCGCGCACGACCCTCGCCAAGCCGGCGATGATCTTCGCCCGTTCGATTCTCCAGACAGCCTCGATAGCGCGGTGTGTATCATTGATGGTCATGCTGCGATCATGACCATCGCGCCAGCGGCTGCAAGACCGCAACAGGCCGGTCGCTCGCTTCAATCAGAATATTTGAACGATCTGCAGCGGTTCTGTGGCCGGAGGTACGAGACTTCCGGACAGGCCCGGAAGTCTCCGATCCGGTGGCGTTACTTGCCCGCCAACCTTTCCGTTTCGGAGCGCAGGCGCTTTTCCTGCTCGCGGATTTCCGGAGTGGCTGCGTCACCGAAATCTTCGATGTCGAAGAGCTGACGAATTTCGATCTCGGATTCGCCGAGCATAGGATTCGGGCAACGCTTGACCCATTCGATGGCCTCGTCCAGCGAACGGACCTGCCAGATCCAGTAGCCAGCGATCAGTTCCTTCGTCTCCGCGAACGGCCCGTCAATCACGGTCCGCTTGTCTCCCGAGAAGTGAACGCGCGCGCCCTTCGAGCTTGGGTGCAGGCCATCGCCGGCCAGCATAATACCTGCCTTCACCAGCTCTTCGTTGTACTTCATCATCGCCGTCAACAGTTCCTCGCTGGGCATGATGCCGGCTTCGCTGTCCTCCGTGGCCTTCACAATCACCATAAAACGCATGCTCGATCTCCTTCGGGGTTTTGTTTCGGAGCCGGTTTCACCCTTGCTCTACTGTCACGTCGAACGGCGTTCGATAAAATCGACACGCCATCCCGATTTTTTTGATTTTCTTTTAGGACCGGCGGAAAGCCGGCATCAAGGCCGGGCGACAGGAAGCCGGCAATCGCCTTCCCAACCAGTTGTCTCGAGCAAAGCCGCGCCTCGACCGCTACTCCGCAAGGCGCCCAGTCGAGTTGAGGGAAATAACTTCGTCGGCGGGGTGCATTCGTCGACGAACCTGTTTACAATGCGGTTCTCTTCGGTCCGCCAGCCCGGCGCACCCTTACCGTCTGCCCCGTTCTCGCCTTGCGACACGGCGCACGCAAAGTCAGGAAAAAAATTGCAGGTTCTCGTACGCGACAACAATGTCGAACAAGCCATGAGGGTATTGAAGAAGAAGATGCAGCGCGAAGGCGTCTTCCGTGAAATGAAGGCGCGGCGCTCCTATGAGAAGCCTTCGGAAAAGCGCGTGCGCGAAAAGGCCGAAGCTGTGCGCCGCACCCGCAAGGCCGCCCGTAAGCAGGCCCAGCGTGAAGGTCTGTTGCCCGCACCTAAGAAAAAAGCGCTTCCCGTCCGGCCGAGCGCCGCCAAGTTCTAAACGCGGCTGGCTGAATTCGCCGCACTGATCTCATCCAGATGTGTCGCGGGGACGAAGACCCCGGCGCGCAAACCATTGCATATGTCACCACGTCCGCCGGTTTCCCGGCGGACGGTCTCATTCCACGGGACAAAACAATGATCATCTTCAAGAAGAAGCCGGCCGATGCCGAAGCGGCTCCGGTCGAGTCGACGGCCAGGCAATCGGCGCCTGCCGAAACGAATGCTACGCTCGCTCAGCCCAAGAAAACTGCCGGCGCTGGCAAGCCTCGCCGCAAAACCTTGAAGACCGACGACAACCGCCTCCTGTAGTCGAGGACAATCGATCGTTCGAAGTCTAACGCCTCCGAACGACGTGCTCATGCAGTTGTGGGCACCGTTGAGCGCGGCCGAGTTCCGGCTGGAAAGCCGCGACCGCGACATGTTCCTCGCCCGCCCGGCAAGCGCCGAGCTCCATGACGCTTGGCGCGCTGCCCCCTGGCAGCTCCCCTGGCTGTTCAGCGTACGCTGCCGGGCCGATGCACTCATTCTCAACAGCGACCGCAGCGCCGATATCGTGCTGGCGCGCACGATGGGGTAGCCCCTCTCTCCTGGACTGAGCCATAGGCGCAGCATCGCGGGTGCAACCGCGCCTGCACTCAGGCAATTCTCTAATTTTCCTTCCAGCGCCCGATCACAGCGGGCTCGTCTCTTCAGCGCGCAATTCCAAGCGCGGCTGAAGGCATCGGCAATGGCGCTTGACGAAACGTGAGGCGGGTGAGATAGTGATCCATAACTAAGACATAGATTACATAGTAATGTAACAATGGGAAGGAAGCCAAATATGAAACATATGACGAAAATCGCCGTTTCGCTGGCTGCAATATTGCTGCCGGCGACAGGCGCTGCTTGGGGGCAGTCCAAAGGCGGGGTAATCGACGTCGCTACCATCGGCGAACCGCCGACGCTCGACCCAATGGCATCGACGGCCGATCTGGTCGGCATCGTCACCCAGCACATTTACGAAACACTCTATACCTTCGATAAGGACTGGGGCGTCACGCCATTGCTGGCAGCCGAAATGCCACAGATTTCGGCCGACGGCATGACCTACACAATCCCGCTGCGCACCGGCATCAAGTTCCACGACGGTTCGGACATGAACTCCGCCGACGTCGTCGCTTCGCTGCAGCGCTGGATGAAGGTAGCCACACGCGGCAAGCAGGCTGCGGAAACAATAACCGCCGTAGAAGCGACCGACGACAACACTGTCAAGATCACGCTCAACAAGCCATTCGCACCGCTGCTTTCGCTGCTGTCACTGAACAATGCCGCGGCGATCATCATCCCGTCCGAGAACGCCAATGAAGACCCCATGACGAAATTCGTCGGCACGGGTCCCTATCTGCTGAAGGAGCGCAAGCCCGACCAGTTCATTCAGCTCGCGCGCTTCGACGGCTACAAGTCGCGCGACGGTGAATCGAACGGTTATGGCGGCGCCCGCAAGCAATATCTCGACGAGATCCGCTTTGTGCCGGTGCCCGATCCGAACACGCGCGTCGAAGGTGCGGTCTCCGGCCAGTTCGCTTATGTCGACTCGCTGCCGGTGGAATCCTTCGAGAAAATTTCCGGCGGCAAGACCGCGCCTGTACTGCTAAAGCCGTTCGGCTGGCCGGTATTCGTGCTCAACACCAAGGAAGGGCTAAATTCCGATATCAAGATCCGCAAGGCAATCCAGGCGGCGCTTGCGCCAAACGACATGCTGCTTGCGGCCTTCGGTTCGGAAGATTTTTTTGCGGTCGACGGCGCCATGTATCCAGAAGGCTACAAGTGGCACACCGAAGCCGGCACCGAACCGTACAAGCCGGACGGCGACACCGAAGCCGCCGCTGCCCTGCTCAAGGAAGCGGGTTATGACGGCTCCAAGCCGCTGCGCATCCTCACCAGCCGTCAATACGAGTTCCACTACAAGATGGCGCAGGTGGCAGCCGAATATTTGAAGGCTGCCGGCTTCCAGGTGCAGATGGATGTCGTCGAATGGGCGACGCTGACCAAGAACCGCACCGACGCGGGGTTGTGGGACATCTACATCACCCACAGCCCGTTCCTGCCCGAACCGTCGCTGACCGGCATCATGTCGGACACCTCGCCGGGCTGGTGGGTTTCCGACAAGAAGCATGAGGTTCTGGGCGCCTTCAACGCGGAATCCGATCCGGCAAAGCGAGTCGCCTTGTGGGCGGCTGTCCAGCAGGCCGTCTACGACGAGGTTCCCGCGTTCAAGGTGGGCAACTTCAACGCACTCGCCGCCCAGGCGCCTAACCTGAAGGGCGTGACGCCGGCTCCGTGGCCCTACTTCTGGAACGCCTACATCGAGAGCAATTGACGGACATCCAGAACCGTCAAGCGCTGGCTGTGATGTCGACCCCTCTCCGGCCGTTTTTACAGCCACCTCTCTCCCGCTCGACGGGGGAGAGGAAGCGCGCCGCGCTTGCCGCCGCAAATGTAATTGAAGCCGGGACGTGAAAAGACAATGTTGCGTTCGATCATCAACAGGCTGTTCGGCATGCTCGTCGTCATGGCGATTGTCGTCACGATCGTGTTTGTCATCGTGCGCGTTACACCTGGCGATCCCGCCGCGGTCATGCTTGGCCCGGAAGCCTCCGCGGCAGACATCGCCGCGTTGCGCACCAAGCTCGGTCTCGACGGCTCCATCCTCGAACAGTTCGGGCGCTACGTCTTCGGCGTGGTACAGGGCGATTTCGGCCAGTCGATCTTCCTCAACCAGCCGGTAACCCAAGCACTTGCCCAGCGCGCGGAACCGACCTTCTTCCTGACCATCTTCTCGCTGCTGATCGCCACCATCATCGCACTTCCGGTGGGCATCCTCTCGGCATATTGGCGCGGCTCGATCTTCGACCAGGTGGCGACCACCGTCGCCATGTTCGCGGCGAGCGTTCCGAGCTTCTGGCTCGGCCTTCTGCTGATGCAGTTTTTCGCCGTGAAGCTCGGCTGGTTCGATACGTCCGGCTACGGTGGACCGGGCGCTTCGCTCGGCAACCGCCTCAACCACCTTGTGCTGCCGGCACTGGCGCTCGGCCTCGTAAGCTCCGCGCTGATCACCCGCTTCACCCGCGCCTCGATGCTGGATGTCCTAAACGACGACTATGTCCGCACCGCCCGTTCGAAAGGCATGAGCGAGTGGCGCGTGGTGCTGAAGCATGCCTTCAAGAACGCCTTGATCCCGATCCTCACCGTACTCGGGCTGACCGCGGCACTGCTGATTTCCGGTGCAGTGGTGACCGAAACGGTGTTCGGCCTGCCGGGCGTCGGCAATCTGGTCGTGTCCGCCGTGCTGCGCCGCGATTACCCCATCATCCAGGGCGCGTTGCTGGTCATCGCCGGCCTCTACGTTCTGGTCAATTTCGGCATCGACATGCTCTATCTGCTGGTCGATCCAAGGGTGCGCTACTGATGGCCGCGATCTCCACCCCCATGCAAGCAGAGCCTGGCCTGCTGTCGCGCCTCGTCACCCGGCGCACCTCGCTGATCGGCCTCGTCATCCTCGCCATCGTCGCGCTCGCGGCCATCCTGGCGCCGTTGATCGCACCTTATTCGCCGACGAAACTGTCCATCGCCAACCGCCTGCATGCGCCAAGTATGCAGTTCCTGTTCGGTACCGACGATCTCGGCCGCGACGTCTTTACCCGCATGCTGTATGCGGCGCAGGTATCGCTGTCGGTAGGTTTCGCGGTTGTCGTCCTGGCCTCGATCATCGGCATCGTTCTTGGCCTGACATCCGGCTTTTTCCGCAAGGCGGATGCGCCGGTCTCGCGCCTTATCGACGCCATGATGGCATTCCCGGACATCCTTCTCGCGATCGCGCTGGTCGCCGCCCTCGGCGCATCGGCAACCAACGTCGTCATCGCGCTCGGCATCGTCTACGCACCGCGCCTGGCGCGCGTCGTGCGTGCTTCGACCCTGGTTATCCGCGAACTGCCCTACGTGGAGGCCGCACGCGCGCTCGGCGTGCCGACGCCGGTCATCCTCGTGCGCCACGTGCTGCGCAACGTCACCTCGCCGCTTCTCGTGCAGGGCACCTTCATCTTCGCCAACGCCATCCTGGCTGAGGCCGGCCTCTCCTTCCTTGGCGTCGGCATTTCGCCCGATATTCCAACCTGGGGCACCATGATCAGCGTTGGCCGCCAATATATGGATCAGGCGCCGTGGATCATGATGTATCCCGGCGGTGCCATCGTCATCACCGTTCTGTCGCTGCAATTGGTCGGCGACGGGTTGCGCGACCTCCTCGACCCGCGCCTGGCAAAGGACATCTGAACGACATGATCGGCAATCGTTTCCCCAAGGCCGCACGGCCACTGCTCATCAAGGGCGCGAGGCCCATCGGCTTCGACAAGGCGTTCGACCAGCCCATCGACATCCTGATCGGTACGGACGGGCGCATCGCCGAGGTCGGCGGAGCGATCGTCGCCGGCGACGAAGCGCGCACGCTCGACGCAAAGGGCGCCTGGATGTCGCCAGGGTGGACAGACATTCACGTGCATGTCTGGTATGGCGGCACCGACATTTCGCTGAAACCCACGCAGTGCGGTGCCGCACACGGCGTCACCACCATGGTCGATGCCGGCTCGGCCGGCGAAGCCAATTTCCACGGCCTGCGCGAGTTCATCATCGAGCCGGCCAGGGAAAACATCTATGCCTTCCTCAATCTCGGCTCGATCGGGCTGGTTGCCTGCAACAGGGTGTCGGAGCTGATCGACATGCGCTCGATCGACATTGACCGCACCATCGCCACGGTGGAAGCCAACCGCGACGTCATCGTCGGGCTGAAAGTGCGCGCAAGCCATGTCATCACCGGCGGCTGGGACCTGACGCCGGTCAAACTCGGCAAGAAGCTCAGCCGTATTCTCAAGCTGCCGATCATGGTGCATGTCGGCGAACCACCGCCGCTCTATGATGACGTGCTCGGCCTGCTGACGGAAGGCGACATCGTCACCCATTGCTTCAACGGCAAGGCCGGCGGCTCGATCCTCGAGGACGAAGACCTCTACCGGCTGGCCGAACAGGCGGCCGCGCGCGGCATCGTGCTCGATGTCGGCCACGGCGGCGCCTCGTTCTCGTTCGATGTCGCCAAGGCGGCGCTTGAGCGCGGTCTGCCGCCCAAGACCATCTCGACCGACCTGCACAACCGCTCGCTCGACGGTGCGGTGTGGGACATGGCCACGACGATGTCGAAGCTCCTGTCGCTCGGCATGAAGATGGAAGACGTGGTGACCGCCTCGACGACTGCGCCGCGCCGCGCCATCGGACTGGCTGCAGATGGGCTCCTGGAAACGGGCAAGCCAGCTGAATTCACCCTGTTCGATGTCGTCGATGCCGACGTGACCGTGAAAGACTCTCAAGGTGCGACAAGCACCTTGCACCGCATGTTCGAACCACGCCACGCCATCCTCGGCGCCGAACCCATCGTCGCACACCGTTATGTTCCGCCGGCGCGGGGTGGCGACGAGCCGCATGCCTGCCCTCATTGCGGATGGAAGTCATGACCGGAGAGATCGCGCCCGACACCATCCTGTCCGTACAGGATCTGAAAACCTGGTTCGTGACCAAGCGCGTCACCGCCAAGGCGGTCGACGGCGTGACTTTCGACCTGAAGCGGGGCCAGACGCTGGCCGTGGTCGGCGAATCCGGTTCCGGCAAATCGGTAACTAGCCTGTCGATCATGGGGCTGCTGTCGAAGCCGGGCGCGATAGCGGGTGGAAAGATCCTGTTCCGTGACCGCAAGGAACAGGTGCATGACCTCGCTGCCTTCGCGCCGAAGGATTTCCGCAAGATCCGCGGCCGCGAGATCGCCATGATCTTCCAGGAGCCGATGACCAGCCTCAACCCGCTCTACACGGTTGGCGACCAGATCGGCGAGATGATCGCGCTGCATGAGCCCGTCAACCGGCAGGAAGCGCGCAGCCGGGCGCTCGCCATGCTGAAGCATGTCGAGATACCGGATGCGGCCTCGCGGCTCGACGATTATCCGCACCAGATGTCGGGCGGCATGCGCCAGCGCGTGATGATCGCCATGGCGCTGGCGTGCAGCCCTTCGCTCTTGATCGCCGACGAGCCGACAACGGCGCTGGACGTCACCATCCAGGCGCAGATACTCGACCTTCTGCGCCGCTTGCAGGCAGAGTTCGGCATGTCGATCCTGTTCATCACCCACAATCTCGGCGTGGTGGCCGAGATCGCCCATGACGTCGTCGTCATGTATGGCGGCCGCGTCGTCGAACAGGCGCCGGTGAACGATATCTTCGCCCACCAGCGGCACCCCTACACCAGGGGCCTGCTTGCCTGCACGCCGAACGCAGCGCGCGACATCGATGCGACCGGCGCGCGCCATGCGCTTTATTCGATCCCCGGCAGTGTGCCGCCCATAACGGCACTTCCGCCGGGCTGCGCCTTCGAGCCGCGTTGCGAATTTGCACTGGAGGCCTGCCGCGCCGCACCACCGGCGCTGGTTGCAGCCGGCCGCGCCGGCTTCTCACGTTGCATCAGGAGCGCCGAGCTATGAGCGCTGAGGTTTTGACGCCCGCTATCCGCGACCAGGAACCGCTGCTCAGCGTGCAAGGGCTGACCAAGCACTTCCCGGCCCGCAACGGCCGTATCGTCCATGCCGTGGAGGACGTCAGCTTCGATGTCCGGCGCGGTTCGACTGTCGGCCTGGTGGGCGAATCCGGTTCCGGCAAGACGACCGCTGGCCGCTCCGTGCTGCGGCTAGTGGAACCCACCGGCGGCAAGGCAATCTTCGACGGGGTCGATCTGTTCGCGCTGTCACCGCGCGAAATGCGCAGCTATCGCCAGCGCTTGCAGATCGTCTTCCAGGACCCGTTCTCCAGCCTGAACCCGCGCATGCGCATTGCCGCGATCCTCGGTGAGGCGCTGGACGCACGCGGATTTCCGCGCGGCAAGGCGCGCAAGGATCGCATCGCCGAACTGCTGACCCTGGTCGGCCTGTCCCCGGACCATGCCACCCGTTATCCGCATGAATTCTCCGGTGGCCAGCGCCAGCGCATCGGCATTGCCCGTGCGCTCGCGGTGGAACCGGAGTTTGTCGTTGCCGACGAGCCGGTCTCAGCGCTCGACGTATCGGTGCAGGCGCAGGTGCTCAACCTGCTTGGTGAATTGCAGAAGAAGCTAGGCCTGACCTTGCTGTTCATCGCACACGACCTTTCGGTGGTCGAATATCTCTGCGACGAGGTGGTGGTGATGTATCTCGGCCGCGTCATGGAACGCGGTCCGAGCAAGCAGGTCTATGCCGCGCCGCGCCACCCCTATACAAAGGCGCTGCTTGCCACCGCGCCAGTGCCCGATCCGACGCGCCGGCGCACGCATGTCCCGTTGCAAGGCGACATTCCGAGCCCGATCAACCCGCCGTCGGGTTGCGTCTTCCGCACCCGCTGCCCCGAGGCAGTGGCCGCCTGCGCCGAAATCATCCCGCCGGTCGAGCATGTCGGTGGCGGACACCACGTGGCTTGTATCCGCCACAACGAACCGATTGCCTGACTGGAGTACGCATGATGACTTTTTCCGAGGCTTTGATGCGTCCGGAAAACACGCCCTACGACCGGCTGAAGGCGCTTGGCATAATGCTTCCCGAAGCGCCACCGCCGATCGCCAACTTTGTCACCCATGTGCAGGAGGGCAAGCTTCTGTTTCTCTCCGGCCAGGGTCCGACCGAGAATGACGGGAGCCTGCACACAGGCAAGGTCGGCGCCGACGTCGATGTCGAGACAGCCTATGGCCATGCGCGGCTGACCGGTATCAATCTGATCGCCGTCATGCACGCCGCTCTCGGCGATCTCGGCCGCGTGCGACGTGTCGTAAAGCTGCTCGGCATGGTCAATGCGGCGTCCGATTTCAGCGATCATCCGTCAGTCATCAACGGCTGTTCCGATCTTTTCATCGACATTTTCGGCGAAAGAGGCGTTCACGCGAGATCGGCGGTCGGGCATGGCTCCTTGCCCGGGCAGATCACCGTTGAAATCGAAGCCATCGTGGCGATTGACTGAGGGCTCTTGAGATGAACATTCGGGAAAGCAACACCATGCCGAAAGACGATATCCGCAGCCGTTTGGGATTGCGGCCGGTGATCAACGTTTCCGGCACCATGACCTCGCTCGGCGCCTCGATCGTTGTGCCGCAAGCGGTCGAGGCCGTTTCGGCGATCCTCACCGAATTCGTCGAGCTCGGTGACCTGCATCGCCGCGCCAGTACCGTGATCGCGGAGTTGACCGGCGCCGAGGCCGGCTTCATCACCGCTTCTTGCTCGGCCGCTATAAGCCTGGCGGTCGCAGCCGCCATGACCGGGCGGGATCTCGCGGCAATCGAGCGGCTGCCGGACACCACCGGCCTCAAGAATGAAGTGCTGATCCAGTCCGGTCACATGGTGAGCTATGGCGCGCCGGTCGAACAGGCGATCCGGCTTGCTGGCGCAAAAGTCGTGCCGGTCGGCCAGGCAACGGGTGCGGCGGCATACCAGCTGCGCGGCGCCATTAACGAGCGTACGGCGGCCGCCCTCTATGTCGTCTCCCATCACGTGGTGGACTATGCGCAGATCCCACTGAAAGTGTTTGCCACCGTTGCTCATGAGCGCGGTATCCCTGTCATCGTCGATGCGGCATCCGAATATGATCTGGCGGGCTTTCTCGCCGACGGTGCCGACCTGGTGCTCTACTCCGGCCACAAATTCCTCGGCGGTCCGACCTCGGGCATCGTCGCCGGACCGAAGGAGATGGTGCGCAACGTCTATCTTCAGAACCGCGGTATCGGCCGCGGCATGAAGGTCGGCAAGGAAGGCATTGTTGGTGCACTTGCCGCACTTCAGGCCTGGAAGACGCGTGACCATGATGGCATCCGTGCCCGCGAACGAAAGGCGCTAGATTGCTGGGTCGAGGCACTGGACGGCAGGGCGGGCATTACCGCCCGGATCGTGCCCGACCCGACAAACAATCCGCTCGACCGGCTGATAATTTCGGTCAACCCTAACGAAGCGCGCATCACGGCCTGGGATCTGGCCGACCGGATGGCTGCCGGCGACCGACCGGTGATCGTGCGCGATCATGAAGTCGAACACGGCTATTTCTATCTCGACCCATGCAATTTACATCCCGACGAAGAGTTTGTCGTGGCGGCGCGCCTTGCCGAGGAGCTGGACCGCGCGCGCGGCTCCAATGAGATCATCGCAACGCCGTTCGAGGAAAGGCTTTTGGCGCGCGAGGCGGCCATCCTCAAATGGCCGGATTAACCTGTTCGCCGGGGCACGGACATCTTACAATGCTTTCGACACGAATCCTGGGTTCCCATGCCGACAACCGTTGCAAAGCTTGACGATAGCCCCGCCACTGGCCCCGAGCCGCGACGTTCGCGCACCAGCGGCATCGACCGCGCACTGCAGATACTCGACTATCTGCAGAAGGCCGAGCGGCCGGCGACTGCTTACGAAATCGCGCGCGATATCGGAGCGCCGCTGTCGACCATCTACGTGATCGTAGACGATCTCGTCGAAAAAGAGCTGCTCGATCGCCAGGATGGCGGCCTGCTGTGGCTCGGACCGCGCCTCTATCACTACGGCTTGACCTATGCCCGTACGCTCGACCTGCTCAATGTCGCCGTGCAGGAAATGCATGAACTTGGCGAGAGTTCGGGCGAGACGATCCAGATCTGCGGCCGCGACGGCGACCAGATGGTTGTGTTGGCCATGGAAGAGGGCAAGGACCATTTCCAGGTCACTTCCCGCGTCGGAACGCGCAGCCCGCTCAACTGGACGGCATCCGGTCGCATGCTGATTGGCCATCTGCCGGAAGCCGAGCGCCGCGAGATATTTGCGCGCTCGGCGACCGTGTCGCCGACCGGGCGCGCCGAAACCGACAAGGATGTGCTGGCGGCGACGGCGGCGGCGGCCCTCGAGCAGGGCCTGTCGATCCAGGCCGGCGAGTCCGATTTCTCGGTGGCATGCATTGCCGCGCCGATCTGCGACAGCCAAGGCGCCTGCCGCGCGACGATCTCGATCGTCGTACCCGACATCAAGCTAAAGCAGAAAGATCCCGACCTGATCGCGTTGGTGAAGACCAGCGCCAAGCGCATCGAAGCGCGCCTCGGCTGGCGGGGCCGTAGCTAGACGGTCGCGTCCGGCGCTTGAAATACCTCACCTGTTTGCTTCGAACGTCCTCCTCCTGCCGCCCCTTTCCGAGGTTCGCATTGTCCGATGTAAAATCGTGACTATGTTGGACTTCTCGAAAAAGACCCACTGATTCAGCGATGGAAGGCGCATGGCTCTGTCAGAGATCGAACTTACGCAATGGATCGTGAAGCAGGGCATGCAAGGCACCAGTCTTGCGGCGCTGCTGGGGGAGGTTTCCCAAAAACTTGCCGACAGGGGCATGCGTCTCTGTCGCAGCTATGTGGCCCTGCCGACGGTCAATCCGCTCTTTCGTGTCGTAAACTGCACCTGGCGGCCGGGAAACGGCGCGGTGCTGGAGACGATCGGCCACGAGCAGAGCCCGGTGGATTTCGACGCAAGCCCATTCGGCCTGATGTTGCGCGAGGGCCAGGAGCATCGCCGCTGGCAGCTGGAAAAGCCTGACGGCGACGGAGGGTTGGATATCCTCGCATCTCTCAAGCGGGACGGCGCTACTGATTACGTTGCCTGCCTCTTCTCGTTCCAGAATGCCGACGCGCCAAGCCTTCAAGGCCTCGTGGCGTCGTTCGCCACGGATCGCCCCGGCGGCTTCATCGACGAAGAAATCGGACTGCTCGAACGCATTAGTCCACTGATTGCCGTTGCCGCCTATCGCATCGCTTTGCTCGATCTCGCCGCCGACATGCTCGACACCTACATCGGCCTCTCCGCCGGCCGGCGTGTGCTGAGCGGCGAAATCCGCCGCGGTGTCGGCCAGACGATCTACGCCGCCCTGATGTTCGCCGACCTTCGCGGCTTCACCAGCCTTGCCGATACGATGCCCGCCGAGCGCCTGATCAGCCGGCTCGACGAGCATTTCGATGCAATGGCCGAGCCGGTGGTGGCGCGCGGCGGCGAGGTGCTGAAGTTCATGGGCGATGGGCTGCTTGCCGTTTTCCAGATCGAAGCTGGAGGGTCGCCCGCCGACGCCTGCGCCTCTGCAGTCGCCGCCGCGACCGAGGCCCTGTCGCGCAACGCGCAGGTGAATGACAGCCATGCAGGGGAGCCGAGGCTCGATCTCGATATCGGACTTCACCTTGGCGAGGTCTTCTACGGCAACATCGGCTCCGGCAGTCGGCTCGACTTCACGGTCATCGGCCCGGCCGTCAACGAGGCCAGCCGGATGGAAGCATTATGCGGCACGCTCGGTACATCTCTTATCTTCTCGAAGGATTTCGCCGAGGCGAGCGGACACAGGGTGCACAGCCTTGGCCATCATGCCTTGCGCGGCCTTTCCGACGAGCGCGAATTGTTCACGCTCGCCTGATCTTCAGAATTATGGTGGCTTCCCATCGTTTCGGAGCAAGCCGGCTAGCGCCTATCTCAAGGGCTCGCCTGCCAGCAGGAACTGCAGCGAGGCCCCGACAAGTTCGGCAATGGGAAGCGATGCGTCGAGCGCCAGCGCGCCTTCGCCGTCGGCTGGCCGTTCAAGGTCGGCAAACTGGCTTTCCACCAGGCTGGCCGGCATGAAATGATCTTTGCGGCCAGCGACCCGCAACCGAGCTGTCGTCGGGTCGATCCGCAGATAAATGAACGCGAGTGGCATAACCTGATGACGCCGCAGCCGGTCGCGATAGGCGCGCTTGAGCGCCGAGCATGCAGCCACGACGGCCTCGCCGCCCGCAGCGGCATGCGCGATTTCCTTGCCAATCGTATCCAGCCATCCTTCGCGGTCGGCGTCCGTCAGTGGCAGGCCGCTTGCCATGCGGGCGACGTTTTCGGGCGGATGCAGGATGTCGCCCTCGACAAAACGCGCATCCAGCGCCTTCGCCAATGCCCGGCCGACCACCGACTTGCCACTTCCGGCGACACCCATGACGACGACCGCCGGCGTTGGCTTCTTGCCTATCTGCATTTTCGAGAACTTTCCATTCACGGCAATGTCACCGGCTTGCGGGAGCGCGGCCATAGAGAAGCAGCATCGCGATGATGACCGCGCCGTAGATGATCTGGCGGCCGGCTTCCGGCAGCTGCATCACCGACAGGATGGATTGCAACAGGGTGATCAGTATGACGCCCGCCACGGTGCCAAGATAGGAGCCGCGGCCACCGAGGATCGAAGTTCCGCCCAACACCACAGCGGCGATCGCCGGCAGCAGATAGGCGTCACCCATCGCCTGCGCCGCTTTGGATGCATAGCCGGCGAGCAGGACCCCACCAAAAGCCGCCAGCGCCCCGGAAACCGCGAAGGCGATCATCGTCACCCGACGCGTCGACATGCCGGACAGATAGGCGGCGCGTTCGCTGTTGCCGATGCCATACACGGCCCTGCCGAAGCCCGTCCGCGTCAGCACGAAAACCATCGCGCCGCCGACCAGCGCCCAGACAAGAACCGCATTGGGCACGCCAGGGATGAGCGCTCCGGTCGCCAGCCAGCGCATGGCATCGGTGGCGGTGTCGCGCGGCGCGAAGCCGCCGGTGTAGACGATCATCAGGCCTTGCGCGACGGCGTTGGTTGCCAGCGTCACGATCATCGAGGGGATGCGCAGATAGGCGACGCCGACGCCGTTGATCAATCCCAGCGCGAGGCCGCAAAGCACGCCGAACGGGACCGCCAGCGCGGTCCCCAGCGGTCCATAGGCAGCGGCCGCGCACGCCATCATCGCCCCCATCCCGATTACCCAGGGCACCGAGAGGTCGATCTGACCGAGCAGGATTACAAGCATCATGCCAGTGGCGATGATGCCCAAAAACGACGCCACCTTGAGCTGCAACAGAAGATAGTCGAGCGACAGGAAGCTGCTCGAATAGAGGCTTCCGATCAGCAGCAGCAAGACGATGCAGGCGAAGGCCGTCGCCACCGCTGGATCGGCGCGCCGCAAGAACCTCGGCATCCTTCCGGTGATGCGCTCCATGGCCGTATCGCTCACCGGAACCACTCCAATCGGTTGCGCACCTGCAGGAGGCCGATGGCGCCGAAGCTGACGGCGAGGAGAAGGATGACACCCTGGAAGAGCGGCTGCCACAGCGCGTCAAGATCGAAGACGAACATGAGGTCGCCGATGGTGCGGAAGGCGAAGGCGCCAAAGATTGCGCCGACAGCGCTACCCTTGCCGCCGTAGAGCGACACGCCGCCCAGCACCACGGCGGCGATCGAGAACAAGGTGTAGGTGCTGGCACTCGATGTCGATGCCTGGCCGGAATAGGTGAAGAAGGTGAGAAACAGGCCGCCAATGCCAGCCAGCAGCCCGGCCAGCACATAGGCGGCGAACTTGCCGCGGCGGATCGGCACGCCCGACATATAGGCTGCCGCCTCCGAAGAACCAGCCGCGTACGCCGCGCGCCCTATCACCGAACGCCGAAACGGCACCCAGATCACTGCGACGATGGCAGCCAGCATGAGGAGGCTTGCCGGCATGAAGCCAAATATTCGGCCCGTCATTGCATCGGCCAACGTCTCGTTCACCGTACCGCCGGGCAGCGGCCGCAGCATCAGTGCGACGCCGAAGAAGACCGCGCCGGAACCGATCGTCGCCACGATCGGCTGCAGGCGACCGTAGATGACGATGGCCCCGTTGATGGCGCCGCAGAGAAGGCCGACCAGCAGCACGAGGGCGACGCCGGCCGCGGTCTCGAACGGATTGCCGGTGATAACATAGGAGGCAACGCAGTTGGTGAGGACAAAGATCGTGCCTACCGACAGGTCGATACCGGCTGTGATAACGACAAGCGCCTGCGCCATGGCGACGAGGGCAAGCAACGTGCCCTTGTTTGCGGCGGTGTTGACGACATTGGCGGTCAGCCCGGCCTGATGATTGGAGATGTAGATGATGAACATCGCGATGAAGATCGCGACGGCAATCAGCGTGCCGCGCTGCTCCGCCAGCCAGTAGCGCCAATCCCTCACACCCGCACCTCCGTTGCTTTTCCACCTGGAATGTTCAGCGCACTCGCCACCAGCGCATGCTCAGTCATCTCTTCCCCGGCAAGTTCGCGCCGGATGGCGCCATCATAGAAGACCAGGACGCGGTCGCAGCAGCCGATCAGCTCGTCATAGTCCGTCGAATAGAACAGGATCGAGGCGCCTCGATCAGCGAGGCGGCGCAGCAGCCGGTAAAGCTCCTGTTTGGTGCCGACATCGATGCCGCGTGTCGGATCGTTGAGCAGAATGATGCGCGGATTGCGCATCAGCCATTTGGCGATCACGACCTTCTGCTGGTTGCCGCCTGAAAGCGCGCCAGCCGGGATATCGAGACCGGCGGTCTTGATCTCCAACAGCTGCAGCATTTCATCGTTGGCGATCTGCTCGGCGGCCCTGTCGATGATACCCCACCGGGATAGACGGTCGAGCGACGAGAACGACAGGTTTTCGCGGACCGACATCGGCAGCAGGAGCCCTTCGGTCTTGCGATCTTCAGGGATAAGCGCCATGCCGACCGCGTGCGAACGTGCCGTCACCGGGCTGCTAATCGACACCGCCTTCCCGTCGATCAGGACCTTGCCCGTGCAGCCGCGCAGCACACCGAACAGCGCAAGAAGCAGTTCGCGCTGACCTTGACCGTCCAGCCCGCCGAGGCCGACCACCTCGCCCGCTCCGACCGAAAGGGAGATGTCGCGCAGCCGGTTCGTCCAGCTGAGCTGCCGGCACTCAAGCACCGGCGGGAGGGCGGCTTCCCCGCGTAAGGGCTTGGCCGGAAAGACGTGGCTGTATTCGCGGCCGATCATCATTTCCACCACGTCGTTGTCGGTTCTGGTGCCCGCCGCATAGGTCGCGACATTGCGGCCGTTGCGGAAGACCGTGCAGACATCCGCGAGCTCGGCGATCTCGTTCATGCGATGGGAGATGAACAGCAGCGCCATCCCATCCGCGCGCAGCCGCTTCAGCACGGAGAAGACCTTGGTCACGTCGGCGGCCGTTAGGGCAGAGGTAGCTTCGTCGAGGATCAGAATGCGCGGATTTCGCGCCAGAGCCTTGGCTATCTCGACCATCTGTCGGCGCGACAGAGGCAGGTCGGCAACCAGAGCCGCAGGATGAATGTCCTCGGCCCCGGCGCGGCGGAGTGCCTCCTCCGCGACGCGCCTTTGCGCCTTGCGGTCTATCATGCCGAAACGCTTTGGCGGATCGGAGATGACGATGTTGTCAGCGACGCTCAGATCCGGAATAAGCGACAGTTCCTGGAAGATGCAGGCGATGCCCGCCTTGTTGGCCGCAGCCGGCGAAGCGAAGCTCACGGGTTGGCCGTGCATCATCAATTGCCCTGCATCCGGTGCAACCACACCGGACATGATCTTGATGAGCGTCGACTTGCCGGCGCCGTTCTCGCCGAGGATGGCCTGGATCTGCCCGGGCTCGACGGCCAGGTCCGCCGCCTCCAGCGCACGCACTCCGCCATAGCGCTTCGACACACCCGTCATCTGGAACAGCGGAATCGCCTCTTCCATCCGCCCCTCCGAGGCAGTGTCGATGACGGCGTCGCGAACTGATCCGCGACGCCGCGCCGGTCCAAGCCGGTCGTTACTGGTTTTCCTTGGTCTGCCCGAGAATCTCGATCGCCGAGATGTCGATGCCGCAGGTTGGAAACGAGTTGCCGACAAAGAAATTATCTGACTGGTCGGCGAAGAAATCCGTCCCATCCTTGAAGTTGGGATCTTCCACGATGGCCAGCGGCAACTTCACGGCTTGCGGCACGACATTGCCTTCGAGCGCTGCAATGGCAGTCTTGATTGCGACCGCAACCTGTGCCGGGCCAGATCCCGCCGACGAACATTTCAGCCCCTCGCTGCTGTACTTCGCGCAGAATTTTCGGAACCCATTCTCGGTTTCACCGCCAAACGGCACGAATTTGTGCTTGGTGTCGATCATTGCCTGAACGATGCCGGTGTCACCGCCCTGACCGGTGATGCCGTCGAACGGCCCGCTGGCGACGATGGCGTCGGCGGTCACCTTCTGCGCAACCGCGTCGTCCCATTTGCCAACCACCTCGACGACGTCCCATTTCTTGCCGGAAGCGGCGAAGGTCTCGTGGATGCCTTCGTGGCGGATGCCGTCAACAGGATGGCCGGCGACGCCGCGAATCTCAAGAATTTTGCCGCCTTCCGGCAGGTGCTTGATCAGCCAGTTGGCCCACAATATCCCCAGGCCCTTCTGGTCGACGTTGACGTTGATCAGGTCCTCAGATTCGTCGACGGTGCCATCAAAGGCAACGACAACGACACCCGCCGCCTTCGCTCGCTTCAGCGCCGGAATGAGCGCTGCCGCGTTCTGCGCGTTGACGACAATCGCGTCGTAGCCGGAATCGATGAAATTATCGACTGCTGAGATCTGCGCCGGCACGTCCTCACCCGTCGAAACGACCTTGAATTCCTTGAGCTTTGCCGCAACCTCCGGCTGCGCGGCGTAGGCTTTCGCTGACTGGATCATCTGGATACGCCAGGTGTTGGCGATGTAGCCGTTGGCCAGCGCGATCCGGTACGGGCCTTCCTTCTTCGGATATTTGTAGAACTTGGTGTCGGCCGCCCACGGCGCAAAACATTCGGGCTCGGCAGCGGGACCGCTGACAATCTCAGGGTCGGCCATGGCAGTAGAGCTCAACAGCAGGAATGCAGAGACGGCAACAAAGCCGCCGATACGCGACATGATCATTGATCTTCCTCCCGGTTGCAGTTTTGAGTGCTCTTTTCTGTTCCTCGCAGTTCGAATTTCGTTGGTATTGCTGGGCTTGACGAACGTGCCGCTTCGTCTGGAAACGCAGCCGCGCCACCTCCCACAACTATACGGTCGAAATTATCATATAATATGCACTTAACAAGTGCGCGCACGTCCAGCCAAACAATGGTAGCGCTACCATCACTTGCTGTAAAGAGGCTTTGGCGAGCATCAATCCTAGTGTCTAGGCCGTTCGAGCTGTACTTTCGCGCTGTTTCAGCTCGAACCCGAGATCGACCACCGGCTGCTCCGGCCTCTCGCCGGCAATGGTAGCGCGTACCATGGAAATGGCGCGGCGGCCGATCTCGTAGCGGTGCGTGCGCAGGCTAGTCAGCGACGGGAAGGCAACCCCCGTCATGTCCAGGTCGTTGAAGCCGGCAATGCCGATCTTGCCAGGCACGTCTATGGCCGCGCGGTGGCATTCGAAAAGAACGCCGAGCGCCAGATCGTCATTGTTGCAGAACACCGCATCGAGCGTCGGCACCTTGGCCAGCGCATCGCGCAACAGCTCACGCCCAAGCGACACGCTGGATGGGGTGGTTGTGGTGGTGATAAGCCGCGGGTCGAACAGGCCGGCGCGTTCCATTACGGCCCGGTAGCCCGAGAGACGGCGCTGCGAACGCGGGTCCATGCGCGCGCCGATGAATCCGATCTTCCGGTAGCCGGCATCGACGAGATGGCGCGTGACGGTCCTGCCACCTTCGAAATGCGAGAACCCGATCATCATGTCCACCGGGTCTGGCCCGATCTCCATGATCTGCACGACCGGGCACCCCGCCTCCTCCAGCAACTTGCGCGCGGCAGGCGTCTGGTCGATGCCCGAAACGACAAGCGCCGAGGGACGTTGGCTGAGGAACACCCGCAGCAGGCGCTCTTCCTCAAGGCCGGAATAATGCGTGTTGCCGAGCTGTATCTGCAGACGGCTGTCGTCCAGCCCGTCATAGATGCCCCGTACCACTTCGGCGAACACATTGTTGGTCAGCGACGGCACCAGCACTCCGATGACATCGGCCCGTGCCGATGCCAGCGCACGGGCATTCGGATCAGGAACGTAGCCGAGTTCGTCGACCACTCTGGCAATCTGGCGGCGCAGGTCTTCGGAAACGCGTTCCGGCTCGCGCAAGGCGCGCGAAACAGTTATGGCGCCGACGCCCGCCCGCTTCGCCACATCGGCGATCGTCGGCCGCCCGCCACTGCGGCGCGAACGCGGTTTCATCGGGGCGTCGCCATGCTGCAAGCTTCGATCATGTAATTTCATAACCGTATGGTTATCTTCTTTGCAAAAGAAATGATTTTACGCGGCACAAAAAGTCATATCACCTTGCGGCCTAGCCTTACGGGCACGGCATCGGACGCGGAGCAACTACATGAGCGGGGCCAAGACAGGGGATCGCTACAGCCTGGGGATGGCGACGCGCCGGACCGTGCTCGGCGACGCCCATGTCGACCGCGCCGAAGCCGCCAAGACCGAATTCGAGCAGCCCTTCCAGGAATTGATCACCGAGGCGGCCTGGGGACACGTCTGGTCAAGGCCCAACTGGACGAAGCGCGAGCGCTCGATGGTGACAATTGCGCTACTGGCGGCTCTTGGTCACGATGAGGAGCTGGCGATGCACATCCGCGCCACGGCAAACACCGGGGCCACCCGCGACGACATCCGCGAGGCGTTGCTGCATGTGGCGATCTACGCCGGCGTGCCGGCCGCCAATCACGCCATCAAGATTGCCGGGAAGGTCTACGAAGAGATGGACACCAAGGGGGAGAAATGAAGACCGTAGCCAGCGGGCTATCGAACCGCGAGCTAGAAGTCGGAACCTTCTTCCAGCGCGATCGAAGCTGGCATCCGCCAGCGCTGACGCCGGCCTACAAGACATCCGTGCTGCGCTCACCGCAAAAGGCGCTGCTGTCGCTCGACAACACATTGTCGGAAATTACCGGGCCGGTATTCGGACACAACATTCTGGGCGAGCTCGACGACGACCTGATCCACAACTTCGCCAAGCCCGGCAAGAGCGCCATCGGCCAGCGCATCATCGTTTACGGACGGCTGCTGGACGAGCGTGGCAAGGGCGTTGCCGGCGCGCTGCTCGAAGTCTGGCAGGCCAATGCCGGCGGCCGCTACCGCCACAAACGAGAAAGCTATATTGCGGCGCTCGACCCTAATTTCGGCGGCTGCGGCCGGACCATCACAGGCGAGGACGGCTCATACGCCTTCCGCACCATCAAGCCCGGCCCGTACCCCTGGCCGAACGGGCCAAACGACTGGCGGCCAGCCCACATCCATTTCTCTGTGTTCGGGCACGGCTTCGCGCAGCGTCTGATCACCCAGATGTATTTCGAAGGCGACCCGTTGATCTGGAAGTGCCCGATCGTCCGCGGCATCCCGGACCGCGCCGCGGTGGAACGGCTGATTGCCGTGCTCGACATGCAAGCGACGATCCCCATGGACGCCAGCGCCTACAGGTTCGATATCGTCCTGCGGGGGCGGCGCTCCTCGCTGTTCGAGAACCGGCTGGAGGGCAACTGATGACGCATTCCCTCGACCGGTTGAAGGAAAGCCCATCACAGACAGCCGGGCCTTACGTGCATATCGGCCTGACACCCAATTTCGCCGGTATCGGCGGCGTCTATGAAAACGATCTCGGCGCTGATCTGGTCAGCGACAAGACCAGGGGCGAACGGATAGACATCAAGCTGCGCGTCATCGACGGTGGCGGGACACCACTGAAAGACGCGCTCATCGAGATCTGGCAGGCTGATGCTGCCGGTCTTTACAACTCGCCGTTCGAAATGCGCGGCGCCGCCGATCCCAACTTCACCGGCTGGGGCCGTCGGGCGGTCGACGCCGAGAGCGGCGAATGCGTGTTCGGAACGATCAAGCCCGGCCGCGTTCCGTTCAACGACGGGCGGCTGATGGCGCCGCATATTACCCTGTGGATCGTCGCGCGCGGCATCAACATCGGCCTCCATACGCGCCTGTATTTCGGCGACGAACAGTCGGCCAACGCAGAGGACCCGGTGCTGGCGTGCATCGAACACCGCCATCGCGTCGCCACGCTGATCGCGCCGCGCAATGGCAATACGTACACACTGGACATCCGTCTGCAGGGCGAGCGGGAAACCGTGTTCTTCGATATCTGATATGGCCGTCTCAGCCTTCGATCATCCTTACCTTTCGGGTCTTCTCGGCGACGACGAGATCGCGTCGATGCTCGGCATCGAAGCCGAAATTGGGGCGATGCTGGCGTTCGAGACAGCCCTGGCCCGGGCGGAAGCGAAGCATAGGGTTGTTCCGGCCGAGGCAGCCACGGCGATCGGTGCGAAATTGGCAAACTTCAAGCCCGATATTGGCAGGCTCCGCGACGGCACTGCCCGCGACGGCGTTGTCGTGCCAGAATTGGTGCGACAGCTGCGCCTGGCGGTCGGCGAGCCGTACGCGAAGCATCTGCATTTCGGAGCGACAAGTCAGGACGTTATCGACACTGCAAAAATGCTCCTGCTCGCTCCGGTTCTCGCCAATTTCGACCTGCGGTTGTCGCAAACCGATGCGCTTTTCGCCGATTTGGACAGCCGCTTCGGCGGAAATCCACTAACGGGCCGCACCCGCATGCAGGCGGCGATCCCGATCACAGCTAGCGACCGGATCGAAAGCTGGCTCACCCCGCTACTACACCACCGGACGCGGCTGGAGACGCTGAAGCCGTCGCTACTCGTCATCCAGTTCGGCGGGGCTGCGGGAACGCTGGAACAGCTCGGCGGCAAGGCCAAACTAGTCCGCAGAACACTTGCCGAAGAACTCGGCCTCGGCGACGCGCAGCAGTGGCATAGTCAGCGCGACCGCATAGCCGACCTCGCCAGTTGGCTGTCGCTGGTGACCGGCAGCCTCGGCAAGTTCGGGCAGGATATCGCGCTGATGGCTGAGGTCGGCGACGAGATTTCGCTTCGTGGCGGCGGCGGTTCGTCGACCATGCCCCACAAGCAGAACCCGGTCGCCGCCGAAATTCTGGTGACGTTGGCGCGGTTCAACGCGGTGCAGCTTTCGGGCATGCACCAGGCCCTGGTGCATGAACAGGAGCGATCGGGTTCGGCCTGGACACTGGAATGGCTGATCCTGCCGCAGATGATCTTGGCGACCGCAGCTGCACTCCGCATCGCGGGCGAGCTTCTCGGGAACATACAGAGTTTGGGCGATAGCGCCTAAATCCGATTGGAGTGCGTATACAGTCGAAGATGAAAACTTCGGTCATCCATCATCTATAAGCCGCTTTCCCTTCTCCAGCTCCTTCATGCGCCGCCTTGGTGCGGGCCTGCAGATCGCGGAGCGTCTTTAGCTCGCGTTCGGTCGGCGCGGGCGTAGTATCCATTTCTTCAGCGAATTTAACGGTCCAGCCGCAGCTTTCCTGAACCTGTTCGCGCGTCACCCCCGGGTGCAGTAACACAACGGTAAACTCCTTGGTTATTTCGTCAGGTTTCCAGATCGCCAGGTCGGTTATCAGCAACGTTGGACCCTTCGTGTCGATGCCGAGGCGCTGGCGATGATCGCCGCCCTCGCCGTGCCCGAAGGAGGTGAAAAAGTCGATCTTCTCCACCATGCCGCGTTTCGACTGCGCCATGGTGATGTAGATCTCGCCGGATGAAATGGCGATCTCCGGCGCGCCGCCGCCGCCCGGCAGACGGGTTTTCGGATTCGCATAATCGCCGATCACCGTGGTGTTGATGTTGCCGAACTTGTCGAGTTGGGCCGCGCCCAGGAAACCGATGGTGACTCGTCCGCCCTGAAGCCAGTAGCGGAACATCTCCGGCACCGAAACAGTGGTGACCGCGGTGTCGCACAATTCTCCGTCGCCGATCGAAAGCGGCAGAACGTCGGGGGCGGTTCCGATGGTGCCGCTCTCGTAGATCAGCGTGATGTCCGGCGCGTGGGTCAATCGCGCGACATTGCAGGCCGCCGAGGGCGCACCTATTCCAACGAAGCAGACATCTTCGTTCTTCAGCGCCCTGCTTGCGGCAATCGTCATCATCTCGTTGGGGGAAAAGCTGCTCATGCCGCGTTCCTCAAACCGGCGACGCGCGCTGCAAAATCGTCCGGCGATGCCTCGATGACATTCTCCTGCATCCAGGCACAAAAACGCTCGCGGTCGGCGGCGATCTCGTCCCATTCCAGATAGGCGGCATTGTCGCGCGCATAATAGCCGTGCGCGTAGGACGGGTGCGAACCGCCCGGCACCACCGAGATAGCGGTGATGGTCCAATGCGGCAGAATGGTCAGGTTTGGGTGGAGGTCGTCGAAATCGCTGACGACCTCCTCGACGGTGACCACGGCGCGTTTGGCGGCAAGCACTGCTTCCTTCTGGATGCCGATGATGCCTTCGACCAGTACGTTGCCCTTTTTGTCGGCTTTCTGTGCGTGGATGAAGGTTACGTCAGGCCGCACCGAAGGCACCGCGGCCAGTATTTCGCCGGTGAACGGGCAGGCAATGGATTTGATGTTGGGATTGACCTTCGCCAGTTCGGCTCCGCGATAACCGCGGAAGATCGCACAAGGTAGGCCGGATGCTCCTGCCTCATAGGCGTTGGCCATTCCGGCGTGGGAATGCTCTTCGACTTCGATCGTGTTCGGCCAGCCGTTTTCTATCGCGTCACGGGCCCGCCGCAACAGCCCAACGCCGGGGTTGCCGACATAGGAAAAGACGATCTTCTTCGCCATGCCCATGCCGATCATCTGGTCGTAGATGAGATCCGGCGTCATGCGGATCAGCGTCAGGCCGCGAAATCCCTGACGGATTGCTTCGTGCGCGGCGGCTGTCGGGATGAGGTGGGTGAAGCCCTCGAACGCCACTGTATCACCGTCGCGGAGGTTCTCCGCGACCGCCTTCTGCAGCGGCAGGAACTTCACCATCGCTCTCTCCCCTATTCACAAATGTGGCCGGAGCGACGTCGCCCCGGCCAGCCAATTTTGCGATCTTAGAGCAGCGGACGCTAGATCGGAATCGCCTTCGCTACTATCGTTTGTTCAGCATCGGATTTTCCGAAAACCGCTTCAACTTTCGGTTGGATGTTCTACAAGCCCGCGACGTAGGGCATCAGCTCCACAGTACCGCGATAGATCATCTCGCCGGCGACATAGAGGATGATCACCAGACCGACATAGGCAATCCAGCGATGCTTCTGCAGCAGATTGGCGATGAAGCTTGCGGCAACGCCCATCAGTGCGATCGACAGGATGAGCCCGAAGATCAGCACGTTGGGATGGTCGCGGGCAGCGCCGGCAACGGCCAGAACGTTGTCGAGCGACATGGAGACGTCGGCGATGATGATCTGCCACGCGGCCTGCCTGAGGGTCTTCGTAGGTGCTTTCCCCGCTATGGCGCCGTCCCGGTCGACGTCGCTCTCCATGAGTGCTTCAACCGCTTGCGTTTCCTGGGCATGACCATCTCTGAGTTCACGCCACATCTTCCAGCACACCCAAAGCAGCAGCACGCCACCGGCAAACAGCAGCCCGACGATTTGCAGGAGTTGGGTCGTCGCAGCAGCGAAACCGATACGCAGGACGGTCGCGGCAATAATGCCAATCAGGATTGCCCTGGCGCGCTGATCTTTCGGAAGCCCCGCCGCGGCGAGGCCGATGACGATGGCATTGTCACCCGCAAGCACCAGGTCGATCATGATCACCTGAAAGAGAGCGGTCATTGCTTCGGGAGTAAAGAATTCTGTCATACGGCACCCTTTGCTTTCTCTGGGGTGACGCGGCTCGCAAGCATGGCCGTAGCGCAACGCGGAAACCGCGCGTGACAATAATTGCCGCTACAGCAGACGAGATCTCAAAAAGCCAGGCCACCGGGTTGAATATTCCCAGTCCGACATCACAATCCCTAGGGATTGCCAGAGGGGCCCGGCCTGGTAGCGCCTAGATAACGGCTACAGCCAAGAAACTCAAGGTTGAATTTGTGCGCCGCATCAATTTGTTCCGGACTGCGACCCGATGAGCTCCAGCGCGACATCGTTCAACAGTTCGGCGAATGACCGGCTCGCGGCTTCTGATTCCGTCAAACTCGCCGTTTTGGCCGCTTGACTGGGCCGCCGCACCGAATAGGCTAGGGGAAATACCGGCCTCGGTCGCCGGACGGCAAGCGTGCCTCGTATGCCTCGCCTCCCGGCGGTGGCTGCGGGGCATTTTTCATTTTTGGATGGTTCGGTTGAAACGGCGCATCGAGATCGGCATCCTCTATTCCCGATCGGGAAACTATCGGCTGGTCTCCGAATCCTGCCGCGCCGGTGCCCTCAAGGCTATCGCCGATGTCAACGCCGATCCGAAGGGCGCAGTCGAACTCATCGCCGTCGAACGCGATCCGGAAGGCAACATCGACCGCTACGCGCCGCTCTGCGAGGACATCCTGCGTAACACCGGTGCCCGCCACATCATTGGCTGCGTCACGTCGTGGAGCCGCAAGGAGGTCATTCCGGTGCTGGAAAAGACCGGCGGTACGCTCTGGTATGCCTGCCCCTACGAAGGCTTCGAAGCCAACGAGCATGTGGTCTACATGCATGCCTGCCCTAACCAACATCTCGTACCGCTGCTTAGCCATGTCATCCCCCGCTTCGGCGCCAACGGTTTCCTCACCGGTTCAAACTACATCTGGGGCTGGGAAACCAACCGCGTCGCGCGCGACCTGATCGCTGACGCCGGCGGCAAGGTTCTGGGCGAGCGGTACTTGCCGATCGGCGAAGCCGACGTATCGCGGCTGATCGAGGAAATCCGGGCGACCAAGCCGAACTTCATCCTCAACAATCTGATCGGCCCCTCGTCCTACGCCTTCATCAGCGCCTATGCGAAACTTGCAGCCGAGGATGCGTATTTCACGCCTGAGCGCTGCCCAATCATTTCCTGCAATCTCACAGAATGCGAATTGCCGGCGATCGGTGAGGCCGGCAATGGGCATCTGTCGGCGGGACCTTACTTCCACGATGCATCGCTAACCGAGGACTGGTTGCCGCCCATAGCGGAAGCCGACCTCGCGCGGCCGTCTTCGTTCCAGGCGGCGGCTTACGCTTCGGTGCGGATACTGGGAGACATCTTGGCAACGCAAGCCCGGGACTCGCCGGCCAACCTGCCGGCAGCTTTCAGGGGGCGTTCGTTCCGCACGCCGCTCGGCACCATCAACATCGACCCACAGACCCAGCATGCTACCTTGCCGGTCGAGATCGGCCGTATCAAAGGCAACGGTTTCGAGGTGGTAAGCCGCACCAGGAAGGTAGCGCCCGACCCCTATCTCTCGCGCTACGATCGCACCGAAGTATTCGGCCGCACGAAGCTGAAAGTCGTGTCATGAAGCGCACCTCGCGCATCCCCAATCTCGGCGGCGCCAAGGTCTTTGTGCTGCACCGGCCTCACGCCAATGTCACTGCGATCACCAGACAGCTTTCGGCGATTGGGCTGGACGTGACCGGCTGCTGGCCGGAACTGCCGCCGGAGGCGCTCGCCGCCGACTTCGTGTTCTTCGACGCAGACCTCGGTTTCGACGAGCAGTTTCCCTGGGCCCCCGGCGAAGCCCCGATGCCCGTCGTTGCGTTGATCGGCTCGGAAGCGCCTGGCCGCATCGAATGGGCGCTGTCGCACAAGGCCGACGCGCAGTTGCTGAAGCCGGTCGGCAATTCCGGCGTCTACAGCGCCCTGCTCATTGCACGCCAGAGTTTTGCCGCGCGCCGGCAACTCGCCGATCAGATCGCGACGCTTGAGGCGCGGGTGGCGGAGCGCCAGACCATCGTGCGAGCCGTTACCGCCCTTTCCGGCCAGGGCATCGACGATGAGCGGGCCTATGCGCAATTGCGCTCGCTCGCCATGAACTGGCAGGTCAGCGTCGAGGAGGCCGCCCGCCGCGTCGTGGCGATAACGGAAAAGGAGGGCGGCGTTGACCAGTCCAATCGCGCCTGAGATCTCCGCGATCGCGGTGCCGGCAAGACGCCGCGCCGGCGTCTGGCGCCGTCTCATCAGACGGCCGCTTTCCGTGCTTGGACTGGCCATCATCGCGATCACCGTCGCGGGCGCCGTCTTCGCGCCGTGGCTTACCGGCTATGACCCCAACGAGCAGATGTTCGACGGACTGACGCTTGAGGGCGCGCCGCTGCCGCCCAGCGCCACCTTCTGGCTGGGCACCGACCTGCTTGGTCGCGACCTCCTGACCCGCATCCTGTACGGCGCTCGCACCTCGCTCGTCATCGGCATCGTCGCCAACGGCGCAGCCTTGCTGATCGGCACGCTGGTCGGCGTCACTGCCGGTTATTTTCGCGGCTGGATCGGCGGCTTGCTGATGCGCTTCACAGACCTGATGATGGCCTTTCCCGCGCTTCTGCTTGCGATCTGCCTCGCCGCCGTCTTCCAGCCCAGCCTGTGGATCGTCGCCATGGTGATCGCGCTGGTCAACTGGGTGCAGACCGCCCGCATCATCTTCACCGAAACAAGCTCGCTTGCCGAACGCGAATTCATCGACGCCGAACGCACCATCGGGGCGGGCACGCCGCGCATCCTGTTTCGCCACATCCTGCCGCACTTGCTGCCGACGATCATCGTCTGGGGCACGCTCGGCATCTCGACCACGGTGCTTCTGGAGGCCACCCTCTCCTATCTCGGCATCGGCGTGCAGCCGCCCACTGCGTCGTGGGGGAACATCATTTTCGAGAATCAGACCTATTTCCAGGCCGCACCTTGGCTGGTGTTCTTCCCCGGCGCCGCGATCCTGGCGCTAGCGCTCGCCTTCAACCTGGTCGGCGACGCGCTGCGTGACATTCTCGACCCGACGCAAAGGGGACGGGCATGATCGCCTATCTGACCCGCCGCCTCATCCAGTCCGCCCTCATTCTGCTCGGCGTCTCGCTGATCACCTTTGCGCTGCTATATCTCCTGCCCGCCGATCCGGTGCGCCAGATCGCCGGCCGCAGCACAACACCGCAGACAGTCGAGAGCATCCGTCAGCAGCTAGGGCTCGACCAACCCTTCGTCATCCAGTACTGGCGCTACCTCACCAATCTCGTCAGCGGCGATCTTGGCCGCTCCTATATCCAGCGTTCCGAGGTCAGCGAGCTGATCGTCGCACGCCTGCCGGCCAGCTTGCTATTGATGGTCGGCGCCATTGTCTGCGAGGTCATCATCGGCCTGACCATGGGCCTGGTTGCGGCAGTCAGGCGTGGTACCGCCACCGACCAGGCGCTGATGGTCGGCTCCTTCGTCGGTGTTTCGGCTCCGCAATTCGTCGTCGGTCTGCTGCTGCTCTACGTCTTTGCCGTGCGGCTCGGCTGGTTTCCGATCGGCGGCTATGGAACATGGCGGCACCTGGTGCTGCCGTCGCTAACCCTCGGCATCCTGGGCGCCGGCTGGTATTCGCGCATGATGCGGTCGTCGATGATCGACGTGCTGCGCCAGGATTACATCCGCACCGCCCGCGCCAAGGGCCTCGCGCGCCGCGCTATCCTGTTCCGCCATGCGCTGCCAAACGCCATCCTGCCGGTGGTCGCCATGATCGGCATCGACATCGGCCTGTTCATGGGCGGCATCGTGGTGGTGGAAAGCGTGTTCGGCTGGCCCGGCATCGGCCAGCTCGCCTGGCAGGCAATCCAACGCGTCGACATTCCGATCATCATGGGCGTCACGCTGGTTTCGGCGTGCGCCATCGTGCTCGGCAATCTGCTGGCCGACATCGTCGCTCCATTCATCGACCCGCGGATCAAGCTGCGGTGATCGGACAGCTCAACCAAGAAGACTGACAACCAAAAGAAGGGAACTCCATATGAAACACTGGTTAACCACGACAGTCGTAGCGTCGGCGCTCGCGCTGGCGTTCGGCATGGCTTCGGCCACCGCGCAGGAAACGCTCGACCCGAAGGCCAAGCAAGGCGGCGCCATCACCATCACTTACAAGGACGATGTCGCAACCCTCGACCCGGCGATCGGCTATGACTGGCAGAATTGGTCGATGATCAAGAGCCTGTTCGATGGGCTGATGGACTACGAGCCGGGAACCACCAACCTTCGGCCGGAGCTTGCCGAAAGCTACGAGATCGCGCCCGACGGCAAGACCTTCACCTTCAAGCTGCGCAGTGGCGTGAAATTTCACAACGGCCGCGAAATGACCGCCGACGACGTGAAATATTCGCTCGATCGCGTCACCAACCCCAAGACGCAGAGCCCCGGCGCGGGCTTCTTCGCCTCGATTGCCGGCTATGACGACGTTGCCGGAGGCAAGTCGGAAAGCCTCACCGGCGTGACAGTGGTCGATCCCTCGACCGTCAAGATCGAACTGTCGCGGCCCGACGCTACTTTCCTGCATGTCATGGCGATCAACTTCAGCCACGTCGTGCCAAAGGAAGAGGTGGAGAAACACGGCGCTGATTTCGGCAAGAACCCGGTCGGTACGGGCGCCTACAAGATGGCCGAATGGACACTCGGCCAGCGGCTGGTCTTCGAGCGCAACGCCGACTACTGGCTCAAGGGCCTGCCCTATCTCGACAAGATCACCTTCGAGTTCGGCCAGGAGCCGATCGTTGCGCTGCTGCGCCTTCAGAAGGGCGAGGTCGACGTGCCGGGCGATGGCATTCCGCCGGCCAAGTTCCAGGAAGTGATGGCCGATCCCGAACAGAAGTCGCGCGTCGTCGAGGGTGGCCAGCTTCATACGGGCTACGTCACCATGAACACGACCATGGCGCCGTTCGACAACGTCAAGGTGCGGCAGGCCGTCAACATGGCGATCAACAAGGACCGCATCGTCAAGCTGATCAACAACCGCGCGGTGCCAGCCAACCAGCCGCTGCCGCCGTCGATGCCGGGGTACGACAAAAACTTCAAGGGCTACGCCTTCGATGTCGAAAAGGCCAAGGCGCTGCTCGGCGAGGCAGGCCATCCCGACGGTTTCGAGACGCAACTGTTCGCCATGAACACCGACCCCAACCCGCGCATCGCGCAGGCGATCCAGCAGGATCTCGCCGCCATCGGCATCAAGGCCTCGATCCAGTCGCTCGCGCAGGCCAACGTGATCGCGGCCGGCGGCGAAAAGAACGGCGCACCCATGATCTGGTCGGGCGGCATGGCATGGATCGCCGACTTTCCGGATCCATCCAATTTCTATGGGCCGATCCTCGGCTGTGGCGGCGCGGTGCAGGGCGGTTGGAACTGGTCGTGGTACTGCAACAAGGACCTCGACGTGAAAGCCGCTGAAGCCGATTCCATCGTTGATCCGGCCAAAGCCGACGAACGCCACAAGATGTGGAGCGGCATTTACGGCAAGATCATGGAGGATGCACCGTGGGCTCCGGTATTCAACGAGCAACGCTTCACCATGAAGTCACCGCGCATGGGCGGCGATGACAAGCTCTACGTCGATCCCGTCCACATCCCGATCAACTACGACTATGTGTATGTGAACGATGTGCAATAATTGCGACTATACCATCCACGGGCGCCATCATCATTTCGGCTGGGACAATTCGTTTGCCCCGGCAGAGCGGGTGGCGCCCGGCTCGACCATCGAGTTCCAGTGTCTGGACTCGTCCGGCGGGCAGTTCACTTCAGAGAGCACCGTGGCGGATGTGCCGAAGCTCGACTTCGCCAAGGTCAACCCGGTAACCGGTCCGATCTTCGTCGAAGGCGCGCAGCCCGGCGATGCACTGAAGGTGACGATCGAAGCCTTCAAACCATCCGGCTTCGGCTGGACGGCCAACATTCCGGGCTTCGGCCTGCTCGCCGACGACTTCAAGGAGCCGGCGCTGAACATCTGGAAATATGACGCGACGTCGCTCGAGCCAGCGCTGTTCGGCAAAAACGGCCGCGTGCCGCTGAAACCGTTTGCCGGCACCATCGGCAACGCGCCGGCGGAAATGGGACATCACTCGGTGGTGCCGCCGCGTCGCGTCGGCGGCAATCTCGACATCCGGGACCTAGCGGCGGGAACGACGCTTTATCTTCCTGTGGAGGTTGCCGGCGCCCTGTTCTCGGTCGGCGACACCCACGCCGCACAAGGCGACGGCGAGGTGTGCGGCACCGCGATCGAAAGCCCGATGGACGTCGTGCTCACCCTCGATCTGGTCAAGGACGCGCGGCTGAAAATGCCGCGCTTCACCACGCCAGGCCCGGTGACACGCCACCTCGACGCCAAGGGCTACGAGGTGACGACCGGGATCGGTACCGACCTGATGACCGGCGCCAGGGAAGCAGTCGCGCAGATGGTCGACCTGCTTTCCGCGCGCTTCGGGATGGAGCCGGTCGACGCCTACATGCTGGTTTCGGTGTGCGGCGATCTTCGCATCAGCGAGATCGTCGACATGCCAAACTGGGTGGTGTCGTTCTACTTCCCGCGCTGCGTGTTCGAATGACCGCAGCAGGCATGAAAGAGCGGCCCGGGGCTTCGGCCACGGGTCGCAAAACAGAGGGCGGGCCAGTACTCAGGGTCGCCGGCCTCACCGTTTCCGTGCGCGGCGAGGAGGGCGAACGCCCGGTCGTTTCGGACCTCTCTTTCTCGCTGGCGCGCGGCGAAACGCTGTGCATCGCTGGCGAATCCGGCTCCGGCAAGTCGATGACATCACTGGCGATCATGGCGCTGCTGCCACAGCCGGCAGCACGGACTTCCGCCGGTTCGATCCGGTTGGGCGACACCGAATTGACCGACCTCGACGATCGGCGCATGCGCCGTATCCGCGGCAACCGCATCGCCATGATCTTCCAGGAGCCTATGACTTCGCTGAACCCGGTCCTGTCGATTGGGCGTCAGTTGATCGAGGCGATAGAAACCCACACCGGCCTGTCGCTCACCGAAGCGCGCAACCTGGCTATCGATGCGCTGAAGGCAGTGCGCATCCCGGAAGCGGAGAGCCGGCTCAAGCAGTATCCGCACGAGCTTTCCGGCGGCATGCGCCAGCGGGTCATGATCGCCATGGCGCTGGCGCTGAAGCCCGACGTGCTGATAGCCGACGAGCCGACCACGGCACTCGATGTCACCGTGCAAGGCGAAGTGCTCGAATTGCTACGCGACCTACAACGTCGGAACGGCACCAGCGTCATCCTCATCACCCACGACATGGGCGTGGTGGCCGAGATGGCCGACCGCGTCATTGTCATGCGCAACGGCTGCATGGTCGAAGAGGGTAAGGTGGCCGATATCTTCGAGCGACCGCGGGTGGAATATACGCGTGAACTGCTCGCCGCGGTGCCACGTATGGGTACCGGATCCGGCCGCCAGAATTTCCGCAAAGCGATCGAAAATACAAAATCGACCGCGGTCGCCGTAGCGCGCGATCTGCATGTGCGCTTCGATCTGCGTGGCGGCTTCTTCGGCCGAGTGACCCGCCGCGTCCACGCGGTCGAAGGCGTAAGCTTTTCCATCGCGCCAAACGAGACGCTGTCTTTGGTCGGCGAATCCGGCTGCGGCAAGTCGACGACCGCCAAAGCGCTCGCCGGCTTGGTGCCCTACATCGGCGAGCTTTCGATCGGCGGCCGCAACCTTTCCGGCCTCAGCCGCGACGGGCGGAAGGCTGTACGTCGCGACGTCCAAATGATCTTTCAGGATCCGTACGCGTCGCTCGACCCACGCATGCGCGTCGGCGACCTGGTCGCTGAGCCGCTTTTGATCCACAACATCGGCACACCACGCGAACGCACCGATCGGGTCGCCACGCTGTTCGAACGCGTCGGCCTGTCGGCCGACCAGATGGAACGCTATCCGCATGAGTTTTCCGGCGGCCAGCGTCAACGCATCTGCATCGCGCGCGCGCTGGCGCTACGGCCCAAGCTCATCATCGCAGATGAGAGCGTTTCGGCGCTCGACGTGTCGGTGCAGGCACGCGTGCTGCAATTGTTGAAGGAACTGCAACGCGAATTCGGTGTCGCCTATCTGTTCATTTCGCACGACATGGCGGTGGTGGAAAACATCTCCGACCGGGTCGCTGTCATGTACCTTGGGCAGATCGTCGAGATGGGCACGCGCGACCAGATCTTTGCCAATCCGCGCCATCCCTATACCAGGCGGTTGATCGAGGCGGTGCCGGTGCCCGATCCGGCACGGCGGCGGTCCGGTTTCTCGCGCCTCGACCAAGAGATCGCGAGCGCGACTTACAAAATCGGCGAGGCACCGCATCGGCTGGTTTTGACCGATGTCGGAAACGGGCATCTCGTCGCGACGTAACGGACAGGCCAGGTGAGTCAGCCAGACACCATCATTGGGCTCAAAGTGGTCAGGCGCCCGCTTCGCGTACGAGAACCTTCAAGACCTGGCGCCAGGCTCGTGCCATCAGGCTCTCGGCGCGCCCTTCGAGCAGAAGCATGCCACGCCTGGTCTGGTCCGGTTGCCTCTGCTCTCCGGCGACCCGGGCATTGACCGCATATTGCGCGGACACCGGCGCCAACTGGCCGCGCTCCGAGGGATGCACCGCGATCTCGCCGCCGAATTGTGAGGTCAGTTGCGGAATATCGAGATACTTCGCGCCCGATATAGCGGCCGACGTCAACGTGACCGGAAACTTCGGCTGCGTCAGATCGTCGGGAATGAACCAGCCCGAGGCGCCCGGTTCGATGCGTGCCCGGTCGTCACCCGACACATAGCCGCGCACGACGATGCCGCCTCCCCCGGACAGGAAGGCGAGCTGCTCCTTGCGCGAAACCCATTGCCCGGGAGCAATCTCGGCGTTCATGTCTGCGATACTACCGTCGAACGGCGCACGGATAACAAGCTTTTCCTCGCGTTGCTTCAGCCCGTCGCGCTTGGCGACCAGACCGCTCAGTTCCATTTCGAGGATCCCGCGGCCAGCCAGGTCCTCCGCATCGGCGCCGATGCGCCCGAGGCGGCGTTGCGCCAGGTCGATCTCGATCTCCGCGAGGCGGCGTTCCTCCGCCAGTGTCTGCGAGGAAATCGCGAACAGCACATCGCCTTTGCGCACCATCTGCCCACGCTGAACATTGATTGCATCGACGCGGCCAGCCTCCTGCGGAAACAGCCGCACGAATGTTTCCGGCAGGATCAGGGCCGGCGCACTGACGCGCGTGGAAAGCGGGATCGCGGCAAATGCCGTCAGCATTCCCGCTACAATGAGCGTCAGATAGGTGCGGCGACTTCTCAGGATATCCTGGCGCATGGACCACCATTCCTTGAACTCCGACCACAACGGGCGGACGATGAAAAACCCGATCTCGACGACGAACAGGATGACGCCAACCAGCTTGATGGTGAAGTGATAAACCAACAGCGCGATACCGAGATAAAGCAACAGCCGGTAGATCGCGGTGCAGATGGCGTAGATCGTCAGGATGGCGTCGAGCCGCGGCGGAAACGGTTCGGGCGCGGGATAACCAACACCGAACAGCAATTCGCGTAACCGCCAGCGCAGGTGCTGGAAAGCCCGGTGCTGCAGGTTCTCGACGCCGAGCAGGTCTGCCAGCATGTAATATCCGTCGAACCGCATGAACGGATTGATGTTGATCAGAAGGCTCATGATCCAACCGGTGGCGGCGAGGACGAAAAAGGCGCTGCGCAGCGGACCATCGGGAACGAACGCCCAAAGAAAAAGCGCGAAGGCCGCAACGCAGAGCTCGACGGCTACGCCCGCCGAGTCGATCGCCATGCGCGACTTGCGGGATCTCAGCTTCCAGGCCTCGGTGACGTCGGTATAGAGCAGCGGCACCATCACCATGAAGGCGACTCCCATCGTCGGGATCCGGCAGCCGTGGCGATGGGCGACATAAGCGTGCCCGAGTTCGTGCAGCGATTTGACGAGCACGATCGACACTAGCGATATCGCTGCGCCCTCCAACGAGAAGACGTAAGGAAACGTGCTTATGAACGCCTCCCATTGCCGGGAGACGAGATAAAGCCCGGCTGCTCCGGCCAGGGCCGCGAAGAACAGGAAGCCGCGACTGAACAGGAACGCGACATAGGGCCAGGTGGCGCGGATAAATGGCTCCGGCCGCACCAGCGGAATCTTGAAGAACAGGTAGTTGTGGATGAGCCGCATGAACCATGAATGGCGGCGTTGCGCGGCGTCGTGGAGTGTGCGCCATGAACCCGAGGCGGGCTGCGCGAGAAAGAAATTGGCGTCGAGCAGCCGCAGCACCATGCCGATTTCTTCGGCATCGGTACGGCGGCCGAAACGCGCGTCGAGTGCTTTGGCGAGGTTCCCGACGGTACCGCTTCGGTTCCACAGCGACAGTAGCTGGAACATTTCGTAGGTAACGCGGAAGAAGCGGTTACGCAGCGGGTCGAGCACCACCCAGACGGGCGCCCCCGAATAGCTGGCGCCCCCCCGCATGATCTTCAGGTCCTCCCGCAGCGGAGGTAACGGGATGTCAGTCGTGCTCACAGGCCGAACCGCTGCCTGATCGTGGCGATCGGACGCCGGAACAGGTAGTAGGCAAGCGGCACCTTTTCGCCGGAAATCTGCGCCGTGCCGCGGATGCCGAGCCGCAGCGGCGCCTGCCCGGCGCCGATTGCCGCGTAGATCCTATAGGCCAGCGCATTCCCATCGGTCAGTTGTGCCTCGTACGAGGCCGAACGCACCTCGGCGGCCACCGGTCGCAATGGATCGGAATCGAGGAAAGCACGCACTTTTGCACCGGACTGCACGGCGATCGCATCCGCCACGGGCACGTCGATCCGCAGTTGCACCTTGTCTGGGTCGGCGATCTCCATCAACCGTTCACCCGTCGAAACAGGACGGCCGATCCAGTCGCGCTTGTAGGTGAAGATGGCGACACCCGGCGCCGGTGCGGTCACTTCCGTACGCTTCAGGAGATCACGGGCGTAGTCGCGTTTCGCGGTGGCGAGCGACAGCTCGTCCGTGCCACGGCGAGATCGCCGCGCACCTTCGGATCGCCGACAGCGCCCTGGGTAACCTGTTTGAGCCGAGCCTCGGCGACGTTCAGCCCTTGCTCGGCCACCGCGAGCTCATTGCGCAACGCGGTATCCGACATGCGGAGCAGCAATTGCCCGGCCTCGACGGAAGCGTTGGGATCGACGGCGATGGAATCGATCACCCCATCGATCGGCGCTGCGACGATACGCGGTTCGATCGGCGTCACCTCGACCGGCGCCAGAACAGTCAGCGGAACGGGATAGAAGCAAGCCGCGATCGCAGCTACGGCGCCAACGGCGAACAGCGGTTTCAGGCTTATGCGCCGTTTCAGGCGGCGGGGCCCCGCGAGAGCCGCCCAGGCATGTCCATAGGTTTCGGCAAGCCGCGACGCGACAACGACATCGGCTTCCAGCCAGGGAACCTCGCGTGCCAGCAGCATGCCGGCAAAAACCTGGCCGTCGCGCAGCCTGAAAGGCTGCCAGAGCAGAAAACGGTAGGGAAACGACTTGTGTTCCTCATCGTCCGGGGGGCAATAGGCCGGCAGGGCGAATTCACGCTTTTCGTCAAGGCCCGCATCGGCCGCCAAGTTGCGGATGAGATTTTCCACCCAGCGCAGACGTGGAGAGTCCCGCTCGATCTTGCCGATCGCAGATACCGCCTCGACCCTTTGTTTCGCTCCCTTCGCAGTGAAGACGAAAACCTGGCGGGCCCGGGTCAACCGCAACGTTTCGTTGGCGATGAGAAAGACCAGTTCGCCGACCGTTTCTGCACGCCGGGTATCCGCCTCGATTTTGAGAAGCAGCTCGAAAGCCTGCCGATTCTGTGCGCCTTGCTCGCTTACCGCAGGCTTGGGTCGTATTTGGATAGCCTCCATGGCGCGCTTTTCAGCCATCGGGCGCAGCGAATTTGGCCGGTCCGCTCATGCCGGGCAACACGCCCTCCCGGGTTCCGGTGAATCGCCCGGTGACCTTGACTGTCTGGCTGACGGGATCGACGACCGCGGCGATCCTGGTGACCTCCGCGGGCAGAGACTTACCCGTTTCCTCGATGCTAAAATCGAAGACGACGCCGGCTTTCAGCCAACGCAGCCACTGCGACGGCAACAGCATCTCGATCTCCAGTTCGGCCTCGCCCACGACCTGCATCAGAGGCTGTGTTCGGTCCGGGATTTCGTGCGCATGCGCGCGCATCAGTGCGATACGCCCGTCGAACGGCGCCTTGATCACGCAGCGGGAGAGTTTGCTGCGATAGGCGTCGAAAGGGCTGCTCGATGAGAGCAGCCCTGGTGTTTGATATGACAAAGGCCCGCGATTGCGGGCCTTTGGTATTTGGTTGCGGGGACAGGATTTGAA
>NZ_FOSL01000006.1 GCF_900114255.1 Neomesorhizobium albiziae | reverse complement strand
TCCTCAAGTTCACGCAGGCTCAGATTGTAGGCCAGGTACCAGCGCACGCAAAGCAGGATCACAGATTGGTCGAACTGGCGGCCTTTGAACATCGCAATCGTCCGAAATGGTTGAAGGATCCCTTGCCACTCGCGAGTAACAAAACGTTGCAACACATCCATCGGTGAATGCGGGAAGTGGCAGCGGAAGGTCGACGATCTGCAGGGGGATCGTTTTTGCGAAATGCTTAACGAGCCGAAGGGGCATGGTCGCTATACGATCTGTATCTGAGGCCATGGGCGGGATCATGCTAAAGGCCTGCACGACGACCTCGACACGTCTCTTAAGACCATGCTCAAGCAAAACCTTTCTCGACCAGGCCAACCAACGTTTGTCCAAAGGCAGGGGAAGACGAGACATCTGAGATGGAGCGGGAACACCGGATCCACCCGCCCGACACCTCAGGCGATCTGCCACGGGTGGGTGGCCCTCAAGATGAGAAGCCGTCGTCGCAATGCTCAGCGGACGACGAGAATTGCGGCTATGAATCCCTCAATTGAAGGAGATGTGACGACGGCGACAGTCGAGGTCATTTAATCGGCTGCTGGACTTTGTCGAACAGCTCGCAACGGCAGCGAGATTGGATGATGGTGCCGCTCCCGTGCGTCGAACTGTCGACGGCATCGCCGCCATGAGCTCGGGCGATGGCCCGCACGACGGATAGTCCCAGACCCGTATTCCCGCTTTTTTCGGTATCGTGAATTATCGGCCCCAAAACCGCTCGAAGACCTTTTCGTGCATCCCGGCCGGCAGTCCTGGGCCAGTATCGGAGCAGCGGATAACGCCGGTCAGGCCGACGGCGCAGATTTCTACACGGATTGTGCTCTGCGGCGCATACCGACGGGCATTGTCGAGTACGGCTAGCAACGCCTGCCGAATGCGCGTGCGCGCCGGCAGCTCGTCGATCAGCGTGATCGAGCGGGACATTACGGTCATCGTGGATACAATCGCTGGCTCGGCAGCTTCGCCTTAGGGAGGCGCACCGCCCTTCTCTGGCGAAAAAGCGGCCAGGAGCATGCACAAGAGTGCAGGCGGTGGTCCGGTCGTGCGAGGTCGAGTGGGGTAAGACGGTCATAGTGGAAAGACGTTCTCCGAAAGCCATCCTTCGTCACGCGAATTTTGGTTCAACGTCGAGAATGCGTGGAGATTGGTAGGGAAGGTCGAACCCCTTGGCCCGCCTTTGACCTTTGTTCCATCGCGGTGCTCTTGCGATCCGGTCCGGCCGTGGCGGCGCTGCCACCCAGGGCACGGTACAGCAACGATTCGTTGAGCAACTGGTCGAGGCGGACATTGGCAAGCTCTACCTCGGCTGAGCGGCGGCTCTCCTGGGCCTCGAGCCACTCGCGGAGGCTGATGGCACCCGCCCGGTAACGGGCCTCTTTCAGCTGCTCAACTTCCTGCGCGGCCGCTAGCGCATTGCGGAGGCGTCGAACCTGTTCGGCATAGTTGGCCCGAGCACCGAGTGCCTTGGCAACGTCTGAGAAGGCCGTGAGCAAGGCATTGCGGAACTCCAGGACGCGTTCTTCATACTCAGCCCTGGAAACCGCGACCTCCAGCTTCATGTCCTTGAGCTTGAGGAAGGACAAAGCAACGTCTGCAGTTAACGTCGCGACGGGATTGGAGATGAACGCGAGCAATTGCGGGCTGCTGGTGCCGAGAGTGCCGGTGAGCGAAATCGGCGGATAGAAACTGGCCCTCTTCTCATCGACGGTTTTCAGCGTGGCACGCAGCCTTGCCTCTGCGGCTCGCAAGTCTGGGCGACGGGCGAGCAGATCGGCCGGCAGCCCAGCCTGGATTGAGGGCAGCTTCTTGCGTGGGAGACGCTGCGGCTCCGGAACAGGATTGGGTGCGCCATTCAAGAGCACAGTCAGGTCGTTCCGCAGTTCAAGACGCTTCTGCTTCAACGCCGAAACCGCCGCTGCCTGCGTCTCGACCTTCTGCTCGGCCTCCCTTAGTTCTAGATCGGAGACCGCACCGCCCGCCATCTGGGTGCGCACAAGCGCCTGAATCTGCTTGACATCGGCAAGGCTGCTTTCCGCCGACGCGAGCGACTGATTGGCGTGTGCGATCCGGAAATAGGTCTCGATGGTTCGGCCGATAGTTGTGAGGCGCGCGGCTTCGTAATCTTCTGCTGTCGCGTGGGCCTCAAAATTCGCCCTGTCCCTCTGTGCTGCGAGCTTGCCCCACAGATCAATCTCATATGACACATAGATAGAAGCCGACGACGACGTGGCCGCCTTTCCGTCAAGAGGTTGATTGTTGCCTGTGGCGAGATAGCCGTTCAGCTTGGGGAACAAGGCGTTTGCAGCGATATCTGCCTTAAGTCGGGTACGATAAGCGCGAGCGGCCGCGAGTAGGACATCGTTGTTTCGGCCGATGACGTCGCCGACAAGTTTGTCGAGATTGGGATCCCCGAACGCCAGCCACCAGCGGTCTGCGCTGGCCTGCACAGCACCCGCGGCCGCAGCGGTCGACCAGCGGGGCCCGGCTGGGAGTTCGGGGCGAAGATATGTGCTCGACAGGCTGCTGCAACCCGCGAGCAAGACAAGGGAATAGGGTACGATCAGTCTGACGAGCTTCATTTTCACTCTCTTGAGAGCGCGTCCACGGGATCGAGGCGGGAGGCGTTACGGGCGGGAAGGAAGCCGAAGGTCAGGCCGATCCAGAGCGCGACCAGGCAGGCAGCGACAATCGCATTGGCGGTGATGATCATCGGGAACTTGCTGCCCGGTCCGCCCAAGACGGTTGCTATGCCGAGCGCCAATGCCACGCCGAGAATTGAACCGGCAATGCAGATGGTGACGGCCTCGATCAGGAACTGAAGCATGATGTCGATGCGGCGCGCTCCGACGGCCATGCGCAAGCCGATCTCGCGGGTCCGTTCGGTCACGGAGACCAGCATGATGTTCATGACACCAATGCCCCCGACAACCAGCGAGATCACGGCAACGGAGGAGATCAGCAGCGACATTTTCTGAGATATGCGCTCGATCGTCTTGCGCACCTGGTCGCTGTTGAAGACGAAGAAGTCCTTCGTGCCGTGCCGACGAGTCATCAGGCCGACGACGGCGCGCTCGGCGACGGTCGTGTCGACAGAATCGGCGACCCGTACCGTCAGAGCGGCAAGACTTGTACCGGCACCCAGCAGTCTGCCCGTCATGCCCGTAAAGGGAAGATAGACCTGCAGACTCCTGCCACCCGAAGACGACGATGGTCGCGCAGAAACGCCGATAGTGACGATGGGAACACGGCCGATCATGAAGATCTTGCCGAGCGGAGATTCGCCGCCAGGGAAGAGAGTTGCGGCCGTCCTGTCATCAATCACCGCTTCCTGGCGGCGTTCAGAGATGGTCTCGGCCGAAAAGAATGAGCCCTTCAGCCGCTTGAGCCCGTTGACCCGGAAATAGTCCTGGCCGACGCCGATGACGTCCGCCGCGACGGAGATGCGCCCAAAGCGGATTTTTGCGGATGTCTGGACTTCCGGGGTAACGCTATCGACATAGGTTTGGGCGGCGAGCGCATCGGCATCCGAGACGACCAGCGTCGTGATGCTCGAAGAGCGCTCGTCACCCCAATGGCTCCCGGGAAGGATCGCCAGGGTGCTGGCTCCGAGTTCACTAATCTCGGCCAGAACCTTCTGACGGGTGCCCTCGCCGATACCGACGACCGCCACGACCGCCGCTATTCCGATAATGATGCCAAGCATTGTGAGGAAGGTACGCACGCGATGCGCGGCCATCGATCGTATCGCCATCGGAAGGGCCTCCGCCAGGCGATGCCTGAAGGCCGAGAGCGCACCGACCGGCCTGCCGTCGTGGAACGTGAGCGCCTGCGCATCGGTCTTCTGGTCGCGAGTCCGGCGGTCGGAGAGGATGACACCGTCGCGGATCTCGATAATGCGGTCAGCGTGACCTGCGACCTCCATGTCGTGAGTCACGATGATGATCGTATGACCGTCGGCATGAAGTTCCTTCAGGATATCGAGAACGGTTTCGCCGCTCTTGCTGTCGAGAGCGCCGGTCGGCTCGTCGGCGAGGATGATGCGGCCGCCGTTCATCAATGCGCGGGCGATCGAAACCCTCTGTTGCTGGCCGCCGGAGAGCTGGTTCGGACGGTGGTCGAGACGATCACCGAGACCCAGCCTGCGCAGAAGAGACGTCGACCTTTCCCGGCGTGAGGCGGCGTCGAGACCGGCATAGACGGCAGGCATCGCCACGTTGTCGGCCGCGTTCAGCGTTCCGAGAAGATGATAGCGTTGGAAGATGAAACCGAAGTGTTCCCGTCGCAACGCCGCCAGGTTGTCCGGGGTCAAGCCGGCAACGCTGCGTCCGCCGACGCGATAGTCACCAGAACTCGGCTGGTCCAAGCAGCCCAGGATGTTCATCAGCGTCGATTTGCCCGAGCCGCTTGCGCCGACGATCGCCACCAGTTCGCCACTCGCGATGGACAGGCTGACGCCGGCCAGCGCCATGATCGTCTCGTCTCCGGCCTGGAAAACCCGCGAAACGTTCTTGATCTCAAGGAGTGCGCTCACATTATCACCACGCGCCAAGATCGGATGCCTCTCCGTCGGCAGGGATGACGACTTCGTCACCAACAGCGAGGCCGTCGATCACCTGCGCCTTGATCCTGTCAGTCAAACCTATCGTGACGAGGCGCTCCGTGAGTTCGTCGGTTGGCGTGCGCACCTGCACATGGTAGCGACCTTGCTCATCGCGCTCAGTCAGTGCCGACCATGCTACGAGCGGTACGTTTTCGGCATGGCCACAAATAACCGTAACGACGGCGCTCATCATGGGTCGAAGTCGCCCTTCCGGGTTTGGCGTGGCGAAAAGTCCGTTGTAGTAGACTGGCGGCGCCGTGATTTCCGCACCTGTTGTGACTACCGTGCTGGGATCATTGGCAATTGATTCCGGTGCTGGCTCGATCTGTTCCAGTACGCCTGCAGTAGCGGTTCGAGTGTCCCCCATGATTGTGAAGCGAACCTTCTGGCCTGGCTTTACCCGGGCGATGTCGGCTTCCGATATCTGCACCTTGACCCGCATGACGTCGAGCTGTGCAAGAACCACAATCGTCGGCACGTCCTGATTTGAGTTCAACGTCTGACCGGCTTTGGTCACCACTGCAACAACGACGCCGTCCATGGGCGCGCTGACCTTCGTGTAGTCGAGTTTTGCGCGAGCATTCTCAACCTCGACCGTCGACTGAGCGATCTGCGCTTCAAGTGACTCGACTTGCGTCTCCAGCGTCAAGAACTCCGCTTGCGCCTTCTCCAAATCGGCGGCCGATGCTGCCTTTTGCCCACTCAGCGTCTTCTCTCTCCGGAAGACCAATTCGGCCTTTTTCAGCTCTATTCCGCGTCCCTTGCGCTGCGCTTTGACATCGGCGAGTTTGGCTTCGGCGGTGCGCAGTGCGTTCTGCTGTTGCGTAGAATCGATTTCGGCGATCAAGTCGCCAGCCTTGATGGTTTGACCGAGCACGACATGCAGCGCCTTCAACTGGCCCGATACTTGGGCGCCAACGCTTACCATACGGGCAGGTTCCAAAACGCCGTTCGCAAGAACGGTCTCCTCGACCGAACCGAGCACCACAGGTTCCGTGAGGACAGGATCGCGCTTTTTGCCTTCGAAAGCGCCGGTCGCGGATGCGATCGCGAACACCACCGGGGCGATCCCCAGGACCCAGACGAGCGCCCTTGCCTTACCCTTCAACAAAACTCACATCCGCTTTGAGAACACATTGTTTTTGCCGGACGCAGTCGTGCGACGGAAACGCCGAGATGGTGAAGTGCCGGGCGAGCATCATTGTCCCTTTCCGAGGTAGGTACCCATCGCTGAGCAGTCTTCGTCTTTCGTTCAACCGCCACGAAGGTTGTGGGGAGGTTTTGTGGAGGCGCCTGATCAGCAATCGGATCGGCCGTCGAAGACGGGCAAAGAATGCTCTTCCCACTCGCTTTCGGGGATTTCCGCTCCTAGCGAGAACCCAAACGCGACGACTTGTTCCAGATCGGGGGTGACCTCGCATCTGAACTTGACGTCGTACCAATGCCGTTTGCTTCGAAGTGCTCCGCCATCCGCTTGGAGCGTCAGACCAGACAGCTTTGTGTCGGCCTTGGCGTAAGCGGACACGGAATCCGGCTGGTAGTCGGAATTCCATCTGTGAACTTGCTCCATGACCTCGAAGTTGCAGAGCTGAATAATCCGATCATCTCTGGCGAGCTGCCTAAGCGCGGCCAGCGCTCCCTTGCTCCGCGGATCCGCCAGTATTTTTGCTGATAACAGCTGTTTCGCGTGCACCATCCTGCCTCCTTCCGGGGCTGGTTCAACAGACGCAATCAGCTTCGTGCCCGCTTCTTTATGTGCCTCATCAGCCGACGCAGGTAATGGGAGGGGCGTGCTTCCCTTCTCGATAATAGCGGGGGCTCGCGACACTGCAGCTTGCGGCTCCACCAGAATTTCGACGGTGATGCTTTGTTCTGATGGCGGGGGCACAGGTTTGTTAGCCGGAAGCAGCCCAACTGCGAAAGATGAAACTCCGAACGAATTCTGAATAACTGGGCAATTGCGCCTCGTACCTCGTGTCCGGTCTGATAAGCAGCGGGCGCTCAAGTGCTTGCGGTCATGTGTCAGGTCGGATGGCAGCAGCAACACGCTGAGGGCTAGTGCGATCGGGCCGAAGAGAAGGCTGGCCCGAACAAAGCTCCTGTGTCGGTGCATTCGCGAAATTCGGACGTTTGCTTTGGCCGCACTCCGGGGACGGTTTCCCGTCAAGAGACGTCGCCCGCTTCGGGGAGCCTGCTTGCGACCAGTGATCATGGCGCGCATGAGGTTCTCGCTGTGACGGAAGCTCCCCAGGACGACACAACCCATATGAAGCGCGACCAGAGCCAGCATGAGATTGGCAAGCGCCTCATGCGCCTCCTCGACCCATTCGATGCCCCAAAAGGCGTCAGTCGTTTGTAGCCAACGGTGACGGCCACGAGTGTTGTCGAGGTCAGCAAGGCAACCACCATCAATGCTCCCAACGGATTGTGGCCGAGATAGCGCGCTTCACGATTGAAGATCATGTCCTCGGTGTATGAGAGTGTCTCCTTCTGGCCGCGGATGAATTGCGTAAAGCAGGCATATCGCGACCCGACGATTCCCATGCCCAGCCGAAATATGATGAGCGCCGCGGCTGCGGAGCCAACCCACTCATGCAGATCCTTGACTTCGTCGGCAAAGAACCACGCCACCGCAAAGCTGGCCACGAGGCTCCAGTGGAAGATCCGAACACACGGATCCCAGACCTTCACGGTGGCGCGCATCGGTTCAGCCGTCGCTCTCTTCGTCGGCACCACGCACACGCTCGAAGGTCTTAGGGCCGAAGTGCGCTTCGACCTTGTTCCCCTTCGAATCGTCGGCATAAGCCTAGTAGCAGCCGTCTTCGGTCTTGATCGAACGGATCTGCCATCCGTCAGCTTCAAGCTTGGTCTGTAGCGCTTCGCGCGGTTGCCATTCGGCGATCGGCACGTCGCATTTCTTGCCGGCCAGTGCAGCGCCGACGGCGGTCACGTTCAGAAAAAGTGCTGAGATCAGGAGGGTCTTCATAAGGGATCTCTATTGGGGTGTTGCAATAACAGCCCTTCTGGCAGCCGAAGCTGACAGCAACCTGAAAGCTTCCAGCGATTTGCGCGACGGCGATTCAGCGTGGCGTCAGGTTCTGTCAATAAGGGAAGAGTCTTGCCCTCGATCTGGAAGCTCGGCACGCCTGATGCGAATACTGCTCATTGAAGACGACAAGGCCATTGGCAGTGCTGTACGCGAACATGCGGCGGCGGGTGGCCACGCGGTCGACTGGGCCAGAACCCTGTCCACAGCGCGGGATTACGCAGCTGTGGCCCCCTACGGGCTTGTCCTGCTCGACCTTCACTTGCCAGACGGCAACGGTATCGACTACCTGCGCGAGATGCGGGACCGGCTGGATGCGACTCCGGTCATCATCCTGACCGCCCGCGATCAGATCTCGGTTCGTATCGAGGGGCTCAACGCCGGTGCCGACGACTATCTGGTCAAGCCGTTCGATCTCGGCGAACTCTCCGCGCGCATCCATGCCGTGGCGCGTCGCTACGGGCTCCGCCCGGAACCTATATTTTCTCTCGGGACGCTGACCATAGTGCCGGCCGAGCGACGCGTCGACCGCGACGGCCAGACAGTCGACTTGACCGCACGGGAATGGGCGGTGCTCGACAGCCTTCTGCGTCGGCCCGGAGCAATCGTGTCGAAGACGCAGATCGAGGACGCGCTCTATTCTTTCGGTTCGGAGATCGCGAGCAATGCGGTGGAGGTCTATGTCAGCCGGCTCCGCAAGAAGATCGGCGCGGACCGAATAGCGACCGTGCGTGGCGTCGGCTACCGGCTCGCGGTCACATGACGAAGTCGGCCAGCATGACGCGCAGGCTGATGCTGTGGCTGGGCGGCGCAACCCTCCTGTTTTGGGTTTGTGCCGCGCCCATCGGTGCGCTCGTGATGCGCGAAGAGTTCGACGAGGTCTTCGACAGCGCGCTGCAGCGAAACGCGCAGCGCCTGATGCCGCTGGTGATCGATGATCTGTTTCAGCGCGCGCATTCCCATGATCCGCGTCGCATAGGTAACCTTGCGCCCGAGCACAAAGAGTATTTCACCTACCAGGTTCGCGATCGTGTGGGGCGCGTGCTCCTCCCTTCGCATGGCGCGCTGGCGCAGTCGTTCGATGATGCTCCCTTGCGTCACGGCTTTTGGGAAACCGCTACTCACTGCATCTATACGGAGGAGGTCGTAAGCGGCACGCTGTTTCTTCAGATCGCCGATCCGCTCGATCATCGCCGTGAGGCGGCCATGGAAGGCGCACTTTCTCTCTTCGTTCCGATCCTCCTGCTCGCGCCTTTGAGCATGGCTGTCATCTGGGTCGTGATCCGGCGGTCGCTGGCGCCGATCGAAGTACTGCGACAGGAGATCGGAGCGCGCGACGGCGGCAATCTCTCACCGATCGGAATGATCGGTCTCCCGGTTGAATTGGACACCATCGCCGCCTCCGTCGACCGCCTTCTCGAACGTCTGCGGACGGCCCTCGATGCCGAACGCGAGTTCGCCGCCAACAGTGCGCATGAACTGCGCACGCCGATCGCAGGCGCGCTCGCCCAGACGCAGAGACTGGTGGCCGAACTTCCCCAGGGCGCGGCGAAAGCGCGGGCGCGCGGCATCGAGACATCGCTGTCGAGCCTCGCCCATCTTGTCGAAAAGCTGCTTCAGCTCGCACGGGCCGAATCGGGGATCGGCATAGCAGACCATGCGATCGATCTCGTCCCGACGATCCGGCTGGTCGTGGACGACTTCGGGCGAAAGCCGGAAAATGCCGGACGACTGATTCTCGATATCGACGGCTGCGCCACGTTGATCCGCAAGGTCGACGTCGACGCCTTCGCTATCGTCCTTCGCAACCTGATAGAGAATGCACTCATTCATGGACTGCCCGACACTCCGACAACAGTTTCCGTCCGTATTGACGGAACCATCGCCATCGCAAACGCGGGACCGGGGGTCCCAATCCCAGAGCTTCAAGAGGTAACAAAGCGATTCAGGCGTGGTGCGACGACCATAGCGGCGGGCTCAGGCCTTGGTCTACCCATCGCCGCTATGCTTATCCAGCGGATGGGTGCCAGTCTCGAACTTGCGTCGCCTGCCCGTGGTCGCGAGGATGGTTTTGAGGCGATAATTCGCATCTCTCGATGACCCTCCCCCGAGTGCGACTTTCGGGAAGTCGAAGGATCGCTCGCCTTTGCCGACCTTCTCCGAAGCAAGACCACGGGCAAATCCTGATCGATGGACGGCATCGCCCCGAAGCAGTCTTCGCCGAGAGAGCGCGAGCCGGAGAACGAGAAGCCGAAAACGCGAAACTTTCGAATCCGAGCGGGATTGGGACGGAATCCTTGCGAACTAACGTAGCGGCGACCGGACGGACTGCGGCCTGTTTCAGAAACCCAGCCTTCGCGCCGCCCGTGTCACAAGGGCAGGCGAGGCCCTCGCGCCGTCGGCTTTGCCCTTCTCGAAATTGCCCTCGACACTGGCGCGAGGACACGCGTTTTCACGGCAACCGCCGCCAGACTTTTAGCCTCCTGCGCACGGTACGGGCGCGGACAACCTCCCCGCTTCCTCTCCGGCTACTGGCAGGGCAACAAGCCCTCGGATCTGATCTGCGAAGGCAAGGCCGTCGTCTAGGCGGCGATCTCCCCTAACCATTTCACTGCCGTCGACCCTTTCCGGCCCGGCGCGCACGCCCTCGCTTGACCAGGGAATTGAGGGCGACCGAACCGTGCGTCGTTAATTTGCGCCAGTGACGGACCGTCGGCTGGAATTCCGTTCCGTGCGGCAATGAACGACACGCATTGCGCGATCGACAGGGGTTCTCCGCCTCCCGCAAGACTTCCAGCACGTTTTGCATCTTGCGGATCTCAGTCAACCTGCGGGAAGCGCAATGGTACGCCACTTCGACCATGCCTTCGCGCCACTTTCCGGCGCCTACGACGGATCATAGATAGCGATCAAATGGTCGATCGCGGCGACGCCATTCTGAAGGCTTCGCAACCTGTCCTTCAGAGCCCTCCGTCTCGGCGGACAACTCCGCCCCGCTTTTCACTTCAATTCGTCTACGACATCCAATTTCGCGCACCGCAAAGAGGCTGCGAATTTAACAGAGTGCCGAAGGCGAGACTGGTGGTTTTTGCTACCTAATGCCGGTAAATTAGGAGTGGCTGAGACGTCCCTGCTCTCACTTGGAGTAGCCATGCAGGACGCCTCCTGCAACATTATCTCCCGCATCCAGATGCTTGCCGGATCACTATTGTGAAGGGCCGGCCATTGGACGGCCTCGGTGAATGCGGGAAGTGGCAGCGGAAGTTCGATGATCTGCAGGGGGAACGATTTTTCGAAATGCTTGACCAGCCGGAAGGGCATGGTCCCTATACGAGCTGTGCCCGACACCATGGGCGGGATCATGCTAAAGGCCTGCACGACGACCTCGACACGTCTCTTAAGACCATGCTCAAGCAAAAACCATTCCTCGATGGAGGGCTTCATCGTACGCCCGAACCTGGCCACGACGTGCCTCATCGACATGTACCTCTCGAATGTAAGCTGCCGTGGCAGCTGCTTGTTCGTGGGACAGCCCACGCACACGAGCGTCTCGTCGAACAGAGCCACTTTTGGATGCGCGCTCGACATGAACATTTCCGGAAGAATTAGAAAATCGACGTCACCGCGCCGGAGAAGCTCATCGGGGTTGTCGTCGAGAGGCAGCAATTCGAAGCTGACGGCGGGTGCTTCCCGTGCAACACGCTCCACGACCTTTTCAAAAAACACGAGTGTGACGAAATCGGAAACAATGATCTTGAAGCGGCGATCGGATTGAGCTGGGTTAAACGGATCCCCAGACACAATCGAGCACTGGATACGCAGGAGCGCGTCGCGAACTGCGGGGGCGAGTGCTTCTGCACGCGGTGTTAGAGTACGTTCGCGGCCGCTCATCGCAAATAGTTCATCGCGGAAAAAATCGCGCAGCCGGGCGACAGCCGCACTCATGGCCGGCTGACTTAGGTTGATGCTGCGTGCCGCCGCCGTGAGATTGCGCTCTGTCAGCAGTGCGTCGAGCACAACGAGGAGATTTAGATCAAGCCCTTTGAAACGCATGTCTTCAGCTAGCTATCCATAGCGTGGATGCGTCTAATCGAAACAAACGATTTTATCAATTTTCCGAAAGATTGCATAGACAAAAGCACCTGACGCGCACCGATCGCCCACTGCCTCTATCGCGTGACGAGTGCGTTAAAAAAGAGCCCGAAAAGAGAAAAACTTTCCATGCGCTCTGACGTGCGGTGGAGGTTGTGCTGAGAAAATGAGTTGCAACTGGCCGACCATATGCGGTCCACCCTCGCAGATGTGTATCCCGACCTGCCCCCCACGCGCGTGGAGGACTTACTCGTTGTGGTTTTGCCGATTGGATGCTCGATGAGGGAGTGGCCGTCCGGCACCCTGATTGATCGGAAACATCTGGACTACATATGCGAAGTGCCGAGTGCCTGCGCTGACGGCACCGAAGATCGCAGCGACTATTTGACGTTCGACGACGGTCCCAATTCATTTTTCACACCGCAGATCCTCGATGTGCTGGCGGAACATCGGGTGCCGGCGACGTTCTTCGTCATCGGGGCCTACGCCGCAGAGCAGCCGGATCTCATCCCGTTTCTATAAGCATTGGGCTTGGTCAGTCGCACAAGCTCGACGAGGGCAATTTTCGCAACGCGGCGCGGCTCAGCATTGAGCCAGGTCGAAAACGCAAGCTGGAAGGAACAAGATGGCAGATCAACTGACTAACGAAATAATCGCAATTATCAAGAGGCGCGCCGCGTTGGAGGGCGGCAACATAACGCCTGCGTCGGGCGGCGAGATAACAACTGCCACGGGACTGACTTCGCTCGGCATCGATTCACTGGGATTGGCGGACATGCTCTGGGACCTGGAGCAAGCCTACGGCATCAAGATCGAGATGAACACGGCCGATGCCTGGTCGGATCTCCAGAATGTCGGCGACATAGTGGAAGCCGTCCGCGGCTTGCTCGCTAAGGAGGCTTGAAAATGGACAGGCGCGTCGTCATCACCGGAATGGGCGGGCTGTGCGGGCTGGGCACTGACGCCGCCTCCATCTGGACAGGAATGCGCGAAGGCCGCTCCGCCATCGGCCCAATCGTCAACTCCGAGTTCCATGAATTGAGGGTCAGGATCGGTGCCGAGATCAAGGCGCTGCCGGAGCATGACATCGACGGCAAGCAGCTCGTCTCCATGGACCGCTTCAGCGTGCTCGCTGTGCTTGCGGCGCGCGAAGCCATGCGTCAGGCCGGACTTTCCTCCAAAGAAGGAAATACCTATCGCTTCGGTGCGACGGTGGGCGTTGGCGGCTGCGGCTGGGATGCGATCGAGCAAACCTACCGCGCCTTGCTTCTGGGCGGTAAGCGTGCCGCCCTCTTGACTGTACCCAAGGCGATGCCGGGCGCCGCCACCGGCCAGGTCAGCATGAGTCTCGGCCTGCGCGGGCCGGTCTTCGGCGTCACGTCCGCCTGTTCCTCGGCAAACCATGCGATTGCCTCCGCGGTGGACCAGATCAGGCTCGGCCGGGCCGACGTGATGCTTGCCGGCGGCAGCGAAGCGCCGCTCATATGGGGTGTGCTGAAGGCATGGGAATCGATCCGCGTGCTTTCGCCCGATACTTGCCGGCCCTTCTCCGCCGACAGACAGGGATTGGTGCTAGGCGAGGGTGCGAGCATGGCCGTGCTGGAAAGCTATGAGCATGCCGCGGCCCGCGGTGCCACAATGCTTGCCGAGATCGCCGGCATCGGCCTTTCCGCCGATGCCTCCGACATCGTCGCGCCGACTGTCGAGGGGCCGGAGGCAGCAATGCGCGCCTGCCTTGCCGATGCCGGGCTGGCTGCAACGGATGTCGATTATCTCAACGCGCACGGCACCGGCACCAAGGCCAACGACCAGATCGAGACGGCGGCGATCAAGCGCGTCTTCGGTCAGCACGCCTATTCAATGTCCATCTCTTCTACCAAGTCCATGCACGCGCATTGCCTCGGCGCGTCCGGCGCGCTCGAGTTGATCGCCTGCGTGATGGCTATCCGCGAGAGCGTCGTGCCGCCGACTGCCAATTATCGTGAGCTGGACCCCGATTGCGATCTCGACGTCACGCCCAATGTGCCACGCGAGCGCAAGGTGCGCGTGGCACTGAGCAACGCCTTCGCCTTCGGCGGCACGAACGCGGTTCTGGCATTCAGGCAGGTGTAGAAGCCATGAGAGATACTCCCTGTAACTTATCTCTCGCATCCAGATGCTTGCCGGATAACTATTGTGAAGAGCGGGTCATTGGCCGCCTCGGCGAATGCGGGAAGTGGCAGCGGAAGCTCGACGATCCGCGGGGTATCGATTTTGCGAAATTCTTAAATGTTGAAGCGGCGTGGACGTATCGCTACCCCGTAAAAGGTAAGCGAGGCCCTGCGGGCTCCGCTCGAGGGTTTGTCTAAAGCTGTACGCGACAATGTCTGGAAGGCGCAGGGCCGGCTCTGCGCCCGCTATAGTCGCCTGAGTGCTGCCGGCAAGAAGCCACGGGTGGTCATGGCCGAGATCGTGCATGAGATGGCCCCTTCTTGTGGTCGTCGGGCGAGAGGTCTCACCGTCATTGCGGTCTCGAGCCAACGTGCGGCACAGCGCCCGGGGCGGAGCCACGGTGGGGAACTCCCGTCGGTAGTTATGTGGCCGAGCCAAGTCCGCCCTGCGCCCGCTCCTAGACCAAGGACAGCCCCGAGCTGAAGACACTGAAGGCGGTACCTCACCCGAGGATGAGAGATGGGATATTCGGCTTGAGCCCCATCTTTGACGGAGGTGCTGCGCTTCGAGCTGATGGTAAACGTGGTCTGCGTGGAGCAGCCACAAGCATCAGAAGGAGAAGCGCAGCATGAAACATTATGCAGGATTGGACGTCTCGGTGAAAGAGACCGCCGTTTGCATAGTCAACGAAACCGGCGAGATCTGCCGCGAGGTGAAGGTTGTTAGCCACCCCGACGACCTCACTGCGGTTCTGAAGGATTCTGCCTGGAATTTTGACCGGATCGGTCTTGAAGCCGGGCCCTTATCGCAGTGGCTGTTCGAGGGGCTTGCCAAAGCCGGCTTGCCGTTGATCTGCATCGAGACCCGGCACACGAAGGCATTCCTGAAAGCGCAGCCCAACAAATCCGATCGCATAGATGCCCGCGGGATCGCTCAGATGATGCGGGTCAACCTGTTCCGCCCGGTGCACGTGAAGACAATGACAAGCCAGAAGCGCCGGGCGCTGCTGACGGCGCGCAAGCTGCTGCAGGAAAAGGCGATCGCCATTGAGAACGACATCCGCGGGCTCTTGCGCAACTTCGGGCTCAAGGTTGGCATGGTCGGTGCCGTGAAATTCGAACAACGTATCCGTGAACTCGTCGATGGCATGCCCGATCTGGCCGAGATCATCGAACCGCTGCTCGACGCGCGCAGCAAGCTGCGCCGGAATTCTGCCGCCCTTCACCGCAAGCTTCTGGTGATCGTCCGGAATGATCAGGTCTGCCGCCGGCTGATGTCGATCCCCGGTGTCGGCCCGGTCGTGGCGCTGGCCTACACCGCGACCATCGACATTCCGGCCCGCTTCCGCAACTCCAAAGCGGTCGGGCCGATTTTGGGTCTGACTCCAGTGCTCCATGAGTCAGGCGAGAGCCGCCGCATCGGCCGGATCTCGCTGTGCGGTGATGGCATGATGCGAACGCTGCTTTACGAGGCCGCGCAAGTCCTGCTGACCAACGTGAGAAAATGGTCATGGTTGAAAGCCTGGGCGATGAACGTCGCCAAGCGGCGCGGTCGGCAGAAGGCCGTTGTTGCGCTCGCACGACGACTGGCGGTGATCATGCATCGCATGTGGAGTGATGGCACACAGTTCCGCTGGACCAGGAAGGAAATTATGCCGGTTGCGGTCTGATTTGGTCCGTTAAGTCAGGAAGGAGACAACAAGTTCCACTTGCCGGTGGAGAAGACGTCCTTCGCGGGACGATGGATGAGGGTGAGTTCGCTGATCAAGGAGTACCGATCGCATCGCAGCGATCAGGACGCATGAGAGATTGTTCCACCTCATTCTGGTGAATCCCATGGAGGGAGGGCCAGAGAGCCGATCCCGTAGAGAAGCAAGACCCCGCGAAAGACGTCAGACGCCAGCAAAGCGGAAAGCTCGAAAGTGCTTGCTCTCAACCCGCCGAATAGAGAAGTCTGATCAACCGTCGTTCTGAGCTCCACTTCTCGCCCCGTGCAGCTTCAGCCGATCCGACTGCTCGCAACAGCTGCCGAGCAGCCGATCTCTCGCCCTCAGTCTTGACAGGGAACATGAGAGTCGGTGTGAGGCGCTGAGTAAATCTAGGAGCGCGTGCGACGTTCCGGGGTCTTGCGTGGAGTAGCCATGCGGGACGCCTCCTGCAACATTATCTCCCGCATCCAGATGCTTGCCGGATCACTGTTGTGAAGGGCCGGCCATTGGAGGGTCTCGGTAAATCCGGGAAGTGGCAGCGGAAGTTCGATGATCTGCAGGGGGAACGTTTTTTCGAAATGCTTGACCAGCCGCAAGGGCATGGTCGCTATACGATCTGTGCCTGATACCATCGGCGGGATCATGCTGAAGCCCTGCACGGCGACCTCGACACGTCTCTTAAGACCATGCTCAAGCAAAAACCATTCCTCGATGGAGGGCTTCAGAATTCGCCCGAACTTGACCGAAACGTGCTTCATTGACATGTATCTCTCGAACGTGAGCTGCCGTGGCAGCTGCTTGTTCGTGGCGCAGCCCACGCACACGAGCGTCTCGTCGAACAGCGCCACTCTTGAATGCGCGCTCGACTTGAACAAATCCGGAAGAATTAGAAAATCAACGTCACCGCGCCGGAGAAGCTCATCGGGGCTGTCGTCGATAGGCAGCAATTCGAAGCTGACGGCGGGTGCTTCCCGTGCAACACGCTCCACGACCTTTTCAAAAAACACGAGTGTGACGAAATCGGAAAGAATGACCCTGAAGCGTCGGTCGGATTGAGCCGGGTTAAACGGATCCCAAGAAATAATCGAGCCCTGGATGCGCAAGAGTGCGTCGCGAACTGCGGGGGCGAGTGCTTCTGCACGCGGTGTCAGAATACGTTCGCGGCCGCTCATCGTAAATAGTTCATCGTGGAAATAGTCACGCAGCCGAGCGACGGCCGCACTCATGGCCGGCTGACTTAGGTTGATGCGGCGTGCCGCCGCCGTGAGGCCGCGCTCGGTCAGCAGCGCGTCGAGCACGACGAGGAGATTTAGATCAAGCCCTTTGAAACGCATGTCTTCAGCTATTCATAGCGTGGATGCGTCAAATCGAAACAAACGATTTTACCGATTTTGCAGAACGTCGCATAGGGAGAATTCAAAGAAGCCCTAAAGGAAGTTGTCGATGTTTGCGTTGGCTCCGAGGAGCATTTTCTGGTGTACGCCTTCCGGTGTACGCCACAACATCAACCAAGTCGTATGTCCATTGCGGCTAGGTTCCTCGGTGATCCGCGCAAGCTACATCGCGTCGGCTCGACGCGACACGCTCTCCATGCGTAGGCGCTTACCTCAAGAAACAGCAATAAAGATGAGGTTTTTCCATGCGCTCTGAGGTGCGGTGGAGGTTGTGTTGGGAAAATGAGTTGCACCTGGCCGACCATGTCGAACTCTCCGACTTCTTCCGAAAGACCTATGGACCGACTGGGGCCTTTAATGGAAAGCTATTCGAAGGCGGTCGTAGTTGGGCTAGGGCAAGGCCTGAGTTCCGTGCGATCGGCTACGACTCGCGCGGTGTAGCGGCTCATATGGGCCTACTGCGCCGCTTCATCAAGGTTGGCGAGGTCGATCTATTAGTGGCCGAACTGGGGTTGTACGGGGTGCGTCCGGATCTTGAGGGGCTCGGAATCAGCCATTCATTCCGCGTTGTGTATCCAGTGCTACAGCAGCTTGGCGTTCCATTCGCTTTCGGCACGGTTCGGCACGCGCTGCGGAACCATGTTGAGAGGTTCTGCAGAGACGGCCTGGCGACCATGGTGTCGGGCGTTCGCGTGCGGTCGACCCACCCAGATGTGTATCTCGACCTGCCGCCCACGCGCGTCGAGGACGTGCTTGTTGTGGTTATGCCGATTGCGCGGCCGATGAACGAATGGCCGACCGGTACAATAATTGATCGGAACGGGCCAGAGCTATGAAACAGCCCAATTACATATCCGAGGCGCCGAGTGAATGCGCTGACGGCACTAGCCGACGCAGCGTTTATCTGACGTTTGACGACGGTCCCAACCCACTTTTCACACCGCAGATCCTCGATGTGCTGGCGCAACATCGGGTGCCGGCGACTTTCTTCGTCGTCGGTGCCCACGCCGCAGACCAGCCGGAACTCATCCAACGAATGATCGCAGAAGGGCACGAGATAGGCAACCACACGATGACTCATCCGGATCTGTCCAGATGCGGATTGGGCGAAGTACAACGTGAGGTATTTGAGGCGAACGGGGCCATAATCATGGCGTGCCCGCAGGCCTCGGTGCGCTACATTCGCGCGCCATATGGGGCCTGGAGCGAAGAAGTGTTCACTGCGTCAGAGATCGCTGGGCTGGCGGCCCTTCATTGGTCGGTAGACCCACGAGACTGGTCGCGCCCCGGCATCGACGCGATTGTCGATGCAGTGCTCGCCTCTGTCCGGCCGGGCGCAATCGTGCTCTTGCACGACGGGTGCCCTCCCGACGTGTTGAGACGGGGCACTCACGCCAGTCTGCGCGACCAAACCGCCGGGGCGCTGTCCCGCCTGATTCCGGCATTACATGCCTGCGGATATGAAATTCGCTGCCTCCCACAACATCACTGAACAAAGCGAGATCCTATGGACCTGCTTGCCCCAGCCAGTACCTTCGTCGTCTCGCTTTATGCGCTGTTCTCGGCTGCCTATAAAGGGTTACAGGCGGTTTATGCCCTGCGGACAAACGCTTCGTCGGCATCGGACGAACTGGTCGGCTCCGACCTTTGGCCGAGCGTAGATGTCATCGTCCCCTGCTACAACGAGGACCCGCGCACGCTGTCGGCATGCCTAACTTCCATTGCAAGCCAACAATACGCCGGAAAACTACAAGTCTACGTGATCGATGACGGTTCTGCAAATCGCGACGCTGTCGTACCTGTACACGACACCTATGCGCGCGACCCGAGATTCAACTTCATTCTCCTTCGCAAAAATGTCGGAAAGCGCAAGGCGCAGATCACCGCGATACGCCGCTCATCTGGAGATTTGGTGCTCAACATCGACTCGGACACGACAATCGCATCCGACGTCATCACCAAGCTTGCACGGAAGATGCGAAATCCAGCGATCGGCGCGGCCATGGGCCAGTTGACGGCCAGCAACCGGAGAGACACTTGGTTGACCCGGTTGATCGATATGGAGTACTGGCTGGCTTGCAACGAGGAACGCGCGGCACAGGCTCGCTTCGGTGCGGTTATGTGCTGCTGCGGCCCATGCGCTATGTACCGCCGTTCCGCACTCGTTTCGCTGCTGGATGAGTACGAGACGCAACTGTTTCGGGGCAAGCCAAGCGACTTCGGTGAGGACCGCCATCTTACGATCCTCATGCTGAAAGCAGGCTTTCAAACCGAATACGTTGCGGACGCTATCGCCGCAACAGTCGTTCCGGACAGGCTAGTGCCGTATCTGCGCCAACAACTCCGCTGGGCGCGGAGCACTTATCGGGACACGCTGCTGGGGCTGCACCTACTGCCCAGTCTCGATGGCTACCTCACGTTAGACGTGGTCGGACAGAATTTCGGCCCGCTATTGCTCGCCCTTTCGGTACTAACAGGGATCGCGGAGCTCGCATTCACGGGCACAGTGCCGTGGTGGACAGTCCTGATGATTGCATCAATGACCTTGATTCGCTGCAGCGTGGCAGCGTTTCGTGCTCGTGAACTTCGATTTTTCGGCTTTGCTCTGCACACATTCATCCACGTCTTTCTGATAATTCCCGTGAAAGCCTATGCGCTGTGTACATTGAGCAATAGTGATTGGTTGTCGCGCAAGATTCCCACGGTGCCAAACGGGGAAAACAAGCAAGTCATCGTGCGAAGCCCGATGGCCGGGTCAAATACCACAGCAGGTTCGGCAATTACTGAGTCAACTCACAGGGCGGATCTTTCGCACAGGTCTGCGAGGCTGGTGACGTCTGACGGGATTTGCAGCGACGAGTGATAGCCGGTTTCGTGGCATTCCGGCGACCTGCGCTGTTTCAACAGGCCGATCACACTGACGACGGGACACGCGCCCGATAACTAGCGTCGCGAAAGCCGAAGTGACGCCTGGCTCGATTAGGTGCGAGATTTTGAGGCAGTACAAAGAGAATCAACTGTTGGATCGGGAAGTGAGACGGTCATTGCCAATCACCAGGGACATGAGTTTTTTCCAGATGCCGCTGCGGCCTGCCAGTGGGGACGCCGTGAACACATATGGCGACGGGGTGCTTTCGACGAAACGCCCGCAACGGAGATAGGGTCGGCCGAATAGCTTTTTGAAGGCTGACATAAAACGCATGTCTACAGTCGCAATCGAACTTACCGGGGTAAAAAAGTCGTACGGCGACAAAATCGTTGTCGACGGGCTGTCGTTCACCGTTGCACCGGGAGAGTGCTTCGGTCTTCTGGGACCGAATGGTGCGGGCAAAAGCACGATCGCACGTATGGTCCTTGGCATGATATCGCCTGACGCGGGTAAGATCACGGTTCTTGGTGAACCAGTGCCGTCACGCGCTCGCTTGGCCCGCATGCGCGTCGGCGTGGTCCCGCAATTCGACAACCTTGATCTCGAGTTCACGGCGCGCGAGAATCTGCTGGTCTTCGGACGCTATTTTGGCATGAGCGCTCGCGAGCTTGAAGCGGTCATCCCATCGCTCCTCGAGTTCGCCCGCCTTGAGAGCAAGGCGGATGCACGTGTCGCCGAATTATCCGGCGGCATGAAGCGGCGCCTGACGCTGGCACGTGCGCTGATCAACGACCCGCAGCTACTCGTAATGGACGAGCCGACCACCGGCCTGGACCCGCACGCGCGCCACCTGATCTGGGAGCGCCTGCGTTTCCTGCTGGCGCGCGGCAAGACGATCATTTTGACGACCCACTTTATGGAAGAGGCTGAGCGGCTGTGCGATCGGCTGTGCGTACTCGAGCATGGACGCAACATCGCCGAAGGCAGCCCTCACGCCCTCATTGAGGAGCATATCGGGTGCCACGTGATCGAGATCTTCGGCGGCAACCCACACGAGCTGAGTTCGCTAATCAGGCCATACGTTCAGCACATCGAGGTGAGCGGCGAGACGCTCTTTTGCTATGCTCCCGATCCCGAGCAGGTGCACGTGCAGCTGCGCGAGCGCGCGGGTCTGCGGCTTCTGCAGCGTCCACCTAATCTGGAGGACGTCTTCTTGCGGCTGACCGGGCGCGAGATAGAGAGGTGAATGATGGGTGAAGGTTTTGCGGCGGCTCTACCCGCCAACGCGTGGAACTGGGTTGCGGTGTGGCGCCGCAACTATCTGGCATGGAAGAAGGTTGCCCTTGCGTCAATTCTCGGCAACCTCGCCGATCCTATGATCTACTTTTTCGGACTCGGCACTGGCCTCGGAATAATGGTAGGTCGCGTTGAAGGTACCTCGTACATTGCATTTTTGGCAGCCGGAATGGTCGCCGCAAGCGCGATGACCGCGTCGACCTTCGAAACAATTTATGCGGCTTTCGCTCGCATGCGAGATCACCGCACCTGGGAAGCAATCCTGTACACACAACTTACCCTCGGCGACATCGTCCTCGGTGAGTTGGCGTGGGCAGCCAGCAGGGCCTTTCTGGCCGGTACGGCAATTACGATTGTTGCCGCCATGCTGGGCTATGCGGCATGGCCGTCCGTCCTCTATGCGCTGCCAGTCATCGCTCTCACTGGGTTCGCCTTTGCGAGCCTGGCGATGATCGTCACGGCGCTTGCGCCCAGTTACGACTATTTCATATTCTACCAGACGCTCATCCTCACACCCATGCTGTTCCTGTCCGGCGCGGTCTTCCCAGTCACCCAATTGCCCGGCCCCTTTCAGCAGGTAGCGCGTTTCTTGCCGCTGGCACATTCGATCGACCTCATTCGTCCGGCGATGCTTGATCGCCCGGCCGGCGGCATCACCCTGCATATCGGTGCGCTTTGCATGTACGCGGTGTTGCCGTTCTTCCTCTCAATGGGGCTATTTCGCCGGCGCCTAATGCGTTGACACTAGTTCCGCAAAAGCGAACGAGATACGCGATGCAGTACCGGGAACTTAGGTGCAGGAAAGGAACTGCGCCGATTGTGGGAGCAGCGCCGTGGGTGAAGGCGTGAGTTCTTGTCCGAGAGCCGGATGCGGGAGATCTGCATGTCCGGTTCGACGAGCGGGGTGTGGAAACGGAGCCAGGGTTGAACCAGTGAGGCACCGCCAGACGAAAGAGGCGGCAAACAGATATGTTCAACCTACCGCCACCGCGCCACACCTCGACTCTACCATCGCGTTTGGTTGCATCCCTCATATGCTGCTCGCGTCCATCAAGACCGCGATCAACCGCTGGACGAAGCATAACAGGCTCTCACAAAAATGGCTCTCTCCCCAGTGCGGTGTTGCGAAGGTTCTACCGCTGCAATTGGCTAGAATCGCGATCGCTCATGATTGGATCGGGCGAGGCCATACATTGTCCGTAACCCCCTAATCCCTTTGGTATTCCGGAACGCAAATGCTTGTTAGTGGCTCAGTGAAGGATCGATTCGTTGTATCTCGACGGCGTACTGGTTTCGGTGATTGCCTGTGGTCTCTGGCGGCAGCTTGGTCCTACGCGCAGCGGACCGGGCGGACGCTAGCGATAGATTGGCGTGGCTCCTGTTATCTCGATGAACCCCTCACGAACGCCTTTCCGGTGTTCTTCGAGCCAATTCAGGACATCGCTGGCGTACAGGTCATTTGCGACGATCAGATCAACCAGCTCTCATTTCCTGGGCCTTTCTTCCCGCCGTGGTGGAATAAGCCATCGATCGACTGCGTTTACCGCCCAGATGAACAGATTTTCCGGGAACGCGACGAGCTGAGAGAGCTTTTCGAGGGTCAAGATGATACTCAAGCCAACACCGTAGTGTGTGATGCTTGCTTGATGTGGCGTTGCGGGGAGGATGCCGAACGACAGGTTTTTCAGAACATCAAACCGAGGCCTGAAATTGAGGCGCGGATTGAAGCCATCTACCAGGAACACTTTAAGGGGCACAGCATAATCGGGGTTCATGTCCGGCACGGCAACGGCGAAGATATTATGGGGCACACGCCCTACTGGGCTGATTCGGAGCTCGCCTTGCGGCAGGTATGCACTGCTATTCATAAGGCCACAGCTCTACCGCATCCAAGACCTGTGAGGGTGTTCTTGTGTACGGACAGCGCGCAGGTGCTTCATGACTTGTCGGGCGTGTTTCCCGATCTTTTCACTATCCCAAAACGCCTTCTGGCGGATCGGGCTGGGCCATTACATAGTGCAGCACTGGGGGTTGAAGGCGGCTTTTCTGCTCTCGTTGAGATGTATCTCCTTGGGCGATGCGATACCGTGATTCGCTTCCCGCCCACTAGCGCCTTCTCGCGCTATGCCCGCCTCTTCGTGCCGCGCGTTGTTGAGTTCCATTTGAACGATCCGGGTTGTTTGATCTTGATTGACAACTCGTCCGAACATCTCTCGATTTCATAAAAGTCCCTACTATCCCCGCGGAGTGGAGGGTGATGTATTGCTTAGGAACACGAGCCTCTAGAAAACGCCCAGTTCTGCTTCTGTCCCGCTGCAGGTCCCCCATCCTCTATTGGAGAATCCATAGCGGCTGGATTGGGGTGTGAGGATTGCACCTTGACCGTGCGCAGTCGCAGCATGCTTGATTGGCCCGAAGACTGGCTGCCCTTACAGATCCGCAGGACGTTCTGCAAGGGTGAGGCAGGGGCATTGGGCCCCGTGAAGCACTCAAACTTCAGCTTGAAGCGACCTGAATCGCGGGCTTGAGCCGGGTTAGGAGTTGGAGAAATCAAATGAATAGAGCCTTCGCCGAGCTCAGTGCATCGAACGGGATCTGGGATGAGGAGCCGCAGGCGCGCGGCATCTTTTCACTGAACCAGGCGCGATGCGAGACGATGTTGCCACACACGGTCGCGACCGCGGCTGCGCTCGAAGTTTGCGACCAGGCACGGGGATTTCGTCCGCTCGGTTGCAGCCAGTCGGCCCCTCGATATCACCGCCGCGATCATGGACACAACAGATACCTGGGGGTCTGATGCTTGATCACACAACAGTTGGAGCGACGGAGCGCGGCTCGCGCTCAGCAGGGGCAAACGAGCGAGACCTAAGCTTTGATTTCGTCAAAGGCGTACTCATTATCTTGGTGATAATGGGACATCTATTACAATCTGTCATCTATCGAGACACTGATGGCTTTTGGTTGTCGCCGTATTTTAAGTCGATCTACATGTTTCACATGCCTCTCTTTATGGCGATAAGCGGATATCTTTCTTCGGGAGCAATTGTGCGAAAATCGTTCACTCGCGGCGTCAATGATCGTGCGGGGCAGTTACTACTACCAATGATTTTTTGGTGCGCGTTAATCTGGGCAGCTAAGTTCTTTGTAATTGCTCCATTGAGCAGTTTAACTGGCGAACTTTTGGACTTTTCAATGGAATTCATTGGAACATACTGGTTCATATGGGCAGCATTTGCTTCTTTCCTTCTCATTAAGCTTTTTACGACTTCCAATCGCTTATCGATGTGTATCATAGGCGCGTCTGCAATTGTGGTCGCATTCGTGCCCATCACATTGTCGATAGCGCCGCTGGTAAGATACACTTACCCGTTCTTCTGTTTGGGGTTCTTGTTTGCCCAGTCGATCGCATGGCAGACGAGCGTCATCCTGCGCCACAAATCTCTTTTGATGGTCTTACTCTCGATGGTAACTTGCCTGTGCTTCCTTGCTTGGGGCAAGGAGACTTACGCCTACAACAATCTTGTTTTAATTCACGATGCACAGTCGGCTAAACAAGTGTTGCTGATGTTCGCTGGCTCTGGAGCGGCTTCTGCAGTGGCGATGCAGTTTATGTTCCAATGCTGGAGAGTCGGCTGCTCAGTTCGAGCAGCTCGCTTCGTCGCGGTGGAGCTTGGTCAGAGCACGCTGCTGCTTTACCTGGTCCAGGGTGCCGTCTTTCGCCTCATGGATTTGATAAAGTTCGGAGAACTCTGGGATCTCACGACCAGAATCGCGGTCGCAGGTGTGCTTGGAGTGGCGATTGTTGTCATAGCGATAACAATTCGCAGGATTGTGCGCGACCTTGGATATGTGTCGCGGGTCGTTGTCGGAGCGCCGCCACGCTCAGGTCTGCTCAAATCTCAATCTGTAATCAATTAGCTCTTATGACCGTGGTCAAGAGTGAAGGATGAACTTGTTCGCCCCTGTTGTTGCCCCCGAATGATCGGACACGATCAGGGTTGGGTTTGATCCGCGATGAACTCGCAGGGTGAACGATAGCCGAGCGCCTTGTGCGGATGAAGGCTGTTATAGTGTTCGATCCACAAAGGCAGGCGCTCCATTACGGTTCTGGCATCCGGCAGCGGTGATACGCGGATGTAGTCGCGCTTGATCGTCTTCACGAAGGCTTCCGCCATTCCGTTCGATTGAGGGCTCCGGACCGGCGTCGTTCTGGGCTCCAGGCCGATGTCACGTGCCATCGCCCTGGTCTCGTGGGCGATGTAGCCGGAGCCGTTGTCGCTCAGCCACTCGATCGTTTCGGGCAGCCGGTTGACCTGGCCGAAGCGGTTTTCGACGGCGGTGATGATGAGATCGCGCACGTCTTCGCCCTTGATGTCATCGGTGGTGGCGACATGAGCGATGGCCTCACGGTCGCAGCAGTCGAGCGCGAAGGCGACGCGAACCTTCTCGCCGTTGCGCAGCCGATCTCAAAGCCGTCGGAACACCAGCGCAGGTTCGATCGGTCGACGGCGACCCGCCCGTCATGGCGGCGTTCTTCAAACCCTCCGGCATGCCGATTGAGAAGCAGGCCGTGCAACTTCATGATCCGGTAGACCCGCTTGTGGTTGGGCGCGGGCGTTCCCGCTGTGCGAGCCGTTCTGCGCAGCACGGCATGAACGCGGCGGTAGCCGTAGGTCGGCAAATCCTTGATGATCTCCTCGATCCCGGCGACCAGATCGCCATCGGGCTCGGGAGGACGGCCAATCCGCCCCCGATCCCGGCCCTTCGAACGCTCGGTGACGTTGGAGCGGGCAACGCCAATCGTCTCGCACACCGCCTTCATCGGGAACCGTCCTTCGGCCACGACAGCGACCGCAACATCTGTTTATGGAATGGCTCGCCCCTCAGGTTCAGCGCATCATGGTGATGTGATGTGGAAGACAGAGGAGCAAATGATGAACGGGATTGCAGTTCTGGGTATAGATCTTGGGAAAGACAGTTGCAGCGTGACCGGTCTCGATGCCGGCGGCCACGTTGTTCTGCGCCGCCGCATGCGCCGTGACAGCGTCATCAAGTTGGCTGCCGGACTGCCGCCTTGCGTGATGGCGATGGAGGCCTGCTGCGGTGCTCATCATCTGGGACGGTTGCTTCGAACGCAGGGGCACGACGTCCGACTAATGTCTCCGGAATATGTCCGGCCTTATGTGAAGGCTCAGAAGAACGATGATCGGGATTCGGAGGCGATCGCCGAAGCCGCCACTCGAGGCACAATGCGCTTCGTCGATCTGAAGAGCGAGGAGCAGCTCGACATGCAAATCCTGCATCGAGCCCGTGATCGTCTTGTCGGCGAGCGAACCGCGTTGATCAATCAGCTTCGGGCCGTTCTTTTGGAGCGAGGTATCGTCATGGCGAAAGGGCGCCGAAAGCTGGAGATTCATCTCGACAGACTGCTCACCGACGAGGTCTCGTTCAGCCGAAGAATCCGTCTTCTGATGGAAGACATGCGCGACCAGTGGCGAGCGCTCGACGCGCGGATCACGGACTTAGACAAGGAATTCGCCTCGCAGGCTCGATCCGATGAACCAGCCCGGCTTTTGACGACGATTCCAGGAATTGGCCCGTTGAATGCGACCGCGTTCGTCGCCGCGATCGGCGCAGCCGAGACGTTCGGGCGCGGACGCGATCTTGCCGCTTGGCTCGGCCTGGTCCCACGACAGATGACCACCGGCGGCAAGCCCCGATTGCTGGGCATCAGCAAGCGGGGTAACGGATACCTTCGCAAAATGCTGATCCATGGCGCCCGAGCCGCCCTTCCGGTGCTGTCGAAAGGCGACACGCCGCTTGGGCAATGGCTGCGAGGACTGATGGCCAGAGCCCATATAAACACCGCCGTCGTCGCTTTGGCCGCGAAGATGGCTAGGATCGTCTGGGCTGTACTGAGAAGCGGGCGCCCCTTCGACATGAGGACGACCACGGTAGCGGCATGAACGGTTCGGCAGGGGCGTTTAGCTGGCCTAGCCCAAGATGTCTGTGAGTGGACCTACGAGATGGCCTGACGATCGACCGGTGTTCCGAAAACCTGATCAAAAAAATGGCGTGTAACGCCGCTCTGTTTATGAGGATCGGAACGCGCGAAGCTCCATCTTGGCCAAGGGGTCACCCTTGAGACCGGATACGTTGGCGCAGATCAAACGGCAGAATCAAAAACCGCTTGCAGGCGGGGCGAGCCATACGTTTTTGAGCCCGCCGCCACCTCAAGAGCATCCTTGAGAATCTCGGCTTCCATCGTCTTCTTGCCAAGCAGCCGCTGCAGCTCGCGCACCTGGTTCTGAAGCGCTCGATACTCGGACGCCGCCACGACCTCGCCCTCGGCGCTTGTGGCCGCCAGCGCGCCCTGCGCGGCCAGCTTGCGCCAGTGGAAGAGCTGATTGGGCTGGACGCCGTTGCGACGCGCAACAAGGCTTACCGTCACGTCCGGCGCGTAGGTCTCCTCGACCATCGACAGCTTCTCCGCCGTCGTCCACCGCCGCCGTCGCTCACGGCCGTCCGGGATCTCTACCTTCGCTATTCTACCAGTCATAGACACGACATTACTCCTATCCCTTATCAAGATGGAGAGCGTGTCCGGGTCATTCGGGGGCTATTTTAGCCCCATGCCCTGTGCCGCAGGTTTGGTTTGTCGTTGATGGCAGCACGGGGACGGGATAGGATCTTGAGACGACGGTTGATCAGTAACCGCCCGATTGTCACCGCCTGCCGGCTATCGTCGTGATGGCCTAAAGACACGTGTTTAACGACGTCGTTTGCGACGTGTCTTAGGCGAGGTTTGCGATGCGTGTGGAAATTCTTGGGCAGGAACGGCGGCGTCGATGGGTTGATGAACAGAAGCTCGACATTGTCATGTCGGTTGGGGTTTCTGGAGCTACGGTAACGGAGGTGGCTCATCGGCACGATGTGACGCGGCAGCAGATTTACACCTGGCGCAGTGAGCTGAAGAAGAAGGGACTGTTGTCGCGGTCTGCGAATGCGGTGTTTGTTCCCGTGGACATGAATGCCGTGCAGACCGAGCGCGGTGGGGACCGTCAGGGCCTGTCTGGGATGATCGAGTTGAGATTGACCTGCGGTCGCAGCCTTTGCTTCGACAGCGGCGTGAATGCCGCCACCCTGACGCGGCTGATCCGGGCGGTGGAGTCGGCATGATCGGACCGGAACTGGCGTTCGAGTGTACCTTGCCTGCGGGATAACGGACATGCGAAAAGGGATCGAGGGTCTGGCGGCGCTTGCGCAGGACGTGTTGCGCCAGAAGCCGACAGGAGGTGCGGTTTTTGCGTTCCGAGGACGACGCGGCGATCGTTTGAAACTTCTCTATTTTGATGGCCATGGCTTTTGCCTTTATTACAAGGTCCTCCAGAGGGGCCGCTTTCCGTGGCCGTCGGCCGCCGATGGGACGGCTCGCCTGACAACGGCGCAATTGGCGGCGTCCCGACTGGGGCGCCCCACCGGCGCGTGTCGGTTAATTGATCCCACTGATTTTGCTTGTTTTTATGGATATTCTTCCTGACCTATGGTAGTCGGGCTCATGTCGAACGCGACCCAAAATCTTCCCGACGATCCGGCCTTCCTGAAGACAATGATTGCCGCCTTGCAGGCGGAAAATGCGAAGATGTCGGCGACATTGCAGGCGCATGACCAATTGATCCAGACCTTGCGGCTGGAGAAAACCTGTTCGTCGTGTTGCTCATGATGGCTCCACCTTCTCAAGGTTTGGAGCCTCCGGCAAACCCGGTGCGGTTCATGCTGCTGTAGGGATCTGATCATTGCTGTCCCAACTCACGCCGCGGAAGATGCAATTTGTTCGAATTCGCTCTTTGTATTTCAAAATGAGGCGCATCATCTCATCCATCACGTCATTCGTCAGAAAGTGTGGTTTCAGTCCCAACTCGATAAGGCCGGTGTGCGTGGGATTATAATAATGTTCCTCCAACTCCGTCCTCGGGTTTGGGAGGCTATTTACCTGTACATCCAACCCAATACGGCTGCCCGATTGTTGCACCATCTCCGCCAGTTGATTCACTGAGAACGTTTCCACAAGTTGGTTAAAAATACGAAGTTCACCCGGATTGGCAGGATTTTCGATAGAAAGACGCAAGCATTGCAATGTGTCTTTGATGTTCAAATATCCACGTGTTTGCCCGCCTTTCCCGTAAACGGTCAGCGGATAACCGGCCACAGCCTGAACCATAAAACGATTGATTACCGTGCCCCATAGTTCGTCGTAGTTAAGAAACGGATACAGTTCCTCATTCCCGGAGTTTTCATAAGTCTCCAGACCGTATACCGGACCTTGCATGAGATCAGTAACTCTCAGTCCCCATGTCCGAACATAAAACCAAAGAAGATCTGTATCCAGAACTTTGGTGGTATGGTAGAGGCTTCCGGCAGCCCGAGGGAATAAGAATTTTTGGCTACGGCCCTTATGTTCCACCTCAAGCCAGCCCTCTTCAATATCGATATTGGGAGTGCCATATTCACCCATAGTGCCAAGCTTGACGATGTGGCAGTCAGGGGCGAATTCGTGAACTGCCTGAACGATATTGAACGTGGCCGTCAGATTGTTCTGAAACGTCAGCGTGGCCGTCTTGCGATTTTTCATTGAATAGGGGGCTGATGGTTGTTCAGCATAGTGGATCAGTGCTTGCGGTAAATGGGCACAAAACAGTTCGGCGACAAAGTCCCAGTCGCACAGGTCCCCGATGGCAACGCTGATTTCTCTGCCGCTTTTTGCCTTCCAAAGCTGCGCTCGCTGATGCAGATTTGGAACATCAAATAAGGGCTCCGAATCCTCTTCGCGACTCAAGTAGCGCCTCAGATAGTTGTCTGCGACTATCACTTCATGGCCGTGCTTTGATAAGTGCATTGCCGTTGGCCACCCAAGGTAACCGTCTCCGCCTAGAACGAGAATCCTCACGCGGCCTCGCTCTGGGCGCGTCGCATTTTTGATATTAAGGCCCGCACTTCGGTAGGCAAAACGCCATCGATCATAAGGAAATCCAGAATTTCATCATAAGACATTTTGGGCTCAGTGTGGCTATTGTAGACACGAACGGCCCTCTTCAGTCCTAATTCTTTGTACCTGTCTTCAATATCTGGCTGCATGATGTTAGCAGCTGGTAGAACACATAAGTAGCGCTGGCCCTCCAAAATTCTGCGACTTTCTTCGTCTGTGCTTAGCTCTTCCCAAAGCTTTTCACCCGGCCGAGCACCAACGATTCGTGTTTCGATCTCACTTGGGGCATACCCATATATAGGTCCCAATACATCGATAAGAACTTGCGTTAGGTCAGCAACTCGCAAGGATGGCATTTTTGTTATGAATGTGTCTCCACCTTGCGCATAGACCATGCTTTTGATCACCAGTTCAGTGGCTTCTCTCAAGCTCATAATGAATCGGGTCATCCGTTCATCAGTCAGTGTGAGCGGACCTCCACGCTGCAACTGCTTACAAAAAAGAGGAACTACGGAGCCTCGAGAGCCGGCGACGTTCCCAAAACGTGTGCTAGCAAACACAGTCCCATTGTCGGGTCCAACAGACATATGGTTGGCGGCAACAAAGAGGCGCTCACCCATCAGTTTCGAAGCCCCCATCACGTTGGTCGGGCTTACCGCTTTGTCAGACGACGTAAAAAGCACCTTTTTCACGTGATTGCTTTGTGACGCCCGAATTATCGACTTTATTCCATTAATGTTTGTATCGACTGCGCTAAATGGATTTCTTTCACAAGAGGGAACATGCTTCAGCGCCGCAGCGTGAAATACATAATCGACACCCGAAAAAGCTCTGAGGGTTTCCCATTCATTGGTGATGTCACCTTGAAAGGCCTTGAACCGCGGTTCGTCCACATACTTTTGTTCGGCTTCAAATAGTGCGGACTCGTTATTGTCCAACACTCTTACTTCGGAAACATCCATCTCCAAAAGTTGGGCCACGAGTTCGGCACCAACACTACCGACTCCTCCAGTCACTGCGATCACTGACTCTTCGTAAAAACGGCGGACGGTATGCCGGGTTGGGGGTAAACTATCTTTTCGGCCGAGGTCGGACAGTTTCAAGTTCATCGAGTGCAACCTTCTCAGGCTCCATGCTCCAATTGCGCATAGAGAGAGCAACCTTTTTCATGCCAGTCATTCTTCGTAAAATCGATTGTTTTGATAAAGCGCATCTACAGGATGGATATATTACGCCGTCAACCGCAAGCTGGAGGCAGGCGGTATAGCGTTTCGGCCATCGCCATAAAGTTCGCGATCCGTCGGGAGACGATCATTCGCCTCCAAGACGTTTCAAGACGGCGGAACGGTTCTGTTCCGAGGCGTGCGCGGCCTTTTTGGGCGTGATGCCGTGTCGTTTGAAGAAGCGTTGGGTCGACCCTCGAACCAAATTTGCCTCAACGCGGGAGCTTCCATGCACCTACGCTGAGGACTGATCGTGACTATCGCGGTCGCACACCATCGCTTCGAGCGAGGTGTTCGGTACGAGGGCGTAGACCAGCGTACAGTCGAGTGCTTCGGCGGCGCGGCGCAGCGTATCCAGTTTGATGGACCCGTTGGCTTCGAATTTTTCGAGCGCCTCGACGCTCTGGGGGCGGATGCCCAAGCTGGCCGTGCAAGCCATGAAGGCCGGTGCCTTGGATTTCATTGAAAAGCCCTTCGAGGATGAAGTGCTGATTGACGCGATGAAACGTGCTGCCGAACGACTTGTGGCGAAGCCTGCTTATGCAGCCATGTTACCGCAATTGAGAACAGGTTAAACCAGTTGACCGACCGCAAGCCTGCCGGAACGCGTGCGCATGGTCCTTGCGGCAAACTTCGCTCCCGGCTGACCATCTACATCCGCTGAGTCGTCCGATCGACTGGCCGTTCCGACGACTTGTAACGTCCTTGAGCGGTTTGCCGCGATAGTTCAGTCGTGCCTCCCCTTACGATCCCGTTCGCCGCTCGGGACCGTTCATGTTTTCCATCGGGTCGAAAAGAACCCGTTCGGCCGCGCCGTCGAGATCGTCATACTGGCCGCTTCTGAGCGCCCATATGAAGGCGGTCAAGCCAAGACCGCCAAGGAACAGCGCGACGGGAATGAGGTAGACGAGCGTGGTCATGAGTCTGCCATCATATCCCAAGGAGCCATACGTTCGCCGACAGGTCGAGCGCCTGAATAAGGCCGCCTCTCCTCACCTCCCAGCCGCATCGCATTGCCGATTACCAGGATCGACGAGAGCGACATGGCGACGGCCGCGATAAGAGGAGTGACATATCCAAGGATCGCAATCGGAACGGCGATTGCGTTGTAACCGATCGCCAGGGCGAAATTCTGCCGGAACAACCGGTCGGCCTTCCGGGAAATTTCGACAGCAAACGGCACCGCCGTGAGGGTCTCACGGAGAAAGACGAAATCGGCGGCATTTCGGCCGACATCGGCGGCGGTCGCCGGCGCCATGGAGACATACGCGGCGGCAAGCGCCGGCGCATCGTTCAGCCCGTCGCCAACCATCAGCGCCTTGCAGCCATGCTCGCTGAGGCCGGACAGCCTCGCGGCCTTGTCGCGCGGGAGCGCCTCGGCCTCGAAATGCTCGACGGCAAGTGCTTCCGAAACCGTTCGGGCTGTTTCGGTCCTGTCGCCGGAGAGCATCTCCACTGCCAGGCCTTGTTCCTTCAGTTCCGAAATCGCCGGACGGGCGCCATCGCGGATCCGATCCTCAAATTGGAAAGATGCAAGCAAGCATCCGTTCTCCGCCAGCACGGTGCCGGAACTCAAGATGCCGTCGTTGTTGGCCGTGGCGCTGATCGCCCAGTCGGCACGGCCAAGTCTGTAGACTTTGCCGCCTTTGCTCGCCTCGATTCCGTATCCCGGGCGTTCGGCAACCGTTTCAATCAAAGCGTGCGGTTGGGCGCTTTGCGGATAGGCGTCCGCGATGGCGCGCGACAGGGGATGCCGCGAGTGCCAGGCGATCGCCGAGGCCAGAGCCAGTGTATCCCGATTGAGGTCGCCGGCATTCGAAAGCACGGGCCGCCCCACCGTCAGTGTACCTGTCTTGTCGAAGACGACTGTGTCGATTTCGGCCAGCCGTTCCATGGCCGATCCGTCCTTGACCATGATGCCGTTTTCAAAGAGTCGCCTTGCAGCGACAACCTGCACGATGGGTACTGCAAGTCCAAGTGCGCAGGGGCAGGTGATGATGAGCACCGCAATCGCAATGGTGATCGCCCGGTGCCAGTCGCCGGACGCGACCATCCAGCCGATAAAGGTGAGCAACGCGGTCAGGTGCACGACAGGAGAGTACAGGGCAGAAGCGCGGTCAGCTATGCGGCGATAGCGAGCGCGCCCGCCCTCGGCTGCCTCCATCAGCCGAACCATCTCCGCGAAGAAGGAATCCTTTGCCGCGGCGATCGCTTCGATGGTGAGCGATCCGGTAAGATTGAGCGTACCGGCGCGTACTGTATCGCCCGGCTGCACTCTCTGCGGCTCGCTCTCCCCGCTCACCAGCGAACAGTCGAGATCGGAGGAGCCGTACGTGACACGGCCATCCACCGGCACGCGTTCGCCGGCGGCGATGAGGAGACGCATGCCGGGTTCGATAGAGGCGACGGAGAGATAGCCCCGGGACTCGTCCTCCCGCACGACCACGGCGCCGCGCGGGGCGAGCTTGGCCAGTCCCGCAACGGCAGCCCGCGCCCGATCGCGCATGACATGATCGAGCGTGCGGCCAATCAACAGAAAGAAGAGCAGGGAGACCGCAGCGTCGAAATAGGCGTGCTCCCCATGATTGATCGTCTCGTAAAGGCTCATGCCGAAGGCAAGCGAGACACCGAGCGCGATCGGCACGTCCATGTTCATGCGGCCGTAGCGAAGGGCGCTCCAAGCCGACCTGAAATAGATCCCACCTGCAAACACCATCGCAGGGATCGCGATCAATGCGGAGACCAGGTGGAAAAGATCGCGCGTCGCGCCGTCCGCGCCCGACCACACCGAAACCGAAAGCAGCATGATGTTTCCGGCCGCGAATCCCGCCACTGCGAGGGCGCGGATTAGCTCGGAAAGCGTCTTATCCCTCCCCTCTGCCCCTTCGTCGAAAAGATGGGCGGCATAACCCAGCCTGTTCAGCGTTTCGACGAGCGGCGGCACATTCCCCTCCCGCCAGTGTACCGAGACCCGCTTCGTCGAGAGGTTGACCCTGGCGTGGTCGACGCCGTCCAGCCTGGAGAGAGCCCTCTCGATGCTTTGGATGCAGGCGCCGCAGTGGACAGACGGAACCGACAGATCGATCTGCCGGAGACCGTTGCCAAGCGGACGGCTCGACAATTCCAGTTCCTCCGCCGACGATCCCGCATGGGCGGCCCGTTCCAATTCCAGAGCCATCTCCGATCCAGGCGCACAGCAACTCATTGGAGCGTTCCGTCCCTGACCATGATCCGGCGGACATCCCGATGGGGGTTGCCAATCCCGGCATCGGCCTCGATTTCCATAATCCAGGCGCCCTCGCGGAGCGTTAGCGCCGCTGCGAACTCACCGTTCGTTGCGGGCGAAAGATCGACAGTCTGGTCTTGTGCCTCATAGGCAGGATGACGGAAATGAGCGGTGACGCCGCGCAAGGCGACGGCCTTCCCGCCTGCGTCAATCAGCTTGTAGCGGATTTCGCCGCCCGAGATCGACAGTCGGCTCGTCCAGCCAAGCGCGGCCTGCGCTCGAGCTTCATCTGACTTCCGATTGAATTCCTGGCTCGCCACGTAGGAGTTGCGGACCACGAAGCCGGTCCAGCTGGTGCTGGCTAACATCGCCATGGTCAGGTTGACCGCGACGATCACGCCGAAGAAAGCGAGCATTATGCCGAGCATATGCGTGCCGGTGAACCTTCCCGAGGCGCCCGATTGCGAATTCATTTGTTGACCTCCAGCGCGTTGAATGTGGCCGTGTATTCGTCCGCCTCGTAGCTTGCCTTGTCTTCGACGATAAACTTGAAGATCTGGGACTCGGTCTCGACGGACTCTGCAGGTTGCCGCACAAAGATTTTCAGGGTTTTCAACCGATCCGGATCGACGCTGATCGCGAAGGCACGGTCTTCTGGTTGATCGATGCCTGTGACCGTCATGGTTGCGCCTCGCAGCCCTTGAAGCGTAACGAAAATCGTCCGGGGCTCGGGGATCATGTTGAGGAGCTTGACCGTGTATCCATTCCGAATGGAGCCGTCCGCAAGAACGACGAATTGCGGGTTGCGATCGTGCAGGACATTGACTTCCAGCCGGTCGCGGCTGAGCAGAGCGTAGAGCAGCGCCAGCCCGACGAGCGACCAGACGCCGAAATAGACAAAGGTGCGCGGCCGAAAAATCTTGCCGAGATGGAAATGGGCAATCCGGCTGGACAACCGCCCGTCCGTGTCCCGCACGAGTGCCGGAGTGATGGGCTGGCTGCCTCCGCCGGTCGCGAACGCCATGTTGGCATTGTAGTCGCTCAGCGTGGCATAGGAGATCAGCCCGCGTTCCTTGCCTAGCTTGTCCATCACGCCATTGCAGGCGTCTATGCAAAGCGCGCAGGTGATGCATTCGAGCTGCTGGCCGTCGCGGATGTCGATGCCCATTGGGCAAACGGCGACGCAAGCGTTGCAGTCGACGCAGTCGCCGACGCTCTGGCCACCTGCAGCGGCTTTCTTCGCGTGCCGGGAGCGCGGTTCGCCGCGCCAGTCATTGTAGGTGACGGTCAGTGAATTTTCGTCGAGCATTGCCGCCTGGATGCGCGGCCACGGGCACATATAGGTGCAGACCTGCTCGCGCATGTGACCGCCGAATGTATAGGTCGTGGAGGTCAGGATCGCCACGGTCATGTAGGCGGCGGGAGCGGCTTCGCCTTTGAAAAGCTCGACCAATAGGGTTGGCGCATCCGCGAAATAGAAAATCCAGGCGCCGCCGGTCGCGATGGCGATGGCAAGCCAGATCGTATGTTTGGTGGCGCGTAGCATAATCTTGCGTTTCGTCCACGGCTCGCCGTCGAGCTTGATCCGGGCGTTCCTTTCGCCCTCCACTGCACGCTCCACGACCAGGAAAAGGTCAACCCAGACCGTTTGAGGACATGTATAGCCGCACCAAGCGCGGCCGACCGTGGACGTGATCAGGAACAGGCCGATGCCCGCCATGACCAGAAGGCCGGCGACAAAGAAGAATTCCTGCGGCCAAATTTCGATGAAGAAAAAGTAGAAGCGGCGGTTGGCGATATCGACAAGCACGGCCTGGTCGGGCGCATAAGGTCCGCGATCCCACCTGATCCAAGGGGTGAGATAGTAGATGCCGAGCGTTACGGCCATGATCAGCCATTTGAACCGGCAAAAACTTCCCGACGCACGTTTCGGGAACACCTTCTTGCGGGCGGCATAGAGCGGCTGACGTTGCTTGGCCGAATTGACCGGTTTCGCGTCCAGTGTTTCCACTTCCATTCGCTGGAGCATTTCTGTTTCCCGTGGCGTCGCACGTGGCTTGCCCGTCAAGCTCCGACCTGACCCGAAGCGGTGCCGACGTGCGTTGACCCAGATCAAACCGCACGGCGCGAGACCGGACCGACGAAACGGGGACCCGACCGAAGTCGGGTCCGGGCTCGGCAAGTGTGAGAAGGGGCCCTACTCTCCACCCCCAAGCGAATGGATATAGACGGCGAGTTCCTTGACTGTCCTATCGCCGAGGCGCGCGCTCCACGCCGGCATGACACCGTGCCTCGGGGTGCGGATCTGACGCGCGATGTCGGCCGCACTCGAACCGTAGAGCCATATCGCATCGGTCAGGTCGGGCGCGCCGACCTCACGGCTACCTCTGCCGTCCTCGCCATGGCAGGAAGCGCAGTTCTCGGCGAACACGGTGCGACCCGCTTCGACGACTGCGGCATCGGCCTCGCCTCCGCCGAGCGAGGCTACGAAGGTTGCCGCCTGTTCGATCTGCGGTGCCTCGAGCATGTCGGCGAAAACCGGCATCTCGGAGATCCGCGTGTCCCTGTCAGCCGTAAAGCGGATGCCATGCGATATCGTTTGCTGGATCTGGACGATGTCGCCGCCCCACAGCCATTCGTCGTCGTTGAGGTTCGGATATCCAGCCGAGCCTTGCGCACCCGAACCGTGGCACTGCACGCAATTCACCTTGAACGCGGCCGCTCCTGCCGCCGTCGCGAACTGGCGCAGTGTCTCGTTGGACAGAATTTCCTCGACTGTTTTCGACTGCACAGCCGCGACATAGTCGCCTTTCGCCGCTTCTGCCGCAGCCAACTCGTTCCTGATTTCCACGCGACTGGAGTATCCCAGCAAGCCGCCGGTCGCTGTCGTCAGCAACGGCCAGGCCGGATAGGCGACCGTATATGCCAGCGCCCAGACGATTGTCGCGTAGAAGGTCCAGACCCACCAGCGCGGCAAGGGATTGTTGAGTTCCTTAATCCCATCCCACTCGTGGCCGGTCGTTTCGACGCCGGTCGCTTCATCGACATGCTTTTCGCTCATCGTTCAATCGTCCTTAAGAGGGACTCTGGCGGCCTCGTCAGCGTGTTTGCGGCTGCCGGGCCGAAAGGCGAAGGCGGCTGCCCCGACGAAGAAAATGGCCATAAAAAGGAGGCCCCAGCTGTCAGCGAATTCCCGCATGACGTGATAGTTCATTTGTGTCCTCCTCAGCGGTAACCGGCGGCTTCGTCGTAGGTCGAGAAATTGACCAGCGTTCCTAGCATCTGCAGATAGGCAACGAGCGCATCCATTTCGGTGAGTGCCTGCGGATTGCCGTCGAAGTCGCCGAGCTTCACCTTCGGATAACGCTCCTCGACACCGGAAGTGTCGGCATTCGGATCGGCCTGCTGCTTGAGATCCTTCTCTGCGTTTTCGATCATGTTTTCGTCGTAGGGCACGCCCAAACGCGCGTTGGCGACGAGGTGCGTGGAGAAGTTCTTCACCGCCAGGGGCGTATCCCTCAAGAACGCATAGCTCGGCATGATCGATTCCGGCACGACCGAGCGTGGCTCGATCAGGTGCTGCACATGCCAGTCGTTGGAATAGCGGTCGCCGATACGGGCAAGGTCAGGCCCGGTCCGCTTCGATCCCCATTGGAAGGGATGGTCATACATCGACTCCGCGGCCAGGCTGTAGTGGCCGTACCGCTCGACTTCATCCCGGAAGGGCCGGATCATCTGCGAGTGGCAGACGTAGCAGCCTTCGCGGACATATATGTTGCGGCCGGCGAGTTCCAGCGGCGAATAAGGCCGCATGCCCTCGACCTTCTCGATCGTGTTCTCAAGGTAGAAGAGCGGCGCGATCTCGACGATGCCGCCGATCGTGACCACCAAAAAGGAACCGGCGAGGAGAAGCGTGGCGTTCTTCTCCAGGATCGCGTGTTTGTCCATCAAGGCCATTTCAAGGTTCCCTTATTGGGCAGGCTGAAGGGCAGGCGCGTCGCCACCGATTGATTTTTCCTCGCGCTGGTAGCCGAGAATGGTCATGGCGACGTTGAACGCCATGACGAGCGCGCCTGCGAGGTAAAGGGCGCCGCCGGCCGCGCGCATCACGTAATAGGGATGCGTGGCGGCCACGGTTTCGGCGAAGGAATAGACGAGGAAGCCCTGCTCGTCGTATTCGCGCCACATCAGGCCCTGCATGATGCCCGACACCCACATGACTGCCGCGTAGACGACGATGCCGAGCGTGGCGAGCCAGAAATGCCAGATGACCAGCCGCAGCGAATAGAGCCGCTCCCGGTTCCAGAGCTTCGGCACCATGAAGTAGATCGCGCCGAAAGAGATCATCCCGACCCAGCCGAGCGCGCCGGAATGCACGTGCCCGATCGTCCAGTCCGTGTAATGGGACAGCGAGTTGACCGCCTTGATCGACATCATCGGACCTTCGAAGGTCGACATCCCGTAGAAGGCGACGGCCATCACCATCATACGGACGATCGGATCGGTGCGGATCTTGTCCCAAGCGCCCGAGAGCGTCATCAGGCCGTTGATCATGCCACCCCACGAAGGCATCCACAGCATGATTGAGAACACCATTCCCAACGTCTGCGCCCAGTCAGGCAACGCCGTGTAGTGGAGATGATGCGGGCCTGCCCAGATGTAGAGGAAGATCAGCGCCCAGAAGTGGATGATCGACAAGCGGTAGGAATAGACGGGCCGGTTAACCTGTTTCGGAATGAAGTAATACATCATGCCAAGGAAACCGGCCGTCAGGAAGAACCCGACGGCATTGTGGCCGTACCACCACTGCGTCAGCGCATCCTGGACGCCGGCGAACGCCGAATAGCTCTTCGAACCGAGGAGAGAAACCGGTATCGCCAGATTGTTCACCACATGCAGCATCGCAATGGTGACGATGAAGGAAAGGTAGAACCAGTTGGCCACATAGATGTGTGGCTCTTTGCGCTTCAGGATCGTGCCGAGGAACACGATGAGGTACGCGACCCAGACGATCGTCAGCCAGAGGTCGACATACCACTCCGGCTCGGCATATTCGCGGCTCTGGGTGATGCCGAGCAGATAGCCCGTGGCTGCCATGACGATGAAAAGCTGGTAGCCCCAGAAAACGAACCAAACCAGATCGCCGCCGAAGAGCCGCGCGCGGGAAGTGCGCTGGACGACGTAGAAGGATGTCGCGATCAGCGCGTTTCCGCCAAAGGCGAAGATCACCGCCGAAGTGTGCAGCGGCCGCATCCTGCCGAAATTGAACCAGGGTTCGACGTTGAGGTCCGGATAGGCGAGTTGCAGCGCCACCACGACCCCTACCAGAAGTCCTACGACGCCCCAGAACATGGTCGCAATCGAACCGTACCGAATCGGCTTGTCCATATAGGACGAACGATCTTCCGATTGTGCGGACGCGGGGCTGAAGCTCGTATTCCGCAGGAGGACGATGACCGCCCCGAGCAGCACGAAAAACAGAACCCACATGTGGGATCGAAAAAGCTCGTCCTGGCCGAAGGCCGCCGCCAAGAGGGCCAGAAAGGTCGCAGACCCTAGTCCGGCTATCGCGGTATCATGTCTCATCGAGGGCATCCCCAACGCGCGTTGCGCTCTAGTGTCGGATCCGCCGTTGAAGCAGTCCGCGGCCACTTTTCCGCCGTGCGGTGGAGCCGTGCTTTGATCCAGGTCAAGGCCGCGGACAGGACTGCCGAGCAGTCTTAGCGCTCGATGTGCGGAGAATCCCCTTTGCCCAGAAAAGAAGTTCCGGTGGCCTCCAGTTACGAAGCGCCACGTGACGACAAGGCGCTGCCGGTCGATCCGACCATCGAGCTTCTCCCGGCTGCCGTAATGAAACGCGCGCATCACGAGAAGCTTCGACTCTGCCAGGCACTGGAGGAAATCGCCGATGCACTACCAGGATCAGTCGACCGGCGCAAGGTTCTTGGCGTGGCGAACACGCTCGTTCCCCTTCTGAGCAGCATTCACCACTACGAGGAAGCCGTTGTCTTCCCGCTCTATGACGCAGTTTTGGACGCAAGCGGAACGCGGTCGTCGACGGTTCGGCGGCTCAAGGCCGAGCACGTCCAGGACGAGTGCTTCGCCGGTGAAATTGCGGAAGTTTTTCTCGCAATCGGGCACGGAAAGGGGGGCGAAAGCGCAGATGCCATCGGTTTCATGCTGCGCGGCTTCTTCGAGGCGCTGCGGCGGCACATCGCATTCGAGCGCGAACACATCTTGCCGATGATCGGCAGCAGCTATACCGGCTAGGAACCCGCGCGAGCCTCGAGACGAGAAATGTCTACGACGACGACGTGACGGTTGTTCTCGATCCGGATGACGCCGTCTGCACGGAGCTTCGTGAGCTGACGGCTGACGGTCTCGATCGTCAATCCGAGAAAATCGGCGATGTCGTTCCGCGTCAACGGGAGATCGAACGCCGCCGTCCGCATGTTCGGATCGGAGACACGATCGATGTTTCTCGCGATCAGCAGCAGAAAACTCGCTATCTTTTCGGCAGCCGTCTTCCGTCCGAGTGTCACCATCCACTCGCGCGCTGCGTCAAGGTCTTTCAGGGTCTGCCCAAGCAAGCGACCCTGAAGGCCGGGAGATTCCTTCATAATCCGTTCCAGGGCCGCTTTGGGGAAGGAGCATAGCGACACCCTGGTCGCGGCTTCCGCATTGATCGCGCTTTCGGCTCTGAAGGGTCTGCCGAAAAAATCCGGAGCGAATTGCAGGCCCACAATCTGCTGACGGCCGTCGGAAAGGGTTTTTGTCAGCTTCACGACGCCGGAAAGAACATTCGCATAGCTATGGATCGCCTCCGCGTCGCCGATGAGCTCGGTTCCGGCATCGACCTGTCGCCTCGATGACGTCTTCGCGAGCGCGACCAACTTGTTTGGATCGAGTGCCCCGCAAACGCCGTGGTGGCGCGCCTCACACGCCTGGCAAAGGACAGGGATGTCCGAATTATGAATGTCTTGTCTGACGGTCATCGCGTCGTCCGCTATTTCAGCTCCTTAAGGATATACCACCCGAAGCTACCGACTTGGCCGCGTCAGTTTGTCCACCGCGGATTGATCGAAATCAAGAAATTGATCCGTGCATCGGCGAAAGAGACCCAATCAAGGATGGGAAGGCCAATGAGTCCCAAGACAGCCGCCACGTTGAGCAGAGCCGTACCACGTTACACCAGTTATCCAACGGCGCCGCATTTCCACGCCGGCCTACCTGCTGCGACGTTCCGCGGCTGGCTCGCTGAGTTGGCCGATGGCGAAGAGATCTCCCTCTACGTCCACATCCCCTATTGTGACCGGCTTTGCTGGTTCTGTGCCTGCCACACCAAGCAGACGCGCCGATACGAGCCAGTGGACGCCTATCTCCGCTCTCTTCGTGACGAGATCGCCATGGTCGGCGCAATCACAGCCGGAAAAGTCCGCGCCGTTCATTTCGGCGGCGGCTCGCCGACGATGCTGCGGCCGGACGATCTGATCGCGCTCGACCGTGCCTTGAGAAAGGCCTTCGCCTATCTCCCAGATACAGAGATCAGTGTGGAGATCGACCCTAACGACATGGACGAGGCGAGATTCGATGCTCTTGCTGCGATCGGCATGACGCGAGCGAGCCTTGGCGTGCAGGATTTCGACCCGAAAGTCCAAAGAGCAATCAATCGCGAACAAAGCTTCGAGCAGACCGCCGCCGTGGTCGAGGCGGTCCGTTCCTGCGGCGTGAGATCGGTCAATCTCGACCTGCTCTACGGTCTGCCACACCAGACCCGAGATAGCGTTGCTTCGACGGTCAAATGTGCATTGGCGCTCGAACCCGACAGGATCGCGCTGTTCGGCTATGCCCATGTGCCCTGGTTCAAGAAGCACCAAATGATGATCGACGAGGCGTGGCTTCCTGGTGCCGGTGATCGGTTCGCGCAATCGCGGCTGGCATCTGATCTGATTGAAAGATCAGGCTACCAGGAGGTTGGCCTCGACCATTTCGCCCGACCGGGCGATACACTTGCCGTCGCCGCGCGAAACGGCCGTCTGCGCCGGAATTTTCAAGGCTACACGGACGACCGGTGCGCAACCTTGATCGGGCTCGGTCCCTCTTCGATCAGCCGGCTTCACCAAGGCTATGCGCAGAATACAACGGTTACAGGGGACTATGAGCGGAAGATCGCAGGCGGCGAACTGGCAGTCGCGCGGGGTATGCAGTTCACCGACGACGACCGTATTCGCGGCTGGGTGATCGAACGGCTCATGTGTGATTTCGCGTTTTCGAGCCAGGAACTGGTCAGGAGATTCGGTGAAAGTGCACAGGCATTGGTGGCCGAAGCAGAGTGTCACGCGGCATCCGACCCAGACCGGCTGTTCGAGCGGCGCGGCGACCTCTTCGTCGTAGCGGACGAGGGCCGTCCACTTGTCCGGACAATAGCGGCGAAGTTCGATCGCTATCTTGGAGCGAACCAGGCCCGACATTCAGTCGCAGTGTGAGCTGTAGCGCTCGGGACTGGCTGTCGCTTGGGATATCAACCGGCGTGCCGGCCCGTCCCGCTGCAAATCCGTAAAGCGATAGGGTGGACGCGGCCAAATGCAAAACCGTCTCGATGCTTAGATCGGGACGGTTAGCGAGTTATGACGAAAATGGAAGCGGGAACCCGCAGTCCTCATTGTTTTAACGGCCGACCTATCTTGGCTTTTTCGTCCGGTGGTCAAGTCGAGAATGCCCACCAATTCGCCGCGTTGGCGCGGCCCTGCGTCGGCAAGGCCTCGTCGCTTATTCCATGCACCGGCTGGCGACCGCCGCGGTCGCGCCGGTCACGAAACGCTGTTTCCGTCGCCCCATCGCGTCATCTCGTCGCCGGGATCGACACCAACCCAGTTCACAAGACGGGCGGCGATCTCACCGATCATGTGCTCGACCGAACGCAAGCCGGCATAGAATGGAGGAACCGGCGGTGCAATGACCGCTCCCATTCTAGCCAGCGCGAGCATCGAATTTAGATGCCCCTCGTGAAGAGGAGCCTCGCGCGGCGCGAGGACTAGGCGGCGCTTTTCCTAGAGCACGACATCGGCGGCGCGGATGAGAAGGTTGTCGCCAAGGCCGTGTGCCATCGCCGCCAAGGATCGCATGGAACAAGGCAGCACGACCATTCCGTCGGTCCTGAAGGAACGCTGGCGATGGGAGCGGTGAGGCTATCGGGAGAATGAACGGATGTAGCGTTCGTCGAGAGACGGGTAAGACCGTCGCTGCCGAGCTCGTGGCAAATGGTGGCGTGTTCGCCATGCGAGACGACGAGATGCGTTTCGGCTCCGGCCTTGGCGAGTTGCCGAACCGTCTCCAGCGCCACGGCCGAGCCCGAAGCCTCCGTCACGCCGACGATGACGCGCTTGGTCATGCGGTCCCTCCTGTTTTTATCGGGAAAATCTCGTCCCACCGCCGGGAAACCTGTTCCTCGACGTCGGCGGACATCCGCAATTCCAGTCCCCAGTCGCGGGTCGTTTCCGATCCGATTTTCCGCGTGGCATCCAGCCCCAGCTTGCCGCCCAATCCCTCCAATGGCGACGCGAAATCGAGACGGTCGATCGGTGTTCGATCGACCGTCATCAGGTCCCGCTTAGGGTCGAACCTGGTCGCGACCGCCCACATGACGTCCGGCCAGGAGCGTATATCGACGTCGTCATCGACGACGTCGATAAGCATTTTTGTCATGGAAAACTGCGGCAGAAGCGACCAGAAGCCCATCATCACGCGCCGGGCCTGACCGGGGTACTTCTTCGCGATCGACAGTACCGCAATCCGGTAGGAGCAGGTCTCGGGCGGAAGCCAAACGTCAAGGATCTCCTCGCTCAGTGCTTCGCCCAGCACCGAAGGTTCATCCGGAGCCCGCCCGGTGAAGGTCGTCAGATAGCTTGATCGCGGATCAGGATTCGAGAGATGAAACACAGGGTACCGGTCAGACGCGTTGTAGTACCCTGTGTGATCGCCGAACGGGCCTTCAAGAGCCGTTTCCGTGGCGGATACGGTACCTTCAAGTACGATCTCCGCACTTGAAGGTACATGCAGCGATATGGTTCGGCACGGTGTCAGTTTCGGTCTTTGATAGCCGATCAGACCGGCCAGCGCCAGTTCCGTAACTCCCTCGGGGACAGGCATGACCGCGGCAAGCAATGTGGCGGGATCCGCGCCGATGACCACCGCGACCGGCATCTCCACGCCTTTGGCAGCCCATTGCCGGTGGTGCGCCGCGCCGCCGCGCATCGGCAACCAGCGCACAATAGCGCGGTCGCCCTCGATCACCTGCATTCTATATATTCCCATATTATACCGGCGCGGATCATCGTCTCCCGGGGGGCGAGTGACGACGACCGGCCAGGTGATCAGCGGCCCCGCATCACCCGGCCAGCAGGTTTGAACAGGGAGGAGCGACAGGTCGGCATCGATTTCGGTCCAGCTCGGCGGGAATCCGACAATCTTTGGCCGCGCAAAAAGAACGCTTCGGGCAGCAGGCAGCACCGAACGGGCCTCGGCGAGGGTCTGTGGCGCCTGGCGACCTAAGCCATGCAAGAAGCGTTCCCAGCGTGGAAAGGCCTGGCACATCGGTGCCCAGCCCGACCGCGACACGCTCTTTCGTCCCAAAAAGATTTGTGACGACATGGAATCCCGAGAGCCCGCCCGACCGGTCGAGCGGCCGGGTCAGCTGAAGTACAGGCCCTTTTGCGGCAATCGTCCTGCGATGCACCTTGGTTGCTTCCAGATACATCGAGACGGGCGCAGCGACCCGACGAAATTGCCCTTCCGATCGAGGTAAGCGAGGAATAAACCAAGGTCTGGAAAGCGTGGAAGTGAGCGCTGATGCACGACAAAAAGGCCTCGGCCGACCGAAGCGGCAGCCAAGCCTCATCTGTCACTACAATTCGCCACAATCTTTGATCTCGCACAAAGACACTGCGATCTGACCCGCCCGCGAATATGGCGGAGGACGACAATTCATCCCGTTCCTTGATCCAGGACAAACAATATCCGTGGAATGGTACCTATGACGGTCCGGTTGGCGCGCCATGGAGGGTCACGTGGTCGAGAGAACTAAGGCGGGCGAGTTGCCGGCATTCATTCGGGTTCTTTTTCCAACCGTCGCTGCCTTGCCGTTCGGTTTGTTGCTGACCCGTTCCGTCCGAGTACTCGCCGCTCGACAGCCACGGTTGTTCGAGCGGCTGGCCGAACACCGTTCGGCTTGCTTCTTTGTCGACCCGACCGACCTGGCTTTCGCTTTCACCGTTGTCCCGGATGGAGAGCGGTCTCTCGTCCGCATCGTCGGCAAGGCAGAAACGTCGACGGCGAGTGTGGTGATCCGGGGCCCTCTCCTGATGCTGCTTGGCCTGCTCGACGGCACTCTCGACGGCGACGCCCTGTTCTTTCACCGGGTCATATCCGTCAGCGGTCGCACGGAAGCGGTGGTGGCTCTAAGGAACGCGATCGAAGATGCCGAGCTTCGACCAGCGGATCTCCTCGGCCTTCACGGAGCTGTCGCCCGTTTTGCGGACGCAGGCATTCTCGGTGGTCTCAGCGCCGCGCGTCGCCTAGCCGCCTCCTCTGACGGCGACCAGGCTGCACGGATGCAATGATGACCGTCGGGCAGATGGAACTGGTTTGTCCCGCCGGGGCCCCGGCGACGCTTCGGGCAGCGATCACTGCGAGAGCCGACGCCGTCTACTGCGGTTTCCAGGGCGAGACCAACGCGCGAAATTTCCCCGGCCTGAATTTCTCGCCAGCGGAATTGGCCGACGGCGTGCGGTTCGCCCGCGACCATGGAAAGAAAGTGCTCGTCGCGATCAACACCTTCGCGCCGGCCGGCCGTGTCGACCAGTGGCGAAAGGCGGCGGACGAGGCCGCTGCGTGCGGCGCCGATGCCATCATTGCGGCAGACTTGGCTGTCCTGGATCACGTAGCGAACAATCACAAGGGATTGCGCCTTCATCTTTCTGTTCAGGCGGCCGCCGCGACGCCGGAGGCGATCGGCTTTTATGCCGAAGCGTTCGGAGTGCGCAGGGTCGTGCTGCCGCGCGTTTTGTCGATCCAGGAAATCGCGACACTCAATCGCAGCATTAACGTGGAGACCGAAGCTTTCGTGTTCGGCGAACTTTGCGTGATGATCGAGGGCCGCTGCTTCCTTTCTTCCTACGCTGCCGAAAAGTCGCCCAACCTGAACGGCGTCTGTTCTCCCCCAGAGGCCGTGAGCTACGACCAAGAAGCCGGGAGCACAGCCGCCCGTCTCTCAGGGTTCACGATCGACCGCTACGCGCCCGATCAGCCGACCGGCTATCCCACCTTGTGCAAGGGCCGGTTCTCGGCAGGCGGAACGACCTCCTATCCGGTCAGCCTGAATGCCGGCGGGTTGATCGCGGGCCTGAAGGCGGCCGGGGTGACGGCGTTGAAGATCGAGGGGCGCCAGCGCGGCAAGGGCTATGTCACCGAGGGCGTCCGAACGTTCCGAAAGGCAGTCGACGCGATCGAAGCGGGAGGGGATGCGCCCGAAATCGACCGAATCCTCGCGAGAATGTCGGAGGGTGGCCGACGGACGACCGGAGCCTACAAGAAAACGTGGAGATGAGACCGTGGCGAGAATAGCACTGACGCTCGGCCCGGTTTTCTTCCACTGGCCGGCCGATCGCCTGGCGAACTTCTACCGGCGCATCGCCGACGAAGCGGCGATCGACAGAGTGCATATCGGCGAGGTCGTCTGTGGCAAGCGAATGCCGTTTTCCGACCCGGTCTGGCCGGAAATCATCGAGCGGCTCGAACGCGGCGGGAAAGAAGTGGTGCTTTCCACCCTTGCAGCGCCGGCGACCGTCCGCGAACGCAAGGCGGTAGAGGAATTGTGTTCCGACGGGCGATTGGTGGAAATCAACGACATCACGGCGCTGCCGACACGCTTCGGCCAGCCATTCGTGGCCGGTCCGTTCGTGAATGTCTACAACGAGGCCAGCGCGCAATTTCTGATCCGAAGAGGTGCTCGGACGATCTGTCCGCCCGTCGAACTTTCGTTGGCTGTCACCGGGACTATGGCGCGCGCATGTCCGGAGGTGGAGTTCGAACTTTTCGCCTTCGGTCGCCTTCCGCTCGCGCTATCGGGACGTTGCTATCACGCCCGGCTGCACGGCCTTCACAAGGACTCCTGTCAATTCACCTGTGAAGAAAACCCCGACGGTCTTTCGGTCGATACACTTGACGGCCAGGAATTCCTGGCGGTCAACGGCGTGCAGACCCTGTCCCATCAGGTGCAGGCCTTCTGCCCCGAATCCGCCGATCTTCTAGCCTGCGGCGTCACGCGGTTGAGGCTGTCTCCGCAAACCGTCGACATGGTCATCGTCGCCCAAACCTATCGCGCGTTGCTCGACGGAGCGGAAACGCCGACAGGCGCCCGCTTTATCCTGTCATGTCTCGATCTCCCGGGCGCGCTGGCCGTTGGATTCCCTCACGGTCGACCGGGGTGCCACGTACCGGACACCATCTGACCCGCGGCTCAATCGAGAAAGAATTGACCCAGATAGCGATCGTCAAGATCTCGGGCCGGGAAGCCGCGGTGAGTACAAGGATCGCTGCGGTCCCGCTATCGAAAATTGGTCTCGCCGTGCCGGGACGGGCTCGAAACTTCGGTGACGTACTTCCCGACCTGTGCTTCGCAAGATCGAGTTCGACCAATCCGCACCCGTCATTCCTCGGGCCCTTGCAGGAGGTACTCCCAGCCGAAGACGTCGTCGGTAGCGATGTGCGGTCCCGCGCATTGCTCGATCTCTGGCCCATAAGCTTCGGAACGGCCAATCCACAGAAAAGGTTTTTGGCATCTTTGTTGGTATCGTCGCCCTCTGGCCAATGAAAAAATGCGTTCGGAATTAGTTACATTGGCAACGCTCTCGATTCCGCCTCTGGCCCAACATTTCTCGGTCGACGGGCATTTTCACTCCAAGTCGTGCCCCAATTCAACTCTGGGTATCGATCGCATAAAAGATATGCATCGTCGTACACAAAAGTTGAATGGGTATCCGGTGTCTTGAGCAATCCTGGGTCTGAAGACCGAGGGTAAGGCTGCAAGCATTAGGGCCAGGACATGAATGAGCGTCTGCAATTTTCGGACAGCTGCACGGAACGAAAGAGGTGCGCCAAAGACGCGCTTTCAACGCGAGGGTTTTAGCTGGAGAGCTAAAGCCGATGTCACGTGCCCTGAACGTTTTGCCGCCCTCGCTCCCGCCAGTAGGAATCAATCGCGAGCAGGCTGCGACGTTCATAGGCGTGAGCCCAACGACCTTTGATGAAATGGTTCAGGACGGCCGGATGCCGCAGCCACGAATGCCAAGCAAAGGACGCATCGTTTGGGACGTCGAAGAGCTTGTATTGGCGTTTCGAAAGCTCCCCCACCGCCAAGTCGAAGAAGCACCAAACCTTGACGAAGATTTGCTGCCAGACAATCCTTGGGATCGAAAACCACGAAAATGACGGATGAGCCTGTGAAGGTCGATCTTAAGGGCGTCGTGAAGGACACTGATCGCCACGGCAATGATCGGTACTATTTTCGCGCACCCGGTCGGAAGAAGGTCCGGCTCCGAGAACCGATCGGCAGCGACGAGTTCCTCGAGGAGCTGCGCTGTGCGCGTGCCGGGGTCGCCTATTTCCGGCCCGGCACTCTTCCCAAGGCTGTCCGATCCATCCCGGAGCCTCCCGAGCCAGCCAAGAAGGGCACGTTGCTGTGGCTTTGCCAGGAGTACTACCGTCGCGGCGGCGCGGAGATCACTGAAGACACTATGGCGCGGCGACGAGCAATGCTGGAGCGCGTGTGCGAATTGCCTCATCCGCTCGAAGGCGACCTCGATCCACAGTATCCCACCAAGGGGTCTCTGCCGTTCGCCGGCATGAAACGGTCTCATGTCAAGGAGATCAGGGACACAAGGCTCGACGCCCTCGGCGCCGCAAACAATATCGTAAAATCCATCAGCGCGATGTTCGAATGGGCAAAGGAAGCCGAGCTCGTCGATTTGAACCCGGCTCGAGGCATTAAGCGACTGAAGAGCGGGTACGGCTGGCACACCTGGGAGGTTACGGAAATCGTACGGTACGAAGAACGTCACCCCCGCGGCACAACGGCCAGGCGTGCGCTTGCGATCTTCATGCTCACCGGCCTGCGGCTTTCTGACGCCGCTATCTTCGGCCGACAGCACATCACGCTCGTCCATAACGATGAAATCAGCGAATGGGAGAAATGGATCAGAATCAAGCCAGGAAAGACAAGTCGTAACAGCGATCCCGTTATGGTCGAGATCCCATTGCTTCCTGAGCTTGAGGCCGAACTAAATGCGACACCGGCCGACCAGATGACTTTCCTGGTCAACGAATATGGCAGCCCGTTCTCCGGGAACGGTCTCGGGAACAAAATGCGCCAGTGGTGCGACGAGGCTGGCTTGCCGCACTGCAGCGCACACGGGCTGAGGAAGGCCGGTGCGACGATTGCAGCTGAGAACGGCGCTACGCACGAACAGCTCAAGGCGATTTATGGCTGGACGACGTATCAGCAGCCTGACCTCTACATCCGTAAAGCGCGCCGGCGGAAGGTGGCCAAGGCTGCTCGCCACCTACTCGTCATCGACCGGAACGAGAACAAAATTGTCCCACTTTCCGAGGGGGTTGATTTGAGTGGGACAAAATCAGCCAAAAAATCTTGAGAAATCAATGAGCCGAGATGGGTAATGGTGGGCCCGGAGGGACTCGAACCCCCAACCAAGCGGTTATGAGCCGCCGGCTCTAACCATTGAGCTACAGGCCCCACGCCGGGCTGGATAGTTGCTTTTTTCGGGGCGCACAAGACAGTTCGCCGCAATCGCCACATAATGTCGCCGTAACGACCACGCCGTAGACGCCGCCGCATGGCTCGTTGCGAAACGGAGAATGACATGAGACCGAATATCCTGCCTCTGACGCTGGCGTTGGCGCTGGCCATCCCCACTGTCGCCAGCGCTGCGGACCAGCCGCCGCCACGCATCATCGTGGTCGGCGAAGGCCAGAGCACGCTGGCGCCCGACATGGCGCTGCTGTCGCTCAGCGTGATGCGCGAGGCAGCCACCGCGCGCGAGGCGCTCACCGCCAACAACGACGCCATGGCGGCGGTCATCTCGGCGATGAAGTCGGCGGGCATCGAGGAGCGCGACCTGCAAACGGCCGGCGTGCAGATCGCGCCGCGCTACGACTACACTCCCAAGCAGGATGGCACCCAGGAAGCCAAGCTGGTCGCCTACCAGGTCACCAACACGCTTTCGGTGCGCGTGCGCGACATCGCCAAGACCGGCGAGATTCTCGACAAGGCTGTCGGCCTCGGCGTCAACCAGGGCGGCGGCATCTCATTCACCAACGACGATCCGTCGAAAGTCATGACGGAGGCGCGCAAGAAGGCCGTCGCCGATGCCGTCGCCAAGGCAAAGACGCTGACCGAGGCAGCCGGCGTCAAACTCGGCAGGATCCTCGAAATCTCCGAAATGCCGAACTTCCAGCAGCCGCGGCCGATGATGCAGGAATATGCGGCCAAGGCCGGCGCAGACGCGGTCCCGATCCAGGCCGGCGAAAACGCCTACAGCGTCCAGGTCAACGTCACCTTCGAGCTGAACTAGCATTCTGCAGCCAAATGGAATCATTTGGCGTCCGCATAAATGCGGCAAAAACAAATAGTTGGATCGAGTTATCGGTTCTAGAAAAACCGAGACCCTTCTAAACGAGGCCTGCTGAAGACAAAAAAATAGCCGGAGGGTCGCCCCTCCGGCCATTTTTATGAACGGCCGTATCAGCCGATGATCGGGCAGCGCGGCGCCCGGGCGAAGGTGATGACGGCGCGGTCGCCGCGCGAACGGCCGACCACCGTGATGGTGCGGCGGCTGACGTCGGCGACGCGGGCGCGGCGCACCCCCATGCGCTCGGCCTTGTCGAGCGCCCGGCCCGGCGTGCACTCGCGGGCCCAGCGGTCGCGGCGGTCGCGGCGGTCGCGATAATAGCGGCGATCCTCGCGGTACTGCACGCGGCTGTCGTCGCCGAAATAGACGCCGGCGCCGGTGTCGCCGCGGCCGCCGAAATTCAGGTAGACGCCGCTTTCCTGCGCGGTCGCCGGAACGGCGGTAAGAGCGGTGATGCCGACAAGAGCGGAAATGGCGGCGGCCTTGAGTTTGCTGAACATGTTTCTCTCCAGTGTTCGAGGGTCGATCCTTTTTCGCCGAAGCGATGGGGAGACAATGCGCCAGTCAAGCTGAACCCGGTGCGAACCGCATGTTCATGCAGCATTCATGTTTTGGATTAGCGGCCCGGCGCGCCGCATCGGCGTCCTGGATGGCCTGACCCCGGGCATTTGACGGGAAGCAGCGCAATATCTTCACTGCCAGGCAGGAACAGATCGGCGGCACGCCGCCTAAAGCTCATCCTCGATCATGTGATCGAAATAGTCTTCGGGTGAAGCCATGTCGCTCTCCGACGCGGTCACACGGCCGCGCACCGAAATGCCGGCCTCGTGCACACTCTCCGTGGTGCCCGAAATCAATGGATGCCACCAGTAGAGGTCCCTGCCCTCGGCAACCAGCCGGTAGGCGCAGCTTGCCGGCAGCCAGCTGATCGTGCGCACATTTTCAGGCGTCAGCTTCACGCAGTCTTCCACCTTGGCGAGCCGGTTCTTGTAATCGCTGCAACGGCAGGTGCCGGCATCGAACAGCCGGCAGCCCACCGTCGTCCAGTAGATCTCGGCGGTATCCTCGTCCTCCAGCTTCGCCATGCAGCATTTGCCGCAGCCGTCGCACAACGATTCCCACTCGCGCCGGCTCATCTCCTCCAGCGATTTCGTCTTCCAGAACGGCGTTTCCATTGCTGTGATGTGAGCCCGGGCGGTCGCCGGGTCAAGCCCATTGGAATTGCCGCGGAGGCTTCGAACCCGGATTTGGCCATGTTGGCGCCACCTTGCGGCCGGTCTATTGCCCGGTAAAGACCGTATTGCGGGCCGAACAGGAACAAATTCGAATGTTGGGTGTTTGGCCAGCGATGGGACGGCACGACAGGAGAGACACTATATGAAACGCCAATCCAGGATTCTGGCAGGCACCGCGTTTGGCCTGCTGATGGCGTCGACGCCGCTTGCGGCATTCGCATCGGAAACCGCAACGGCAAAGTCCTATCTTCTGGCCCAGGCGGAAGAAGGCAGTTCCGAAGAAGAGCTTCTGAAGAAGAAACAGCAGGAAGAGGCGCCCCCGGCTGCGGAGGAGCCCGCACCGGAAGCCGCGCCGGAACCGGAACAGGCGCCGGCCGCCGAGCCCGCGCCCGAACCAGAAGCAGCCCCCGCACCTGAACCGGAGGCTCCGGCTGAGCAGGCCCCTGCCCCGCAGGCAGAACCCGCACCTGAGCCGGCGCCACAGGCCGAGCCTGAGCCCGAACCGGCGCCGCAGGCGGAGCCTGCGCCCGAAGCGGCACCTGAAGCCGAGCCTGCTCCGCAGGCAGAGCCTTCGCAGGAAGCACCGGCTCAAGCACCCGCCGAACAGCCCGCTCCCGAAGCACAGCCGCAACCCGAAGCGCCTGCGGCCGAACAACCTGCAGCACCCGCGCCGGAAACTCCTGCCGCCCCGGCGGATCAGGCTCCGGCCGAACCGACGCCCCAGCCACAAGCTCCGGCGGAACAGGCCCCGGCTTCCGAAGTCCCCGCGCAACCGGCCCAGCCCGAGGCTCCGGCCGAGCCTGCTCCGCAGCCTGAAACCCCGGCTGCGCCCGCTCCGGGCGGCGAAGCGCCGGCGCAAACCGCCCCCGCAGGCGAACAGCCCGCACAGCCGGGCGCCGAGCCGACGCAGCCATCAGGCGAAGCGCCGACAGCTCCCGAAGGCCAGGCGCCGGTGCTCGACAGCCAGAAGCAGCCGCCGGCAGTGGACGGCCAGCAGCCGGCAGTTCCCGCGACGGAACCTGGCCAGCCCGCAGCTCCCGCAACGGAACCCGGTCAGCCCGCGGCTCCCGCGGCGGAGCCTGGCCAGGCGGCGCCCGCGCAGCCGGCACAGCCAGTTGGCGAACCTTCTGCGCCGCCCGCCGATGACGGCGCGGCCCAGATCGATATCGCGCCGGCGCAGATCCAGGCCGTCACCGCCGAGCAGGGCAAACGCATCGAGGTGAAACCGGAGGAATTCGTGCGCGAGCGCCCGCAGGCGGCAGAAGTTGTGCGCGAGGTGGGCGACCGCACCATCATCCAGATCAACAACCAGATCATCGTGCAGAGCAACGATCGTCCGCGCCTGACGCGCGGCGCCCGCGACGTCTATTACGAGGAACTGCCGCGCGGCCGCACCCGCGAGGTCATCGAGCGTGAGGATGGCTCCCGCGTCATCACCATCCGCGACCGCTATGGCGACATCGTCCGGCGCTCGCGTATCGCGCCCGACGACCGCGAGTATGTCCTGGTCTATGTCGACGAGGAGAATTACGACCGCGTCGGCGAATGGCGCGATCCCGGCCTCGACCTGCCGCCGATGCGCCTGACGATCCCCGTCGATGAGTACATCCTCGATTCCGAGCGTGTCGACGATGAAGAGGACTACTATACCTTCCTCGACCAGCCGCCGGTCGAGCGTGTGGAACGTCTCTACTCGATCGACGAGGTGAAGCGTTCGGCCCGCATCCGCGACAAGGTGCGTCGCATCGATCTCGACACCATCAACTTCGAGTTCGGTTCGGCCGAAATCGCCGAAAGCGAGATCGCCAAGCTCGAAGGCGTCGCCAATGCGATGGAGCGTCTGCTGAAGGAGAACCCGGCGGAAACGTTCCTGATCGAAGGCCACACCGATGCAGTCGGCTCCAACGATGCCAATCTGGCGCTGTCTGACCGGCGGGCGGAGGCGGTCGCCGAGGCGCTGACCAATGTGTTCGGCATCCAGCCGGAAAACCTGGCGCCTCAAGGTTATGGCGAGCAGTTCCTCAAGGTGAACACCGAAGCGCGCGAACGCGAAAACCGCCGCGTCGCGATCCGCCGCGTCACTCCGCTTGTCGCCCCGGTGGCGAGCGCTAGATGATGTGAGCCAGGTCCTGTCCGCCGGCTCGGTCCCGCGGACAGGACAAAAGTTCCCTGCCCCGTCCCCCCAGCCGGGGGACGATGGCGAAGGGGCCCGGCGGATCATCTGATCCGGCCGGGCTCTTCTTTTGCTGCTGCAAGTTGGCGAACCGAAAAATGGTGGATTTCGAGAAGCGAACTTTTAATGCATGTCGCCCGAAAGTGTCCTCGGTTTCGGGAAAAACGACATGCGCAACTGAGAAGCTGCAGCGCGGCCGCCGAATCCCATTCGCCGCGAAGCGCTGTAGGTACATGAACGCGGCAAGCAAAGAAAACCGCCATTTGCAGGCCGGCTGAATATCCACACACCCGTCTCCAGTGGATGAGCCGCCTTTGGGCGGCCCATCCGTTTGACATCGCGGTGACACGCCCATACTCCTGTAAAGTGCAACCCACCCGTGCGCTTGGAAGGAGGTATCTATGACCACTGTTCCCTCTGACGCTGCCGGCAAGGCTACGGTCGAACCGAGCCTCCATCGCGTGATGGGCCCCTGGCTGCTTCTTCTCTTCATCGTCGGCGACATCCTGGGCACCGGCATCTACGCGCTGACCGGTCAGGTGGCCAAACAGGTCGGCGGCGTGGTCTGGCTGCCGTTCCTGGTCGCCTTCGTCGTGGCGGTCATCACCGCCTTCAGCTACCTCGAACTGGTGACCAAATATCCGAAGGCAGCGGGCGCCGCGCTCTACACCCACAAGGCGTTCGGCATCCATTTCGTCACTTTCATCGTCGCCTTCGCCGTCATGTGTTCGGGCATTACTTCCGCCTCCACCGCTTCGCGCGCCTTCTCGGTCAATCTGTCCAGCGCCTTCGGTCTCGGTTACGAGAGCGGCGGAACCGGCATCATCCTGCTCGGCCTGGCCTTCATGGCCATCGTAGCGGCGGTCAATTTCCGCGGCGTCGGCGAAAGCGTGAAGGCCAATGTGGTGCTGACATGCGTGGAACTTACCGGCCTGTTGATTGTCATCTTCATCGGCCTGTGGGCGATCGGCGCCGGCCAGGGCGATGTTTCCCGCATCACGCAGTTCCATACGCCCGAGGGCGTCAGCGCAGTCTGGCCGGTGATTGCCGCGACGACGCTCGCCTTTTTCGCAATGGTCGGCTTCGAGGATTCGGTCAACATGGCCGAAGAGACGCAGAACCCGAGCAAGATCTTCCCGAAAATCCTGCTTGCCGGCCTGCTGATCACCGGCGTGATCTATGTGCTGGTGTCGATTTCCGCTGTCACGCTGGTCGAACCGGCTGAACTCGGCGAAGGTGAGGCCCCATTGCTGAAAGTCGTTCAGGCCGGTGCGCCGAATTTCCCGATCGGCATCTTCGCCTTCATCACCATGTTCGCCGTCGCTAACAGCGCGCTGATCAACATGCTGATGGCGAGCCGGCTCGTCTACGGCATGAGCCGCGAGCGCGTTTTGCCCTCGGTCCTTGGCAAGGTTCATCCGACACGCAGGACACCCTACATCGCGATTGGATTCACCACCTTGCTGGCGTTCGGCCTGATCACCTTTGTCGGCTCGGTGCCGCAACTCGGCGGCACGACGGCGCTGTTGCTGTTGTGCGTGTTCACTGTCGTCAACGTCGCCGTCCTGGTTCTGCGCAAGGACAAGGTCGATCACCAGCACTTCACCGCGCCGACCGTCCTGCCGGTGATCGGCGCGATCGCCTGCGGCTTCCTGACCGGCCCCTGGACCGGCCGTAATCCGGAGCAGTACAAGATCGCCGGCGTCCTCTTGGCGATCGGTATCGTGCTGTGGTTCGTCACGGTGATGATCAACCGCGCCACCGGCCAGCAGCCGGCGGAACCGCGGATGGAGGATATCGGCGGCGCCGGACCAGTGAACTGAGCGTTGTGGTCCGTTCCCCTGAAGGGGGACGGATCTCGATCGTCATTGCTTTAATGCGATCAGACGGGTACCATCTATTGGTACTGGAGATTTGCGATGTCGAAAAACACTTCGGTGACACTCGGCGACGAGTATGACTCCTTCATCAAAAGGCAGGTGTCGAACGGCCGTTTTGGTTCCGCAAGCGAAGCTATTCGTGCTGGGTTGCGCTTGCTGGAAGAACAGGAAGCCGGCCTGGAACGGTTACGGCTTGCATTGCAGGAAGGCTATGAATCCGGTGAGCCGGAGCCGTTCGATTTCGACGAGTTTCTAGCGTCGAAAAAATCTCGCTAGTGCGCCAGATACGTTTACGCCCTCGAGCGCGGCAGGATCTTGAGCAAATCTGGTCCTACAGTCTTGAGAACTTCGGCGAGCAGCGTGCCACCGACTACGTCGAAGCCATCCGGGCCACGTTAGCACTCCTGCAAAAGAATCCTGGTCTCGCGCGAAATGCCGAAGGGGGCCGGCCCGGTCTGATGAAATATCGTGTGGGGTCGCACGTTTTGTATCTGCATATTGCCGGCCAATCGATCGATGTCGTGCGTATCCTTCACGGCCGCATGGATTTTCCCCAGCACCTCTAGTTACCCGAACGGCCGCGCCACCTTCGTGTCGGTCTTGGCGAACACCTCGTCCGGCACGAAGAAATCCCCCGCCAGCGGTCCCTTCGCGCCCGGCGCATAATGCGAGAAATCGGTGACGCCTGCTTCACGCAGCACCAGTTCGTCGATGAAAAAATTGCCGGTTGTCTCGCGCGACGGCCTGGTCAGGATGGCGTGGGCCGCGTCCGCCATGATCTCCGGCGACCGGCTCATCGAAGCGACCGTCTCGCCGCCGAGCAGGTTGCGCACCGCAGCGGTGTCGATCGCCGTAATCGGCCATAGCGAGTTGACCGCGATGCCGTCCCCGGCGAACTCGGCGCTCATGCCGAGCGTACACATCGACATGCCGAATTTGGCCATCGTGTAGGCGACGTGGTTCTTGAACCATTTGGCCGACATGTCGAGCGGCGGCGCCAGATTCAGAATGTGAGGATTTGCCGCCAACTTCAGGTGAGGAATACACATTTTCGAAACGAGGAACGTGCCGCGCGTATTGATCTGGTGCATCAGATCATAGCGTTTCATGTCGGTCTGCAGCGTCCCGGTAAGCTGGATCGCGCTGGCATTGTTGATGCAGATGTCGATGCCGCCGAACCGTTCCACGGTCTTTTGCACTGCCTCCGCCACCTGCCCCTCCTCGCGGATGTCGCACAGCACCGGGAGCGCCTTGCCGCCTGCCACCTCGATCTCCTCCGCGGCGGTATAGATGGTGCCTGGCAGCTTCGGATGCGGCTCGGCGGTCTTGGCCGCTATGGTGACGTTGGCGCCGTCGCGTGCTGCCCGGATGGCGATCGCCAGCCCGATGCCGCGCGATCCGCCGGAGATGAAAAGCGTCTTTCCCTTAAGCGACATTTTTGGCCTCCCATCACAAATGGTCGGCCCATCTTGGCTGTCGCGCCGCCGATGCGCAATCGCTCGCCCTGTCAGCTTCTCGCCGTGCCGCCAAAATTCCAGCCGCGGCCGCGATTGCCCATCAGCTCCGGGCCTGCTTCATGGATCGCCACCGTATCCTCGATCTTGATGAAGCCGCGGCTTGGATGCAGCATCGTCGTCTCCACTGAGAGCACCATGCCGGCCTCCAGCGGTTTCGCCGCGTCGGTGCCTTCATAGGCGACGGGGTGGTTGGTCATCAGGAACGGCATTTCATGGGTGATCAGGCCCATGCCATGGGCGAAGAAATCGTTGAATTTAGCGCTCGGCCCGGCTTTCAGCACGCTCTCGGCATGCGCGATCAGGTCGCCGCCCAGCACTCCCACTTGCGCCCTGGAAATCGCCGCCTGCTGAATGGATTCGATCTCGGCCAGCAGATCCTGAAGTTCGGCATCCGGTTCGCCCAACACCGCCATGCGGCAGAGATCGCCGATATAGCCGTGATAGTTGCCGCCGGAATCGAGCGACATCACCTCGCCCTTCTGCCAGCTCTGCGGCGACACCGCGCGGTTGTGGCTGGATCCCAGCGTCAAAAGCGCATATTCGAACTGCAGCCCGCGGTTGGTCTCCTCCCGCCGCAACGCTTCCACGATTTCCTGCTTGGTCGAGCCCTCGCCCATCGCGGCAAACACCGCCAGCATGGAATCGGTGATCAGTTCGGAGGCCGTGCGCAGCTTCTGCAGTTCCTGCGGCGTCTTGATTGCCCGCATCCGCTCTAGCATGGCGGTGGCACCGACCAGCGCCGCAGCACCCAGCCCGCCGCGCAGCACATCATAGGCATCCGCCGGCAGGAAACCCGGCTCGATGCCGATGCGCGCGCCGGAGAGGTTCAATTTCTTCAGGTGATCGAGGGCGAGCTTGGCGGCATCGACCGTGCCCCAGGTCGCGGTATGCAGCGTCGGCGTCCAGAACGGGTTGTTGTGGTGTTCGCCGCCTTCCATCTTGTTGGCGATATAGGCGGCATGTTCCGGCCTGCCCTTCTCGTAGATCACCACAGGCAGATAGCGGCTGTGGCCGATCGCATCCATCGCCGAGAAGAAGATGAATTTGTAGCCGCCGAGCAGGTACTGGACGTTATGCTTCGACGTGGCGAGCAGGACGTCGATCCCCGCCTCCTCCATCAGCCGGTCGACGCGATGATGATCGAAGGGGATTACGGCTTGCGACCGAGCGGCAGCGTTGGTGTTCACGATCTCTCTCCCTGGCGGATGGTGGCAGCGCCGAGTACGCCCGCAATCTGGTCCTACCAGATTTGCACTGTCGGGGCCACCGCGTCCAGAGGCAACAAAATCCTTGGCGAGAATGCTGCTACGGCCAGCCCGCGCCCGGCACCGACACCGGGATCATGATGACCTGGCCGGTCCGTTCCTTACCGTCGACGCTCCCGCCCCATTCATTGGCGACCATGAACAGCGTCTTGCCGTCCTTGCCACCGAGCATGCAGGCGAAGCCGCCGCGATCTAGGTTGACGGTCTGCAAAATCTCACCGCGCTCGCGGACCCGTACGCAGCGTTTGTTCGGAACGCTGGCATACCAGACAGCATTCTCGGCATCGATGCAGATGCCATCTGGATAATCGTCGGAGAGATCGGCAAACACCCGCCGGTTCGACAGGCCGCCATCCGCGCCGATGTCGAAAGCGGTGAGCATCTGGCCGTAGGATTCCGCGACGATCAGCGTCCGGTTATCCGGGGTCACCGCCATGCCGTTCGGAAATGCCAAGCCGTCCGCGACCTGGCGCACCGAACCGTCCGCACCGACCAGGGCGATGATACCCGGTGCGAACGCGCCATCGGGAAAGCTGAAGCCGATATTGTTGAGATAGATGTTGCCGCGCCCGTCCACGACGATCTCGTTCCAGGCAAATCTGGAAAGACCGGTAAGATCCGCATGCGTTATCAGCGAGCCATCGGGTTGTCGCCGCTTCAAAAGCTTGTCCGCCACCACCACCAGGCTTCCGTCAGGCAGGAAGTCGATCGAGAACGGAAATGCGTTCACATCGGCAATCTTTTCGCGTTTGCCGTCGAGATCGACGGCGATGATTTCCCGCGCGCCCCAGTCCGAGAACCACAGGCGGTTCTCATGCCAACGCGGCGACTCGCCCATGACGAGCCCGTTTATCAGGATTTGCGGTGCAGACATCGACTACCTCCAGCGTTCCGCGACCCGGAGTGGTCGCGGCAACACCGCCTCGTCGAGACGGCTTCCCAAGGACGCTGGTGGCGACGCCTATCCGACAGCGAGGCAGGAAATTTTTGCGGGCTAATGCATGTTGCCCGAAAGTGTCCTCGGTTTCAGAGAAAGCGACATGCACAAACAAGAAACTACAGCGCGGTCGCCGAATCCAATTCGGTGCAATACGCTGTAGGTCTAGCCGGCCGGCACAAACACCTTGATTGCCTTCGGCCTGATGCGGAAATGCGCCGGCGTGTAGGTCGACAGCTCGCCGTCGGTGTTGACCGGCCGCGGCTTGCTGGTGCGGATCGTCACCTCGGTGGTCTGGAAGGCGCGCACGTCGTCCCAGCGCCCATGCGTGCCCTTGCGCAGGCTGGGCAGCAGCGCCAGAAGTCGCCACCAATGGTCGACCTCGAGACTGTAGAAATCGAGCCGCCCGTCATCGGCGGTTGCCGTCTCCTCAACCGTCATGCCGCCGCCGTAGTGGCGGCCATTGCCGACCGAAACCTGCATGGTGCGGATCTTTTCCGTCGTGCCGTCATGGTCGACAAATGCGGTGAAAAGCCGCGAGCGCATCAGGATGCGCGCCGCCACGATGGCGTAGCCCAGTGTTCCCCAGCGTTTCTTGGCGTGTTCGGTCAGGTCCTGAGCCAGTTCGGCGCTGAAGCCGATGCTGGCGACGTTGAAGAACAGATGGCCGTTCACCTCGCCAAGGTCTATGCCCTGCAACTTGCCGGCCGCGATCGTCTCGGCGGCCTTCGCCGGCTCGGCCGAAATGCCGACAGTGCGGGCAAAATCGTTGGCCGTGCCGAGCGGTATGACGCCAAGCGGCAGGCCGGTTTCCACCAGCGCTGGCGCGGCGGCGTTCAGCGTGCCGTCGCCGCCGCCGACCATCACGAAATCGTGCCCTTCGGCATTCCTGCGGATGACGTCGGCGATGTTTTCGCCGGCTGCCGGCTTCTCCTCGGTGACCCTGATCCCGGCTTTCTCCAGGACGTCCCGTGCTGCGGCGATCGACCCGGTGCCGCGTCGTGCCCGCGGATTTACGACCAGCAGCGCGTGCTTTTGCCGGACATGCGTCGCCGCCTTGCCCTTTGCGGTTTTGTTCTCGGTTCCAGGCAAGTGCGCTCCAATCCTTGGCCGGTGAGCGGCGTAGATAGGATTGTTATGTGGCGGATGGAAGGCCCGCGCCGTTGCGTCACAGCCTCGCCAGCACTTTGACGAGAAACTCCACCAGAAAAGCCGCCAGCTTTCCGTTCGGGTCGAGATCGGGATCGAAAATGGTCATGTTCATGCCGGCACAGCGCCGGTCGGCGACAAGCGCACCGAGTATTTCGGCCAGGCCTTCTGGATCGATGCCTGGACTACCTGGCGAATCCACCGCCGGCATCACCGCCTGGTCGAGCGCGTCGACATCGAAATGCAGCCAGAACGGCCAGTCCGTGCGGTCGAGCGTGGCGCGTGTCTTTTCCAGCACGCCGGCAACGCCGAGTTCGCGCGCGGCAAACACGTCGATGAGGGTGAAGTCGGTATCGTTGATGTCCGCCCAGGCAAAATCCGCGTCGCGCCCTTCCCGCTCACCGATCTGCACCACCTGCGCATCGGGGATGAGTTGCCCCGAAATGCCCGGCCATTCGGTGAGCAGCGCCTCGCCGCGCCCGGTGGCCAGCGCCAGGTCCATGCCGGCGGCCGACACCGGCCCTTCACTGTTTTCGTAATTGCCGGGATGGCGGAAATCGCTGTGTCCGTCGACGTGCACCAGCGACAGCGGGCCAAAACGCCGCCGTCCGGCCAGTGCGCCCAGCAGGATGGTGCAGTCGCCGCCGACGACCAGCGGGAATTGACCGCGCTCCACCGCTTTCGCAACGATTTCGGCGAGTTCGAGATTGAAGCGCCGTATCGCCGGTCCGTTGCGCAGGCGTGTACTCGGCTGCGGTTCCACGCTGTAAACCGGGCGCTCCATATCGACGATGTCCGCCGGCGAAAGCGCCTCCACCAACCCGGCGTCGGTTAGCGCCTGCGGCGCACGCCAGGTGCCGGGAATATGGCCGGGAGCCAATGGCCTCAGGCCAAGGTGATGCGGTGCACGGATGAGGCAGATTTCACGCATTTTGTCCGGCTTTCACGGCAATCCAGGCGAGGCGAAGCTGAGTGGTCGACGGGCCTCAACTCAAGTTCGGAGCGTCGACCATAAGCCGCCCCGGCGCGCCGTGCCACGGTGGCGGAATTCTAACCTGACAACATCTGACAACCGGCGCAGCCCATTGCAGTTGCCGCACAATTGCCTGCCAATTACCGCTACGTCGCCGGCTGTGGATGGCGCGCGGCGAATTCCGCGCTCGGCGGTATCGGCTTGATGATATCGATCATCACCCCGTTCGGATCGGCGGTAACGAAATGCCGCTGGCCGAATTCCTCGTCGCGCAACGTCCACAGGATCGGCAGGCCGGCGGCGAGCGCCTTCTCATACTCTGCGTCGACATCCCTGACCTCGAAGTTCAGGATGAGACCCGACGCCCTGCCCCGTCCGGCCTCCGGTACAGTTGGATGGTCGCCGTCGACGATCGCCAGGTTAACCCGCCGGTTCTCGGTCGATTGCAGATGCATGTACCAGTCGCTGGTGAACCGGGGCTCGAACGAGAAATGGTTGCGATAGAAAGCCGCCGTGCCGGCGACGTCACCGGTTAGGATAACCGGATAACTGGCGATCGGACGCATAGCTTTTCCTCCCCGCCTCTATGACATACAGTCTGCATGTATCTGGCAATTAACATACAGGCTGCATGTATGCAACAACCCTCCGAACGGCGCTCCAATCGCGAACGCACCGAAGCAACGCGCGGCGAATTGATTGCAGCGGCGCGGACGCTGTTCACCGAAAAGTCCTATGCCGAGACCAGCACGCCGGAAATCGTGGCGGCTGCCGGCGTGACGCGCGGCGCGCTCTATCACCATTTCGAGGACAAGCAGGCGCTGTTCCGCGCCGTCGTCGAGCGGGAGGCGGAACTGGTCGCCGCCGAGATCGAACGCGCCGCACCTGAAGGCCTACCGGCGCGGGAGGCTCTGGTGAAAGGCGGCGAGGCGTTCATCGAGGCGATGGCGATGCCCGGCCGCACCCGTCTCCTACTCCTCGATGGACCGGCCGTGCTCGGCCGCGCCGAAATGGACGCCATCGACGCCCGCCACGGCACCCGCACCTTGCGCGCCGGTATTGCCTTCGCCATGCGCGAGGGCGTCATGCGGCGCCTCTCGCTTGACGCCGTCACTGCATTGGTTTCATCCGCATTCGACCGCGCAGCGCTCGCCATCGACGCCGGTGCGCCGGCCGAAGATTACCGCACAGCACTCGCCGCCCTTATCGACGGGTTGATGCTGGAGTGACGTCTTGCGCTGCGGCGGCGGCCTCCAGCGACGCGCAAACCTTCGGCAATTCCAGCTTGAATCGTTCGATCAACCAGGTCGCGGCAGGTCCTGGCGGCGTGTCGGCGCGGTGGAACGCGTAAAGCGTGTATGGCCGTTCCGGATAGGGTTCGAGATCGAGCGCCACCAGCCGGCGGGCCGCGACATCGTCGACCACCATCCAGGTCGGCAGCCCGCCCCAGCCAAGGCCGGAAAGGATGAGCTCGCGCTTGGTGGCCATGTCCGTCATGCGCCAGGTGCGATAGGCGAACACTCCGAAATCCTTGCCCTTGGTCATGTCGGAGACGTCCGAAATGACCAGTTGGATATGCTCGCGCACCACCGTCAGCGGCACTCGGCCCGGGTAGAGCGCCAACGGGTGGCCTGGCGCCGCCACGGGCGTCATGCTGGCATCGCCGATCCTGATCGACAGCAGGTCGTCGTGTTGCAACTCCGGCTGTCCACCGAAGCTGACATCGCTCTTGCGAGCCAGCAATTGCTCCCAGACGACGCCGATCGCTCCGATATTCAGCCGCAGCGCCACCGTCGGAAATTCCGCGTTGAACGCCTTCAACACATCGACCAGCACCGGCGAAGGCAGCGATACGTCGACCGCGATCGTCAACTCCGGCTCAAGCCCCTGCTTCAGGCCTTCAGCCCGCGCGCGGATCTCCTGCAAAGCACCGATCATTCGCCTTGCATCGGGCAGCATCGCCTTGCCCTCTGTGGTCAGCACCGGCTCTCGGGTGCCCTCGCGTGAAAACAGCTTCAGTTCGAGCTGTGCCTCCAGATTGGCGATGGTGTAGCTGACCACGGATTGCGCCCGGTTGAGACGGCGCGCAGCCGCAGAAAAGCTGCCGGTCTCCGCGACGGCAAGAAACACCTGCAGCTGGTCGAGCGTCGGGTTGGCTTGCATGGCAATCCATCCATATTATCGATATGTATCATAGATATTTTCCCAATTATGTGGATGAAAGTCGAGAACTATCTGTTTGGCGAAGTTCAGACGTCCGAACCTGGACGCCCCAAATGGAGCCAAGCAATGTCCTCTATCCTGCTAGTAACATCGAGCCCGCGCGGTGCGGCCTCCCATTCCACCCGCATTGCCAGCGATCTCGCCGGAAAACTCAAGGACGCGCTGCCCGGCAGCACCGTCACCACGCGCGATCTGGTCAGCAACCCGCTGCCGCATATCGAGCCTGATTACGCTTCCGGCATCTATACGCCGGCCGAGGCTCGCACCGAGCGTCAGGCTGAAGTCGTCAGTGTTTCCGACATCGCCGTCGACGAACTGCTTGCCGCCGACCACATCATCCTTGCCACCGGCTTCATCAATTTCGGCATTTCCTCGACGCTGAAATCGTGGGTCGACCACATCTCGCGTTCGGGCAGGACCTTCTCCTACGGCGCCGACGGCCCCAAGGGTCTGGTTACCGGCAAGAAAGTTTACGTGGTGGTCGCTTCCGGCGGCATATACTCGGAAGGCCCGGCCACGGTGATGGATTTCGCCGTTCCCTATCTGAAGAGCGTGCTTGCCTTCAACGGCATGACCGATGTCGAAGTCATCCGCGTTGAAGGCGTCGGCATGGGCGCCGACGCCATCGCTGCCGCACTCGACAAGGCCGAAAAGCAGACCGACGCGATTGCTTCCTCGCTGCAGGAAATCCAGCTGTCGACCGCCGCTGCTTGATATCTTGAATGTGGAGCGCTGCCCTGGGTTGCGCTCCACATTCCGCTCCCGCGGCGCTTCGCTTTTGGAAATCAGCCGCTACCGGACCAGGTTTAAAAAAGCGCTTCCGCAGCTATGGATAGCCTTCTCCGCCACACCGGGATTTCGTCCACCACACAGCCCAAGAAGGCGTAAGCGAGACGCTCAGCTAAACAGCCGGTCGCCCTGTTCATCGATCAATTGCCGGCCCTTGGACAACGAAACCTGGATTGCGTCGTCCATCGTCGCGAAGCGGTCGGCGCGGATGAATTTGTGTTCCTTGACCACGCCGCCGATTTCCTTGGCGACGACGCCGCATGTCTGGAACTGGCCGCCTTCCTTGAACGGCGTGGCGCGGATCGTGAAACCCTTGTGCTCGGCCTCGGCTGCAACCGCAGGCTCGGCACCCGCCGATTCGCCGCCGCCGCCGAACAATCGTTTCAGAAAAGACATCGGGAAGCCTCGCAGATTGCGCTGCTCCAAATTAGCCGCTTCGCAATGCTGCGTCGAGATATCGATGCGCTTCGCCAATCTCCTATCTGCGATTCTGCTGCTGACAACGGAGTGTCAGCAAAGCCTTGCGCATGTCCTGCATTTCACATTTCTCTACTTGCATACATGCAGTCTGTATATTTTATGAAAGCCATTACGCGCAACGCTCAAACACGAATGGAGATGGCCATGAAGGGAAACCCTATACAATCGGTCGGAGGGGGTTTTCGCGCACTTGCCGGCTTCGCTTCCTGCCTGCTGCTCGCAACCGCGCTGACTGTCGGGAGCACTTCGGCAAACGAAAAATCCAACACGCAGAAAGAGGAACAAACGATGCGCGTCCGCGATCTTTATCCGCTGATCACCACGCCCGCCCTTTTCGAGGCGCGCGACTTCTACGTCAGGCATTTCGGCTTCGAGGTGCTCTTCGAGGCAAGCTGGTTCGTCTATCTCTCAGGCCCGGCGGACGGCGAGACGCGCGGCGCAACACTTGCCTTCATGAGCCCGGAACACCCGTCGAACCCGCCAGGCCCGGAAGTTTTCGACGGCCGCGGCATGATCCTCACCGTAGAGGTCGCCGACGCCAGAAGCCTTTTCGATAAACTGAGCGGCGACGGTGCACCGATCGTGCATCCGCTGACCGACGAGGATTGGGGCCAGCGCCGCTTCATGACCCGCGATCCCGCGGGCGTCCTGGTTGACGTCGTCGAGCAGATCGAGCCCAGCCAAGGCTTCTGGGAACGCTACCCGGCACCGACCCGATAGGGGTCTGCCAGATTTTCAGAAAACGCAAAGGGCGCCTTTTGACGCCCTTTGCCCTTCCTGCACGGGCTCCTGGCATAGCCCGTCTCGCGACATCAGCCGAGCGAGTTGATGATCTCGCGATAGGCCGCCTCCGGAAACGCCTTCAGCGTGCGGGTGCGCACGTTGCCGGCCATGCCGAGCCCCAGCGTGAAACGCGCCATCACGGCATCGTCCGGCGCCTCGCAGACCGCCACCATGTCGCAATCACCCATGGTCAGGTAGAACGCCTTGAAGGAACCACCCATATCGGCCAGTGCCTTCTTGGCCCCGTCGAGACGCTTGGGCGAGTCGCGAACATTCTTCACGCCCACTTCAGTCCAGTTGACCAACATGATGTATGTTGTCACGTCGCACCTCCCTTCCGATGCCGTGACGCACAGGCTTTCGCTGGCCCGGCACCGGGATCGTCGCTCCCCGCGCGAACCCGCATTCCAGTATGAACCTGCAGCGAGGCGCCCGCCAGAGCGCGGCAGTCGACTTCCACCAGCGGTCGTCCACCCGCTGCCGTTACCGGCGCTTTCTGCTAAGGTCGGGCGCCGGAACGGAGGCTGCCATGGCATCTACCTGGAGACTTGCACTGTTTGCCATTGCGGGCACTTTGGCCAGCCTCGGGCTCGCGATCATCGGCGCGGGTGGCGTCGCCACGTTCTTTGCCGACCCGGCGCGAACCGCAATAGCCTTCCTCACCATCGTACTGTTGGCCGCAGCCTTGTTCAGCGGGGGGAACCTCAGTCCCGGCGAGCAGGAGGACCGCTCCAACCGCTGGGTGCTCGTAGCCTTTGGCGTGATCGGCCTGCTCAACGCCTTCCTGCCGGCCTACACCGATCGCATCGACTTCTGGACCATCGACGGCGATACCGTTCGCTGGATCGGCGTCGTGCTGTTCGCCGTCGGCGGCGTCTTGCGTCTTTGGCCCGTCTTCGTGCTCGGCAATCGTTTCAGCGGGCTGGTTGCCATCCAGCCTGGGCACAGCCTGGTTACGTCAGGCATCTATTCCGTCATCCGCAATCCCAGCTATCTCGGCCTGCTGGTCAACTCGCTCGGCTGGGCACTCGCATTTCGCTCAGGCGTCGGCGTATTGCTGACCGCGCTTACCGTCCCACCCCTGCTCGCACGCATCACGTCGGAAGAACGCCTGTTGCGCGGGCATTTCGGCGCCGAGTACGACGCCTATTGCCGTCGCACCTGGCGGCTCATCCCGGGCCTTTTCTGAGTCCTGTCGTCTCATCCCACTCGAACAAACAAAAAAGCCCGGCAATGCCGGGCTTTTCAGTTTGTCCTAGCTGTCCAGGAAGCTCCTGAGCTTCCGGCTCCTGCTCGGGTGCTTCAGCTTGCGCAGCGCCTTCGCCTCGATCTGGCGGATACGCTCTCGGGTAACCGAGAACTGCTGGCCAACCTCTTCCAGGGTGTGGTCGGTGTTCATGCCGATGCCGAAGCGCATGCGCAGCACGCGCTCCTCGCGCGGCGTCAGCGAAGCCAGAACCCGCGTCGTGGTCTCGCGCAGATTGGCCTGGATCGCCGCGTCGATCGGCAGGATGGCGTTCTTGTCCTCGATGAAATCGCCGAGATGCGAATCCTCCTCGTCGCCAACCGGCGTTTCGAGCGAGATCGGCTCCTTGGCGATCTTCAGGACCTTGCGCACCTTTTCCAGCGGCATCGCCAACTTTTCGGCCAGTTCTTCCGGCGTCGGCTCGCGGCCGATCTCGTGCAGCATCTGGCGCGAGGTCCTGACGATCTTGTTGATCGTCTCGATCATATGGACCGGAATGCGGATGGTGCGCGCCTGGTCGGCGATCGAACGGGTGATCGCCTGCCTGATCCACCATGTCGCGTAGGTCGAGAACTTGTAGCCGCGGCGGTATTCGAACTTGTCGACTGCCTTCATCAGGCCGATGTTGCCTTCCTGAATCAGATCGAGGAATTGCAGGCCGCGGTTCGTGTACTTCTTGGCGATCGAGATAACCAGGCGCAGGTTCGCCTCGACCATTTCCTTCTTGGCAATCGCCGCCTCGCGCTCGCCCTTCTGCACCTGGTTGACGATCTTGCGGAATTCCAGGATCGAGATCGCCGTCTCGGTGGCAAGGTTCTGGATCTCGGAGCGGATGTCCTTGATCGTATCCTTCTCGCTCTTGGTGAATTCCTTCCAGCCACGGCCGGAAAGGTTGGAGATCGACTTCATCCAGTTCGGATCGAGCTCCGAACCCTGGTATTCCTTGAGGAACTCCTCGCGGCGCACGCCGTAGCTTTCGGCAAGGCGCAAGAGCCGGCCTTCGTTCTGAACCAGCCGCTTGTTGATGTCGTAGAGCTGCTCGACCAGCGCCTCGATGCGGTTCTGGTTGAGCGACAGCGACTTCACCGACTTGATGAGCTGGTCCTTCAGCTCCTTCAGGCGGCGGTCCTGGCTGGGCGACAGCGTGCCGGCGGCAGCCAGGCGGTTCTCCACCTGCTGGTCCTGCAGCTTGCGCAGCTTCTTGTAGATGTCGGCGATGGTGTCGAGCGTTTCCATCACCTGCGGGCGAAGTTCTGCTTCCATCGCCGCAAGCGAAAGGCTCGCCTCGTCCTCGTCGTCCTCTTCCTCTTCGGTCCGGGATTCGCCGCCGACATTGGTGATGTCGTCGTCGTCGCGCGAGCGCCGCGCCGCACGCGGATCGTCCTTCTGCTTCTCGGCCGGCTTCTCGGCCTCTTCCGTGTGCACGACAATCGGCGCCTGCTTGGCTTCGGGTCCGGCGTAAGTTGTTTCGAGATCGATGATCTCGCGCAGCAGGATTTTCGCTTCGTTGAGCTCGTCGCGCCAGATAATGATGGCCTGGAAAGTCAGTGGGCTTTCGCAAAGGCCGGCGATCATCGTCTCGCGGCCGGCCTCGATGCGCTTGGCGATGGCGATTTCGCCCTCGCGCGACAGAAGCTCGACCGAACCCATTTCGCGCAGATACATGCGCACCGGGTCGTCGGTGCGGTCGGTCGGCTCTTTCTTGGTCGTGGTCGCGGCAACCGCCGTGCCGGTCTGCTCGGCAAGCTCGTTGGCGTCTTCCTCGGCGTCGGCGGCCGAGGGCTCGCCTTCGGCCTCTTCGCCCGCCTCGTCATCCTCGACGACATTGATGCCCATGTCGGAAAGCATGGACATGGTGTCCTCGATCTGCTCGGAGGTCACTTCCTCCGAGGGCAGCACCGAGTTCAGCTCGTCCATGGTCACGTAGCCGCGCTTTTTCGCGGCCTTGATCATCTTCTTGACAGCATCATCGGAAAGGTCGAGCAACGGGCCATCGGTTGTGGCTTCACGTTCGGTCTCGACCTCTTCCTTTTCCTTTGTCGCCATTCTTTGCTTTCTCCAAGGGCCGGAGTTTTGAGCGGAGCCGGTGCTCCTGTAACCGGGCAAATCAAGCGAAGCATTCGCACCCGCTTTTGACGCGAGTACTCGCCGTGCGTTAAAGCCCGATTAACCCTGATATCTGGGGCGGGCCGCCCGCCCGTCCAGTGATCAGCGCTCCGTCCCGTGTTGTTGGGTGCGGGCAATGCCGCAGGTTAACCTTTTCGAATCGTCCTGATTCCGTCATTCCGACGGAAGGTCAAGCGGCTCTGGCACGATTCGCAACAAAAAAGCGAATCAATTGCTCAGAATCACCGGTTTGCCCGTCCAGACGGTATGCCGAAGCCTTCGATCAGCGCTTCCGTGGCCTGCGCGTCGCGAAACTGCGCCTGTATTTCCAGCATGTGACGGTAGTTTTCGTCTGTCGGGTCGGTTGCCAGTGCCACCTCGGCTGCCTTCAGCTCTCTATGTAGGGTGCGTGCGCTGCGGTGCAAGTGAAGCGCCTGGGCGAAGGCCTCGCGGGCGTCGTCAAGGGCGGCGTCTTCCAGCGCCGGCCACAGGCGCGCCCGCCGAACAAGGCTGACCGCCCGCTCCCAGGCTTCCGAAAGTCCTGCCGCTTCAAGCGCTTGCACCACAGCGTCGCGGTCATGCGCGACCTGGTGCGCCAGCGCATCGATCAGCGCTGCGTGCAATTGCCGCAAGTCGGTGTGGACGAGGTCGAGGCATTCGACCACGTCGAAATTCTCATCAACCAGGGTGGGATGGTTGACCAGCGCAACGATAAGGGCGGTCTCGCGCAGGGGCATGATGCCGCCGGCGCGTTTCACCAGCGCCGAGCGGGCCAGGCTGTCGGACACTGCCAGACGACCCGCCACCGCGCCCGGCCCGCCCTTGCCCCACTGGCCGCGTTCGCCGCCTTTGCCGAAAGAACCCTTGCCGCGCTCTCCCTGCCCCTGCGGCCTGCGCTGGCTGCCGAAGAAGGCCAGCACCCGCTCGCGCATTTCCTGTTGGTAGTGATAACGCACGCTTTCGTCGCGGATGCGGCTGGTCAGCTCGCGCAGCGTCTTCTCAAGTTCGGCCCGTCGCTCCGGCGTATCGAAGACGCCGCCGGAAGTCTCGCGCAGCCACAGAAGATCGGCGAGCGGCTTTGCCTCGGCCTGCACCTGGCGGAACGCCTCCGGCCCGCCTTCCCGCACCAGATCGTCGGGGTCCTTGCCTTCGGGCAGCAGCGCGAAACGCACCGTGCGGCCGGCCTGGATCATCGGCAGCGCCAGGTCGGCCGCCCGCCACGCCGCCTTCAACCCCGCCTTGTCGCCGTCGAAACACAGCAACGGCTCGCCGGTCATGCGCCACAAAAGCTCGAGCTGGTTTTCGGTGAGCGCGGTGCCGAGCGGCGCCACAGCGTTTTCGAAACCGGCCTGCGCCAGCGCGATCACGTCCATATAGCCCTCGACGACGATGACCGTGCCGTCCTTCTGCTGGGCCTTCCTGGCGCGGGCGAAATTGTAGAGCACGTTGCCTTTGTGGAAGAGCTCTGTGTCGGGCGAGTTCATGTATTTGGCCAGCGCATCGGGCGCCAGGGCACGACCGCCGAAAGCGATGATGCGGCCACGCGAATCCGGGATCGGGTACATGATGCGGTCGCGGAACCAGTCGTAGGAGACCGCGATGTCGTCGCCGTGCCGGACGAGGCCGCAGGCTTCGATATCGGCCTTCGGCACGCCCTTGCCGGCCAGGAATTCCTTGAGCGCGTTGCGGCTTTCCGGCGCATAGCCCAGCCGGCACGCCTGCTGGGTTGCCGGCGTCAACCCGCGCTCGCGCAGATAGGAGCGCGCCTTGGCGCCGGCCGCCGACTGCAGCTGGTCCTGGAAGAACTTCGTCGCCAGTTCCATGACGTCGTGCAGCGAGGCGCGTTCCCTTTCTCGCCGCTCCGCCTGCTCGTCGCGCGCCGGCATCGGCACTCCGGCCATGTCGGCAATCTTCTCCACCGCCTCCGGAAAGCTCATCCCGTCAAGCTCGGTCAGGAATTTGAAGTGGTCGCCGGACACGCCGCAGCCGAAGCAGTGGTAGCGGCCTTTGCGGTCTTCGCAGTGGAACGACGGCGACTTTTCGCCATGGAACGGGCAGCACGCCCAGTAGTCGCCGCGCGGCGCATTGGTCTTGCGCTTGTCCCACGAGACGTGCGCGCCGATCACCGCCGAAATCGGCACGCGGTCGCGTATCTCGTCGAGAAAGGAGGGTGGGAAGCGCATGAATGAAGCTCGTTTCACTTCCATATAGACATGCCAAGCAGGCCGCACGACCCTTAATGCAAACCATGCCCGGTTTTCACAGGGTTGCGGCGGTGGGCATACAAGTGTATATACAAGGCGTTCCCGATCTAAGCCTGCTGTGATCGTGGTGAGGTCGATGACCGCCGAGAGGATCGACTCATGAAACTCGCTTACGAAACCAGCGGCTTAGGGCCATTTCATGCGACGCATCGAAAAGCTGGAATTCAATGAATTCGAGTGGGACGTTGAGAAAGAACGACAGAACATCAAGAAGCACGGCATCGACTTCGACGAGGCGCTGATTGCGCTTTCGCAACCGCACCTCGAAGCACGATCCGACAGAAACGGAGAAGTCCGCACGCTGGCGATATGCCCCTCTTCCGGCCGAATAATTGCCGTCATTTTATACCATGCGCGGCGAGAAATGCCGGATCATATCCGCAAGGGCGGCTCGAGATTATGAACAAGCAGAATATCGTCACCACTACTCTAGAAGAAGTTCAGGAACGGATCCGGCGTGATGGCAGCCGCACCGATTGGGCGCGTGTCGATGCGATGACCGATGAAGAGATCGAAGCGCAGATGCGCGACGATCCTGACTGGAAAGATTTTATCGACGTCGATTGGTCGAAGGCGGTCGCAGTCTATCCACAGCCGAAGAACCCTGTCTCCATCAGGCTTGATTCCGACGTGCTCGATTTCTTCAAGGCGACCGGCAAAGGCTATCAGACCCGCATCAACGCGGTGCTGCGTCATTTCATGCAGGAAACGCTTAAGAACAAGAAAGCTGGTTAGAGACCGCCAGTTGCCGAGATATCGGATATGGAAGGCGGCCTTCACCAGCCGCCTTCGTCCATGTTTGATCAATACCCGGCACGCCGGCAATGCTAGCGACACACCCTGCAAATGTGCTGTCGCCCCGGTCATCCTGCTGATCGCTCCCCTCAGTCGGCGGCGCAATCGTCTCGATTCCCGATCCATTTCCGACACATTGCGTCGGCATGAAACGCCCGGCTTCTATGGACGAAAACTATTATCCGGCTAAATTAGATGCTTGGGACCGATGACCTTGATTCGCCTTTCAGATATCGCCAAACTGCGTGACGTCATCGCGCCCGTTTTCGTGCACGTAGAATCCAGCCTGTCCGGCATCGGCGAATGAGCGGTTCCGTCGTTCTCCTGCATCTGGCCGGCGCCATCGCGCTGTTGCTCTGGGCCACGCGCATGGTCAGGACTGGTGTCGAGCGCGCTTATGGCGACGTGCTGCGGCACAAGCTACGCGCCACGATGCGCAACCCTTTCATGGCGGTGCTGACGGGGTGTGCCCTCTCGATCGCCCTGCAAAGCTCCACGGCGGTAACGCTACTGGTCGGCTCCTTCGCGGGGGCGGGCATCGTCAGTGGCATGTCGGGCCAGCTCGCCGTGCGCGGCGCCGAAATCGGCTCGGCGCTGGTCGTCAAGCTTCTGTCGTTCGACCTGAGCCTGCTGGTGCCTATCTGCCTGGCCACCGGCACGATGATGTTCATGGCCACCGAGCGGCGCAGTTGGCGCCAGTTCGGGCGCATCCTCGTCGGCATCGGCCTGTTGATCCTGTCGCTCGAAATGATCGGCGAGGCTTCCGAACCGCTGCGTGAAAGCCGGCTGCTGCCGGTGATCGTCGATTATTTCTCGACCGACCCGGTGACCGCCTACCTGCTTGCGGCGTTCATCACCTGGCTTTTCCATTCCAGCATCGCCGCCGTGCTGCTGCTCGTCACGCTGGCCGGCCGCGGCTTCATCCCGCCGGAACTCGGCGTCGTGCTTGTGCTTGGCGTCAATCTCGGCAGCTCGGTCATCGCGCCCCTCTTGACGCGCCACGCCGAGCCCGGCGTGCGGGTGGTGCCGATCGGCAACCTGCTGATGCGCGGCGCCGGATCGCTGATCCTGATGATCGCCTTCACCTGGGCGAAACCGCCGGTCGCCTATCTAGGCTCCACCGTTCCCGACCAGATCATCAACGCGCACATTCTGTTCAACTGCCTGATCCTGATCGCCGGCATTCCTCTGGCAGGCCTCATCTACCGCGCGTCGGAGAAGATCGTCGTGTTGGGCACGCCGCCCGATCCCGCGGAATCGCTCGCCGCCGCCGAGCTCAGCGCTCTCAACGAAAGCGCGCTCGACACGCCGTCGCAGGCGCTGGCCAACGCCACCCGCGAGGTGGTGCGTGTCTGCGAGACGGTCGAGATCATGCTGAAGCGCATTATCGAACTCTACGAGAAGGCCGATGCCGAGAAGATCGCCGCATTGGCGGCGCTCGACGACCGCGTCGACAGGAAGCATCAGGCGATAAAACTCTATCTGGCCAAGATCAGCGCGCGCCAACTCACCGAGGCGGAAGCGCTGCATCACCAGGAACTGATCGGCGCCTGCGTGAAACTCGAGCAAGTCGGCGACATCATCGTGCGCAACATGCTGGCGCATGTGCAGAAGAAGCTCGACCGCGGCCTGGAATTCACCGAAGAGGGCTGGCGCGAGCTGAGCCGCTTCCATGCCTCGGTGCTGACCAACGCGCGCATGGCCTTCAACCTGCTTGTCTCGCGCGACCCGGAAACCGCGCGCCAGCTGGTTGAGGAAAAGGACAGGCTGAGGGCACTGGAGAAAGAGGCGAGCCAGAGCCACTTCCTGCGGCTGCGCGAAGGCACGGCGAAAAGCGTCGAGACAAGCTCCATCCACCTCGACACCATCCGCGACCTGAAGCAGATCAACTCGCTGCTCGCCTCCATCGCCTACCCCGTGCTCGAGGAACAGGGCCTGCTGCGCGGCTCCCGGCTGCAGGCAAGCTGAGCGGCAAAGGAAGAGCCGTCGCGCTTTCCATCTGTAGGGGTTTGAGCAACCCTTATCCCCTGCAGAAAATCTAAAGCCTGGCCCAAATATTATGGATTGCCCGGCGGCGACGTCCGTGATCTCTGGCCAATCCTGCCAATCATCCGGCCACCAAGAAATCATGCCGCTTCCCCTCATTGCCCTGTTCATCGCAGCCTTTGCTTTCGGCACCACCGAATTCGTCATCGCCGGCGTGCTGCCGCAGGTGGCTGAGGGGCTGGGTGTCACCATTCCCACCGCCGGATACCTGGTTTCCGGCTACGCGATCGGCATCGCCATCGGCGGCCCCCTGCTGACGCTCGTCACCGCGAGGCTGTCGCGCAAGACGCTGCTGCTCGGCCTGATCGTCGTCTTCTGCGCCGGCCAGGCGGCTTGTGCGCTGGCGCCGGATTTTGCCTCGATGCTGTCGCTGCGGGTGGCGGTGGCGGTGGCGCACGGTGCCTATTTCGGCGTCGCCATGGTGGTGGCGGTTTCCCTGGTGCGCGAGGACCAGCGCGGCATGGCCGTGGCGCTGATCCTGGCCGGCCTGACCGTTTCCGGTATCGTCGGCGTTCCCGCCGGCACGGCCATCGGCAATGTCTGGGGCTGGCGCTCGACCTTCTGGGCGATGTTCATGCTCGGCATCGTCGCCATGATCGCCATGATCGCGCTGTTGCCGCGCACTGCGGGAAGTTCGGCCCCGTCCACCGGGTTGCTGAGCGAAGTCAAGGTGCTGGGACGCCAGCAGGTGTGGACCTCGCTCATCCTGATGCTGATGTTGATGCTCGGCCAGTTCGTGCCCTACACCTACATCGCGCCGCTGCTGCAGCAGGTCACCGGCCTCGATGCTGGTCTGGTGCCGTGGGTGCTGGCGCTCAACGGCATCGGCGCCACGCTCGGGGTCTTTATCGGCGGCAAGCTGTCCGACGCAAGGCTGATGCCGTCGCTGATCACCATGCTCATCCTGCAAGGTTGCGTGCTGGCCGCGATCTATCTCGTCAGCCCCTACCCGCTGCCCATGATCGCAGCACTTACCGTCTGGGGCGGCGTCAACTTCGCGATCGGCACGCCGATCCAGACCCGGATCCTCAGCTGGACCGCCGACGCGCCCAATCTCGCTTCGTCGCTCATCCCCTCCGGCTTCAACATCGGTATCGCGTTTGCAGCCTTCGCTGGCGCGACGATGCTCAACGCCGGTTATTCCTATCGCAGCCTGCCCCTGCTCGGGGTGGCGGCGATGATCGTCGCGACAGTCACGGCATTATCATCTTACCTTGCCGAGCAGCGCGCCGGCATTGCCCCGCCGCAGCCCGTCGGCGTCGCGGTGTAATCAAGCGGGCGCTTTCCGGCCAGCTATTGCAACGCAGCAAAGCCGGTTGTCATGGCGCCGTTCTATCGCCTATGGTCGTGCAGTCGACGCTCCGTCCGGAGTGTCTGCGAGGCAGGGCACGATGAAGACAGCAATGCCGGACTTTCGAACCGCTTGCTCGGGGTTGTGCGGATGAACGACGCCGCGCCGCATGATGGAGAGTTCATCGATCTCATCTATGCGGCACTGCTGGGTGAAGCGCCCTGGGAGGATTTCCTCGACCGGCTGAGCCGCTCGCTGCCCGGAGGCAAGACGACCCTCTTCCATCACGATGTCCGCAAGGCAAGGGGAGCCTGGGAACTCAGCTCTGGCCTCGGCGAGGACGTCGTTGCCGAATATGCGCGTCATTATTCCCGGCTCAATCCCTGGATGCCTGCGGCTTCCGTCCGCAAAATCGGGCAAGGCGTCGTCGCAGAACAGATGCTGCCGCGCGAAAAGTTCGTCAAAACCGAATTCTACAATGATTTTTTCCGCCGCGAGATCGGCGAGTCCGCGGTTGGGGTCACCATCGTGCGCGAGCACGGCTGCTCGTTCCTGCTGTCGACGACGACGAGCCGCGCCGACCCCGATGCGAACCGCGAGGCCGCCGACCGTTTGACTCGACTGGCGCCGCACCTGCAGCGGGCCTTCCGGCACTTCCGGCGCAATTCCCGCCAGAGGGCCATCGAAGACATCGGCGCCTCGCTCTTCGACGCCATCGATGTCGGGCTCGTGATTGTGGGCGACGCCCGCGGGCTGAAGGCGATTTCCGCGACCGGACAGCGCATGGTCGAGGCCGGATGCGGCGTCGGCGTCACCCCGCTCGGCCGGGTGAAGAGTGCGCAAGCCGATGCGGACGCCATGCTGGCGCGGATGCTCGACCGCAGCTTCGCAGGAGCCAACACTGCCGGCTTCGTTGCCGGTCAATGGAAGCTGACCCTGATCCGCTTGAACCAGGACCGGATTTCGGCCTATTTCGATGGACCGACGGTCGTCGTGCTGATCGAGCGCCCGGCCGCCAAGACCCGTGTCGGAATCGACTATTTCGCCAACACGCACAGGCTCACCGCAGCGGAAAAGCGGGCGCTCGAAGGGCTGGTGTCCGGCAAGCGCATCTCCGAAATCGCCGACGATGCGATGCTTTCACGCGAGACGATCCGCTCTCAGGTAAAGAGCGTTTTTGCCAAGACCGGCGTCTCCAGCCAGATCGAACTGATCCGGCTGGCCGGCTCGATGAATCCCAACTGAGACGCGGTAGCGGCAGTTAAAAGTGCGATCCTGAACCGCAGCGAGCCCAGTCCCGTTGATGCCTACATTCAGGCGACGGCTAAGAGTCCGGTGGCCACGCAAAGTCGGGACCGGTTCTGAAGAACGACACGTTGTTGGTGAAGACGCTGGCCGGCTCCAGCCTGATCATGCGTCCGTCCGGGTGCTCGATCTGCGCCACATTATCGATGAACCAACGGTTCCAGCCTGCTTCGGGACCGAGATATTTGTGAAGCAGCCGTCTAAAACGCTCTGGCGACATCGGTTCGATGGTGGCTTTGCCGCGCAACCCGAGATGCAACAGGACGCCGGCATCGTTGTCGAAATGAACGATTTCCACCGCGCAGCGCGGGTCTCTTTCGAGATGTTTTACAGCACTTCCGTCGACTGACCCGAGCAGCCAGATCGCACCCTCCTCCCAGATGAACCACACCGGCGCGTTTCGCGGCGCGCCGTCCGGCATGACGGTCGCCAGGTTCGCCATCAGCGGGCGGCTTAGAACATCGTTCGGGTCGAACTCTCGCATCATCGCCAGAATATTATCATCGGGCCGGGCAGATTTCAGGAGCCCACCTGCCTTTGCAGATATCCCGATTGCCGGACGGGATTGCGATACCAGATGTCATCGCGACGGCGCGATCGGGTCGTCACCCCTGCAAGAAGCCCTTCACCAGGCCGCTCGCCTTGCCGAAATCCATCTGGCCGACATATTTTTCGCGCAGCGCCGCCATCACGCGGCCCATGTCCTTGACCCCGGCTGCCCCCGTTTCGGCGATCGCGGCCTTGATTGCCTGCGCAGTTGCGGCCTCATCCATCTGCGTCGGCAGGAAGGCGCGGATGATCTCGATCTCGGATCGCTCCTTGGCCGCCAGTTCAGGCCGCTTGCCATCGTCGAAGGCCTTGGCCGATTCCTCTCGCTGCTTCACCATCTTGGCGAGGATCTGCATTATCTCCTCGTCGGTCGCGGCGGCCTTGCCGGTGCCACGGTTGGCGATGTCGCGGTCCTGGATGGCGGCGTTGACGAGCCGCAGAGTTCCGCTGCGTTCCCTGTCGCCGCTCTTCAGCGCAGTTTTCAGGGCGTCGGTGATTTTCTCGCGCATCGGTCTGCTCCAGTGAATTGCTGTGATTAATGTCATTTCGGCTGAAATCTCAAGGCTGCGTATAAATCTCGCCGCCCCTGTCTGCGCAATTGACCGTCAAGGCCGCTTCACCTATGTAGCGGCCTTGCATGCATTGAATTCTGATCGTGCGCGGAGATGGCGAGGTTTCGCCGCTTCCGTGTCTTTGGCTGCGCAGACGTGACCGCGACGGGTCGCTGCTCCGGCCACCTCTTGATGGAGAGCCGCCATGGCCGCAACGACCACCCCTTGGACGACCGAGACCCCCACCGCGCTTCTGGTGCTGGCCGACGGAACGGTCATCGCGGGGCGCGGCCTCGGCGCCGTCGGCAGCGCTGTCGCGGAAGTCTGCTTCAACACGGCCCTGACCGGTTATCAGGAAGTCCTTACCGACCCCTCCTACGCCGGCCAGATCGTCACCTTCACCTTCCCGCATATCGGCAATGTCGGCGCCAACGACGAGGACATCGAGGACCTGACGCCGGCAGCGCGCGCCGGCGCCGTCGGCGCCGTGTTCAAGGCCGATGTCACCAACCCGTCGAGCTATCGCGCTGCCGGCCACCTCGACCAGTGGCTGAAGCGGCGCGGCGTCGTCGCCATGTCGGGCATCGACACCAGGGCGCTGACGGCACTGATCCGCGAAAAGGGCATGCCCAACGCCATCATCGCCCATGCGCCCGATGGCAAGTTCGACATCGAGGACCTGAAGCGCCAGGCGAAAGCCTGGTCGGGTCTCGTCGGCCTTGACCTCGCCAAGGAAGTCACCTCCGGCCAGAGTTCAACCTGGCACGAGACGCCCTGGGCGTGGGACGAAGGCTATGGCGCGCAGGATGACCCGACGATGCATGTCGTCGCCGTCGACTACGGCGTCAAGCGCAATATCCTGCGCCTGCTGGCCGGGCTCGGCGCCGAAGTGACCATCGTGCCGGCTACCACAGCGGCCGAGGATATCCTCGCCATGAAGCCGGACGGCGTCTTCCTGTCCAACGGCCCCGGCGACCCGGCCGCCACCGGCGAATATGCCGTGCCGGTCATCCAGGACCTTCTGAAAACCGACCTGCCGATATTCGGCATCTGTCTCGGCCACCAGATGCTGGCGCTCGCAGTCGGCGGCAAGACCCAGAAGATGCACCAGGGGCACCACGGCGCCAATCACCCTGTCAAGGACCACACCACCGGCAAGGTGGAGATCGTGTCGATGAACCACGGCTTCGCGGTGGACTCGAAATCGTTGCCCAAGGGCGTGGAAGAAACCCACGTTTCGCTGTTCGATGGCTCGAATTGCGGCATCGCGCTCACCGGCAAGCCGGTGTTTTCGGTCCAGCACCATCCGGAAGCCTCGCCCGGCCCGCAGGATTCGCACTATCTGTTCCGCCGCTTCGTCAACCTGATCCGCGCCAAGAAGGGCGAGCCGGCTCTGGCGGAATGATCGGGCGTCCAACGCTTAAAGTTCAAAATTTGATGAACTATTGAGCCAGCCATTGATCCCGATTTCGAACTTGCTTAGATCGGGAGCATGAAATTGCTGCATCCCGATGCCGAGCAGATCGAACTGTCGCTGGTGCTGGCGGCGCTCAGCGACCCGACGCGCCTGTCGATCATCCGCCAGCTTGCCGAGGACGGCGAAGCCATGTGCCGGCGGCTCGACTTCGGTTCGAAATCCAATTTGAGCTATCATTTCGCCAAGTTGCGCGAGGCGGGCGTCACCAGGACGCGGATCGAAGGCACGGCGCGTCACATCTCGCTCAGGCGCGAAGATCTCGACGCCCGGTTCCCCGGCCTACTGGATTCGGTTATCAAGGCCGCAGCCAGCTATCCTCGCCTCACCACCGAAGCCGACGTCACCGACGGCGCCTGAACCTGCCGGCAGCAGCGGATCGGCAGCGCTTCGAGGCAACTGCCCACCATCACGGCATAAACCATCCAGCCCTGCCAAGCCGCGGAAGCGGCTGCTCAGATCGGATTGTTGAACGTATCGCAGTCCGAAAGCTTGCCGCTCTTGAAACCGCGTGCGAACCAGGTCTGCCGCTGCGCCGAGGTGCCATGATTGAAGCTTTCCGGCACCACATAGCCCTGCGTGCGCCGCTGCAGCGTGTCGTCGCCGATCTGCTGGGCGGCGTTCAGCGCTTCCTCCACATCGCCTGCCTCAAGCAGGCCCTTCTGGGCGGTGAAATGTGCCCACATGCCGGCGAAGCAATCCGCTTGCAGCTCGACCCGCATCGACATTTCGTTGGCCTCGACCTCGCCCATCGATTGCCGCATCTGGTTGAACTTGGGCAGCACGCCAATCAGGTTCTGCACGTGGTGGCCGACCTCATGCGCGATCACATAGGCTTGCGCGAAGTCGCCGCTCGCCCCGAACTGCCGGTCGAGCTGGTCGAAGAAGCTGGTGTCGAGATAGACCTTGCGGTCGCCGGGACAGTAGAAAGGCCCGGATGCCGACGACGCGAAGCCGCAGGCCGAGCGTATCTGGTCCGAGAACATGGTGAGCGTCGGTTCCTCATAGGTCGCGCCCTCCGCCTGGAAGACGCCTTTCCAGACGTCCTCGGTCTCGGCTAGCACGGTCGACACGAACTGCTTCATCTCGTCGGATGCGGGTGTATTGCTGTCGCTCACCGCACCTCCCCCGCCGGGCGACTGCGTGGGCGCGTCGCCGCCGGCCAGGATCTGCATCGGGTCGATTCCGCACGCCTTCAGCACGAAGAACAGCACGACAAGGATGATGATGCCGGACAGTCCGCCACCGCCGGTTACGCCGGGACCAATACGGATGCGGCCCGGTCCACCACGTCCGAATCCACCCGGAAGCCCACCGCCCTGGCCTCGCGCGTCCTCGACATTGTCACTCTGACGGCGGCCTCTCCAAAGCATGGCGAACCTCTTGGCGCAGTTTGCTGATCCTGCCGGCCTCAACCGGTGAATCGAAACCAACAATAAACCGAACGGTTGCACCAAGTCACAAGGTTTTTCATCGTCAGGAAGCGAAACGCAAACCGCGGGCGCGGATGAATTCCTTGAAATCGGCCGCGTTCATGGCGCCGGCGAATGCATGGCCCTGAAGAATGTCGCAGCCCAGGTCCTTGAGGATACGGGCATGATCCATGGTTTCCACCCCCTCGGCGATCACGGCGATGCCGAGCGACCTGCCAATGTCGATGATGGATTCGACCAGCCGCCTCTGCGCCAGCGAGGTGACGATCGGCGACACCAGCTGCCGGTCGATCTTCAGGCGGCGCGGTTTCAGCTTGAGCAGGCTGACGATCGAGGCGTAGCCGGTGCCGAAATCGTCGATCTCGACATCGATGCCGAGATCCTTGATCTGGTTTATGTTCCAGATCACCAAGTCGTCGCTGTCGTCGAGGAAGATGGATTCGACCAGCTCGAAGGACAACAGCCCCCGCTTGATGCTGAGGCCCCGAAGACTTTCGATCAGGTCTTCGTCCTGCAACCGCCTGGCCGACACGTTGACCGAGATATGGGGTATGACGAGGCCTTCAGCGGTCCATTCCTCGTGATGCTTCAGAGCCTGTTCGAGCACCAGGCGGTCGATGCTGGAGACGACGCTCAATTCCTCGGCGGTGTGCAGGAAAACGTCCGGCGCAAGAAGGCCCCGCACCGGGTGGCGCCAGCGTGCAAGTGCCTCCACACCGATGATTTCCTGGGTGTTCGCGTCGAATTGCGGCTGGTAATAGGCCAGGAACTCATCCCACTCGAGGCCGTGCAGAATTTCGTCCGCCGTCCGCTTGGTGACGGTGATCTCTTCCTGCAGCGCTTCGGTGAAAAACTCGTAGCGGTTGCGGCCACGCCTCTTGGCCCGGTAAAGCGCGATGTCGGCGTTGACCAGCAGCCGCTTCGGGTCGACAGTTTCGCCCGTTTCGATGGCGATGCCCACGCTGACGCCGAAACGGCATTCGTATCCATTGTAGGAAACCGGCCGGCGCATGTGGCGGATAATGCGGTCGGCAAGCACGGCCATCTCGTCTGCGCCGCCGCTTGCCGGACAGAATACGACGAACTCGTCACCGCCGATGCGGGCCACGAAATCCGCTTCGCGCACGTTTGATTTCAGGACGTTGGCCGCATGTACCAGCATGGCGTCGCCGGCCGCATGGCCCAGCGTGTCGTTGATCTGCTTGAAGCGGTCGAGATCGATGTTCAAAAGCGCGATACCGTCGGAATCCGGAACGAAGCGTTCCAGCATTTCGTCGAGATAACGCCGGTTGGGTAGGCCGGTCAGCGAATCGTGCAAGGCATTGTGCTCGATGTGCCCCTTGGCGATTTCAAGCTCGGCGTTGCGCTTTTCGGCAAGGTTCTTCGCTCGCTCGAGTTCCTTGCGCAAGGTGACGTCAGCAGTGACGTCCCATTCGGCGCCGATCATCTTCGCCTGATCGCTGGCGTCTTGGTAGATCGCCGCACGGGTGCGAAGGTAACGCAGTTGCCCATCGGGCAGCAGCAGGCGGTATTCCGAGGAATAAAGGTCGTTGTTGGCGACGGCCAGGTCGAAATCCCGCTGTGCCTGTTCGACATCTTCGGGATGGATGGCGCCGGCCCAGTCTTCGAACCCCCTCGGTTTACCATCGTTCGGTTTGCCGTAGAGCTCGTTGACGCGATCGTCCCAGACGAGCTCGTCGGTTTCGAGATTGTGTTCCCAGACCCCGATCCTCGAGGCCGAGAGGGCGAGCTCCAGCCGCCGCGACAGCTGTCTGAGCTCCCTTTCGCTGCGGCGCAGCTGCCGGTAGTTTTTCTGCCGTTCCTCGAACAGCCGCCCGGCGATCAGGATGGGGATGACCACCAGCGCACCGGCGACGATCATGGCGAGACGGAACAGCCAGGCATAGTCCTCCACGGCGTCCCAGCCGCCCTTGGGCACTGCCGCCAGCCGCCAGGAACCGGAGGGAAGCAAGACGTCGGTTGTCACAGGATCGCCGTCGACGATGTCCTCGCTGCCGAAAAATCGCATGCCGCGCTCGCCACGCGAATCCGCTCCGATGAGGGCCACGTCTATCGGCAAGTTCGGGTCGAGCAAACCGCTGTCCCGGTAGAGTTTTTCAGCGTCGATTACTGCCGAAACGATGCCCCAGAACTGCCTCCCGGCGCCAGGCAGATCGACGAAAACCGGGTAGCGCCCGATAAAGCCCAGGCCGCCCTGCCTCAAGGCGACGGGTCCAACCAGAACCAATTCGCCACCGTCTCTCGCCCGCAGCGCACCTTCCCTCTGCGCGTCGTTCGTACGGTAGTCGAGGCCGATCGCCCTTTCGTTGCCAGCCATCGGATATATCATGGAAACGACGAGGTTGGGTGCTGCTGCAATGTTGCGCAACTGACTGTCGCCGCGGAACAGATTGGCGGCCAGGCGCTCGAACCGCTCCTGATCCATGCCCGGCTCGGTGGACAGTGTGGCGACAAGGCCCCTCACGAGCTGAAGATTGGCGCTAATGCTGCCTTCGAGATTGGAGCGTATCAAATGGGCTTGCGCCAGCACGCTTGCCCGCGCCGACTGCCGGGAGACCAGTTGGTTCTGGTAATCGGCGTAAACTCCAAGCACCGCGATCACGACAAGCGCGATTGCAGCCGGAATATTGGTCGTAGTGAATACGGCCTGTCCTATTTTCCGGGGTTTAGTGCCAAAAAACTTCAATACTCCCCCACCGGTCGACGGCCAACTCTACAATATGCGCCGCAGATTAGTCAAAAGAGCTTAAATTTGGCTTTCACAAATCTTTTGAATTCGTTCACGGCGCTTTGCTTTCAGCGTTGCTTTGCGCCGGCGCTCCTGCCGTCCGAACTCTTCGAGCGCTCTTCGAAGCGCTTCTCGCCCTTGGCCAGGTCGCTGCCCTTCTGCGCTTCGACCTTACGCTCTTCCTTGGCTGCGCTCCGTTTCAGCGATGCGCCCGCTGCCTTGCCCTTGGTGGTAACCGCCGATTGTTTCTTCATGGCCATCGCTTCCTCCAGGCGGCCTCCCATGGCCGTGCGTCTAAACGCGCGGAGCAACCCGACGTTCCAACGGCAAAACCGCCACGCGGATGCAGAGCGGTTGTCTTGCATGCGCGGAGCGATCATTCTTGAAAACGGATGCAGCATGGCTCTGCGCCGATTATCGGGAGAGGTGAATGGTCAAGCCAGTCATGAACCTGGACGAGGTCGCGTTCGACGACATCGAGGAAAATGGTATCTACGCATCGAGCCGCGCGACGATAAGCGACCACATCGGCGCCAGAGATCTTGGCTACAATCTCACCGTCCTGCCGCCAGGCAAGGTCCAATGCCCCTTCCATTGCCACCATGGCGAGGAGGAGATGTTCTTCATCCTGGAGGGTGAAGGCGAACTCCGTTTCGGCGAGCAACGCTTTCCGATCCGCCGGCACGACGTTATCGCCTGCCCGCCCGGCGGCCCGGAGGTGGCCCACCAGATCATCAACACCGGCACGACGACGATGCGCTATCTCGCATTGTCGACGCTGGTCGAGGTCGACGCGTGCGAATACCCGGACTCGGGCAAGGTGCTCGTCGTGGTGGGCAAGCGCGGAAAACCCAGACTCCGCAAAATGATGCGCGCCGAAAATACCGTTGGTTATTACGACCGCGAGAAGACCTGAAACTCCCGGATGCCGGCCGCCATTCCTATGTCTTGAGCGGCACCCAGATCTCCACCAGGCCCGTCCCTGTCTGGGGGTCGAACCGGTCGTCGTAGCGCTCGAAATTCGGCGCGTCGGCCACCGTGTATCCCGATTGCGGCAGCCATCTGTTCCAGATCGTCGAAACCGTCCTGCGCATAGCTGAAATGTGCTCGCGGTGGTTGAAAACCGCATATTTCTGCGCCGGCACCCGGATGCTGCTGAAGCCTTCCGGCACATCGCCGAAATTGGCGACCTCGACGCCGGTGACATATTCGAAACTGTCGTCATTGTCGTAGTTGCAGCAAAGCCCGTAGGAGACCCAGCCGACCTGCTGCGGGATGTTTCCGATATGCGGCGCGAAGCGTTGCCACTGGGCCGGAATGCCCTGGTTGGTCTCGCAGGTATAGCGCATGCCGATGCCGGCGATCAGCAGCGGCCTGCCGTCTTCGAAGAGCGGCTCTTCAAGGTCTATGGTCATCGATTTGTCCATCCTGATGGGTTCCATGAATTCGATAGGGTCGAGCGAACCTTGCGTCCGCAGCTGTTCCGGCGTCATGCCGAACTGGTCGCGAAAGGCGCGGGTGAAGGCCTCGTGGGAGCCGTATCCGGCATCGAGCGCCACGGCGAGGATATCTGGCGCGCCGGCCGCCAGCGCGCGCGCCGCTTCCGAAAGCCTGCGGCCGCGGACATAGCGCATCACCGAATGGCCGGTCGCCGTGCCGAAGGCGCGGGCCATGTGAAAGCGCGACACACCGGCCACCGCCGCGATGTCTTCCAGCGAGATTTCCTTGCCGAACCCCTGCTCGACGAACCAGATGGCTCTTTCTACCGGGTCCATGTAATCCTCGTTGCGTCCTGCATGATCTGCTGCCTCAGTAGCCTGGCGGCGCGCGAAACCCGCCCGTCAGTTGCGAAACCGCCTTGGCAATGCCGAGCAGTCGCGCTTCATCCCACAATCTGCCGACCAGTTGCAGGCCGATCGGCAACCCGCCACGGTCGGAGCCGCAAGGCAGGACGATGGCCGGATGGCCGGTGTAGTTGAACAACGTGCCATGCGCGCTCACTGTCCAGTAATCGGCCGGCTTGCCGTCGACATCGAGCGGCGTTCCGGGTTCGCAATGCGCAAATGCGGTGACCATCGCCGCCGGGCACAGAAGCACGTCCCAGCTTTCGAAGAACCGTTCCCATGCCAGGATCGACTGGTCGCGCCGATGCAGCGCCTCGAAATAGCGTTTGAGAGGAGCCGGCGGGCCGTCCTCCTGCGCCGCGCCGAGCATCATGCCGATCAGTTCGCCGGCGCTTTCAAGGTCTCCGCCAATGTCGATGTCCGGCAGCCGCGCTTCTTCAACGATGGCGCCCTCGCCTTCCAGCCGACGCGACAGCTCTTCGGCTGTCTTGCGAATATCCCCGGCGACCGCAATGCCCGCGAAGGTTGGCGCGTAGGCCACCCGCAATCCCCGCAGTTCGACCTCCCGCATGGGCTCGACCGGCACCGGCTTGACCTCGGTGTCGTGGCCGTCCGGCCCGGCGATGATGCCGTAGAGCAGGGCAAGGTCGTCGACGGTTCGCGCCATCGGCCCGATGCAGGACATCAGCCGCACGCTGCGCGGCAGGCCTTGCGGGTCGGGAAAGCCGCCGTGAAGCGAAACCCGGCTCTCGGTGGGCTTCAGTCCGAACACCCCGCAAAAATGCGCCGGCACGCGGATCGAGGCCGCCATGTCGGTGCCGATCTCGAACGGTGTCATGCCGGCGGCCAGTGCCGCCGCCGCGCCGCCGCTCGAACCGCCCGGCGTGCGCTCGGTGTTCCAGGGATTGCTGGTGCGGCCGAAGAGCGGGTTGCTCGACTGGTAGTCGCCAAGCAGCATAGCCGCGTTGGTCTTGCCGACCAGGATTGCGCCTGCCGCCTTCAGCCGGGCGGCGACCGTGCCGTCCTCCTTCGCGACGTGCCTGGCGAAGGGCGGAAATCCGACGGTAGAAGGCATGCCGGCGGTCGCGTGCGCGTCCTTCAGTGTGTGCGGCACGCCGTGCAACGGCCCGAGGATTTCGCCGCGCGCTAGCGCTGCGTCGGCTGCCTCGGCCCGCTTGCGGGCAGCTTCGGCATCCATGATGACCACGGCGTTCAAAGCGCCATTGTGGCGCTCGATCTGCGCGAGATGCGCCTCCAGCGCTTCCACGGCCGAGAGTTTCCGGCTGCGGATCGCCGCCGCAAGGTACGCGGTGCTGGCAAATACAACGTCCGCCGCGGCGGCGCTCGCGCCATCCTGTTCCGGCGCTGTCATCGTTTTGCGTCTCATCGTGCGCTCCTGCGGCACGGCCCATGGCCCGACCGTTTGCGCATTCTAGTCTATGGCTTCCCGCTCCATTTGATCGATCGTGCTGCTTTGCAGCCTCGCCCACAAATGAAAACGCCCGGCTAGCCGGGCGTTTCGTGTCAGGCTGCGGATATTTTCCGCGCCTGCATGTCGGGCAGGAATATCGTCAGCAGGCCGAGTAGTGGCAGGACCGAGCAGACCGCGTAGACATATTCGATGCCCCGGGCGTCGGCGACCACGCCGAGCACTGCCGCGGCGATGCCGGCCATGCCGAAGGCCAGCCCGAAGAAGATGCCCGCCACCATGCCGACGCGGCCAGGCAAAAGTTCCTGCGCGAAGACGACGATCGCCGGAAACGCCGAGGCCATGACCAGCCCGATGACGAAGGAGAGCACGACCGTCCAGGTGAGGTCGGCGAAGGGCAGCACCAGCGTGAACGGCAAGACGCCGAGAATGGAGAACCAGATCACCGTTTTTGCGCCGAACCGGTCGCCGATCGGCCCGCCGACGATCGTGCCGACTGCCGCCCCGCCAAGGAAGACGAACAGTAGCACCTGCGACATCTGCACGGAGACGCCGAACTTTTCGATGACATAGAAAGTGTAGAAGCTCGAAATGCTGGCCATGTAGACGTTCTTGGAAAAGGTCAGGATGGCCAGCACCACCAGCGCCACGACGATGGTCCGCCGCGGCAAGGTCTGCTTCGGGATGCTGGCCGGGCGGTTTGCATTGGCCTTGCGGTGATTGCTGTACCAGGTGCCGACCTGCCAGAGCACGATCATGCCGACCAGCGCCGCCACCGAAAACCACGCGACGCTGGATTGTCCGCGCGGCACCACGATGAAGGCTGCGAGCAGCGGACCCAGCGCCTGGCCGAAATTGCCGCCGACCTGGAACAGGGATTGGGCCAGGCCATACTTGCCGCCGGAAGCCAGTCGCGCCACCCGCGAGGATTCGGGATGAAACACTGCCGAGCCAAGCCCGACGAGAGCCGCGCCGACCAGCAGCAGCGCATATTGTCCGGCAAAGGCGAGGAACATCAGCCCGATCAGCGTGGAGCCCATGCCGACCGGCAGTGAATAGGGCAGCGGTCGCTTGTCGGTGTAGATACCGATCGCCGGCTGCAGCAGCGACGCCGTTACCTGGAAGGTCATCGTCAGCAGACCGATCTGCCAGAAATCGAGGCCATAGTCCGATTTCAGCATCGGATAGATCGCCGAAAGCAGCGACTGCATGATGTCGTTGATGAGATGGCAGAAGCTCACCGCCAGGATGACGGCATAGGCTGTGGTCTCTGCCGGTATTCTTCCGGCGTTTGCGGTCGTGTCGGTCAACTGAGGCTCCGTGCGGCTTTTCCTGCACCGGGCCGTTGTATACGCCGCTTGCGAATGCGCTTCCTTCGTGGTTTGGCCCATTATTTACGCGAGTGGGCCATCAGTGGCGGGAATCTATGGGTGCAGCCTTAGCGATTTGATGATCTTGTCGGCGATCTTGCGTTCGGCCCGGAATGCCAGCCCGACGAGGTCGAGATCGTCTCTTGCCACCGCAGCCACGGCGGCCCGGTTGTCGGCATCGTTGCCAAGCAAGCCTTCGGCATCACGCCCGGCCGCTGGGCGCGGCTGCGCCTGAAGCCACCGGCCGGCTCGCCCGCATATTGATCTCCGAAAATCGCGAATCGCTTTATTTTCGGCCCGGACGATTGGCTCGCTGCTGGTGCAGATTATCGCGAAGTGTAGGCAGAAATTGTTTTTCCCGTCGCGAATGCCTATCTGTATCGCAATCGAATTTTATTTTTATTGCAAACCGAGGAACATGTTCGTTGGCTGATAACAGACAAAATATCATGGAAAAAGCTGAGACGCGCTTCATGGAAACTCAGAAGAAAAACGCCGAAAAAGCCAAGGCGATGAACGAGTACCAGACCGAGGCCAAGCTTCGGGCCCAGAAAACCGCCAAGCTGCGCGAATTGCGGCTTGCCCGGGATGAGGCCGAACGCGCCGCCGAGGCGCTGAAGCCCGTCGAACCCAAGAAGAAGCGCGCATCCCGCGCCGCGAAGTAACAGAAGCCCGCTCACGGGAAGACCGAGGCAAGCTCGGTCTATCGATCGGGAAACTGCCCGGTCAGGCCGCGTCCTTGGTCATTCCGTCGCGCAGCTTCTGTACCTTGCGGTTGAGATCGACCATTTCAGGGATTGTGAAGCCGGAGCGGTGCAACAGCGTCTCGGTGAGGCAACCCGTCTTGGCGTGAAGCTCGCTGCCCCTTTGGCTCAGATAGACCTGCACCTGCCGCTCATCCGCAGCATTGCGCCGGCGCACCAGGAAGCCGGCGCTCTCCAGCCGCTTCACCGCCGGCGTGATCGTGCTTGGCTCCAGCGCCAGCCTGTCGGCGATGGCCGTGATGGTCAGCCCGTCAGTTTCCCAAAGCGCACTCAAGACGAGATATTGCGTATAGGTGACGCCCAGTTCGTCGAGCATCGGCTTGTAGACCCGGTGAATGGCGATCGACGTCGAATAGATCGAAAAGCAGAGCTGGCTGTCCAGCGGAAGTGTCGGGGCATCGGCCATGGGGTCGTCTCCTGATTTCAGCTTCATAACCATTACCACAAAAAATGATATCGCGATAAAGAAATCGCTTTACAAGGCCTGCGGCATGTCGTATCAAAATAATCATCGCAATAATGATTATCGCAATTAACAAGAGGAGATACCGAGATGACCAAGACCCTGATCGCCGCCGCAACCCTTGCCATGGCCGCAACCGCCCTCAATCCCGTCAACGCCGCCCCCGCCGGCGCCAAGAACATCGTGCTCGTGCATGGCGGTTTCGTCGACGGTTCCGGCTGGCAGGGCGTCTACGACATCCTGAAGAAGGACGGCTACAACGTCAGCATCGTCCAGAACCCGACCACCTCGCTCGCCGACGACGTTGCCATCACCAAGCGCACCATTGCCCAGCAGGACGGCCCGGTTGTTCTGGTCGGCCATTCCTATGGCGGCGTTGTCGTCAGCGAGGCCGGCACGGATGAGAAGGTGAAGGCCGTCGTCTACATCGCCGCATTTGCACCGGACAAGGGTGAGTCCGTTTCGTCGCTGATTGCCAACCCGCCTGCCGGCGCCCCGGTGCCGCCGATCCTGCCGCCCGTCGATGGTTCCCTGTTCCTCGACAAGGCGAAATTCGCCGATGCCTTCGCCGCCGATGTCGATGCCGAAACCGCCTCGTTCATGGCCGACTCGCAGGTTCCCTGGGGTGTCGAGGCCCTGACCGGCGCCGTCACCGATCCGGCCTGGAAGAACAAGCCGAGCTACTATCTGGTTGCCGCCGACGACCGCATGATCCCGCCGCCCGCGCAGCGCATGATGGCCGAACGCGCCGGCTCGACCGTTGTTGAAACCGCTGGCAGCCACGCCGTCTACGTCTCGAAGCCGCAGGCCGTCGCCGACATCATCGAACGGGCTGCTAACGCCAAGTGATTTTTCAGTTGCCTGTTGTCCCGATGCCGGAGCGTGGAAAGCGCTTCGGCATTTTTTCCGTCGAACATATCCAACGCCAGGTGGGCTGCTGCTTTCTTCCCATTGTCCGAAGCTTTGAAGCCCGGCTGACGCGATAAGGCTTCGGGCACTTGCCATCCCTCGCCGCGCCGGTGTATTGGCAAAGCCTGCTCACAACGTTCTTTTTCGGAAAGGAGGGCTGCGTGTTTAGAGCCGATCACCACCGTCAGCGCGGCCCTGTTCCCGCCCTGCGAGCTTGCTTGCAGGGCTGACCGAGCGGTCCCGGGACTTTAAGAAAAAATCCCCGTTCCATTTTTGGTCTGCCCTTCGTGGTGTCGCTGAGCGCCTGCTCGTTTAGCACACCGTCAAAGTGCACCGAAACCGGAGTCCTGGCCGAGCGCCACGAAAAACTCCGGGCAGACCAGAGAACGAACATGGCCCTGATCAGCCTCAAGAACCTCGGCGTCACCATGAGTGCGCCGCTCTTTTCCAACCTCAACCTCGTCATATCGGCAGGCGACCGTCTCGGCATCGTCGCGGCCAATGGGCGGGGCAAGTCGACGCTGCTGCGTTGCCTGGCCGGCGCGCTCGATCCAACGACCGGCGACATCACCCGCACGCGCGGCCTGCGCGTCGGCCATGTCGAGCAGGCGGTGTCTGCGGCCCTGCTCGAGCGCAGTTTCCATCAGGCGGTGGCCGACGCCCTCCCGCCCGATCAGGCCGACCATGAATTGTGGCGGGTCGACGTGGTGCTGGATTCGCTCGATGTCCCCGAAGCGATGCGTGAGCGTCCCGTCAGGGCGCTGAGCGGCGGCTGGCAAAGGCTGGCGCTGATTGCCCGCGTCTGGGTCACCGACCCCGACGTGCTTTTGCTCGACGAGCCGACCAACCATCTCGACCTGGCAAAGATCGGCCAGTTGGAAAGCTGGCTCAACGCCTTGCCGCGCGACGTGCCGGTGGTGGTGGCCAGCCACGACCGCGCCTTCCTCGATGCGACGACCAACCGGACGCTGTTCCTGCGCCCCGAGCAATCGGCGGTTTTTTCCCTGCCCTATTCGCGGGCGCGCCAAGCTCTGGACGAGGTCGACGCCTCGGCCGAGCGGAAATTCCAGCGCGACATGAAGGTGGCGCAGCAATTGCGGCGGCAGGCGGCCAAGCTCAACAACATCGGCATCAACTCCGGCAGCGACCTGCTTACCGTCAAGACCAAGCAGCTCAACCAGCGCGCCGAGCGGCTGGAGGACGCGGCATTGCCGGCGCACCGCGAAAGATCGTCGGGCGCGATAAAACTCGCCAACCGCGGCACGCATGCAAAAGTGTTGATCACGCTCGACGACGTATCCGTGGAGACGCCGGACGGCACGCCATTGTTCAGGACCGGCAAGCGCGTCATCTGTCAGGGCGACCGCATCGTGCTTCTCGGCCGCAACGGCGTCGGAAAATCGCGCTTCGTCGAATTGATCCGCCGCGCCATCGCCGAACCCGAAACGGTGGCGCAGCCCGTCAAGGTGACGCCGTCGGTGGTGCTGGGCTACAGCGACCAGGCGCTGTCCGGCATGCGCGCCGACGACACGCCGCTGGCCATGCTGTCGCGAAAATTCGAGGTCGGCGACCAGCGGGCCCGCTCGCTGCTGGCCGGCGCCGGCGTCAGCATCGAAATGCAGGAGCGTCGGATCGGCGCGCTGTCGGGCGGCCAGGTGGCGCGGTTGATGATGCTGGCGCTACGGCTCGCCAACCCCAACTTCTACCTGCTGGACGAGCCCACCAACCATCTCGACATCGATGGCCAGGAAGCGCTGGAGGCGGAATTGCTGGCGCATCAGGCAAGCTGCGTGCTTGCCTCGCACGACCGCTCCTTCATCCGGGCGGTCGGCAACCGCTTCTGGCTGGTCGAGAAACGCAAGCTCACCGAAGTCGACAGCCCGGAGGCGTTTTTCCGGTCCGTCGCCGAAACCGCCGGGTGACAAATGTCGCGGCCGCCGACCTCGCGCAGGGGCGGCGGCCGATCCCTTCAGATCGAAGTCGGGTGGTGTCTCGGTTTGAGTTTTGATCCTGGCACTTCCCCATCTGAATGCTAAGGTGGTGGAAGACCGGAGATGCTCCATGCGTATCGGACTGACCGCTGCAGCCATTTCGTTTCTCGCTTTCACCACGGTGGCCCTCGCCAAGCCCCCGGCTGATGTTGCCGATCTTGTAGGCGCTCGCGCCCCCGGTGCGGAGAGCGAGATGCAGAACCGTGGTTATGTCGACGTGAGGAACAACACTTGGTGGAACGACGGCACGAAGACATGTGTCCGCGTCCATGTCTCACAGGGCAAGTATTCGGCAATCACTACGATCAAGCCCTCCGCCTGCGGGCAAGGCGGCAGCGCTGGTGCTGCAGTGGAATGCCCGCCCGATCTGTCACAAGCTGATCTGGCTTCGCATCCGGGCTGCAGCCTTTAAGCTTGTTCCTTCATAGGCCAGCGCGGTCCTTGCCAGGTGCGCGGCATCGATCGCTTTGCAACGTCTCCATCGGAGCTTGTCGCACGCCTTGCCTTCGCCCGGTTTCCATGATTTTCTCCCCACTTTCGCAAGTGGGCCAAAGTTATGGAAAAATTTCCTCAAGGCGCCCCGTCCAGCCACGACCTCGCGCGCTTGCATGAGCAGCGCCTGGCCTGGCTGGAGGAAGCCGGCGGCGACGTGCTGGCGCTGCCCACCGAATATCCCGATGGACACCGCGTCAAGCCGCACCGCCACAGCCGTTCGCAACTGCTGCACGCCCTGACCGGGGTGGTGATGGTGAGCACAAGCGAAGGCCGCTGGATGGTTCCGCCCGACCACGCGATCTGGCTGCCGGCCGGCGTCGAACATGCCGTCGAGATGCTCGGCGACGTCGCCATGCGCTCGATCTATGTGCGTCCGGATGCGCTGGATGGCCTGCCGCGCGACCTGAGAGTCGTGGCGGTCACCAGCCTGATGCGCAGTCTGATCGTCGAGGCCGTCACGCTGGCGCCCGATCCTGAACCCGGCACCCGGGCCGCCCTCGTCATGGGTCTGCTGCTGCACGAGATCCCCAATTTGCCGCCACGGCCGCTTGGTCTGCCATTCCCTTCTGAACCGAGGCTGGCGGCACTCTGCAGAAGCTTCGTCGCGGCCCCTTCCCCGCACGCCACCATCGACGGCTGGGCAAGCATGCTGGGCATGAGCCGCCGCACCTTCACCCGCAGCTTCCATCGCCAAACGGGCCTCAGCCTTTCAACCTGGCGCCAGCAGGCCTGCCTGTTCGCCGCCCTGCCCCGCCTTGCCGACGGCGAGCCCATCACCAGCGTCGCGCTCGATCTCGGCTACGAAAGCGTTCCGGCCTTCACCACCATGTTCAAGCGCATGCTGGGCGAGGCGCCGCGCAACTATTTCAGCGGCAAGCGTCATGCCGGGCCTGCCGGCGGCCCGCCGCCGGCCGGTCGAGCAGCGGTGCGTTCTGCGGCGATCGGGATTTGAGCCGATGGCGACGCTTGCGGAAGTCAGGCGGCTTTATGCGCAGCTGATGGCCGCCGCCAGCGGCTCCACCGATCCGCGCCTGGAGCGTATTTTCGAGCTGGTGCCGCGCGAAGCGTTCCTGCCCGCCGGCCCCTGGCACATTCGCCACAACGGCCGCAATGTCGAGACGCCCGGCGCCGATCCGGCCTTCCTCTACCAGAACACGATGGTCGTCCTCGACGCCGAAAAGGGCATCAACAATGGCGAGCCCTTCCTGCATGCTGCCTGGATCGGCAAGGCGGCGCCGCGTGCTGGCGACACGGTCACCCATATCGGCGTCGGAACCGGTTACTACACCGCCATCCTTGCCATGCTGGTGTTGCCGAAAGGCCGCGTCCACGGCTTCGAGCTCGAAAAGCATCTCGCCGCCAAGGCAAGGCTCAATCTCGAGCCTTTCGAAAACGCCGGCGTGATCGCCGCCGACGCCGTCTCTCGCAAACTGCCGCGATCGGACCTCATCTACGTCAATGCGGGCGTGGTCGCCCCTCCCGTGCAATGGCTGGCGGCGCTCAAACCCGGTGGCCGTATGGTCTTCCCCTGGCGGCCGGCGGAAAAGATCGGCTTCGCCGTGCTGGTGACCAACACGGCCGCCGGCTTTTCCTGCGAGCCGTTCATGCCCTCCTGGTTCATCCCCTGCGTCGGCGCTTCCACGGTCGGCGACAACGACCGGCGGCCGAGCCCCTCGCAGGCGCGCCGGACACGCTCCATCCATGTGACGGCCGAGTGCCCACCGGACGACACGGCGACCGCCATTTTCGGCGATGTCTGGTTCTCGTCGGTTGCGCTGCCCGCAGCCGGGCGGTAGGAATATCATGGCTGCCGTGGGCCATGCGGATCGACAGCACTGGCTGGCTGTAAACGCCGCGAAATCAGCGACAGTTCGGGCATGCGTTTAGCCATCCTTGCCGACATCCATGGAAACATGCCCGCGCTCGACGCCGTGCTGGATGACCTCGCACGTCGCGGCGGCGCAGACCGCATCGTCAATCTCGGTGACTGTGTTTCCGGGCCACTCTGGCCCGCCGAAACGATGCGGCGTCTCGAAGGACTGGACGCGCTCACCGTGCGCGGCAATCACGACCGCCGCGTAGCACTCGATCCGCTCGACGAGATGGGGCCGTCCGACCGTTTCGCCTATGACAGGCTGACGGCGGACCAGCGCAGATGGCTGGCGGACCTGCCCCTGCTCACCGAAATTGCGCCTTCCGTCGTCGCCTTCCACGCGCGGCCCGATCACGACGAGCGCTACCTGACGGAAATCATCGTCGATGGACGGCTCGTCCGGGCGCCGCTGGCGAAGATCGAAAAACGCGTGAGCGAGTTCGATCCGAAGTACCGCCTACTGCTCTCCGGCCACAGCCATCGGCCCGACCTCATTCGGCTGTCGGACGGCCGCATCCTGTTCAACCCAGGCAGCATCGGCTGCCCCGCCTATCGCGACGACACGGCGCCCGCGCATGTGTCCGAGCAGGGCTCGCCGCATACCCGTTACGGATTGGTCGAACTCGACACCCGCGACGCTCCCGTGCGCATCGAGTGCTTCGCCGTTTCCTACGACAATGAAGCGGCAGCCCGGCGCGCGGAAGAGTCGGGCAGGCCGGAATGGGCGCATGGGCTGCGCACCGGCTTCATGCCGGGCTGACTGCAACCGGCCCTATTCGGCTGGTGCGGCAGCCAGCGCCCGCGAGCGGCCCGACATCCATATCACGGCCAGCGCCATCACCGGGAAGATGGCGGCGAAGAGGCCGAGATCCGAAGGGGTGGCGAATTCCAGCACCCGGCCGCCGACGACGGTGCCGAGCGCGATTCCGAAATAAAGCGCCGAGGCGTTAAGGCCGAGCGTCAGGTGCGCGACTTCCGGGGCGTAACCGACGATGCGGCTCGCCTGTGCCGGTGGAAATGCCCAGCCGACGATGCCCCACGGCACCATGATGCCGAGCAGCAGCGGCCCCGACAATTCGTGCGGCAGAAGCTTGAGGCCGAACGCGATGGCGAGGCACACGGTGAACGACATCAGCAGCGACATCACCACCACCCGCGTTGCGCCCAGCCGGTCGGCGAGATAGCCGCTGGCCAGGTTGCCGATCACCGCGCCGACGCCGAAGCACAAAAGCATGCCGGGAAGCGCCATCGCCGGCAGGCCGGCGCCATCGATGGCGAGCGGCGCCAGATAGGAGATGATGATGAAGCCGCCGGTCAGGTAGAGCAGCGTGGTGGCGAGCGCCGGCAGCACGCCGGGCCGGCTGACCGTGGCGAACCGTTCGGCGAGCGTCAGCTTCACCCCGCGCAGGCCGTGCGGAAGCCGCACCCACAGGATCGCCGCGCAGATGATGCCAAGCAGCGCGATAGAAAGAAACGTGCCGCGCCAGCCCCAGAATGTGGCGATCAGCGCGCCGAGCGGCGCGCCCAGCGCCACTGCGAAGGTGGTGCCGCCGACAACCACCGAGATGGCGCGCGCCCTGTGCTCCGGCCCGGCCAGCGATACCGCCGTCGCCTGCGCGGTAGCCGCGAAGAGGCCCGCCGACATGCCCATGACGATCTGCGCCGCCAACAGCGCGGAGAAGGACGAACTCGATGCGGCAATCAGATTGCCGGCCACGAAGCTCAGCATCGCCACCGTCAGAACCCGCCGCCGGTCGATCTCGCCGGCAAGAGCCGAAAGCACCGGCGCGCCGACTGCGTAGGCGAGCGAAAAAGTCATCATCAGATAGCCCGCCATCGGAATTGTTGTGTGGGTGTCGGCGGCGATCGACGGCAGCAGGCTGGCGAACACGAAACCGACGGTGCTCATCGCGAACGAACCGACCGCGAGCCAGATGAGGCGCTTGTCCATGACCAGTCCTTAGTTCAAAATTATTTGAACTATTGAACCTTACGTGACGCCATGTCAACACGATGCTGGCCGCCTCCTGCCGGCATGCTGTCAGGAGCATCCAGGCAATCGGGCCATTCCCGCGGCATCGGCAGTTTGGCCGGGCCGGCCCGACAGCCCTTATCAAGGCGCGGCCGAAATGCCTCACTGAAGTTTTCGCGAAAAATTTCCCCGCCCGTGTCGAATCCCTTCCGCCCCGTTCGTCGTTTGGATGACTCGGGACCTTCCGAGGTAAAGATGGAGAATTGAGATGCGGAAAATCGTTGTAGGTGCCTTCGTCAGCCTCGACGGCGTCATGCAGGCGCCCGGTGGCCCCAAGGAGGATACGGCCGGCGGTTTCACCCTCGGCGGCTGGACGTTCAACTACTGGGACTGTGCCATGGGCGCCTTCATGAGCGAAGGGTTCTCGAAGCCGTTCGACCTGCTGCTCGGCCGCAAGACATACGATATCTTCGCCGCCCATTGGCCGCGCGTCAGCGACGACGACCCGATCGCCGCAGCCTTCAACAAGGTCACCAAATATGTAGCGACGCGTTCGCCCGAAAAGCCGCTCGCCTGGAAGAACAGCCGGACGCTCGGCAAGGACCCCGTCGCATCGCTGCGCGACATCAAGCAGCAGGAAGGGCCGGATCTGCTGGTCCAGGGCTCCGGCGATTTCATCCAGACGTTGCTGGCCAACGACATGGTCGACGAGTTCAACCTGCTGATCTTTCCGCTGCTGCTCGGTCCGGGAAAACGGCTTTTCAGCACCGGCGCGATGCCGGCCGGACTGAAGCTCGCAAGCTCGGCCACCTCCTCGACCGGCGTGATCATGGCCAGATATGAACGCGGGGGCGAAATCGTGCCGGGTTCGTTCGCGCTGGAGGACTAAACCCCGCAGAAGCGATCTCGCGTCCTATGGACCCACTGGCTCCTTCCCATCGGGTGGCAGGGGGTTGGCTGCCGGTGTGTCGGGTTGCCCGCCGGCCGGGGCAGCCTGTGCCGCCGGCGGCTTTGGCGGCTTGGCGGCGAAGCTGCGCAATTCGTCGAGCGACAGCGCCCGTTTCAATGCATGCAGCGATGGCGGCCGTGCGCTTTCATCGGCTGCCACCTGCGCGTCGCAGCCCAGCCAGTAGCTGGTGTGGGCGGAAAGTGTATGGCCCGCCAATCCTTTCCACCGGCGCGTCGAAACCTCGATGTCCCTTATCCCGCCGCCGAGCACCGGGCCGAGCGGCCCGCCCACGGCGTCGCCGAACAGGCCAAAGCGGACCGGGAAGTAGAGATTGGTCCAGCGGGTCACCGCGAATGGCGCGGCGTGGTGGAGAATGAGGGGATTGTAGCGCAAGGCGGCCTTCCTGCCGGGCGGCGCTCCGATGTCGATCGCCATCTTTTGCCAGTATCCATACCCCATGTCGTCCTTGACCGGCGGGCACGTGACGAGTTCGCGTTGCGCCTTGCGGTCGTCGAAATCACCCTTGCCGTCGGCCAGAAGCAGCATGGCATGCGCAAGCGGGCTGCCCAGCGTGACGAAGTCGGTGATCAGCCATTGGTTGCCGTAGTAGCGTTGCTCGCACCACGCCTGCTTCTGGCGCTTCTGGAAATCGGACAGGAATTCCGGCTTGCAGCCTGCCGCCACCGTCTCGCCGATCTTCGACAGGGCATCCCGGACAATCGGCTGCGGCGTGGCGTTGGCGCATATCCGCTCGCCCATCGTCCGCTTGACCTCGGCATCCTCCTTCATGGCTGGAAGCTTCTGGTTGTAGACCTGCCAGAGATGGGTAAGCAGATCGTAACCGATGACGCTGCCAAGGCTGTGCCCGACCAGGATGATGCGGTCATATTTGCCGGACTCGTGCAAGGTCTTCAGCAGCGTGATGCCTTCGCTTCTGATGACCTGCCGCAGCTTGATGTTTTGCGGGCGCGGGCTGAGGTAGCGCGCCGCATCGCCGAGATACGAGACCATCACGAACTGGACCATGCCGATCACCATGGTGCCGGCGAGCCAGGGGAGCCCGAATTTCGGCAGTTCCGCCCATTGACGCGTGGCGGAGCCGAAGAACCCGCCTATCAGCAACACGGCGACCGCAAACAACAACAGCCGCGACGTGAACCACAGGCCGCCAAGGCCGTCGGGGACGTCCCTGCGTGGCCTGCGGATCAGCTGCCACAGCCACTTCGCGACGTCCCAGAGCTTGGTGCCCTCGACATTGTATGCCCAGTAATATTCGTAATAGTCGGTCGACGGAGAGCCCCTGCCTTGCAGCTTGCGGAGCTCGAACAGCGAGGACATTGCATCGGGCTTGCTGTAATAGGCGCCGTCGTCGCCGCTGGCTCCGGCCACCGCCTTGACGAATGGCCGGATCGTTCCCATCGGCCGTTGCTCGCCGATGCCGTGGATCAGGACGACAGCCTGGCGGTTGGTTCGCTTGCTCATATCATTCCAGCGCCGTCTCGCTTTGCCGCTCGACCTGGGCGGGCCATCGCGAGCGCATGTAATGGAACAGTTCGTCTTCGACGCGCGGTATGTTTTCAGGCCCCTTTCGCACATAGAGCTTCCCGTCGACCCAGACCGGCGAGCGGGTCGGGCGGATGCGGATGACGCAGATGTCTTTCCCCGCTTCGCGGTAGCGTTCTATGGTGAACTCCTGCGTTGCGTTCTTGCCAACCCTGCCCCGCAGGGTGTTGCTCAGCCACAGTTCGTATCCGCTCCAGTCCTGGCGCTGCTTGTTGGCGATTGCATATTCATTCTCGACACCGACGACCTTCATGTCGTCGGTGATGCCGATCATGACATTGCCGCCCTGGTCGCTGTTCATGAAGGCGGCGACCGAATTGACCAGCCGCTCGGACAGTTTCGTATCCGGCCTGGGCTTGCCGTCCCGGCCGCGCTCTATCGCGCATTCCTTGAATTCGATCTGCTGTCCCTCCCCGCGCTCCATCAGCCGGCGCAGGTCGGGATCGAGGGGGAACGGGTTGGAATCCGCGAAACCCCTGCGCGATATCGTCACCTCCGGCGTTTCCGGCGGCTCCCGCGATACCAGGTCCTGGAAGCCGTATTTGACCAGCCAGTCCAGGATGAAGGCACAGGGGATTCCCATGTTGTAGTTGCGGTCTCTGGCCGAGGTGCTCTGGTGCATCGCCAGGAACTTCCAGTCGGCGTCGAAGCATGGCCCGCCCGACGCCCCCGGCAGCGTATCTGTCCGGTAGAGCAGCCGGCTGTTGTCTTCGTTGAAGCCGATGATGGACTCCGTGTTCACCGAAACCTTCAGCGGTCCCCCATTGGCGTGCTGGAAGATGGCAAGTGACGATCCCGGTTCGGGGTTCCTGTTGGCCTGCCTGATATCGATCCAGCCGCGCACATTGTCCGTGCCTTCCGGCTTCATGCGGCCGGCCTCGCCGGCCAGTCTCAGCAGCGCCAGGTCCTCGCTGCCCACGCCGTCCGGCGCTGCGATGCGATCCGGTCCGCTGGCGTAATAACCTACGGCAGGTGCGGCAAACAGCCAGTCCTTCTCGGCCAGCAGGAAACGTTCGCCCGTTGCAACTTCGCCATTGCCCGTGGACACCGCAAATCCGAACCGAACCCGGACTGGCGGGGAACGTTGCGATTGTGGTCTCGTATCCGGTGACTGTTGCGCCCAGTAGGACAAATTATGATGCGCGGTCAGCAGCAAATCCGGCCCGACGAGAAACGCCGTTCCGATTGGCCGCGAAGGATCCTCGTTCGTCTCGACAAGACAAACCTGCCGTTCGAGAACGATTATCCGGCTGTACCATTCGCGGACATCGCGAAAACTGTTTCCTCGCCCAAGTACCGCCAACTGAACACCATCACTGTTTCGAAATTATTCGGGAGGCGCAGTCTTGCGATGTTCGTTCAAAATGAATTCTCTGGCAATACTTTGGTCATTCTCTCTTCGCTGCCCCGCGGTTACGGTATCTGCCCCGGCGTGGCGGCAAACTTGGCGGCCGCCAGCGAGATTTTGCGATCCGCTGGGGCTTTACCAATCCCGACATTGTTTCCGGGATTCACCAACCCGCTATAGGCACGCAACTCAGCCAGGAGATTTCTTCCGCCGCTTGCTCGCTCGCCTTCCGTCTGCTGTCTTCGGCAGTTTCAACGCGACGCTCAACGCCTCCGGTTTCAGTGTCTGCGCCGCAACGCCGACCGCCTCGGAACCGGCGCGAATATCGGCCTCGCGAAGTGCGGTCCCGAAATCCAGACCGGTCAGCTGTTCGATTTCCGCCACCGTCGAAAGGAACTCCGAGACCCGCGCCAGTTCCAGGGGGTCGTCGAAAGCCTCGGCTTGTGAATCGAAACCTTCCGGCATCACCTCGAGAACTGGCTTCTGGTCGGCAACAAGCCCTATCGAACGCAGATTGGAGCCATCGCTCCACGCCGCAATCTTCCAGAACTTCAACGGAATGCGGCTGTCGAAACGGTATGGGGGGTCGTCCTCGCGGAACACCGGCCCCGCGAAGACAGTTATCCGCCCACGCATCGTCACCGCATTGCGCAGCACATATGTCTCCACCGCGCGCCAGCGCAACTTGCCTTTGCTGCCAGGCCTGTTGAGGGCGCTGCCCTGGTTGAAGAACCCAACCTGCGGAGCGGCATTGGTATAAAAGAACGTGTCATGCTCCGCCGCCAGAGCCTCGTCGCTCGTTCCCCAGGCGGGATCGCCGCGCATGATGATATGGCCCTTTTGGAACATGCGAGCGATGCGCTCCTTGGATTGCGCGTCCGGAAAGCCGGGCACCTTCTGCTTTTCGTAGAAAGGCCTGTAAATCTGCTCGTTGAGGTCAATCCGGCGATCCGGGCTGAAATCGTCGCTCGCTTCGGCTCCTTCCGCTCCGATTGATTCCACGCCAAGATCCTTCAACGTCGGGTCGTCGATCACTGTCTTGTCTTCACGGTTGATCGCTTTGGTTCGAGAACCATCGATGTTGCAGGCAGTGAAATAGGCGAGCCGCCGATCGGCATTCATGACGATCGAAAAATGATGGTAGCGTAGCTCGAACTGGTCATTGCCGGCGTTAGCCAGCAGATTGCGCGCCGCCCGGCCCGGCGCCGCGTCATGATTTGGCAGGGGCAGCACGAAACCTGGAATGAAGCCCGGCTCGTAGCCGCCGCGGTCGCTGAAGTCTTCCTTCTGCCATTTCGCTGCCTCCGCTCGCCCGACACCGCCGCCCTTCGGCGCAATTGTTGCGAGGGGCTCACTCTCGATGATTGCCGGAAGGCTCGCCAGCGGCGCTCTGACACTGATTTCGATCGGAAAGGTCCAAGTGACCGAGCCATCTGCATTTGTCCGCGCACCGGGCGTTGCGGGCTCTTCGGCGATGCGAGCGTTCGGAGCGGCGTTGCCGCCGGCGGCTGGCGTTACCGGAGCCGCGGCCTCGCCCATACTACGAGCGGTCTCCTCCCAAAGCGCCAGCGCCTTCACGACCATCGTCCTTGTCGAGCCTTTCAAGCCTGCCACGCGGTCGCGCAGATCGCGCACGATTGCACTTATGCGGATTCCTTCGTTGATCTCGCGAGACAATGGCTGGCCGTCCTTACCCATCACTTCCCGCCATGGGCCTGCCCAATGATGCAGCGCGATCGGCTCCCACTCGTTGTTGAATACCGGAGAGCCGGACGAGCCTTGTTCGGTGTCGGCCACATAGTGCAGCACCTGGAGCGTTTCATCGCGCGCAACCAGGTGGTTTTCGCGCAGCACCACTTCTTTGAACCGCCCGTCGGGGTGCTGGATCACATTGGCGATCTCACCCAGCATGTGCTTGTCGCCGGCGTCGGAAAGCGAAATGAAGCCGAATTCATCAAGCTGCCGCGCGCCCGCGCGCCTTTCCCCCAGACCGATCAACGTGTAGTCCAGTCCTTCGATCCCATCGCTGACAAAGCAAAAATCGGGATCGAAGACGAAGTCCGTTGATGCGCGCGGGCGGTTGAAGCGGTCATATTCATAATCGAATTGAACCTGGAAGCGCGCCGCATCGGCCGGCGTCGAAATCACATGATGGTTGGTGAGAAAGAGCCGGGGCCCAACCAGAAATCCGGAGCCTTGCGGCCTTTCCTTGCGGAAGGCGACGCGCCCCACCGCATCGGCCGCGCGACGTCCCCGCTCCAGAAAAGCTATGCCGACGAAATCGAGGGTTGAACCGAGGATCGCTTCCGGTCCGGCCGCCTTCGCTGCCTCGGCCTTGCTGTCCTTGGCCGAAGCCATGTCGATTGCGGCCGCGATAATTTGCGCTTCGTCGCGCGACAGGTCGGCCTTGGCCTGCAAGCGGTTCACGCGCCGTATCGGACTTGGCTCGGACGCCAGGGGGTTGCCGCGGGCAATATGGCCAAGCGAGGTTTCAATTTCGGGCCGTGTCTTCGCCAGCCGCTGACGGACTACATTTTCGACTTCGGCGTAAGTGCGGATATCAACCATTTAGCGCCTCCACTTACTTTAAATAAACAGATAAAATTTGGAATAACTATGGCATGATCGCAGAATTTCTTCAATTAAACTAACAAGTGCGCAATTCTTTAATAAATTGCGATTTTATACACTGAACATCTCTGCCAAATGACGGTTTCCACAACGACTGGTCCCAGGGCCGCGATACCTGCAATTTCCGGGGTTCCCTAAGCCGCCTTGCTTCCCTATAAGGCCCTCCTAGCCTGACAACAGAATCTCTTCTGCGCCACCGGCCGGGGCTCCGCGACGCGTCAGCGCGTAAATGTGGAGAGTTCCGTCCCGGTTGTTCGCGCAAGCGCAAAGCCGACGGAACAACGCATGCCGAAACGTACCGACATCAAGTCGATCCTGATTATCGGGGCCGGCCCCATCGTCATCGGCCAGGCTTGCGAGTTCGATTATTCCGGCACCCAGGCCTGCAAGGCTCTCAAGGCGGAGGGCTACCGCATCATCCTGGTCAATTCCAATCCGGCCACCATCATGACCGACCCGGAACTGGCCGACGCCACCTATATCGAGCCGATCACCCCCGAGGTGGTCGCCAAGATCATCGCCCGCGAGCGCCCTGACGCGCTGTTGCCCACCATGGGCGGCCAGACCGCGCTCAACACCGCGCTGTCGCTGCGCCGCATGGGCGTGCTGGAGCGCTACAATGTCGAGATGATCGGCGCCGACGCGCAGGCGATCGACAAGGCCGAGGACCGCGCCCTGTTTCGCGAGGCGATGAAGAAGATCGGGCTCGAAACGCCGAAGTCGATGCTGGCCAACGCCACCGCCGTCAAGGAAGAGGACCGCCGCAAGCACGAGGCCGAACGCGCCAGCCTGAAGGCCGCCGCTCCCGCCGATCTCGACGCAGCGCTCGACGCGCTCGAGACCCGCTGGAACCTCGGCGAAGGCGACCGCAAGCAACGCTATATGAGCCACGCCTTGGGCGTAGCCGCGCAGGCGCTCGACACCGTCGGCCTGCCGGCGATCATCCGCCCTTCCTTCACGCTCGGCGGCACCGGCGGCGGCATCGCCTACAACCGCGCCGAATTCTACGACATCGTCAGTAGCGGCCTCGACGCCTCCCCCACCACCGAAGTGCTGATCGAGGAATCGGTGCTCGGCTGGAAGGAATACGAGATGGAGGTGGTGCGCGACAAAGCCGATAACTGCATCATCATCTGCTCGATCGAGAACATCGACCCGATGGGCGTGCACACCGGCGATTCCATCACCGTCGCGCCGGCGCTGACGCTCACCGACAAGGAATACCAGATCATGCGCAACGCCTCGATCGCGGTGCTGCGCGAGATCGGGGTGGAGACCGGCGGCTCCAACGTGCAGTTCGCCGTCAACCCCGCCGACGGTCGCCTGGTTGTCATCGAGATGAACCCTCGCGTCTCGCGTTCCTCGGCGCTTGCCTCGAAAGCCACCGGCTTCCCGATTGCCAAAATCGCCGCCAAGCTCGCGGTCGGCTACACGCTGGACGAACTGGACAACGACATCACCGGCGGCGCGACGCCCGCCTCGTTCGAGCCCTCCATCGACTATGTCGTGACCAAGATCCCGCGCTTCGCCTTCGAGAAATTCCCCGGCGCCGAGCCGGTGCTCACCACCGCCATGAAGTCGGTCGGCGAGGTCATGGCCATCGGCCGCACCTTCCAGGAGTCCCTGCAGAAGGCGCTGCGTGGCCTCGAAACAGGCCTTACGGGATTGGACGAGATCGAGATTCCCGGCCTCTCCCCAGCCGGCGGCCCCGACGACCGCAACGCCATTCGCGCCGCACTCGGCACGCCGACGCCCGACCGGCTGCGCATGGTGGCGCAGGCGATCCGCATGGGCACCTCGCTCGAAGACGTGCACGCCATGTGCCGCATCGACCCGTGGTTCCTCGAACAGATCGGCGGCATCCTTGCCATGGAGGAGCGCATCCGCGAGCACGGCTTGCCGCAGGATGCCGAAAACCTGCGCATGCTGAAGGCCATGGGCTTCTCCGACGCCCGCCTTGCCTCGCTGACCCGCAGCGAGCCGCAGGCGGTCCACGGACTGCGCGAAAAGCTCGGCGTCCACCCCGTCTACAAGCGCATCGACACCTGTGCCGCCGAATTCGCCTCGCCCACCGCCTACATGTACTCCTCCTACGAGGTGCCGTTCGCCGGCAGCCTCGCCGACGAGGCGCAGGTCTCGTCGCGCAAGAAGGTGGTCATCCTCGGCGGCGGCCCAAACCGCATCGGCCAGGGCATCGAGTTCGACTATTGCTGCTGCCACGCCTGCTTCGCGCTGGCCGAGGCCGGCTATGAATCGATCATGATCAACTGCAACCCGGAGACGGTCTCCACCGACTACGACACCTCCGACCGGCTCTATTTCGAGCCGCTGACGGCCGAGGACGTGCTGGAGATCCTGCGCGCCGAACAGGCATCAGGCGAACTGGTCGGCGTCATCGTGCAGTTCGGCGGCCAGACGCCGCTGAAGCTCGCCGCCGCCCTCGAAGCCGCCGGCATCCCGATCCTGGGCACCTCGCCCGACATGATCGACCTTGCCGAGGACCGCGACCGCTTCCAGAAGCTTCTCACCCGGCTCAACCTCAAGCAGCCGAAGAACGGCATCGCCTATTCGGTCGAGCAGGCCCGCCTCGTCGCCTCCGAGCTCGGCTTCCCGCTGGTCGTGCGCCCCTCCTATGTGCTGGGCGGCCGCGCCATGCAGATCATCCACGACGAGGGCATGCTGCAGAGCTACCTCCTCGACACCGTGCCCGGCCTGGTGCCGGAAGACATCAAGCAGAAATACCCCAACGACAAGACCGGCCAGATCAACACGCTGCTGGGCAAGAACCCGCTGCTCTTCGACACCTATCTGTCGGGCGCCATCGAGGTCGATGTCGACTGCCTGTGCGACGGCAAGGATACCTTCGTCGCCGGCATCATGGAGCATATCGAGGAGGCCGGCATCCATTCGGGCGATAGCGCCTGCTCGCTGCCGGTGCACACGCTTGCCCCCGACACCGTCGCCGAGCTGGAGCGCCAGACGGCAAGCCTTGCCAAGGCGCTCAATGTCGGCGGCCTGATGAACGTGCAGTTCGCCATCCAGGACGGCACCATCTTCATCCTCGAGGTCAACCCGCGAGCCTCGCGCACCGTGCCGTTCGTGGCAAAAACCATCGGCAAGCCGATCGCCAAGATCGCCGCGCGCATCATGGCCGGCGAAACGCTGGATGCCGCCTTCGCCGCTTATGGCGGCCTGCCGCTGCAGCCGAAGCGCCCGCACATCGCGGTCAAGGAAGCGGTGTTCCCGTTTGCCCGCTTCCCCGGCGTCGACATCCTGCTCGGGCCCGAAATGCGCTCCACAGGCGAGGTGATGGGGCTGGACTACGATTACGCGCTGGCCTTCGCCAAGAGCCAGCTCGGCGCCGGCGTCGACCTGCCGCGCGACGGCGCGCTGTTCGTCTCGGTGCGCGACGAGGACAAGGCGGGCGTGCTGCCGGCGGTGCAGCGGCTGGCCTCGCAGGGCTTCAAGGTGATCGCCACCTCGGGCACCCAGCGCTTCCTCGCCGAAAACGGCATCGTCGCCGAAAAGATCAACAAGGTGCTGGAGGGCCGCCCGCACATCGAGGACGCCATCCGCAACCGCCAGGTGCAGATCGTCTTCAACACGACGGACGGCCAGAAGGCGGTGTCGGACTCCAAATCGTTGCGCCGCGCCACGCTGATGCAGAAGGTGCCGTATTACACCACGCTCGCCGGCATGGGCGCGGTGGCCGAAGCCATCGCAGCACTCAAGGCAGGCAGCCTCGAAGTGCGCCCGCTGCAGGAGTATTTCTGAGCGTGATTAGCTTTCCTCTCCCCGTTCACGGGGAGAGGATGCCGGCAGGCAGGTGAGGGGCAGCGTCCCCTTGTCGTTTCAGGCCGAAACACTGCCGCGTGTCGTTTCCGGAGTCACGCCGACGATAACCTCTTCTCCAGTTCATCCAAAATTGCACCCGCCGTTGCCTCGCATTCACTTGTCAGCTTGACCTTAGTCTTGCTGGCCAATGATGTCTGAAAGAACGAAAGTATCTGCTTCTTTGAAGGAAGCTTCGTTGAGCCAACGTGCGATCCGATAAGCGCAAGATCAGCCGGCGCTAGTATCTTCTCGATTTCTTTTGCACCTGAAATGTCTCCAATCAGGAAGACTTCTTGATCGGATAGTCCAAGCAAGGTCAGATACCGTTCCCGCTCTTTCACACCAGCAGAATCAGAGTCGAGCATTACTCTAACCGGCAGTCCCCATCCCCTGCTTATCGCAATAAGAGCGTCCAGTGTTCCTGCTCCTAACCCAGGTAGCAACCGAAGCTGCTTCGACCAATGAACCTTGGCAAAATATTCAAGAATAAAATAGTCTGACTTTCCCTCTAATATGACGCTGGCCCTATCCATATCAAACCTCGACGGGACAACATCCAATCTATCGATAACCGGTTGAAAATAGCTGGTTTTCTTCGGATGTTCTGTAGCAAAGCGTCGATAGGGAACCGCTTGAACATCATAAGCATCCTCATCGACCGATGCTTGTTGCATAATCGAACTAAATTGATCGACAGGGTCGTTTTTGATGACGATCGTCTGCTCCAGCCAATGCGGGTTGATCATGTAGTGACTGTGGGTTGAATAAATGAGCGTATGAGGGTTGCGAGCAATCTCAGGGAAGCTGTCGATAAGTTTTTGCTGTGCTGCTGCATGCAAATTTGAGGCGGGTTCATCCAAGAGAAATAATATTGCCCGATCATCATTTCGCGCTGCCCGAAACTGTGTAAAAAGGAGAAAGGAAAAAAACCACCGGAATCCTAGAGAACGATCTTTAATCGGAAACCTCTTAACTCCATCCTTTACAAAAAACTCAATGTAAATATCATGATCCGTACTCTTCTCTTTCTTTACACCATCCTTAACTATATCCGGAGCCTCAGAAAGCGTAAATTCTATTACAACCTCCTTTCCAGATATATCTTCTCCAAATATCTTATTCCACCTTTCAAAAACAACATTTGTTACCGCGCGAGCAGCCCTATCAACTACTTGTTTTATTTTTTCAGATTCGTTTGATTTCGTATAAATAGGAAAAAACAAGAAAAATTCAACTTTATACTCATCCTTCCCTATCCTTTCTAATATATGAGTTTTAATGCTATGTCCTCTACCATCATAGTCAAGTATATCTTGAAAAAGCTTTCTATAAAAATCATTTACCTTATTAACATGACGATCAGATAAAAATATTTTATCCGGAAAATCAAATATAAACGTTGGAAAGTAAGCAATAACTGGAAATAATGATTCAATATAGTTTAGAATTGGCATCTCCTCAGATTTCCAATCTGGATCTCTAAGTGTCTTCTGCTTTCCACTCCTGACTTTCAGATTCAGCGAACATCCTCGGAATGGACCAACAAAATCGCCATCCTTGTAGCGTTGTATTCGTGAGTAGGTAAACTCATCGGTCAAACATGCGGGATCAATAGTGATACCCTTATTCCTTGAGAAGGTTATTATCTTATCCTTGTCTCCTTTATCCATCGTAAGTGCAGCAGATATAGAAATATCACCGGTAAAGTCGGATATTTTGTCTTTTGGAACTCTCTGGCGCCTCTGTTCTTCAATAGTAGAAACAGACCCAACCACTATTTGCGTATCTGCATCTGGGGAGAAACTATGAATTGCTTCCAGAATTGTTGTCTTCCCACTTTCATTTAATCCAACCAAAGAGTAAACTCTTGCATTTCCAAAAGGGTCGAATTCCAAAGTAGCGTTTCTAATTCCTTTGAAATTCTTTATTTCAAATTTCTTGTAGCGCATCTATGTTGCCCCTTCCTACGCATTCCTTTTATAGGTTTGCATAGGTGAAGATGATTATCCAGATACGATTTAAGCCCTTTCAATTCAGCAATACATGCAAACTATCTAATAAAAGCTTGGACACTCTCATCGCCGTTAAGGTTTTGGGAAGCGGATAAGCCCGTTTTTTCTGTTATGGAAGAAACACCCTCACCCCACCCACACCTTGTACTCCCCCATCAGCCCTTCCCACGCGTCCATCGGCGGCAGGGTTTCGAAGCTGTGCACCGCGCCGGTTTGGGCAAAGGCCAGTTTTTCCCCCGCAAAGGTGTCGATGAAGGGCGCAAAGCCGCTCGTGTCGTCGAGCATGGTCGGCCTGATGTTGACGAACCAGTCCATGCCCTCGGCCCTGGTGAACATCCACGACATGCAGTGGGGACAGAAATAATGGTGCGCGTCCGGCCCGTGCAGCCCGCCGATCACCGGCTCGCCCGCGGTCACCGCAAAACCCTCGGCGGGAATGGCGGCCGACAGCGAATAGGCCGAGGAACTCATCTTCTGGCAGCCGGTGCAGTGGCAGGCGGTGGTGGCGAGCGGTGGCGCAGTCACGGCAAAGCGCACCCGCCCGCAGCGGCAGCCACCCTCGCGCGGCAGTTTCCAGTCCATCGTCGTCCTCCCTGCTGAGGGCACAGGTCTAATGCATCGGCCCGGAAATCGGAATCGATTTTCGGGAGACCAGACGATGCGCGTCCTGCCCACCGCTCCTGTCATGACCGTCACGGCATGGATCCTCGGGTCAAGCCCGAGGATGACGAGGTCGAGAGGTTTTGCGCAGATCACCAACGTTGGCGATTGACGGCGACATCCTTCCCTTCGTCATCCACGGGCGGAGCAGGAGCGAAGGCCGTCGCGTAGACCCGGGGATCCATGCCGTGACGTTCGCGATGGATAGAACGGTGCAGAAAACACGCCTGCTGTTGAAACCCTCTCGTCCTGAACCGCTGCGACCTCGTTCAAGGCTGGATTCCCGACACTCTCCGCTCGTTCCTCGCTCACGAGGTCGGGAATGACGGATTTCGTTTTGGGACGACGCAAAAACGTCAATGCAGAGTTATACGGCGAGAGCCTCTGCGGCCTCGCAAATTTGGCGACGTGGGTTAAACACACCCGTCATTCCCGACCTCGTGAGCGAGGAACGAGCGGAGAGTGTCGGGAATCCATGCTGTGACAGGTCGGCAGTACGAAAGCGGTGCAGAACCAACCAGCCCGCCAGTCCAGCCATCCCCACATTGTCAGCATCTGTCAGCAGTCTTTCATTTTGTTTTGTCCACACCCCTTTGCCGCTGCCGCACACTCATCGGCAGTTTCTCCTGCGGGAACGCCGATCATGACGGTGGTTTGCGGGGAGGAACCGGCGCTTCGGGCAAGCGGCTAACGTGGCCGTGGAGACGGGGGGCTGTCCCGGAGTCTCTACGATTTCCCGCGTTGACGGGAACCAGGCGCGGTATGATCTGGCGCTGACACGTAGAAACCACCGGTGCATACCGGAAGGTCCGATGAAAACGCCGGCGGGGCGCTGGGAAGGCGCCAGATTACTTACTTACGAGGTGCTGACCCAGCGCCCCGCTTCCCACCTTTCTTTCAATGGCCAGACGCGAAAGCGGGCGTGGCAATGGAGAAGCTTGTGCTGATGAAAGGACCCCCTCTCCGTCTCGGCTTCGCCTCGACACCTCTCCCCCGCTTCGTGGGGGCGAGGAACCGCTGCCGCGATGCCAGCGCTTCTCCAGCTTGGGTTCCTCGCCCCTGCGAAGCGGGGGAGAGGTGTCGAGGCGAAGCCGAGACGGAGAGGGGGCGTTTTCAAACGAGGCAGCATCCCACCTGGAACCCACGCCCCTGCCCGGCTGTTTCCCCTCGAAGGAGGCCCAAAAATGTCCAGTGATCCAATCGCTATCGCCAAAAAATCCTACCAGGCCTATGTCGACAAGGACCGCGCCGCGATCGAGGCCGTCATCGCCGACGATTTCCATTTCACCAGCCCGCTCGACAACCGCATCGACCGAAAAACCTATTTCGAGCGCTGCTGGCCGAACAGCGAGACGATTTCGGGCTTCGAATACAAGCACCTGGTGCAGGAGGGCGACCGCGTCTTCGTCACCTATGAAGGCACGGGCACCACGGGAAAACGCTTCCGCAACACCGAGATCCTCACCGTTCGCGGCGGCAGGATCGTCGAGGCGGAAGTCTATTTCGGCTGGACCATCCCGCACGAGGCACGGGATGGCGGCTTTGTCGATGGCTGAGCGCCTGGCCGCGCGAGAGCGGCAGCGCTGCTTAGAGCATGATGCCAAAAAGTTGCAGATTTTTTGGATAACATCATGCGCCAAAACAACGGGTTAGAGCGGAAATGACGCTTCAGAACAAAGGCGCTTTCGCTCTAAGCGGCTGCCGATTGCGACCGGTGGTCCCAGTGATACTTGAATTTGCCCTCCACCGGCGTGCGCTGAATCTCGTGGCGCTCGAACATGGTGGTAAGCGCTGCGCCCACCTGGTTGACGTTGTGGGCGTGGCCCCGAGCTTCCAGCCCGTGCACGATGTCGCTGATGCCGCGGCGCTCGGCGAAAAAGCCTTCGTCGCGCAGCCGCTTCACCCGGTCGCGGCAGGATTCGCCCATCGGCGTCGGCGCCACCCGGCGCCTGGTGCGCGCCTTCGGCATGCCCTCCGCGTCGGGCGCGATCACCTCGCCATTTGCAATGATCGTTCCGGCGCCGAAGCGGGCGCGCTCTATGATGGGTATGAGCTTATCCAGATAGGTGCGGACGAAGGAGTCCTCACCCTCAAGCTCAATCGTTCCCGCTTGCGTGTTGATCAGTACTTTCGCGTTCGACATCCCATGCGTGCTCCCAAGCCTTCCCCAATGCAAATGTATCAAATAAATTCGCAAATGATAGTTTGCCGCGTCACAACTGTTATAAAACACTGTTTCGCTGCCTTTTACCCGTACCGATTTTGGCTGTTATTCTACCCACCGGCGAATTCACCAGCCGGCCTAGCTCCTTACGTTGCGTCAATCCTTTTCACGGCGCGTCGAATAGCTTCAACTTGTTGCCCGCCCGTACGGCGTATATAATTCGTGCAGGTACGAAAAAAGAATAGGCCGCCGGGGAGAAATGCCGATCACCGTTCAGACCCGCCGCGAACGTCAGAAGGCCGAGTTACGCTCAGAGCTGGTCGCGGCAGCGCACGCGCTGGTCAAGGAGGAAGGCTACGAAGGCCTGACCATCCGCAAGCTGGCCAAGCGCGTCGGTTATGCGCCGATGTCGGTCTATTCCTATTTTGCCGACAAGCAGGAGATCCTGATCGCGCTGGCCGAGGATGCGTTTGCGCAGCTGGCCGAGCGCGCCGGGCGCAACCAGCCTGCCGAGCCGCTCGACGCGCTGCGCCACGGCATGCGTGAATTCGCAGCCTTCGGCCGCGAGAACCCCAACGAATACCGAACCATCTTCATGACGCCCAAGGCCCACGAACACGACGCTGAAACGGCGGCCGAACTGGAGAAGAACAATCCGGCGCTGCTGTCGATGCGCAATTGCGTGCTGGCCTGTCTGGAGGCCGGCCTGCTGAAAGGCGACGAGCACGCCATCACCACCTTCCTGTGGACCACCGTGCACGGCGCCATCTCGGCGATGATCACTTTCCCGCAATATTCGTTCGGCGACCACAAGCACTATGCCGAGACCGTCATTGAGCTCGCGTTGACCGCAGTGCGAACCGAAGGGGCCGGGCCGCTGACGGCAGGCGCGAAATCCTGCTGACCGGCTTTTCCACGGGGCAACTGGCCGCCGTATAATCGGCGGCGTGACGATACCGGAAACCCCTCCCCCTCTCTTTTCTTCTCCTCTTTCCCCCGCCTCCGAGGGACGCCGAAGCGGCGAGGCTGATTGCGCCGGCGCGGCAGTCCTTCCCACTCCCATTTTCCATCACGAAAGGTTGTTCGAAAAAATTTTGTACGCGTACGATTTTCTATTGTAGGCACGCGAAACGGCTCGTATATGTACGTTGCAGCGTACACGTACATATTTTGAACGCCGCCAACGGAGAAAGACCATGAAGAAGATTGCTCTCGTGCTTGCCGCTCTTGCCGCCACCTCGGGCGCTGCTTTCGCCGGCGATTTCGCCGCGACGCTTCAATATCCCGAGGCGCCCCGCGTGAACCAGACGGCGCAGCAACTCGACCACAGCTCCACCGGCTCGATCCTGCGCAAGATCGTTTCGGGCAAGCCCGCAGCTGACGGCAAGACCGTCAAGAAGCCTGCAGCCGACGCGCTGAAGAACTGAACGTTCTGGTCCTGACAGCGAAAGCGCGGCAACTCGCATAATTCCTCAAATCGGAATCGATTTAAGGACAAAATTATGCAGAAAATCAAAGTGCTACAGCGAGCTTTGCGCGTCTGAAAAGACGCGCGGCGCTGTAGCGGCCGCCCTTTTTGTGGGTCAGGTGGGCGGCGTCATGCGCCGGCGCCGGTCCTTGCCAAGCCCCGTCTCGTCGAGCAGGCCCTTGCGTTTGGCGTCGTAATAATAGCCGCGCTGGTAAAGCCGGTCCGCCAGATCGTCATTGCCGTTGGCGACGAGCCAGGCGCCCTTCAGATATTTCACCGCATATTTGAGATTGGTCTCGGCATCGAGCAGGCCTTTTGCCGGGCCGTTGTAGCCCATGCCGCGCGCCGTCGCGTGCTTGATCTGCATCAGGCCCCAATGGCCGCGATTGTAGGCCTTGGGATTGAAGGTGCTCTCGCGCTTGACGACGCGCCGCACCAGGTCGACCGGCACCTCGTAGACCGCCGCATATTTGGCGATCAGGCCGTCGAGATCGCTGGCCGGCGCTTCGGCCTTGACGAAAGAATTGGGCGTGAAAACTGCCGGCGTCGCCGTCACATTGGCATCCGCGGGCGCCGCCTTGGCGTCGATTGCGGCCACCTGGACGCCCGCTGCGGCGGTCCGGGTTGCGGCCACCGGCGTTTTGGCGTCAGCCGCCTCAGGCATCGCGCCGGCAACAGTTGCATTCGCTTCGACCGCTGGGGCTACCTTGGCGGTAGCGGCGAAGGCTGACGGAGCGTCGGCATTGGGCGCGAAGGAAGTCGGCACCACCGAAACAGTGTCGGGCAGCGCCAGGTCGGCACTCGAGGCCATGGCGAGGCTTGCCGATACGTTGTCGCCGGTGGACGTCGACGTACAGCCCGACAATCCGATCGACGAAAACACGGCGCCAACCGCCAGGAAAACTCGAAGTTCGGGCAAAGCGCCCCCTCACATCCACCACAAATCAGCCGCTTCCGCCCAGACCTCCTTACATCATGCCCCCAATGTCAGCAACATGTCTGGAATCGGGTGTCGCAAAGCGCCAGCAAACCCTAGATTACCGAGTATGCGAATCCGGTCGGCGTTCTTGATTTGTGCCGCCGGCTCGGTTCATGATAAACAATCAGATCGTCGGGAATTTGCCATGTCTACTTCGCAAAACTACCACGTCTTCGAAACGCCGCTCGGATGGCTCGGCATTGCCTGGAGCGAGAACGGCCTGACCCAGCTGCAATTGCCTTCGCATGACCGCGCTGCGACCGAGCGGCGACTGCAGCGCCGCACGGTCGACGGCACCGAGGCTTCGCCACCGGCATGGGTCGCGGACATCGTCCAGATACTGAAACGCTATGCGGCCGGCGAGCAGGTCGATTTCTCTGAAGTGCCCGTTGATCTTGGGGGCGTCGACGCCTTCCGGCTCGCGATCTACGACGCGGCCCGCAAGCTCGGGTTTGGCGAGACCGTCACCTATGGTGAGCTGGCGGCCCGCGCCGGCTATCCCGGCGAGGCGCGCGACACCGGCCAGGCGCTTGGCCAGAACCCGGTGCCGATTGTGGTGCCATGCCACCGGATCCTCGCGGCGGGCAACAAGATCGGCGGTTTTTCAGCACCAGGCGGCAGCACCACAAAGGAAAAATTGCTCAAGATGGAAGGCGTACGCGTCGGCCCGCCGCCACCGGCGCAGGCAGCTTTCGGGTTCTGAGGCAGCTTGCCAGGCTCAGTCGCGCCGCAACCTCAGAATTGGGAAATCATCGTCGAAGTCGAATGTCTTGCACTCATAGACCGGGCAGGATTTGCGGTCGGCGGAAGGAATGAAGACGGTTTCGGCCATCTCCTCCTGCTGGCAGAAGCGATCGTCTCGCACATAGCGGCCATAGAGTTGCAGGGATGGATTGCGTTGCGAACGGTAACGCATGATCGCCGCACCATCCCGCCGGATGGTGGCCCTCACCTCGTCGCACCTCATGCTCGTCGAGTTGTAGCGCGTGATCGCGTGTGCCGGCATTGCCGAAAGAAATACGGTTGCCGCAAGCAGAAATCTCATCATCACCAACCTCCCTTTTCGGACGGCGTCACATTAATATACGAGCGGCGGCGCAAACTGTTTCATGGCCAGCATCTAGTCCGCGTCGCGTCATCCGCAATCCCGAGCCGAGGAATAATTTCCGTTCGCCCCTTGTGTTGGCTGGCTATCCGGCTTATATGCGTTCCGTTGATATTTCGGCCGATCGATCTAGTGGCCCCGCGGAACCCGCGTTTGCTGACGTCTATCTCCAAAATCTCGATACCAACCGGTCCGGCTTTCTTTGTCGGACTTACCACGTTGCAAACTTTGTAAGGAATACGCATATGGCTACTGGCACCGTTAAGTGGTTCAACAGCACCAAGGGCTTCGGCTTCATTCAGCCGGACAACGGCGGCGCGGACGTTTTCGTCCACATTTCCGCTGTCGAGCGCGCTGGCATGACGAACCTCGTTGAAGGCCAGAAAATCAACTTCGAGATCGAGCAGGACCGCCGCACCGGCAAGTCGTCCGCTGGGTCTCTCAGCAAGGCAGCCTGATTTTATCGCGCGCCCCGGTTTGACCGGAAGCGCGCGGCAAGTCACGGATGTACTGGCGGCCGCGCCAAGAGCGCGCGAACGCATGATGACGAACCGGAAATCGACGTAGCGGATTGCTGCCGATACCGGAACCGAGCATGTTACGATCAGGCTACCAAGCAGCGGAAGGCGGGATCAGTCCCGCCTTTTTTGCGTCTGCAGTGCCGCCAGCCTGTTCCGGCGCACAACGGTAGTGAACGGCGCGCCAGCGTCAGCCTTTCCGGTGTCGGCCAAACGGAACGATCTTGCGATCCTCCCGTGCAAGCAGCCTCGCGACCGGACGCGGGCTGTCGTCGACAACCGTGCCGACCAGAGCCGGGCCGGCCAACAGCCGCCCTTGCAGATAGTCGGCGCCCGCGTCGAGCGCGGCCTCCAATTCGGACGACGTTTCGATGCCTTGCACCAGAAGTTTCGCACCAAGGCCCTTGAATGCGGTCAGGACCGCCGGGAATAGCCTGGCCGTTTCGGCTTTGTCCTGCACGCCACGAAACCAGGCTCCATCGATCTTGATGACGTTGGGGCCAATCAGCGTGACGCGGTCGATGGCCGATTTTCCGGCCCTGAAGGCGGCGATGGAGATCTGCATGCCGCAGCAGCTGAGTTCGTTGGCGATGCCTGCAAGCCCGTCCATCGGGAGTTCGGGCGCATCGAGGATTTCGCAGATGATCATGGCCGGCGACAAATCGGCTTCTTCTGCAATCCTGGCGATCGAATCCAGCGATCCGACGCCCTGGTCGCGCATGTCGAGATCTGGGTCGATCGTCAGGTAAAGCCTGAGGTTTGCAACGTTGTCGACGCCGATGTTGCGATGATTGCGCAGGTGGAGAACCCTGGAGAGGGTTTCCACGAAACGCCGGTCGTCAGGCGCGACCTGTTCGAAGAATTCGGCGGCAGTGATCTGCTTGCCGGCAAGTTGCGGCGCCAAGCGGGCCTCAAGCGCAAACAGGGCGAGATTCGCTCCCTCGCGCCTGAAGATCGGCTGGTAGGACGTCTTCAACCGGTACTGGCCGTAAATACCTGTCTCCAGGCCGATTTCGTCGGCGAGGATAGCCTTTTCTACATCGGCAAGCCGCGGAAATGTCTCAGTCATGGCAGCCTGCTCCAGCCGCACGGCATGACCGGTGTTCGAAAAACTCCGTCGTCAGCGCCTCGAACGGATGCGCCGGGAGACCCGGATACTGATACACACGACTACCCTGTTTTTAGCTCTTATTCGGCTTTGTTCGAAGCCTAACAGGATGAGTTTGACCGCCAGTTAATGCGTCGGGGGTCGGAAAGCGATCCACCGGATATGGTAACCGGAATCCCAATCTATGGCGACTTGGTGCGCCGACCGAAAACGCCGCGGACTGGATCGGCCCGCCGATGCCTGCCGTTTTTCAACTGGTCGTCCGGCAACTCGACGAGGGTGGACGGCTTGCCGCTCGAATGGCGGCTGGGCGCCTGGCCGATCGAGGCAATCTGCGGTCTTGCCAGAACATAACCCTGCACCATCGACGCGCCGGATTTCTCGGCCAGTTCGAGCTGCCAGGTTTCCTCGATGCCTTCAAACACCGTCTTGATGCCTTGCTCGGCGAAGGCCGACACCATCGTCGACAGCAGTGCGAACCCCGGTCCGGTTTCCATGAGCCGTGTGATCCACTGCGCGTCGAATTTGACGATGTCTGGTTGCAAGCGCCTTATCCGGTCGACGTCGGAATCGGCGGAACCGTAGTCGTCGACGGCGATGCGAAAACCCTGCAGCTTCAGCGCCTGCACAAATCGGTGGAGCGCAGCCTCTGACGCGGATTTTTGTTCGGTGACCTCGCAGACAACACGGCGTGGATCGATCGCCGCTTCCCGCAGGACAAGCCGCATGTCGCGCAGGGCCGCATCGGCAACGCTTTTCTCGCCGAACACCGAAGGATCGAAATTGACGAAGATCGAGGTGTCGGGATCGAGGCAGGCGCCGGCATTACCCAGGTGCAAGGTGCGTGTCAGCGTTTCAACATGCAGCCGCTCGGCAAAGGGAACGGAAGCGAAGAAGGTGGCGGGCGGCACCGGCTCGCCGTCGCGGCTTGGCCGTATCAGCCCTTCGAACGCCACCACCGTGGCCCTGCCGTTGTAAAAAGCAAAGATCGGCTGAAAGGCCGACCGCAGCACATAAGGCCCCCACACGGCGGCGAAAGTGCCGTCGTCCTGTCGAATGATCATGCAAGGCCCATGGTGCCCGACAAACTGCTCTTGCTCCGGCCGTTCCGAGAAATTCGTGCGGCGAACCATAGTGGAGCAAGTTTTACCGCTCGTTAACGGATGGAGCGGCCTGGACGAACAAAGCCGTGCCGCCGGCCCTTGCGGAAGCGTTGATGTTCGGACATTAAGGCGCGCTGCTTGCGCAAGCGGCGCAAGCCTTACCTGGAGACAATCGTCATGGCCTTTCTCGCCGATGCCCTTTCCCGCGTTAAGCCTTCCGCGACCATCGCGGTCACGCAGAAAGCGCGCGAGCTGAAAAACGCCGGCCGTGACGTGATCGGGCTCGGCGCCGGCGAACCGGATTTCGACACGCCCGACAACATCAAGAACGCGGCGATCGACGCGATCCGCCGCGGCGAGACCAAGTATCCGCCGGTGTCGGGCATCGCGCCGCTGCGCGAGGCGATTGCGAAGAAGTTCAAGCGCGAGAACAATCTCGACTACAAGCCAGAGCAGACGATCGTCGGCACCGGCGGCAAGCAGATCCTGTTCAACGCCTTCATGGCGACGCTCAACCCTGGCGACGAAGTGATCATCCCGCGTCCCTACTGGGTCAGCTATCCCGAAATGGTGGCGATCTGCGGTGGAACATCGGTGTTTGCCGAAACATCGATCGAAAACGGTTTCAAGCTGACGGCGGCCGCCCTCGACAAGGCGATCACTCCGAAGACGAAGTGGCTGCTGATGAACTCGCCGTCCAACCCCTCGGGCGCCGCGTACACGCAGGCCGAACTGCGCGCGCTGGCCGACGTGCTCCTGAAGCATCCGAATGTCTGGGTGCTGACCGACGACATGTACGAGCACCTGACCTATGGCGATTTCGTCTTCAAGACCATCGCCGAGGTGGAGCCACAGCTTTACACGCGCACGCTGACCATGAACGGCGTGTCGAAAGCCTATGCCATGACCGGCTGGCGCATCGGCTACGCGGCTGGTCCGGTGGCGCTGATCAAGGCGATGGACATGATCCAAGGCCAGCAGACTTCTGGCGCCTGCACCATCGCGCAATGGGCTTCGGTGGAGGCGCTCAACGGACCGCAGGACTTCATTGCCAAAAACAAGGCGATCTTCCAGGGCCGCCGCGACCTCGTGGTGTCGATGCTCAACCAGGCGCGAGGCATTTCCTGCCCATCACCTGAAGGCGCTTTTTACGTCTATCCGTCCTGCGCAGGTCTGATCGGCAAGAAGACGGCGTCCGGAAAGGTCATCGACAATGACGAGACGTTCTGCTCGGAATTGCTGGAGGCCGAAGGTGTGGCGGTGGTGTTCGGCTCGGCCTTCGGGCTTGGACCCAACTTCCGCATCTCCTACGCCACGTCGGAAGCATTGCTTGAGGAAGCCTGCACACGCATCCAACGCTTCACCGCAAGCCTGAGCTGATCCGTCCAATCATTCGAAAATCAAAAAGCCCGGCAGCAATGCCGGGCTTTTTGATTGCATGGCGTTGGGTCGGACCTAGCCGCCATATTGCTCGTCGCTAACCTTTTCCAGCCATTCGACCGCAACGCCGTCGAGGGCCTCCTGCATGGCAATGTGAACCATCGCCGTTTTGGCGCCGGCGCCGTGCCAGTGCTTTTCGCCCGGCGAGAACCATATCGTGTCGCCAGCCCTGATCTCCTGGATCGGCCCGCCCCAGCTTTGCGCTCTGCCCGCTCCCGAGAGCACATGCAGTGTCTGGCCGAGTGGGTGCGTGTGCCAGGCCGTGCGGGCGCCGGGTTCGAACGTGACCGTCGTGGCGCGCAGCCGCGCCGGCGCTTCCGTTTCGATGATCGGGTTCTGCGTGACCCGCCCGGTGAAATAGGCATCCGGCGCAAGGATGGTTGGTACGTCGCCGCAAGCAATGATCTTCATGGGGTGGTTCTCCCTTTTCAGAAAGCCGACTGTGCAGCCTTTGTCGAACATGTGGAGCCGTCAGTCATCTATTTTCCTTGCCCTGCCTCCCAACCCATGTTTCGATGAATTCTGGCAGGTGGCTAAGCACCCTGCCCTGCGACGGCCGGAGGAGGCCGGCCGCCGCCTCAAGTGGTCATGCATGAGGAGGAGGTCGGGTTACCATGGGAAAACGCGCCGGAGGCAGGCTTGCGGGACCGAAATGCATCGCCATTGTCGGTCCCTTTGCCAGCGGAAAAACCACACTTCTTGAAGCAATCCTTGCCCGAACGGGCGCTATCCCACGCCAGAACCCAGTTTCGTCGGGCAATACCGTCGGCGATCATTCGCCGGAGGCCCGCGCCCACCAGATGAGCGTCGAGGCGGTCGTGGCAACCACCGAGTTCATGGGCGACAGCCTGACCTTCATCGACTGCCCCGGCTCCATCGAGTTTTCTTTCGAGGCCGAACCGGTTCTCGCAGCCTGCGACATCGCCGTGGTCGTTGCCGAAGCCGACGAGAAAAAAATACCCGCCTTGCAGCTCATCATGCGCAAGCTGGACGATCTCGGTGTGCCGCGCATCCTGTTCCTCAACAAGATCGACAGGGGCGACGCCGGCGTTCGCGAAACGCTTAAACTGCTGCAGCCGACGAGCAGCGCGCCGCTCCTCTTGCGTCAGATCCCGCTGCGCAAGGAAGGCATCATCATCGGCTCGATCGACCTGGCGCTGGAGCGCGCCTACATCTACCGCGAATATGCCGAGAGCGAGGTCGCCGAAATTCCAAGCGACGACAAGGCGCGGGAAATCGAGGCGCGCTTCTCAATGCTCGAAACGCTGGCCGACCACGACGACCTTCTGATGGAGCAATTGCTGGACGAGATTGAGCCGCCAAAGGACGAAGTGTTCGACGACCTCGCCGCCGACGTCCGCGACGGACTGGTGACGCCGGTTCTGATCGGCACCGCCGAAAAGGGCAATGGCGTTCTGCGTCTGCTCAAGGCCATTCGCCACGACGCGCCGGATGTGGCCGCGACCCGCAAGCGGCTTGGCGTGCCGGAAAACAACAACACCGTTGCGCAGGTCATGAAGACGCTGCACACGGCACATGGCGGCAAGCTGTCGATCTCGCGCATCCTGTCCGGCACGGTGACGGACAGCGCCGAATTCAATATCTCCGGTAGCGGCGTCGCCAAGGTTTCGGGCATCTACCGCATGCTCGGCAAGGACCAGACAAAACTCCCGTCTGCCAAGGCGGGCGAGACCGTCGCGCTGGGCAAACTCGACGACGTCAAGACCGGCGCCACGCTGAGTTCAGTCAAGGGCGGCATCCCGGCACTGATCGGGCTCGAAGTTCCGCAGCCGGTGTTCGCGCTGGCGCTGCGGTCGAAGGAACGCAAGGACGACGTCAAGCTTTCCGCCGCCATCCACCGCATCGCGGAAGAGGACCCGTCGCTGCGTGTCCAGCACCACCAGGATTCCAGCGAGATGGTCATCTCGGGGCACGGTGAGATGCATCTGCGCGTCACCGTCGAGCATCTCGAAGGCCGCAACCAGATCCCCGTCGAAGGCCATGCTCCGGCAGTTCCCTACCGCGAAACGATCCGCAAGTCGGTGTCGCAGCGCGGTCGCCATAAGAAGCAGTCCGGCGGCCACGGGCAGTTCGGCGATGTGGTGCTCGACATCAAGCCGCTGCCGCGCGGCAGCGGCTTCCAGTTTACCGATACGATCACCGGCGGCGTGGTGCCGAAGACCTACATCCAGTCGGTCGAAGCCGGCGTTCGCGACTATCTGAAATCGGGGCCGATGGGCTTTCCGGTCGTCGACGTGGCGGTCAACCTCTCCGACGGCTCCTACCATTCGGTCGATTCCTCCGACATGGCGTTTCAGATGGCCGCCAAGCTCGCCATGAAGGAAGGCATGGCGGCATGCTCGCCGGTTCTGCTCGAGCCGGTCATGAAGGTGGATATCTACACGCCCAACGACGCGACCGCGAAAGTGACGGCAATCGTGCCGCAGCGGCGCGGCCAGATCCTGGGCTTCGATGCACGGCCCGGCTGGCCGGGCTGGGACGTGGTGGAGGCCACCATGCCGCAATCGGCGATCGGCGACCTGATTGTCGAGTTGCGTTCGGCCACCGCTGGCGTCGCCAGCTACAGCGCCCGTTTCGACCACATGGCCGAATTGACCGGCAGGCTGGCGGATGAGGCGATGAATGCCAACGGCAAGGCAGCCTGAGAACCTGCCCGGAATAAAAAACGGCGTCCGGTCCCCGGACGCCGTTTTTTGCGGACCGTAACCGCGGGAGGCGGTACGGCAGGTCCGCCGCGGTGTGCCGCCTGGTCTCAGGCGGTCGAAAGAGCGGGACGCAACGGCTGCCGAGACCATCCTTCGAGTGATGCCCCCATCTCCCGAACGGATAACGTCGCGTCCTAGCGTCATGTTTAGCGGGTGGATTTGCCAGCCATAAGGTTACCCAGGGTTACATGTGACCGTTACGTCAAGGCATGCACGGGTTTTGGCGAACGTCGCCGCCGGGTCGCTGGCTGCAACGAAACCGTTACGTCTGCACGCCAATCGGGCAACAAAAAAGCCGGATCGAAACGATCCGGCTGAGTTGATTGGAAGTGCCTGTTAAGGCGAAACCTCCAGAGGGGAACACTCACCGGGAGCTAATGGGAGGAGGAACGCGCCCGGGAGATGATTGTGATATGGGCGTCTCCTGCCCAAAAAACAAGCTTCCTCCTTGCATTCCACCCATGCATTTTTGCATGAGTATTCATTTTCAGCAATTTACGTAGAAAAATTAGGCAGTTAGCCGTCAGAACGACCAGCTGCGCGCCTTCGAGAATACGAAGTCGCGGAAGGCCTTGAGCTTTGCCTGATTTTTCATCGCTTCCGGGTAACAGAAGAACGTATCGAAGGAGGGCACCTCGATCTCCGGCAGGATTTGCACCAAGCCTGAATCCTTGTCGGCCATGTAGTCCGGCAGCATTGCGATGCCGACACCCCGCTTGACCACGCGGCGCACCGACATCAGGTCGTTGATCTGCACCGTCGCCATGCGGCGGTCGCCTTCCGGGCGGCCGAGCGTCTCCAGCGAGTTGAGCTCACGCAGGAAGCCCGGCACCGGCTCGCCGAACGTCACGATGCGATGCTTGTCGAGGTCCTTGGTTGTGGCCGGTCGGCCATAACGCTCGAGATAGGACGGCGCGGCGAACAGATGCAGATGCACCGTGAATAGCCGGCGCTGGATCAAGTCCGGCTGCTGCGGCTGACGCAAGCGTATGGCGCAGTCGGCCTGGCGCATCGTCAGGTCGAGCTCTTCGTTGGCAAACACCAGCTGGAGCTGGATATCCGGATAGAGGTCGGTGAATTCCTGCACGCGGTCGGTCAGCCAACCGGTGCCGAGGCCGACCGTGGTGGTGACCCGCAGCACGCCGGAGGGGCGATCCTTGGCCTCGGTCAGCCGCGAGCGCACATTCTCCAGCTTCATCAAAACGTCGTGGGCGGTGCGGTAGAGGATCTCGCCCTGCTCGGTCAGCACAAGGCCGCGCGCATGCCTGTGGAACAGCGGCACACCGACATCGTTCTCCAGCGCACTGACCTGCCGGGAGATCGCTGATTGCGACAGCCGCAACGTCTCGGCGGCATGGGTGAACGACCCAGCCTCCGCCGCGGCGTGAAACACGCGTAACTTGTCCCAATCCAGCGACATGCCGACCCCTCAGTCTACCGGCGGCTTATTCTGCCGCTTCACGATGCACGTCCATTTCCGCAAGATATTTTTCCGCCTCCAGCGCTGCCATGCAGCCCAGACCGGCGGCGGTCACAGCCTGGCGATAAACGTCATCGGTGACATCGCCCGCGGCGAACACGCCAGGCACGTCCGTCTTGGTGGAATCGGGCGCCGTCCACAGATAGCCATTCGGTTTCTGCTTGAGCTTGCCGACAAAAAGCTCGACGGCCGGCGCGTGGCCGATCGCCACGAACACGCCGTCGACGGGGAGTTCGGAAACAGTTCCGCTTTTGGCGTTCCTCACACGAATGCCGGTGACCGACGGCGGCAGCGGCTTCTGGCCAGGAACGCCGGTAATCTGGTCGACGACCGTATCCCACAGCACCGTCACGTTCTCCTTCTTGAACAACCGTTCCTGAAGGATGCGCTCGGCGCGGAATTCACCGCGGCGGTGAATGACGGTGACGTGCTTGGCGAGGTTGGAGAGGTAAAGTGCCTCCTCCACGGCCGAGTTGCCGCCGCCGACCACCACCACGTCCTTGCCGCGATAGAAGAACCCGTCGCAAGTGGCGCAAGCCGAGACGCCGAAGCCCATGTAGGTTTGTTCGCTGGGGATGCCGAGCCACTTGGCCTGCGCACCGGTGGCGATGATCAGCGCGTCGCAGGTGTAGGTGGTGCCGGAATCGCCTTTAAGCCGGAATGGACGGTTCTGGATATCGACCTCGACGATGAGGTCGTTGACGATTTCCGTGCCGACATGCTCTGCCTGCTTCAGCATCTGCTCCATCAGCCAGGGGCCCTGGATCGGATCGGCGAAACCGGGATAGTTCTCCACGTCGGTGGTGATCGTCAGCTGGCCACCTTGCTGCAGGCCGGCGACGAGTACCGGCTTCAGCAAAGCGCGGGCAGCATAGATCGCCGCGGTGTAGCCGGCCGGGCCGGAACCGATAATGAGAACGGGCGCGTGCTTCACAGTCATGATGCTGCCTTCGATGTCGGCCGGCACCCAAGGTGCATCGGGCGGAAATGAAATCTGTTTGCCGTAATTTAGGTGCTGCTCTACCCCTCATGCAAGGCGACGAATTGTTCGTCCCCGGAAAGCTGCACCATTCCGGACCGTTCGCTGCCTTGCTTGCGGAAATCTCTTTCCAGAAAACGGCGGAACTTGGCCGGGTACGCATCTTCCGATAGTTTAATTTCACGCAGACGACAGATTCTTGCGCCTGGTACCATCGGAGTGAATTTAATGCCCCTGAAAGCAGACCTCGATTCCATCGATTGGAAGATCTTGAGGGAGTTGCAGGACGACGGCCGCATGACCAACGTCGAACTGTCAAAGCGGGTGGGCATTTCGGCACCGCCGTGCCTGCGCCGCGTCAAGCGGCTGGAAGACGCCGGCATCATTCGCGGCTACCGGGCGCTTCTGAACAGCAAGTCCCTCGGGTTCGACGTGGTCGCCTTCTGCCTCATCGGCCTGCACCATCAGTCCGAAGTCGAACTGAAGGCGTTTTCCGACCGCACCCGCAACTGGCCGATGGTGCGCCGCGCATGGATGGTTTCGGGCGAGTCCGATTTCCTGCTGCATTGCGTGGCAAGCGACCTCGGCACCTTCCAGAGTTTCGTCATCGAGGAGCTTACCTCAACGCCGAATGTCGATACGGTGCGCACCGCGTTGACCATACGCCAGATCAAGGACGAAGGGCTGGTCGCCATCGACGATCCGGCGTAGAGGCCTTCGATGAGCCGGTTCCACAGGCCGATCTCGGCCTTCATCATCTGCAAGGACGAAGTCGCGGTGCTCGGTGAGTGCATCGAAAGCCTCGACTTCTGCCGCGAGATCGTGATCGTCGATTCAGGGTCGACCGATGGCACGCTTGCCCTGATCGAGGCCTACGCCGCGCAAGGCTACCCGATTCGCCTGATTTCCAACGCGTGGCCGGGCTTTGCCAGGCAGAAACAGTTCGCGCTCGAACAATGCCGCGAGCCCTGGTGCCTCAGCATGGACTCCGACGAGCGGCTTGACCCGGCGGCGAAGGCATACCTTTCGGCCATGCCGCTGGACGACGCGAAGCTCTCTTCCTACGCAATCCTTCGCCGTGACTACCTGCCGGGCTACGGCTACCAGCCTGCGATCGTGCATGCCAAGGCGTTTCTCAGATTGGTCCGCAAGGGAACCGCCCGTTTCGACGAAAGCGCCCTGATCCATGAGTCGCTGATCGGACAGGGACCGGTCCATACGCTTCCGAAAGGCGCGATCCTGCATTTTCGCAACATGTCGATGAAGGAAGACACTGCGAAGACAAGCGCTTACGCGGATTTGAAGGCACGCGAGCAATTCGCGCGTGGTCGCCGCACGACTCCGCTGAAGCTGTTTTTCAAGCCTATTGGCTGGTTCCTGAAGAGTTACGTCGGGCACCGCAACTTCCTGTGTGGGGTGCCGGGTTTCATCTACGCGATGATGTTCGCGCAATATGCCTTCCTGGTGGAAGCAAAGCTCTACCGGCTCTCACTGGGTGACAAGGCGCCGCCGGAATAAGCTCAGCCGCGCGCCCACATCCGCTCGTAGACCTCGGCGATGGCGTTCGCCTCCCGTTCCAGCGGAAATCGCTCGATGACATCGGCAAGGCCTGCTTCGCCATGCCTGCGGGCAAGCGCGGGATCTGCGAGATATGGCCTGATCGCTTCACGCAGCGCATTGCCGTCGCCGGCAGGAACCACGGCTCCGGTCTTTCCCGGGACGATCAGTTCGGCATAGGCGCCGGCGTCGCTCGCCACCACGGGTGTCCGGGATGCCATCGCCTCCAGCGGGGTAAGCCCGAACCCCTCGTTGCGGGACGGCGCCACATAAAGCGAAACGCGGCGATACCAGACCTTCACGTCCGGCACTTCGCCCAAAAACACGATCCGTTCCGACAGGCCGGCTGCATCGACCTTCTTTTTCAGCTCGTCCGCGAACCCCCTATGTTCCGGCGTCACACGCCCGGTGATCACCGCCGTCCAGTCGGGGAACTGCGGCAACAGCGCAATCATTGCCTCGACGAAGAGGTCGGTACCCTTCTGGTGGCGAACGCGCCCGAAACAGCCCACGGCATAGCGGCCGGGCAGGCCTGTCGCGGCGAAATCATCGTCCGGAATGGCGGGGGGGCGGAATTGCCCGAGGTCGATGCCGTGCATGACCACCGTGTGCGGCACTGTGAGAAAACTGCCGGAACGGCCGCTGGTGGCGATCACCGCGTCCATCCTACGGATCAGCCACTTGGTGTAGGGCTTGTGATCGCGCTGCGCGGCGGAAGTGAAAAGCAGCTTTACCGGCGCGCGGAAAACATCGCGCAACACGATGCCGGCCAGCATTTCCGGGTTGCGGCGGGCATGCCAGATGCGGAACGGCCGCTTCTTCGGCCGTTTCAGCAGGCCGAAAAGCTGGCCGAAGCGAAGCTTCGGCAGCGTATCCGGCAGGCCCGGCCCGACGGTCGCGATGCCGAGAGTTCGCATCTGCACCGGCACCAGATGGATGATTGTTGTAGTGACGCCCGACAGCCGTCGCTTGAAGTTCGGCGCGATCACCTCAACCGCGCCGACATCGGCAACGGCCGGGCCGGCCGCTGCCCTGTTTTCCGTCGTGCTCATGGGGCGGGGTCGCCGATCCCTCTCAGATGAACTGGACCCGGACGATTTCGTAGCCGCGGGCACCGCCCGGTGCATTGACCTCGATGCTCTCGCCAACTTCCTTGCCGATCAGCGCACGGGCGATCGGCGAAGAGATCGAAATGCGGCCAGACTTCACGTCGGCTTCCTGATCGCCGACAATCTGGTAGGTCCGCTCCTCTTCGCTGTCCTCATCGACCACCACGACGGTGGCGCCGAACTTCACCTTTTCACCGGTCAGTTTCGACACGTCGATCACTTCGGCGCGGGCGACCAGATCCTCAAGCTCGTTGACGCGGCCTTCGTTAAGGCTCTGCTGCTCCTTGGCGGCATGATATTCGGCGTTTTCGGAAAGATCGCCATGCGAGCGGGCTTCCGAAATGGCCTCGATGATGCGCGGACGCTCTTCTTGCTGGCGCCAGCGCAGCTCTTCCTTGAGCGACTGGAAACCGCCTGCGGTCATCGGGACCTTGTTCATGATATCTTCCTTCCTGCCGCAGACTCCCTGCGGTCCTTTTCAGGTGTAAATTCACCGGTGAGACACAAAAAGAAAACGGTCCGGCAGCCTCGGCTAACAGAACCGTTTCACCTGAATTTCGCTGAATATAGCAATTCCCGCGCGATTTTCACGTCAAATTTTGCCGACGCAAGGGCATGTCACAATCTTGCGCGGGTCAACATTTCACCAGCTTGTGATCGCCCGCGCCATTCATTTGCCGGAGCTTTTCGTTTCCTTTGCGGTTGAACACAGGTTTGCAAACGACCCGACAGGACGAAAATGCCCCTTCATCTCGCTCGCTCCGCCTTTTTGTCGACGATCGCCGTCGCCGCCGGCGCTCCGACTGTGGTCGCTGGAGAGATCTTCGACACCAAAGATGCCCGCGTCGAAGCCGAAATCGTGACTGACCAGCTCGAAAATCCGTGGGGGCTTGACTTCCTGCCGGGCGGCGACGTCATCGTGACCGAACGCGCCGGCCGCATACGGCTGCTGTCGGACGGCAAGCTCTCTAAACCGCTGGCGGGCGTGCCCAAGGTCGCGGCAAGCGGCCAGGGCGGGCTGCTCGACATCGCCGCGGCGCCCGATTTCGAGCAGTCACAACAGATCTTCTTCAGTTTTTCGGAACCGGGCCGAGGTGGCTCCGGAACTGCCGTCGCGCGCGCGAAGCTCGTCCGCGACGGCAATCCACGGCTGGAGAACGTAGAGGTGATCTTCTCGATGGCGAGGAAATCCGGCACCAGCCGCCATTTCGGCTCGCGCCTGGTATTCGCCGGGGATGGCACGCTGTTCTTCACCATCGGCGACCGGGGACAGGGCGAACGCGCGCAGGACATGCAGGATCACGCAGGCGCCGTCCTGCGCATCAACACGGACGGTTCTATACCCGCCGACAACCCCTCGCCCGATGGCTCGAAGCACCTGCCGGAAATCTGGTCGAAAGGCCATCGCAACCCGCAAGGCGCAGCGTTAGACCCGATTGTGGGCGGCCTTTTGACCGTTGAACACGGCGCCAAGGGCGGCGACGAGATCAACAGGCCCGAAGCCGGCAAGAACTACGGCTGGCCGGAGATTTCCTATGGTGTCGACTATTCGGGCGCCAAGCTCGGCGTTGGCACGCGAGCGCCAGGCTTCGAGCAGCCGCTTTATTACTGGGACCCGTCGATCGCGCCATCCGGACTGGCCGTCTACGACGGCGACATGTTTCCGGAATGGAAAGGCGATTTGCTTGTGGGCGCGCTGAAATTCCAGTTGCTAGTCCGCCTCGACCGCGACCCCTCCGGCAAGATCGGCAGCGAGGAGCGTCTGCTGGAAGGCGAATTCGGCCGCATTCGCGACGTCAACGTCGCGCCGGACGGCTCCGTCTGGCTGCTGACCGATGAAGATCCCGGTGCGATCGTAAGGCTTTCGCGCGCCGACTGAACAAAGAGCCGGCAGCCTTGCGGCCACCGGCTTTATTTCAAGCCCACAGATCAACCTTTCACGTAGGCGTCGATCTGGCTTGCGAGTTCGGTGTATTCGCTGCAGCCCTTGCCGCAACGCTTTTCGATCTCGCCAAGCTGCTCCCTGGCGGCTGTGACATCGCCGAGCTGGAGTTGCGCCTCGCCCATATATTCGCGCACCAGCGTGTAGTTCGGGTCCTGCCGCAAGGCTTCCTGATAATAACCGAGGCCAACGAGCACGCGGCCCTCCTTGCGGTGTGAGTAGCCGAGATAGTTGAGGATGCGCGGGTCGGTCTTGTCCTTGGCCATGCTGAGAATGTCGATCGCTTCGCCGTAGCGGCCTTCCATGGCAAGCGAACGGCCAGTCTCGTAGATGCTGTCGTCATCGACAGCACTGGTCCTCGGCACGCATTTCTTGGATTTCGTATCGTAGACCTTGCCCTTGGCGCAGCTTGGCGCTGGAGCCGTTCCCCCACCAGCAGAAAAGGCGGGCGCCACCAGCAAAGGTCCGGCAACCAGCATGGACGCCAAACTGACAATCAAACGTGCTCGCATCAAGATTCTCCTCGAAAAACGCTCCGCTATTGTAACGGCTTTGCAGATACGTTTCTTCCCGACGATAGTTTATCAGCCTTTGGTCTCGATCACTTCGGCGTTACAGCGCATCCTCCGGAGATGCGCCCAGCGCACTGGCGGCCTCTGGCGGCGACCAGCCGCCACCCTTTAGGAAAAGCCCGATCTGGGCCGACAACCTGCTGTATTCGCTGCAGGTCGTGCCACAGCGAAGGCTGATCTCGCCGAGCTGCTCTCGCGCCGCGCCGAGGTCGCCCAGTTGCAGATAGGCTTCACCCATGTATTCGCGGGCCGGGACATAACCGGGATCCTGAATCAGCGCCTCCTGGTAGTAGCCGAGGCCGACGAGCACACGGCCCTGCATGCGGTGCGAAAACCCGAGATAGTTGAGGATGCGCGGATCGGTCTTATCGGTTGCCAGGCTGAGCACGGTAATCGCCTCACCATAACGCTTGGCCACCGCCAACTCCCGACCGGCTTCGTAGATGCTCTCGTCATCCAGCATGCCACTTTGCTGGGCCATGCACCTTTTCCGGCGCATGTTCCATGCCTGGCCACGCTTGCACTTGGTGATTGTAGCGTTGTTGTCGCGGCTGCCCGCGCTACCGCCGCTGTTACCTCCACTCCCACCTCCGCTACCTCCACCCGCACTTCCGCCACCACTTCCGCCTGAGTTTCCGCCCCCACCGCCGCCACCCCCTCCGGCGGCATAGGCCGGCGCCGCGGCCAGAGGCAGCGCCACGAGCAATGAAAGCAATCTGATGGCAAGACGTGTTCGCATGGGAATCCTCCTCAAGCCACGCCCATGAGATGAACGCCTCGGCGGCGAAATTCGTCCGGCCCGGAGCCCATCGCGCAGCCCAAACCGATCACATGCGCGTGACATCTCGGCCAAACCCGCCGCTCGTGTCAGACGCATGGACCAATTCCCGCCCTGATCGCGGCTATTGCAGGCAGGAAACGGGGTGCTAGGAGAAGCGGCGTCGCTTGCCAGGAAAACCATGACCCGCATCCAGGCCAATCTCGTTCTGCTCACCGTCGGCGCCCTCTGGGGCATGGGCTTTGTCGCGCAATCGACCGCGATGGAAGCGATCGGACCGTTCTTCTTCGTCGGGCTGCGGTTTTCCGTCGCTGCGCTTTCGATGCTGCCTTTCGCATTGCGCGAGACAAGCCGCGCCGAACAGGCGCTATCAGTCGCGAACTGGCGTGTTTTCGCCTTCATCGGCGTTCTGCTGTTCGGCGGCATGGCAGCGCAGCAAACCGGCCTGATGACCACCACCGTCACCAATTCTGGCTTCTTGACCGGGCTTTACGTCGTCATGGTGCCGCTTTTGGCGGTGACGCTTTTCCGCCAGTCGCCGCATCCCGCGGTCTGGCCGGCAGCCCTTCTGGCGCTCGCAGGCATCTGGTTTCTGTCCGGTGGCGAGATCGGCGCGCTCACGGTGGGCGATTGGCTTACCGTTTTGTGCGCCGTCTTCTGGGCCCTGCAGCTGATCTTCATCGCCCGCCATGCCAGCCGGACCGGCCGCCCGGTGACGCTGGCTGTGGTACAGTTCGCCGTCTGCGGCGTGCTGGGACTGGCCGTCGCCTTCTCCTTCGAGACGGTCGACTGGAGCGCTGTCCGGCATGCCGCGCCTGAAATCCTCTTCACCGGCATCTTCTCAGGCGGCATCGCCTTCACGCTGCAAGCGGTCGGACAGCGCTATACCACGGCTCCGCAGGCAGCGATTTTCCTCGCTTCCGAGGCGGTGTTTGCCGCGCTGTTCGGCATCTGGCTGCTCGGAGAGCGGCTGCCAGCCAGTGGGTTCCTCGGCTGCGCGCTGATCCTTGCCGCAATCCTGATCGTCGAACTCGCACCGACGATCAGGCGGAAGAAGCCGGTCACCACTTGAGATCAGTGCCGCGCCTGCTTTTCGGCCAGCCATTCGGCCTTTCAATGCGCCAACAATCAGATGAAACGACCTCTCCGCTCGATTTTTCTCCAGTTGCGTGCATTATGGGCTGCGACCAACACGCGCCCTCCTGGAGGATGTTCGTGCAGAAGCGAGTGGAGAAGGAATGGGATCTGGCGATCGATCCCGATACCGTGCGGTTCTTCATCCTGAAGGCCAAGGCGATCAGTGCTGCCGTCAACGACGATTACGCCGACGGCAGCGAGCACGAGGTCGAACTCGACAGCCAGTCGCGCGATTCTCACCTGCATGACGGGCTGGCCGAAGAGGCCGAGGAAAACCTCACCGAGGAAGAACTCCGCGAATTGATCAACGACCTCAATGTCGACGAAGCCGCCGAACTGATCGCGCTGGCCTGGATCGGCCGTGGCGACTACGACGCCGCCGAGTGGACCGAGGCGGTCAACGAGGCGCGCCAGCGCACCAACAAGCGGGTTTCCAAATATCTGCTCGGCATGCCGCTGCTGGCCGACTGGCTGGAGGAAGGCCTCGAGGCGATCGGCGCCTGACCGCCCCTCGACATCATCGGTAATCCATCGTGAAGGCGGGTCTGGTTGTCGCGCGATACTGCTGCGCCATCTCCACGGAATGGAATTAGCGCCGCCAGACAGTTCTTTCCGGCAAGGCCGTCTGCGCGCCCTGCTTTTCTCAGCGGCTTTTTTCGTTTCCGGCGCGTCCTTCGGCGAGAGCCTGCCTGCCAAAGCGCCCCCGCCTGAACCGCGCGAGCGCACCGCCAAGCAGATAGTTCCTGCCAAACCCGCTGACACTCCGCTTCCCGCGCCCCGCCCGGCAATCGAGCCTTCCGAGCAAACCGTCCCTTCAAAAACCGCGAAAAAACCAACGCCCAGGCCGCAGCCGGAGGAACCGGCAACGGTGGATGGGAAACCGACGCCACGCCCGGAAACCGGCAAATCGCCGGCCGAAGGAACCGAGGAAAAGGACGGGAAGACCGACAAGCAGCCAAAGATGGAAATTCCACCGCGACCCGTCACATCGCCGGCCGAGGAAGCCGCGTGCCGGCAGCGGCTCGGGGCGCTAGGCGCGAAATTCGAGGAACGTCCACCGCTCAGCGATGCAACCGGCTGCGAGCTGCCCCAGCCGCTTGTCGTGAAAGCGTTGAGCGACACGATCGACGTCCAGCCTGAAATCGTCATCAATTGCGCGACCGCCGAGGCAGTGGCGAAGTTTTCGACCAATGTGGTTTCAAAGCTTGCCGAGCAGGAACTCGGCTCCGGCCTGAAATCGATCACGCAAGCGTCCGGGTATGTCTGTCGCCCCCGCAACGGGACCCACAAACTGTCCGAACATGCTTTCGGTAATGCTTTCGACATCGCAGCCTTTACGCTGCTGGACGGGACTGTGGTCGAGGTGACCGCGACGCGCAATCCAAAGCAATCGCAGTTCCTGTCGAAGCTCCGCACCGCCGCCTGCGGCCCGTTCAAGACGGTGCTCGGGCCCGGCAGCGACGCCGACCACGCGACCCATTTCCATCTCGATCTTGCAAAGCGCCGCAACGGCTCGACCTTCTGCCAGTAGAGCCGCATTTGTGCGACGCCAGGCGGTTCGACCTGTCTGCAAAATGCTCTGGCCGGCCGGATTTCCGCCGCAGGGGTAAACGCCGGCGCTGAACTTTCCTTTACCCTTGGCATCTATCCTGCCCCACGGGGACAGGACGCTGTTTGATGCTGCCAGAATTTCGCAAGGCGCTTGCCGCTCTTATGCCGGCAATCTCCGCACACCGGACGCGGGCCGCGCTGGGCTTCGCCGGTGCGATCCTGGTTTCGGCTTGCACCAGCGAAGCCGTATTGCGCCCGGATGTCGACGTCGGCGCCCAGACATCGGCGGTATCGCCCGCCTATGTACCGGTAGCGGAGGCAACGCCACAATTTGCTGCGCAGCAGCCGGAACCCGTGCCGGACTACGGCAGCGAGGCCGATCTTGCGTCGCGGCAGCCGCGCAGCCTTTCCGAACAGGCGCAGGCAATAGATCAGCAGCAGGCCGCGATCAACCCCGATCCCGCGCTGGAGCTCCCTGCCCCCGCAACCGAGGAGCAGGCGCCGGAGCCCGTCTATGGCGCCGAAGAGCCGACATCTGCACCCGTCTATGGCACCGAGGGCGACGAACCCGCCCCGCAGAGCGACATTGTCACCGCGCCCGAACCGGAGCCGGAAACCCGCGTTGCCATGGCCAATCCCGGTCCGGGATTGCAGCGGCTGGTGCCCTCGAACCCCTATCTGGCGGGTTATCCCCGCATGGAAAAGCCGCTGGCCTCGCCGCCCGGCTCCATGCCCGCCGACGAAATAGCCTGCCGCCGCGATCTGAAGCGGCTCGGCGTGAAATACCGCGACCTCGCGCCCATACGCGACAGCAACGCCTGCCGGATCGACTATCCCGTATCGGTTTCGGGCCTGTCCGGCGGCATCCAGATGAAACCAGCGGCGACGCTGAATTGCGAAATGGCGGCGACCTTCGCTCGCTGGACCAGGAGCGAGCTCGCTCCGGCAGCGCGCTACCGCTATCTGACCGGCGTCAAGACCATCCACCAGGGCTCGAGCTATTCCTGCCGCAAGATCGCCGGCACCCGCACGGCGTCGGAGCATTCGCGCGGCAACGCGCTCGACGTGATGCGGATCGAACTGAAGAACGGCCGCGACATCGATGTGAAGAAGCCCGGCTGGTTCGCGTTTCGCCAACGCGGCTTCCTCAACACTGTGCGGGCCGACGGCTGCGACTATTTCACCACAGTGCTCGGGCCCGGCTACAACTACGATCACCGCAACCATTTCCATTTCGACATCAAGCCGCGCAAGAACGGTTACCGCGCCTGCAAGTGACAGGCTTTGCTTTGACGGGCCACGGCTGTGTAGTGTCTGGCCATGCAAGATGAGGCCAACCCGGGCCGGGCCACTAAACACCGACGGCTGCGATCGGCGACACGCGCGCTGGCGATGCTCGCCGCGCTTTACCTCGCGCTTGCCTACGCATTTCTGCCGACATTCTGGACCTGGTGGGACGACAAGGAGTCCCCTGCCTCGACCTACATGCTGACAGTGACGCCCCAGGGCATTCCCGGCGACCCGATCAATGTCGGTCTTGTCGGCTCCAAGGAGCAGGTACTGCGCGCTTTCGCGGCGGCGAAATGGGACCCTGCCGACGCCATAACCTTGCGCAGCAGCATCGAAATCGGCGCCAGCGTGGTCCTCGACCGGCCCTACCCCGACGCACCGGTGAGCACCTTGCTCTACGACGGCCGCCACCAAGACCTCGCCTTCGAAAAGCCGGTCGGCAAGAGCGCCGACCAGCGCCACCACATCCGGCTATGGCTTGTCTCTTCCGATGGCGAAGATAATCGTCCGATGTGGCTGGGTTCGGCCAGTTTCGATCGCGGTGTCGGCCTCAGCCATGACACCGGCCAGATCACCCACCACATCGGCCCGGATGTCGACGCCGAACGCGACAATGTGATTCTCGACCTCGCCAATGCGGGCGTGCTGTCGCGGCAATACCAGATCCCCGGACGCGGACCGACCAACAGCGGCCGCAATGGCGGCGGCGACCCCTATTTCACCGACGGAATGGTCACGGTTGGCGTGCTGGTGCCCTGACGACGCTGGGTTCCAACCCTTTGCGAGCCGTTCAATCGGCGTCCGGGCCGATCTTTGCGCTTCAATTGTGGCGGGCCGTGATGCTAAAGGTTCCGCATGCTTTACGTGGAAATTGCTACGGTCGTCGTCCTTATTCTCGTCAACGGCCTGCTGGCGCTGTCTGAACTGGCAATCGTTTCCTCACGTCCAGCCCGCCTCAAGGCGATGATTGACCGCAAAATCAAGGGTGCCGGCCGCGCCCTGGCGCTTGGCGCCAACCCCGGCCGCTTTCTCTCCAGTGTCCAGATCGGCATCACGCTTGTCGGCGTCCTGTCGGGCGCCTTTTCCGGCGCGACGCTCGGCGAGCGTCTGTCTTGGCTGCTTACCGACTATGGCGTGCGCATCGGCCTTGCCCATGCGCTGGGCGTCGGCATCGTGGTTGCGCTCATCACCTATGGCTCGCTCATCATCGGCGAACTGGTGCCCAAGCAGATCGCACTGCGCAACCCAGAAGCCGTTGCAGTCAAGGTGGCGCCGGCGATGACCATCCTCGCCAAGGTGGCAGCTCCTCTGGTCTGGCTGCTCGATGTTTCCGGCCGCGCTGTCCTTCACCTGCTTGGCCAGAAGGAGCAGAGCGAGGAAAAGGTCACCGACGAGGAGATCAAGATGCTGGTCGCCGAGGCGGAGCATCACGGCACCATCGAATCCGACGAACGCCGCATGATCGCCGGCGTCATGCGGCTTGGCGACCGCGCGGTGCGTGCCGTCATGACCCCGCGCACGGACGTCGACTGGCTGAACCTCCAGTCCGACGAAGCGGCGACACGCAAACTGCTGATGGATGCGCAACATTCGCGGCTGCCCGCCGGCGAGGGCAGCGTCGACGCGATGGTGGGCGTCATCCAGACCCGCGAGGTCCTGGCCGCGATGCTCGCCGGAAAGAAGTTCGACCCGGCGCAACACGTCCGCCCCGCTCCCATCGTCCACGACCAGGCCGACGCGCTCGACGTTCTCACCACGCTCAAGGAATCGGATGTCCCCGTGGCGCTGGTGCACGACGAATACGGCCATTTCGAAGGCATCGTGACGCCAGCCGACATACTGGAAGCCATCACCGGCGTGTTTCGCGCCGACATCGAGGCGGGCGACCAGGAACTGGTGCAGCGCGACGACGGCTCCTGGCTTCTGCCCGGCTACATGCCGGCCGACGAAATGGCCGATCATCTGGGTTTCGATCTGCCGGAGAACCGCGACTACGAGACGCTGGCCGGTTTCATCCTGTCGCAGATGCACCGGCTGCCGGGAACGGGCGAATCCGTTGACGCCAACGGCTGGCGTTTCGAGGTCGTCGACCTCGACGGCCGCCGCATCGACAAGGTAATCGCCAGCCGGTTGCCGGGTAGCCGGCGCGAAGCGCGCCGCTAGCGGAGCGAAGGCAGCGCTGCCTTTCACTGTGGTTTCTCCCCGTGACCCCTTCGACAAGGCACTGTCGTAAAGCACCCCCTCTCCGTCTCCCCTTCGACAAGCTCAGGGTCGACACCTCTCCCCCGCTTCGCAGGGGCGAGGAACCCAGCTGGAGAAGCGCTGGCATTACGGCAGTGGTTCCTCGCCCCCATGAAATGGGGGAGAGGTGTCGAGGCCCCATGAAATGGGGGAGAGGTGTCGAGGCGAAGCCGAGACGGAGAGGGGGTTCTTCATCGGCACAAGCGTCTCCGTCGCCACGCCCGCTTTCGCGTCTGGCCATTGGGCTTTCCTGTTGCCCACGACTCGCTTTCTCGACCTGGTTTCGCCAGTCGAGGCGGCGTGGGTAAAGCGGCGCCTGGGACCGTGCCGTTTCAAATTTATACGAGGCCCGGTCTCCCAGCGCCCCGCCGGTGTTCTTGCCCGACCGCGGGGAGCGCGGGTTCTCAGGCCCGCGAACCAGCCTCGGTCAGGGCCCGGACCTACGGGTTCATTCCCCAGCAACGCCACCGTAGCGCTGCCGATCCGGCACCGTCGCCCTCCCTGATAACCGGTGCGCACCAGGTTCCCGTGAGGGCGATGGCAGCATTATGCGGGAGGGACAAAGGGGTGTGGATAAAAGGCCGACGAAGACTGCTGACAGATGCTGACAATGTGGCAGGGAGGTCGACGACCCCGACGGCCGCCGCATCGACAAGGTGCTCAGTCGACCGCTTCGATGGTTTCATAATAAAAGGGCGGTGCAAGCGCACCGCCCTCTCTAACTCTGCTTGAGGTGCTGCCCCTCAGGCGGCCTTGATGTCGGCGGCCTGCGCGTCGGCCGCACGCGCCGTATTCAGCGCCCTGGTCCACCAGACGAGCTGATCAAGCATGTCGCTCGCCGCCTTGTTGAGGTGGGCGAACTCGCTGAGCTTCTTGCCTTCGCTCTTGGCCGCAAGCATGTCCGGCCAGAGGATGTGAACGCCGGAACGGATGGGCGCCATCTGCAACTCGACGGCATGGAGGCGAAGCTGCTCGACCGCCCGCGCGCCGCCGACGCCGCCGTAACCCAGGAAGGCGACTGCCTTGTTGTTCCACTCGTTGTAGGCATAGTCGAGCGCGTTCTTCAGCACGCCGGTCGGCCCGCGATTGTATTCGGCCGCGAGCACGACATAGCCGTCAAGCCCGGCGATCTTCTTCTGCCACTTCTGCGCGACCTCGTTCGTGGTCGGCGTGTAGGCGAGACCGCCCGCCTCGTCAAAGAAAGGCATGGGATAATCGCGCAGGTCCAGCACCTCGACCTCGATGTCGCCGCGCGCCCTGGCGATATCGCGAATCCATTCCGCGGGCTGATCGGCGAAACGGCCTGCACGCGTGCTGCCGATTATGATACCTATCTTTGGCTTGGCCATTCTTCTCTCCTTTGGAAACTGTGGTATCCGTTGGATACCTGAGCTATATAGGAGAGCGAAAAAGCAGCAGGCAAGAGGGCACTTTTTTGAAACCTGGTCTCCGTCACGAAACCGAAGACTGCCGCGCGGTCAGCGATATTCTGGGCCGGGTTGGCGATAAATGGACCGTTCTCGTGGTCGGCTTTCTAAGCAGCGGCCCGATGCGTTTCAGCGAACTGCGCCGCAGCATCGGCGGCATATCGCAGAAAATGTTGACCACGACGCTGCGCGGCCTCGAGCGCGACGGCTTCGTCACGCGTACCGTCTTCCCCAGCATCCCGCCACGCGTAGACTATGAATTGACCGATCTCGGCCATGAACTGCGCGTTCCGGTGAATGCGCTGGGCGAATGGGCCCGGCTCAACATGGCGCGGGTCAAGCAGGCGCGCGAGCGCTTCGATAACGCACCAAGCGAGCAATCGACGCCCGTCGCCCGGACGGCGGCACGCCAAGCGACACGGTAAGCGCTGGCGGCTATTTCTCTTCCGGCACCGGCTTCGGCTTGCCTTTCTGGTCGAGCGCCACCATCACGAAATCGGCGTCGGTGACCTTTTCCATCAGGTCGGACAGATAACGCTGCGCCCACGCCTCGACCTTCAGCGTCATCGACGTGCGGCCGACGCGGTTGACATGGGTATAAACGCAGAGCGTGTCGCCGATCTTCATCGGCTTGGCGAAGGACATCTCCTTGACCGCCGCGGTCACCACGCGCCCCTTGGCGCGCTCGGCAGCCCGGATGCCGCAGGCCAAATCCATCTGCGCCATCACCCAGCCGCCGAAAATATCGCCGGCAGCGTTGGCGTCCGACGGCATCGCCAGGGTGCGCAATGTCAATTCGCCGGTGGGACTGCCTTCCGCATAATGAACCATGTCTACCCTTGTCGCTCGCATTCGGTGCAGCATGGATGGCAGCAACCGGTCCTTCCGGCAAGGCCGAGGGGGTGACAACAGCGCGCGGCCGGTCGCTTTTTTCACAAGCGGTGACGGAAGCCCGGATGTGAGGAGAGGGATGCGACGTCTAGGTTAAGACGAGGCGACATTTCGAGCGGCATCAACAGGCACCCATGCAAACTTATGATTTCATTGTCGTGGGCTCCGGTTCCGCCGGCTCGGTAGTAGCCGAGCGCCTCTCGGCGAACGGCCGATTCTCTGTGCTGGTGCTGGAAGCGGGAGGCACCGACCGGCGCTTCTTCGTGCAGATGCCGCTCGGCTACGGCAAGACGTTTTTCGACCCTGCGGTGAACTGGAACTACAAGGCCGAGCCCGATCCGGGCCTCGCCGGCAATGCCGACCACTGGCCGCGCGGCAAGCTCCTGGGCGGCTCCAGCTCGATCAACGCCATGGTCTGGATACGCGGCCAGCGCGAGGATTTCGACGATTGGCGCGATGCCGGAAACCCCGGCTGGGGGTTCGACGACCTTTTGCCGGTGTTCAAGGCGATCGAGGACAACGAGGCCGGCGCCGACGCCTGGCGCGGCCGTGGCGGGCCGCTGCATGTGACGGACTGCTCGGCCAGCGTCCATCCCCTCACCCGGCGCTACCTGAAGGCCGCGCAGGAAGCGGGCCTGCCCTTCAACCCGGATTTCAACGGCGCCAGCCAGGAGGGCGTCGGCGTCTACCAGATATCCACGAAGAACGGCCGCCGCATGTCGGCCGCCCGCGCCTTCCTGCGGCCGGCGATGAAACGCGGGAATGTGCGGGTCGAGACCGGCGCGCTGGCAACGCGCATCCTCTTCGAGGGAAGACGCGCGGTCGGCATCGAATATGAAAAGAACGGCCGCAGCCAGAGTGTCCGCGCCGCGCGAGAGGTGATCATCAGCGGCGGTTCGGTGAACTCGCCGCAACTGCTGCAGCTTTCGGGCATCGGCCCGACCGACCTCCTGAAGTCGCTCGGCATCGAGGTGCTTGTCGGCAACGACAATGTCGGCGCCAATCTCCAGGATCACGTCGGCATCAACTACACGTTCAAGGGCAAGGAGCCGACGCTCAACCAGCTGCTGCGGCCATGGTGGGGCAAGCTGCTGGTCGGCGCGCAATACCTGCTTTTGCGCAGCGGCCCGCTGTCGCTCTCGATGAACAACGCCGGCGGCTTCTTCCGCACCGATCCGGCGCTGTCGCGGCCGAACATGCAGCTCTATTTCCAGGCCTTCTCGACCGTCATCCCGAAGAGCGGCGAACGGCCGATCCTCACCCCCGACCCATGGCCGGGCTTTTCGATCGGGCTTTCCAATTGCCGGCCGACCAGCCGGGGCTCGATCATGATCCGCTCGAACAATCCGCGGGATTACCCCAAGATCGTACCGAACGCCTTCTCGACCGAAACCGATGTCGCCGAGATGCTGACGGCCGTCAAATTCCTGCGCAGGATCGCCGCGATGCCGTCGATGGCCGAGATCATCGTCGAGGAGGTTTTGCCTGGTCCTTCAATAACTTCCGACGCCGACCTGATTCAGGATTTCAGGAAGCGCAGCGGCACCGTCTACCATCCGGTTTCGACCTGCCGCATGGGCCCGGACCCGGCAACATCCGCGGTCGATCCAAAGCTCAGGGTCCACGGTATCGATGGGTTGCGCGTCATCGACGCATCGATCTTCCCCAACAATGTCAGCGGCAACACCAATGCGGCTTCGATCATGACCGGCGCCAAGGGCGCCGATCTCGTTCTCGCCGATCACGCATGAGAGGGACGCCATGAAAATCACCGACGTCAAAACCTTTGTGGTCGGCAATCCGCCGCCCGGCATCGGCGGCAAGTATTTCATCTTCGTCAGGCTCACCACCGATGGCGGCGTGGTCGGTTATGGCGAGGCCTACAACGCGACTTTCTCGGCACATGTCACGGCACGCATGATCGAGGACATGGCCGAGCGTTATCTTGTCGGCCACGATCCACACGACGTCGAGACCTTCTTCCGCCGCTGTTATTCGTCGGGCTTCACCCAGCGCCCCGACGTTTCCGGCATGGGCTGTTTCTCGGCGCTTGAAATGGCCTGCTGGGACATCATCGGCAAGGAGGCCGACAAGCCGGTCTACAAGCTGCTCGGCGGCCAGGTGCATGAGACGCTGCGCTCCTATACCTATCTCTACCCGCATACAGGCAGCGTCCACTCGGAGGATGCGCGCGGCAAGAACGTCTACAACGACCCCGACATGGCGGCCGCCTGTGCGCTCGAATATGTCGAGCAGGGCTTCAACGCGGTGAAGCTCGACCCGGCCGGCCCCTACACCGCCTTCGACGGCCACCAGCCCCGGCTGATCGACATCGACCTGTCCGCCCGCATGATCAAGGTGATCCGCGAGGCGGTCGGCAGCCGCGCTGACATCCTGTTCGGCACGCACGGCCAGTTCACCGCGTCGGGTGCGCTGCGCATGGCGCGCGCCATCGAGCCCTACGATCCGCTGTGGTTCGAGGAGCCGGTGCCGCCGGACATGCCCGAGGTGATGGCGCAAGTGGCCCGCCAAACCTCGATCCCGATCGCCACCGGTGAACGGCTGACGACGAAATTCGAATTCGCCCGCGTCATCGAGAACCGGGCGGCGACGATTCTGCAACCGGACCTCGGCCGCTCCGGCGGCATCCTGGAGACCAAGAAGATCGCCGCGATGGCCGAGGCCTACCACATCCAGATCGCGCCGCACTGCTATTGCGGGCCGATCGTCGGCGCCGCCAACATCCAGCTTGCCGCGACGCTGCCGAACTTCCTGATCCTGGAATCGCTGAAGCAGTGGGACGGCTTCCACGCAAAGCTGCTGAAGAAAAAGATCGAATGGCAGGACGGCGACGTCATCCCCTCGAAGGAACCGGGCCTCGGCGTCGAGCTCGACGAAGCCGTCTGCGAGGCGCACCCTTATGACGGCAAGGAACTGCATCTGCAGATGATGCAGACGCCGTTGATGCCGTAAGCTGACGGGAAACACGCCGTCGGTATCGGTAAGATTATCCTGCAATTCCAGCGGCTTGCAGGCGCTCGATGAATCCGATCCGCAACGCGCTGAATCAATGTCTCAGCGCATTGAATCAGTTTGTGAGCTTGCAGGTTCTTGGGGGCGCCAGCCCGCCGCAATTTCTGGGCAACGCCAACCGGCTGGTATCCCAGCCGCGAATACGGAGGGGATCCCCGAGCGCAGCCTTACAGGTAAAGCAGGCCCTGCCTGACCCCGATGGCGACCGCGTCGGCGCGGTTCTGCGCATGAAGCTTGGCGAGCACGGCGGCGACGTGGAACTTCGCCGTGTGCACCGAAATCCTGAGCTGGCGGGCAATCACCTTGTTGGACGCACCGTCGGCAAGCAGCGACAGCGTTTCCATCTCGCGCGGCGTCAGCGCGATGGACGAATGGGCGTTTGACACAATGCCGTCCGCCTGAACCGTGTCGACGCCATTACCCGCCTCGCCGCGCTCGAGGCGGTAGCCGGCCGCCGCGATCCGCACCGCGGCACCGACAAGTGCAGCGTCCGCCGAGAGCGGCAACACGGCGCTAACATTGGCAGCGGCAACAGTCTGGCCCAGCACGACATGCGGCGTTTCCCCGTCGAGTGGTTCGCCATCGGTGACGATGGCATCGACGTGGCCCGGCGGCTCCAGTTCGGATGGCATCGCCACGATCATCCCGTCGTGCTCGGCAAGCATATGCGCGAGTTCTTCCGCACGCTCCGCGTCCGAGAGCGCGACCATCACGGTAAGCGGGAACTCAGCCATCCATCCTCGCTGCCATTCAGGAACGCGGGCGCGCGCCGATCGTCACTTCCACGCGGTGCGGGCCGCCGCCCCGCAGCAGGCCGAGCGCCACCGTCTTGCCGACGCTGTCGGGGCCGAGGCGGCGGATCACATCGCGCACCCCTTCGATGTCTTCGCCGTCCCAGGACGTAACGATGTCGCCAAGCAGCAGGCCCGCCTTCTGTGCTGGCCCGCCCTCCTCGAGGTTCATCACCATGGCGCCATGGGCACCCGCCTGGTGTACCGGGTGCAATCCGGCCCCGAGATAACCGCGCGGCATATGCCCTTTCTCGGCAAGCGTTGCGGCAACGCGCTCGACCGTTTCGGACGGGATGACCAGCGCCCGCCGGCGCGGGCCAAACAGCACCAGCCCGACAAAGCCGCCGCGCGCGTCGATCGCCGCACCGCCCTCGGCGCGGCCATCGAGGCTTGCGGAAAGCCTGATACGGCGGTCGATCAACCCACCCCGCATGCTGCGCCAGGCAGGTCCCGCTTCCGAGACGATGCCATAGCCGGCAAGCACCGATCCATCTCCCCGGCCGACGGCGATCACCAGGTTTCCGGCTTCGACCGGATCAGCGGATTTCAGAGCAGGTGCGCCTGCCGGCGCCTCGGATTTCAATATGGCAATGCCGGTCGTCGGATCGCGCCCCACAAATTCGGCCGGCGCGGTATCGCCGGACGGCAAGGTCAGGGTAATACCGTCTTCGGTTTCGATCGTCTCGCTGGCGGCGACGAAAAGGCCGTCGCGCCAGTGAACGGCGCTCGACGCATGGTGGCGGCGGGCATGGACGGCGGCGATTGCCGGCGCGGTGGCGGCGACGAGGCCGGCGATTTCCCGAGAGAAATCCGCAAGGCTGACATTCGGCATGATCATTCTCCTCAAATGCGATGCGAGGAATCTCGTCGATTTCGCCAGCCGGTCCAACTCGCCGCACGGCTAGGTTCGGCCTGTACTGGCCATTCGGGCAGGTCGCGCCGGGCCTGGCCGAAAACTCATATAAGCATCGACAACCGCCGACGCAGGAGAATGCGATGCTTGACCGAGCGGACAATACGAACAATTCCGAAAACCCCGGCGACGGGCTGCTGCTTGACGCCTACTCGTCGTCGGTAGCGAACGCCGTGGAAACGGTGGGCCCAGCGGTCTGCCGCGTCGAGACGCCGGCCGGCCGCCGCGCCGGCCTCGGTTCGGGCGTGGTCATTTCCTCCGACGGACTGGTCGTCACCAACAGCCATGTCGTCGGCCAGGCAAACACGGTGAAGGTCATCGTCCCGGATGGCGCGACAGCCGAGGCGCGCGTCCTCGGTCGCGATCCGGACACCGATATCGCCCTGCTTCGCGCCAATTCGAATTTTTCGGCGGTAGCCGAACTGGGTGACAGCAAATCGCTGCGCCGCGGCCAGATCGCCATCGCGATCGGCAATCCGCTCGGCTTCGACTGGACAGTCACGGCGGGCGTGGTCTCGGCCCTTGGCCGCAGCATGCGGGCCTCGACGGGACGGCTGATCGACGACGTCATCCAGACCGACGCTGCACTCAATCCCGGCAATTCGGGCGGACCGCTGGTGGCGACCAACGGCAAGGTGATCGGCATCAACACTGCCGTCATCCAGGGCGCGCAGGGCATCGCATTCGCCGTCGCCGCCAACACCGCCCGCTTCGTGGTCTCGGAAATCATGCGCCATGGGCGGGTGCGGCGCGCCTTTGTCGGCATTTCGGCCGACACGGTGCCATTGCCGAGGCGGGCAGCGCTGGCAGCCGGCCTCGCAACCGCAAGCGCCTTGCGGGTCCGCAGCATGGAGACCGCCGGCCCGGCGGCTCAGGCTGGCGTCGCGGTCGGCGACCTGATCCTTTCGGTCGACGGGCACGCCGTCACCGGCGTCGACGATCTGATCCGGCTGCTCGACGGCGAACGCATCGGCAAGAAAGTCGAGCTGACGGTCGTGCGAGCAGCCAGGATTACCTCTCTGGTGGTAACCCCGATCGCTCGCGTTTCCTGACCGGCTCGTGCTGCCGGCGGTCCGGCAACGCACCTGCGGAAAATCTAGAGCAGTTCCGGTTCTTTCAGAACCGGTAACTCGCTCTGACTATTTGTTTTGCCGCATTTGTGCGGACGCCAAATGATTCCATTTGGCTGCAAAATGCTTAGTCCGTGACGATCGCGCTCATCGGGATGTCGTGCGGCTGCGGGTAGATCGTCGGGATCGCGGCCATCCTGTAGCCCACGCCGATCACCAGCGGCCTGGCGGGCATCGCGGCCAGGGTGCGGTCGAAAAACCCTCCGCCATAGCCCAGTCGGTATTTTCCCGGATCAAAACCGACAAGCGGCGCGATCACGACCGTTGGCTGCACGGGCTGGCCCTCAGCGGGAACCGGGATGTTCCAGACACCCTTTTCGAGCTTGTCGCCCTGGCGCCAGGCGCGAAAGATCAGCGGCTGACCCTTCTCGATCACCACCGGCAAGGCGATGCTGCCGCCGCGCTCGAATACCGTTTCCATCCAGGGCCGCAGGTCCGGCTCCCCGCGGAAGGGCCAATAAAGACTGATCAACTGGTTGGAAACATTGCCGATTACCTTGTCGAGCCCATCCGCGATGCGGCGCGCCATTGCAGCGCGTTCGTCTGCGGGGATCGCCAGCCGGGCGGCGATGAGACGCTCCCGTTCGGCCTTGCGCCAGCGCATGACGTCGGCCCGCGCCTGGGGAGCGCTTGGCGCATTCGTCGAGAAGCCCGGCTGCAATTCGTGCATGAAACATGGCGGCGAAGCATAGGCCGCCACACCTCTTTCCTGCTCGTCATCGGTATCGGACATGATTGTCGCCCCTCAGTCTTTCACACAAACCTAGCGCTTGGAGCCACGAGACACCTTCCTTGAAACGACGGCCAGGACAACTTTGACGCCAAGCCAGCATCGATGCACACCGGAGACGAGCAAGGATAGGGAAGACGTCAGGCACGCGCATCCCGGCTGGCGAGAGCAGGGCAAATTGGGATTAGAACAAATTTCTTAAAATCGAAATCAATACATTTTCGCAAAAAAAGAGTTGCGACAACCAAAAACACAGCGATTTACTATACTTAGTTTTGATGCTTCAAGGACGCTTCCCCATGGGAATGCCAGGATGTTAAGATAGGTTACCAAACAATGAAGAGAGAGTGCTTAGTTCGTTAACGCGGGGTACCAGTCATGAATTTCATGGGTCTCATGAAACGCGGCGAAAAAGAAGACAAAGCTTTCGAGGAATTACAGGACGAGATGGCGGAAGCCCTCGACGAAAGCCTTTTCATGGAAGATATCCAGCCGGCAGCCGAGGCCACGGAAGACGCGGAAGCTTCGGAGTCGCTGGAAGACAATTTGATCTCGGTGGAGGAGCTGCTGGCCGGCGACGAGGATGCCGAGCCGGAGGAAAGCGAACCGGCCGATGAGAATGCGCAGCCGGCGCGGCGCCTGACCTCGCACACGCAAAACCGGCTGGCGGCCCTGGCGTCGTTCGACGAGCTCTATCACGACGCGCAGCAATGTCTGCAGGAAATCAATGCGAAAGTGGCCGAAGTTACCACATCGCATCACCTGACCCGCGAATTCTTCAACATCATTCACTCCGACATCCATCGCGCCAACGAGCAGGAATTCACCAACACCACGCTGATGGCCGAAAACAGGAAGCTCCACGACCAGCTTCACGAAGCCGGCCGCCGGCAGCAGGAGCGCGATAACGCCGTCGAAATGTTGCAGTATCGCGAAACCGCCCTGCTCCAGGACAAGGAAAACCTGCGCAACGCGCTTTCGGCGGCAAAACTGGAACTGGTCGAAGCGACCAACACGATATCGCGCAACGAGTCCGAACTGGGCGATCTGGTGAAGACCTTGTCGACAAGGACCGTCGAGGCGGAGAGGCGGCTGCGCGAAAACGAGGTGCTGCGCGAAAAGCACGTCAATCTCTCGATCGACCTCGACAACGCGCTGAAGCGCGAAGCCGAGGCGCGCCGTAAGCTGGACGAGATTTCGACGATCCACGCCAATGAGGCTTCGCGTTATTCCGAACTGCTCGCCACGCTCGCCAAGAGCGAAAAGGAGGTCATGCGGCTTCAGAAAGTCCACGAAGGCGCGCAGATGAAGCAGGCCGAGATGCTCGAAGCCGCCCGCAATGCCGACGCGGAACGGGACTCGGAGGCGCAGCGCGCCGCAGCCGAAATGCGCGGACTGAAGGCGGAAATCCAGAACCTGCAGTCGCGGCTCGAACTGGCGGCCGACGAACGGGCCGAAACCGCAAACGATGTCGCGCGGCTGAAGGTGCAATTGAGCGACGCCCTGGCCGAACGGCAGGTCGCCGAACAGAAGCTCGCCGCGCTCCGCAAGGAGAACGAAAGCGACAAGCTGCATCTTTCGGCCGCCAGCGCCAACATTTCGCAGCTGTCGCTCCAGCAGGCTTCGGAGCAGATGCAGCTCGATATTCACAAACAGGAATGCGAAGACCTGCGCGCCGAGATTGCCACGCTCAACGACCGTATTAAGGAGTTGCTGCCATTCGAGCGGCTCTACCGCGTGGCCAAGGCAAGGCAGCGCGAGGCAACCGGCACACCGGAAGTCGGCGGCGCCGCGATTGCCGATGCGGCGAGAGGCGCCGGCAGGCGGACCAACGGCTCAAACCGCCGCCGCGCCAGCTGAAAGCCTCAGGACGGCTTCCAGGGCGGTTCCGGTTCTTTCAGAACCGGTAACACGCTCCAACTATTTGTTTTGCCGCATTTATGCGGACGCCAAATGATTCCATTTGGCTGCAAAATGCTCTAGCCGGCCGCTTGCGACCGGACGAAGTTTTCGAGCGATGCGACGCCGCCGGGACGCCAGCCGAGCGCCCGTATTTTCGCGGTGGCCATGACATTCGCCGCGGAATGGTCGGCGCGGTCCGGCAACGGATGCAAACTTCCGGCGCTATCGCGAAGCATCGACAGCAGATCGTGGCGGTCGACAAGCAGGTCCGAGACGTTGAAGATTTCGCCCGACACCTTCGGTTCGGGCGCCTCAAGCATCAACCGCACCGCCGCGCCGACATCGTCGCCGTGAACCTCGGTTCCCGCGCGTGGCAATATCGGCCGGCCAGCGAGATAGTCGCGGAAGAGATCCGCCCATTTGTCCTCGCGGCCGTGGCCGCCCGGTCCGTAGACGCCGGTGACGCGCAGGCTGGCGCCGCAGAAATCTGCCCCGCTCATGGCCTTCAGATCTTCTTCGCTCGCCAGTTTTACCTGGCCGTAGAGCGTATCGGGATGCGGCGGCGTCTCTTCATCGAGCAACGCGCCGGCCGGCTGGGTGCCGTAAACGGCACGGCTCGAAAGAAAGACCGCGCGGCTGACGCCCCGCGCCTTCGCGGCCGCGAACAGTGCTGCCGAACCCTCCCTATTGCGGAAGCGAAAGCCGGCCGCGTCGTCGCCCTCCCCGCCACGGTATTTTCCCGCCACATGATCGAAGGCGGCGTGAATGAAGCAATCGATGCCGTCGAAAGCAGCGGACTGGTCACGCGACGGGTCAAGCGTCCCTTCGACAAAACGCACCGGTGCCGAAAAGAAACCCTGCGGCGGCGCGGTGCGGCCCATCACGGTGACTGCGTGCCCCGCCGCCAGCAGGTTTTCGACGATGAAGCGGCCGACGAAACCGGTGCCGCCGGAAACCAGCGTCGCCGTCATCTGGCGGGCGCCGGATTGTCCAGGCTGGCGATGTCGGGAATGCCTTCGCCACTGTGGAAGGCGTGCCAGAGATCGATCAACGGCTTGAGCTTCTCCGCCTTCGGATGATCACGTTCCCACGGCTTTTCATACTGGTAGTGCACGACGGCGATCGACTTCCAGTCCCACAGTTCCGGCAGGTTGAACCAGACATATTGCAGCATGTTGGAAAACACCGGCAGGCCATGCCAGTCCGGGAAAAACTCCTGCAGGAAACTCTGGTCGGTGCGCTTCCAGAAAGCGCCGGGCCGGTCGAGCTTTTCAAGCATCGCGGCAAATGTCGTTTCCGAAGGCGCGGCGACGAACACTCCGGAATTCAGCCGGTGAAAATCGGCCAGTGTTTCATAGACATTGGGCGCGGCGGAAAATTCGGGGTAGCCGAACAGCCTGTCGATGTTTTTCAGCACCAACGCGTCGGCGTCGATGAACACGCATTTTTCGTATTCGGTCAGCTGCCAAAGCCGCAGCTTGGCGAAATTGTCGAGCGGCGTGTGGAACGCCGGCTTGTTGCCCTTGGTGAATGGCGCCTCGGCATGCAGCCTGGCGCGTGCATGCCGCTCGTTGAAGGCATCCGATGTCGGCAGGAGTTCCGCGAGGATCAATCTGGCGCCGAGGCCGGCCAGCGGCGTCAAATCGTCGGCGACCACGCCGCCGGTGTGCAAAACGACGATATCCGCCTGCGTGCCGGTCAAGCGCAGGGAGCGGACCAGCGCCAGCGCACCCATCGCATAGTCGCGATTGGTGACGAGCGTCACATAGGCGTGGCGTCCGGCGCTCAACGAATTTCGAATCCGGGCCGAACCGAAGTCACGACACGCTCTTCAGCCGCTTGCCCTCTGGATCGCGCTCGATGGTGGCCGCGATATCCTTTGTCCAGGCCGAAACCGCCGGCACGCGGTTGCGGTCGACGCGATAGGCGTATTTCTTCGCCACGTCGACCACTTCCGAGAGCAGGCCTGTCTCCAGCGTGATCGGTTCGAGGCCGAGTTCGAGGAACTGCTCATTATGCACGACGAGGTCGTTCTCGGCGGCTTCCTTGCGCGGATTGGGCAGGTAAGCGACCTTGGCGCCGGCCATGCCGGCAACCAGTTCGGCCAGATCGCGCACCCGGTGCGTTTCGGTCATCTGGTTAAAGATCTTGACCTTTTCCCCGCGCTTCGGCGCATTCTTGAGCGCCAGTTCGATGCAGCGCACGGAATCCTGGATATGGATGAAGGCGCGCGTCTGGCCGCCGGTGCCATGCACGGTCAACGGATAGCCGATGGCCGCCTGGATCAGGAAGCGGTTGAGTACGGTGCCATAATCGCCGTCGTAGTCGAACCGGTTGATCAACTGCACATGCCGCCTCGTCTGTTCCGTGTGCGTGCCCCAGACGATGCCCTGATGCAGGTCGGTTATCCTGAGGCCGTCGTTCTTGGCGTAAAACTGGAAAAGCAGTTGATCCAGGCACTTGGTCATGTGGTAGATCGAGCCGGGATTGGCCGGATAGAGGATATCCTGCTTCACCGTCTCGCCGCCGATGGTTTCGATGCCGACCGGCAGATAGCCTTCCGGGATCGCCGCGCCGACAGTCGAATAGCCGTAGACGCCCATCGTGCCGAGATGGACGAGATGGGCGTCGAGATCGAGCTCGACCAAGGCATTGAGCAGGTTGTGAGTGGCGTTGACGTTGTTGTTGACCGTATAGTTCTTGTGGCGGTCGCTTTTCATCGAATAGGGGGCTGCGCGCTGTTCGGCGAAATGGATAACGGCGTCCGGGCGGTTGTCGCCCAGCCAGCGCTTCAGCACTTCGTAGTCGCGCGCCAGGTCGATCAGATGGAAATGGATGCGGCGCCCGGTCTCCTGGTGCCAGATGCGGGTGCGCTCCTGAATCGAGTCCATCGGCGTCAGCGACTGCACGCCGAGTTCCGTGTCGATCCAGCGCCGCGACAGATTGTCGAGAATGTGGATCTCGTGGCCCTGGTCGGAGAGATGGAGAGAGGTTGGCCAGCCAACGAAACCGTCCCCACCGAGAATCGCAATCTTCATCGAATCACTCCGCTCAATGCGCCCTGGCCACCATCGGATATCCGACATTTGTGACAGAAATGAAATACCAATGAACCGGCGGAAGACAGCCCGAACATATCTCAAACATACTTCATTTCGCGGCGATGTTGTCGAAATCCGGCCTTGATCGGGGAGCAGAGAGCCATGAAATCTGCTGCATCGATCGATGTTCAAGCCATGTCCACTGCCGAAGGATCTTCAGCCGCATTAGCGGGACGTGATGACGAACCCGCCACCGCCAGGCGCACAGGCCTGCCCGTGAAACGTTTCCTGTTGCCCGTCCTCGGCGTCGCCATCGTCGCCATCGCGGTGTATGTGCTGCACCAGCTGATACACGGCATCTCACTGTCGGGCGTGTTCGATGCTGTCGGGCAGATACCCACCCTCCACCTGGCCTATGCGATCGGCTTCACGGCGCTGAGTTTCGCCGCGATCGCACTTTACGACGTGGTGGCGGTTGAAACGGTAGCGCGCGGCCGCATTCCGCGGCACGTTTCGGCGATGGCTGGCGCAGCCGGCTATGCCGTCTCCAACGCGCTCGGTTTCTCGCTGCTCACCGGCGGTGCGCTGCGCTATCGCATCTATGCGGCCGAGGGCATCCCGGTTCAGGACATCGGCCGCATCATCGGAACCTCCTGGCTTTCGATCTGGATGGCATTTGCTGTTCTCGTCGGCATTGCGCTGCTTGCCGATCCGCAAGACCTGCCCTGGCTGTCGCAACTTGGCCCCGGCATCGATATCGCGCTCGGCGCGGCCATCGTGGGCGGCATGGCGCTTTTCATTTTCTGGCTTTCCGGCGGCGAGCGCACCTTGACGATAGGAAAGGTTTCGGCGCGGCTGCCGAGCTCGCGCGGCGCAATGATCCAGATCGCCGCCGGCATAGTCGACATCTCGGCTGCCGCTGCCACCCTTTATGTGCTGATGCCCGACACTGTGACGACCGGCCCGATCGTCTTTGCCCTGGTCTTCGTGCTGGCCACCGTCGTCGGCATCGCCAGCCATTCGCCCGGCGGCCTCGGCGCATTCGAGGCGACGATCATCGCCGCGCTCGGCATCGGCCGCAACACCGAGGCGCTGGCGGCCCTGCTCGCCTACCGCGCCATCTACACGCTGCTGCCCTTCCTGGTCGCGACGCTTGGGCTCATCGTCTCCGAGATCATCCGCCATCGCGAACATGTCGGCAAAGGCGTGCGCACCACCGCGCGGCTGCTCGAGCCGCTGGTGCCGCCCGTTTCGGCCGGCATAACATTCCTCGGCGGCATCATTCTTTTGTTTTCGACGGCTACTCCCGCGGTCTCCGACCGGCTCGAATTCCTGGCGGATTTCATTCCCTTGCCGTTCATCGAGCTGTCGCATCTGGGCGCAAGCTTTGTGGCCGTCGCCATGCTGATCGTCGCGCGCGGATTGGGAAGGCGGCTGAGACGCGCCTGGGTCGCCGCCCTCATCCTGTTCGGCTGCGGCGCCGTGCTGTCGATCTTCAAGGGTTTCGATTGGGAAGAGGCGATGCTGCTCTGCCTGCTCTCGGGCGCGCTTGTGGTCTTCCGCGACTCCTTCTACCGCGGCAGCGCCAGCCGAATTCTCGATCTTTCCTGGGGGTGGCTGGCGAGCGTCGGCACGACAGCGCTTGTGGCGCTCTGGATCGGCCTCTTCGTCTATCGCCATGTCGAATATTCGAACGTGCTCTGGTGGCAGTTCGCACTGCAGGCCGATGCGCCGCGTTTCCTGCGCGCCGCCGTCATGGTCGCGCTGGTCATCGCCGCCGTCGCGCTCGATACCGCCATCCACAGCCGCGCCGACCGCAAGCATGTGGCCGGGACGATACCGCCGGTCGTCCCGGATTTGGTCGCCCAGGCCCACGATACCTCGGCGGCGCTCGCCCTGCTCGGCGACAAGCAATTCCTGATGGCGCCAGGGGACCGCGGCTTCATCATGTATGCGCGCTCCGGCGGCAGCCTGATCGCAATGGGCGAGCCCGTCGGCGATCCCGAAACCCGCGTGGAACTCGCCTGGTCTTTCCGGGAGATGGCCGACCGGCTCGCCGCTCGCACGGTCTTCTACGAGGTCGGCCCCGACAGCCTGCCGCTGTTCCTGGACATGGGGCTGATCGCGCTGAAGCTCGGCGAGGTCGCGCGCGTCGACCTCACCCAATTCTCCCTCGAAGGGCCCCGCCGCCAACCATTGCGTTACGCGGCGCGCCGCGCCGAGAAGGACGGGCTCGTCTTCGAGATCGTGGACAGGGCCCGCGTCCCGGCGATGCTGCAGGAGTTGCGGGCGGTGTCGGACGCCTGGCTGGAGGGCAAGGGTGGCAAGGAGAAGGGTTTTTCGCTCGGCTTCTTCGACGAGAACTACGTCAGGCATTTCGATTGCGCAGTCATGCGCAAGGGCGACGAGATCGTCGCTTTCGCCAATGTCTGGCGCAGCGGCGACCTCGAAGAGTTCAGCGTCGATCTGATGCGCTCCAAGCCTGGGGCGCCCGCCGCCACTATGGAAGCGCTTTTTGCCCGGCTGCTGCTCGCGGCGCGCGATGAAGGCTTTCGCTGGTTCAATCTGGGCGCGGCCCCGCTGTCTGGCCTGTCCGACAGCCGGCTCGCCTCGCGATGGAACCGCTTCGGCTCGTTCCTCTACCGGCGTGGCGCCGATCTCTACAATTTCGACGGCTTGCGGGCGTTCAAGAACAAGTTCGATCCGGTCTGGACGCCACATTACCTGATCTGCCCGCCCGGGCTCGACACGCCCCGCGCCCTGATCGACGTCACCACTTTGATCAATGGCGGCCCATTGGAGATGATGCGCAAATGACCCTGCGAAAACTGCTCATTCCAGGCGCAATCGCCGCCGTCGCCGCGGCCGCCTGCGGGTTCTATTTCCAGGATGCGATTGCGCGCCTCTACGATCCCGGCCCCGCCGTGACCGTCGACGGCGACCAGTTGGAAGCTATCCCCGTAATGCAGCCGGACGGCCCCGCGACAGGGCTCGTAATCCTCGTTTCCGACAAGGGTGGGACAAAGAAGGCTGACCGCGACTTTGCCGAGGCGCTGAAAAAGCGCGGCCTGATCGTTCTGCCGATTGATCTCGAAATGTGGCGCAAGCAGCTCGACGCGGACGACGGAGAATGTGTCTATCTCGGCTCCGACATCGAAGAACTGGCGAAGGAAGCGCAACGCACCCTTTCGCTCGACAGCTATTTCCATCCCGTCGTCGCCGGCCTGGGAGAAGGCGGAACACTGGCCTATGCGGCAGTGGCCGACGCGCCGGCGGCAACCGTTGCCGGAGCAGTCGCGCTCGATCCCGCGCCTGTGCTGCGCACCCGACTGCCAGTCTGCGAAGGCGCCAAGCCAACGCCCGAAACGGGCGGCGGCTTCTCCTACGCGCTCGATGCGCCGCTTCCGGCGACGGCCGTGCTTGTGAGCGAACAGCCGCTTGCCGGCGAAAGTGCCGTCGGAGACGAGCGGTTCAACCGTACTATCGGCAAGACCTCCGCCGATCCCGCGGCCCGAATGGCCATGGCGCTCGACGCGATCTCCGAAGCAGCCAAGCATGACGCGCTCGCCCAGGCCTTGCCGATCGTCGACATCCCAACGACCACCAAGCCGCAGGCGCTTGCCCTTTTCTATTCGGGTGACGGCGGCTGGCGCGACATCGACAAGTCGGTCGGCGACTGGCTGGCCCAGCATGGCGTGCAGGTGGTAGGCGTCGATTCACTCCAGTACTTCTGGTCGGAACGCTCGCCGGAAAGTGTCGCCAAGGACGCCGCCGACATCATCGCGCGTGCCGATCCTTCGGGAAAACTGCCCCTGGCGGTGCTCGGTTATTCCTTCGGCGCCGACACATTTCCTTTCGCCTGGCCGAAACTCCCGCAGGAACTGCGCGACCGCATCCGGTTCGTCGGACTGCTCAGCCCCAGCACTTCGACGCGCTTCCAGGTGACGGTGGGCAGCTGGCTCGGCCTCGACGGCGACCATCCGGTCGTACCGGCAATCGCGGCGCTTCCGCTCGATCGCGTGCTCTGCGTCTATGGCGAGGACGAGGAGGATGACACCGCCTGCGTTGATCCCGCTCTTGCCGCGATGCGGAGGTTGAAGGTTGCCGGCGGCCATCACTACGACGAGGATTACGGCGCGCTTGCCGCCAAGCTGCTTGGCTTGATCACCGCGCGCGAAGGCGCCTGAAGCTCCCGCTCAGAGCGGTTCCGGTTCTTTCAGATAACTCGCTCCAACTGCTTGTTTTTGCCGAAGCCCCGCGCAAGCGGGGCTCCGATGTGATTGAAGGCTGCCTCAGCAGGGGCCGTCCGCGACGACCCTGTAGCCGGCATTGTCCGCCTCGCAGGAATTGGAGAAGGTCTGGCGTTCACCGCCGCGACGCCCGCACACCGGCGCATATTCGCGGGTGCAGAAGCGCGGTTCCTCGCCACCGCCGCCACCTCCACCGCCACGGCATTCGCCGCCGAAGATGACGCGGAAACCGGCGTTCTCCGCCTCGCAGGAGTTGGAGAAAGTCTGCCGTTCGCCGCCGCGACGCGCGCACACCGGCGCATATTCGCGGGTGCAGAAGCGCGGTTCCTCGCCGCCGCCACCGCCGCCGCGGCATTCGCCGCCGCGGATCACCCGGTAACCCTGCGCCTCTGCCTGGCACGCGTTCGGGAAGGTCTGGCGGTCGTTGCCGCGCCGGGCGCAGACCGGATCGTATTCGCGGGTGCAGAACTGTGGCCGCTCGGGCGGCAGCGGGCGCGGTCCGGGCCCCGGCCCGGGAACTTCCTCGACCACGCAAGCCGAAAGCAACGTGCCGAACAGCAGCGCCAGCGCCCCCAACCGGAAAAACGAAGCGAAAAATCTCATAAATAATCTCCCTCGGCCCCACCCACCGTAACCGCTGTAGCCCGAAGATGCGCTGCCCGCCACGCCAAACGCAATCGCCATCTTGCGAAACATCCGGTTCGTTGCGACGATGCCGTCGTGATGGCCGGGCAGGAAACCCATTCCGTGCTTGTTTTCGATACGCCGAAGAAACTGCGCCGCTTCCATGTCGCGGCCATGGTGATCGACGAAGAGAACAATTCCGTCTGGGTGGGCGGCTTCCTCAACTGGCCGGAGCGGCCGGAGGCGGAGGACCTTCTGGAGCATTACCGCGCCGACGCCATCGCCGCTTTCGCCCATCAGGACATCGACGATGCAAGGCCGGCGACGATCCACGTGGCGCAAGTGCACGAACTGCCCGATGTGCCGCGCACGCCCGTCGGCCCGCCGCCGAAGCACTGGCATATCGATCTCGATTTCGTTTGCCACAACGTGAAATTCGGCATGCTGCTGGAAGCGGTGTTTTCGTGGCCGGAAGAGCCCAGCGGCGACACGCTTTCGGCCATGACGCACGTGATGATCGCCGACGCGCTGTCGGTGCGCGGCGAAGGCCCTTCATGGGCTGACGAGGCCGAAATCGTTACCATCGCCGTGCGCGAGACCGACGAACCGACGACCTATCCGGAACTTCCGGCGGCTTGATGCGTGCCGATATTGGTCACATGGCCAGCAAGTCAAATTGACGCATTGCTGACGATAAGGCCCCTACAACCGGTAGTAGATGCTTGAAATTCGTCCCGTGGCAGGCGATGCTCCTAATTCTTCGAGTAGGAGCGTTGGTCATGCATCGTAGGTCTCTGTTTGCGGGAGCGCTAATAGTCAGCAGCGCACTATTCGGTTGGCAAATTCCCGCTATCTCACAGCAGTCCACTTCCGCGCAGACCCCATCCGTGCTGCCTCGGCCCGACTACCGGTTCAAGGGCGAGATCGGCCGCACCGTTTCGGACTCCGATCCAGCGCAGTTCCCGCCCCCCGTCACCGCGCCCGCGAACGCACCGAATGTGGTGCTCATTCTGCTCGACGATGTGGGATTCGGACAGTTTGGCACCTTTGGAGGAGCCGTCCCCACGCCGGGCCTCGACAAGCTGGCCAACGAAGGTCTTCGCTATAACCGGTTCCATACCACGGCTATATGCTCCCCGACCCGAGCAGCCTTGCTCACCGGTCGCAACCACCACGTCGCTGCGACTGGAGGTATCGCCGAATCCGCTACCGGTTACGACGGCTACACGATGACCATACCGAAGAGGACAGGCATGGTGGCTGAAGTGCTGCGCCAGAACGGCTATGCGACCGCCTGGATCGGAAAGAACCACAACACCCCCAACTGGGACATCAACCCCAGAGGCCCATTCGACAACTGGCCGAATGCCTGGGGCTTCGACTACTTCTACGGATTCATGGGCGGCCAGACCAGCCAATGGAACCCAATGCTGTGGGAGAACCACAATCTGGTCCCGTCCTCGCCCGATCCGAACTATCATCTGACAACCGACCTGGTGGACCGTGCGATTGGCTGGGTCGACAACGTGCAAGCCGTCCCTGGCAGACCGTATTTCCTTTATCTCGCGCCGGGGGCGACCCATGCGCCACACCAAGCGCCGAAGGAGTGGATCGACAAGTTCAAGGGCAAGTTCGAAGGGGGCTGGGATAAATATCGGGAGGAAACCTTCGAGCGGCAGAAAAAGCTCGGCGTGATCCCCGCCGACGCCAAGCTCACGCCACGGCCAAAGGAAATTCCGGCATGGGATTCGCTCGAGCCCGACCAGAAAAGGCTCGCCTCGCGCATGATGGAAGTATTTGCGGGCTTCACCGCACAGACCGACTATGAGATCGGCCGTTTCCTCGATGCCCTTCGCAACCGGCCGGGCTGGGAGAACACGCTTGTCGTCTACATTGTCGGCGACAATGGCTCCAGCGCGGAAGGCGGCTTGATCGGAACGATTGACGAGATCAGCTACTACAACGGCTTCGAAATGCCGTGGCAATCCGCATTGCCCAAGATCGATGAGATCGGCGGACCGACCTTGCACAACCATTTTCCGGTCGGGTGGGCCTGGGCGATGAACACGCCCTTCCAGTGGACCAAGCAGGTGGCCTCTCACTTCGGAGGAACGCGAAATCCCATGGTGGTGTCCTGGCCGGCGCGCATCAAGGACAAGGGCGGGTTGCGATCGCAGTTCCAGCACGTCATCGACATTGCGCCAACGATCTACGAAGCCACGGGCATTACTCCGCCCGAGGTTCTGAACGGCGTGAACCAGGATCCGATTGAAGGTAAAAGCATCGCTTACACGTTCGACGACGCGGCGGCGAAGGATCGCCGCCGGACGCAATATTTCGAGATCTACGCCAATCGCGCCATCTGTCACGACGGATGGTGCGCGGCGTCGCTGGCCAACGTCCCGTGGCTCGCGCAGAAGGAACCGGTTGATGTGGATAAACTCCCCTGGGAGCTCTATAACATCGATCGGGACTTCTCGGAGGCGGACAATCTCGCCGCCAAGGAGCCGGAGAAGCTCCGCGAACTGCAGGAATTGTGGTGGGCGGAAGCCGCCCGCAACCATGTGCTTCCCGTGGATAGCCGCCCGCTTGCCGCCCGCATCAAGCCCGACGAGCTTCCGAACCCGACAAGGGGTTTGAAGTCATTCACCTACCGTGCCGGGGTCGGCAGCATCATGGAGGGAAGCGCTCCCCACCTCACCAACACATCGTTCAATCTGACCGCCGATCTCGACATTCCTGCCAACGGTGCGGAAGGGATGCTGTTCACGCTTGGAGGCTATACTGCCGGGATGGGCTGGTACGTGCAGAACGGCAAGCTGGTGTTCAGCTACAATTTCTTCACAGAGCGCACGCGCATCGAATCGACAGAGCCGCTCCCGCCCGGCCAACAAACCGTGCGCGCCGAATTCGTCTATGACGGCGGCGGCATGGGCAAGGGCGCGGCGGTCAGCCTTTTTGCTGGTGAAAAGAAGATCGGCGAGGGACGTATCGAGCGCACCGTGCCGGTCGCCTTCTCCTCGTTCGATGGTCTCGATGTCGGGCTGGATCGCGGCGCGCCCGTCGATTTCACTTACAAGCCGCCGTTCACCTTCACCGGCAAGCTTGACCGCGTCACGGTCGATTTGAAGTGATCGGTTGCCCGTAAAGCGCTTGAGCGGACGAAGCTGATCGTCCGCTCAAGCTCAGACACGATCCAGAAATTCGAGCACCCGTCGGGTGAGCAGTTCGGTGGCTTCCGCGTCGAATGACGGCAGCGAACTGTCGGCAAAGTAGTGCTGATTTCCGGCGTACAGGAACAGCTGCGCATCCCTGGCCTTCGCCACGATCTCGCGGGCGGCGTTGATGTCGCCTTCGCCGACGAAAACGGGATCGTTGTCCATGCCGTGGATTTGCACGGGAACACCTTCCGGCCACGGTCCGAAGGCCCATTGCCCGCTGATCGGGAGGCAGGAGTAGAAGAGCAGCGCCCCGCGTGCGCCGGGACGTGTCTGTGCGAGCTTCTGGGCGGGCAGCACACCGAACGAGAAGCCGGCGTAAACGAGGTCGGATGGCAGCGTGGCGGCGATGCTCACGCCACGCTCGCGCATGTCGTCGAACCCGATCCCGCCGATATAGGCGAGGCCCTCTTCGATGCTTGCGAATGTGCGCCCGTCAAACAGGTCTGGCGTGTGCACGATATGTCCTGCGGCATGCAACGTGTCGGCGAACTCGCGCACGCCTGGCGTCAGCCCCTGCGCATGATGAAACAGCAGAACCTCGGTCATCTCCGCCTCCATTGGCGAGAAACCCCAGCCGGCGAGATAGAGAGCGATTATTCCTTCGGCTTCTCCGCATGCCCGCCGAAAGCGTAGCGCATCGCCGACAGGAGCTTGTCGGCGAAAGCGGATTCGCCGCGCGACGAAAACCGGTCGAACAGCGCGGCCGAAAGCACCGGCGCCGGCACGCTGGTGTCGATCGCCGCCTTCAGCGTCCAGCGGCCCTCGCCGGAATCGGAGACACGGCCCCCGTAATTCTGCAGCGCCGGATCGGCCTTCAGCGCGCCGGCGGTGAGGTCGAGCAGCCAGGAGCCGATGACCGACCCGTGGCGCCAGACTTCCGTTACGGCCGGCAGGTCAATGTCGAAGCGGTAATATTGCGGCTCGCCGAGCGGCGTGGTTTCGGCGTCGGCCGGACGGTGGCTGTCGCCGGCATTGGCGGCTTTCAGGATGTTGATGCCTTCGGCATAGGCCGCCATGACGCCATATTCGATGCCGTTGTGGACCATTTTCACGAAATGGCCGGCGCCGCTCGGCCCGCAATGCAGGTAGCCAAGGCGGGCGGTGCCAAAATGATCGAGCGGGGCGCCGGGACCGGCGGTGTCGCGTGCCGGCGAAGTGTCGGGCTCGGCGCCGGGGGCCAGCGCGGCAAAGATGGGGTCGAGATGTTTCACCGCCTCGTCCGGCCCGCCGATCATCAGGCAATAGCCGCGCTCCAGACCCCAGACGCCGCCGCTGGTGCCGACATCGACATAGGCAAGGCCCTTCGGCTCCAGCCGGCTAGCCTGGTCGACGGCGTCGCGATAATTGGAGTTGCCGCCATCGACGATGATGTCGCCCTTCTCCAGCAGCGGCTCGAGCTTGGCAACCTGGGCGCCGGTGATTGCCGCCGGCAGCATCAGCCATGCAGTGCGCGGCTTTTCGAGCTTCTGCACAAAGTCTTCCAGCGAAGCAGCCGGCGTTGCACCCTCTGACGCCAGACCCGCGACGGCTTTCTGGTTGATGTCGTAGACGACGCAGCTATGCCCGGCGCGCAGCATGCGGCGCACCATGTTGGCGCCCATGCGCCCGAGCCCAATCATTCCGATCTGCATATCGCTGTCCCTTGCATGAATCCCGATGCGCGCAGTGTAGCCACGATAGGAGACAATTGGGACGGGGATCGCGATATTTCGAGTGCGGCGAGCAGATACCGGAAGCGGAAGCCGCCAGGAGCTACATGAACGGCGGAAGCCGCCGAGGGTCATGCATTCATCGCCGCCCAGCGCGAAGGTTATGCCGGGCGGCGAAAACTTGGACTCTCTTCGTCAGGCAGGCTTCACCGGCGCGTTCATCGCCCAGGCGACGCCGAACGGGTCCTTGAGTTGGCCCCAGCGGTCGCCCCAGAACATCACGTCGAGCGGCACCACGACCTCGCAACCGGCGTCGACTGCGCGCTTCCACCAGGCGTCGATATCGTCGCCGAGGATGAGCTGCATCGTATAGCCTTGCGCCTCCTGATGCGGATGGCCGTGCTCGGGATAGGCATCGGCGAGCATCAGCGAGCTGCCGTTGACATAGAGATGCACATGCATGGTGCGGCCTTGCTCATCCGCCGGATAGTTGAAGACCAACTCGGCACCGAACGCCTTGGCGTAGAAGTCAGCGGCCTTCAGCGCGCCGTCGACCTGCAGATAGGCAACGAGGCCGCCGAGCACTTTCGGAGCGGGATAAGTGGTGGCCTGTGTGCTGGTGTCGTTCATGTCAAAGTTCCTCTTTTGGTTTGTGCCACTGTGGCTGCCTGAAAGACGGGCGGGATTGCTGCTAGCCGACATTGTCCCGCAAAGTTTTTCGGTTTGAACCATTGGCCGCCGATATGGAACCGACCGGTTATGTAACCTAGTGGTTCTATACGAAGCGAAAAGGATGCTGTCAAGCGCCCCGGTCGGGTGCGACGATCACCGCGAAACGCGGTGACACGGGATGATGCGACGTGGTGCCCCGATGCCGGGCAGCTTACTGCCCCGGCCGGCCGGTCTTGCCTGGGCGGCGGGTCTGGCGGCGCTGGTCGGCCGGATCCTCGTAGGAACCTATGCCGGCGCGCTCGCGGCGAACGGGCTTGGCGTCGTCGGAAGGTAGTTTAGCCGGCTTCGTACCCTGAACCGGCTTTTCGGTGCGCCGCACCGTCATCTCGTCGAGCGAATTCTTGCGGAAAAGGGATTTGGTGTCGTCGGGCGTGCCGTAGTCGGAGCCGTGCGCCTCGGCCGCCGTCTGCTTCTTGAACAGCGAGCGGGAGATGGCGCCGGCCGGCGTCACCGCATCGGTGCCGGGCCCCATATCGTCGAGCGAAGGTTTCCTGAACAGCGGCTCGCGCTTGACCGGCACCACCCCGTCACCGCCCATCTCGTCGAGATGCGGCTTGCGGAAGAGGTTGGGCCTTTTGGCAGCGGCCGCCGCCTCGGCGGCGCGGGCGGCATCCAGCTTGCGGAAACGTTCCTGCTCCTCGGCTGTCCGGTGCTTCGCCACACCCTTGTTGTGCCTGCCCTTCTCCCGGCCGGAGACCGGGCTTTCGCTTTCGGCGTATCTGGCCAGCGGGTCGTCGGAGATCGACAGTTCGAGTTCGCGCAGCCGCTTGATCTCGTCGCGCAGACGGGCCGCCTTCTCGAAGTCGAGATCGGCGGCGGCGTCGCGCATCTGCTTGGTCAGCGCCTCGAGATGGGTCTTCAGATTGTTGCCCATCATGGCGCCGGCATCGTCGGTGAACTGCGAGATGTCGGCCCGCACGTGGTCCTGCTCGTAGACCGAGTCCAGGATGTCGGAGATGCGCGACTTCACCGATTCCGGAGTGATGCCGTTGGCCTCGTTCCATGCCATCTGCTTCTCGCGACGGCGGTTGGTCTCGGCCATCGCCCGCTCCATCGAACCGGTGATCTGGTCGGCATAGAGGATGACCTTGCCGTCGACATTGCGCGCCGCGCGGCCGATGGTCTGGATGAGCGAGGTTTCGGAGCGCAGGAAACCTTCCTTGTCGGCGTCGAGGATGGCGACGAAGCCGCATTCGGGGATGTCGAGGCCCTCGCGCAGAAGGTTGATGCCGACCAGAACGTCGAAGGCGCCGAGGCGCAGGTCGCGCAATATCTCGATGCGCTCAAGCGTGTCGATATCGGAGTGCATGTAGCGCACGCGGATGCCCTGCTCGTGCAGGTATTCGGTGAGGTCCTCGGCCATGCGCTTGGTCAGCACTGTGCACAGCGTGCGGTAGCCCTTGGCCGTGGTCTCGCGGATTTCGCCGACGACATCGTCGACCTGCGTCTTGGCGGGGCGCACCTCGACCGGCGGGTCGATCAGTCCGGTCGGGCGAATGACCTGCTCGGCGAAGACGCCGCCGGACTGCTCCATCTCCCAGCCGCCGGGCGTGGCCGACACTGCGACCGAAAGCGGGCGCATGGCGTCCCATTCCTCGAAACGCAGCGGCCGGTTGTCCATGCAGGACGGCAGCCGGAATCCGTATTCGGCGAGCGTCGCCTTGCGCCGGAAGTCGCCCCGGTACATGCCGCCGATCTGCGGCACGGTTACGTGGCTTTCGTCGACGAAGACCAGTGCGTTGTCGGGGATGTATTCGAAGAGCGTCGGCGGCGGATCGCCGGGGCGGCGGCCGGTCAGATAACGCGAATAGTTCTCGATGCCGGCGCAGGAGCCCGTGGCCTCCAGCATCTCCAGGTCGAAGCGGGTCCGCTGCTCCAGCCGTTGCGCCTCGAGCAGGCGGCCGGCCTTCTCCAGTTCGGCGAGACGGTGCTGCAGCTCTTCCCTGATCGACTTGATCGCCTGGTTGAGCGTCGGCCGCGGGGTGACGTAGTGCGAGTTGGCGTAGATCTTCACGGACTTCAGGTCGCCGGTCTTCTGGCCGGTGAGCGGATCGAACTCGGTGATGCTCTCGATCTCGTCGCCGAACAGCGAGATGCGCCAGGCGCGGTCCTCAAGGTGGGCCGGAAAGATCTCGATCGTGTCGCCGCGCACGCGGAACGAGCCGCGCACGAAATTGATGTCCTGGCGCTTGTATTGCTGGGCGACAAGGTCGGCGAGCAGCGCCCGCTGGTCGAGGCGGTCGCCGATCTCCATCTGGAAGGTCATCGCCGTATAGGTCTCGACCGAGCCGATACCGTAGATGCACGAAACCGAGGCGACGATGATGACGTCGTCGCGCTCCAGCAGCGACCGCGTCGCCGAATGGCGCATCCGGTCGATCTGCTCGTTGATGGAGCTTTCCTTCTCGATGAAGGTGTCGGTGCGCGGAACGTAGGCCTCTGGCTGGTAGTAATCGTAATAGGAGACGAAATATTCCACCGCATTGTCTGGGAAGAACTTCTTGAACTCGGCGTAGAGCTGCGCCGCAAGCGTCTTGTTGGGCGCCAGGATCAGCGCGGGGCGCTGCGTCTCCTCGATCACTTTGGCCATGGTGAAGGTTTTGCCGGAGCCGGTGACGCCGAGCAGAACCTGGGTGCGGTCGGCATTGTCGACGCCTTCGACCAGATCCTTGATGGCAGTGGGCTGGTCGCCTGCCGGCTCGAAATCCGACACCATTTTGATGGCGATGCCGCCTTCCGACTTTTCCGGACGCGCCGGCCGGTGCGGCACCCACAATTCACCGTTCTTATGCAGCGGGTTGCCGCTTTCGATCAGCGCCGACAGCGCCGCGACCGTGGCGGTGACGCCGCTGTTGGACAGGGTCTCGGCATCCTCCAGCGAGATATCGAGGCCTGCTACCGGGTTGAGGCCGACGGCGGCGCGCTCCCTGGCCGAAGCGGCGCCACCCATCGAGGTGCCGCGCGCCGTCTTGGTCGGGGCGGACGAGCGTTCGGGGACTTTCTTGGGTTTCGAAGGTTTCCGGCGTCCCTCTTCTTCCGCCTCGCGCTCGATCTGCTCGGCCCAGTCCGATACCGAACCGGTCAGCGGCGTACCGGACAACGCGGGCTGCGGCGCTTCCTCGAAGCCACCGCGATGCAGCGGCTCGGAGGCATCGAGATAATCGGTGACGCCATTGCCGCCGCGGCGCTGTGTGCCACGCGGCTCGCGGTCACCGGGTTTTGCGCCGGAGGACTTTTGCTCGGGAGATTTCGCCATACGGCCAATATGGGAAGAATCGCCGGAAATGGAAAGAGCAGGCCGGGCGAAAGCGGATCGCCAAGGCCACCTCCTGACAGAGGGGTGTCAGGAGCATGGCGTCGAAAATGCCATCTATCCCCGGCGTCGATCCACCCGCCTCCTACTTCGCAATGCCTCGCCTTCGTAACTTCGATCGGCAACGATATTTTTTCAGTTCCGGAGCTTGCAAGCAAAACCGATACTGATGATCTGTCATACAATCGCAGACGACCGCGTGGCTGTTCATACAGGCCTTCGGCCCGCAACAACGCCGCGCGCGATTATCCCATATTTGGAAATCTCATTTCGGGCTTCGTCCACTAATGGCTAATGGGCGGGCGACTAGTTTTTTTTGCATGGCGGCATGCCATGCCACGCCCGGTCGTTCAGTCACAGCGAATATCGGAAACAGGCTCGGGCTCAATCCAGCTTCTCTGAAGAAGGGCAGGTGAAATGACCCTACCATCTGACAGCCCGAAGTCCCCGACCTATGCGAGGCGGGACGTGCTCCGGATCACCGCAGCTTCACTCATTGCGTCGACCATTTCCGGTCTCGTCCCGACCCAGTCCCAGGGCGCTAGCGCTGGTAAGAGCGGATCCGATCCTCTTCAGTCAGCAGGCGTCCTCGCCTTTGGTCCGGACAATGTTCTGTTCGTCGGTGACATCAAAGGCGCCGCCGTCCATGCCTTTGCGCTGCGCGCGAGCGACCTGACGCCGCAATTGGATGTGGAACTCGGCAACTTCCACAATTTCGAAGGACGCGACTTCGTACGCGGCGTGGATCAGAAACTGGCCGCAATCTTTGGAACGACGTATGACAAAATCGTCATCAACGACTTGGTTGTACATCAGCCGTCGCAGCAGTTGTTCATCTCGGTTGAACGCGGCCGGAGCACGGATGCGCTTCCGGCGATCGTCAAGGTAAATCACGGCGAGTTGGAAGTGCTGGACCTTGCCGCGATCCCACATTCTCAGGTCGCAATCCCCAACTTGCCCGATCCTGAGGCAATGCTCGAATTCGAGCCGCAGCGGACGTTCGCGATCACAGACGTCAAATACTACGGCGGCGAGATATTCGTGACCGGGGTATCAAACCAGCGTTTTGCCTCCACGCTGCATCGGATCCCCTATCCTTTCAGCGATAGGATGACGACATCCACCGTCGAGATATGGCACCCGGTGCACGGGGAATTCGAGACGCGCGCTCCAATCATCCGGCAGCTCATCAGGGAGGTGCAGGGCAAGCCGTATTTGTTCGGCGTCTATGGCTGTACGCCTCTTGTGCGCTTCCCTCTGGCCGCCCTGAAGGACGGCGCGCATGTTCGCGGGGATGTGATCGGAGAGCTGGGATACGGAAGCAATCCGCTCGACATGCTTACCTTCACCGATCCCTTCGACCAAAAAGAATACCTGTTGGTTACGATCGATGTAAGAAGTGCGTCGCGCATCGCCGTCGCGGATCTCGGAACCGCACCGCCCGAGCCCACCGGAGGCCCGATTGATTTCGGACCGGGCGGCCTGGGCAAGACACAAGGACTTCTTCCGGTGAGACCGGAACACACCGCGATTCTCAATCCGAAATGGGCGGTTGTCATCCATCGGCATCCAAAGACGGCGTATCGCCTGGACGTCAGCAGTCTGGCAATGCCGTATTTCTTCGAACGCAAAGACGGCATGTCGGAAATGAACTGGCCAGACGGGCCAGACCCGTTCAAATACCGCGATCATCGTGGCGAGATATCGCGAGGTGGGTGATGGCGACCGGATTTGTGTCCGCTGTCGCAAAGGCATCGGAAACTGATCAACCGTCGCTGATGCTTGATTTCGATGCAATTCGACAGGCAGGCAGCGTTCGCGCCAGCAATTTCGATCCGGACTTTGCAACCTCACTTCGCCAATGGGTGCAAGCGGGCGGCAAACTGGCTTCAATCCTGCGTGTCAAGGTCGCACAAACAGAAGCCACGGCCGGTGACAATCTCCCGGACGTATTTGGTCGATATGAGATTTTGGGGGATGGCCTCCGGTTCATTCCCTACTTTCCGTTCGAACGCAGGGTGACCTACAAAGCAAGCTTCGATCCTCGGCCGTTCGGTCGTCGTGAACTCTCGGAAATTCTGACCCTCGAATTTTCGCTCCCTGGCGAACCGGACACGTTGCCCCCGGAGGTGACGCACGTCTTCCCCTCAAGCGACCATTTGCCGGAGAATCTGCTCCGATTTTATGTGCGCTTCTCCAATCCGATGCAGCGCGGTCGGACCGAAGCCGAGATTTTGCTCCTCGGCCCCGATGGGAGGCCGGCCGCCGACGTGCTTTATCGTGCGCCCGTCGAACTCTGGGACGCGAGCATGCGGCAACTGACGATACTGCTCGATCCCGGCAGGCTTAAACGCGGCGTCGGCCCCAACCGCGAACTGGGCCCGCCTCTGGAGGTCGGCCAGGAGTATATGCTGGTTGTGGGTTCGGGGATGGTGGATTTATCCGGCAACCACCTGCCCAAGGCTTTTCACAAACGCTTCCGTGTCACCGAAGCCGTGCGCGAACATGTCGCCGTTGAGCAGTGGCGGATCGCGCCTCCCGCAGCCGGAAGCCGCAACCCTTTGGTGCTGATGTTTCCAGAACCATTGGATGCCGCGCTGCTTTTGCAAGCGATCACCGTTATATCGGCAGACGGGCAGCCGGTCGCTGGACGGATCGTTGTCGATCAGTGCGAAGAGCGATGGAGCTTCGCACCGGCTTTGCCATGGAATGCAGGCTCGTATCACGTTCGCGTCGCCTCAGGTCTCGAAGATCCTTGCGGCAACAGCGTGATGGCGGCGTTTGACAGGCCGCTTCGGCCAGGCAGCGATTTGACCTATGAGGCGGAGCGCAGATCAATCCAGTTTCATGTGGCGTGAGGGCTTTGACACATCCGCGTCAGGTTAGTTGAACCACAAGGCGAAGGACAGGAAGCCGGCGCCGCCGAACTGCTGGCGGATGCGGGAAAAATCCTCGGCGGTGATCAGCGTGCCGTTTTCGAGATAGGGCACCATGCCCGGCCCAGTGATCGCCAGCACTAGGTCGAAGGTCTGTGGCGCGTCGAAGAAGGCCTTCATGTTGATTCCCTTGGTCGGGATGCGGAAATGCGGCAACAGCACCCTCCCCTCCAGCAGGTCCTCCGCCATCTGCAGCGCGTCGAGCCAGGCAGCGACCTGTTCCTCGCCGACTTCCAGCCCGGTCAAGGGATTGACGCCCTTCTGCTGCGGGCCGGGCAGCCATTCGCGGTCGTTGTCTGTCTCGGCGCGGATGGCCTTCCAGTCCTCGCGGGAGAGGCGGATCATTTCAAGCAGTTTCAGCCGCGCCGCCTGCCGGCGCTCCGGTTCGACGACCGGCCAATTGACCAGGTGGATAAAGGAGACGAAGTCGGCCAGCCGCCACTCCGACATGAATATGCTCGACTGCGCGTCTTCCGGCGTCGGCACCAGCGCCTGCTGGAGCGGCAGGCCGGAGCGTGGGAAGAACATGTGGAAGCTGCCGTCGAAGGCATTCTGGAAATCGTGCGCCAGCCAGAAATCTGCCTGGGCGACGAGGAAATTTGCATAACCCTGCAGCCAGTAGCCATCGGCGCGGTCGAAGCGGAACACGAGATCGGGGGCAGGCGTCGACGGATCGGCGCCGCGGCCGCTCATCGCCGCCATGATGGCCGCGAAACTTTCGGTCGGTGCGATGGCGGCATCGCCGTCAAGGTCGATGCCGAGTTTGGTGAGGTCCGCAACGACGCCGATGTCGGCGCCGGCCGGCACCGTGTCGAGCTGGGCGGCGGCAGCCTCCATGCCGTCACGAAACTCGACGAGAATAGCGCGGAAGCCCTCGTAGGTCAGCGGTTCGGGTTCGGCGCGGGGCGGCACCGGCAGCCGCAGCAGCGGCAGCATGAAGGATTGCGGGCTCTCGAAACCATGGCGGTTGAGCGCCGTCGCCAGGTTCTCGAGCGAGCGGAAAAACCCCGCGGCGCCAAGTGCGTAAGGCACCAGCGGATCCTGCGGGTCGGCATTCTCCAGTTCCTCGATCGCAGAATCGCGGTCTGCCACCGACTTCGCGCTGAACAGCGCTTGCGTGGCGGTCGCGGTGTCGGCTCGCGCCGGCGTGCCTGCCAGAATGAAGGCAATTAGCGGCAGCAGCCAGAAATAAAACCGTTTCACGCGCATCTCCGCTCGAAATTGCCGCGAAAACAAGCGTTTCGCGATGCCGCACTCCCGCGATGGTTTTGAAGCGTTTTTGTGGCAACCGCAATGCAAAGCCGTGCAGGCGGCCGCCGTCCTCCCGCGTGCTCCCCTGCCCGCAGTCCGCCGGAAGCCTGAGAAATCAATCTTGCAGCAACGTAAAAAAACAACGAGCGCGAAACGCATTCAAATTGAACCGGCATTCAGTTTATCTGTTGTTAGCCGCATTTGGGCGACGCCAGGTGTTTCCACCTGGCTGCAAAATGCTCTAGTTTGCCGTCTGCAAAAACGGATTGCCTCGGTGTCCAATTTTCCCTTGCCTTATCGGCTGTCGTGGCTGCCCCGCTTCCTGCGGCCATCGCTGGGCGGCGACATCACGGGCTTCGCAGCACCTGCCGGCCGGCTGATGGCGCAGCCGCCGCAAAAAACCGTGCGGCTGGTTTTCCTCGGCGACATTTCGGCAGTGGCCAACCGGCGGGCGCCCGAGATCGACGAGAATCTCGCCGCAGTCATTGCTTCCGCCGACCTGGTGGTCGGCAATTGCGAAAGCCCGGTGGTGGGCAGGCGGCGGACGCCGCTGCGGACACGGCTCGGCACCCATCACGCCATGGATGCTGGCTTCCTGCTCGGCCTGCTCGCCGCGATGGACGTGGATGCCGACCGGCTGGTGCTGTCGCTCGCCAACAACCATGTACTGGACCAGGGCACCGACGGTTTCGCCGAGACACGCGCCACGCTGCGCTCGCTCGGCATCCGCACCATCGGCACCACCGACCATACGCCAGTGACGACGCTTGCCGTCGAGGGGGTGACCATCGGCCTGGTTGCCTTCACCGACTGGCGCAACGCCGATGTACGGAAATTTGCCCGCCGCGTGGTGATGACGAAAAAACTGGCCAGGGACGACTGGCGCTCCGTCTGCTCGGTGCAGGCGGACCTTTTGTGCGCGGTGCCGCATTGGGACTGGGAGTTCTGCCATTTTCCCCGCACAGGCACCCGCGCACTGGCGCACCGGCTGGCGGCGCAAGGCATCGGGTTGATCGCCGGACACCATGCGCATGTCGTGCAGCCGCTGGAGCGCATCGGCGACACCGTCGTCGCCTACGGGCTGGGGGATTTCCTCGGCACCGCCTTCGCCCGCCAGCCGTGGCCCGGCCGCATCGGCGCCATGCTGGTGGCCGACATCAGCGCCGACAGGCCGAGCATGGGCCGCGTCGCCGCCTACGAAATGGTGCCGTTCATGCGGCTGCGCGAGCGCCATCGCGAAAGGCTGGTCGGCATCGGCCACCTGAACGGAACGCTCAAAGACAAGGTGGCCGACCGGCTTTCCCGGGTGTTGGGCTTCCGCAGGCCGACCGTCGCCGGAACCTGATCGCCGGCCAGCGGCTCAGCCGTAGCGAAGTTTCAGCCCGACGATGGCGAGGATAAGCGCCAGCGTGACGGCGTTCGCGACAATGACCGGCCACGAGCCGATGAGCACGCCATAGACCATCCACAGGACGAGACCGGTGGACAGCACCAGGTTGGCGACGAGCGAGACGCCCTGCGTCTGCCGTTCGCGGATCATCTTGGCGATCTGCGGCAGCCAGCACAGCGTGGTGACGGCGGCAGCAAGCGCGCCAACCATTTCTATGGAGAAGGGCAAGACGGGTTTCCGGGAGGTTGTCGAACGACGCAATCTGCGTTGAATCGGAGGAAAAATAAAGATGAGCAGAGTGTCGCAGCGCTTTGTTAGTCGGCGACAAGCCTCTGAATTTACGGATGATCTTGCAGCGGTAACTTTTCCGTGTCATAAATTTCGCGTTCGGGCATTTGCTGACCCGGAGACTGGAACGTTTGAGCGACCCTTTCCCCGACACTGTGAATATCTGACGGCCCTGCTTTGGCGCGGGGTTCCAAATCATGCGCGAATGCATGGCCGCCAAGAAAACTGCCGGACTTTCCTTCGCGCTTCGGGCGGAGAGGGCCGGAAAATCGAAAACGGGTGAAGGAGTTCTCCCAATGGCCCAGACCGGTACCGTAAAGTTCTTCAACGCAACCAAAGGCTTCGGCTTCATCACGCCCGATGGCGGCGCCAAGGATGTGTTCGTCCACATCTCCGCGATCGAGGCCTCCGGCCTGCGCACCCTCGTCGACGGCCAGAAGGTCACCTTCGACGTCGAGCCCGACCGCATGGGCAAAGGCCCGAAGGCGGTCAACCTGCGCGCCGGCTGAGGCAGAGCCCTTCGCTCCTTCCGGAGCGGTTGCATCGAATGGAAAGGCACGGCTGGCATCTCCATCCGTGCCTTTTCTTTTGTACCTTTGCCGTATTGAACTCGTCCTCTCGTGCTGCCAAGGTTTCGCGGCAGAGTTGAAACATCGGACATGTACGATGAAGATGCTGCGTGCGTTCAACGTTCTGTGCATTGCCGCTGGCCTGGCCACAACCGCACCGGCAATCGCGGCGCCGCTCAACCCCTCACCAGCCTACGACGCAAACCTCGTCGTCCAGGTGCGGGGATGCCACCGCGACGTGGAACGGCACTACGTGCCTGAATTCGGGCGCCCTGCCTGGCACTACCACCGGCCGAACTGCCGCCCTGTGCAGGTTCCGCCTCCAGGGGCCGGCGTCGGGGTGCGCGATTGCCACCGCGATGTGCGCCGCCATTTCGTGCCGGGATACGGCCGGGTCACGCACCGGCATGTCGGCCCCAATTGCCGCGTCAGAGTATACAGCCAGTTCAACCCTGGCCGGCCGCGCCCTGCCAACTGCATTCAGATCGGACCGGTGCGTTACTGCGAATATTGAGACTGGAACGGCGGCGCATCGGCGGCTGCTCCTGCTGGCCGGCGCTGCATCTTCACCAATCGACATGAAGCAATAGTCTCGGCAAAACTTTTTCTTGTGCCAGACGCTAAAATAAAGGAGAAAATTGGCGTTCGGGCATTTGCCGGCCCGGAGACTGGAATGGCATGCGCCCATGACGGCCAAAGGCCGCCTGGGTAACTCGCGAAGAGAGGGCTGCGATGTTAGCTCCGGCGCGGGGAAACTGTTTCTTCTCCTCCAGTGAACGACCGACATCGTGTTGGGTCCGACCCCGCACGTGAATACCAATGGGAGAAATAAGGAGTTTCCCAATGCCGCAGACCGGCACTGTCAAATTCTTCAATCACGCCAAAGGCTTCGGCTTCATTACGCCGGATGACGGGCAGAAGGATGTCTTCGTCCACATCTCGGCTGTGCAGGCCTCGGGCCTACCCGGTCTTGAGGATGGACAGAAAGTGACATTCGATACCGAGCCGGACAAGCGCGGCAAGGGTCCGAAAGCGGTCAATCTCTCGGTCGGCTGAGCCGACCGGCGACCTGAATTCCGGGGTCGGCCGACCCCGGAAAACCGCAAGCAGCCCCGGAACGTCCAGTTGCGGGGAGTTAGTTTTTGTATCAACCAGCACGACTTATCCGTGCGTTGCCGCAACGCGGTATCCACTCAGGCGCGCAAAAGACAACAGCGGCAGTACCGCTTGCCGCATGATTTTTGCCCGGTGAATCTCTTCCGGCCGGGAAATCATGCAGCAGGTCGGTTCGCGCCAAATCCTGAGCAAGTCTGCCCGGACGCCGATTTGCCACAAATTCCCGGCATAGGGTCGGAACCAACCGGCAAGGCGGCCGTTCAGCTTGCGTTCAGACACGCCCGCCTATTTTCGAACGAATGTTGGCCTGTTCACCGCTCGATCAGGCAACGCGAAGGAGATAGAGATGAACCGCTTTCTGAAGACCGCCGTGCTTGCCGCCGCGCTTGGCGCCACGACGCTTGCCGCAATGCCCACAGCGCAAGCTGGCGACAATTGGCGCCGCCACCGCAGCAACGGCGATGCCGTCGCGGCCGGCGTTATCGGCCTTGCAGCCGGCGCCCTGATCGGCGGGGCGCTTGCTCAGCCGCGCTATCGCGAACCGGTCTACTACGACGACTATTACGAACCCGCTCCGGTTCGCCGCTACAATTATGTGCGCACCTATGAAGAGCCGCGCTACGTGCGCCGTTACGCTGAGCCGTGGAGCCGCGAATGGTACCGCTATTGCAGCAGCCGCTACCGGAGCTTTGACCCGGACACCGGCACCTTCGTTGGTTATGACGGCCGCGAGCGTTTCTGCCGCTAGCCGAGCCGGCGATGCCAAAATGAAAAACCCCGCTTCGGCGGGGTTTTTTGTGGCTGCGGTCAGGTCAGGAACGGGTTGGTTCGCCGCTCCTCGCCGAAACGCCCGCCCGGACCGTGACCACAGATGAAGCCGATGTCGTCGCCGAGCGGCAACAGCTTCTCCTTGATCGAGCGGATCAGCGTCTCGTGGCTGCCGCCCGGCAGGTCCGTGCGGCCGACCGAGCCGCGAAACAGCACGTCGCCGACATGCGCGAACTTCGCTACCGGGTTGAAATAGACGACATGGCCGGGCGCATGGCCCGGACAATGCAGCACGCTGAACGCATGGCTGCCGAACGAGACCACGTCGCCCTCCTTGAGGAAACGGTCCGGCACGCAATTTCGGACCGGATCGGTAAGGCCGAAGCGCAAGGCCTGGTTTTCCAGGTTGGCGAGCAGCGGAAGGTCGTCCTCATGAGGGCCGACGATCTCGATGCCCAGGCGGTCTTTCAGATCCATCGCGCCGCCAGCATGGTCGATATGGCCGTGAGTAAGCCAGATGGCGCTGACCGCGATCTGGTTGTCGTCGAGCGCTTTCAGGATGTTTTCGACGTCGCCGCCCGGATCCACCACGACACCTGTCTTGTCGTCGGTATCGAACAGGATCGTGCAGTTCTGCTGGAACGGGGTGACCGGGACGATCCCGGCATTCAACTGGCCCATATGGTTCGCCTCATCTCTCGGTCTTCGGCACTCACATAAAGGCCGGGTGCCGCGGCGTCCACCGTTCGGCGCGCGCGGATGGAGCTGGCGGGACAAACTCGCTCTATTCGTCGGGCGGGGCCTGTCGTCTCAGTTCCCGGGGCCGTCCAGCACCGGCACGAACAGCGAATGCTTCAGCCGGTTGAGGGCGATGCTGCTGCGAAACTCCCGGATGACCTCGTTGTCGTCCATCATGCGGCGGGTGAAACGCTCGTAGGATTCGAGATCGGGCGCGGTCACGACGAGCACGAAATCCGTCTCGCCGGTGACGCCCCAAGCCGATTGCACCTCGTCGGCTGCAAGCAGCCAGCGCTTCAGCCCGTCGGTCAGCGCCGCCCGTTCGCGTTCCAGCATAAGCTCGACGATCACGGTGATCGGGTGGCCCGTTGATCGCGGATCGAGCACCATGCGTTCGCCGACAATGACGCCGGCCTCACGCAGGCGCACGATGCGTCGCTGCACGGCAGAAGCCGACAGGCCGACCTCTGCGGCAAGCCCTTCCATCTTGGCGCGTGCGTCGCGCTGCAAGGCGTCGAGCAGGCGGCGGTCAATCGAATCGAGAGAAGGGATTTGTTTCTGGTTCATCGCAATTCACTGAAAGGGCCCGATCGCGCAATGAAAAGGCGACAAACGCGGTTCGGACGCGGCTTGGCCGCGCGGCCACACGCTACAATGGCGCCATCGCAACGCCAATCATGCGGACCAACATTCATGACACCGATCACCGAAAGCCAGATCGCCAGGGCCCGCGCCCTGATAGACCCGATTTTTCTCGGCTCGCCGATTGTCCGGCAGACCGGGCTCGACGCGGCACTCGGCTGCAGCCTCGCGCTCAAGGCCGAAACGCTGAACCCCATCCGCTCCTTCAAGGGGCGCGGCACTGAAGCGTTGATGGCCTCACTGACGAACCGGCCGACGCATGTCGTCGCCACGTCGAGCGGCAATTTCGGCCAGGGCCTGGCGCGCGCGGCGACGACGCGCGGCGTCAGGGCGACGATCTTCTCGGGCGAGGATGACAATCCCGGCAAGCTCGAGGCGATGCGGCAGCTGGGCGCCGAATTGCGGCTGGTGCCGCGCGGCGGCAACGCGAAGGCGCTGGCACGCGACATGGCTGCCAAAGCCGGCGCGCTCTATATCGAAGACGGCGCCCATCCGGAGATCGCCGCCGGCGCCGGCACGATCGGCATGGAACTGGCGATGCAATGCGGCGCGCTCGACGCGGTGCTGGTGCAGATCGGCGACGGTGCGCTGATCAGCGGCGTCGGCTCATGGATCAAGGCGACCTCGCCGAAGACCCGCGTGATCGGCGTGACGGCGACCGGCGCGCCAAGCTTTCGTGCATCGCTCAAGGCAGGGAAGCCGCTCGGTATCTCGCCGGACACCATCGCCGACGGCATGGCGATCGATTTGCCGATCGCCTCGTCGGTGGATGCGGTGGCCGCGATCGTCGACGACGTCATCGAGGTGGACGACGAGGCGATACTGGACGCCATGGCGTTGCTGCTCGGCTCCGCCAGCCTGGTCGCCGAGCCGTCGGGCGCCGCCGGCGTTGCGGCGATCATGCAGAACAGGAAGATGTTTGGCGGCCTGAAGATCGCGGCGATCGTGACCGGCGGCAACGTCCGCCCCGAACTACTGGCGCAAGCAGCCGGGCGGGCAGACGACCGGGCCTCCCGAGCTACAGTGCGTCGCGCCGAATGGGATTCGGCGGCCGCGCTGTAGCTACTTGTTTGTACATGTCGTTTCTCCCGAAACCGAGGACACTTTCGGGCAACATGCATTGAGCTCGAACTGGCGTAGAACCGGTTCGGACGATCAGCGATCATGCTGTTGCAGAAACGAAAACGGGCGGTCCTGCAGGACCGCCCGTTTATTCCAGCCCGTCCCTGTTTGTCAGGCCGACTTGTTCATCGCGCCCATGACCGCGCCGACGATCGCAGTCAGGATCGCGCCGCCGCCGGCGCCGCCAACCGCATCGCCCAACAGTCCGCCCAACGCACCGGCCGTTGCCGGATCCGCACCGCCGCCCAGCAGGCTGCCGAGGATCGCTCCACCGCCAACGCCGCCGACCGCACCGGCAAGAATTTTGGGGAGTTGGCCCATCGCCGCCGTTTTAAATGCCGCACCCACCGCTTGACCACCGATGACACCCGTAATCACCTGCACAATGATCGGAAGAAGCGCTTCCATGATGACTTTTCCCTCTATAGCAGCCGACTTCCCGTTGAGTCGGCCCGCACCAATCAGACGCCGAATTAGACGAAAGTCAAATCAGCAAATACTCATGGAAAAAAAGGCCGGCGGCAACAACGCCGCCAGCCCGTTAAACAACAGGGTGAAGGGAGTCTGGTGGAAGCTTATTCGGCTGCCACAGCGTGCTTGGGCTGCACCTCGGCCGAATAGTCATTCATCAATGTCTTGGCGATCTCGCCGACCTGGAAACGGTAAGGTCCGATCTCCGAAACCGGCGTCACCTCCGCGGCAGTGCCGGTCAGGAAGCACTGCTCGAAACCTTCGAGTTCTTCCGGCATGATGGCGCGCTCGATGACCTCGAAACCGCGGCGTTTGGCCAGATCGATGACGGTACGGCGGGTGATGCCGTCGAGGAAGCAGTCCGGCTTCGGCGTATGGATCTTGCCGTCCTTGACGAAGAACACATTGGCGCCGGTGGCTTCGGCGACCTGGCCACGCCAGTCGAACATCAGCGCGTCGGCATAGCCCTTGTCCTCGGCCGCATGCTTGGACAGCGTGCAGATCATGTAGAGGCCGGCGGCCTTGGATTTCGACGGCGCGGTGCGCGGATCGGGGCGGCGGTATTCGGCGATGTCGAGGCGAATGCCCTTCAGCTTCTGCGCCGGGTCGAAATAGCTCGGCCACTGCCAGATGGCGATCGCGCAGTTGATTCGGTTGTGCTGGGCGGAAACACCCATCATTTCCGAGCCGCGCCAGGCGATCGGCCGGACATAGGCGTCGGCAAAGCCCTGCTTCTTCAACAGCGTGCGGCAGGCATCGTCGATCTCGGCTACGCTGTAGGGAATCTTGAAGCCGAGGATGCGGGCCGATTCATGCAACCGCTCGGTATGCTCGGTCAGCTTGAAGATCTCGCCGCCATAGGCGCGCTCGCCTTCGAACACAGCACTCGCATAATGCAGACCGTGGGTCAGCACGTGAATCTTGGCGTCCGCCCATTTGACGAATTCGCCATTCATCCAGATAAAGCCATCGAGCTGGTCGAAGGGAACGGATGCCATGATTACCTCCCGCGGGGCGTAGCCCGGACGTCGTTGTGTTTCATTCTACCGCCCACAGGCGGGCCACGCCGACGGGCAAAATTTTAGCATTTAACGAGGAGAAGGCAAATTAAACGAAGTTCCGGAAAAACCGGCCCGGCCTTGCCTTTTCGTTCGCAATCCACCGAAAAGCTTGACAAAAATTACCATCGCCCAAAAAATATGTCAACATGACTGACATAAATTTGAAAACCATCGGGAATCACACATGGCCGAACGCAGCGCTGCAAGCGCCAAACCGATCAGGACGGCGTTGAACGACGATGACGGCATCGACTTCGCGCTCATCGAGCTGTTCTTCTTCGCCTATCGCGATTTCACCTCCGATCCGGACGAGATGCTGGCCGATTACGGCTTCGGCCGCGCCCATCACCGCATCCTGCACTTCGTCAACCGTCGGCCGGGGTTGACGGTGGCGGAACTGCTGGATGTGCTGAAGATCACCAAGCAGAGCCTGGCAAGGGTGCTGAAGCAGTTGATCGACGCCGGCCACGTCATCCAGGTTCAGGGACCGCGCGACCGGCGTCAGCGCGAACTTTACCCCACCGCGAAAGGGCGTACACTGGCGCTCGACCTCGCGCGGCCACAGTCGCGCCGCATCCGCGAGGCATTGAGGGAAGCGGCGCCGAGCGACAGGGAGGCGATCGAACGCTTCCTGAAAGCGATGGTGAATCCCGAGCTTAGGCCGCAGATCGACAACTTGCCCTGACGTACCGGCAACGCGCATGGAGACCAATGATATGACCGAGCCTTTGGCCGTTCCGGACGACGACGCACCGCATTTGCTGGTGGTCGACGACGACACCCGCATCCGCAACCTCCTGAAGCAATTCCTGACCGAGCACGGCTTCCGCATCACGGTCGCCGGCACCGCCGATGAGGCGCGTCGCAAGCTCGCCGGGCTCGACTTCGACCTGATCGTGCTCGACGTGATGATGCCGGGCGAGAGCGGCATCGACCTCACCAAGTCGCTGCGCACGGAAAAGGACGTGCCGATCCTGATGCTAACCGCATTGTCGGAAACCGACAGCCGCATCACCGGTCTCGAAGCAGGCGCCGACGACTACCTGCCGAAGCCGTTCGACCCGCGCGAACTGATCCTGCGCATCAACAACATCCTGCGGCGCGGCGGCCCGCAGGCGACGCCGAAGCTCGAACAGATCGTGTTCGGTCCCTACACCTTCCAGATCGCCCGGCGCGAACTGAAAAAGGGTGGCGAACCGCTGAAGCTGACCGACCGCGAGCAGGAAATCCTGGTGATCTTCGCCGAGCGCGCCGGCGAAACGATCCCGCGCCACGAACTGGTCGCCGGCGAGTCGGACGTTGGCGAGCGCACCATCGACGTGCAGATCAACCGCCTGCGCCGCAAGATCGAGCGCGATCCGTCCAACCCGATCTGGCTGCAGACAGTGCGCGGCATCGGCTATCGACTGAGCGTCGAATAGGTCAGACCACAGTGGTCGAATAGGTCGGACCACAGGAATTGGGCCGACAACGGAAGCGGGCGCCAGGCGCCCGCTTTTTTTGTGTCTGCATGAAAAATTGTGCGAACGGAGCGACTTTCGACCAGAGGTAGAGATGCACAGAGATTGATCGCTGCGCGATCTCGTGCAAACCTTGGCGCAGCAGCTATGAGGTGGTTGACGCTATGGGCGCAGAAGCGGTCTCATTCAAACAGCTCCCCCTCCTGGTGCCTTTGATACTTGTTTCGGTCCTGCTTGCCGGCTGCCAACGCCAGGAAGCCGAGGCACCCAAGCCGCCGATCCTGGTTAGGGCTGTCGACGTGGCGTTCACAGACTATTCGCCGACATTGTCGCTGACGGGAGTGATCGCCGCCCGGACCTTGAACAGCCTTGCGTTCCGTGTTGGCGGCCGCGTCTCCGAACGGCTGGTCGATGTCGGACAACGTGTCGAAAAGGATACCGTCCTGGCTCGCCTCGATCCGGAGGCACAGCAGTCCGACCTGCGTTCGGCTCAAGCCGATGTTGCCGCCGCCGAGGCGCAGTTGCGTCAGACGACCGCCGCCTTCGACAGGCAAAAGACACTACTGGCGCAAGGCTTCACGACGCGGCGCGACTATGACCTGGCCGAACAGGCCATGCGCACGTCGCAGGCCTCGGTCGATTCGGCCAACAGCGAACTCTCCACCGCCCGGGAAAATCTGTCCTTTACCGAGTTGCGAGCCGGCAGAGCCGGCATCGTCACCGATCGCAGCGTCGAGACCGGCCAGGTGGTGCAGGCCGCGCAGACGGTCTTCACGATCGCCGAGGACGGCGATCGCGACGCCGTCTTCAATGTCGACGAAAAACTGGTGGACAGCGGATCGGCCGCACCGCCGGTGACCATCATGCTGATCGCCGATCCCACGGTGACGGCGACCGGCAAAGTGCGCGAAGTGTCGCCGGTTGTCGACCAGGCCTCCGGTTCGGTGCGCGTCAAGGTGGAGGTGCCGAACACGCCTCCCGCAATGCCGCTTGGCGCGCCGATTACCGGGACGGTAAGCGCCGCACCGCGCAAGGCGGTGGTCCTGCCTTGGGAGGCCTTGACGTCCGCCGACGGCAAGCCGTCCGTGTGGATCGTGGACAAGAACAGCAAGGCAGTTTCACCGAGGCTGATCGATATCCTCTCCTACGACACCGGCATCGTGGTTGTGAAAAGCGGCCTCGACGCCGGGCAGAGCGTTGTTACTGCCGGCGTGCAGTTTCTCAGCCCCGGTCAGACTGTGGAGATTGTGGCGGGAGAAGGCCAATGAGCGACGCGGTGAGAATATGTGCCGCACTGGCGCTGCTGACGCTGGCCGGCTGCAGCAACGAACCGGAACAGGCACCGGAAATCATCCGCCCGGTGCTTTCGGTCGTGGTGCAGCCCCATACGGTCCAGTTGCAGGGATTTGCCGGCTCCGTCGAGCCGCGTTTCAGCGCCGCCCTCTCCTTCCGGCTGCTCGGCCGCATCGTGGAGCGCGACGTCGAGGTTGGCGATATCGTCAAGCAGGGCGTCACCATCGCAGCACTCGATCCGGTCTCGCTGGAGCTGGCTGTACAGGCGGCGAACGCCGATCTGTCGAGCGCCGAAGCCCAATTCGCCAATGCCGCCGCCAGCGAGGAACGCCAGCGCACGCTGCTTGCCTCGAAAAATGTCTCCCAGGCCGACTATGACAGCGCCCGGCAAGGGCTCGAAGCAGCCAAGGCGAATGTCGAGCGCGCTCAGGCTTCGCTGAGCAAGGCGGAGGAACAACTGGGTTATGCACGGCTGTTTTCCGATTTCGACGGCGTGGTGACGGCGACAGGGGCCGAAGTCGGCCAAACGGTTTCGCCGGGGCAGATGGTCGTCACCGTCGCCCGTTCGGATGTCCGCGAGGCGGTGTTCGACGTTCCCGATCAGATGGCGCAACAGATGGCGACAGGCGAGACGTTCCAGGTCAGCCTGCAGTCGCAGCCGGCGATCCGCGCCGACGGCACGATACGCGAGATAGCGCCGCAGGCAGACAGCTCGACACGGACGCGCCGCGTGCGCCTGACGCTCATCGACCCGCCGGACGCCTTCCGCCTCGGCTCGACCATCGCCGCCACCCGGGTGACCGGCATAACGCCATCGATCGAGTTGCCGCTCTCCGCGCTTCTGGAAGAAGGTGGCAAGACCGCGGTTTGGATCGTCGATCCGAAATCGCTGACGGTGAGCCTGCAAGACATCAAGGTGGCTTCGAAGGGCAGCGGCAACTTCACAGTGACGAGCGGCCTCGACGCGGGCGCTCGGGTGGTGACTGCCGGCGTTCACAGCCTGAAGCCCGGCCAAACGGTGAAGATACCCGAGGGGACGGCGCTTTGAAGGAAAAGTTCAATCTTTCGGACTGGGCGCTCGGGCATGCCTCGCTGGTCTGGTATTTCATGCTGGTCTTCACGGTGGCGGGCATCGCCTCCTATCTAAATCTCGGCCGCGAGGAAGACCCCGCATTCACCATCAAGACCATGCTGGTGCAGGCCAACTGGCCGGGCGCCTCGGTGACCGAGACGATAAGCCAGGTTACAGACCGCATAGAGAAGAAACTCGAGGAACTCGACAGCCTCGATTACACGCGCAGTATCACGACGCCCGGCAAAACCGTGGTGTTCGTCAACCTGAAGCAGACGACCAAGGCGCGTGACGTGGTGCCGACCTGGTTGCAGGTCCGCAACATGCTGAACGACATCCGCTACACCTTCCCGGACGGCGTGCAAGGTCCGTTCTTCAACGACCGCTTCGGCGATGTCTTTGGCAATGTCTACGCCTTCACCTCCGACGGGCTCACGCCACGCCAGCTGCGCGATTATGTCGAGAACATACGCTCGAAAATCCTGACTGTTCCCAACGCCGGCAAGGTCGACCTGATCGGCGCGCAGGATGAGGCGATCTATCTGGAGTTCTCGACCCGCCAGGTCGCGGCGCTCGGCCTCAACCAGCAGGAGATCGTCGAGAGCCTGCAGGCACAGAACGCCATCACGCCATCGGGTGTGATTGAAGCCGGACCGGAGCGTATCAGCGTACGGGTCACCGGCCAGTTTACCTCCGAGGAGAGCCTGCGCGCCATCAACCTCCGGGTCAACGACCGCTTCTTCCGGTTGACCGACGTGGCAACCGTGGTGCGCGGTTACGTCGATCCGCCGACGTCCCTTTTCCGCATCAACGGCGAGGACGCCATCGGCCTTGCCATCGGCATGAAGCCCAATGCCAATCTGCTCGAATTCGGCGAAGCCCTGCGACAGGAGATGGAAGAAATTACCGCCGAATTGCCGGTCGGCGTCGGTATCCATCTGGTCGCCAACCAGCCGGTGATTGTCGAGGAAGCGGTCTCCGGCTTCACCAGAGCGTTGTTCGAGGCGGTGGCGATCGTGCTTGCCGTCTCGTTCATCAGCCTGGGTTTGAGGGCGGGCTTCGTCGTCGCACTATCCATCCCGCTGGTGCTTGCGATCACCTTTGTGTTCATGGAGTATTTCGGCATCTCGCTGCAGCGCATCTCGCTCGGAGCGCTGATTATCGCGCTCGGCCTGCTGGTCGACGACGCGATGATCGCCGTCGAGATGATGGTGGCGCGGCTTGAGGTCGGCGACAACCTGCGCAAGGCGGCGACATACGTCTACACCTCCACCGCCTTCCCGATGCTGACGGGAACGCTGGTGACGGTTGCCGGCTTCATTCCGATCGGGCTGAACACCAGTTCGGCAGGCGAATACACCTTCACGCTGTTCGTCGTCATCGCCGTGTCGCTGCTGGTCTCCTGGATCGTGGCGGTGCTGTTTGCACCGCTGCTCGGCGTCACCCTTCTGCCTGCGACCCTGAAAAAGCACAGTCACGAAAAAGGCCGGTTCTCCCGGCTGTTTTCACGCGTCCTGCTCGCTTCGGTGCGCCATCACTGGCTGACCATCGCGGCGACCTTGCTCCTGTTCCTGCTGGCGCTCGCCGGCCTAAGGCTGGTGCAGCAGCAGTTCTTCCCGGCCTCGGACCGGACAGAACTGATCATCGACTGGAACCTGCCGCAGAACAGTTCGATCGCCGATACCAAGGCGCAGATCGAGCGCTTCGAGGAAACCGCCCTCAAGGGTAATCCCGACATCGAACACTTCAGTTCCTATATCGGCCAGGGCGCCGTGCGCTTCGTGCTTGCCTACGACGTGCAGCCGGCCAACCCCTATTTCGGGCAGACCGTGATCGTCAGCAAGAGCGTCGAGGCCCGCGACCGTCTGAAACCCGTGCTTGAAAAGAGGCTGCGCGAGGAATTCGTCGGCACCGACGCATTCGTCAAGCTGCTGGATCTCGGCCCGCCGGTGGGACGACCCGTGCAGTACCGGGTCAGCGGTCCCGACATCCACAAGCTCAGGTTGTTTGCGCAGGAAGTCTCCAGCATCCTTGAAGCCAACCCGCATGTCGCTGCACCGACCTTCGACTGGAACGCCCCGTCGCGTGTGCTGCGCGTCGACGTGCTGCAAGACAAGGCACGCCAACTCGGCATCACGTCGCAGGATATCGCCAGCACGCTGAACAGCGTGGTCGGCGGCGCCTCGATCACTCAGGTGCGCGATGCAACGTACCTGATCAATGTGATCGTGCGCGCGCAGGACAGCGAACGTGGTTCGGTTGAGACGTTGCGGAACATGCAGATCGCGACCGGCAGCGGCGAGTCGATCCCGCTCGCCGCTATCGCCAACATCCGCTATGACCTCGAACAGGCGACTGTCTGGCGGCGCGGCCGCATCCCCACCATCACGGTGCTCGCCGGCATCGTCGACAAAACGCAGCCCGCGACGATCGTCAATCAGCTGAAACCCCAGATCGACGCCTTCATCGCCAAACTGCCGCCGGGTTACGATGTGGCCACCGCCGGCACCGTCGAGGAAAGCGGCAAGAGCCAGGCGCCGATCTTCGCAGTGATGCCGCTGATGCTGTTCATCATGGCGACCATCCTGATGATCCAGCTGCAGAGCTTCCAGCGCCTGTTCCTGGTCGTCGCCGTCGCCCCGCTCGGGTTGATCGGCGTCGTCGCAACGCTGGTGCCGAGCGGCGCACCGCTGGGCTTCGTGGCTCTGCTGGGCGTATTGGCGCTGGTCGGCATCCTGATCCGCAACTCGGTGATCCTGATCGTGCAGATCGAACAGCATGTGAAGGATGGCTTCGACCGCTGGTCGGCTGTCATCGACGCGACCGAGCACCGCATGCGGCCGATCGCGCTGACGGCGGCGGCGGCCAGCCTGGCGCTTATTCCGATCGCGCGGGAAGTGTTCTGGGGGCCGATGGCCTACGCCATGATGGGCGGCATCATCGCCGGCACCGCGCTTACGCTGCTGTTCCTGCCGGCGCTTTATGTCGCCTGGTTCCGTATCAAGGAGCCGCAGCCGGAACAGGCGGAGCCGCCCCCGCCCGCCACCGAGCAGGAGCCCGCCCCTGCGAACTGAACGCGCCTCGGGTCACCGCTGGACGCCGGCGCCGGACAAGCGTCATTGGCACAGATGCGGCTTGGTCTATATGTTGACGCAGACGGCATATATCGTCGCAACGATTGCCCCGCCGAAAATCGCAAGGGCAGATTGCCGTATCATTGTTGGGTTTCTTGGAGAATGTCCGGGTGTGGACTAGACTGTCGGACCTGATGCCGTCGTTTCGGATCGACGAGACGACCGGCGCGAACTGGAAAGGACGCATGGCATCCTCCGACGCCGCGCCTACCGAGCACGTCCATCATCGTACGGCGACGTCGCACTTCTTCGCCACCTGGCGTTTGGGCTGGGTGCGGTTTTGGCGTTTCGTTTCGCGCTACATGCCGAAACGGCTCTACGCGCGGTCGCTGATCATCGTGATCGCGCCGATGATCCTTTTGCAGTCGGTCATCGCCTTCATGTTCATGGAACGCCACTGGCAGACGGTGACGCTGCGCCTGTCGCAGGCGGTGACGCGCGACATCGCCGCGATCATCGACATGATCGAGACCTATCCGCACGATGCCGGCTATTCCGACGTCATCCGCATCGCCCAGGACAGGCTGTCGCTCAAGATCGACATCATGCCGCCCGACCCGCTGCCGCCGCCGGGCCCCAAACCGTTCTTCTCCATCCTCGACCAGATCCTGTCGTCGGAGATCACCCGCCAGATCAACAAGCCGTTCTGGCTGGACACGGTCGGCAATTCCAACATCGTCGAGATCAGGATCCAGCTCGACGACAAGGTGCTGCGCGTCTTTGCCCGCCGCAGCCAGGCCTACGCGTCCAACACCCATATCTTCCTTCTGTGGATGGTCGGCACCTCGCTGGTGCTGCTGATGATCGCGGTGCCGTTCCTGCGCAACCAGATCCGGCCGATCATGAAACTCGCCGAAGCGGCCGAAAGTTTCGGCAAGGGAAGGCCGATGCCGCGCGATTTCAAGCCGCGCGGCGCCGAGGAAGTGCGCCGCGCCGGCATAGCCTTCATCCAGATGCGCGAGCGCATCGAGCGGCAGATCGAACAGCGCACGGCGATGCTGACCGGCGTCAGCCACGATCTGAGAACCATTCTCACCCGCTTCAAGCTGCAGCTCGCCCTGGCCGGTCCCAGCGCCGACTCCAAGGCGCTGAACCAGGACGTCGACGACATGCAGTCGATGCTGGAGGGTTATCTGGCTTTCGCCCGCGGCGAGACGACAGAGGATCCCGGCAGCTTCGACCTGCGCGCCTTCTTCGAAAAGCTTGCCGAGGAGGCCAAGCTGAGGGACCGCGGGATCAAGACGGCGCTGACCGGCAGGCCAGAAGTGCATGTGCGGCCAAACGCCTTTTCGCGGCTGCTCTCCAACATCGTCGGCAACGCGTTCCGCTATGCCTCGCGCGTCGAGGTCAATGCCGTCCACATGCGCGGCTGGCTCACCATCACTGTCGACGACGACGGGCCGGGCATTCCGCTGGAAAAGCGCGAGGAAGTGTTCAAGCCGTTCGTGCGGCTGGACGAGGCGCGCAACCTCGACGCCAGCGGCACCGGTCTCGGCCTCGCCATCGCCCGCGACATCGCCCGCAGCCATGGCGGCGATATCTTGCTGGAAGACAGCCCGCTCGGCGGCCTGCGGGCTGTGGTCAAGGTTCCGGCATAAAGTTACTTTGCTGCACCGGTGGCGCCCGCTTTCTGGCCCGCTATCAATGCTCGGGGTGCAGCGCGTCGGCGAGATACATGCACGTCAGCATGGTGAAGATGTAGGCCTGGATCACCGACATCAACAATTCGAGCGCCGTCAGCGCGACGGTCATCAGCAGCGGCAGCACGGCGGCGGCAATGCCGAGCGCCCCGAACCCCGACAGGCTGACGACGAAGCCGGCAAACACTTTCAGCGTGATATGGCCGGCCAGCATGACCGCGAACAGGCGCACCGAATGGCTGATCGGCCGCGACAGGTAGGAAACGATCTCGATCGGCACGATGATCGGTGAAAGCACCAGCGGCACGCCCTTCGGCAGGAACAGGCGGAAGAAGCGGAGTCCGTGCTTCCACAAGCCGAACAGGGTGACGGTGAGGAACACCAGCATCGCGAGCGCGAAGGTCACCACGATCTGGCTGGTGACGGTGAATGCGTATGGGAACATCCCGAGCAGGTTTGCCATCAGGATGAACATGAACAGCGAGAACACCAGCGGGAAGAACCGCATGCCGGCCTCGCCCGTATTGTCGCGCAGCGTCCTGGCGATGAATTCGTAGATCAGCTCGGCGACCGACTGGGCGCGTGACGGCACGAGCCTCCGGCGCGCTGTTGCGGCAAGCAGGAACAGCCCGCCCAGCGATGCGGCGGCGATCATATAGGCAGCCGAATTGGTGAAGACGATCTGATGACCGGCGACTTCGCCGAGACTGAACAGCGGCTTGATTTCGAATTGTTCTATCGGTCCGGCCACGCGCGGCCTCCTCTACTGAGATGACGGTTGGGTTGGAGATTCTTGGCGTACGGCATGACTACGGCTCGCCGGGATGCACGCAGAAGCGCGATGGCGGGCGGCGTCTCGGCATCAAGGGCGCGACGATCGATGTCTGGCGAAAGGGGATGAACAGCCTGGGGCTGATTGGCCGGGATATGAAAAGGCGCCATCGCTCGGATCTTCCGAAACAATGGGGCCGTCCCCGACGAGAATTCTGGGCACGAGTCGTCCCGTGCGATGGCGTTGATAACGCCTGCATGCGGCCTTGGCCAGCCGGCTTACGGCGCTTTATTGCCGCATTCGCCGGTGGCGATTTCTACCTGGGAAACGACGCCGGCCGCCCTCGCCTACGATTGGCGAGGACGACCCGGCAGGCGTGGGGTCAGAGCGCGTCGAAGTCTTCGCGTGCCTTGCGAAGGATGTCGCGGGCCTTTTCGGCCATTTCCGCCGTCAGCGCGCCACTGCGCAGCTTGCCATGTACGGCGCGGCGCAGAGCCCGCATTTCCTCGCCGAGAGCGACACCGCTGATCTCTTCGGAGGCCTCGTCGAGCTGGGCGTTGATCTTGTCGAGCTCTACCCGGTTCTCGTCGAGCCAGGCGCGGCCTTCCTCGGTGATGGCGAAGAGCCGCTTGTTGCCGTTCATCGTCGAGGAGACGAGATCGGCCTCCTCCAGCATCTGCAGCATCGGGTAGATGGCGCCGGGGCTTGGGCTATAGGCGCCCTGGAAGCGGGCCTCCAGCGCCTTGATGATGTCGTAGCCGTGGCGCGGCTCCTCAGCGATGAGGCCGAGCACGACCAGGCGCAGCGCGCCGGGATCGAACATACGCGGGCCGCGTCCGCCGAACGGGCCGCCGCGATGGCGGCCGAAGGGACCGCCACGGCCGCGCCGGCCCGACGATGCCTCGCCGCCATCGCGTCCGGACATTTCCCAATGGCCGTGGCCGTGGTCGTGACGGTGCCCATGCCCATGGGCAAATCGGTGCTTGAACATGAATTTTCCTTCCAAGGATATGTTTCTCATGAGACCTATCTAGTTAACGATATATCTTTTGTCAATACGATCGTTGAAGCGCCGGCCCTCGGCCTGCACCGGAAACAAAAAAGGGGCAGCGTTGCCGCTGCCCCTTCATCGATTGAATGTTCGCGCCGGTCAGTTAGCCGGGTTGTTTTTCAGCCAGTCCTCCAGCTGCTTGATCTCGGCTTCCTGGGCCGAAACCACCGCCTCCGCCAGCTTGCGGATTTCCGGATCCTTGCCATACTCCAGCACCGCTTTCGCCATGTCGATCGCCGCCTGATGGTGTGGGATCATGCCGGCGGCGAAATCGACATCGGCATTGCCGGTGTATTGCTGCGCGGACATGGCGGCGTGCATCTTGTCCATCGCCGCCTTGTATTCGGCCGAGGCGGCGTTGTCCGAAGTCGCCGACATGGCGCCCGCACCGTGACCGCTGTGGTCGGTCTGCGCCGAGGCGGTTTCCAGGAACACGGTGGCGAGCATCGCCACGGCCATGAGGGCCAACAAGATCTTCTTCGTCAAATTCATTTTGCGATCTCCTGATTGCGGTTCGTAATTGGGGTTATTCAGAGCTTTAAAGCCCGGAGCCTCAGTGCATTGGCGATGACCGAGACCGAAGACAGGCTCATTGCCGCCGCCGCCAGCATTGGCGACAGCAACGTGCCGGTAAGCGGATAGAGCAGGCCGGCGGCAACCGGCACGCCGAGCACGTTGTAGACGAAGGCGAAGAACAGGTTCTGCCTGATGTTGCCTATCGCCGCCTGCGCCAGCGTGCGGGCACGCACGATGCCGTTGAGGTCGCCCTTGACGAGCGTGATGCCCGCACTTTCCACCGCGACATCGGCGCCGGTGCCCATGGCGATGCCGACATCAGCAGCGGCAAGCGCGGGCGCATCGTTGACGCCATCGCCCGCCATTGCGACTTTCGCGCCCTTGGCCCGCAACTCGTCGATGAGCGCCTTCTTGCTCTCCGGCAGCATATCGGCGCGCACCTCGTCGATGCCGAGTTTCCTGGCCACGGCCTGCGCCGTGCGCTGGTTATCGCCTGTCGCCATGATGATCTTCAGGCCCCGCTCGTGCAGCGCGCGGATCGCCTCGGCGGTGGTCTGCTTGACCGGATCGGCGACGGCGACGATACCGGCGAACCTGCCGCCGACAGCGACGAACATCGCGGTCTTGCCATCGCCGCGCAGCACATCGGCATCCCCAGCCAAGGCGCCGGTGTCGATCTTGAGATCGTCTATCATCGCGCGGTTGCCGAGCGCGACCGTTTCGCCGCCGACGGTGCCGGAAACGCCCTTGCCGGTGACGGACAGGAAATCGCTCGCTTCCGCGACCTTGACGCCGCGCTGTTCGGCTCCCGCCACGATCGCCTCGGCAAGCGGATGTTCAGAGCCCTTCTCGAGACTTGCCGCCAGACCAAGAAGCCTGTCTTCGCCAAAACCCTTGACAGCTACCACGTCGGTCAGCTTCGGCTTGCCCTCGGTCAGGGTGCCGGTCTTGTCGACGATCAGTGTGTCGACGCTGGCGAAACGCTCCAGCGCTTCGGCATCCTTGATCAGCACGCCGGCCTGGGCGCCGCGGCCGGTCGCCGTCATGATGGACATCGGCGTCGCGAGGCCGAGCGCACAGGGACAGGCGATGATCAGCACCGACACCGCCGAGACGATGGCGAAGATCATCGACGGCGTAGGTCCGAACATCGCCCAGCCGGCGAAGGAGAGAATGGCGACCAGCACCACCGCCGGCACGAAATAGTAGGAGACGCGATCGGCCAGCCCCTGGATCGGCGCGCGGCTGCGCTGGGCCTTGGCCACCATCTCGACAATGCGCGATAGCATCGTATCGGCGCCGACCTTTTCCGCCCGCATCACCAGCGAACCGTTCTTGTTGAGCGTGCCGCCGGTCAGATTGTCGCCGACATTCTTCTCGACCGGCAGCGGCTCGCCGCTGATCATGGATTCGTCGACGGACGAGCGCCCTTCGGTGACGGCGCCATCGACCGGAATGCTGTCGCCCGGCCGGATGCGCAACAGGTCGCCTTTAACCACGTCGTCGAGCGGCACGTCCTGCTCCGAGCCGTCCTTCCCAACGCGACGGGCGGTCTTGGGAGCGAGGTCGAGCAGCGCGCGGATCGCCGAACCGGTGCGCTCGCGCGCTTTCAGTTCCAGCACCTGGCCAAGGAAGACCAGTGCGACGATGACGCTTGCTGCCTCGAAATAGACCGGCACCGAGCCGCCGTGGCCGCGGAACTGATGCGGGAAGAAATCCGGGAACAGCGTGGCGGCGACGCTGTAGAGATAGGCCGCACCGACGCCGAGAGAGATCAGCGTCCACATGTTGGGACTGCGATTGACGATCGATTCGTAACCGCGATGGAAGAACGGAATGGCGGCCCACAGAACGACCGGCGTTGCCAGTGCAAGCTCCAGCCAGGTGGCGAGCGGCTCCCCGATCCAGTCGCGCACCGGCAGGCCGAGCATCGGCCCCATGGCGATGACCAGCAGTGGAACGGCAAGTGCCGCGCTCACCCAGAAACGGCGGGTGAAATCCACAAGCTCGGGGTTTGGGCCTTCATCCCAGGTCGGCACACCCATTGGTTCCAGCGCCATGCCGCAAAGCGGGCAGGAACCGGGCTTGTCGCGCACCACTTCGGGGTGCATCGGGCAGGTGTATTGCGTGCCTTTCGGCATGGGCGCGGGCGCTGGACGGTCGCCGAGATACTTCTGCGGTTCCGCCTCGAACTTGGTCTTGCAGCCGGCCGAGCAGAAATAGAAGCCCTGCCCTTCATGGCGGGCGAAATGCTTCGCCGTGGCGCGCTCGACAGTCATGCTGCAAACCGGATCGGTGGCGGTGAGGTAATTTTCCGGCGCTGCGACGAACTTGCCGTGGCCAGAAGTACTGCAGAAATGAAAGGTATGGCCGGCATGTTCGGCCGTCGGCTTGCCCGCGTTGGGATCAACCGTCATGCCACAGACGGGATCGCGCACGGCGGCTCCCCCGGGCGTGGCCGCCTGCGGCTTCGGCGCGCAACATGAGCCGTCGCCGGCGTGCGCGTGGCCGTGATTATGGTGCCCGTGATTGCTGTGGCTCATCGTTGATTCTCACGTCTTTCCTGCTTGCTTGAATGAGAGGTAGTGCTTCCAGTAACTGGAAGGTCAAGGGCGACTTCAAACTGGTCGCATCGGCCGAATGCGCTGGTCCATTGCGCCGGCAAATCATCGATGGCGGTAGAAGGGAACAATTTGCGGCATACCGGCCGCACGAAGGCCAGCCCCATGCGCATTTCCGATCGCCATCTCGCCGTAACCGTGTGGGGTCTCGGCGTCACCCAGATCGTCGGTTACGGCACACTCTACTACAGCTTCAGCATTCTCGCGCCGGAAATGGCGCGCGATTTTTCCTGGTCGCTGGAATGGGTGTACGGCGCGTTGTCGGCCGCACTTCTGGCGGGCGGGCTGGCAGCGCCGCTGACCGGCCGCGGCATCGACCGCTACGGCGCCGGGCGTGTGATGACGGCCGGGTCGGTCGCCGCGGCAATTTCGCTGGCAGCCTGCGCGCTGGCGCCGGAGCGCACCAGCTTCTTCATGGCCTTGCTGGCGCTGCAGGTGGCATCCGGGCTCGTCCAGTATAATGCCGCCTTTGCGCTGCTGGTGCAGGTCGCGCCGAACCGGGCGCAACGCTCGATCACCCATCTGACGTTGATTGCCGGATTTGCCTCAACACTATTTTGGCCTCTGACAACGTTGTTGCATGAGCACATGACATGGCGCGCCGTCTATTTCGCCTTCGCCGCCGCCAATCTCCTGATCTGCCTGCCCATCCACTGGCGCCTGTCGCTCTTGTCCCGGCGCAGCCTGACGGCCGCGGCAAAACCGGTCGCGACCGAGGCAGCGGTGGAAGAAGCCGACGTGCCGGTGCCGCCCGAAATGCCGCTACGGGTGGAAGGCAGCCTTCCGGTGGCGCTGCGCCCGAAAGGCTTCGTGTTGATGGCCGCCGGCTTCACCTTGATGAGCTTCGTGCTCTCGGCCCTGCTGGTGCACATGGTTCCGATGCTTGGCGCCATCGGGCTCGGCGCGCTGGCGGTACTGGTCGGTACTGTGTTCGGCCCGGCGCAGGTCCTGGCACGCTTCGTCAACATGATTTTCGGAGCGGGCATGCCGCCTGCCCGGCTGGCTATCGTCGCGGCATTTTCGCTGTCGCTGGCGATCATCGTGCTTTTGGCGAGCGCGCCTTGGCTTGGCGGCGCTATCGTTTTCGCGCTGCTTTTCGGCGCCGGCTCGGGCTTGAACAGCATCGTGCAGGGAACCTTGCCGCTGACGCTGTTCGGCAGCGACGGTTATGGCGTTCTGGTGGGCAGGATCACCGGTATACGCCTGGTGGTGGCGGCCGCCGCACCCTTCGTATTCGCCTTCATTTCCGAACAGTTCGGTGTTCACGCGGCCTTGGCTGCCACGGCCATGGTCGGGGCAGGCTCGGTGGTCGCCTTCATGCTGGTGGCAAGGCTTGCGGGCAGTTCACCTGCGAGGGACTAAAACAGCCGGCCGCCGTTCGGCACGGTGCGCTCGATTGCCGTCAGCACCACGTCGCCCTCATCGTCGGGCATGCCGAGCGTCAGCACTTCCGACATGAACTTGCCGATCTGGCGTGGCGGGAAATTGACCACGGCCATCACCTGCCGGCCGACCAGCGTTTCCGGCGTGTAGTATTTGGTGACCTGCGCGGAAGATTTCTTCACGCCGATCTCCGGGCCGAAGTCGATCTTCAGCTTGAAGGCCGGCTTGCGCGCTTCCGGAAACGGCTCAGCCTCGACGATGGTGCCGGCACGAATGTCGACACGGTCGAAATCGGCAAAGCTGATCTCGGGCTTCTTCGGCCCGCCGCCCGAACCCATGGAAGCCTCAGGCGTTGCCGAAGGTTTCGAAGAGCACGCTGGCCAGCGCATCCTTGGCGGAGGTTCCCGACCAGACGACGAACTGGAAAGCCTGGAAATAGCATTCGCAGGCTTCCAGTGCGCTGGAAAGCAGCACCTCGACCTGCTGGCTGGTCGGATCGGCGCCGCCGGCGAGCAGCAGCGACTGCCGGAACATGATGGCGCCTTCCTGCTCCCACAGGTCGAAATGACCGAACAGCATCTGCTCGTTGATGAGCGACAGGAGCCGCATCACTTCGAGCGTGCGGTTTTCCGGCACCTTGATGTCGAAGGCGCAGGCCAGATGCAGCGCCTCGAAATCCTCCATCCACGAGAAAGAGACCTGGTAGTCGGTCCAAGTGCCGGCGACCGAAATGGAAATCTCGTCGTCACCGGTTCGTTCGAAAGCCCAATCGTTGTTGTGAGCGACCTGCTCGATGACATCGACGGGATGACAATCGCGAGCAAGTTCAATTTCAAGGAGTTCCATGCAGAATGCTTCCTGTCGTTCTGGGAGCGCCACCGCACGCTCCCTGGAGGGCACACGACAACAACGAGAAAACTCAAGCGGCGGGCAGGAAGGCGACGACCATCCCCAGGCCGGACCTCCGCTGCCCGGCGCATGACCCGTCCCCGAATCATGCAACAAATTCAGTCTATTGATGCGGAGTCGCGGCGCCAGTCCCTTTTTTCGCAATGCGGCATAGGGGTGTGGACAGAGGCTGTCGCAAAGATTCATGCAAGCCGGATAAGCGATTCACGCGAAAGCGTTTTTCGACTCCGGGCCTGTGGACAAGGTTAATGAATTATTTTTTTGGAGAAGGCTTGGCGGAGCGCTTTGGAGCCGCTTCAGGGACCTCGCCGGAGGCTTTCGACAATTTCGCTTCGAGCTCCGCGATGCGGGCCTCGAGCTTCTTGTTCTCGGCGCGGGCTTTCAGCGCCATGTCGCGCACCGCGTCGAACTCCTCGCGCTGCACCACGTCCATGGAATTGAGCACCTTCTCGGCCTGCGACTTGAAGGCGGTCTCGACCTCGCGGCGCACGCCCTGAGCGGCGCCTGCAGCATCTGTCATCAGCTTGGCGAATTCGTCCAGAATGCGGTTCGGTCCGTTCGTCATGGCAAACCTCGTGCGTTTCCTCCGGAGTTAATGGCGCAAGCCTGCGAATGCAAGGCGCGGATGAAGCAAGTTCTCGGCCCGCCTCGCAGCATGCGATCAGCTTTCCACCCATTCCGACGGAAAATCCTGCCCGGCGTAGAACACACGAACAATGCGGACAGCGTTGTGGTCTACTCTGTAAGCTATGAGCACGCGCCGCTCGAAACTCAAGGTGCGAACGCCCGGTGCCAGATCGTCTCTCGGCACACCCCGCTCCGGCATCTCCGACAACTTATCACAATGGTCACGAATGCGACTGACATAGGAAAAAGCCCGCTCTGCACTGTCCAGTGCAATGAAGTCATAGATCCGGTCCAGGTCGCCAACCGCAAGCGGGCGGTAGGTAACCTTATAGGCCACGGCCGGAGACCTTCATCCGCTCCTTGTGCTTACGCTCGAAGTGCTCGGAAACCTCGTCAGAAGACAGGTCTGGACGGGGATCGTCCAGCGCCTCGCGGATTTTGTTGCGCATAATTTCGTTGATTGCGCTCTCTTCGCGATCGAGCGCACGCAATGCCGCCCGCATCACCTCGCTGGCCGAATCGTAGCTGCCAGACGCCAGCCGGGCATCCAGGCTGCCCTGTTGTTTGCCCAGAGTCACAGTGATGGGTTTGCTCGTGCGCATCGGTTTCTTCCTTTCTGACAGTATATCACTACCATGTGACAGTGTCATACAGTTCCTTTGCCTTGACCCTGTCAAAAGCCTGCCGCATGGTCCGCGCCCAACCGATCCACCGACTGGAATCCGCGCTTGACCGAATATCTGCTGCCGTTCGCCGCCCTGTCTTTCCCCAACATCGATCCGGTGCTTTTCCAGGTCGGGCCCTTTTTCGGCTTCGGCCCGCTGAAGGTCCATTGGTACGGCGTCGGCTATGTCGTCGGTATTCTGTTTGCGTGGTGGTACGCCAAGCGGCTGGTCACCAACACCCGGCTGTGGCCGGACGGCAATCTGCCGATGAAGCCGATCGATCTCGACGATTTCGTGCTGTGGGCAGCCATTGGCATCGTCGCCGGTGGACGGCTCGGCTACGTGCTTTTCTACAACCTGCCGAAGTACATGGCCAATCCGATCGAGGTTCTTTACCTGCAGGATGGCGGCATGTCCTTCCATGGCGGCTTTGCCGGCACCACGCTGGCGATGATCCTGTTTGCCCGCTCGCGCGGCATCAATGTGTGGACACTTTTCGACGTGGTGGCGGCCGGTGTTCCCGTGGCGCTGGGATTGGTGCGCTGCGCCAACTTCATAAACTCCGAGCTCTGGGGCCGCGTCAGCGATGTGCCATGGGCAGTGGTTTTCCCCAATGGTGGCCCCTTCCCGCGCCACCCGAGCCAGCTTTATGAGGCCGCGCTCGAAGGCCTCGTGCTGTTTGTCGTGCTGCGGCTTCTGACCCACGGTTTCCTGAAGCTGAAGAAGCCCGGCTTCATCGCCGGCGCCTTCGTGGCGGGTTATGGCCTGTCGCGCATTTTCGTCGAATTTTTCCGCCAGCCGGACGAGCAGATCGGCTACCTCCTCGGCAACTGGCTGACCATGGGCATAGTGCTTTCGGTGCCGATGGTGCTGGTCGGAGCCTGGGCAATGGCGACCGCCCACCGGAGCGCCACGCACGCAGCGGCATGACACCACTCGCGCAGCGCATCGTTGACCTGATCGAGGCGCTGGGGCCGATCCCGGTATCGGAATACATGGCGCTCTGCCTCTCCGATCCGCAGCATGGCTACTACACGACCCGCGAACCATTCGGCAGCGGCGGCGATTTTACCACCGCGCCGGAGATCAGCCAGATGTTCGGCGAACTGGTCGGCGCCTGGCTGGTCGCCACATGGCATGCGCTCGACCGGCCGCAAAGGCCGCTGATTGCCGAAATCGGCCCTGGCCGCGGCACGCTGATGAAGGACATCGCGCGCACTGTTTCCAAGCTCGACGCCGACCTGCACAACAATGCCAGCTTCGCGCTTATCGAAACCAGCGCCCGGCTGACCGAAATCCAGAAGCAGACTTTGCAGGAGGCCGGTACCAGTTTCGGCTGGCATGAAACGCTCGACGGCCTGCCGCGGCAACCACTGCTCATCGTCGGCAACGAATTGTTCGATGCCATTCCCGTCCGCCAATATGTGAAGACGTCGAACGGCTGGCGCGAACGCATGGTGGGGCTCGACGACGCCGGCAATCTTGCCTTCGTCGCCGGCGCCGGCTCGGCCGATCCTTCGCTGCTGCCAACGGATGCCGCGAAAGCCGCGGATGGCGCCATCGTGGAGCTTGCGCCGGCCCGCACGGCCTTGATGCAGGCCGTCGCCGAGCGCATCGCGCGAGACGGAGGCGCCGGCCTGTTCATCGACTATGGCTACGAAAAACCGGCGGTCGGCGACACGCTGCAGGCGCTCCTGAGACACGTCTATGACGACCCGCTGGCCCATCCTGGCGAAGCCGACCTCACCACGCATGTCGATTTTTCGGCGCTGGCGGCTGCGGCGCGGCAGGCGGGCCTCGCCGCGCATTTTTCCCCGCAGGGCGATTTCCTGCTTGGCCTTGGGTTGCTTGAACGTGCCGGTAGCCTTGGCGCAAAGGCCGACCAGACGACCCGGGATCGGCTTTCCGGCGAGGTCGAACGGCTCGCCAGTCCCGACCAGATGGGCACGCTCTTCAAGGTCCTGGCGGTGGCGCCGAAGGGCGTTCCGCTGCCGGGATACCCAACCAGGCAATGAACATGTATGCCGCTCCGATCAGCCGCTAATCCGGAACATTTGCCAGTGCCCGAAGGACGGAATCGCGCGAAAACGGTTTCTCGATAACCGGCCGACCGGCCCGTTCAAGAAAGCGCGCCGCGGCACCGCCGAGCGTGTCGCCGGTGACGAAGATGAATCGCTCCGCCAGGCCCGGGACTGCCTGACGGGCCCAGTCGAACAAAGCGGGGCCGTCGGTGTTCGGCATCCGCAGATCGCAAAAGATCGCGTCGAAGGTAGCGCTTCTCAGCGCTGCTTTGGCGCTGGCGCCGTCTTCGACGATCGTGACGGCAAAACCTTCAATCTCAAGCAGTTCCGCCATCGTTTCGCCGACCTCCCGCTCATCATCGACCACGAGGGCTGTACGGCCAATTCCGACTACCGGGAACGCCGCAGCACCTTCGGTCGGATCCGACACAGTGCGGGACTGCACCGGCAACAGCAACTGGAAGTGTGCGCCGTCCGGACGGTCGAGCAGGGACAACCGTCCATTGTGCGCCTGCACCACGCCGAGCGAGAAGGAGAGTCCGATCCCAGTGCCGTCACCCTGGGCCTTGGTGGTGAAGAACGGATCGAAAATGCGATTCCTGATTTCGGCCGGCACACCAGGGCCATTGTCGGCGATCACGACCTTGACGTCATTGCCTTCGCGCGACGTTTCGATCTCGATTATGCGTGGCGCGGATATCTCCTGTAGGGCGTGTTGCGCGTTGACGATCAGATTGTAGAACACCTGATGCATCTGGTCGGGATCGACCTCCAAGGATGGAAGACCCTCGGCGAACCGGCATCGCACATCGACGCCTGCCGTACGCAGACCATAAGCGGCGATGTCCAGAACTGCTTGGATCAGTTCGTTGATGTCGGTGCTGCGGCGCTCCGGCGGGCGCTGTCGCGCCATTGCCAGGAAGGTCTTCACGATACGTGCGCAGCGAGCCGCGGCAAGTCTGATCTTGCTGGCCCGCTGCGCATGGGCGGTTCCGGCTAGAAATTCTTCCAGCAACTGGGTTTGCGCGACGACCACCGCCAAGGGATTGTTGAGCTCGTGCGAAACGCCGGCGAGCAGCGATCCCAGTGCGTTGAGCCGCTCGCTTTGCTGCAGGCGTTCGGCGGCGCGCTTCTGCTCGGTGATGTCGATATCGAAGCCGCCGATGCGCGCCTGCTGCTGATCGGCCCACAGAACCGGAAAGCGGACAACAAGGCTCCAGGCGTAGTCGATCGCGCTGCTCAGAAATTCCTCCACGGCAATCGCCTGTCCTGATTCCAGCACGCGACGATCGTTTTCCGCGATCATCGCGGCCTCCTCCGGCCCGAAAATGTCTGCCGCACTTAGTCCGATCGCGTCTTCGGCCGGCCGGCCGAAGACCTTTCCCATTTCCGGATTGGCCACCAGATAACGCCCGTCGGTATCCTTCAGGTACATGCCTATGGGAGCATGTTTCATGAACGCCGCCAGGCGGGCTTCGCTGGCACGCAGAGCCGCGTCGGCGGCACGGCGGTGCGACAGGTCGCGCAGGCTCGCCGTGAAAAAGCGCCGTTGGCCGCTGTGGGCTTCGGTGATCGTGAGTTCGACCGGAAACTCATCGCCATTCGCGCGCATGGCAATCTGCTCTGTGCGCCGCCCGAGCAATCGCGAGGCGCCTCCCGCAAAAAAAGCCGCAAGCCCGTCTGCATGCGCGTTGCGCAGACGCGGTGGGAGGATAAGCTCCAGGATCTGTCTGCCGACGACTTCGGCGCGCGAATAACCGAAAGTCGCCTCGGCCGCCGGGTTGAAATCCACAACCGACCCGGTTTCATCTGTGACGATCACGCAGTCGAGCGATGAGCGAACCACCGAAGCGAGGATCGCCTCCTGCGATGCGTTTCCGGCGTCGTCTCCGTGCAATGGCCGCACTCCGTGACGACCGGTCGAAAACGCTGGCCGTCGGGCAGGCAAACATGACGGTTATCGCAAATTCCGGCAAGATGCCGAACCGCTTGGCGCGGGTTTGACCACGGTCCGGTCGTCGCCCCGCAATGGTCACGAGCGTTGCGAACTGGCTCGCGAACGAAGCACGATGAGCATGCCACTCCCCCGGCGGATTGACTTCGCCCCTCGGTCTGCCGCACTGTCCCGCCTCCCCAACGGGACCGGTCGCTTGGTCGAAAACGCCTTGACGAATCCTGTCCCGGCAACGACAAGGCGGCCATGCTCGACCAGACCAAACCGGACCCAATCCGGTCATCCATGCTTGAAAAAGCGGCCGAAGCAGGCATCCGCCATGGCTTTTTCACGCGCGCCGGCGGTGTCTCCGAGGGCCTGTACAAGGGCCTCAACACGGGTGTCGGCTCCAATGACGACGCCGAAAAAGTCGCCGAAAACCGCCGCCGTGTCGCCGCCTGGATGGGTGTGCCGCCGCAAAACCTGCTTTCCGTCTACCAGATCCATTCGCCTGACGTGATCGTGGTGCGCGAAGCATTCGGGCAGCCGCGTCCGAAGGCAGACGCCATGGTGACCGACCGGCCCGGACTGGCGATCTGCGCCTCGGCGGCCGACTGCGGTCCGGTGCTGTTTGCCGATCCGAAGGCCCGCGTTATCGGGGCAGCACACGCCGGCTGGAAAGGCGCATTCACCGGCGTTCTGGAAAACACAATCACCGCCATGGAAGGCCTCGGCGGCAGGCGCGAAAACATCGTGGCGGCGCTCGGTCCCTCGATCAGCCAGGCAAATTACGAAGTGGGCCCCGAATTCGTCGAACGGTTTACCGCATCGGATGCCGGCAACGCACGCTATTTCGCGCCGTCCGGCAAACCTGGCCATGCGCTCTTCGATCTCAATCTCTACACCGTCGACCGCCTCGCCAGGGCCGGCGTGCAGGCGAGCGGGCTTGGCCGCTGCACCTATGCCGAAGAAGATCTTTTCTATTCCTACCGACGCGCCACCCACCGCAACGAAGCCGATTACGGGCGGCTGATTTCCGCGATTGTCCTGGAGGATTCCTGAATGGCGCTGCATTTTGAACGCGCGGAGTATGACGCGCGCCGCGACCGGCTGATGATCGAGATGGCCGACAAGAAGCTCGACGCCGTCCTGCTGTTTGCACAGGAAAGCATGTACTGGCTGACCGGCTACGACACATTCGGCTTCTGCTTCTTCCAGTGCCTGGTGGTGAAGGCCGACGGCTCGATGGTGCTTTTGACCCGCTCGGCGGACCTGCGGCAGGCGCGGCACACCTCGACGCTCGACAACATCGTGGTGTGGACCGACCGCGACGGCGCCAACCCGGCGCTCGAGCTGCGCAACCTGCTCAACGACCTCGACCTGCTCGGCGCGCGCATCGGCATCGAATACGACACCCACGGGCTTACCGCCTACAACGGCCGCCGCCTCGATGAGCAAATGCAGACATTCGGCCAGATTGCCGATGCCTCCGGCATCGTCTCGCGGCTGCGCCTGTTCAAGAGCCCGGCCGAGATCAAGAAAGCCGAAAAGGCCGCCGCCCTTGCCGACGATGCGCTCGACGCAGCGCTGAAGATCATCAAGCAGGGCGCCGACGAAGGCGCAATCCTGGCCGCCATGCAGGGCGCCATCTTTGCCGGCGGCGGCGACTACCCCGCCAACGAGTTCATCATCGGCTCAGGCGCCGACGCGCTGCTCTGCCGCTACAAGGCCGGCCGCCGCAAGCTGACGAAGAACGACCAGCTGACGCTGGAATGGGCGGGTGTCTTCCATCACTACCACGCGCCGATGATGCGCACCGTGTTGACCGGAAAGGTGTCGAAGCGGCACCAGGAACTTTACGATGCGTCCTTGGCAGCCCTGCTCGCCGTCGAGAAGGCAATGACGCCCGGCAATACGTTCGGCGACGTCTTCGACGCACATGCCCGCATCATGGAAGCACACGGCCTGACCAAGCACCGCCTCAACGCCTGCGGCTATTCGGTGGGAGCTCGCTTTACCCCGTCATGGATGGACATGCCGATGTTCTATCAGGGCAACCCCGAGCCGATCGCGCCCGACATGACGCTGTTTGCGCACATGATCATCATGGATTCCGAGACCGAGACGGCGATGTGCCTCGGCCGCACCTATCTGACGACGGATTCGCAGCCGCGGCCGCTGTCGCGTCATGATCTCGACTTGATCGTGAAGTGAGTCGACTATTGAGAGGATGCGGCCGCCTACGAGCAGGGAGTTCCACCGAATGAAGCGATCGGTCGCTATCGGCATGTTGCTGACTGCCGCATCGGCGCTTGCCGCCTGCACCAGCACCGAGCAGGCGCTTGACCCTTCGGCGATCAAGCCGCCCAGCCAGACCGCCACTGCGCCGGGCACTTCGGCAACCGCGTCCATCGCCGATCCCTCCGCCGCGCCTGGTGCTCCAGCGGCCGCTGCCGCCACGCCCGGGACGACGACAGGTCAGGTGGCTGCCATCGATTCGAACGCCCGCATCCAGATTGCGCCGATTGTCGGCGCCACGGTCGAGGCGGCCGGCCCGCTCTCGGAACGCATCGCGGCCAGGGCCAAGGAGCGCGGCATCAAGCTTGCCGGCGGCGACGGAACCGCAACGCTGGTGCTGAAAGGCTATTTCTCGGCGATCACCGAAGCCAGGGAAACGACGGTGATCTATGTCTGGGACGTGCTCGACACGGCCGGCAACCGGCTGCATCGCATCCAGGGCCAGCAGAAAGCTCCGGCAAGGCGCGGCGAGGGCTGGGCCTCCGTGTCGGCGCCGACCATGCAAGGCATCGCCGACCAGACGGTCGACCAGTTGGCCGCCTGGCTGGGGACCCGGGCAGGCTGAGCCTCCGCCGCAGCTCTGCGGAATCTGGCAATGGCGGCGCAGTCCCGTTCCGCTGCGCAGCAGCGAAGAGTCACCTCAACGCAACATCAACCGTTTTTGACGCGGCAATCGGGGATTTCCGGCATCTCTGCTTGCAATAGCGGCGAACGGCGCTAAAAGCCCCGTCATATCCGGCTCTGGGCATTCGCCAGGAACACTGAATGAAACTTTTTGCGGGCAATTCCAATCGGGTGCTGGCCGAAGGCGTCGCACGTTATCTCAATATCCCGCTTGGAAAGGCCAGTGTCAGGCGCTTTGCCGACCAGGAGATTTTCGTCGAGATCCAGGAGAACGTGCGCGGCGAGGATGTCTTCATCCTGCAGTCGACGTCGTTTCCGACCAATGATCACCTGATGGAACTCTTGATCATGATCGATGCGTTCATGCGCTCTTCAGCGCGGCGCATCACGGCCGTGATCCCCTATTTCGGCTACGCCCGGCAGGACCGCCGCGCCTCCGGCCGCACGCCGATCTCGGCCAAGCTGGTCGCCAACATGATCACCCGCGCGGGCGTCGACCGCGTGCTGACGCTCGACCTACACGCCGGCCAGATCCAGGGTTTCTTCGACATTCCCACCGACAATCTGTTCGCCGTGCCGGTGATGGTGCGCGACGTGAAGGCCAAGTACAAGCAACTCGCCAACGTGATGGTCGTCTCGCCGGACGTCGGCGGCGTGGTGCGCGCCCGCGCGCTTGCCAAGCGCCTCGACGCACAGCTTGCCATCGTCGACAAGCGACGTGAGCGTCCGGGCGAATCCGAAGTCATGAATGTCATCGGCGACGTGCGGGGCAAGGATTGCCTTTTGATCGACGACATAGTCGATTCCGGCGGCACGCTGTGCAACGCAGCCGACGCGCTGCTCGCCAACGGCGCCACCAGCGTCACCGCCTACATCACCCATGGCGTGCTGTCGGGCGGCGCGGCCGCCCGCATCATCGGCTCGAAACTGCAGGAACTGGTGATCACCGATTCGATCCAGCCCTCGCAGGGTGTCATGGACGCCCACAACATCCGCGTCGTTTCCATCGCCGACCTCATCGGCGAAGCGATCTCGCGCACCGCCACGGAAGAATCGGTGTCGAGCCTGTTCGACTGATCCCGCATTGCCCGCGTGGCGTTAACAATACAATTCGTCAATTTAAGGTTGTGAAAAATTGAGAACAGCGCAATACCTGCGCGAGGGGGGTGTCTGCTCGGGAATCAGGATTCGGCGTTGCACGGCACAGACACAAAGCCATTCGGGTTGTTTCGAAAACTTGCCTCTCAAGCCTTCCTCTGGCTGAGTTCGACCGGAACGCCTGAACAACTGGATATCCGTCTCCGGCTGGCCCAGACAGTCAACCAACGCAAAATTGCGCTTGTCGTCGGCTCGATCAGCATTGCGGTGTCGGCGCTGACCGCGGCCGTGGTGACGGGGCAATTGTGGCCGTATTTCTGGTTGATGGCCGATCTTGCGCTGGTTCTCATTCGCTTTGCGCTCATCGCGAGGAGCGAAGGCGGCAAAACCTACAACCCGGACAGGCTGATGGCACAGTTGATGCTGGCCGGCGGCATTTGGAGCGCCTTGCTGGGAATGGCATGTCTGCTCTGCGTGACAAGCGGAAACGGCCTGCTGGTGGCGCAGGCAGGAATGAACGTGGCGGGTGTCGTCGGCGCGGTCTCGTCGCGCAATGCAGCGACGCCCCGCTTTGGCGGCCTCGTTATGGCGCTCGTCGGTGTCCCCTATGCCGTGGCGGCCCTCATGTCTGCCCACACTGGAACGTTCGTGCTGGGTCTCCAGGTGCTGATCTGCCTTCCTGGCATGTACGCAATCATGCTGCAGAACCACAATGTCACCCTCCGGATGGTCAAGGCCGAGCATTTGAATCTCCAGCTCGCCATGACGGACGTTCTGACGGGTTTGCCCAACCGGATGTTCCTTGAAGATAAACTGGACAAGATGTGTGCGGTCTTCGACAACAAGGGAGCCGTTCGCAGTTTCGGACTGCTGTATCTCGATCTCGACGGCTTCAAGCCGATCAATGACGCATTTGGTCATGCCGCCGGGGATACGTTGCTGAAGGCGGTGGCGCGGCGATTGGTCCACGTAACGCGCGAAAACGACAGTGCCTGCCGGCTCGGCGGCGATGAATTCGTCATCCTTCTTCCGGGAGCCACGTCGGTCGAAACCGCCTTGCTGGCGAAGCGGGTCATTAATGCCATTTCGCGCCCGTTCGAGATCGGTGTCGGCAGGCTCGTGCATATCGGAACGAGCGTTGGCAGCGTCACCGCTCCAGCCGACGGCTGCGAGCCAACTGTCTTGATGGCCAATGCGGATCGCGCCCTCTATGCAGCCAAGGCGACCGGCAAGGGCAAATACCGGTCACACGCCACCGCCAGCAGCTAATGCATATATCGCCCGAAAGTGTCCTCGGTTTCGGGAGAAACGACATGCACAACTGAGAAGCTACAGCGTGGCCGCCGAATTCCATTCGGCGCGACGCGCTGTAGCTCATCTGATCAGTTGCACGGCCATCCCCGCCAGCGCCGCTGCGGCCAAAACGACAATCATGTTGGCGTTGTAGCGGATGAGCGCAAAGCTCGCGGCGATGGCAATCAGGGCGGAGGCGGCATCGAAGCTCGGCCAATCCGGAACCGGCAGCGACAACGGCCCCAGAACCCGTTCGCCGACAGAGGCGAACAGCACATGCAGCGCGAACCAGACGGCGAGATTGGCGATGATGCCAACCACCGCCGCGGTAACCGCCGAGAGCGCGCTGGCCAGCCAGCGTACATTGCGCACCGTTTCCACATAGGGCGCGCCGACGAAGATCCACAGGAAGCATGGCACGAAGGTGAACCACAGCGTGACCGCCGCACCCGCGAGCCCGCCGGCGATCGGCGCGAGGCCGGAGAGACGCGCACCGCCGAGGAAGCCGACGAAGACCAGCACCAGGATCAGCGGCCCGGGCGTTGTCTCGGCAAGACCGAGCCCTGTCAGCATCTCGTCGGGCTTCAGCCAGCCATGCACCTCGACGGCCTGCTGCGCGACATAGGCGAGCACCGCATAAGCGCCGCCGAAGGTCACCGCCGCCATCTTCGAGAAGAAGGTTGCTTCGGCGGCAAAGACATTGCCGCCGCCGAGCGTGGCGTGCAGCACAAACAGCGGGCCGAACCAGATCACCAGCCAGACGGCGAGCGTTGAGGCAAAGCGTCGTGCGCTGGGCTTCGTCCATTCCGGCATGTCGCGGGCCGGTTCAGCCACCGCTGCTCCGTCGCCGGACTTTGCGCCATACCCCAGGAAATGGAGAAGCGCGCCGCATGCCGCAGCCGCCGCGATGATCAGCGGAAACGGCAATTTCAGGAACGCGATGGCGATGAAGGCGGCGATCGCCAGCGCCACCATGAAAGCGTTTTTCAGCGCGCGTTTCGAAACCTTGATCAGCGCCTCGAGCACCACGGCGAGCACCGCGGCCTTCAGCCCGAACAGCAGGCCTTGCACCAGCGGCACATCGCCGACCAGCAAATAGACCGCCGACAGAAGCGTGATGACGGCAGCCCCCGGCAGCACGAAAAGCAGGCCGGCAGCGAGCCCGCCTTTAACGCCGTGCAGCAGCCAGCCGGCATAGGTGGCAAGCTGCATTGCCTCCGGACCGGGCAACAGCATGCAATAGTTCAGTGCATGCAGGAAACGCGGCTCGTCGAGCCAGCGTTTCTCGTCGACCAGCACACGGTGCATCAGCGCGATCTGCCCGGCCGGGCCGCCGAAGGACAAGAGGCCGATTTTCCCGAAAACGCGAACGGTTTCAGCGAAACTGGGCGCCGTCGCAAATGTCGCGGAGACGCTCGCCACAGCCTCGTCGGTATCAGTCATGGTCATGGCGCCTTCACCGGCCAGTTATGGGTTTCGGCAGTCGCATAGCGGCACCAGCCGTAGAGCGCATCGTAGACGTTCAAGCCTTTTTCCAGCTGTTGCAGATCGTCTTCCTCGATCGCCGACAGGCCGAGCGAGATGGCGAGAAGCCCCGCCGCCTGCGGTTCGAGATCCAGACGCGCAGTGTCCGCGCCGCGCACGATTTTTGCCAGATGCAGGAGTGCGGGATCGGTAAGGCCGAACTCCGAGATCAGCGTGTCGAACGTGCATTCCTCGCCGCGATGCGAATAAAACACATCCTTGATGTCAAAAGGTATCCAGCCGGTTTCGTCGGCGACGTCCTTGACCCATTCGGCATTGACGAAATGGAACACGGCCAGGGGGTCGATGAAGCGGCGGATCAGCCACGGGCAGGCGATGCGGTCGATCTTCGGCCGCTCCCGCGTCACCCAGACGCTCGGCACCGCCAGACCTGCGTCGAGACCGGCTGCATCGCGGGCGATCGTCGGCCCACCTGCTGCGACCCATGCTTCGATGCCGCCTTCAAGCATCGCCACGTCGGCGCCGGCCGCGGTCAGTGTTGCCGTGGCGATCTCGCTGACATTGTGGCCATGCGTGCAGTAGACGACGATCGGCCGGCGATCCGGCAATTGTGGCAGCCATTCATGCGCCGACATGTGGTCGCGCCAGATGGCGCCGGCAATGCGGACCGGCGACGCGGAAAGAGCGCTCGCCCTTCGCACGTCGATGAGGAGCGGGCAGCGGTCGGTACCGACGAGCGGGATCAGTTGTTGAGGTAAGTTTCTCCTGGGCATGGTTTTCCTCCGCGTAAATCAGCGAAGGCGGAACTTGGGCAAGAAGCCTCACGGGGAGTCCACCATGCCCCCGGCAGAGCGATCCTAAGCTTTTCGCCAGCAGCGATCAACGCTCAACGATGCGCTGGCACCGATCTTTTTTGCGTGGATCAGACACGCGTCGACGCTACGAGACAGCCGGACGGAACCCGCGGCCTGCTGGCTTGAGGCAAATCGGCACGGCAGCTATTCGCGTTCGCTGCTTGCCGCATTGGCTTTTGCGCTTTAGGGATGAGTTCAAATTTGGAGCTGGCGCGGCAAATGCCGCATTGCCGGCTCATTCTCCCATTGAAAGCCGATCCATGAACGACTTCGAAAAAATGGCGCCGGCGCTCGCCGCCGCATTGGCCGCCCGTGGCTACGAGACACTGACGCCCGTGCAGCAAGCCATGCTGACGGCGGAAGCCGACGGCGCCGATCTCCTGGTCTCGGCCCAGACCGGCTCCGGCAAGACTGTCGCCTTCGGCATCGCGATCGCGCCGACGCTGCTGCGCGGCGAGGCAAACCTGGGCGAGGCCGGCCTGCCGCTCGCGCTGGTGATCGCGCCGACCCGCGAACTTGCCCTGCAGGTGCGCCGCGAACTGGAATGGCTCTATGCCGGCGCCGGGGCGCGCATCGGCTCCTGTGTCGGCGGCATGGACATGCGCAAGGAGCGCCGGGCGCTGGAACAGGGCGCCCATATCGTGGTGGGCACACCCGGCCGGCTGCGCGACCACATCACCCGCGGCTCGCTCGACATTTCGCAGCTGCGCGCCGTCGTGCTGGACGAAGCCGACGAGATGCTCGATCTCGGCTTCCGCGAGGATCTCGAGTTCATCCTGGCGGCAGCACCCGCCGAGCGGCGTACGCTGATGTTTTCGGCGACGGTGCCCAAACCCATCGCGCTGCTTGCCAAGCGTTTCCAGAAGGACGCGCGGCGCATCACCGCCACCAGCGAAGGCCAGCAGCATGGCGACATCGAATACCAGCTGGTGCTGGTGGCGCCGCCGGACCGCGAGAACGCCATCATCAACACGCTGCTTTATGTCGATGCACAGAACACCATCGTGTTCTGCCACACCCGCGAGGCGGTGAAACATCTGGCGAGCCGGCTGGCCAACCGCGGCTTTTCCGTCGTGGCGCTCTCGGGCGAACTCAGCCAGGCCGAACGCACCAACGCGCTGCAATCGATGCGCGACGGGCGCGCCCGCGTCTGCGTGGCGACGGACGTTGCGGCACGCGGCATCGACCTGCCCAATCTCGACCTGGTCATCCATGCCGACATGCCGACCAACCCGGACACGCTTCTGCACCGCAGCGGGCGCACCGGCCGCGCCGGCCGCAAGGGCACCTGCGCGCTGATCGTTCCGCATCATCGCCGTGGCGCGGCCGCCCGCGTGCTGAAGCTCGCCAAGCTAGAGGCGACCACCATTGCGGCTCCCACCAGCGCCGACATCGAGGCGCGCAATCGCCAGCGCATTCTCGAAGATCCGGCGCTGTCCGAAGCGCCTAACGAGGAAGAGCTGGCCTTCGTGCGCGAGCTCATGGAAGCACATAGCGCCGAACACATCGCCGCCGCCTATCTGCGCCAGCAGCTCGCCTTGCGCCCGGCGCCGGAAGAACTGGCCGACACGCCGATTGCTGCCTTCACGCAACGCGACCGCAACGCCGGCAATTTCGAGCGCGACGACAGGCCGTCTGAGCGTTTCGACAACGGCGTCTGGTTCCGCGTTTCGGTCGGCCGCAAGCACCGCGCAGAGCCGCGCTGGCTGTTGCCGATGATCTGCAAGGCCGGCCACATCACCAAGCGCGAGGTTGGCGCCATCAAGATCCACGAAGCGGAATCGCTGGTCGAGATCGTCACCGAGAAGGCCGAAGCCTTTGCGGCGGCAATCAAAAAGGGCGGCGTTATCGAAAAAGGCGTCTCGATCACGCGGGTCGAAGGCGCACCGCCGGCCGACGAACCCACACGCACCGGCTGGAACGCCAACAAGAAAGGCAAGTTCAAGCCAAAGGCGGCACGCCCGGCCAGCGCGCCTGGCGAAGGGCCGAAAAGGATCAAGACCAAGCCGCGCTGGAAAAACGGCAAGCGGCCCTGAGAAGGGCTGTTGTCGAGGTTCGAAAGCTGGCAGGCGCTGAAGAAAGGCCTGAAGACAATGAGCGACCAGACCGGCAGCACGATTACCAAACCCTTTTTGGCTCTTGCCGAGCCGCAGCTCTTCGTCTCCGACATCGAAAAATCCTGCGACTTCTATGTACAAAAGCTCGGCTTCGAGGTCGGTTTCACCTACGGCGAGCCGCCATTCTACGGACAGGTCAGCCGCGACGGCGCACGGCTGAACCTTCGCCATGTCGACCGCCCCATATTCGATGCGGAATTGCGGGCGAGAGAAGACCTTCTTTCCGCGACCGTCATCGTCGAAGCGGTCAAATCGCTATTTCTCGAATATCAGGAACGCGGCGTCGCCTTTCATCAAGCCCTGCGCACCGAGCCATGGGGCGCCCGCACCTTTATCGTGGCCGATCCGGACGGCAACCTGATCTGCTTCGCGGCCGAGAATGCATAGGCGGGTTTTCAAGCCGCGGGCTGGCAAAGCCGGCCAATCTTGCGCTTGCCGCCGCCTTCCGCTATAGAGCCGCCACCCGCGTAGACACCCTTGGAGGCAACGCGGATGAGGGCCGCGAATTTCGCGGCTTTCGACATTTTCGGGAACCCGCTTCGGCGGCGGACGGAAATGCTCCAATAACGCGAAAGGAAATGCCATGAGCCACGATACTTACGAGCTCAAGGCCGAAGCACGCGAACTGGTCGGTAAGGGGTCCGCCCGTGAAGTTCGCCGCAACGGCAAAGTGCCTGCAGTCATTTACGGCGACAAACAGCCTCCCCTGGCTATCGCCCTGTCCTACAAGGACGTCTACTACAAGATCCACGGCGGCGGTTTTCTGACCACCATCGCGACGATCGACGTTGGCGGCAAGAAGATCCAGGTCCTGCCGAAGGACTATCAGCTTGACCCGGTCAAGGACTTCCCGATGCATGTTGACTTCCTGCGCATCGGCAAGGACACCGAAGTGAACGTCAACGTGCCGGTGCACTTCATCAACGAAGAAAAGTCGCCTGGCATCAAGCGCGGCGGCGTGCTGAACATCGTGCGCCACGACGTCGAGTTCCACTGCCCGGCCAATGCGATCCCGGAATTCATCACCGTCGATCTCGCCGGCACGGATATCGGCGATTCCATCCACATTTCGGCTGTCAAGCTGCCGGCTGGCGTGCGTCCGATCATCCACGACCGCGACTTCACCATCGCGACGATCGCCGGTTCCTCGGCGATGAAGCCTGAGCCGGTCGAGACCGCGGAAGTGGTCGAGGAAGTCGAGGAAGAGGAAAAGACCGGGGAGTAATCTCCGGAAGCCTGGAGGAACGTTCAGATGCTGCTCTTTGCAGGTCTCGGCAATCCGGGCGCCAAATATGCGAACCACCGGCACAATGCCGGCTTCATGGCGGCGGACGCGATTGCCCGCCGCCATTCCTTTTCGCCCTGGTCGAAGAAATTCCAGGGCCTTATCGCCGAAGGCGTCATCGCTGGCGAAAAGATCATCCTGATCAAGCCGCAGACCTTCATGAACCTCTCCGGCCAGTCGGTCGGCGAGGCGATGCGTTTCTACAAGCTCGCCCCCTCCGCGCTGACCGTCTTCTACGACGAGATCGAGCTGGCCGAGGGCAAGGTGAGGGTTAAGACCGGTGGTGGTTCCGCCGGTCACAACGGCATCCGTTCGCTCGACCAGCATATCGGCAAGGATTATCGCCGTGTGCGCATCGGCGTTGGCCACCCCGGCGTCAAGGAGCTGGTGCACGGCCATGTGCTGGGCGACTTCGCCAAGGCCGACCAGGAGTGGTTGGAGCCGCTGCTTGACGCGATTGCAGACAATGCCGGCCTGCTGGCGAAGGGCGACGATTCGAGTTTCATGAACAAGGCCAGCCTTGCCGTTTCCGGCGGCGGCAAGGCGAAGCCGGAGCCGGACCGCCCTGCCCCGAAGCAGCAAAGCCATATCCGCCAGGCGCGACCGCAGGCGGCTCCGGTGAAAATTCCCGAAACCGGCCCGATGGCCGCCATGCTGAAGCGGTTGTTCGGCAAGGATTGATGCACATCGTCTGCAAGGCAATCTTGATGTCCGGCAGACGGCGCATTAAATTGACACGAACTTCGTGTTTTCGTGAGGTCGTGGAAATGAAGAATGTGACCATATCGATGGACGACGAACTTCATCGCACGACGCGCATCGAAGCGGCCAAGGCGGGGAAGAGCGTATCCAGGTACATAGCCGACCGCCTGCGGCAGCCTTCCCGCGAAGAGCCCGACAACACCGAGGAAGAGGCGCGAAAACGCCGACTCGAGGCTCTTGAACGGTTCTTCGCAGGACCCAAACTGAATATTTCCGAGAATGGACGGATGCCGACGGCCGAAGAACGAAATGCCCGCCGCTAAGTTCTTCGTCGACAGCAATGTCCTGCTCTACACGCGCGACCGGAACCTGACCGATAAGGTGGAGACGGCACTACGCTGGCTGCGTGAAATCGTCAGAAGGGATATCGCCTGCACCAATCTGCAGGTGCTCAACGAAGTGACGAATGTGATGCTTCGCAAGAGGCAGGACCTGTCAGCAGCGTCGATTTTCGCCGAAGTCGATGAACTGAGCTTTCTCGGAACGAGTTCGATTGACCTGCAGATCGTCGCCACTGCACGAACCATCCGACTGAAAACCTCCTTCTCCTGGTGGGACTGCCTGCTGCTCGCTTCGGCCGTCGATCTCGGCTGCACCCACTTCCTTTCCGAGGATTTGCAGAACGGCCAGACAATCCAAGGCTTGACGATCGTCGACCCTTTCGCCCATAGCCCTGAGCAAATTCTCCTTTCCCGATAGGACTTGAAGACCATGGGTTTCAAATGCGGCATCGTTGGGCTGCCCAACGTTGGCAAATCGACGCTTTTCAACGCGCTGACGCGCACCGCTGCCGCGCAGGCGGCCAACTATCCGTTCTGCACCATCGAGCCGAACACCGGCGAGGTGGCGGTGCCGGATCCGCGCCTGCAAAAGATCGCCGCGATCGCCAAGTCGAAAGAGATCATCCCGACGCGCATTTCCTTCGTCGACATCGCCGGCCTGGTGCGCGGCGCCTCGAAGGGCGAAGGACTGGGCAACCAGTTCCTCGCCAACATCCGCGAGGTCGACGCCATCGTGCATGTGCTGCGTTGCTTCGAGGATGACGACATCACCCATGTCGAAGGCCGCATCGACCCCGTCGCCGACGCCGAGACGGTCGAGACCGAACTGATGCTGGCCGACCTCGAAAGCCTGGAACGCCGCATCGTGCAGATCCGCAAGCGCGCCGGCGGCAAGGACAAGGAAGCCACCACCGTCCTGCCGATGATGGAGAAGGCGCTGGCCCTGCTGCAGGACGGCAAGCCGGCGCGCGTGCTCCTGAAAGGCATCGCCCACGAGGAACTTGCCATCCTGAAGGGGCTCAACCTCCTGACCTCGCATCCGGTGCTCTATGTCTGCAACGTCGCGGAGGCCGATGCCGCCACCGGCAACGAACACACCGAGGCAGTGGAGAAGATGGCCGAGGCGCAAGGCGCCGGCACTGTGGTCATCTCGGCCGCGATCGAGGCCGAAGTGGCGCAGCTCCCCGATGCCGAGGAACTGGAATTCCTGGCGTCCATGGGATTGGAGGAACCCGGCCTCGACAAGCTGATCCGCGCCGGCTACGACCTGTTGCACCTGATCACCTATTTCACCGCCGGCCCCAAGGAAACGCGCGCCTGGACCATCGAGCGCGGCACCAAGGCCCCCGCGGCGGCGGGTGTCATCCACACCGACTTCGAGCGCGGCTTCATCCGGGCCCAGACCATTGCCTACAACGACTTCATCACGCTGGGCGGCGAAGTGGCGGCCAAGGAGGCCGGCAAGGCGCGCGACGAAGGTAAGGAATATGTGGTGCAGGATGGCGACGTGATGCTGTTCAAGTTCAACACCTAGTTGGCGAGGGCCATTTTCCGATGCAATTGGCTCCGGCTTGTCGCCGCGGCCAACCTTCCAGCCTCGCATTTCAAATGCAAGTGAGCGCCATGTGCTTGCAAAGCAAAGTGCTGTTCTCTTTGGCGATTTCGGAACCTGCATTCAGCCCATTGTGAACCACAAGAACAAATCGTCATAGGTAAATCATACAACATCATTGAATATTGTCGCGGAAGACTGCATCATGGCGCGTAAAACAAAAAAGACGACAGCCTAGATTCAAGAGAACTTTTCCTTGAGCCGCTGTTCTTGCAAACATTGCATTAGCTTCTGAACGAGGGGCATTCCCAAAGTATCGGTCCAATCGGGCTCCGATACGATCGTAGGAGTTTGCCATGTCACTGAAGCCTAAAGAATCTCCCGCAGCGGCGTTTGCCGCGAAAGTCGCGTCACTTGAGAAAACCGCGGACGCCGTCAAGACGACCCCCGGTCACGGCGTTGCCGGTCGCCATCCCACCCGTGCACTGCTCGACGCGCTATCCGGCAACAAGGATCCCGGCATGTTCGGGCGGATGTTTCCGAAACTTCCCCCGCTCAATGTCAGCGACGCGAAACTGCAGGCCTTGGCCAACGCCATGGTCGACAACAATCCCAACATCGCCGCAGGCAACAATCCCAACATTCCCGCCGGCTTCACCTATCTCGGCCAATTCATCGACCACGACATCACGCTCGACCTGACCTCTTTGGGTGACAAGGAGAAGGATCCGCTGGGCATCGAGAACTTCCGCACGCCAAGCGTCGACCTCGACTGCCTCTACGGCCTTGGTCTGGACGGCAGTCCTCACCTGTATGCGCGCAATCCGGACGCGGGAAACAAGCACGGGCCGAAATTCCTGATCGGCAAGAATGTCAACACCGGCGAGGGCGAATTCCGCAATGACCTGCCGCGCAGCCCCGAGGGTTTCGCGCTGATCGGCGACCACCGCAACGACGAGAACCTTCTCGTCTCCCAGACGCACCTGGCCATGCTGAAATTCCACAACAAGGTCTGCGACATGCTGGCGGCGGGCCCCAATCCGCCGCCCGACCTCTTCGCCGAAGCCCGGCGCATCGTCACATGGCATCATCAGTGGATCGTGCTGCATGACTGGGTCGAGCGGCTGGCTGGAAAGGGCATCGTCAAGAAAATCCTGCACGACGGGCGCAAATTCTACCGCTTCAAGAAAGTGCCCTATATGCCGGTGGAATTCTCCGCCGCTGCCTACCGGATCGGCCATTCGATGGTGCGCCAGCGCTACACGCACAACAAGGTGTTCAACACGCCGCAGGACTTTTCCCTGTTCTTCCTGTTCTCAGGCCTATCGGGACAGATCTTTGGCGATCTCGCGGCGGGTGGCGGTGGCGGCTTCCCGACGCTGCCCTCCAACTGGATCATCGACTGGCGGCGCTTCTACGAATTGGGCAACAGCGGCGGGGCGCCGGTCGTCACGACGCCTTCGCGCAAAATCGACCCGTATCTCGCGTCATCGCTGAGCGACCTGCCGGGCCAAACCGGCGTGATGAAGATCCTCGCGTTCCGCAACCTGAAGCGTGGCGTCAATCTCGGCCTGCCGTCCGGCCAGGACGTGGCCACACACATGAAAATCAAGAATCCGCTGACGCCGGCGGAGATCGCCTCCGACTCGGATGGCTCGACGGACGGTGCGGTAGCCAAGCAGCAAGGCCTCGATAAGGCCACCCCGCTCTGGTACTACATTCTCAAGGAAGCGAAAGTCCGCCAGAATGGCGAGCTGCTAGGTCCGGTCGGAGCAACCATCATCGCGGAAGTGTTCGTCGGCCTCATTCATGGCGACCAGAATTCCTTCCTGTGGAAGGTGAAAAACTGGAAACCGACGCTGCCCTCTGCAAAGGCCGGCGACTTCACCTTTGTCGACTTGCTGCGCTTTGTGGACGACATCAACCCGCTCGGCGACTGAACGCGAAGCCTGCGGTCCTTTCGCGCAAGGCGCGGGGTGAGGCGCACCTGCCGGTGCGCCAATCCTGCGCCTTGACCGCATCTGCCGCCGGGTCTATGGGGCGTCGGCGCGCGATTCTCATCCTCCCTTCGAAGACCGTCCATCCCGCGCAATCCGCTTCAACCGCGCCCTGCACGGGCGCAACAGTGACTCCAGACAAGGAGACCGGCGATGATCAAAGCCTTCGTCGTGGACAATGGCCGGCTGCGTTTGGTGGACGACCTTCTGCAAAATCGCGAACAGGTCGTCTGGGCCGACCTTTTGGTTCCAACCAGGGAAGAAGAAGCCGCCATCGAGAGCTGGATCGGCGTCGGCATTCCGACACGCGAGGAGATGGAGGAGATCGAGATCTCAAGCCGCCTCTATGTCGAGGACGGCGCCTATTTCATGACCGCCACGCTGCCGGCACATACCGAAGGCGACGACCCGGTGATGTCGCCGGTCACCTTCGTGCTGGCGGGAAACCGGCTGGTGACCGTGCGTTATCATGAACCACGCGCTTTCCAGACCTTCCCAATGCGCGCCGAAAAGGTTTCGACCGGTTGCACCAACGGCGAGAGCATCCTGATCAATTTGCTGGAAGCGATCGTCGACCGCCTCGCCGACATCATCGAGCGCGCCGGGCGGGACATCGACGAGGTTTCGCGCGGCATTTTCCAGTCGTCCGAGACCAAGTCAACGAAGCGCGACCGCGATTTCAAGCAAATCCTGCAGCAGATCGGCCGCAAGGAAGATCTGGCCTCGAACCTGCGCGAAAGCCTGGTCTCGCTGCAGCGGCTTTCGGGTTTCCTTGGCCATGTCATGGCGACAGAGAAGAACGGCAAGGACCTGCGCGCCCGCGTCAAGACGCTGAGCCGTGACGTGCTGTCCCTGACCGACCATGTGACCTTCCTGTCGCAGAAGGTGACCTTCCTGCTCGACGCGACACTTGGTATGATCAACATCGAGCAGAACGGTATCATCAAGATTTTCTCAGTGGCCGCTGTGGTGTTCCTGCCGCCGACACTGGTCGCCTCCATCTACGGCATGAACTTCGATATCATGCCGGAACTCAAATGGATGCTCGGCTATCCCTTCGCGCTAGCGGTGATGCTTGTCTCGGCCATCCTCCCGTTTCTCTATTTCAAACGGCGCGGCTGGCTGTAGGGCCTTCTTCCGTGGAAGGCCGGCTGGCCCGATGACACTGGCCATTTGCCGGCTTGCGGATGCGGGTTTAAGCCGCCATGGTGTCGTTCAAGCATGAACAGGATTCAGCGATGACCGGCAAGAAATGGGCATTCGAGGATTTCATTGAGGGTGGCTCGATCGCGCTGGGATCGAAACTGGTCACCGCCGAGGAGATCGTCGAATTCGCCGGTGAGTTTGATGCGCAACCGATGCATCTGGACGAGGAAGCCGGCAGGGCAAGCATCCTTGGCGGCCTCTCGGCCTCCGGCTGGCACACCTGCTCGATGTTCATGCGGTTGATGTGCGACGGCTTCCTGCTGGATTCCACCTCGCAGGGGTCGCCGGGCCTGGACTATGTGCGCTGGAAGAAGCCGGTGCTGGCAGGCGACACGCTGACAGGCAAAAGCACCGTTCTGGCAAAGCGCATGTCGAAGTCGAAGCCTGGCCTGGGCTTCATCACGGTAAAAAGCGAGCTTTCCAACCAGCGCGGCGAAACGGTGCTCGAACTGGAAAACACCGGCATGTTTCTGTCCCGTGACGCCGTAGGTGGGGCATGACCCTCGACGAGTTCTTCGGTATTGGCGTCACCGTCATGCTTGGATCGCACAAGTTCGAGCCTGAGGCGATCAAGGCTTTCGCCAGGAAGTACGACCCGCAGCCCTTTCATGTGGACGAGGAAGCGGCAAAGAAAAGCGTCTTCGGAAGGCTCTGCGCGTCAGGCTGGCACACCGCCTCGACATGGATGAAGTACAATCTCGCAACCCGCATGGAGACCGAAGGCAGGCGCTGGACCGGCCCCGGTCCGCTGCCGGTCTTTGGACCCTCACCCGGCTTCAAGAATCTGAGATGGCTGAAGCCGGTCTATGCCGGCGAGACGATCACCTTCACGCGCACTGGCGTCGCCCATCGCCCGATCGCCTCACGGCCGGGCTGGCGGCTGCTCAGCATTCGCGCCGAAGCTCTCGATTCTTCCGGTGACAAGGTGCTGGAATTCGAAAGCGCGGTGCTGGTGCAGGTGGAATGGTGAATGGTGAATAGGCAACCGTATTGGGGCAAGCCATCTTTGCCTGCTATTCACTACTCACTATTCACCATTCACCTCAATGCCCCTCGAAGGCGATCAGCGTACGGACATCGACGCCCAGCGCTTCCAGCTTCGAACGGCCGCCGAGATCGGGCAGGTCTATGACGAAGCAGGCGGCGACGATATCCGCTCCCATCTGGCGCAACAGCTTCGTGGCGCCCTCGGCGGTGCCGCCGGTCGCGATCAGGTCATCAACGAGGATCACCTTCTCGCCCGGCGTGACCGCATCCTTGTGCATCTCCATCTCGTCCAGTCCGTATTCCAGGCTGTAGGCGACGCGCACCGTTTCATGCGGCAGCTTGCCTTTCTTGCGAATGGGGATGAAGCCGGCCGAAAGCTGGTGCGCAATGGCGCCGCCCAGGATGAAGCCGCGCGCCTCGATGCCGGCGATCTTATCGATCTTCTGGCCGGCATAAGGATGCACCAGCTCGTCGATGGCGCGGCGGAAGGCGCGCGCATTGCCAAGCAGCGTGGTGATGTCGCGAAAAAGGATGCCCGGCTTCGGATAGTCTGGAATCGTCCGGATGGCGGAAAGCAACGTCTCTTCGAGCGAGGATTTCATGAATCGGTTCCCGTTACCGTCTAGTTCTGGCCTGCCGCGCGGCAAATGAAAAGGGCGCCTTTCGGCGCCCGCTTCAATTCCGTCGCATGCCCGCTCAGTGCGGGATGTCGGCCCAGACCTTGCGCTTGGTGAGATAGACGAGCCCGGCAAACAGAACCAGGAACACCATCACGCCGAAGCCGGTCTGCTTGCGCGTCTCCAGATGCGGCTCGGCGGCCCACATGAGGAAGGCCGTGACGTCGCGGGCATACTGGTCGACCGTCTGCGGCGAACCGTCATCGTAGGTGACCTGGTCGTCGGACAGCGGCTTTGCCATCGCCAGCGACTTTCCAGCGATGAAGTACGGGTTGTAATGCGTGCCTTCGGCGATCTCCATGCCGGCCGGCGGCTGCTCGTCATAGCCGGTTAGCAGCGAATGGATATAGTCCGGGCCGTTTTCGGCATACTGCGTAAAGATGTCGAAGACGAAGGTCGGGAAGCCACGCTCGACGCCGCGCGCCTTGGCGATCAGCGAGAAATCCGGCGGCACGGCGCCGCCGTTGGCGGCAGCGGCTGCTTCCTTATTGGGGAACGGCGAAGGGAAGTAGTCCGACGGGATGCCGGGACGCTCGAACATCTCGCCATCGGCGTTGGGGCCGTCCTGGACGGTGTATTCGGCAGCAAACGCCTTGACCTGCGCATCGGAATAGCCGAGCTCGCCCAGTGTGCGGAACGGCACCAGGTTCATCGAGTGGCAGGCCGCGCAGACTTCCTTGTAGACCTTCAGGCCGCGCTGCAACTGTCCCTTGTCATATTTGCCGAACGGCCCGGCAAATGACCAGTCTTCCTGCTTCGGCTTGTGGATCGGGAAGTGCGTCGGCTCGGCCTCGTGGGCCGCTTCTTCCTGCGCGAAGGCGATGCCGGCGCCAGCCAAGGCGAACAGGCCGGCTGCTACAAGGCAGGCGAGAATCTTTTTCATGCGAAAATTCCTTTCAAGATTCTCTTCTGTCTCAGCCTTTGGTTTCCGGTACTGCCGTGGCGCCAGCCAGGTGGCCGGAGCCGCCACGGTTCTTTTCGAGCACTGCCTCGGTGATCGAGTTCGGCGTTTTGCGCGGCGTCTCGATCAGGCCAAGAACGGGCATGACCACCAGGAAGAAGGCGAAGTAGTAGAGGGTCGAAATCTGCATGGCCGGAATGTACCAGCCTTCCGCCGGTTTCGAGCCGAGCCAGCCGAGGAAAATCGCGTTGATCGCGAACAGCCAGTAGAAGACGCGGTAGGATGGACGGTAACGCGCCGACTTCACCTTCGACGTGTCCAGCCATGGCACCACGAACAGCACCGCGATGGCGCCAAACATGGCCAGCACGCCGCCGAGCTTGGAATCGATCGGCCCGATGTTGAAGGTGATGGCGCGCAGGATCGCGTAGAACGGCAGGAAGTACCATTCCGGAACGATGTGGGCCGGTGTCTTCAGCGAATCGAACTGCGTGTAGTTGTCGGGGTGGCCGAGATAGTTCGGAATGTAGAAGACGAAATAGGCGAAGAAGGCGAGGAACAGGATCATCGCGAACGCGTCCTTGAGGGTCGCGTAGGGCGTGAACGCCACCGTGTCGGTCTTCGACTTCACCTCGATGCCGGTCGGGTTGGTTTGGCCAACGACATGCAAGGCCCAGACGTGCAGCACGACGACGCCGGCGATCATGAATGGCAGCAGATAGTGCAGCGCAAAGAAGCGGTTCAGCGTCGGATTGTCGACCGAGAAGCCGCCGAGCAGCAGCTCCTGGATCCAGGTGCCGACCAGCGGTATGGCGGTGAAGAAGCCGGTGATGACGGTGGCGCCCCAGCCGCTCATCTGGCCCCACGGCAGCACGTAGCCCATGAAACCGGTCGCCATCATCAGCAGGTAGATGATGCAGCCGAGGATCCAGAGCAGTTCGCGTGGCGCCTTGTAGGAGCCATAGTAGAGACCGCGGAAGATATGGATATAGACGGCGATGAAGAACATCGAGGCGCCGTTCGAATGCAGGTAGCGCAGAAGCCAGCCCGAATTCACGTCGCGCATGATCTTCTCGACCGAGCCGAAGGCGAGCGTCGTGTCGGCCGCATAGTGCATGGCCAGCACGACGCCAGTCAGGATCTGCGCGACCAGCATGATCGAAAGAATGCCGCCGAACGTATAGGCATAGTTCAGGTTGCGCGGCACCGGATAGGAAACGAAGGAATCGTGGATGAGGCGCGGCAAGGGCATGCGCGCGTCGAACCACTTTCCAAAGCCGGTCGTGGGTGTATAGGTCGAGTGTCCACCGCTCATCGAATTGTCCCCTCTGCCTGCCTCAACCGATCCGGATCTTGGTGTCGGAAATGAACTGGAATGCCGGAACCGGCAGGTTCTCGGGCGCCGGGCCCCTGCGGATGCGTCCGGCCGTATCGTAGTGCGAACCGTGGCATGGGCAGAACCAGCCGCCGAAATCGCCCTGCTGGCCGAGCGGCACGCAGCCGAGGTGGGTGCAGACGCCAACCATCACCAGCCAGTTTTCCTTGCCCTCGCCGGCCGAACGGTCGATGTCGGTCGCCTCGGCGTCGTTGGCGAGGTTGGCATTGCGCGCCACCGGGTCCTTCAGCTCGGCCAGCGGAACGTCCTGCGCGGCCTTGATCTCTTCGGGCGTGCGGTTGCGGATGAACACCGGCTTGCCGCGCCATTTGACGGTCAGCGACATGCCTGGAGTGACCGACGCGACGTCCACTTCGATCGACGACGCGGCGAGCGTCGAGGCGTCCGGACGCATCTGGTCGATGAAGGGCCACGCGACAGCGGCGGCGCCCACGGCGCCGGCCATGCCGGTGGCAATATAAAGGAAATCGCGGCGGTTCTGATCGATCGTATCGTTAGCGCTCACGGGACCCTGATCCTTTCGCCTCTCACCGCCGATGGAAGAGCCATCCGTTCAATGCTGCCAACCCGGTCGCGCACGGCAAAAGGGCCGGCGGACTCCCCCGGCATTTGGCGTTGGTTTATGCGTGAAGCCCGGCCTTGTCCAGACTGCAAAGCATATGACGGCAGATTGTCGCGGGGAGCTTCGGATCGTCCACAAATCAGGCTGTCGGGGGAAATTCGCTATGCGCCCTCGCTGCTGGATTTGGATCGACATTGCAGCCGTTGTCGGACAGATGGGAGCGGCAGGCGGCTTCCCTCTGCAAGCCGAATTCATCGAGCCTGATCATGGCTAGTTGCCGGCCTGGGCGGGAAGTTCGAGCGCTTCAGGATTATTTCGCCCCCAGCCGCACCAGCACTTCACGGGGAATGGCATAGTCGCGGATAATGTCGTCGTGTCGGCGGAAGCCGCAGAGCTCCCGCTGAATGAACCAGGCATAGACCGCGTCAGACGCTTGCCGGACCAATGCGGCCCGGTCGCCGGCGCCGTCCTGATGATCCCCAAGGCGTTTCAGGCAGGTTTCGGCGCGTTCGCCGGCGCGCCCCAGGGCCGCCGCCTTCTCAGCCAGGATTTCATGGCCGAGCGCATCGAAGCTGATTTCCGCGAAGGAGGCGGCTGAGGCGCCGCCAGGTGGCCGAAGCGACATTCCTTGTTCCCGAACTCTGCATTCTCACCGCATGTCAGCAGCCATGCCGTCACACCTCGACAGCAGAGCTTTCCCGCAAATATAGTCCGCGCAATGGCACATGTAATCAACCGCGACGTCTGGGCAACGGCGCCCGACGGCTGGAACGGCGAACTGCAGGGCGGCGCCTATGGCGCCGGGATCTGCGTGATCTTCAACCTGCTGGACGCGCCGGGCGGCGGCCCGCGCCTGCACAAGCACCCTTATCCCGAAACCTTCATCATCCGCGCCGGCACCGGGCTTTTCACGGTAGGCGACAAGGAAATCGCCGCCACGGCCGGCCAGATCCTGGTCGTTCCGCCCGACACGCCGCACAAATTCACCAATCTCGGTCCCGGCCCGCTGGAAACCATCGACATCCACGAGAGCGGCAATTTCGTCACCGAGTGGTTGGAGTAGCTATTCCGCCGCGAGTGAGTTCGCGAGGAAGCCGCCCGACTGGCGTTTCCAGAGCTGCGCGTAGAGCCCGTTGCGCGCGATCAGCGCTTCATGCGTGCCTTCTTCCACGATGCGGCCCTGGTCGATGACGATCAACCGGTCAAGCGCTGCAATGGTGGAGAGACGGTGCGCGATGGCGATGACCGTCTTTCCTTCCATCAATTGGTAGAGATTTTCCTGGATCGCTGCCTCGACCTCCGAATCGAGTGCCGAGGTGGCTTCGTCGAGGATCAGGATCGGCGCGTCCTTCAGCATCATGCGGGCGATCGCCACGCGCTGCCGCTGGCCGCCCGAAAGCTTCACGCCGCGCTCGCCGACCTGCGCTTCGTACCCCCTGCGGCCGCGGGGGTCTTCGACATCGACGATGAAGTCGTGCGCGGCGGCGCGTTTTGCCGCGTCGACGATCTCGGCCTCGGTCGCGCCCTCGCGGCCGTAGCCGATATTGTCGCGGATCGAGCGATGCATCAGCATCGCTTCCTGGCTGACGACACCGAACTGGGCGCGCAGCGAGGCCTGCGTCAGGTCGCGGATGTCGCGGCCGTCGATGAGGATTCGCCCTCCTTCGACGTCGAACAGCCTCAGCATCAGGTTGACGATGGTGGTCTTGCCGGCGCCCGACGGGCCGACCAGCGCGACGCGTTCGCCCGGACGGATATGCAGGTTCAGGTCGTCGATGACGCCGCCTTCCTTGCCATAATGGAACGAGACGCTCTCGAAGCGGATGTCGCCGCTGGCGCGCGGCAGCGCGATGGCGCCTTCGGCGTCGCGGATCGCCGGGGTCACCGAGATCGTCCGCGTCGCGTCCTGCACCGTGGCGTAGTTGCGCACCAGCCCGTTGATGTTGAACATCATCCAGCCCGACATCTGGTTGAGCCGGAACACCAGCCCGAGGGCTGCCGCGATGGCGCCGGTCGAGATGCTGCCGCTGGTCCAGTTGACCACGGCGATGACGGCGATCAGGCTCATCATTACGCCGTTGAGGATCGCCACCGACGAGCGCACCGTGGTCACCGCCCTTGTCAGCCGCACCACCGCGGTGAGGAAGCCCTCGAGCCCGTCGCGGATATAGGCATGCTCGCGCCGACCGCTGTCGAACAGCTTCACGGCGACGATGTTGGTGAATGCATCGACCAGGCGGCCGTTGAAGATCGAGCGCTGGTCGGCCGTCTCGCGGCCTGCACGCCGCATTTCCGGCAGCAGGAACCAGACGATGCCGGCATAGCCTGCGAACCACAGCGCCACCACCACGCCCATCAGCGGGTCGAGCGAGACAAGGATGGTGATCGCCAGGATCACGAAGGTCAGGAACGACCACATGGTCTGCAGCACGTTGACGATGAAGTCGCCGACGGCCTCGCCGCCCTGCATGATTTTGGTGGCGATGCGGCCTGCAAAATCGTTCTGGTAGAAACCGTATGGCTGCTGGATGACACGCCGGAACGCCTGCCAGCGCACCATCGAATAAAACCCCGGCACCACCACCTGCTGCTCGACGACGGCCGAGGCGATCATGATGACGGCACGGACCACCAGGATGAGGAACAAAAGCCCGATCAGCGCGGGCCAGTGGTCGGCGAACAAGGTCGCCGGCGAAGATTTGTCGAGCAGGTCGATCAGCCAGCCAACCGACCAGTACATCGCCGCATCGACGGCGCCGGCCAGCCCGCCGGTGATAAGCAAAAGGACGAAAGCCCCCTTCGCCTGATTGGCGAAATAGAGGATGAAGCGCCAGGCATCCTCGGGCAAAACCTCGCGGTCGGTATCGTGAAACGGATCGATCGAGCCCTCGACCGAGCGCCAGATGCGGTCGCGGAATCCTTCGTTGCTCACCGGACAGCTTCCTGAATCGATGCTTTAAGAACCTGAATCGGCGTTTCAAACCTCAGGCGCAACATCCTTGTTCCGACTCGCTTTTTCACACACCTGCCGGGCGGAACCCCCGCCCGGCGTATCGGTTCGAATATAGGGAAACCGCGCGCGAATTCCCGTTACGGTTTTGTAATATCGCGCGCCGGACCAATATCATTCCGCCGCCTGTTCGATGAGGTCTGCGGGATCGTCATGCAGCAGGAAGCCGCCCGACTGGCGTTGCCACAGTTGGGCATAGAGCCCGCCCTTGGCAACAAGTACGTCGTGCGACCCCTCTTCGATGATCCGGCCCTTGTCCATGACGACAAGCCGGTCCATCGCGGCGATGGTGGAAAGCCGGTGTGCGATCGCGATCACCGTCTTGCCCTCCATAAGCCGGTAGAGGTTTTCCTGGATCGCGGCTTCCACTTCCGAATCGAGCGCCGAGGTGGCCTCGTCGAGAATGAGGATCGGCGCGTCCTTCAGCATGACGCGTGCAACCGCGATACGCTGTCGCTGGCCGCCGGAAAGCTTGACGCCGCGTTCGCCGACATGCGCGTCGAAGCCTTTGCGGCCCTTCGGATCGGACAGCCCGGCGATGAAGTCGAGCGCTTCGGCGCGCCGCGCCGCTTCCCGCAGCATCTCGTCGCTGGCATCCGGACGGCCGTAGATGATGTTGTCGCGCACTGAGCGGTGCAACAGCGATGTATCCTGGGTGACCATGCCGATCTGCGCGCGCAGGCTGTCCTGCGTCAGCCTCGAGATGTCCTGTCCGTCGATCAGGATGCGGCCGCGTTCGAGATCGTAGAAACGCAGCAGAAGATTGACCAGCGTCGACTTGCCGGCGCCGGAACGCCCGACCAGCCCGACCTTCTCGCCCGGACGAACCACCAGCGAAAGGTCCTCGATGACGCCCTTCTGCTTGCCATAGTGGAAGCCGATGGCCTCGAACTCGATGTTACCGCTGTTGACGACGATGTCCTTGGCGCCGGGCTTGTCCTCGACGAGCCTCGGCAGCGAGATCGAGCCAATGCCATCCTGCACAGTGCCGATGTTCTCGAACAGCGACGACATTTCCCACATGATCCACTGCGACATGCCCCACATGCGCAGCACCAGGCCGAGCACCACGGCGACCGCACCGATGGTCACCGCATTGCCGTGCCACAGCCAGATCGACAACGCGCCGACCGACACCAGCAGCGACGAATTGAGCACGTAGAGGCAGCCATAGAGCTGGGTGACCAGCCGCATCGACCGGTAGACCGTGTCCATGAAGCCCGCCATGCCCTCCCTGGCGAACGATGCTTCGCGGCGCGTATGCGAAAACAGCTTCACGGTCTGGATGTTGGTATAGCTGTCGACGATGCGGCCGGTCATGGTCGAGCGCGCATCGGCCTGCTCTTCCGCCACCTTGCCGAGGCGCGGGATGAAATAACGCAGGAGCAGGATATAGATGGCAAGCCAGACGACGAGCGGCATCGCCAGCCGCCAGTCGGCCGAACCGACGATCAGCAGCGCGCCGAGGAAGTAGATGACGACGTAATTTAGCACGTCGATCAGCTTCATCACGCATTCGCGCACGGCGAGTGCGGTCTGCATCAGCTTGGTGGCGATGCGGCCCGCGAACTCGTCCTGGTAGAAGGTCATAGACTGCTTGAGCAGGTAGCGGTGCACCTGCCAGCGGATGCGCATGGGATAGTTGCCCATCAGCGTCTGCTGGTGGATCAGCGAACTGATGAAGACAGCCGTCGGCAGCGCCACCAGCACGACGAACGCCATGCCGGCGAGCTTCCAACCCTCTGTCTGCAGGAATGTGTCGCGATTCTGCGCGCTCAGCCAGTCGACGATGTTGCCGAGGAAGCCGAACATGCCGACTTCGGTCAGCGCGATCGCCGCATTGAACAGCGCTGCCACCACAATGTAGGGCCAGGAACCTTTTGTGTAGTGTAAACAGAAGGCTACCAGCGTCTTTGGCGGCTCGACCGGCTCCTCAGCCGGAAATGGGTCGAGACGTTTTTCGAACCAGCGGAACATTTTTCAGTCTTTCAAACTATGCGGGGCTCGCGCCGCTTCAGGCGGCGCGAGGATGATCGAGATCGGACTTCTCTTGCGTCGGCGAACGTTCCACGGCGCGGCGCGACTCCACCGTGCCAATGTATGTCACCGAAGCGCTTTTGCCGACAGGCGATGCGGGGGCTCCTGACAGAGAAGCGGCAGGAGCGATTTCCAGCGCCTCCACCGGTCCGGCGGCCGACCGCACAAAGTCGATCAGCCGCCGCAACAGCGACCGGTAGTTCGGATCGGGCACCAGCGCCGTCGGGTCGACATCTGGCAACATGCCGCGATGCGAGCGTGCGGCACGGTCGGCAGCCGAACCACCACGGCTTCTTTCGCCGATGAACAGAGCCCAGGCCGCCAGCTTCATCTCGTGGATGCTGGTCCTGCCGGGAATACGGAAATAGTCAAACATGTTCACCTCCTGGAATTTGGAAGGTACGGGCAAAGGCAGCCGAAGCCTGGCAACGCACAGGCGTGCGCGGCGGCGAGGTCGGCGGATCGGAAGCAGTGTTAGGCGGGGCTTTCAGCCCGCGCGGCAGTTTGGAAAACATCGGACGATTCCTTCGGAGACCGGGAAAAAATTCCGGCGGGAATCGAGACGATGAAGCTTTGAAATGTCAGGAAAAGCGTCGAACCGAAACCGCCGTCAGGGCGTAAGCCCGCCAGTTCGGCAGGCGAAAAGTGCGATAAACATATGTACCATGCCTGCCTCCGTCGGTTCGTGTTGACAATGGCGGCTCTATAGCCGCATTCGCCGGAAATGGCTACCGCTGCGGAACGATTTTTCTCGGTCGACGGCAAGACTGTTGCCGGATAGCCACAGTCAGACGAGGCGCCCAATTGACCGAAGGCATTCGCATCGCGCTCTACCAGCCCGACATCGCCGGCAACACCGGCACCATCCTGCGCATGGCCGCCTGTCTCGGAATCGGCGTCGACATTATCGAACCGGCCGGCTTCGATATCTCCGACCGCAATCTGCGCCGCGCCGGCATGGACTATCTCGAAATGGCGCGGCTCGCCCGGCATGTCGACTTCGCGCGCTTCGAGGAGTGGCGGAGCGCCGAAGGACGCCGGCTCGTGCTCTTGTCCACCAGGGCCGCCCTGCCTTACACGCAATTTGATTTCGGAGACGGCGATATCCTGCTCCTCGGTCGCGAGTCGGCCGGCGTGCCAGACAATGTGCACGAGATCGCCGACGCGCGGCTGATGATCCCGATGAAGGGCGGCGGCCGCAGCCTCAACGTCGCACTGGCCGCGGCCATGGTGGCCGGCGAAGCACTGCGCCAGCTTGGCTGACCTCGTTGTCGTTCCGGATGTCAGCTTAAGCGCCAGCAATGTCCGCTCGCCAAGGCGGATTGTGATGGCGACCCGGTGGAATTCGGTCATTGTCGTTCCTTCGGAGTGATGCGAAGGACACTCATCTACAAGTTAAAGTTAGCTTTAAGTCAACTCATAATCTTTGGGCTTCGTCGTGGGAGAACTGCCTGAGCTATGTGGCAGCAAAGAACCGCTGGGTCTCGGCGCCGGTCACCATATCGCCAGAAGATTGGCCTTCATCCACGCCGGATTGGATCAGGGACGAGTCCTTGAGCGTCCCGGGAATGCCCTCCGCGCTCACTGCGAGCCCAAGCCCGTGCCCGAGGCCGGCAAGCGCCCGGATCACCTTCGTTGCCTCCTCCCCTTCCATGTTGCCGACGAAGCGGCGGTCGATCTTCACCTTGTCGAACTTGAATTCGCGCATGTGATAGATGTTGGAGTAGCCGGTTCCGAAATTGTCGAGCGCAATCCTCACCCCGGCCGCGCGCAACGGTCCGAGCTTGGATCTGGCTTCCTCGAAATCATGGACGATCATGCTTTCGGTGATCTCGATCTCCAGCCGACCGGGCTCGAGCCCGGTTTCTTCCAGCACCTTCATGATTGACCGGCCGAGTTCGGGATCGTTCAGCTGTCCGGGAAAAATGTCGATGGACAGCGCCACGTCGGTCGGCCAGAGAGCCGCAGTGGCGCAAGCCTGCGCCAGGACGCGCCGCGCCATCGCGTGAATGAGGCCCGTCTCTTCGGCGACCGCCAGGAAACGGTCCAGCGGCACTTCCTTGCCGTCCGCTGAAATCCAGTTTGGGATTGCCTCGAATCCGATAACAGCCCCGCTCCGCAGGTCAAAGGACGGCCGAAAGCGCGGCTGTATCTGGTCCAGCTCCATCGCCGTCCGCAGATCGCGCTCCAGGCGCCCGCGCTCACGTACGAGAACGTCCATCTCCTCTTCGAAGAAACGGAAGGCAGAGCGCCGCTCGGCTTTCGCGCGGTAAAGCGCCACATCCGCCTTGCGGATCAGGTCTTCCGCCGTCTGGGCGTCGTTGGGTAGCAGCGCGATGCCGATGCCGGCCCCGATATCGTGCTGTCCTCCAGCGGTGACGACCGGCTCGGCAAGGCCCTGGATGATCCTGAGGGCAACGTTGGTCACAGCTTCAGGGCCGATCAGATGCTGCGCCAGTACGATGAACTCGTCGCCGCCGAGACGTCCCACGAGATCGCCCTCGCGCACGGCGCGCATCAGGCGCTGGGCGGCGACCACGAGTACCGCGTCACCAGCGGCGTGGCCATAGTTGTCGTTGACCTGCTTGAAGCCGTTGAGGTCGAGCAAAAGCACGGCATGAACCGCACCCGACTTCGGCGGTGAAGCAGCCGCCATGCGCAGTGCTTCTTCGAACTGGCGCCGGTTGGGAAGCCCAGTCAGCGGATCCTGGTAGGCCAGTATACGCGCCTCGCGCTCGGCTTTCGCGCGCCGGACGACTTCACGTTTCAGGTCGTTGTAGCGGCGGGCGGCAAAGATAAGCAGGCCGAGGGCCAAAATGCCGCCGACCAGCATCGCCTCGTCGAGCAGGAATATCGCCTGCTCGGGTGTCATCTCGTCCTGGTGCAGGAAGATCTCAACTTCGAAGACGAGATAGGCGACGACCAGCACGACGGCCAGGAGCAGCCCGAGATCCTGGATGGTGACGCGACGTCTCACGATGAACCTCAAAACTCCCGATGCAAAAGGCCGGATACCGCGAGCTATCGCCCGATTCGTCCCATTCGTTACAGCCCGCTCCGCGTCGCGTATCGAGATCTCAAGCGGCTTGCCGTCGATAGTCGCCACGCCTCCCGCGAGCTGGTTCGCGATGGGGAAGCCGAACTCGGCTTCGTTCAACGGCAGCACCCGCGCCGGCGGCCGCTCCCGATGCTCCGCAAAGGATAACGGGGCGGTGCTAAAAAATCATTGAACCGGCAAGTCAAGACCCTGTTCAGCCCTGCCTGGCCCGCACTGCATCGCATTCCTGAAAACGGGCAGCACCCTTGTTGCCTTCCAGTTGTGCCGCCGTCATGCAGACGGGAAGCCCGGCCAGAACCGCGCTTTCGACCAGCAGCTGCGCCGGACGCGGCGGCAGGTAGAAACTGTACATGCCTTCCACCGTCCAGTCCGGGTCCATGCGCCCGACGCTTTCGGCGGCCCGCGCCGCCTCCTCGCGCCGTCCCAGCCGCGCCGCCGTCATCGCCAGCATCGCCGCCTCGTTGGGCGCCGTCGCGCCCATGCTTCTGGCGTAGGTGTAGGCCTTCTCAAAGGCGCGAACATGAAAATAGGCGCGGGTCAGCGCGCTGTTCCACCAGAAGGGATAGTGCGGGTTGAGCCGGATGGCGCGATCGGCCATCTCCGCTCCGCGTTCGGGCGTCGCGCTGTAGGACCAGGCCCATGCCAGCAGGACCAGCACGTCGGCATTGTTGGGCCCGAGTTCCAGAGCACGCTGGTAGTAGCGATCGCCCGCTTCGCCATCGCCCTTGAGTGTCAGGTAGGAACCCATGAAGAAGCACGTCAGCGCATCGTTGGGGTCGAGCGCCAGCGCCCGCACCATGCAGGCTCCCTGCTGCTCCAGCGCGGCGGCGCGGTCTGCCCCGCCGATCTGGATATCGATCGAGTAGGTGATGCCCATGTCGCGGATGAGCGGCGCGAAATCGGGGGCGAGCGCCAGTCCCTTGGCAAAAAGCGTGCGGGCCTCCCTCAGTCCCGCCGGCGACATCCTGTTCCTGGCCTCGACGCCCAGCAGCCAGTAATCGTAGGCGTCAAGACCGATGCCGCTCTTGCGGCGGGTCAGCACCCGTTCGGCCTCGCTGAGTTGTCCCTCCCAGCCGGTGAGAGTGGCGGCGATCTTGCCCGAAATCTCGTCCTTGACGTCGAAGAGTTGGGCGGTCTGCCGATCGTAGCGCTCGGTCCAGACGTGCTCGCCGGTTCCCGCATTGATCAGTTGCGCCGTCACGCGCAGGCGGTGACCGTCGACCTGCAGGCTGCCCGCAAGCACGTATTTGACGTTGAGCGCGTGTCCGATCGCCCGCACGTCCTCGGCCTTGTCGCGGTAGAGCTCCGACGAACTGCGCGCGATCACCGGAATGTCGCGGAACCGCGCGAGGTCGGTGATGATGTCCTCGGTCATGCCGTCGGCAAACCGCGCCCATTGCCCGTCGACATTCAAGGCGCGGAACGGCAGCACCGCGATGGCTGGCCGCACCGCGGCTTTTTGCGCGCCCCTGTCGAGCACATAACCGCGGCGCGGCACGGTCTGTATGACGGCATGGCTGTCGTCGCCCAGTGCCTTGCGGATTTCGGTAATGCACTGGACAAGGCTGTCGTCCGTCACGGCGATGTTGGCCCATACCGCCTGCATGAGCTCTTCCTTGGTGACCAGCGTGCCCGGCCGCTCGGCAAGAACCCTCAGGATATCGGCAGCCTGCGGACGCAGCGTGATCGTCGCGCCCGCCCCATCCGACACCGATCCGCGTCTCAGGTCGATCTCGCGGCCATTCAGGCGAAAGGGCGCCAACGCCGGACTATTCATCGGAAAATCCTCGCAAGCAGTCGTCGCCGTCGCCGCGGAGGTATTTCCCCGCCAGTCTACCGCAAAGCACCCCGGCGTTCCAGCATTCCCAAGGTTGCAACGCCTTTCGCGCTGTCTCCGGCCATCGTGAAATTTCGCCTAAAGATCGGCCCGCTTTCGTTACGAAAACGGCGTTTTGTTGCAGGCTTCGCGTCATGGCCGGACGAGGATCAGAGCCATGACCCAACATCGAACAATGGTCGAACTTGTCATTTCCGCCTGTCCGCCGATTTCCCTGGCTAGCCGCCAAAAGGTTGCTCGCTGGGCCGGCGACCACCCTGGCTGGCAAATCATCCATCGGGGCTATTGGGTGCCGGCACCGGCCAGTTCACATTTTTGTTTGGATGGCCGTTGAAACCGGCAATCGGCGCAATGCGTGAGACATCTCACAGAACCGCACGGCTTTTGCGGCTAGTTGGAGGACAGTACGTTGGAAACGCCGCCCCAAAGATGGGTGAATCCCATGTCACGTATGTTCACGAAACTCGCCACGTCGCATGCATCGGCCCTGCCCTGGGGCATGCCCGGTCATCGCGTCCGTAATGCACCGCGCACGATCAACCTGCGCGCTCGGCCTCGGCCTGACCGTACGGTCTACGCCGCCCCGTTCGACATGCGTTTGCCGGGCAAGCGGCTGAACGAACTCGAACCGGAGGACTGGTACCCGAAACAGCCAGTAATGAAGCGGCAACGCTTCGCGTTCCTCTGGATCGGGCTCGGCGCCCTGCGCGAACGGCTGCATCGGTACGCCGAAAGACGGGCGCTGTCGAAAGCGACCTTCATGCTTGGCTCGGCCCCGGACAGCATGCTCGAGGACATCGGAGTCAGCCGCTGCGAAATCACCTACAGCGTGCAGCACGGTCGCCATCACGACCCTGTCCGCTGAGGCAAGCAGATTGATGCGACCGACAGAATTCAGGCTCCGGCCGCGATTGTGATCGCCTTCCCGGAGCACTTCACGAAATCGTGGGGTGTTCCGGGTGGCGGCAATATCCAGGATTTCATAGCTGTCGGTTCGAATCTCGAAGAGGAGAACCCGTGCCGCGCCACCCGACCAAACGCGAAATCCCGCAAAAAGCCTTCCTGCCGCCGCGCGTGGCTGGCCGGGTTCCGATCGACAGTGGCATACCGGTCGCCATGCCCGCCACGGAAGTTTCGTGGGAAAATAGCTGGATACGCTACGCCCCTTCCACAGCCGCCCGCTTCGACGCGTCCTTTCGGCGGCAGCCGCCGGCAGCCCCGCCCCAGGTTGCCGGCGGTTATTTCGTGGCAGGCTTCTTTTCACGAATCATCGGCTTTGCTGCCACCGAACTCAGCCGGCGCGCCGAACGGCGTGCGCTGTGGCGGGCCAGCGACAGCTTGAACCGCGCTCCCGACCACCTGCTGCGTGACATCGGCATCAGCAGAAGTGAAATCGCCTACCGTCTTCATTTCGCGGAAAAACGCCGGGTCAATCCGCGGTCGGGAGCCGCCGGATGGTGAATTCGATGACATCGCCAGGGCGTTCGAACCAGCTCTCGATCTCGGTCCAGTAGGCCTGCTTCGGCCAGCGGTCGAACCATTCACGGGCTTTTTGTCGCGCATCGTTGCGTGGCAAAACGAAGGTCTCGCGCAAAAAACCGTCGCGCGGCAGCCGCGCTCGCTCCGCGCGGGCCTCATCGAGCCGCTTCTTCAGACCAGTCAGCGGCGGTCTTGCCGGGGTGCGCAACAAAGAACTCCTTGACCCTTGCATTTTAAAGATTAGGGATCGCGCCCGGAAAAGACGAGTCATTTGTGCGCGGCCTGCCGGCCGCCGCCAATTACAAGAACCGGAGACGGCGCATGGATCGCCCCGAAATCCCGGCGGGTTTGCCTGCGGACATCGAAGAGAAGAAAACCAGGGCGAAAGCCTGGTTCGAAGGACTGCGCGACAAGATCTGCACCACGTTCGAGCAGATCGAGGACGCTGTGGCCGGCCCGCAGTCCTCCTGGGCGCCCGGACGCTTCGAGCAAACCCCCTGGCAGCGCGACGACGGCGAGGGCGGCGGCGGCATCATGTCGATGATGCATGGTCGCGTCTTCGAAAAGGTCGGCGTTCACACCTCCACCGTCTATGGCGAATTCTCGCCGGAGTTCCGCAAGCAGATGCCGGGCGCGGAAGAAGATCCGCGTTTCTGGGCGTCGGGCATTTCGCTGATCGCGCACCCCTGGAACCCGCATGTACCGGCTGTGCACATGAACACCCGCATGGTGGTGACGTCGCGCCAGTGGTTCGGCGGCGGCGCCGACCTGACGCCGATGCTCGAGCGGCGGCGTAAGCAGGACGATCCCGACGCGCAGGCTTTCCACAAGGCGATGCAGTTTGCGTGCGACAAGAATGCCAAGGTGGCCGATTATGCCCGGCTGAAAGCCTGGTGCGACGAGTATTTCTTCCTGCCGCACCGCAACGAGGCGCGCGGCATCGGCGGCATCTTCTACGACTGGCTGCATTCGTCGCAGGAAGACGGGGGCTGGGCTGCTGACTTCCGCTTCACCCAGGATGTCGGCCGCTCGTTCCTGGTCGTCTACCGGCACCTGGTCGAAGACAACTTCAACCTCAACTGGACGGACGCCGAACGCGAGGAACAGCTGATCCGCCGCGGCCGCTATGTCGAGTTCAACCTGCTTTACGACCGCGGCACGATCTTCGGTCTGAAGACCGGCGGCAACGTCAACTCGATCCTCTCCAGCCTGCCGCCTGAAGTGAAATGGGTTTAAACACTACTCGCGGCTATATGACCTGAGCGCTGCGGGCGGCAGGTCGGCGAGTTCCAGCGGGCTCATCGCATCGAGCGTCGGATGCGAGAGCGGGTCGCGCATCCAGCGTTCGCAAGCGGCTTCGGTGACTGCTGCCGCGGGGAAGCCACGGGCGATGGTGCCGGCTATTTCCGTGGCGATGATTGAGATTCTCTCGAACATTGCTCGGCCTCTCGATTCTCTTCTACCATAAATTTCTTGTTTCCTCAGGTGGATTTCAATGGAGATTGCCATCCCCGCGATATAGAAAAACTATATGAAGAACCTGAACCGGGTGCATCTCAACGGCTTGCGTGCGCTGGAAGCGGCGGGCCGTCTCGGCTCATTGCAGCGCGCCGCCGATGAACTTGGCGTGTCGCCTGGCGCCGTCAGCCAGCAGATCATCAAGACCGAGCGGCAGCTCGGAACCACTGTCCTCGAGCGCACGCCGCGCGGCTTCGAGCCGACGCAGTCCGGACGGCTCCTGCTTGCACGGCTTTTTGCGGGGTTCCGCGAACTCGACACGGCGGTGGAAGCAGCGGCAGGACAGACTGAGACCACCTTGACCATTTCGGTCGCCCCCTTGTTCGCCTCGAAATGGCTGGTGCCTCGGCTGAGCCGCTTCCGGAAACTGCATCCCGACATCCGCGTGCGTCTGGAGGCGACCACGGAACTTGCCGACCCCGACCGCTCCGATATCGACCTCGCCCTTCGCATCGGAACCGGAAACTGGCCCAGGGTCAGGGTCGAGTTCCTGCTGCCGCAGGAGGTGTTTCCCGTCTGCGCGCCCGAACTTGCGGCACAGCTCTCGACGCCAGCCGATCTGGCGAGGCTGCCGATCGTGCGCGACACCAATTCCAATCTCTCCTGGGACCAGTGGCTCAGGCCTTTCGGGCTTTCGGAAACCATGCTGGCGGCCGGCGACACCTTCACCGATGCCGGCCTCTGCCTCGAAGCGGCGATTGCCGGACAGGGCGTGATGCTGGCCTGGCAGACGCTTGCTCTGGATGCGATCCGCTCCGGACTGCTGGTCGCGCCCTTCCGCGAGCGCATACGCTCCGAATTCGGCTATTTCCTCATCACTTCGGCAACACGGCGCGAAGCCAAGAAAGTGTCGCAATTCCGCGAATGGCTGAAATCGGAAATCGCGGCGAGCGAGGAAGGCATGGAAACCGCCATCAAATGATGCTAAATTCGTGCCAGTATATGGAGACCGAAATGCGTACGACCATTGCCCTCGATGACGATCTGTTGGTCAAGGCCCACGCCCTCACGGGGATGGATGAAAAATCGGCTTTGGTTCGCGAGGCGCTCAAGGCCTTGATCGAGCGTGAAAGCGCCCGACGTCTGGCACGTCTTGGCGGCAGCGAACCCGAATTGATCGCACCACCCCGTCGCCGGACAGCCTTATGATTCTTGCCGATACCTCTGTCTGGATCGACCATCTACGGAGCAGTGACGAGCGCCTCGTCGCCCTGCTCGAAAGGACCGAGGTTGTCATGCACTCGTTTGTCAGTGGCGAATTGGCGCTTGGAAATCTCGCTCAGCGAGCCATCATCCTGGGCACTCTGCAGGATTTGCCACAAGCAAGTGTCGCCAGCGACGAGGAAGTGCTGCATTTTATCGAAAAGCGATCCCTTTTTGGAAGGGGTATCGGTTATGTCGACGCTCATTTGCTGGCAGCGGTCCAGTTGACACCGGGTACAAGCCTGTGGACCCACGACAAGCGGCTTCACGCGACAGCCGAAAGTCTTTCCTTGGCGGCCAAAGTCGTCTGAGGAATCTGGTTCCGCTCTGATCTTCGAGGCTGATACAGGAGCCCTCCTCCGACATTTGTGCAACCGTTTCCGCCTCAGCGTGTTATGGTGAGCCAGTGACCAGAACGAAGAAGGGAGAAGCCCGATGAAGGAATTTCACTGTGGGACCCTCGTCCCCGGCTGCGACTGGCACACCCGCCATGAGGAAGAAGCCGAGATCATGCGCCGCGTCGCCGAACATCTGCGCGAGACGCATGGCGAGACGATCATCCGCGAGACGATGATCGAGGCGATCCGCTCTCGTATCGAAAAGGTTCGTGACGCCGCCTAGAGCATTTTGCAGCCCGGTGGATCACCTGGCGTCGCACAAATGCGGCTAAACAAACAGATAGAGCGGAATGCTCGATTCCACCTGATTGCGTTTTGCGGTCAGGCCTTCAGGATTTCCGCAGCGCGTTCAAGCAATGCGCTGCGGCCAAGCGTGAAGCCGGTTTCGATCCACAACGCTTCAAGCTCTTTCAGCATCTCGCCGATCCGCTTGCCGGGTTTCATGCCGAGTTCAGCGAGATCGTTCCCCCTTAAGGGAAACTCCGGCTTCTGCCATCTTTCCGCATAGGCGAGCAGCCGCGAATAGCCGCCGGCCTCGACCAGCGCCTGGGTGTCCTCGACGGCCCTGGCCCGCGCTGACGCAAGCGACAGCTTCAGCCGGTCGACAAATCCCTGCCGATCTCCGCGATAGAGCTTCTTCGCCAGTTCCGCCTCGCTGGCATTGGCGCCGACCGGCTCAGTCGAGGCCCATTGGCGCAGGCGTTCGGCCTGGGCGTTGGAGAGCCGCAGCCTTTCTGCGAGTGCGGCCATGCGCGCCGCATCCGGCGGCACGATGGCTTCCAGCCTGACGAGCGGATCACTTTCCCAACCCAGATCCCGCTCCGCCTTCACCAGCCCGTGGATAGAGTCGATGCCCCACTTCTCGCTTTCGGGAAGCGCCTTCGTCAGCACGCCTGCCTGTCGCATCCACAGCAGCGCACGCGACGGATCGGGCGCCGACAGGAGCTTCTTCAGCTCGGCCCAGACTCGTTCGGCCGAAAGCTGGTCGAGCCCGTCCTTCAGCCGGGCGCAAGCCTTCAGCCCTTCGGCGTCCGGACGTCCGGCGCCGTACCAGGCGAAGAACCGGAAGAAGCGCAGGATGCGCAGGTAGTCCTCGCGGATGCGCACTTCGGGATCGCCGATGAAGCGCAGGATGCGCTTTTCGAGATCGGCAATGCCGCCGACGAGATCGACCACCGTGCCGTCGGCCTTGGCGTACAGCCCGTTGATGGTGAAGTCGCGTCGCTCGGCGTCGCGTTTCCAGTCGCGCCCGAACAGCACCTTGGCGCGGCGCCCATCGGTCTCTATGTCGGCCCGCAGCGTCGTCACCTCATAGGGTCTGCCATGGGCAATGACGGTGATGGTGCCGTGCTCAGCCCCGGTCCCGACAGCCTTGAAGCCAGCCGCTTCGGCAAGCCGCACCGTCTCCTGCGGCAAATTGGTGGTGGCGATGTCGATATCGCTGACCGGCTGGCCGAGCAGCGTGTTGCGCACCGCGCCGCCGGCGATCCTTGATTCTTCGCCAGAAGTCGAGAGAACAGCGAGAAGCCGTTGAAGTACAATGTCTTTCAGCCATTGCGCCGAGGCAATAGAGACGCCTGTCGTCACGCGTAGAGCCTCTCGTAGAGGGTGCGGATAATGCCGGCCGTGACGCCCCAGATGTAGCGTTCGCCGAATGGCATCGTGTAGTAGAAGCGCTCCTTGTCCTGCCAGACGCGGCTTTCACGGCGGTGGTTTGCCGGGTCCATCAGGAAGGACAGCGGAACCTCGAAAGCGTCGTCGACCTCGTCGCGGTTGATGGTCAGCAAATAGTCCGGACGCACGATGCCGAACACCGGGACGATGCGGTAGCCGCTGCCGGTGACATAATCCGGCATGCGCCCGACGACATCGATATCGGCTGCACCCAACCCTATCTCCTCGAGCGTCTCGCGCACTGCGGCGTCCTCCGGCGAAGCGTCGGTCGGGTCGATGGCGCCGCCCGGAAAGGCGATCTGGCCGGAATGGCTGCGCATCTTTTCGGTGCGCTTGGTGAGCAGGACGTTGGCATCGCCGCCATGGTCCACCACCGGAATGAGCACCGCCGCATCCCTGAGGTTCGGCCGCACGATCATGTCGCGCAGATCCGGGTTAAGCCGATGATCGCCATAGTCTGTGCCCGGCTCGAAGACGCTTTGCCGGGCGGCGCGCAATTTGAAATCCTCGGCCGAAAACGGTTTTGCTGTCACGGCATCCATGTCAGGCGCTCAACCGCTTCAGTTGCTCGGCCGGCATGATCGGATAGACCTCGCCGTTCGAGCGCACGGCAAACATCAGCCGGCCGTCGACCTCGATCTCCTCGCCATGCTCGATCAGTTCGTACATGACCGGGCGCGCCACCAGTGCCTCCAACCGGCCGCGCACCATCACGTAGGGCTTCAGGCCGCCAGTCTCGTCTTCATCCACGAAGCGCATCGGATGCTCCGGCCCCACCTCGACCACATCGCCGACATTGGTGCGGAACGTGATCACCTGAGAGGCAGCCTTGCCCGAAACGTTCATCTCGACGGCGACGAACGGCGCATCGACGACGCGGATGCCCACCTTTTCCACCGGCGTCACCAGATAGGTCCTGCCGTCGGCATCCTTGCGCAGCACCGTCGAGAAAAGCTGAACCAGCGGCATGCGGCCGATCGGCGTACCCAGATAGAACCAGGTGCCATCGCGCTTGATCTCCATGTCGAGATCGCCGCAAAAGTCGGGATTCCAGCGCTCTACCGGCGGCAGCCCCTTGCCGGCGCGGGCCGCCCGCGCGATCAGCGCTTCCAGCCCGGCGGTGTCGCCCACGCCAGTCAAGCTGTCTTTGGTATTGTCCGTATCGTCAGCCATGGTCACGAAATAGTCACTGTTGTTCCGCTTGTCAGCCTAGTTGAGTGATTTAAGTTCGGCTTATGAGCCGCATCGCGCGAGTCGCGGCGCATGAAGCTTGCAAGCCAGCCTGCCCCAAGATCGAAGGATAATGCCCGCATGAGCATAGCGATCAAGGAAAAGCCCCTCAGCGAAAAGGAAATGATCGCCGAAGCCGAACGGGCGCTGGCCGACATTTCGCGAGTCCGCGACGGCGTCGGAAAGGTGATTTTCGGCCAGGAAAGCGTCGTCGAGCGCACGCTTGTGGCGCTGCTGGCCGGCGGCCATGCGCTTCTGGTCGGCGTTCCCGGCCTCGCCAAGACCAAGCTGGTGGAAACGCTGGGCATCGTGCTCGGCCTCGATACCAGCCGCATCCAGTTCACGCCCGACCTGATGCCCTCCGACATCCTGGGCTCCGAGGTGATGGAGCAGGACGAGCTCGGCAAGCGCTCCTTCCGCTTCATCCAGGGTCCGATCTTTGCGCAACTGCTGATGGCCGACGAGATCAACCGCGCCAGCCCGCGCACCCAGTCGGCGCTTTTGCAGTCGATGCAGGAGTATCACGTCACCATCGCCGGCGCGCGCCACGACCTGCCCGCGCCTTTCCATGTGCTGGCCACCCAGAACCCGCTGGAGCAGGAAGGTACCTATCCGCTGCCGGAGGCACAGCTCGACCGCTTCCTGATGCAGATCGATATCCTCTATCCGGAACTCGAGGCCGAACGCCGCATCCTGATCGAAACCACCGGCATCGAGGACGCCAAGGCCCACAACGTGCTCAACCCGGAACGGCTGAAGGAAATCCAACACCTGATCCGCCGCATGCCGGTGCCCGAAAGCGTCGTCGAGGCGATCCTCGATCTTGTGCGTTCGGCGCGTCCAGGCGTCGGCAATGCCGATACCGACAGGCATGTCGCCTGGGGCCCGGGGCCGCGCGCCAGCCAGGCGCTGACGTTGTGTACCCGCGCCCGCGCCCTCTACGACGGCAGGCTGGCGCCTTCGGTCGATGATGTCCACGCGCTCGCCGAACCCGTGCTGCAGCACCGCATGGCGCTCACCTTCGCCGCCCGTGCCGAAGGCATGAGCGTGCGCGACGTGATTGCCAAGCTGGTGAAGGCGCAGGGCTGACCATGGCGAGGTCAGTCCGGACAAGGCTCTGATGGCGAAAATCGGCGAGGCGTCAGTACCGGTTGCGACACGCGATGCGCTCGCCCGGGCAAGGCTGCGCGCTTCGCTGGTGCCCGACCTTCTGGTCGAGGCGCGTCGCGTCGTCTCCACCGTTATCTCCGGCTGGCATGGCCGCCGCAAGCGCGGCATCGGCGAGAATTTCTGGCAGTTCCGCCCCTATGTCGATGGCGAGACGATGTCGCGCATCGACTGGCGCCGCTCCGCCCGCGACGATCATATCTACGTGCGTGACCGCGAATGGGAAGCCGCCCACACCGTCTGGCTGTGGGCCGACCCATCGCCGTCGATGCTCTACAAATCGCAGGGCGCCATCGTTTCCAAGGAGTCGCGCGCCCTGGTGCTCATCCTGGCGCTCGCCGAACTCTTGTCTCGCAGCGGCGAACGCATCGCCTGGCCCGGCATCACCGACCCCCTCACCGCGCGCAACGGCGCCGAGCGGCTGGCCTCGCATCTGTCCCATGCCGTGGAACTGCCGGCCAAACCCGACCTGTCCAGCATCCGCCGCTTCTCCGACATCGTCATCGCCAGCGACTTCCTCGATCCCGTCGAGGAGACGATGGAATGGCTGGATGTGCTGTCGCGCCACGGCGTGCGCGCGCATCTGATCGAGGTGGTCGACCCGGCGGAGGAGAGTTTTCCCTATTCCGGTCGTACCGAATTCAGCGACCCCGAAACCGGCGACAAGCTGACCGCGGGCCGCGCCGAATTGCTAGGCCAGGACTACCGCAACCTTTACGTCGCCCGGCGCGAGGAACTCGCCGCCTGGGCCAAGCGGCTCGGCTGGAGTTACTCCATCAATCACACCGACCGCCTGGCTTCCGACGCGCTGGTGCGGGTCCACATGGCCATGACCGCCGAGGCACATTATGCCGCCGGAGGCATAAGATGAGCTGGCTGCCGCTCTCCTTCGGCTTTCCAGCCATCCTCTGGGGCCTGCTGGCGCTGCCGGTGATCTGGTGGCTGCTGCGGCTGACGCCGCCGCGGCCTCAGATGGAAGTGTTTCCGCCGCTGAAGATTCTTGCCCGCGTGCTGAAGCGCGAAGAGACCCCGCACCAGAGCCCGTGGTGGCTGACGCTCCTGCGCCTGCTGATGGCGGCGCTGATCGTGCTGGCGTTGGCCGAACCGGTGTTCAATCCGCGCGAGGAGCTGCCCGCCAACGGCAGCGCGCTGGCGCTGGTGGTCGACAATGGCTGGGCGAGCGCGCCTGACTGGGAGCGCCGTGTCGCCACCGCCGAGCGGCTGATCGGCGATGCCGAACGGAACGACGTTCCCATCATCCTCGCCTTTACCGCGGAACGGCCCAATGCGGAGATCGGCCCTTTCAACGCGCAGGAGGCCCGCGATCACCTGAACGCGGTAAAGCCCCGTCCCATACCAACCGACAGGCCGGGCGTCTTCGCGCGCGTGGCTGGAGCGCTGGCGGACCTGCCGGGCGCCACCATGGCGTTTTTGACCGACGGGCTCTCCGCCGCCGGCGACGAGCAGGCCTTTGCAGGATTGCTGGCCGAGCAGCCCGCTAACGTCGTCTGGATCACCCCCGACCGGCTGGACCTCGTCGGCCTCACCGCCGCCAACAACGCAGTCGATGGCTTCACCATCACGGCGACGCGCGCACCGGCCGGTGCCGCGCCACGCTTCATGACGGCCGGAGCCCTGGACGACAAAGGACGGCGCATCGGCGACGCCACTATCACATTCCGGCCGGGTGAAACCGTCGCCACCGGCGAAATCGTCGTTCCGTTCGAGCTGCGCAACGATTTCGCGTCGATCTCGCTCGACGGAGAAGCGTCCGCCGCGGCCGTCCGCGTGCTGGACGACACCGAAAAGCGCCGGCGCGTCGGCTTGCTGTCCCAGACACCTGTCGATCAGGCGCGTCTTCTCCTGTCGCCGCTTTATTACATCCGCCGCGCTCTGGAACCATTCGCCGATGTCGTCGAGCCCCCTAGTCCGGACTTGACCGAAGCGATTCCGCAGCTGCTGGAACAGAAGCCCGCGATCATTATCATGGGCGACGTCGGAACCATTCCCCAAACCGTGCGGCCGCAGCTCGTCGACTGGATGGAGAACGGCGGGACGCTGGTGCGTTTTGCGAGCTCGCGGCTGCTGACGTCCGGCAATGACGAGGAGCTTCTTCCCGTTCCGCTGCGGCTCGGCGAGCGCTCGCTTGGCGGCGCCCTGTCCTGGACGACACCGCAGGCGGTCAGGGAGTTTCCCTCGAGCGGCCCCTTCGCCACCCTTCCGCCGCCCGACGACGTTACCGTGAACAGGCAGATACTGGCCGAGCCGACGCCCGATCTCGCTAACCGCACCTGGGCGACGTTGGCCGACGGCACCCCGCTGGTCACCGGCGACAAGCGCGGCAAAGGCATGGTCGTGCTGTTTCACGTCGCCCCTCAGGCAACCTGGTCGAACCTGCCGATTTCGGGCACATTCGTGGAAATGCTGCGCCGCATCGTTCAACTGTCCAGGAACCAGGGAGCTTCGACGGCTTCGGCTGCCTCCACCACCTCGTCATTGGCTCCTTACAGGGTGATCTCCGCGGATGGCGCCTTGATGCCGCCTGGCGCCGAGACGAAATCCCTTACCGTCGGCGGCAACGCGCCCCCGGCGGTGACATTGGAAAACCCGCCCGGCCTCTATGGCACGGAGGAAGGCCTGTACGCCCACAACCTGCTTGCCGCCGACGCCACTTTCGTGCCCCTGGAACGGCCCTCGATGTCGGTTCCTGTGCATCGCGAACAATACGCCTTCGATGAATCCCGCGACCTCAAGGGCCCGCTGACCGCGGCGGCTATCCTTCTCCTCTTGATCGACGGCATCATCGTCCTGTGGCTGAAGGGCGTCTTCCCGCGCCGGCCGCGCACCCGCCCTGGGGCTGCAACCGCGGCAATGATTGCACTGGTGGCGATGGGCGCGTTGGTGGCAACGCCACCCCCGGTGCTTGCACAGGACATCAAGGCCGGGGACGCGGAAGCGGTCGAAGCCATTTCCGTCACCAGGCTCGCCTATGTGGTGACCGGAGACCCGGCGGTCGATTCCATAAGTCGGGCGGGGTTGGCCGGGCTGACGCAGTTTCTCATCGAGAAAACCGCGCTCGAACCCGGTGCGCCAGCCGGCGTAAACCTGGAACAGGACGAGCTTGCTTTCTATCCCATCATCTACTGGCCCATCGATCCAAACGCGGCGATGCCGACCGACCAGGCAATCGCGCGCATTGACCAGTACATGAAGGAAGGCGGCACGATCCTCTTCGACACGCGGGATCAGTACGCCACCACGCTTGATGCGTCGACGAGCCCCGCGACAATGCGGCTTCGCCAGATTCTGGGCAATCTCAACGTGCCGCCGCTTGAACCGGTGCCGGAAGACCACGTCCTCACCAAGGCCTTCTTCATTCTTCCGGAATTTCCCGGCCGCTTCAACGGCAGTCCGCTCTGGGTCGAAGCCTCGCTCGACGCCTCCAACATCGACAACCGCCCGGTGCGCACCGGCGACGGCGTCTCGCCGATCCTGATCACCGCCAACGATTTCGCCGGAGCCTGGGCGGTGGATGAAAGCGGCAGCCCGCTGCTGCCGACCATTCCGGCCGACCCCATGCAGCGCGTCTATGCCTACCGGGCAGGCGTCAACATCGTCATGTACATGCTGACCGGAAACTATAAGTCGGATCAGGTGCATGTGCCGGACCTGCTGCAGCGGCTGGGTCAGTAGGAGGCGATGGCGTGAACTGGTCCATCACTCTTGAGCCGCTTCTGTCGTTGCAACTGCTTGCCATCATTTTGGCGCCGATGCTGCTGCTTGCAGCGGTCATCCTGTGGTTTCACCAGCGCGGCGTGGCCTTTCGTATCGCCGCAATTGCCGCGCTGGCGATGGCGCTTATCAATCCCGTCTTCCTCGACGAGGAACGCGAGCCGCTGAAGAGCGTGGTCGCCATCGTCGCCGACCGCAGCGAAAGCCAGCAGATCGGAGATCGCAAGAAGCAGACCGACGAAGCCATCGCCGGGCTGCAGGAGCGCCTTGCCCGCTTCAAGCAGTTCGAAGTCCGCGTCGTCGATGCTGCACCTTCGGCGGCTATCGAGGAACGGGCGGAAACCAGACTTTTCGCCACGCTCGACAGCGCCCTTCGCGACGTGCCGCCGTCGCGCGTCGCCGGCTCCATCATGGTGACCGACGGCCAGGTGCACGACGTGCCGTCCAGCGGATCCGGCCTGTCCGCTCCGCTGCACGCACTGATCACCGGCGAGGAAGGCGAACGCGACAGGCGCATTCGCCTGGAAAAGGCGCCGCGCTTCGGCATCGTCGGCAAGCCGGTCGAGTTGACCTACCGCGTCATCGACACCACCGGCCAGACCGGCTCCGTCGATGTGCGCGTTTCGATCAACGGCGAACAGAAATCGGTCGAACGTGCGATAATCGGCCAGGAGACCCCGCTCGACATCGTGGTTTCGGAGGCCGGCCGCAACATCGTCGAACTGGCCATCGACCCGATCCCGAACGAGATAACCGAGCGCAACAACCGCACGATTGCGACGATCGACGGCATCCGCGAGAACCTGCGCGTGCTGCTCGTCTCGGGCGAGCCGCATGCCGGCGAACGCACCTGGCGCAACCTGCTCAAGTCGGACGCCGCGGTGGACCTGGTGCATTTCACAATCCTGCGGCCGCCGGAAAAACAGGACGGCACGCCGATCAACGAGCTCTCGCTGATCGCCTTCCCCACAAGGGAGCTCTTTGTGGAGAAGATAAACGATTTCGACCTGATCATCTTCGACCGCTACCAGCACCGCGACGTGCTGCCGATCCTCTATTACGACTACATCGCCGAATATGTCGAAAAGGGCGGCGCACTTCTGATCGCCGCCGGCCCTGAATATGCCGGCGAGCAGTCGATAGCACGCACGCCGTTGATCGCCGCCCTGCCCGGCCTGCCAACAGGCGAGATCGTCGAGCAGGGTTTTTATCCCCGCCTCACCGAAACCGGCAAACGCCATCCGGTGACGCGGGGGCTGGAAGGCTCCAACACCGAGCCGCCGCAATGGAGCCGCTGGTTCCGGCTGATCGGCATCGACCAGCCGCAGGGCGAGGTCGTCATGAGCGGCCCCGACAACAAGCCGCTGCTCGTGCTGAACCGCAAGGGCGAAGGCCGCGTCGGCATGTTCCTGTCCGATCAGGGTTGGCTGTGGGCGCGCGGTTTCGAGGGTGGCGGCCCGCATGTCGCGCTCTACCGGCGCATCGCCCACTGGCTGATGAAGGAGCCGGAGCTGGAGGAAGAACGGCTCACCGCCGGCGGCCGCGGCATGACACTCGACATCCGCCGCCAGACCATGCGCGACGACCCCGGCCCGGCGCAGGTGATCACCCCATCCGGCAAGACCATGAATGTGACGCTGACCTCGCAATCGCCCGGCGTGTTCACCGGCAGCGTCGAGACCGACGAGATCGGCCTTTATCAGATCGGCAATGGCGACCTGAAGGCGCTGGCCCATGTTGGGCCGATCAACGCGCCGGAATTCGCCGACACCGTCTCGACCACCGACGTGCTGCGCCCGGCCGCCGAAGCGAGCGGCGGCAGCGTGCGCAGGCTCGCAGGCCTCACCGGCATCAACCTGCCCGGAATCGTGCCGGTGCGTTCGGCGGGCGACGCCGCCGGCCGCGACTGGATCGGGCTGCGCACCACCAATGACAGCATCCTTAAATCGGTGCGCCGGGTGCCGCTGTTCGCTGGCTTCTTCGGCTTGGCGCTTCTGCTCTTCGCCCTCGGCTCGATGTGGTATCGCGAGGGTCGGTAAGTTTTTCGCTTCTCCCGGTTGGCTGCGAGAAGATGCCGGCTCGAAAACAGTTCCGCTGGTGCTGGGGCTCTTCGTCATTTTCGGGGCTGACGATTGCCATTGCGGTGTGGCGGGGCCGAAATTGAAAGGTCAGGCATGATACGGAGACAATCATGTCCCCGTGCTTGCTCTAAAGCTGGGCTTCGATCGCCGCCTTGTCTATGACCGACCATACTTTCTCGATCAGGCCCTCCCTGAACTCGTAGAACACATTTTCGGCGAACGAAACTCTCTTCCCATTTACAGGAAGGCCAAACAGGTTTCCTTTCGGCGTGCAGTCGAAGTGCAGACGGCTCGCCACACGCGGTGGTTCTGAAATGAGCAGATGGATGTCGAAATGGAGGTCTGGAATCGCACGAAAATCTCCTTCCAGCATCTCCAGATAGCCTGACAGTCCGATCCGCTCGCCATTGTAGTGAACGTCACTATGAACGAAATGCTCCAGCCTCGGCCAGTCCTGTTCGTTCAGGCAAGCAATGTAGCCTTTGTAGACGTCGGCGAGGTCGGATTTCGTCATAGTGGCAGCCCGCAATCCTTTAGCTCCCTGCCGCGATGCAGGGATGGGTAACGGCCATTCTATGGATCGCGACCGTTCAGGCCACCTTCACCTGAACTGCAGACCGCAGCAACACGTCCTCATGGTCGACCATGCCGGTCAGCCTGGCTACAGCGCCGGGTTGGAATTCGACGGCGAGCAGCCGGTCGAGGTCGACGGGGCGCGGCATTGAGATCTGGCCGCGCGGGATGCGCTTGAAGCCCAGCGGCCCGTAATAGGGCTCGTCGCCGACCAGGATGACCGCCGCGGCCCCGGTCTTCTGCGCCGCCTCCAATGCTATCCGTACCAGTTTTCTGCCGATGCCGACATTCTTGTAATCGGGCCGCACCGCCAACGGCCCGAGCATCAGCGCCCTGCCCTTGCCGGCGGCCACGCGCGTCATCCGCACCGAGGCGATCACCGCTCCGCCATAGGTCGCCACGAAGGACAGGGCGCGCTCGTGCGGTCCGCCTTCGCGGATCTTGTAGGCAGCGCGCGTGAAGCGTCCAGGCCCGAAAGCCTCTTCGTTGATGTGGTCGATTTCGGCATCGTGCGCCGGAGTTTCCGGCAGGTAAGCGACGTCGGCAGCGTTCATGGTCTTTGCATCCGGTGCGAAGAGGAAGGGTCTTTTTTTCGCCGCGCACAGCACGGCTATCGCCAGTCAGCGCTTTAAGCGCGGGCGCCCATTCGTCGTCGATCGAACCGGGGTGCAAGGAACGTCATCATCGGGAAATCCCGCTAGCATCAAATCTCGCGTGCGGCAATCGGCTTTCGTCAGAAACCGTCAAGATGGATGAACTGTTCACCGTTGGCGGGGTTTCGTTGCCCCACGCGCAACCCTACATCACCGGTTACCAACAGAAGGAACCGCTCCATGGGATTGCTCGTTGATGGCGTCTGGCGCGACGACTGGTACGACACCGAAACCAGCGGCGGAAAGTTCATCCGCTCCGAAACCGGCTTCCGCGACTGGATCACCCGTGACGGTACGCCGGCTCCCGGTCGCGAGCGCGGCTTCAAGGCCGAGCCCGGCCGTTACCATCTTTATGTCTCGCTCGCCTGCCCCTGGGCACACCGCACACTGATCTACCGCAAGCTGAAGAAACTCGAGGACTTGATCCCGGTTTCCGTCGTACACTATTTCCTCGGCAAGGATGGCTGGACCTTCCTCGCCGAAGATGGCGGCACCGGCGACCCTCTTTATGGCCTCCCGTTCCTGCGCGACATCTACACCAGGGCCGACCCGCATTATTCCGGTCGGGTGACGGTTCCGGTTCTGTGGGACAAGCGGGAGGAAACGATCGTCTCCAACGAATCCGCCGAAATCATCCGCATGTTCAACTCCGCATTCGACGAATGGGCCGATGCGTCGATCGATTTTTATCCCGAGCCGCTGCGCGCCGAGATCGACCGACTGAACGCCAAAATCTACCCGTCGCTCAACAACGGCGTCTACCGGGCGGGCTTCGCCACGACGCAGGAGGCCTATGAAGAAGGCTTCCGCGACGTCTTCGCCATGCTCGACGAACTGGAGGAGATCCTGTCGCGTACCCGCTATCTCACCGGCGACCGCATCACCGAAGCGGACTGGCGGCTGTTCACCACGCTGCTGCGCTTCGACCCGGTCTATGTCGGGCACTTCAAGTGCAATCTGCGCCGCATCGCCGACTACCCGAACTTGTCCAACTATGTGCGCGATCTCTTCCAGGTGCCGGGCGTGGCCGCAACTGTCGATATGGCGCACGTCAAGAAGCACTATTACGGCAGCCACGAAACCATCAACCCGACCCGCATCGTGCCGATCGGTCCGGAGATCGACTATGCGGCGCCGCACAACCGCGACCGTTTCAGGAAGGCGGCTTGAGGTCTTTCCGCTACCAGTAAGGCGAGGCCGGCGCCCCGTCGAACACTTCCGCCAGCCGGCGCCGCGTTGCAGGGGTCGTATCCTCCGGCAGCCGGCCGAGCGGGAAGAACCCCGCCTCGGCGATCTCGTGATCAGGCATTTTCGGCGCACTCTGCCGAAAAGCCGAAATCACATAGAGGGCGACGTGATCGCGGCGACTTGCCTGCCGGTTGAAATGCAGCGAACGCAGTGGCGGCGGCGTCAGGCATTCGATGTTGCCCTCTTCCGCCAGTTCGCGCTCCAGCGATTCGGCCATCGTCTCGCCAAGCTCGACGCCGCCGCCCGGCAATTGCCAGCCGGGCACATAGGTGTGACGGATGAGAAAGACAGCGTTTGCCGCCTCGTCATGCACCAGCCCGCGAACGCCCAGCGTCATCGGGCGCCGCAACAGAAAAAGGAAGTGGAACAGCCGGGAGCGCAGCCCCGGCCATCCGGCCTGGCGAAAAGCTTGGTCGCTGATCGTCTCGCTCATGCGGCCATTGGCCGTTGGCAAGCGGATGCACCGTGGCTTAGAAGGAATTCATGTTCAGGCTTGCGCATCTTTCCGACGTCCATCTGGGGCCGCTTCCCGATGTAGCCTATCGCGATCTCGTCTCCAAGCGGATCACAGGCTATGTCAACTGGCATCGCAACCGCCGGCAGTTCCTGCACGACAGCGTCATCGACGCCATCGTCGGCGACATCAAGGCGTCGGGCGCGAACCATATCGCGGTGACCGGCGACCTCGTCAACCTGGCGCTCGACATCGAAATCGACATGGCCAAGCAGTGGCTGGAATTGCTTGGCAATCCACATGATGTGTCGGTGGTGCCCGGCAATCACGACGCCTATGTTCCCGGCGCCTTCGACAAGGTCTGCCGCGCGTGGGGCAACTGGATGACAGGCGACGGCGCCAACCCGCCGCGCGACCGCGACGCATTTCCATACCTGCGCCTCAGGGGCAACGTCGCGCTGATCGGCGTCACCTCGGCGCGCGCCACCGCCCCCTTCATGGCGACCGGCTATTTCCGCGAGGGCCAGAGCCGGCGGATGGCCAGGCTGCTCGACGCGACCGGCGCGAAAGGCCTGTTCCGCGTCGTCATGATTCATCACCCGCCAATCCGCAATGCGGTCGGGCCGCACAAGCGCCTTTTCGGAATTGGCCGCTTCCAGAAGACGGTGCTGCGCCACGGCGCCGAACTGGTGGTGCATGGCCATTCCCACCTGCCCAGCCTCTACACGATCGCCGGCAAAGACGGCACTGTGCCGGTGGTGGGCGTCGCTGCAGCCGGTCAGGCGCCGGGCGGCTCGAAACCGGCAGCGCAATGGAACCAGCTCGACATTTCCGGCGACAGGGATAACTGGACGCTTCGCCTGACACGGCGCGGGCTGACCGGCGCGTCGATGCCGCCGGTCGAACTTTCATCCCAGGATCTGCTCGGCGAAACTCCGCCTGCCGTCTCCGCGCCGCTCGCCGTCAAAGGTTGATTCCGAGCGTCCCTACCCTGCTCCACAGCCAGATTGCAGCCATCATCAGAACAAGCCCGGCAAGGCCGCCGACGAAGACGAGGCCGAGCCCTGCCCAGAAAGCCTGCCAGCGGCCAGAACGCGTGCCTTCCTCGATACGGATTTCCGGAAGGCCGGTTTTCGGTTCGGTGACAAGCGTGGGTACGACGCTGGCGGGCGTGGGCGCGGACGCCGCGGCGGAGATAAGAACCGGCGTAGCCGTGCCTTCCATCATGCGCTGTCGCTCCACGATGCGTTCGGCGACGTAGCGCGTCACCTGGTCGGCGACAGGCTTCATGTCGGTCGATTCGGCCAGCACGATGCGGCCGAGCCGCGAGTCCCGCAGGAAACGGTAGGTACGGCGGTCGCGCCCCATCGACACGTGGCTTACCGCGTCGATCCACAGCCGCGGCTGCAAACCGGACGAGATAGCGAAATCGAACCATTCATTGTCGGCTGGCACGTCGGCGAAAACCGGCGCGAGTTCGGCGGCGAGCAGTTCGAGCCGCATGCGCTGCGCCTCGCGCATGTCCACCACCACGTCCTCGCGGTCGGCTGTGGCGTTGCGGACATCGCGGATCGCGTCGGCAAGCCTGCGTCCCTTGTCTGCCGGCGTCACGATTTCACCTGGCTCGCTCATCAGGCTTCGGCTCCATCAGCAGGCCGGGCGGCTCAAACCCATATGGCCATCGTTAAGGAAGAATTAACACGACGGATCAGCCAATGCATCCGAAACCGGCGTTTTCACGGCGGCGCAACCGGCGTCCAGCGTGTGGGCGGCGCAACTCAGCGCATGGTGCGGCGGATGATTTCAGTTACCAGTTCGGGCTTCTCCTCGGGCAGCATGTGGCCGGCTGCGGGGATCAGGTGCAGGGCGAAAAGAGGCGGCAGGCCGTTTGCCTGGTGCACCGGCAACACGCCATCGAGAATGCCCCAGACGACAGCGACCGGCATCGGCAACTCCGCAAGTTTTTCGCGCGCAATGACGCCCTGGCGGCCATCGCGGGCGATCGAGGCGGCGATCTCCACCAGCTTGTCGGTCTGGCCGGGATGGCGCCGCATCTCCGCCAGCGCCTCCACCGCCTCGTCCGGCACCGGGTTGGGCCACCCGGTCATCGTTTCCAGGCACGCGCGGATTTGCTCCTCGCTCGTCGCCGCCGCATAGCGGCGCAAGAGCCGACCGTTGATCTCCTCGCCGAAGCCGCCCGGAGCCAGAAGGGTGAGAGACGCGACGCGGGAAGGTGCTGCCAACGCCATCATCGCCGCGATCGCGCCGCCCATCGAATGCCCGGCAATGTGGAAACGGTCGACGCCACGCTCTTCGAGATCGGCCAATATCGCCCGCACCGCCACCTTGGCCGGCCCGGCTTCCGGCCAGTCCAGGGAGCCGCCATGGCCGGGAAGATCATAGGCCAGCACGCGGGCATCTCTAGCAAGCGCTTGCTGCACCGGCCGCCACAGGCCGTGGCAGCCGCCGAATCCATGTAGCAGCACGACCGTTTGCGGACCTTGGCCGCTTTGCAAAGCATACAAGGATTGATTCAAGAAGAGCGTCCCGCCGAAGATTCGAGCCTGTCCCACAGCCTTCCATGAAAGCGATGACGGGTAAACCGTCCTTGTCGGCGAGTTCGTACGGATCGGGAACGGCGCGGCGGTCGTCCGCCTGCTTCCCACGGACGGAACACACGTCTAGATTTAGTGAAACGCGGTCAACGGGCGAGTGACGTCCCCCATGGAGCAAAACATGTATGAAAACATTGAAACAATCTGGTCGGACGTTATCGGTGAGGCAGAGAGGGAATTGGGGGTCGATTGCGGGCGCTTCAAGAGGGCAAAATTTCACGTGAGCGACGTCGTTCGTTCAACGCAGAACATTCCCGTACAGAATCCGGACTTCATGACCCTTCCGGGCCTCGAAGACAAACCATGGTGGAATATCGAAGATTTTGACCCCGCCATGCAGGGCTTCCTGAAGCGGATGGAAGTGCTGTTTGGGGAGTATCAGGCAGAATTCGAAAACAACATGGGCTCGGTGACATTTGGCGAGGGAGCGGCCACCTTCTATTACGGTGCGAATGAAGGGTGGAAAATTTTCTTGTTCTACGGCAACGAGGCCGAGGAGGTGCCCGGTGCTTCCAAGGTGTTTCCGAAAATCGCCGCCCTTTTGCGTGAAATGCGTGACGCGAACTATATCGCCAAATCCCACTTTTCGGTCCTGAAGGCGGGAGGATCAATTCCCGTTCATTGCGGAGGCGTAAACCACAAGCTTCGGTTGCATTATGGCCTGCGGATTCCTGATGGCGACATCGCCATCAAAGTTGGCGGCGATACGCGTCGCTGGGAAAATGGCAAGGTTCTGCTTTTTGACGACACCTTTCCCCATGAGGTTTGGAACAACACCCCTCACGATCGCTACATCCTCCATTGCCGCATACAGCATCCCGGTTTGTCCGCTGATGAAAGACGCGTGAGCTACGCATTGGAATCCAAGCTCTCCAGAGCACTGGAGCGAAACAAATCATGATGTTATCCAAAAAATCTGCAACTTTTTGGCGTCATGTTTTAACTACCGCCGCCCAGACCGGCGGCACGCAACTCGGAAACAAATTTGTCGGTGAAATCGGCCGGATATTTGCCGTTGACGAAGGTCGAGCGCGGATCTTCGGCAAATTTCGGAAAAGCCGCGGCGATTTGCGCGGCAAGCGCTTCGGTCGCAACCTTGTCGCCAGCCTCTGAGGCCACAACCAGCCGCGCCGCCAGATAATGCGGCCGCTTGGTGGTGGCAAGCGCATCGGCGGCCTGCGCCGCGCCGGCCTTGTTATTGAGCATATACTGGCCCAGGAACAGGCCGTAGTCCCACCAGCTGGGATGCGCGCTCGACAGTTCGACTGCGCGCTTCATCACCGGAACGCCCTCGGCGTAGTCGCTCGAGAAGATCAACGCATAGGCATAGGCCGCTGCCATGCTGAGGTCGAACGTGTTGAGTTCGTAAGCTTTTTTCATCCAGCGGATGGATTCTTCAGGCGTGCCGGCCCGCGAGTTCAGGAACCCGTAGGAACGATGGGCATAGGGGCTGGTCGGTCCCATCAGCACGCCCTTGCGGGCGAGTTCCAGCCCCTGCTCCGCGGTCGCGCCTTTCGGATAGGCGAAGCCATCGGTCACCGTCTTGAGGTGCAGCGATGCGATCTCGGAATAGACGAGCGGCGATTTGGCGCCAGCCTTGACCAGTCCCTCGAAGCATTTGTAGGCCGCCAGATGGTTGGCTTCCGTCTGGCTCAGGTAGTAGTCGTCGTTGAGCAGCAGGCAGTTGGTCAGGCCCGACTGCAGGCCGCTCTGCTCTATATGCGCATAAAGAATGCCCGACACCGGTATCGATGAACTCAGCATCGTCGCAATCTGATCGTCGAGCGAACCGGCGATCTCTCCGGCCGACAGCGTCCGCGACAACAGGACCTTCCCGGTGGCGCGGTACTGCAATTCGATGTCGACACTGCCGGGCTCTACCCCGGCCGACACCTCGAAAGTGTAATCGAGCAGGCTTGGAGGCTCCTCGCCAGCCTGCGCCATGAACGACACCGTGTCGAAGCTGGACAGGCCGCGGCGCAGGACCGAGGCGACCCGTCCGGTATTCTGGTTCCCGGTTTTCATCTTGATGTGGACGGTCGGCAGCGCTTCCGCCGCTATGCGGGCGCTGGTGCCCGGCGGCTGGCCGGTTGCGGCAGTGATCACGTCGCCGACGGCGGCTGTTTCGGGCGCTGTCATCCGGTAGACCACAAAACCCAGCATTCCGATGATCAGCGCCATCGCGGCCCAGAACAGCCGCAGCTGGCGAGCCAGTTGCATCGTCGGCGGCCGATTCCGGCCCAGACCGCCCGGCAAGGCCAGCGGATGGCCGCCGATCGCGCCGACCACGCCGCCAGCCTCGGCAGCAGGCTGCTTCGCGGCGGCGGGCTTCGGCGTCGCGGGTTCATAGGCTGGCACATAGCTGCCGCGCGGAATGATGATGCGGATCGGGTCGTTGGCGCCTTCGGTGGCGAAATACTGGGCAAGCAGCTCGCGCAGCCGCCCGGCCTGGACGCGCACCACCGCGTCGGTAGAGGAATCGAAATCGGCGTCCTTGCCGAACACGTCCATGGCGATCGAGAAGCCTTTCAGCCTCTCGGCTTCACCGGCTTGTTCCCGTTCGACGAGATAGCGAATGAGCTTGCGCGCTCGCTCGGACCGTCCAAAGGTCTCGCTGGCGAGCAATCGCTCAAGAGTTTCGCGCACTGCGGGGGCGGCAGGCGTATTCTGTTGCAAGCGTCGGACCTTTCGATACGAGCCGGAACCGATAATATAAGGTCTGTTCCAGCACACAAGCAGGCGTGGCGCGAGGATCAATAAAAACCGCCCGCGCTTTGGCGCGGGCGGTTGATTGTTCAACTAAGCCGGCTTAGCAGTCTTTGGAGTGCTATTGCAAGATGCGATTGGCGGCCGATACAACCGCCTCGAGCGAAGCGGCGACAATATTGGTGTTGATGCCGGCGCCAAAGATCCTGCCGCCGGGGTGCTCGACTTCCATGTAGCTGATCGCCGCCGCGTTGGAACCACGCTGGATCGAATGCTCGGAATAGTCGAACACCGAGAGCGGCACCCCGATATGCCGTGACAGCGCATCGACAAAACCGTCGATCGGCCCGGTTCCGGAGCCGCTGATCGTTACCTCGACGCCGCCATCGAGGATTTTCGCCTCGACGATGCGCAGCCCCTTGCGTCCGGTATCGGGATAGGTCTGGTGGTCGACGAATTTCAGCCTGCCTTGCGGCTGCTCGACATAGACGTCGAGAAAGCGGTCGTGGATGCGCTTTGCCGGCACCTCCTTGCCTTCCGCATCGGTGATCGACTGGATGTCGCGGCTGAACTCGATCTGAAGGTTGCGCGGCAGATTCAGGCCGTAATCGGCCTGCAGGACATAGGCGATGCCGCCCTTGCCCGATTGCGAGTTGATGCGGATGATCGCCTCGTAGGAGCGACCCACATCGGCGGGATCGATCGGCAGGTACGGCACTTCCCACAGTTGCTTGTTGGCGACCTTGATCGCCTTCATGCCCTTGTTGATGGCGTCCTGGTGAGAGCCGGAAAACGCCGTGTAGACCAGTTCGCCGACATAAGGGTGGCGCTCCGCGATCTTCAGCTGGTTCGAATATTCGTAGACGTCGCGCATGCGCTGGATGTCCGAGCAGTCCAGCTCCGGATCGACGCCTTGCGTATACATGTTGAGCGCCAGGGTTACGATATCGACATTGCCGGTGCGTTCGCCGTTGCCGAACAGCGTCCCCTCGACGCGGTCCGCACCCGCCATCAGGCCGAGTTCGGTCGCCGCGATACCGGTGCCACGGTCGTTGTGCGGATGCAGCGAGACGATCAGGCGGTCGCGGTTGTCGAGCTGCCGGCACATCCACTCGATGCGATCGGCATAGATGTTGGGCGTCGACATCTCCACCGTCGAGGGCAGATTGATGATCAGCCTGTTCTGCGGCGTCGGCTTGATGATCTCCGCAACCGCGTTGCAGATTTCCAGTGCCACTTCGAGTTCGGTTCCGGTGAAACTCTCCGGCGAATACTGGAAGCGGTAGCCGCCGCCGGCCTTGGCGGCCATGTCGGCGATCATCTTCGCGGCGTCCGTGGCGATCTGCTTGATGCCGGCGACGTCCTTCTCGAACACGACGCGGCGCTGCAACTCGCTGGTTGAATTGTAGAAATGCACGATCGGCGTCTGCGCACCTTCAAGCGCCTCGAAGGTGCGGGTGATCAGTTCGGGCCGGCATTGCACCAGCACCTGCAGGTCGACGTTGCCGGGGATGTTGCCTTCCTCGATGCACCAGCGGGCAAAATCGAAATCGGTCTGCGAGGCCGAGGGGAAACCGACCTCGATCTCCCTGAAGCCCATGTCGAGCAGCAGGTGGAACATGCGCGCCTTGCGATCGTGTCCCATCGGGTCGATCAGCGCCTGGTTGCCGTCGCGCAGGTCGACGGAGCACCAGATCGGCGCCTTCTCGATGCGTTTCGATGGCCAGGTGCGGTCGGAAAGCCCGACCATGGGGTAGGGTTCATATTTGCGCGAGGCATTGGGCATGCCCTTGGCGGCCGCGGCTTCTTCGCTGGTTGCGCGTTGCGGTGCGTTCATCGTCTCGTCTCCAGGCGGCTTGCAGGGCGATCCGGCCGGGCGCAAGCAGCGCCACTATAGAAGGTTATGCGGTGATTGTGACTGGCAAGGAGCATCGGCCCGTACGGCTTTTTTCGACCGCCGGGTGCTCCTCTAGCGAGCCCGGCGATCGCCGATAAGGCCGAGAAGAAGCAGGGTCGAGGAAAGCGCGCGCAGCGTCGCGCCCGCGAAAGCGGACGGACGGGAGACGACGGTGGTCTGGCGCGAATGCATGGCGCTCTCATACAGGAGCCGGTTTGGCGGCGCAAGGCCCGGGCAGCGCACCGCTGCCCGTGTTTATGCCTTTCCTGCTGCTGCAGCGGTCGCTTCTTTGGCCGCCTTCTGCACCGCGTGGTGCGCCGCCGCCGCACCTGCGCCAGCGCCTTCCTGCACATGGACCGTGGGCGTGGAAATCTTGATTCCGTTTTCCGCGAACGCCTGCTTGATGGCGACATATGCCTTGCGCTTGACGGTGAACTGATGGCCGGGCTTTGTCATCAGCTTCAGCCTGAGCTCGATGCCGTAGTCGCCGAAATTCTCGACGCCCTGCATCTTGAGCGGTTCGATGATGTCGGCGGCGAATTCGGGATCCTCGGCAAATTGCTGGCCGATCTTCTTGATGATCTTGCGGGCCTTCTCGATATCGGTGTCGTAATCGACGTTGATCGAGAACTTCTCCATCACCCAGTCGCGGCTCATGTTTTGCACCGCGCCAAGCTCGCCGAACGGAACGGTATAGACGGGACCCCGATGGTGCCTGAGCTTGACCGAGCGCAGGCTGAAGCTCTCGACCGTTCCCTTGTAGGTGCCGCTCTGGATATACTCGCCGACCCGGAAGGCGTCGTCGAGCAGGTAGAAGACACCGGAGATGACGTCCTTGACCACCGTCTGCGCGCCGAAGCCGACGGCAACGCCGACGACGCCGGCGCCGGCAATCAGCGGCCCGATCTGGATGCCCATCGACGACAGCACCATCAGTCCGGTGATCACGATAAGGGTGGCCAGCAGGATGTTCTGGAAAATCGGCAGCAGCGTCCTCAACCGCGCATTCTGCGGATTGGCGGGGCCCTCCGATGGCATGTCGCCGAGCCGCCGGGCGATAATCGCCTTGATGATGCTCCAGCCGAAATCAGCCGCCAGCACGATGATGGCCGCCTTGAGTCCGCCGCGCAGCAGGCGGTTGGTCATGTTGTCGCCGGCCATGCTCTCCATGTCCAGGCCCCAGGCGCGCGCCAGAAGCAGCGCGGCGGCAATGATCAGCACGACGCGGATGCCACGGTCGGCGACGGCAAGCATCACCGGCGCGATCGGCTTGGCGCCGGTTTCAGGTTCAGGTGGCCGCAGCACGTAATGCACGCCCCTGTGCACAAGCACGAGTGCGGCCGGCAATGCCGCAGCGGCGACCACAAACCAGAAGAAGCGCCGCGCGCCGGCGATGTTGATGGCCCAGATCGCGATGAAATAAAGCGTAAGCAGCCAGGACCAGCCGATGGCGCGGATACGCTCGGCCTTGGAATCGACCTGCGACGGCAGCTTCGGCCGCAGCCACACCGCCAGCAGCAGGAGCACGAGCTGGATCGAGCTGGTCGGGACCGACAGCACGGTCTGGCTGACGCGGTCGAAACCCAGCGAGCGCAGCAGCGCGAAAGTAACGGCGACGAAGGTCACCCAGAAGACGTTGATGGCGATCCATCGGTGCCAGTGGCCGGCACGCTCGTCGGTCATCGGGAAAGCCCGCAGCTTGGTGGCATGCGGCACGCCGAGGCTGGGCGGCAGCAGGAAGGCGCGACTCACTGTCAGGGTCGCCCAGGTTACGATCACCACGAGCAGATATCCAAGCACCACTTCGCGCAGCCGCGGCGGCCAGTTGAACGCCAGGAACACGCCGACGCTGCCGGCCACGAATGCACTGACCATGATGGCCGAATAAAGCAGGCGGCTGCCCAGCGCCTTGACCCGGCCGTGCGGCGTGTCCGGCGGCAGCGAAATCATCCACTGCCGGTAGCCCGCCAGCAGGCGGCGCGCCACCCAGTCGACGCCGAAGCCGACCGCGGCGAAGCCTATGACGAGGATCAGTATGCCGGGCGTCCCCTTGTCCCGGATTTCGGCCCTGATTTTGGCCACTGCCTGTTCGAACTGCGCCGGCACAAGCGGCGCCGCCTTCACCATCTCGTCGATGCGGCTGCGCGTGCTGTCGAGCGCCGATGTGAGGTCGGAAGGCGCCACCATCATTGTTCCGTCACCGGTGGTGGTGGTGGTGGCGGCGGGAGGCGCTGCCGCCTTGTTTTCCCCTTGCGCAGCGAGCCAGGCCTTCACCTCTGGATCGGACAGAAGCTCGAGCAGCTGGTCGACCTTTTCAGGCGGAGGCGGCGCTGGCGACTGTGCGAAAACACTGCCAGGGCCGTAAAACAGGCCGGCGATCAGGACCAGAACCACAAACGCACTGCGGACCGAAACGCTCATGACGTCCCCACCTCAAGCGCCGCTTGGCTGCCGTTCCACACGACGTCAGTCCACTGGCTCCTTGAGGTCTAGCACAATCGGGGCTCCTGTTCGCAAGACGAATTATGTTCCGGAGCCGTATGTTCCCCTGTTCCGATGCCTCGGAGGCAGGAAACCAAGCGGCGGTTTCGACGCGAACGGGCTTGCAGCCGACGGAAATGCAGCTTCTGGAAGGGGAGTTCGCTTACACCTTGACCAGCCGGGCGATCAGCCGGGCGATCGGCGGCCCCAGCACCAGGACGAACAGGAAGCGCGCCGTCTGCAGCGCCATGATGAACGAAATGTCGACCGTATCCGAAGCGGCCGCGATGATGGCGACCGAATCCATGCCGCCGGGGCTGGTCGCCAGATAGGCGGTCAGCGGATCGACGCCCAACTCGTGCGCAAGCACCCAGGCGAGCCCGCCGCAAAACGCCATTAGCGCGATGATGGAAAGCACGATCTGCGGCAGCGCCCGGGCTGCGTGTCGCAGGATGGTGCGGTTGAAATTCAGGCCGATCGTCCAGCCGATCAGCGTATAGGAAATCGCCCGCAGCCATTCCGGCAGCTGGAAATCGCTCAGTCCGCCAAGATGCAGCGCCGCCCCGACAATCAGCGCGCCGAGAAAATAAGGCGACGGCAGCCGCACCAGCCATCCTGCAAAACCGCCGACGAGCGCCACGCCGAGGGTTGCCGCGAAAGGTCCGGCCTCGATCGGCGGGAACCAGACCGTCGGCGGCGCCTCGATGCCGGAAGTGTCGACCCAGAGACGCGCGACCAGTGCCGCCGCGACGGTGACGAAGATCACCCGCAGATATTGCATGAAGGCGACCAGCCTCGCATCGGCCCCGAACGCGTCGGCCATCAGCACCATGGCGGTAGCCGCGCCCGGCGTCGAGCCCCACACGGCCGTGGTTCCGGGCAGTATCTTCCAGCGGCTGATCAGGTAGCCGAGGAAACTCGATGCGGTAACCGTCGCCACCACGGCGGCGAGAAACAGCGGCCAGTCGGCGGCGAAGGACGAGAAAATCTTCGGCGACAGCGACGACGCGATCAGCACGCCCACGATCGCTTGCGCAGCGGCGAAGCCGGCTTTCGGCGGGCGAACGGTCGCGCCATGGGTGCCGGCGACGATCGCCGCCAGCATCGGCCCGATCAGCAGGGCGGCGGGAAGTGCTGCGATCTCGAGCACGAAGGCGAAAAGGGCGGAAATGACCAGCAAAACCAGCCACTGCAGACCCGGCGGCTTGCCGGTCAGCGGTTCGCGTCGCGACGACTCGGCTGGTTCCATGGCGCCTTGGTAGCCGCAGTCGCCGCCGATTTAAACCCACCGGCCTGCATTCGCCGACACTTGCATATGTTCTCTTTTTGTTCTAAATCCAAAGTATCGGCTTGGGAGGGTTGGATGGTTGGGCTGTTTTGGATTGCCGCAGCAATATGGTTGATCATGTCGGCGATTGTTCCGGCATGCGCAGACGATCTTCAGAAATTTGTCCGGATGCATCACTGCCCGATTGCCGAACGGCTGGAAATTATCCATCGGGTCAGCCGGGCGGGTGACATGAACCGTTTCATCGCGGTAAATCTGCCCGGCTTCAATCAGAGCTATGTCCAGTGCCTGTTCCTCGACGATGACGGCCAGTTGGTTTGCGAAGCCGCGTCGGGCTACTACGCACATGGAGAAGACGAGCCAAGAACCCGTTTCCTGCCGGCCGCATCCATCGCCGCCCTCTCCGATCTCGGCTTTGCAACCGACCATAGCGAAGGAAACTATTACCTTATGGTCACTGCGGTTGAACGGCAGGACTTCGCCGAAGTCGCCGAGTTGCTGCTTTCGGCGCTTTATTCCGGCTATGGAGTGCGGCCCTGGATAGCCGTCGAAATCGTCGCACCTCTGGCACCGGAGGTTTCCCAATGCACACCGGTCGGATGATGCCGCTGGATGCAAGCTTAATGCGCCCTAGGCGAAAGGCACCGCCGTGGTGCCGAGCGGCAGCTTCGCCTCGTCGTCCGGCTCGACATGGATGGTGACGCGCACGCTGGGGATTTCGGCCTTTAGCGCGTCCTCGATGCGGTCGCAGATCACATGGCTTTCCCGCACCGCCATGTCGCCGTCGACGATGAGGTGAAATTCGATGAAGGTGGCGCGGCCGGCGATGCGCGTCTTGAGGTCGTGCACCTCCAAGGCGCCCTTGCAATTGGTCGAGATGATGTCGCGGATGCGCATGTTCTCGTCCGTGTCGACCGCCATGTCCATCAGCCCGCCGATCGATGAACCGATCACCTTCCAGCCCTGCCACAGGATGTTGAGGGCGACGACGACGGCAAGCAGTGGATCGAGGATCGTCCAGCCGGTGACGACGGCGCCAATCAATCCGGCGATCACGCCCACAGAAGTGAACACGTCGGTCATGATGTGGTGGCCATCGGCGACCAGCGCCGGCGAACGCTCCGCCCGCCCGACGCGGATAAGGATCAGCGCCCAGATTGCGTTGATTGCCGAAGCGAAGCCGTTGACCGCCAGTCCCGTCCAGGGCTGTTCGAGCACGCCCGGCGCCTGCCAGGCCCGCCACACCGCGGCCAGGATCAGCAGCGCCGCCACGACGATCAGCACGCCTTCCAGCACTGCCGAAAAATATTCGGCCTTGTGATGGCCGAATGGGTGGCCCCGGTCGGCCGGCTTGTGGCTGATGCGGATCGCATAGAGTGCCGCGCCCGACGCGATCACATTGACGATCGATTCCAGCGCGTCGGAATAGAGCGCCACCGACCCGGTGATCCACCATGCGAACGCCTTCAGCGCCAGGACGGCCAGGGCGATGATGATCGACCAGGCGGCGAGTGTCGCGACTTTCTGCTTGGAGTCCGACATGGCTAGCTTTCTTCTCCCCGCAAACGGGGAGAAGGAAAAGGTAGATCGATCATCACGCCGCTTTTTCCCTGGCCTTGCGCGGCATGTGCGCGACGACGTTCTCGATCATCCGCATGCCCGCATTGTGGCCCAGCGTCATGATCGATTCGGGATGGAATTGCACGGCCGCAATCGGCTCCTTGTCGTGCTCGAAGGCCATGATCACGCCGTCTTCCGTCTGCGCGGTGACGATGAAACCCGCCGGCAGCCGCACCGGATCGGCGAAGATCGAGTGATAGCGGCCGACGGTGACTTCCTTCGGCAGGCCGGAAAAGATGATTCCGGGCTTCGATACCCGGATGCGCGACGGCTTGCCGTGCATCGGAATATGCAATTGCCTGAGTTCGCCGCCATAGGCTTCAGCCAGCGCCTGCAGGCCGAGGCAGACGCCGAAGATTGGCAGGCCGCGGTCGCGGGCCTTCCTGATGGTGGCGGCGCAATCGAAATCCTTCGGCGTGCCGGGTCCCGGCGACAGGACGACCAGATCGGGTTTCAGCCGGTCGAATAGCTCTTCGGCCACTGGCGTGCGCACCGTCGAGACCGTGGCGCCGGTCTGGCGGAAATAGTTGGCGAGCGTGTGGACGAAGGAATCCTCGTGGTCGACAAGCAAGATGTTGACCCCCTCCCCCACGAGCGCTGACTGATGTTCGGCGGCGGCGGCATTGCCGGCGCGCGCATCGCGAATGGCGGAGATCATGGCGGAGGCTTTCAACTCGGTCTCGGCTTCTTCTTCTTCCGGCACGGAATCATAAAGCAAGGTAGCGCCGGCGCGAACTTCGGCGATGCCCTCCTTTATGCGGATGGTGCGCAGCGTCAGCCCTGTGTTCAGGTCGCCGTTGAAATGCACCATGCCTATGGCGCCGCCGTACCAGGCGCGCGGGCTCTTCTCGTTCTGCTCGATGAAGCGCATCGCCCACAGCTTCGGCGCTCCGGTCACGGTGACCGCCCAGGCGTGGCTCAAAAACGCGTCGAACGCGTCCATGCCTTCGCGCAGCCGCCCCTCGATATGATCGACCGTGTGGATCAGCCGCGAGTACATCTCGATCTGCCGCCGCCCGATCACCCGCACCGAGCCCGGCTCGCACACCCGGCTCTTGTCGTTGCGGTCGACGTCGGAGCACATGGTCAGCTCGGATTCGTCCTTCTTGGAATTGAGCAGCTTCAAAATCTGCTCCGAATCCGAGATGGCGTCCTCGCCGCGCTTGATTGTCCCCGAAATCGGGCACGTCTCCACCCGGCGCCCGTTGACCCGCACGAACATTTCCGGCGAGGCGCCGATCAGGTATTCGCCTTCGCCGAGATTGATAAAGAAGGAATAGGGCGACGGGTTGATCGCTTTCAGCCGCCGGCAGATCTCCGAGGGCAGGCTTTCGCAGCGCTCGTAGAACATCTGCCCCGGCACCACCTCGAACAGGTCGCCGCGCCGGAAGCTCTCCTTCGCCTTCTCGACCAGGCTGGCATATTCGCCGGGCTCGTGGTCGCCGCGCGGCGGAATGCGGTCGGCCGGCTTGAAGGGCTCCTCAGCCCGCTCCCGCGGCAGGTTTTCGGTCGAAAAACCGTCGCCGGCGTAGTCATAGCGGTCGTGCCAGGCCTTCGCCGAATAGTGGTCGACGACGAGGATCTCGTCGGGCAGGAAAAGCACCAGGTCGCGCTGGCTCTCCTGGCGGGTCAGCACGTGCTCGACCGGGTCGAACTGAAAGGCGAGATCGTAGCCGAACGCCCCGTAGAGGCCGAGATTGGCGTCCTGGTCCGTCTTGAACAGGTTGGTGATGACGCGCAGCACCGTAAACACCGACGGCACGCGGCTGCGTTCTTCTTCGGTGAAGGCGCGGCCAGGTTCGGCAATCTTCAAGGCCAGGCGGCGCTTGGTCGTCTGGGTCAGCGTGACGTCCTTCTCGGCCAGTATGGCCAGCGCGATCGTCGGCAGCATGGCCTCGCCGCGTGTATTGAGCGCCTCGATCCGCATGGCGCGGCCGCGCGCCGAAATCACCACCGGCGGATCGATGATGGCGGTGTCCCAGCGCGTATAGCGGCCGGGATATTCGTAGTTTGAGGAAAACACCGCGCCGCGTCGGGTGTTCAGCCCGTCGATATAGGCCTCTATGGCGCCGTGATATGGCGTTTCGTGGCGCTGCCGGGTGATCGCGACGCCGCCTGCGGTGACAAACCGTTCGGCGCCGTTTTCAAGCAGTTCGACTGTCATTCCCGTCTCCATCCGTTCCCAGGCAGGGATCCGGAAAGCCAGCTGAAAAGAAAAAGGCCGCCCGGAAATCCGTTGCGGCCATTCTGAAATCCACGCGCACGCGCTTCGAAGGCCGCTGTCAGCTGGCCCACCACCACAGGTTCTTGTTCGAAGGCGTGTTCATGGCAAATTCCATAGCGGCGAATGAGGGAGGGAGCAAGCGGGATTTGCGGGAGCGGGTCCGAAGTTGCCCCTGTACACCGCGCAATGCCTTGCGCCGGAGCTAGGCGACGGGGTTCAGAACATTGCGCGCCAGCCGGACCAACCGCTCCACGACCTCCGAGCGGTCCGGCCGGTACATCATCTCCACATCGGCGATCGGCGTCGGACTTTTGAGAGGCCGGTAGAGGACCCCTGGCCGCGAAAGCCTCTTTACGCTTTCAGGTACGAGTGCGACGCCGAGACCAGCCGCTACCAAACTCGTCAGCGAATAGGATTCGACCACCTCGTGCGATATGCGCGGCATGAAGCCCGCTTCGATGCAGCAATCCTGGAGATATCGCGCAAAGCGCGAGTCACTGAGGCGAAGGAAGACGAGGTTTTGATCTTTCAGCGCCGACAGCGGTAGTTGCCGGTATCTTGCCAGCGGATGCGCTTCGGGCAACACGACGCCGACATTTTCATGCCACGCGAGCTCGGTGATGAGATTCGGCTCGTGACGTGGCCGTCTTATGAAGCTGATGTCGATGCGGTGGTTAAGCAGCGCCGTCTGCTGCTCCAGTGGCCCCATTTCGTGAATGCGGACCACGACACCGGGATGCCGTTCGCCGAAGGCAGCGATGAGTTCGGCCAGCGATCCGAGAAGCACCGATCCGGTGGTGCCGATGTTGATGAGGCCAACCTGCCCGGAACCGATCGCCCGTGTCTGCAGGGCCGCTTGCTCGGCTTGAATGAGAATGGCGCGGGCTTGCTCCAGCAATCCTGCGCCGGCAGCGGTAAGTTCCACGCGGCGGCTGGTCCGTTCGAAAAGTGCCGTCCCCAGTTCGTCCTCCAGATCCTTGATTTGCTGGCTCAAAGGCGGCTGCGAGATGCCCAGCCGGCCGGCGGCTGCCGTGAAACTGAGTTCCTCGGCAACCGCTACGAAGTACCGGAGATGCCGCAACTCCACTTCGCTACCTTCAATATCCAAAACATCTTGATCTAACCAAACAATATATTGGACCTATGGACCCAAGTCGATGCATGATGTGACACCCCGCGAGAAAGCGTTCTGTCGCGCGGGCGAAACGCGCGGTCGGCATGCAAGGGAGACCGCGTCGAAGACAGAAGCTCCGTCCAAACACAGGCGAGACAAGAAGCCGATCAACGGCCGCCAATCAGAGGAGAACACATGCCTAACTTTCTGAAATCACTCTTCGGCCAGGTGGTCGTAGCGCTCGTACTCGGCGTGCTGGTCGGCGTCATGTGGCCCGACTTTGCGGCCCAGTTGAAACCGCTCGGCGACGGTTTCATCAAGCTTATCAAGATGATCATCGCGCCGCTGGTGTTCGGTGTGGTGGTCCACGGTGTCGTGGGCGCCGGCGATTTGAGAAAAGTCGGCCGGGTCGGCGTGAAGGCTATCATCTACTTCGAGGTGGTAACGACCATCGCTCTGGTTCTGGGCCTCGTCGTCGCCTACGCCTTCGCGCCTGGTGCCGGCATGAACATCGATCCCGCGACCCTCGACGCAAGCGCGATGAGTACCTACACGGAGAGAGTCAGCCAAGTCACCGGCACCGTCGATTTCCTGCTGCGGATCATACCGACCACCGTCGTCGATGCCTTTGCGAAGGGCGATATCCTTCAGGTCCTGCTCATCGCGATCCTGTTCGGCGCCGGCCTGTCGCTGCTCGGCGAACGCGGCCAGCCGGTCGCCAACTTCATCGGGCTGACGACCGAAGTCCTTTTCAAGGTCATCGGTTTCATCGTCAGGCTCGCGCCGATTGGCGTGTTCGGAGCGATCGCCTTCACGGTCGGCAAATACGGCATCGCGTCGCTGCAGCAACTCGGCTATCTCGTCGCGCTGTTCTATATGAGCGTCATTATCTTCGTGTTCGGCGTACTCGGCCTGATACTCAAAATTGCAGGCTTCAGCCTTATCAAGCTGCTGGCATATCTGCGCGAAGAACTCACGATCGTGCTCGGCACCGCATCCTCCGACAGTGTGCTGCCCCAGGTCATGCGCAAGCTGGAACGGCTGGGCATCAAGGACTCGACGGTCGGCCTGGTCATTCCAACGGGCTACTCCTTCAATCTTGACGCCTTCTCGATCTATCTGACGCTGGCGGCGGTGTTCATTGCGCAAGCAACCAACACGCCGCTTTCGACCGGCGACCTTCTGGTCATCCTTGGCGTGTCGCTGTTGACGTCGAAAGGCGCCCATGGCGTGCCCGGATCGGCGATCGTCGTCCTTGCAGCCACGCTGTCGGCGTTGCCCGTCATTCCTGCCATCGGCCTTGTACTGGTGCTTTCGGTCGACTGGTTCATGGGAATGGCGCGAGCGCTCGGCAACCTGATCGGCAACTGCGTAGCCACCGTGGTGGTGGCAGCGTGGGAAGGCGACATCGATCGCGAACGCGCCAACCGCGTTCTCAACGGAGATCTGACCACGTCAACAGACGAGATCCTGGTCGACAGCGAGGCAGAAGCCGTCATCGGCCAGCCTGGAATCTCGACTGCCCATTGAAACCGGCCCACCGGGCATGGTTGGCAATATTGATCCGAGGGCGGCCTTGGCCGTTCTCGGATTTCCCGGATCCCGGCGATACCTGGCTCTCAGGCCAGCGGCTTCAGGTCTCCCAGCACCGTCGGGATCAGTTCGGAAACCGTCGGATGGACGTGCATCGCCCTCTGGATCACCGTGTAGGGCGCCTTCGCGTACATCACGTCGAGGATGCCATGCACGACCTCATCGCCGCCGGTGCCGAGGATAGCCGCACCCAGCAATTCCTTGGTGTCGGCATCGACCAGCACCTTCATGAAACCCCATGTCTCGCCCTTTTCCACGGCGCGGCCGACATTCTTCATCAGTCTTTTGCCGACAAGCACCCGCCGGCCCGAATTCCTCGCCTCGGCCTCGGTCATGCCGGCGCGGCCAAGCGGCGGATCGACGAACAGCCCGTAGGTGGAAATCCGGTCGCTCACGCGGCGTGGATCGTTGTCGAACAGGTTGGCCGCGACGATCTCGAAATCGTTGTAGGCGGTGTGGGTGAAGGCGCCCTTGCCGTTGCAGTCGCCAAGCGCCCAGATGCCGTCGATGTTGGTGCGCAACTGGTCGTCGACCGTGATATAGCCGCGCGCATCCACCGCCACGCCCGCCTTTTCCAGGCCGAGATCGTCGGTGTTGGGCTGCCGGCCCATGGCAAGCAGTACATGCGATCCCATCTCTTCCGGCGCGCCGGTCGTGCAGTCGACGCCAACGGCGATCTCCTTCCCATGCGGCGCGAAGCGGATGCATTCGGCGTTGAGCCTGATCCGGATGCCTTCGGCCTCCAGGAATTCCTTGATCGTGGCCGAAACGTCCTCGTCCTCGCGGCCGATCAGCCGCGGGCCCTTTTCCACCACGGTCACCTCGGCGCCGAAACGCCGATAGATCTGCGCGAACTCCAGCCCGATATAGCTGCCGCCCACCACCACCAGATGTTTGGGCAGCGTCTCCAGGTCGAGGATCGTGCTGTTGGTCAGGTATTCGATGTCCTTGATGCCTGGCAGGTCGGGCGTCGACGCACGCCCGCCGACATTGAGGAAGATGCGGTCGGCGGTGATTAACTCGCCGTTGATGCTGACCGAGCGCGCCGATTCCAGCCGCGCATGGCCCCTGAGCAGCGTGCAGCCCTTCATGGAGCCCAGCCATCTCTCGTTGCCGTTGCGCGAACTATTGACCACCGCGTCCTTGCGCGCCTTCGCCTTTTTCATGTCGATGCCGACCGTTCCGCCGCCGAGCGTCACGCCATAATCGTCGGCGTGGCGGGCGAGGTGCGCGGCATAGGCGCTGGCCACCAGCGTCTTGGTCGGCTTGCAGCCTGTGTTGACACAGGTGCCGCCGACATGGTGGCGCTCGATGATGGCGACGGTCATGCCGGCATCGGTCAGCCGGCCCGCCAGCGATGGTCCGGCCTGTCCGGTGCCAACAATGATGGCGTCGAACTTTGTCATCACACGACCGCCGAGACGATCCACAACGCTCCGAGGATCGCCACGGCGTCCTCGATCAGCGCTGCCGGCAGGTCCTTGCCGAACGTGCCGGCAAGCCGCGCCCGCGCCTCGGCGCCGCCATAGGTGCCGATCACCGCGCCGATGACGCCAGCGATAAGCCCGACCAGCATTGCGCCGCCGGCCGTGCCGATGACGGCCCCGGATAGCGCTCCGGTAACGATGCGGGCGCCGAATTGCTGCGGCACCTTGCGGCTCGGCGTCGATGGCAGCTGGTCGGTGACCAGTTCGGCCAGTGCGGCGATGGTGAAGATCGCCACGGCGATCCAGTGCCCCACGAAGCCTGCCCAGGTGCCGGCGACCGGCAGCCAGCCAAGATAGGCCGCCCATGCCACCGCCGCTGGCGCGGTCATGGCGCGCAGGCCGGCGATGATTCCAATCAGAAGCGCAAAGATGAATATCGACATTTTTCCCCTCAACCGGCTGCTTGCCAGATCAACGGCTCGCACGCGTCGGCAGATCGCTCTCGTCGGCAAGCACTGTCGCGCCGGATTTCTTGAAGATGTCTGTCCCGGTCGCGTGGATCAAGCTAGCCGAGGCAGAAAAAATAGGCCAGCGCTTGGCAAGACTTCCCAGCCAATAATATGCAGCCGCCGCTGTTGACGCAGCCAGCGCCTTGCCCGCATCGTATCGTCTCCCGCATTTGCCGGAGACAGCAATCATGCCCAGCCAGAATTCAGCGCTCTCGATTCCCGATCTCGCCGGCAAGGCGGTGCTGGTCACCGGCGGCTCCACAGGCATCGGGGCTGCCCTTGCCGAAGCCTACGCCGCACAGAAATGCCTGGTCGGCCTGCACTACAACCAGAGCCGCGAGGCCGCCGAAAAGCTCACCGCAAAAATCCGCGACGCCGGCGGCGAGGTCTTCCTTGTGCAGGGCGACTTTTCGGTCAGCGCCGATGTCGTGCGCGTCGTCGAGGAGACCGCTGAAAAATTCGAACGCCTCGACGGGCTGGTCAACAATGCCGGCGGCATGCTCGGCCGCATTCCCTACAGCGAACTCACCGACGCGCACTACGACAAGGTCATGGACCTCAACGCCCGCTCCGTGGTCACCGCTTGCCGCACCGCCCTGCCCTGGTTGAAGAAGAACGGCGGCTTCATCGTCAACACCACGTCTGTCGCCGCGCGCAACGGCGCCGGCGGCGGCGCCGGGCTCTACGGCTCGGCCAAATCCTTCGTTTCAAACGTCACGCGCGGCCTCGCCAAGGAACTTGTCAACGACAACATCCGCGTCAACGCGGTGGCCCCGGGCCTCGTTCTGACGCCCTTCCACGAACGCTGGACAACGCCTGAACAAATGAAGATGCAGGTCGCCGGCGTCCCGATGGGCCGCGCCGCAGAGCCTCAGGAATGCGTCGGCGCCTATCTGTTCCTATCTTCCGCGATACTGTCCGGCTACATCACTGGCCAGGTCATCGAGGTGAACGGCGGCCAGCTTATGCCGTGAGGCGTGGCCATCCCGCCATTGCTTGCTGCCCCTACCGAAACGCCTCTTCCCGGCGGTAATCTGCCGTCGAAAGAAATTCGAGCAGCGAGACGAGGCAGACACCATGAGCGACCAGATCGAACGCGCCCGCACATTCCACGCCTTGCACGTCAAGGGCGATCCGGTCGTCCTCTACAATGTCTGGGACCCGGGCAGCGCAAAGATCGTCGAGAAGGCCGGCGCCAGGGCGATCGCCACCGGCAGCTGGCCGGTCGCCGCGGCCTTCGGCTTCGCCGACGCCGAAAAGATCCCACTCGATCTCGCGCTCGACAATTTTCGCCGCATCGTGGCCGCGGTCGAGCTTCCCGCCACCATGGACCTGGAAGGCGGCTACGGCGTCGAACCGCAGGTCGTCGCCAAGACCATCACGCGGGCGCTTGAGGCCGGCGCCGTCGGTTTCAACTTCGAGGACCAGATCGTCGGCGGCAGCGGCCTGCACGATATCGCCCTGCAAGTGAAACGCATCGAGGCAACGGCCGCAGCGGTCAAGGCTTCCGGCGTCCCCGCCTTCATCAACGCCCGCACCGACATCTTCCTCAAGGCCAAGCCCGACGAACACAGCGAGGCGTTGCTCGACGCGGTCGAGCGCGCGCATGCCTACGAAAAGGCTGGCGCGCATGGTTTCTTCGCGCCGGGCCTGGGCAACGAGGCGTTGATCGAAAAACTCTGCAAGGCAACCGCGCTGCCGGTCAACATCATCGCGCTTGCCCATGTGCCGCCACGCCAGCGCCTGGCCGAACTCGGAGTCGCCCGCGTCAGCCATGGCCCGGTGCCCTACCGCCAGATGACCGAATGGCTGGAGGAGAAGGCGCGGCAGGCGATCTCCGGCTGACCGGACCTTCTGCGGTGTTTGCACGGCCGCACAATCTATGGTTCGCATTGCTCGCGACGATAGCGGAGACCATGCCTTGGACTTGAGCGAACGGCAGAAAATGGCGGCTGGCGACTGGTATTGCTGCGTCGATGATGAACTGGAGGCGCTGCGCGTCGTTGCCCGCCGCGCCCTGCACGAACACAACACCATGGACCCGGACCGGCGCGGCAGCATGGGTCCGGCCCTCGCCGCCCTGCTGGGTTCTGTTGGTCAACACGCGCGCATCGAGGCGCCGTTCCATTGCGCCTACGGCTTCAACATCAGCCTCGGCGAACGCACGTTCCTCAACGCCGGCTGCACCATCCTCGACACAGCACAGGTCCGCATCGGTTCGCGCACGCTGCTAGGCCCGAACGTGCAGATCTATTGCGCCGAGCATCACAAGGACGCCGCGCAACGCCTGAAGGGCCTGGAGATCGCCCGGCCGGTGACCATCGGCAACGATGTCTGGGTCGGCGGCGCGGCGATCATTCTGGCCGGCGTCACAATTGGCGACGGCGCAATCGTTGGCGCAGGCTCGGTGGTGACGCGGGATGTTCCGGCCCATGCGACGGTCGTCGGCAACCCGGCACGGCCGGCTCGCGGGAGCTGAGCCTCCACGGGGCAGCACGTCGGGCGGTGCGCAACGAGGCTTCCGACCGTCATTTCAGGCACCGCCACGTACTGAAAGCAAAGAAAGGGGACTGTGAGAAACTTCACATCCTCTGGAAAGAAATATAGCTATAATGTTTGTTTAAAATAGTTTCTCATAAGTTACTTTCATGTACTGACGTCCAATATTTCGTGATTTAAGTTTTCTTGGGAAAGCAGTCGCGATGCCGCATGGATGGAAGTTGATCGTACTGTTGTCTGCAATTGCGATTGCCTTGCTCGGGCGTGTCGCGCTTGCACAGGTGCCGCCGCACGCTCCGGGCACCATCTGTTTCACGCCAACCTTCTGGTGCTGGGCCAACCCGCCGGGGCCGCCCGGCGCGCCGTGCGGCTGCCTGTCGCCCAACGGGTACGTCCGGGGCGAGTTGGGCTGATCCTTGGGGGGAAGTTATGCCGGCTGACCCAAACATTGTCGAACTTGTCGACGACGCCAAACTCCTCGCTTCCTATTTTCGCAAGATCGGCGACCAGAGAAGCGGTGAGTTGCTCACGCGCGTGTCCGCGATAGAAAAAGCCGGGATCAACAGGGTTTCGATGGGCGACCCCAACGTCGTTCAGCTCAACGCCCTCTTCACGAGCTTCGTGTCGACATTGCCGGCCGGGGCTGTGTTGAACCTCCGTTCGTCCGGTGGAATCTTTGTCAAAATCGACCGCAAGAAATCCGTTTGGCTGGCCACGCTGGTTCTCGCCTCCATCTTCTTCATGTTCGTCGTCGGTCAGTTGACGCACATCTACAACCGAGGCGTCGACCTCGCAGCCGACCTCGCGGCGCTGGAAGCACAAAAACCCCTGCAGAAATTCGGCATTCTGGAGCGCAATCTGCTCTATGCCGAGGCAAGGCTGGAGGATGGCTCGAGCGCAAACATCACAACCGCCGCGACCGGCGACAAGCCGGGAAAGTCGATCAATTCCGCCGCCGTCATGAAAGGCATCATTTCACCGCCCAGCGATCCGGTGGACAATCAATACCGCCTGGCCCAGGAGGCTTCTCAACAGTATGTGGCGGAACTCACCGAACTGGATCAGAAGATAAACGCCCTGGAAGCGGAAACGCGCGACTTTCAGAAGCAGGCGACCTATCCGTTCATGGGAATGGAAACGATGTCGTCGTGGCTGAACCGCACGTCGACCCGCTGGGCCTGCCTTTTGCTCCAACGGCCGGTGCAACTCGTAGCCGCCGCCTCGGGCGCGCCGAAGGATGCAGGCAAGGTCACGACGCGCAGCCGTTCGAATTGCGATTCCCTGCCACAGGCAAGCAATGGCTACGGCTACTCTCCCCGTTTTGTCGGCATGCGCAATACGTTCTGCAACGACATTGGCAGGTTTGAGAACGGCTCTTCAGAAGCAATAGATAACCTGCCGCCAATCATAAAGGCCTCGCTGGAGGATCGTTTCGGCATCGACGTCATGAAAGTTATCGATCTCAACTGCAAGCTTGGCCTGAATTACTATTCGGATTCGGTCCCGTTCATTTCGGTGCTGAGCAAGCCCGTCTCCAGCATAATTTCGTTTTACTCATTCATGGTTCTGCCGTGCCTCTTCGGGGCGTTCGGCGCACTCATGTACTATATGAGGCGCGTGCTCGATCCGCGCGCCGTTGACCCGTCGCTTACCCGGACCCTGCATCGCGTGGCATTGGGCGCGCTTTCCGGAATGATTTTGGCATGGCTCTGGAACGGCATGTTCAACGCCAACGAAGACTTCAGGGCGGTAGGACTGGGCGTCTTCGCGCTTGCCTTCGTGTTTGGCTTTAGCATCGACGTTTTCTTCGTGTTTCTCGACAGGCTTGTCCGGTTGTCGACGGACGCCGTCAATCGGATCGGCGCCTGACATCTCGGGGCGATCCGACCTGGCAGACCGTGGCCCGCATGCGCCTGTAGTTCAGGCCTGAGGGCCAAGCCCGACCGCGCGTCTCCTTCCAATGGACAAGCCGGCCTTGATTGTCTTCGACAAGGGCCGCTCCTAAGCTCGGTTGTCGCTGCGGCGGGCCGTGCGGTCCAGTCGGCTGCCGCGTCGGGAGGCTATCATGGACAGCCGTGTTTTGCCGGACGGGAGAAACCAGGCGCCGGCCAGAGCCTGGAGAACGGCGCTCGCATGGACGATCGCAACCATATTCGTCCTTTTTGCCGTATCCTCACCGAAGGCTGAGACCCGCGAAAATCGCCCTTCGCTGGCGCTTGCCGGTTTCTTCCTGGTCGATTCATCGGGCGAACTGCGCGACCAGAAGGCCGAGCATGCTGCACGCCTGCAGCGCTTCGACGACATCCTGCACGAAGAGCTTTCGAAGAGCGGCCGGTTCACGCTGGCGGACATGGAATGCCCAGAGCCGCGCTGCACCAGGGAGACGCTGACCCTCGACCAGCTTGCCGGCTACGCCAGGGATGCGGGCGCGCGGTTCGTCGCCGTTGGCGCCGTCGAGAAGATGAGCACGCTGGTTCTATGGTCGCGTCTCGAGGTCTACGAAGTGTCGACGAGGAAGCTGGTCTTCAACAGCCTGCTCACCTTCCGCGGCGACAATGACGAGGCGTGGAGACGGGCGGCGCGTTATGCCGCCCGAGAATTGATCAGGAGCGTCTCGAAACCGTAAGCCTGTCGGGCGCCCGATTCCGGCCTGACCAGAAACGGCGCCGTGTGGCGCCGTTTCGGTAATTTTTCAGGCAGTTTCCAGAGGCTGTTTGATTAGAACAGCCCTTCGATCTGTCCTTTGCCGTTGAGGAAGATCTTTTCGGATGAGGGTGTTTTGGGCAGGCCTGGCATGGTCATCACCTCGCCGCA